>CAJXVM010000018.1 GCA_913061095.1 uncultured Ignavibacteria bacterium
TAGCTGATGCCGTCCTGCCGGAAATACAGCTGCACTCCGGCGACGCGGGCGGTGAACGCGATATCCATGCGCGGATTACCGTCGGTGTCGACGACCTGTCCGCGGTTCTCCTGGAAACAGACCGGGGTGTTCTTCATCAGGGCGTCGCCGTCTCCAGCGAGCGGGTTCCCGGCGAAAGCCGTCATCGCAAATACAAGTACAAGCGTTGTCGTGGCCAGCAGTTTCATGGTCCTGTCCTCCTGAATGGAATGCATGGTGTCGATTGATCTATGAAATGGATACAGGTATTCCATGCGGAATGGCGCGAGACAGCAGCTCGTCCAATCGGGGAAGCATCATGATGAAGCAGGTGATGACTGCCGGAAAGGTAGGGACTCACACCGGCGGGCGCAATAGGCAGGTCCACCTATTTTTGGATGAAAAGATGGAACGATGAATCAGATGTCTCCGAGATCCGCGTCGAGCCGGTTGAGAAGTGCCTTCGTGCGGGCACGCTCGGTTTCGGATTCCTGTTCGAGACGATTCTGCAGCTGCACCCGGATTTCCCGGAATGTCTCCGGATGCTCGCCGACGAGCTCTATGCCGGAAGCGGGATCGCGTTTCACGTACCAGCGGAGAAGCACGGTTCTCCACGCCCCGTCCAGCACTGCCCGGGCGGCTGCACAGCAGGGACGACGATCGTTGGCGCACAGCTCATCAATATCGTTCCTGATCGATTCCCAGACTTCGGATGACTCAACATGGCGAATGACCTGGTTGTATGCCCGGCGCGTATTCTGGATATCTCCCCTCGCGATATAGCACAGCCCGAGGTTTCCCCAGCACCATGCCATGGATTCCTTCAATGCGAGAGCACGCTCCGTTGCGATGATGGCGCTGTCAAGATCTCCAAGACAATAGTATGACCAACCGAGATTTCCCCAGACCATATGATGCCCCGGGAACATATCGATCAGGGTGTGCCATGTGTTGATGCTCGGCCGGTATTCTCCAAGCTCCATAAAGGCAAACGACAGCTGTATGAGGAGAGCGCCTCGCTGTCTCTTCAGGAGATTCTGCTCTTCCCGCAATGCAGTTTCGGCATATGCACGGGCACCGGCATGGTCTCCGGCGTCGAGCAATTCCCAGCCGCGCTGCACGACGGGCGAATCCTGCGCCCGCAGTGACCCCGCGGCAAGAACGATGCACAGCAGCGCCATGCACACCGGGACTGCATTCTTCATCAGTCGCATCATCGCACCTTTTTCTCTGGTATGACAGAAGAATAATAGGTATTTCATGCATTGATTCAAAACCGCCTTTCCATCCGCGCACGGAAAAATAGGCAGGTCTGCCTATTTCCTTTGGAAATGGAGTTGTGTATGATCGATATGAACCCGCTCTCCCGATCACAGGTCCACGGTGCATTCATGCGCATCCTCATCGCCGATGACTCAGCAGACGCACGCCGGGTCCTGCACGACGCCCTCGAGGATGTCACGCGCGACATCATCGAATGTGGCAGCGGCGAGGACGCACTGCGGCTCTGTGACGCGCAGCATCCCGATCTCGTACTGATGGACATCCGCATGCCCGGCCGCGGCGGACTCTGGGCCACACAGCGCATTCTCGAACGCAATCCGACGGCCCATGTCATCGTGGTCTCACAGTTCGACCAGCGCCGCTATCGCCGCGAAGCCCTGGAATCCGGAGCCGAACGGTTTTTCCCGAAGGACAGGCTGCTGGACCTCATCGACTATATCACGCAGACGTTCCCGAATGCCAATATCCCGAACTGAGCGCCCGAAGACGGACCCGCATTCTTGACATTCACCTGTTGTTTTCCGTTTATTTCCTCGTCGAACAGTACCGTTCCGTATTCCATGCCACTGCAACGCATCATCTCCGGACTTGCCGTCGCGCTGGCGATCATGGCACTCACCTGCACCGCTCCCGCCCAGCGGGCGGCGATCGACAGCCTGAAACGGCTCGCGGCGACCGCAGCAGACGACTCCGTCCGCATGCGCGCGTATTACAGTCTCTCGGACCGCCTGCAGTACAGCGACGTCGATTCGGCTCTGGCCTGCGCGCGGAAAGGCCTTGCCATCGCGGAGCGCCGCGGAAGCAGGTGGTG
Organism: uncultured Ignavibacteria bacterium; assembly: GCA_913061095.1. Taxonomy (GTDB): domain Bacteria; phylum Bacteroidota; class Ignavibacteria; order SZUA-365; family SZUA-365; genus BM516. The sequence goes on from CAJXVM010000018.1 coordinate 2,114, forward strand.
GATCGCGGGCGGGCTTCGGCTGGCGGGACTGGCGCTGCTGGAGCAGGGCTCTCCTTCGCGCGCCATGGAAGCGTTCCGCCGCAGCAAGGCCGTCTACGAAGAATTTGGAAATACAGACCGCATCGCAACCGTCCGGCAGAATATCGGAAAGACATTCTGGCGGCAGGGCATCTATGACAGTGCGATCACACACCTGTCCGCCGCATGCAGAACGTTCCGGGAACTGGACGATGAAGAAGCGCTCGCGGGAGCGCTGATGGGGCTGGGCGCGGTCTACTACGAATCGGGCGACCTGCCGAAGGCCTTCGAGCTCACACACAGGAGCTGGAAAATATACGATACGCTCGGTGACCGCTTCAATGTCGCGCAGTGCCTGGTCAACATGGCAAATATCTACAGCCTGCAGCAGAAGCTCGGCAAGGCACAGGAACACCTGATACGCGCCCTGAAAATCTGCGAGGATCTCGGAGAACGGGGTATCGCCGCGAAATGCCTGGGGAATCTCGGGTACATCAACCTGCATGCCGGAAAGTACGAGCGCGCAAAGCGCTACAACGAGCGCAGTCTCGCCATCTTCCGCGATCTCGGCATAACACCCAGCATCGCCATCTGCCTGAATGTTCTGGGGAATATCCTTGTCCGTCAGGACTCCCTTCGCCGGGGAGTCGAGTATCTGGAAGAAGCCCTCGCACTGGAAGAAGAGATCGGTCGCACGCACGGTCTCGCGGTCGGACACTGCGACATCGGCGGCCACTATTATCGCATCGCGGAATATGAAAAAAGCGAACGGCACCTGCGCCGGGCGCTGGAAATTGCCGAGCGCATCGGTGCCGTGCACAATATCGGCTGCGCCCTGCAGCAGCTGCATCAGACGCTCTTCGCGCTCGGGAAGACGCGGGAGGCCTACCGCGTGCAGGCGCGGTGGAACGCCCTGCAGGACAGCATCACGGCGGCCGAGAACAGGCAGGAATTCAACGATCTGCAGGCGAAATACGAAACCGATCGGCGGGATCACAAGATCATTCTGCTCGAGAAGGACAACGCCCTGCAGAAAATGGAAGTGGAGCGCCAGCAGGCCGTGGTCGCCCGGCAGCGGCTCGAGGCGCAGGACCGCGAACAGCGTCTCACCCTCCTGCAGAACAGGCAGGAAATCCAGCAGCTGCGCATTGCGCGGACGGAGGAGGAGTTGCAGCGGCAGAAGGCCGAGTCGCAGGCGCAGAAAAGCGAACTCGAGCGCGCCCGCACGGACCAGGAACTGAAGGCCACGCTGCTCGCACGCGAAAAGCTCATCCGCAACGTGAGTATCAGCGGCGTCGTGCTTGTCCTGATCATCGCTGCGCTCCTGTTCAAGCGCTATCGCGACCGCCGCACCGCCTCCGATCTCCGTGCCGAGGCGGCCGAGGCCCGCGCGGAAGCCGCCGACGCCGCGGCGCTGCGCATGCGGGCGGAGCATGAACGGCGCAGCCGTGAGGCGCAGGAACGATTCTCCCGCCGCCTCATCGGAGCGCAGGAGGAGGAACGACAGCGCATCGCCGGCGAACTCCACGACAGCCTCGCCCAGAAGCTCATTGTCATACAGAACCGCACACAGCTTGCGCTGCGGAAAAACAGGGAGAACCCAGACTATCTCGCCAGCCAGATCGAAGACATCTCGGGCACGGCGGTGGAGGCCCTGGCCGAAGTGCGCGGCATTTCCCATGAGCTGCGTCCCCCGCTGCTCGAACGCTTCGGCCTCGGCGGCACGGTCGAGGAAATGATCGCGGAACTCGATGAAGCGACATCCGTGAAATGGACCGCGGAAGTGGATATCCCCGAGGGCAGTGTCGATCCCGACAGCCAGATCAGCGCCTACCGCATCATCCAGGAAAGTGTGACGAACATTCTCCGCCATGCGGATGCGTCGCATGCATCGATCCGGCTCACAGAGAATGACGGACGTATCGATATCCGCATCGAGGACGATGGAAACGGCTTCGATACTGAAACGGCGCAGCAGTCCGACGGACTCGGCATGAAGAGCATGCAGGAGCGCGCGCGACTGCTTGGCGGTGAGCTGACCGTGCAGTCCGAACCCGGCCTTGGCACGCGCGTGCACCTCGTTCTGCCCGTCCGGCAAAACACGCCGGAATCCTCCGTCATTCAACAGCCCGGCACGAAGGAGAACGCATGACTGCATCGAACAATCCCATCCGGGTCATCATCGCCGACGATCACCCGCTCCTTCGCAGTGGCCTGCGGGAAACGCTGGAGCAGGACGATGTCATCGACGTCATCCATGAGGCGGGAGACGGCGTCGAAGCACTGGCGACAATCCGCCGCCATCGGCCCGACATCGCCATTCTCGACATCGAGATGCCGGGAATGAACGGGCTCGATATCGTCCGCACCCTCCGCGGCGAAGCGCATCCCACACGCATCATCATTCTGACCATCCACCGTTCGAAGCGCCTCTTCGACAAGATGCAGGAGCTGGGTGTCGACGGATATATATTGAAGGAAAGCTCCGTCGGAGACATCCTCGACGGCATTCTTTCGGTGTATCACGGGGAACAGTTCATCAGCCCCGTCCTCGCGGCGGGGATGTTCCGCGATCCATCCCCCATTCCCATTGACGGCTGTCCCGATCTCGGTGTGCTCAGCCGCGCGGAACGACGCGTGCTGCGTCTTGTCGCCGAGAACCGCACAAGCCGCGAGATCGCGGACATCCTCTGCATCAGCCAGCACACTGTCACCCGCCACCGCGAACACATAGCGGGCAAGCTCGATCTGCATGGCAACTTCGCGCTCATGCGATTCTGTCTGGAGCATAACGCTTACATCATGGATGCGCTCGGCAAAACGACCCTGAACTGATCGAAGTGTCAATTCCTGGGCGGTGCCGCTTTCACAACCACGGAGATGGGAATCGACCGGTCCCAGTTGCCGATGGCGGTCGGATGCTGCTGGTTCTCGGTGTCGCGCTGCACCCTGTCGGAAACGTAGTCCACCAGTTCTCCCAGCTTGACGAACCGGTCGGCATCCCTGTCGGCGGCTCCCTCGATGCCCTCGATCAGATACCAGGTGAACACGCCGTGCCCGCCCCCCCATCTCTTCGCCTCGTGTGATTTCTCGTACACTTCGCTCGCGCTGAACAGCAATCTCCCCTCCCGGGCGGAAGCGGTCTCGTAAAGGAAACGCCCGATGCTCACCGAATCCTCGGAATCCCTGCGCGCAAGGGAAGAGGAAACGGCGCCGCCGTGACAGGCGTCGAAAAAGCCGATGACCTTGCCGGCGCCGACATAATTATTAAGGGCGAAGTTTATATCCGCCTGCGGAAGCGCCGTGCTGCCGAGACTGGTCGGATCGCTGTCGTAGGGAAGGAAATAATAGAGATCCCGCCGCAGCGGATCCGAGGTGCCGTGCCCGGCGAAAAAGATGATGAAAATGTCGTCGCGGACGGTGCGTTTCGAGAACTCGAACAGCGCATAGCGTATCTGCCGGTACGTCGCTTCCTCGTTGCGCAGCAGCAGGATATTCTCACGCGGCACGCCGCGGCCTCCGCGCGCGATCGGACGCTGGAGGTAATCCGCGAAACTCTGCGCGTCGTCGTCGGCATACTGCAGCTGCGTGATCCCCTGATGTTCGTAATCCGAAATCCCGATGACGACGGCGAACACCTGGTTCCGCAGCTGCTGCATCTCCTTCGGAACGGCACTGCCTCCGTCCTCCGGCATGCGCCGTATCCTGATCGTCTCGATGCCCGCATTCTCGTAGGGATCGAGCGCCTCGATCTCGATGAGGTTATCTCCGAAGGTCAGCAGGACGTCCTTCTCAAAGCCCAGTCCGCCGGGACGCAGCGTGGGCTGCGCCTCCAGGCCGTTGACGTACACGATGGCGACGCCGCTGCTGTCGGATGCCTCGCCGCGAATCGTCAGTTTCGACGCCGTGGTGAGGATGACCTCTCCGAGCGAATCCGACGTGACGATGGCCTGCTCGTCGTCGAACGCGTAGAGGCGCACGCGCGGCGGACGCCGGTCAAGCGGAGCGCGACCGGGCCGGGCCTGCTGCCGGACCGCAAAAACACAGGGGTCGGTCTGCACCAGGAGTATGCCCGAAGAGTCGCGGATCTCGGCGTGGAAGCGCATGTCTCCCGACTGCGCGTCGTCGCTGGCCTGCACGGGGATCTCGAGCGTGATCGAACCGCCCGCATCGATTCCGTGAAACGCGGGAATTTCCTCGATGTGTACGCCATACGGTACGGCGGCAGGGACGAGACTGACCAGCGTGCTGTCGGCTTTGCCGTTCCCCTGGTTCGCGATCGTCAGCAGTATGTGACCACGCTCCCCCGCTTCGAGGATCCCGTTCTCCGAGGCGTCGCGGAAACGGAGTTCGCCGCGCAGCACCGGATACGGTTTGACCGAGAAGCTGATCCGCACATTGCCGGCGTCATCCTGCGCCGCCGCGAACGCCGGGAGCATCAGCAGGGAGAGGAAGATCATCGCTATGGATCTCACGCTGCGCATGCTCACCACTCCCCCGGCCGGCCGCTGGGATCGGGAAATTCCGAAGGCTCCTCCTCACCGGAGAGGAGAAAATACACGGTCGCGCCCACGGCGGCCGCGGCGCCCACCAGGTACGGCGTGTATTTCTGGAAAAAACCGATTGAATACCCCGCCTCGAATCGCAGTGCGAGCTGCGCGGAGGGGTCGATGCCGTTCGGGAAATCCTCGGCGAGATCCCACTCGATCACCTTGCCGCGTCCGGGCGCGACATCATCGCCGATATCCCCGCGCATCCCCTTCGGCGCGTAGGAATACGACGGATCATCCTTCTTCCGCAGCATCAGCCGGATGTCATACCCGTCATCCTCCCCGACGAGGTCGTAGGTGATTTTCAGCTTCGCGTAGGTCTGCTCGAAGTTGACGTTTGTCATAACCACACCCTGGGCATGCGCACGCGGCGAGGCGAATCCGGCGAACAGCCAGACCGCGAACAGAACACATACCGATATGGAAACGCTTCGCATCATGCGGACTCAGTGAGCGAGAATGATAAGAGGCGGCGACGTTTGCCGCGACGAACCGCCATGCGCATGAATGAAATACAGTCCCGCGGGTACCGGCCGTCCCGCGTCGTCGCGGCCGTCCCAGTAATACAGGCGACTGCCACTGCGTATCGGACCGGTATGAATAACACGGCACACGCGGCCGAGCATGTCGTGGACGGTGATTCCCACGACTGCATCCCGCGCGACCCGCAGGTCGAATGCCGCTCCGCGGGATGTGGGATTCGGATACGGAGCACCGATCCGGATTTCTCCGGCCAACGGCGGATCCGCCGCGCGCTGTCCGGCGGAAGGACGTGCGAGGATATGCAGGATGGAGGGCGCATCGCCTGTGAACACGGGATACTGCATCTGATCGCGCAGGGATACCTGCCGGCCGGTCAGCGGAACCTCGAGCAGGAGTTCCACATCCGGCGGCACGGCATCAAGCCCGTCAAAGGAAAGCACGACGGCCTCCCGCGTTTCCGCTTCGATCGAGAGCGTCCATTGATGCTCGGTAAGCTCCGAACTGCGCATGTCGCGCCCGCAGAAGCGCTGCGCCCCCTCCCACTCGGGATGCGTGAATGAGGCGAATACGCTCCCGATACCGCGGGGCGCCGGATAATCGCGCCGGTCGAACGCATTCTCCGCCTCGGGATGAACACCGAAGGAAAGCGTGCGGTCCGTGACCGTTCCGTAGGCGAGGGATATGCCGACGGTCCATCCCCGGTCGTCAGCGGAAAACCGCGTCGTCGTGAAGAGACTGTCCCAGGGAATGAGCAGTGAGGGCCGGTCGTCGCGGTTGAAATAATAGTACCCGTAATATGGCTCGAATGAGGAATGCGTCGAGCGCACATCGTCGAAGCGGTACAGTGGATCGCTCACACCGTTTACCTGCTGGACGACGGACCATGACAGCGTCTGAGGGAACGGATTGCCGATCAGATTCCATCCCTCGTGCAGGGAGATCGTGGCATTGCGTCCCGCATCGACGGGAGCAGACAATACCGTGCGGTCCACCGCGACGTCGCCGCGATGCAGCAGCCAGAACGCCCGTCCCGGTCGCGCCTGGAATCGCGCGCCGCCGTCATGGGGCAGCAGGTACGCCGATGGATCGCCCGCGCTGCCGTCATCGGTGAAGAGTTTCCAGTTTTCGTTCTGTCCGCCGGTGAGCAGCGTCGCAATATCGATCCCGGCATCCCCGGGCAGGGAAACGATGCGGTAATCCGACGGAATGTATGCGCCGCGGTCCTCGTGATAGGCGAAGCGCCAGACATGATCCAGATCCACTGTGGCGGGATACGGCCGTGGTTCTGCCGTCGCCGTGAAGAGCAGCGGACTGCCCGTGACGCCGTTCGACGTCGCGGTCACCTCGTACGTCCCGATCCTGTCACCGAGCGTCAGCTGTGTGCGCACCGTTCCGTCTGCGCCGGTGCTGCCCTGCAGGGGATCCAGCTGTCCGCCGCTCGCGCCCGGCGGCTGTGCGAGCTGGAACTCCACGGGAACGCCCTCCGCCGGCTCCCCGCCTCCATAACGAACGGTGACTTCCAGGGCCTGCGGCAGCGTCGTGCCCGTGACTGCGCGCTGATCGTTCCCTCCCGTGATGGTCATGATCAGCTCCGTTTCTCCCGCGACGTCGAACTCCCCGCTCTCCGCGAATGCGAGTCCGGCGGCAACCGCACGCAGCGTGAATCCCGAACCGGGAGCATCAAGGGAGATGTCATCGAAGCTGGCCCGGCCGTCGGATGCACGCCGGGATACGGTGCCATGCAGAACCGCAGATCCGGGATTGCTGCCGATCTCCAGAGTGATCCATGCGCTGCTGCTGTCGACGATATTCATGTCGCTGTCTGTGACACCCACGACGATCTCCGGGGCGATCGCTTCGTCGACCGCGGCGTCGCCGGGCTGCTGCAGGAAGACGAGCCGCGCCGGGGCGCCCGGGGTGACGGAGAACGGATCGCTGACGGCGGACTGCAGTCCCGCGGACCTCGCACGCAGGCGATATCCCTCGCCGGGGGTGTCGACGGAAAGGTCATCGAAGACGGCGATCCCTCCCGACAATCTGACCGCTGTGCTTCCGTTCAGGTTTGCCTGTCCGGGATTGCTTTCGAATTCCATCTGAATCCAGGCAGTGCTGCTGTCGACGATGTTCATCTCGCTGTCCATCACCGCGATCGCGATCTCCGGGTCGAGGACCTGGTTGATCGCCGCATCGCCGGGCTGCTGCAGGAAGACGAGCTGAACGGGCAAACCCGGTGCGATGTCGAACAGGTCGCTCGTGTCGGGAATCAGCCCGGCCGAACGCGCCACGAGTGCATACCCGGCACCGGCCTCGGGGATGCGCAGTCCGCTGAATGCCGCGCGCCCCTGCTCTGCATTCACCCCGGCCGTACCGAGCAGCGCGGTGCGGTCATCGAGCACGCTGAGCTCGACCCGTGCGGAACTGTTGTCCACCTGCCGTCCATCGGCATCGAGCACGGTCACCACGGGCTGCGGGGAAAGGGACTGGTCGGCTGATCCGTTCGCGGGCCAGGCTTCGAACGCAACGCGGAACGCCTCACCGGGTCCGATGACATTGAACGGCTGGCTGACCGCATTTGGCAGACCGGGCGATGTTGCACGCAGCGTGTACCCCTCACCGGGTTTGTCGATGCTCAGCGCATCGAACGTGGCCTCCCCGTTTACCGTATTCCGCGGGCTCCTCCCGGAAAGGATGGCGCTGCCGCTCGGATCGTTCTCGAGGCTCAGCGCGACCTGCACGGGGGTTTCCGTCACGATGTTCCGCCACTGATCCTCGACACCCACGACGACGGTGGGAATGACCGCGTCCACCTCCGCATTGCCCGGTTGTGACCGGAAAAGCATTCGCGCGGCCGCGCCGTGCCTGATACTGAAAGCGTCGCTCGTATCAGCGATCACGTCCGCGGCCTCGGCGACGAGTCGATATCCGGCTCCGGCTTCACGGATGCGGAGTCCGCTGAACCCGGCGACACCTTCAACCGTGGAAACGGGATTCGCGCCTCCTTCGAGGTCCACGCCGGGTTGATCGAGCACGGACAGCGTCACATCCAGCCCGTCCACATCGACCGGGCGACCGTCGGCATCCACGACTGAAATCCGCGGCTGTGCGGGCAGCGGCACATCCGCGTTGTCACCCGACGGCTGAACCGTGAAGCGCAGGCGGTTCGCCGTGGGAACGCGAACCGCAAAGGCATTGCTCGTATCAGAAGTCAGTCCCGACGACACCGCGGCGATGCGGTAGCCTTCTCCCGCGGCATCTATCGACAGCCCGGAAAACACCTCGGATCCGCGCACGATTTTCTGCAGTGTGCCCCGAAGCTGTCCCGGTCCGTTGCCCTGCAGCGTGAGCGAGACGGACTGTGTAAAATCGTTGTTTCTGTTACCGTGACGGTCGAGCACCTCCACGGTGAGGGCGAACGTTTCGTCGACCACGACATCCGCCATGGTGTTCGTGATACGAAGGCGTTCCGGCGTGCCGGCCGCCACGGTGAACGTGTTGCTCGTCGCGGGAGGAAGCCCGTCGGCTTCCGCGAGCAGATAATACCCCGTACCCGCGCGCCGCAGCGTGAGCTGATCGAACACCGCCTCGCCCTCCTGCGCGGCCCGCGTGGTGACGCCGTGCAGTGTATCCGGCGGGGGATCGTTCCCCAGCCGCAGCCGGACCTCGCGCGTATCCTTCCGCACACGGTCGCCGTTTGTATCCACCAGATGCACGCGCGTCTGGAACACCTCGCCCGCGCGCACGGTGGGAATCACCTGCTCGAAGCGCATCGCGACGGCTTCGGGCGCGGGAACGATATGCACGACCGGCGTCGAGGCGGTAATTGCGCTTCCGTACTGTGCGGTAAAGGTGTAGTCTCCTGCCATGTCCACGGAGATATCATCCCAGCTGGCCCGGCCGTTGACCAGCTGCGCCAGCGCTGTTCCGGACATCGTTCCCGCGGCAGGCGATTTTGTCAGAAGGAGTTCCGGCGTGATATTCGTCGTCGAATTCCCGGAGCTGTCCCGCAGTTCCGCGGTGAAAACATCGAGTGTTTCTCCCACCACGCCTGAATCCGGCCATGCGGTGAAAATCATTGAGGCGGGTGCGCCGGGAAGGATGTCAAACGCGGCGCTGACCGCCGCCTGCAATCCGGATGACTGGAAAACGAGGTCGTAGTTTTTCGCTGCGAGATCGATACGCAGATCGGGGAACACCGCGATGCCGTTCGATGCCGTCTGTCGGGTCGGCGCTCCGCTGAGTTTCGCCCCGGGCGCCCCTCCGCTCAGCATGGCCGTCACGCTCACGCCCGCGCGGGACAGCAGGACGCCGTATCCGTCGAGCACGCCGACGAGGGGATGCGGCGAGAGCGTCCAGCCCGAGGGGCCGGACTGCGGACTGCGCATCACCTGTAAATGTGATGGGGTTTCCGACGTGGGTACGGCGCTGCGATAGATGCGGCCGGAAGTGGCGGTCGAACCCTGGTACCTTCCGCAGATGTAGGCATGACCGGAGACGGGATCGACCAGCATGTCGCCGGCGTTGAAGTCTCCCGGAGCGATCGCGTCCTTCAGACGCGTCTCCTCGCGGGCGATCCCCGGCTGCCGCCAGGAATACAGGGTGTTGAGCCCATACGCGAACAGTCGTCCGTCGGGACTGACGGCCATCGGAGACGGAACCGGTGGCACGGGCGCGCTGTACATGCCGGTGTTCCAACTGCTGCCGTTGTCGCTCGTGTAGACGATGATGTTCTGCACGCCGGAGTGCAGCGAGGCGTACACGCGGCCGCTGTCACCCACCACCAGCGCAGCGACGCCGCTGTTGGGATACGACAATGTCGCGGCGCTCCAGGACTGTGACGCGGAGCGGCTGAAAATCCCGTTGTCGGTCGCGGCGTAGAAATACCCGTTCGCGTAGGCGAGATCATTGATGCGCAGGCCCGACAGGCCATCCACATCCCAGATCCAGCCTCCGTCCGTCGACCGCAGTATCCCGTCGGCCGTCGCCGCGAACAGCGTACTGCCGTTGCCCGCGTCCGCGAGCAGAGAGAGTACCGGCGCCTTCACCTGCGCCTGCGCCGTCTGCCATGAGGAACCGTTATCCGTGCTGCGATAGATTTCGAAGGTGCTTCCCGCCAGGAGGACTCCCCGGCGCGCATTGTAGGCCAGGCAGGACACCTCCTCCTGTTTCTGCAGCTTCAGCGTGGATATCCCCGTCCACTGCATCCCGTTCCCCGAGCGATAGATATCGCCGCCGATCCTGCCCGCCGCCCAGAGGTAATTGCCGGAGATCGCCAGTGCCTGGATATCATCGGGAAGTTCCAGCACCCTGTCCCAGCTGTAGTTCTGGGCTGCCGCGCTGCCGGCGAGTACCGCGATCAACACGGCTGCCGTCAGTTCCCTGCGAAGAATGGCGCGACACATAGACAAGAGGCTCACGAGTCCTCCGGCATTATCAGGGTTTATTATCACTGCGCCGCAGGTCGCTGCGGAACAGGAATGGTAAAACAGAATGAGTACAGGAAAACTACGATTATTTTATAGAAAGACAACCACGGCGAAGCGGCATACGCGGGCGGTGCAATTGCGGGAGCGCGCGTACCTCCTTTCGTTCCCTGACTTGACCAAGCTCCCCTCCCTCCCCACCGGCTACGGGACGCAGCCATCAGCAGCACGTGCCTCGTCCCGGGGCATTCGTCACTGACCAGGGGATGTCCTCATCAGCGTCTCATTACATGATGACCATCCACGGCTTCCACAGCTTCTTGTTGAAGAGGTAGAAGGCGTCGGTCTGCGGTTCGACCAGGTACACCTTGTTGTCGGTGAATGAATAGAAAATGTTGACCGAATGGCCCCAGTTGAACGGAGGATTCTTCGGACCGTACCAGATCGTTCCAAAGGCGATGCCGGGGAAAAAGAGGTTGACATTGCCCTGCAGCACCTGGGAAAAGTCGTCGCAGTCGAACACCTCGGCAATCCAGACACGGAGGTCCGTGCTGTCGAAGTTCGTCATGAACTGTTTCAGTTCCCAGATGGAGTAACCGGTGTAACTTCCGTCCGAGACGTGAAACTGCCAGCTGCCCGGACCCAGCGCTGCCTTGATCGCGTTGATGACATTGATTCCGGGGATGTTGGGCTTCGTGCCGAAAGCATTTGCGACATCATCGACCGGACGCGGATTCTTCTCGAAATCGAAGATCTCGACACTCTTGTCGAGATGCGGCGGATCGGTCGGCTCGTTATAGTCACGAAGGATCACGGTCGGCTGATCATCGCGCAGCGTGTCGACATAATCCTCGATGCGCTGTGCCGCCGGGATGGACTTCTGCAGTTCTTCGAGTTCCATATACATGGTGATATCTCCTTATCCGTGTGGTGGGTGATTTCTCATAGTCCGACAGGTCTGTGCTTCGGATCTCCCTTCCGCTACGTCATGAACACCACCTCCTCTCGGTCCGCCGGAGGTGATGCATGCTGACGACATGCGCTCACGAATCGACGAACCGTATCAGCTGTTCGGATTCAGTGATACATGCGCACCGTCGGACTGATGCACCAGCCCGCACGCCGTTTCCCTGCGAGAGGGAACGGCACGCCAACACTTCTCATACACCGCCTAGAGAATTCTATCAGGCCTGGACACATCGTCCATGCCCGCGTGCTCCCATTGCATCACGCCGGGCCGTCCGACAGTCCGTATGTTGTAAAAGATCTCTATGTCCTGTTAAGACGAAAACACATTACGCATTTCATGCGATAATGTCAAGCGGTGGAGATCCGCGGACATGCATCTTTTTTTCGATGGAACAGGGCACTGGAATCACATCCATCAGGAGTCATGGAATGTCCGGGCGCGCTTCGGGCTCAGCTTACAAAATTGTAAGCCATCTGTCAGGAACTTGTAATGCAGAGTTCACCTGTTCGAAAGGTGGACATTCTAGATTGGGGTGTACGTCCGGTGTATCACGCGAGCACCGGTACCGGGAAATCCCCTCTGTCTGCCTGATAGTATCCATCATTGAACGGATGAGGTTTTGCATGAGACGCGTTAGATTCTGTATCCCATTCATGCTGCTGTTGTTCCTCACCTCGCCCCTTGTGCTCGCACAGCAGGTGTCTGTCGACTTCAAGCAGGCCGCGAACAACGACAAGCGTTATCAACTTGGAAACGTGCGCTGGATTCAGTCCGTTCTCCAGAGAAACAATTCGATGTATTTCGAGGGGATGTCCGTCCCGCAGCGCATCATGCTGGACAATATTCCGAAGACTGCCGGAAATCAGCATGCACTGACATTCAGTCATCTCGCGACGAAAAATGGCATCCACGCCTATGATTATCTGACTTCGTACAAACAGGCGAAGGACGCGTCCATCGCGATCGCCGGTCCGAATGTGCTTGTCAACATGAATGAATGCGGCACGTCCATTGGTCCGCCACGCAGTCTCGGATCCACCTGTGCGGCACTCCATTCCGGGCCACACAGCCTGGAAGTGCACGTCCCGGACGTGATGTCCGGCGTGCTGTCGCATGACATCAACAAAAGCATGGCGAATTACGAACAGGAGTACGGGAACCGCACGATTACCATATACGGCGACGCGCCCATCACAGCCGCCACGCTGACATTCAACGGGTACTCGACGCACAAGGACAAACTCGCGGAGTACACGCTGAGCTGGACGTCCAGTTCCAGCGTCATCCTCGTGGAGATGGCGGCCCATCTCGCGCTTGGCGTTGACGTACAGAACGCCGGCAGTGGCATCGGATACGGCAGCGGGTTCGGCGCTGGCAGCATCAGCGGCGCGCCGTTTCATTTCAAGCTTGAGGAGCTCGACGGCAGACCGCTCGGCAGCAGGGACAATCAGATCATGAGTGCCGCCATACGGCAGCGCATCGACTGCGCCGTTAGCGGTCCCACACCGGTCTGCGTCGGGACACAGAACACCTACACCTTCGGCACCGCATTGAAAGGGTTGAGCTTCAGCTGGAACATCTCATCCAACAGCAGCGGTGCGTCCATCGTCGGATCGTCGACCGGGCAGTCCGTCATCGTCGACGCCGGAAACACGACAGGCGCGTACACGCTGACAGCCAAGGTCAGCGACGGTGTGCAGGTGATCACATGCACGACGAAGGTCACCGTATCCGGCATCACGGTCGCTGCGAGCGCCACGCCGATTCTCTGCAAGGGCGGCAGTTCCACGGTCACCGTTTCCGCCAGCGGCGGAACGGCACCGTATACCGGCGCGGGGAATTTCAGCAAAAAGGCGGGCACGTATACGTTCACCGTCACCGACGCGAACGGCTGCAGCGGGATGACGACCGTGAATGTCAGTGAGCCCTCGGAGCTGCAGGCGTTTTCGAGCGCCACGACCGTGAGCTGTTCCAACAGCATGGCAACGGTGGATGTCACCGCCAAGGGCGGGAAGCCGCCGTACAAGGGCATCGGGAGATACAAACGCAGCGCCGGCACACACACGTTCACCGTCACCGATGATCTCGGATGCCAGAAACAGACATCCGTCACGGTCACATCCTCACCGACGCTGACCGTCGCCGCTTCCGCGACGCCGATCGCCTGCAATGGCGGAACGTCCACGGTGACGGTCTCCGCCGGGGGCGGCACGCCGCCCTTCACCGGTGTCGGCACGTTCACTCGGACGGCGGGAACGTATTCATTCACCGTCACCGACGCGAACAACTGCAGCGGCACGGCGACGGTGACCATCACCGAGCCGCCGGCACTGACGGCATCGCTCAACGCCACGGCCATCGGCTGCAATGGCGGGACCTCGTCGGTGACAATCGCGGCTTCCGGCGGCACACCTCCCTATTCCGGCACCGGCACGTTCACGAAGTCTGCCGGGACGTACACCTTCACCATCACGGACGCGAATAACTGCAGCGTCACAAAGTCCGTGACGATCAGTGAACCGCCGACGCTTTCGATCAGCGCGAGCGCCACGGCGATCAGCTGCAGCAACAGCAATTCCACCGTCACCGTCGCGGCCACGGGCGGAACGCCACCGTATACCGGCACCGGCACGTTCACGAAGGGCGGCGGGACGCACAGCTTCACCGTCACCGACGCGAACGGCTGCTCGGAAACAACGTCAATCACCATCACCGCTCCGTCGTCGCTCACAGCTTCGGCCACCGCGACGCCGATCGCCTGCAACGGCGGCACTTCCTCGGTGACCGTTTCGGCCACGGGCGGCACACCGCCCTACTCCGGCACCGGCACATTCAGCAAAACAGCCGGCACATACAATTTCACCGTCACCGATGCGAACAACTGCACGGCGACAACGTCGGTAACCGTTACCGAGCCATCGGTGCTCACCATCACCGCCGGCGCCTCGACTATTGCCTGCAACGGCGGCACTTCCACCGTGACGGTCGCGGCCTCCGGCGGCACACCGCCCTATTCCGGCACCGGTACGTTCACAAAAGCGGCCGGCACGCATACATTCACTGTGACTGATGCCAACAATTGCTCGGAGACAGCCACGGTCACCATTACGGAGCCGCAGGCGATCACGGTGACGGCCAGTGCATCAACGATCGCCTGCAACGGCGGTACTTCCACCGTGACGGTCGCGGCCAGCGGCGGTACACCCCCCTACTCCGGCACCGGCACATTCACGAAATCCGCGGGCACGCACACGTTTACCGTGACCGATGCCAACAACTGCACTGCCGCGACGTCTGTCACCATCAGCGAGCCGCCGGCGCTCACTGCAGCGGCCAACGCGACCGCGATTACGTGCAGCAACAGCAGTTCCACGGTCACCGTGACAGCTTCCGGCGGTACACCACCATACTCCGGCACCGGCACGTATACTCGCGGCGCCGGCACGCACAACTTCACCGTGACGGACGCCAATAACTGCGCAACGACGACCTCGGTGACCATCACGGCGCCCTCCTCACTGGTCGCGACCGCCAGCGCAACGGCGATCCAGTGTTACGGCGGATCGTCCGCCGTCACCGTCGCCGCCTCCGGCGGCACGCCGCCGTACACGGGCACCGGCACATTCACGAAGCCGGCCGGAACATACAGTTTCACCGTCACCGACGCGAACAGCTGCACGGCGACGACATCGGTGACCATCACCGACCCGACGCAGCTCAACGTTACGTCGAGCGCAACACCAATTCTCTGCAACGGAGATCTCTCCAGCATCACGGTGTCCGCCTCCGGCGGAACCCCGCCCTACTCCGGCACGGGAACGTTCGACAAAGCCGCGGGCACGCATACGTTCACCGTCACCGACGCAAACAACTGCGCGGCCACGACATCGGTGAGCATCACCGAACCGCCTGCGCTCACGGCGTCCGTCAGCGCGACCGCCGTCACCTGTGCGAACAGCAGTTCCACCGTCACCGTGACGGCCGCGGGCGGCACGCCGCCGTATGCCGGGACAGGCACATTCACGCGCAGCGGCGGGACGCATACATTCATCGTCACGGACGCCAACAGCTGTGCCGACACAGTCTCCGTCACCATCAACGCCCCGTCGGCGATCACCGTGGCTGCGATCGCAACCAACATCACCTGCAACGGCGAAGATGCCATCGTAACGGTTTCCGCCACGGGCGGCACACCGCCGTACACGGGTACGGGGCAGTTCAGCCGAAAGGCGGGCACACACACGTTCACGGTGACGGACGCCAACAGCTGCAGCGGATCAGCAACCGTAACCATCACCGAGCCGCCCCCGCTCGATGCGACCGCAGGTGCGACACCGATCGCCTGCAACGGCGGCAGTTCGACGATCACCATCACCGCGAGCGGCGGCACCGGTCCGTACATCGGCACCGGCACATTCACCCGCGACGCGGGCACGCATTCCTTTATCGTCACCGACGCGAACAGCTGTGCCGACACGGTCTCACTGACGATCAACGAGCCTCCGCAGCTCATCTGCTCAGTGAGTCCCCAGCAGATACTCTGCAACGGCAGCACCGCCAAAGTCACTGTCAGCGCGAGTGGCGGCACGCCGCCTTACAGCGGAACGGGAACGTTCGACAAGGCGGCGGGAACCCATATTTTCACCGTGACCGATGATAACGGCTGTACCGATTCCGACACAATCACGCTCACCGAGCCGCCGCTGCTGGATGTTTCCTCCAGCGCAACGCCGATTCTCTGCAAGGGCGGCACGACCACGATAACGATCGCCGCCACCGGCGGAACGCAGCCGTACACCGGCACGGGCACGTTCACGCGCGGTGCGGGTACGTACAGTTTCACTGTCACGGACGACAACAACTGCTCGGCGACCACGACAATCACGATTACCGAGCCGCCGCTGCTGAATCCCTCCGCCGTCGCAACGCCGATTCTCTGCAAGGGGGAAGATGCCACGGTGACCGTCACGGCCGCGGGCGGCACTCCGCCCTACACCGGCACGGGCACGTTCACGCGCGGCGCGGGCACGTACAGTTTCACGGTTTCGGATGCGAACGGCTGTTCGGCATCCACGAGCATCACGATCACCGAACCACCGCTGCTCACGGTCACCGCCAACGCGCCACCGGTCGCCTGCAACGGCATGCCGACGCTCGTCAGCGTGAGTGCATCCGGCGGAACGCCGCCGTACACCGGCACCGGATCATTCAGCCGCACCGCCGGCACCTACACGTTCACGGTCACCGACAACAACGGCTGCAGCGATTCGGCGACCATCACAATCACGGAGCCGCCGCTGCTGACCGCGTCGGCCAGCGCGACGCCGATCGCCTGCAACGGCGACAGCGCCACCGTGACCGTTTCGGCGGTCGGGGGCACGATGCCCTACACCGGCACGGGTACATTCCGGCGTGCCGCGGGAACGTACACCTTCGTCGTGACAGACATCAACAGCTGCTCCGACACCGTGGCGATTACCATCGACGAGCCGCCACTGCTCATGGTCACTGTCACAGCGACACCGATTCTCTGCTTCGGCGAGACATCGACCGTCACAGTGACGGCCTCCGGCGGCACCGGACCGTACATCGGCACGGGAACGTTCACCCGCACCTCCGGCACACACACCTTCACCGTGACGGACTCGAACGGCTGTACGGCCGCGAAGACAATCACCATCACTGAACCGCCCCTGCTCATCGCCTCATCGAACGCGCCCCCGATCCTCTGTCACGGCGGGAGCACGACGATCACGGTCTATGCAATCGGCGGTACGCAGCCCTACAGCGGTACGGGAACCTTCACTCGCAGTGCCGGGACGCACAGCTTCATCGTCACCGACGCGAACGGCTGCCTCGACACTACGTCCATCACACTCGTCGATCCTCCGGAGCTCATCGCTTCCATCGACGCCACGCCGATTCTCTGCAACGGCGGGAGCTCCACGATCACAGTGAGCGCCACTGGCGGCACGCCGCCGTACAGCGGCACAGGCACGTTCATCCGCGGCGCCGGCACACATACGTTCACCGTCAGGGATGCGAACAACTGCGCGGAGACCGTCACGATCACCGTGACCGAACCGCCGCTGCTGGTGGTGATGGGGAGCGCGTCACCGGTCACCTGCGGTGTCGATACATCGACGATCACGATCACGGCAACCGGCGGCACGCCGCCATACACGGGAACGGGGACCTTCAAGCGCATGCTCGGCACGTACACGTTTACCGTCACGGATTCCAACGGATGCACGGCATCGACGCAGGTAACGGTCAACGGTCCCCCGCCAGTCGTGATCAACGTCAATGCACCCCCGATCGACTGCTACGGTGGGTCTTCCACGATCACCGTTTCCGCATCCGGCGGCACGCCGCCGTACAGCGGCGTGGGCACGTTCACGAAGGGCCCGGGCACGTACATCTTCACCGTCGTTGACGCGAACGGCTGCAAGGACAGTGACACCATCAACCTCGTCGAGCCGCCCGAGCTTTTTGTCTCCTCGGCCGCGACGCCGGTGCTCTGTCACGGCGACCTGAGCACCATCACGGTGCTGGCGACCGGCGGCACGCCGCCGTATTCGGGGACGGGTACGTTCGTCCGCGGAGCGGGCAGTTACACCTTCACGGTCACCGACGCCAATGGCTGTACGAAAGTCACGACCGTCAACATTGACGAGCCGCCCGAGCTCGCCGCAAACGCCACGACCGGAGCAGTGAATTGCGGCCGTGACAGCACGGCGATCGTCGTCACGGCCTCCGGCGGCACGCCGCCCTATTCCGGCACGGGCACGTTCTACCGCACGCCGGGGGTGCATACGTTCATCGTGATGGATGCCAACGGCTGCGCCGACACGGTCACCACCGCGGTCAGCGGTCCGCCGCCTGTCTATGCCACCGCCGCGGCGACACCGATTCTCTGCAACGGCGGAAACACGCAGATCACCGTTTCGGCATACGGCGGCACGCCGCCGTACAGCGGAACCGGAGTGTTCACGCGCAAGGCCGGCACACATACCTTCGTCATCACCGACGCGAACGGCTGTACCGACACGGCGACCGTCGTCGTGAGCGAACCGCCCGCACTGAACGTCATCTGTTCTGTCGGCGAATGCATCAACGGCGTGCGCCAGGTCACCGCATCCGTCAGCGGCGGCACACCACCGTATGACTTCCAGTGGTCGTACAGTCCGCACAACGGACCGATGATCGACATCCCCTGCACGTTCTACGGAACGATTACGCTTCGCGTGCGGGACGCCAACTACAGCTCCAATGATCCGAACAGGTCCTCCTGCGAAGCGTTCTGCAGTCTCAATATCATCTCGAAAGTTCCGAACGGCGGTTCCAAGCGGGTGCGTCCCACAAACGATTACGCACTCCACGAGAACTTCCCCAATCCGTTCAATCCCTCCACGACGATCGAATACTTCGTCCCGGAGGCGAGCCATGTGCGGCTGAGCGTCATCAACAAGCTCGGCCAGACCATCGCGACACTGGTTGACGAAGAGGTCCCCGCCGGCGGCCACTTCGCCACCTGGAATGCCGAGTCCGATCGCGGAGCGAAGGTTCCATCAGGCAGCTACTTCTATCGCATCCATGCGCGATCGCTGATCAGCGACAAACAGTTCGTCAGCGAGCGCATGATGCTGCTTCTGAAATAACCTCATCCGTGAACAGCAATCCCGACCGCAGGGCGGATGCCGAACGCATCCGCCCTGTTTTTTCCCCGGCCCCGCACAATCGCCTTCATTTCGGCTGTGTGAACCAGATTCGATGCAATTTCTGCAAAGAATCGGGCTGTATCTGAAAGATCCGGCCGCGAAAATCACGTACGTTCCCCGGCACAGCTTCCTTCTCACGTGTGAAATGCACGGAGCGGAGGCACAACGGATTTCGGGAGGGCGGAAACCGCCCCGCCGCACGGAGGCGGGGCGGTTTTCAAATGTGACGCGTATTCGGCATGTTAGGCGGGTGGACACCGGGACCGCTCGCCCTCGACGCGCCGCCACGAACACGGACATCCCTATGAATCCCAGACGCATCCCCGCCTTTCTCCTCGCCGTCATGCTGCTTTGCAGCGCCGGATCGGTGCAGCAGGCGGCTTCCCAGGTGCGCTTTGACCGCATCGGCCTCGGGCAGGGCCTGCCGTACAGCCGCGTCAGCAGTCTGCTGCAGGACAGCCGCGGATACATGTGGATCGGCACCACTTCCGGGCTCGGGCGCTGGGACGGTTACGATATGCGTGTCTTCCGCGCGAACCCCTCCGACAGCGCATCGCTGTCCAATTCCAGCATCTGGACGATGTATGAGGATCACGACGGTGTGCTCTGGATCGGCACCGACGGCGGCGGTCTCAACCGCTACGACGTCATGACGGAGCACTTCACCAGTTTCCGGCATGACGATCACAATCCCGCCTCGCTCTCCGCCGACCGCGTCAGCAGCGTGTTCGAAGACAACGCGCATCGGCTCTGGGTCGCAACCAGCGGCGGGGCGCTCGACCGCCTCGACCGCGGCAGCGGCGGCTTCACCCATCTCCACGGCGACCGCATGCCCTATCCCTGCGGATGGGGCATCTACCAGCGCACCGTCGTGCCCCTTGAGGACGGTCGCTTCCTCATGACCAGCGTCGGCGCAGGAGCCGCCGTGCTCGATCCCGAAGAGCCCTGCGCCACGCGGGACTTCATGGGTGTGAACATCGACGACATCGGCTGCCCCAACATCCTCGATGCCACACGGGATTCCCGCGGCGACTTCTGGTTCGCCACCTCCGAGGGGCTTGTCCGCCTTGCCTCGGCATCCTCCTCCTTCATTCATTATCCCGTGGATGCGGACGGAACACGCGGCACCAGTGACGGAAATATCTACGACGTCTTCGAGGACAGCCGGGGCTTCATCTGGGTGGGAACCGCCGACGGGCTCGACCGCTACGATCCCGCGAGCGGCCGCTTCACGCATTTCAACCATGATCCTCTCGATCCCTTCAGCCTCGCCGACAACACCGTCTACACCATCGCAGAGGACCGCAGCGGAAACCTGTGGGTGGGCACGCATCGCGGCGTCTCCGTTCTCACTTCGCGGAACATGGAGCTGCTGCACTTCCGGCATACACTCGCCGCAGGCAGCCTCATCCACGACGACGTCTCCGCCTTCGCCGAAAGTCACGACGGCACGATCTGGGTGGGCACATACGGCGGCGGCATCTGCCGCCTCAATCCCGCCACGGGACGTTTCACCGCCCTGCGCGGGGGGCCGCAGGGAAAGCTCATCCTCAGCATGCTCGAAGACGGCGAGGGCCGGCTCTGGGTCGGTTCCTACGGCGACGGACTGCACCGGTACGATCCTGAGACACGCAGCTGGCGCGTGTTTACCGCCGATTTCGACGATCCTGAACGGCTGTCACACAATGACATCCACACGCTGCTCGCCGACGGCAATGACGGACTGTGGATCGGCACGAATTACGGTCTCAATCGCTTTGATTTCAACAGCGGTACATTCTCGCGCTACCTGCGGCAGGATCTCACGCTGCTGCAGCATCAGATCCGCAGCCTGTACGATGACGGTTCCCGGCTCTGGGTCGGATCGGTCGGCGGGCTGTACCTGCTCGACCGCGGCGGCACACTGCGAACGGATATCGGAACGGTGAACGGCTCCACCGACGCGCCGTTTCGCCAGAACATCTCCGCCCTGTACGAATCGGACGACGGCCGCCTGTGGATCGGCACAAACGGCGCGGGGCTCTATACACTGCACGTCGACGACATGTCGTGGAAGCGGTACACCGTCCAGAGCGGGCTCGTCAGCGATGCGATCTGCGCGATTGCGAAGGAGCGGGACGGCGGACTGTGGATCACCACCCACGGCGGACTCAGCGTCTTCGATGAACGGCGCGGCAGCTTCCGGAATTTCGACGCCCGCGACGGTCTGCTGAATATCCAGTTCAACCCGGGTGCCGCCCTCCGCGCGTCCAACGGAGCGCTGTACTTCGGCGGCACCGACGGCATCACCTACCGTCCGTCGGTCGTCCCGCGGCGGCACGCATCCGCGCCGCCGGTGTACCTGACCGAACTCCGGATATGGAACCGGCGTGTTCATCCGGGAGAACAGGGAAGTCCTCTGCAGCGTCCACTGGCCGTGACTGACGCGATCAAACTCGACGCCGACCAGAACATGATCACGATCACCTTCGCGGCCCTCGATTTCACCGCACCCGAGCGCAACCGGTACCGATACTTCCTCGACGGACTGCACGAACGGTGGATCGAGGCCGGCAACAGCCACAGCGCCACCTTCACGAACCTCGATCCCGGCAGCTACGTCTTTCGTGTCGTCGCCGCGAACAGCGCCGGCATCTGGAACCAGGAGGGCGCCACACTCGCCATCGAGGTGCTGCCGCCCTTCTGGCGCTCGACCTGGGCTTACGTGCTGTACGTCGTGCTGGGTGTGCTCGTCATTGGCGCGCTGATGCGTGTGCGCGAACGGCAGGTGCGCCTGCAGGAGCAGCTGGAGCGTGAACGCCTCGAGGCCGAGCAGCTGCACGAACTCGACCACATGAAATCCAGCTTCTTCTCCAACATATCCCATGAATTCCGCACGCCGCTGACCCTCATCCTCGGACCGGCCGCGCAGATCGCACGCCGTTTCGACGATCCGTGGATCCGCCGCAAGACGGGCGTCATCCGCGACCATGCCGGACGCCTGCTGCAGCTGGTCAACCAGATCCTCGACCTCTCACGCCTCGAGGCGGGACAGATGCAGATCTCCCCTCGCCGCGGCGACATCATCACCGTGCTGCGCCGCGTCACCGATTCCTTCATCTCCCACGCGGAGGAGAAAGACATCGACCTGCGTTTCGACAGCGCGGAGGAAGCCTGCGCCGCGCTGTTCGACCGCGAGTCCATCGAACAGGTCATGATGAACCTCCTTTCCAACGCCTTCCGCTTCACCGAGCCTGGCGGCCGCATCACCGTCACCGTGCGCTGTGACGTCACCAGCGCCGGGGAGGAGAAGGATCCCGCGCGGGGAACGCGCGATGGTCGTTCCATGCTCGAGGTCGTCGTATCCGACACCGGCTGCGGCATTCCCTCCCAGCATCTGCCGCATGTGTTCGACCGCTATTATCAGGTGCACGCGCAGTCGTACGCCGGCGGTTCCGGCATCGGGCTCGCCCTCGCGCGGGAGCTGGTCCGCTATCACGGCGGCGAAATCCACGTCTCCAGTGAGGAGGGACAGGGCACGACGTTCACCTTCACGCTCCCGCTTTCCGGGCGGGACTCCGGCGGCATGGCGAATGCAAGGGAGAGTGAGAACGATGCTGACATCCACGCGGATGGGTTCGATCATCCGCAGGCAGGTGAAGGATGGGAAGAGACAGAGATATCGGGATCGGCGTCCGCGCGGACCACACAGGGGGATGCGGAAGCGCCCGGGCAGGATACCGGCGTCCCTGCCAACGCTGACGGATCCGCACCGCACATCATCCTTCTCGTTGACGATCATGACGACCTGCGCGAATATATGCGAGAGATCCTCGAACCGGAGTACCGCGTGCTTGAGGCATCCAACGGACGCGAGGGGATGGACATGGCGGTCGAGCATCTGCCCGACCTGATCATCACCGACGTCATGATGCCGGTGATGGACGGTTTCGCACTCTGCCGTGCCATCCGCGCCGATGAGCGCAGCAGTCACATTCCCGTCGTCATGCTGACGGCACGCGGCGACGACCGCAGCCGCCACACCGGTCTTGAAGAGGGAGCGAACGACTACCTGACCAAGCCCTTCAATCCCGACGAACTGCTGCTGCGTGTGCGCAACCTGCTCTCGCTGCGCCGTTCGCTCGCGGAGAAATTCTCCGCCGTATCCGTCACCGAGGGCGGATTCACGCTCGACGAGAAACAGTACGTTTCGCAGGACCGGAAATTCCTCGATGCCGTCGTGGCTGTCATCGAAGAGCGTCTCGATGACGAATCCTTTTCCCCGAACGATCTCTTCCGCGAAATCGGCATGAGCCGCACGCAGTTTCAGCGCAAGATCAAGGCGCTCACCGGCATGTCGCCCAGCCGCTTCATCCGCTCGGTGCGCCTTGAGCGCGCACGGCAGATGCTCGAGCAGAACACCGGTACCGTCGCCGAAGTCGCCTACGCCGTCGGTTTCAACAGCCAGTCCTATTTCACCACCTGTTTCAGGGAGCGCTTCGGCATGACGCCGGGGCAGGTGAAATCACAGTCCCCCACATAACACACGGCCCGTCACCCTTTCCCACTGATGCAGGATCGAGTGACGGGCCTGTGCCTTGTTGATACGATGACACGAGCCGGTGGTGGATGCCGATCCGGTGCAGTCCCGTGCCGTCCCGCAGCACGAGCCGGTGGCTGATGCCGAACTGGTCCCGTGCCGTCCCACGGCACGAGCCGGTGGCTCGTGCCTACAGAAGGAGATGACTTCTTATTTGGCCAGCAGCATGCGGCGCGTTTCGACCGTGGTGGCAGTGCGGAGCGTGTACATGTACACACCGCTCTGTGCGACCGTACCGGCAGCGTCGCGTCCGTTCCAGCGCACGCTGTGCGTTCCTTCAGCGAGGTCGCCGTCGACGAGTGTGGCGACGCGGCGGCCGAGCAGGTCATGCACGGTCAGCGTCACGGCACCGGATTCCGGCAGCGTGAAACGGATGACCGTGGACGGATTGAAGGGATTCGGGAAGTTCTGCTCGAGCACCGGCGATGACGGTGCCGCGGCGACGTCGTTCTTCGGCGCCGGGAACAGTGCGGGCACGGTCACCGTGGTGGTCATATTCGCATCGTCCGTCGCATCGTCCGTCGCGGTCACGATCAGCGACGCCGAGGCCGCCTTGACCTTGCGCAGTTCGCCGGTCAGCTCGAATTCGTAGTCGAACTTCGCGTAGTTGGGAAGCAGATCGAATTCGAAGTCATCACCATCCATGACGGGCACTCCGCCGGCCGCCATGATCATGGACCAGAAGGCCTGCGGGTTCGGGGCTTCCACCGTCACGGCGTTCTGCAGGGGATGGAATTTCAGGCGGGGACGCTGTTCGACCATGTAGGTGACGACCGTGTTGTTGTCCACCATCGGGATGCTCATCACGGCACTGACGGAGGGATCGGGGTCACAGCCGTCGGTGGCGGAGAAGTCCACCTCGAAGTCGCCCTTGGTGGCGTTGATCTGCCTGACCAGGTCAAGCGACGCGTCGACCAGCGGGGCCGTGGTGTTGAGCACCGAGAACAGCGTCACCGTGCCGCTGACCTCGCTGGCGCAGACGAGCAAGTGCTGACCGTTCGGACTGTCGGCGGCGTCGATGAAGATCAGTCCCTCCGGACCGAGATCACCGATGGTATTCACGTTCGCGGGATCCTCGGGATCGAGCGTAAAGTCGCGGTTGTTGATGTAGGTCACATACACGGGCGCGGTCGGATCGCTGATGTCGTACACCATGATGCCGCCGATACGCTCGAGTCCGATGAAGGCATACACGCTGCCGCAGTATTCCGCCACGGCGATGGCCTCGGGCTCGGGTCCCTTTGCGTCGCTGCGGCCGTCGAAGTCATTCTCGTCATTGTCGGTGTTGAATTCCGTCGGAAGCAGCTGCTTGATCTTCTGCTCGATCTCGTCGCCGCTGTCCCAAACCAGATTACCGTTCGCATCCCAGATCGAGAAGCTGCGTGCGCCGTAGGAATAGAGCTTGTCGTAGTCGCCGTCGTTGTCCGTGTCGCCGAGCGTGGTGGTGATGTTCAGGCGGCCGAGGTTGGCATCCTGCTGCAGCGTGGCGGCGTTCGGGAAGGCGGTGGGATCGAGCGTCAGGTCCTTGACACGCTCTTCCTCGCTGAATCCGTCATAATCACGGGCATCACCCTCGTTTGCGGAGACGATATAGGTGTTTCCACCGATCTCGACCGATGCGATCGCGTCCGGCTGATACATGCCGTACACCGGCCAGGTGGTGATGTTGATGCCTGCGTCCCTGTCACTCGCGTCCAATGCGTTCACAGCGAGGCTGTGATCCTTGAAGCCCAGCGGGATGATGGCACTGATCGTGGCGGAGCTGATGTCCACGACGGCCAGGGCATTGTTTTCCTGCATTGCCACCCAGGCGGTGTTGCCCTGCGTGGTGATGTATTCGGGTTCGAGGTCCTCGGAGACCGAGGCGCCCGGTCCGAAAATGCGCACACCGGCGTTCTGCAGCGCGGTTTTCTGGGCGTCGAAGGCATTGAAATCCGCCGTCGCAACTGTGGCGGACAGGACGCCGCCGCTGATGTTGATCACGCTGATGGTTCCTTCGGGATCGACAGTGTAGTCATCGTTGGGCTCGCCCTCGTTTGCCACGAGCACATAACTGCCGTCTTCGGTGAACGTCAGCATGTCGGGCAGGATGCCGACAGTGACATCATTGAGAACCGTCCCGGACGCATCGAGAAAGTACACGCGTCCGGCGGAGTTAAACACATCGTTCTCAACCGCCACAGCGACGATACCGTTGTGCACGTCGACGCTGTTCGCGCCGCCGGCGTCGTTCCAGATGGCGGCGAAATTGATGGTCGACACAAGCATGGGCATTGCAGGATTGGCGATGGAGATGATATCCACCTCGGGTGCGTCGCCGCGCACCGAAAACAGCCGCTGTGAAGCGGGATCGTGGGCGACGATTTCCGCGGCGGACTCGTCAAGCACGCCGGTCTTGTATTCCCCGAGTACGGAAAGCTGTATCGACTGCGCGGACGCCTGGGCGGCCAGCAGCACTGTCAGAAGTATGGCAGGCAGGATGTAACGGACATGAGAAAACACCTTCATGAGGCTCCTCCGAATGAATTTTGGATGGGTTAGATCCGCAATTTCGGCACTGTCCTGTTAGCGCGCTGTTTGATTTGGATTAAATCCACAAAAATGCCTCCCATCCTGAAGGGCACGCGCAATATCGCCGGCTCCGGCATCGCACACGCACCCGGCATCCGGGTGTGCCACCATACCGAACATCCTCGATGATGATGCAGAATTCCCGGATCCTACAGCATACACTGTCAGAATGGCATTTTTACCCGGGTAAAATTGGGGTTTTACCCGGGTATAATTGCATTTTACCCGGGTAATAATATGCCAATCATGATTCTCCGCGGGAGAAACAGTGGACGCCCCAACGAGATGTGTATGTTTGTGTGGATGATTTCGCAGATGGCTTGTTTCCTGCGTACATTAGTGTGACCCATCACCTGTGACATTCGACAGGAAGCACATGATTCCCGCCCATGACGCACTGGAAAGACTCAAGGAAGGAAACCGCCGTTTCGTGGCGGGCGAACGTCATATCGATGCCGATGCGCTCGCCCTTAGGCGTGCCGAGCTGACGGAGGGACAGCAGCCGTTCGCCGTCATTCTCGGATGCTCGGATTCGCGCGTTCCGGCTGAGATCGTATTCGACCAGGGCCTCGGCGATCTGTTCGTCATCCGTGTTGCAGGAAACATTGTCGCTCCCTCGCTGGTGGGCAGCGTGGAATTCGCCGCCGCCGAATTCGGTACGCGTCTCGTCGTCGTCATGGGACACAGCCGCTGCGGCGCGGTAACGGCAACGATTGAAGACATCCTCCATCCTTCCGATGCGCATTCGAAAAACCTGCGTGCCATTGTCGACCGCGTGCGTCCATCGGTCGAAACGCTCATGGATACGGATCTCCGGCATGACCGTGAAGCACTGATCCACGCGGCCGTCCGTGCGAATGTCCGCGTCTCCGCCGATCACCTCCGCCACGGTTCCGTAGTGCTGGAAGAGCTGATCCGGGAGGACAGACTCCTCGTCGTGGGTGCGGAGTATTCCCTTGAGACAGGTGTGGTCGATTTCTTCGATGGTGTGCCGGAGGAGAACCGGTGATGGCATCCACACGCTGACGCGTGTGGTTATCGCAGCTTCCTGCATCCTGCTGAACCCTCGTAGCCTTCAGCCCCCTTCTTTTCGCCAGGTGACTCGCAGCGTTTCGGCCGGAGCGAATTCCTTCCTCTGCAGGTGATACACTGTCTGGGTGTCACCCGGGATGACGCTGGTATAGGGCATGCTCAGTCCGTTGAGACTGAGCCCATCGCGTATCCTGACTGTCATTTCCGCGTATTCCAGCGTGCGCTTCCAGTGCCTACGTGCGGTGAGAACATATTCCATCACGTGATCGGGTGTCGGCTGTCGGTAGGCGATTTCATACACCGCGATGCTCGTTTCAGGGATGCGCAGCGGGAACAGAAATCCCGCCGGCGCGCTCGCGCATGGCACCCTCTGTCCGGTGTGCCGGTCTGTCACGGTGATCTCCGTCGGCCGGGGCAGGCCAGGCCTGATCACCACGGGGAACGTCAGGGTCTGTGAAACGGCGGTGTCACCCGTGTTCGCGAAATAATACGCTCCACGCAGCAGACAGCTCGTATCCTGCACATCGATGAGAATATCCTCGCGGAAGCAGTGCGGGGACTGCCCGCTTCCCCTCCCGGTCATCCCTCCCGCAAGAAGAATGAACAGCATGATGCGAACGAACATCGTGCCGGACTCCGAAATGAATGCCAGTGTAAGGACAGGGGAATAATAAACGAGATTCCCGGTGAGAGTCAAGGACGCGTCCCCTCCCCACGCTCACGCGTGGGTCTGCCGCGGCCTGTCCCTAGCCCGTCAGCTGCCGGGTGATGAGCGTTTGGTTCTCGAGAGCGAAGCGCAGCAGGGCGTGGCTGCCGTGAAGCTCGAGCTTACCGCAGATGTTTTCGCGGTGATGCGTGACGGTGCGGGGGCTGATATGCAGGCGCTCCGCGATGTCAGTACTGCTGTGATTGCGCGCGATCAGGTTCAGCACCCGCCGCTCGGTGGGCGTGAGTGCATCGAAGCGGGACTGCATGGCATCGAGGAGTGCGGTCCCGCCGCTGCTGTTGGACGGAAGCGCCGGGCTGACATGGTACTCCCCTTCCGCCACCCGGTGGATGGCGCGGAGGATGTCTGTCATCGCACTGTCCTTGAGAATGTATCCCAGCGCTCCGAGTTCCACGACACTTTCGAAAATCGTCTCATTGTCATGAATGGTGAGCACGATGACACGGGTGGGGGATCCTTCTTTCCTGATCGCCCGCATCACGTCGATCCCGCTCATCTCGGGCATCTCGATGTCGAGTACCGCCACATGCGGTTGATGCAGGAGGATGGAATCCAGTGCCTGGCGGCCATTCTCCGCCTCGTCGATGACACGGATGCGCGGGTCGTGCTCGATCACCTGGCGCAGTCCCATACGCACGACCGGATGGTCATCGGCGATCACCACGTTGATGCGGCGTCCGTTATTGATCATGACGGCACCTCCGTATTCGGCACAGTGCTGCCGGCGGGATCGCGTGTGTGGGCGGCCGCTGTCTGGGGGATATCGATGAGCAGCTTCGTTCCAATGTTCTTCCGCGAGATGATGGTCATCGTGCCGCCGAGCATGCGCACGCGCTCGCGCATGCTGCGCAGCCCGAGTCCCTCTCCCTCACCGCCGCTGCCTTCAACGTCGAATCCGTGTCCGTCGTCCTCGACCGCAACGTGCAGCCCGGCATCTTGCTGCGAGATACGAATCGACGCATGGCTCGCGCCGGCGTGACTGATGACGTTGTTGGCAGCTTCCTGCAGGACGCGATACAGCGTGAGCTGGCGCGATGCTTCCATCTGCTCCGCGTCCGTCAGAACCGACAGCTCCCACTCGGTATCCGATACCGACTCGAGTTCGCGCGTCATATCCTCGAGCGCCTTGGCGAGTCCGAAGGTATCCAGCACCGGTGGATGCAGGTTATGCGAGATCACGCGGATTTCCTGGAGGATGTCATGCGTGGTGGCAGAAAGCTCGCTGATCAGTTCCCGTGGGTTCTGCACCTCACTGTCATCGGTAAGCGCAAGCTGGGTCCTGCTCCGGATGACGGCGAGTTTCTGACCGAGGCTGTCGTGCAGGTCGCGCGCGATGCGCGAGCGTTCGCGCTCCTGCGAGTCGATCAGGCGATGCGAGAACATGCGCTGAATTTCCGATTCCTTGCGTTCGGCATCCGCCTGCACGCGCAGTGCCTCCACTTCCGCGTCGCGTGCCCGCGACTCGGCCACCTCCGCGCGCAGCTCCGACACCCGTCGCCGCTGGCGAAGATGCCGCACGATGAGGATGCTCAGCAGCAGGATAAGAGCCGCACCGATGATCGCGGCGTTGCGACGCGTCGTTTCCTGGGTAAGGCTCGCAGCCTGCAGGGAGCGGTCCTTTTCCAGCAGCTCGATTTTCTGCTGCTTGCGTGCCGCGTCGGCTTCCCTGCTGTGGAGATTGGCCTCCGTGACGGTCATTTCCAGTTCCTGAATCTCCGCCGCGCGCGAAAGCAGCTCGATTTCCTGCCGCCGCTGCAGCGCTTCGAGTCGACTGCGGCGGATGGCTTCATCGCGCCGCCGGAGTTCGAGTGACTGGAGCGCCTGATCCTTTTCCAGCAATGCAATTTTCTGCTCCCGCGTTTCAGCGTCGTACCTGGCCATGAGTTCATTGAGCTGTTTCTTTTCCGTCCCCCGCTGCGTACTGTCAAGGTATGCCTTCAGCCGCACGTGAGCGCGGTACGCTTCCATGTAATTTCCCATGGCCGCATACACCGCATGCAGGCGAGAAAGCGAACATTCCACAATTCCCTCGGCCTGAATGCTCAGAGCAAGCTCAAGAGCTTCCTGCAGGTACGGAAGTGCGGCTGAAAAATTCCCGGAAGCCTGATAACACCATCCGAGATGACACAGGGTGCGGGCAAGTCCATGCGAATCATCGAATGTTTCCAGGAGTGCTTTTGCCCTCTGCAGAAATTGGAGAGCTTCTTCATATCTCCCTACCTTTCTGTATACGGTTCCGATACCATCCAATGCCATTGCAAGACGTGACTCCTGTCCAAGAGAGTCAAACATGACAATGCTGCGATGCAGGTAATCCAGCGCCAGCGAATCTGAATCGAGTCCCGCATACGCCTTGCCCACCGCCGCCAGGCTTAACGCTTGCTCGGCCCTTAGTCCATTTGTTCGGGAGTATTCGAGACATTCATGGTAGTATTGCAGGGCTTTTGCATATGCGCACCTGTCATAATAGATCGTACCGATGTTCACTCGTATGATAGTCAGCAGGTAGTTATCACCCGCTTGCTCCAGATGATCGATCGCTTCAAGGTAATATCGCAGCGCTTCTGAGCTATTGCCCTGCTTGCAGGCGACAATACCCATATTCATCAGGCTGCTTCCGATTTCAGGATGATATGCGATCTCCTTCGCGGCGGAGTACGCCCGTTCATAGTAGTCCATCGCTTTCCCGAACTTGCTCTGAGCCATGTACGACGCCCCAATTCCGTTACAGCAATGAGCGATTAAGGTTTTATCGCCAGCCTCCGTGTAATGCCGCAGTGCCCGGGAAAAATACTCCAGAGAGCGAAATGAAGATCCCTGCTCAATGTATACCTTGGCCAGATCCATCACGCAATGCGCAATGATATCCTGGTCCCCGATATGCTCAGCAATTTCCAATCCACGTTGAAGCTGTTCTGAAGCCTGTTTGAGATTTCCCATCTGTACTTCGGTTTCACCGAGGGCGGTAAGAATTTCCGCCATTCCTGCTTCATCGCCCAATTCTTCGTACACCTTCAGTGCATTGCGATAGACAGTTCTCGCCAGGGTGAGTGAATCCAGACGCCGGAGGCAGTACCCCATCCCATAATTGCATGCTGCGAGTTCATCCCGGTCCCCGAGCTCACGGGAGATCTCGGCACAGACTCGATACTGACGAAGCGCATCTTCATATCGTTTCAGCATCACGAGTGCATACGCAATTGCTTTGATTCCCCTTATCAGCGATGTTCGATCTGCGGAATTTTCCAGAAGCGTGACGCTTTCCCTCCAGTACTTCAATGCCTGCTCGTGATCGCCGCATAGCATTCGATCTTGTGCCATATTATGCAATATCCGTGACATGCTCGTCGTATCGCGAACATCTGCGCTTATCGCCAGGCTCTGTTCATAAAACGCCATCGCCTCCGGATACTGCTGTCTGCTACTGCAGGATAATCCGAGCGTATGCAATGCCTCTCCGGCTCCCATCGGGTAATTCACTTTCCTTGCGAGGGATAATGCTCTGGAGGCCAGTTCATGCGCACTGTCAGGATTCGTCTCGACCTGCGTCAGGGCGAGCTGGTTCAATGCGTGAACCCGGGCAGTGTCGCTGATACGTGAACGGATCACACGTCGGAGGCTGTCCTTATTGATCTGCTGAGGCAGGCTTTCCACATGGATCTGCTGCGCCTGGACGCAGCACAGTGCATCCACCATCGCACAGAAGACGAACAGCATCATGATGTTCGCGTGAATTGACCTGGTGTTCATGACATTGCCTCCACTGGTACCAGAAATTCTGCGCTCATTCTCCTGTGCGCCGCGGCATACGGACGGCAGGGATACCGCTCCGATGGGGAGATCTATGTGAACAGGGCTCTGTGCAGAGGATGACTCTGTAAATATTGCTCGTTCCGTTCTCATTGTCAAGACGGACTCCCCGGTCGTGCATGGGCGGTGCGTGCATTGACGCCACGCACCTTCCTTCATGCAGAATCCGCTACTTTTGCAGAACCATTCGAATACACTGCATTTCAGCGGCACCGGTCAGCAGACACCAGTAGGTTCCGGAGGGCAGATCCTCTGCCTGAAAGACGGCGGTATGCACTCCGGCTCGCTGATACCCATCGAATATCGTTTGCTGCAACTGTCCGAGACTGTTGTACACACGCAGAACGACATGCATTTCTTCTGTGAGCCTGTAGGGAATGATCGTCTGATCGGTTTGTCCGACAGCCGATCCAAAGGGATTCGGATAATTTTGATGAAGATGACACAATGTGGGGGAGAGGAGGCGTTTCTTTGGCGTGCCCTCACACTGTGTTGTCACGACATTGGCACCGGCGTTGTACGTCTTCCCCGCCGCCTGCACGTCCGTCACGGTAAAGCACCAGGTGCCGGAGGGATTGCGATCCCACGCCGACGTCAGCGTGACTTCGCCGTTCGCGTCCGTTGTTCCGGAAAGGCTCCCGGATGTCGGACCTGCAAACACGGAGGTCACGAGCGCGCCGCTCACCGGCAGTCCCGTGTCGTCTTTGATCAACACCACGTCCTCCGCGGCAATCTTGTTCCCGGGAAGACTGACCCGCGTCACGGTCTGCGCTGCGACATACATGAACCCGCTCGGCACGGACGTCACGGTGATGGTGACATTGTCAGTTGCAGTCGCGTTGTCATTGTCGGTGACGGTCAGCTGTGCGGAATATGTCCCGGGGGAGGAAAATGTGTATGACGGATTCATCTGTGTGGATGCCCCGCTGCCGTCCCCGAAATCCCACGCATAGGATGCGATGGTTCCATCGGGATCAGAGGATCCGCTGCCGTCGAACGATACCGCGAGCGGAGCCGTACCGCTTGCCGGTGACGCATTCGCGACGGCCACCGGCGGCTGGTTGACGCTGCTGCCGCCGGGATCGTACTCGTACCAGGCGCGGCCGAATTGCGGTGTGTACGCAGTGAAATACAGCTTGCCGTTGTGCACCGTGAGGCGATGGGGATCTGATCCCCCTGCACCGCTGTTGACATCCGATACAAGTTCCGCGAGCGCCGTTGCAGCGTCATACCTCCACAGCTCATAGCCGTGGACGCCGTCGTCGGCTGCGAAGTACAGTTTCCCGTTGAATATCGTAAAGCAGAGTCTTTCGGAAGTGCCGTAATCCCGGGTTCCGACGAGAGCGCTCGAAATATCCGGAGCATAGTGAGGATTCGAACTCGCCGCACCGCTGGCGATGTCGGCGACGAGCTGCACTGCGGATCCGTCCCAGCGAAACAGCTCCCTTCCTGTCGCTTCCGTATATGCCGTGAAATAGAGATCGCCATCGTACACGGTCAGCCAGCAGGGTTCGGAACTCCCCGTGACGTTGATGTTCACTGCGACGGAGGCAGTGCCGGTGTTCATGGGATCGCTGAGCGGGAAGCTCCAGAGCTCGGAATCGTTGTTCGTGTCGAGTCCGACAAAGTAGAGCACACCATCCATCGGCGTCATGAACACCGGGTAGGTGGAATGCGCGCCGTTCCCGACACCCGTCACCATGCGAATCGCCGATCCGTCCGTACACCAGAGTTCGTTCCCGTCGTACTGACTGCGGCTGTTGAAAAACGCGCAATTGGCCGCGACGACCGGTTCGTGCACCGCGTACACATGCCGGTTGTACCACTGCGTGTAGGGATTGTCGTCTTCCATGCCCCACTGACCGGGTGTCATCGTCCCGATCGGGACGGTGCTGCTGCCATTGTGGATGAACAGTTCGCGACCGTACCCGCCGGTATTGAGCATGTCAAGTGCATCGATGATGAGGTTTCCATTCAGTTCGATCATCTTCTGCACGTCGAGGTCGTCATAGATTTCGACCGTACCGGAGGATGTGCCGTCCGTCCGGTAGAGACCGAAGTCCCAGACGGAACCATTCTTTTTCATCCGAAATGATTCAAACGCGCCGAAATAGCTTTGACCGTTGATTGCGACATACCCGCCTTCCAGTTGGGACGCATTCATGGAGGGATCAAGCGTATTGAGATTGTCCAATAGCGATGTTCCGCTTATCGTTCCGTCGCTCGCCCAGGGCTCATCACCGGCATGGCTGCCGTCGTCTGCCCAGAACACAAGGTAGCTGCCACCGTTGTGCATTGCGCTCATGGCATCGAGCTGCGGCAGCAGCATCGACGCTCCGCCGCCGTCCAGAGTATACAGTGTCTTTCTGCTGCCGTCGTTCCCGACGAAATGGATCTTGCCGTTGAACACCGTACGTCCGGTGACGACAAGTTCGGTCGATATGTTCGCGGCATTGATATCGGCGACCATGCGCAGGGTCTGGGACTGAAGCCCCTGTGCAAAGACACAGAGCATACAGGTAATCGAAATTGTCAGACATGTGCGTTTCATCGGACTGTCCTCCTTGAGACGGAAATGGAATATCTGTCAGTTGTGATTTGCGACCTGAGGAATTGTAATCCGACTCGAAGCGACCCGCAATGGGAGTTCGTACCCATTTTTGGCATATCCCCACATCGGTCGAGGATCGCTCCTGCCTGCCCACACGCTCACGCGTGTGGCTGGCGCTGCCCACGCACTATCCACGGATCCACACGCTGACGCGTGTGGTTACTGCAGCATCCTGCTTCCAGCAACAAGCCGTTGCTCCGCGCCTGCGCTTCCCGTAGATTTCGGGTGATTGGCCGTCCATCTCATCAGCGACAGGCAGAGAGCTTCATGGCGAAAAAAGCATCACGGCGTCCCGCCGCGGCACAGTCCAAATCCTCCCGCTCCGCGAAGCAGAAAAAAAACATGGCGCAGCAGGAGCCGCGCCCTCCTGCCGCGCTGATGCGTTCGGCAGGCGCGGCGTTCGCGGCCCTGGCCGTGCTGCGTCTCGTCGCGGGGCAGTTTCCCGAGGCACGCCTGTGGGGACTCTCCTATCCCGGCTACCTCCCGGTCTGGGGCGAGCTGCTCATCGCGGCGCTCGGCATCGCGCTCGCCACGCCGATCTTCTACGGTCTCTACCGCTGGAAGTCCGACCTGCTCGAACGCCTGCCCGCGCTGCCGCTTTCGCTGTTCGTCGCCGTTGTGGGCGGCATCGTGTTCTGGCTCTTTCGCATGGATACCTTCTTCCTCGGTGACGGCGCGTCCTATCTCGCCGAACACTTCCGCTGGGTGCGCGGGGCGCCGATCTCGGAAGACGTCCTGTTCTCCCCCGGCTCCGCCCCCATGACCGCCTGGCTGCTGGCCACACTGGCGAAGCTGCTCTACGGCGGCGGGGAGGGAGTCACCGCACAGCCGCAGTTCATTTTCCAGGCCGCGGCCGCCGTGTCGGGCGCCGTGTTCCTGTTCATCGTGCTCTACTCGTCGCTGCGCCACACGGAGGATGCCGCGCTGCGCCTCGCGCGCATCGCCCTGCTCATCGCCACGCCCGGACTGCTGTTCTTTTTCGGCTACGTGGAATATTACACTCTGTATTTCACCGCGCTGACGGCGTATTTCATCGCCAGCGCCGCGGTGGCCGAGGGGAAGCTCGCACCGCAGTGGATGATTCTCGCCTTCATCATCAGCGCCGCCCTGCACCTGATGACGCTGGTCACCCTCCCCGGGATGCTGATCGCGCTCGCCGCGCGTGGCGGTGAATCCGCCCGGCGCCAGGTGACGCTGCGCAATCTGATCATCGGCACGGCCATAGTCCTCGTGCTCGGCGGGATCTATTATTTTGCCTCGGGCGTCGCCTTCGAGGGCAGCCGCGTCATCCTCGCGCTGCAGCCCTTCGGCGAGGAGGGCGCGGTGCAGCATTACACCCTGCTCTCCGGCGCGCATCTCGGCGACATCCTCAACATGATCTTCCTCGCTGCCGCGCCTCCGCTCCTGCTGCTCGCATTCGTGCCGTGGCGGGGACGCGAATGGTCCCCGGCGGAACTCGTAACGCTGTCGCATGTGCTGTACACCGGCTTCCTGCTGCTCTTCGGCTACACCTGTTTCGGGATGGCGCGCGACTGGGATGTCAACGCCGGTTTCGGTGTGGCCGCGTCGCTCTTCGCCGTCACCATGCTCGCCGGACGCACCGATGCCCCCCGCCGCGCGTGGCTCGGCTACCTTGCCACGGGCGCCGCCATCGTTGCTGTCGTCCCATGGCTCATCGTCAACATCGACACGGACACCTCGGAGCAGCGCTTCCGCGACATCATGGCGCTCGACGACGAACTGCTCACCGGCGACTTCGCGCTCAACGGCTATGAGCACCTCCGCAAGCATTACCAGCGTACCGGACAGCCGGAGGAAGAGGCCTGGACGATCAGGAAAAAGGTCGAAATGGTCGGGTATCCTGAGGATTTCCGCAAGCTGCTCCGGGCCGTGGTGATGCAGGTGCCGGCCGCGGATCAGAAGGGATACATGGATTTCGTGTTCGCGGAACTCGCGGAAAAACTGCGACGCATGGAGACGCAGGATGTCGGGAACATGTATGCGGGGGAGAAGCGGGAATTCGTGGAAGTGTCCGCGGAGGCGCTGCTGCAGATTCCTCAGCTGCAGGGACTGCAGGATGCCGGGGATGCGTATTTCGAAAAACAGTACCGTATGCTCTCGGACATCATCCCAGACGATGCGCTCCTCGGGATGGCGGCGCTGGAGTACCGCCACGACCGCGGCGCCGTGCTTTCCGATCCAGCACCCTTCATCGAAGCCATGCCGCTGATTGAGCACAGCAGCCTGCTTGCTTCCCGCGCCGGACGCGCGCTCATCCTCACCGGCCGTCCCGAAGAGGCGACCACCATGCTCAACCGCGCGATGGAGATTGATTCCGCTTTCACCCTCCCGCATTTCCTGCTCGGCTACCTCGCGGCCACGGCGGAGCCGCCACGTCCGGAAGAGGCAATTCGGCACCTCGAAACCTTCGTCGCCACGCCCGAGGGACATCAGCTCGCCGATCCCGCGGCGCAGGAGCGCTACATTCGCCAGGCCCGCGAGATGATCGGACGCATGACCATGCGCTCGATGGGCATCGATCCGGGGATGCGATAAATTCTGAAAAAATATTGGTTTTCATGGATTCCGGAAGAAAAATATTGTATTATGAAGCCGTGTAACCACGGCCTGACAGCACCCGTACTGTATTTCATTTCCCTGCAGTGCACATCGAACATTGCTTCGGTGTGCCGGTGACGTTTATCATGGAATACTGAGAGCCATATCGATTCAGTGTTTTCCAATACATTCCATTTCCAGGAGGTATAGATGAAACGGAATATTTATATCGTCTTTGCCGCGGCGCTGCTGTTTGCAGCCTGCAGTGAGGGACCCGAGGGTCCCGTCGCCAGCAATGAACAGTCCGGTCCGGAGGTCAACACCCTCCACAAGGCCGATGGGGCTGCCGATCTCACCGATCGCTATATCGTCGTTTTCAAGGACGATGTCGGAAATCCGAAGTCCATGGCCGCCGAAATGACACGCGGCAAGGGCATCACGACGCATTTCACGTACCAGCATGCCATCAAGGGTTTCGCGGCGACGATTCCCGAGCAGGCACTCGAGGGCATTCGCCATAATCCCAATGTCGCGTACATCGAGCCCGACGGACTCGTATATAAGACCGTGACGCAGTACAATCCCCCCAGCTGGGGACTCGACCGCATCGATGAACGGGATCTGCCCATGGACTCGAAATATGAGTATCAGAATGAGGGCGAGGGCGTCAACATATACATCATTGATACCGGCATCCGTTTCAACCACAAGGAATACAATGGACGCGCCTTCAGCGGGTATGATTTCGTCGATAATGACAACGACGCGTCGGACTGTGACGGACACGGCACACACGTCGCCGGTACCGCCGCCGGCGAGAATGTCGGTGTGGCGAAGAAAGCGACGCTGTACGCGGTGCGCGTGCTCGATTGCAATGGTTCCGGGACATATTCCGGTGTGATCGCCGGCATCGACTGGGTGACGCAGAATCACGTCAAACCGGCCGTGGCCAACATGTCCCTGGGAGGCGGCTTTTCCTCCTCTCTGAATGCAGCGGTGAATAACTCCGTTTCGGCCGGTGTGGTGTATGCAGTATCCGCGGGCAACAGCAACAGCAACGCCTGCAATTATTCCCCCGCCAGCGCCTCCAGCGCACTGACCGTCGGATCGACAACGAGCAGTGATGCGCGCTCCTACTTTTCGAATTACGGCAGCTGCGTGGATATTTTCGCACCGGGTTCCGGCATCTATTCTTCCACGATGAACACCACCAGCAGCTATGCCAGCTGGTCGGGCACCTCGATGGCCTCACCGCACGTGGCGGGCGTCGCAGCGTTGTACCTTGCCTCAAACACAAACGCCACTCCATCGGCCGTGGAGAGCGCCATCAAGAACGGCGCCTCGGCGAACAAGATCAGCAATGTGGGGACTGGTTCTCCCAACCTCCTGCTCTACAGCCTGATCGCGGCACCGGTATCCTCGAATCCTCCCGCGGCTCCGTCGGGCCTTTCCGCCGCGGCGGTATCCACCTCACAGATCAACCTGTCATGGACCGACAACGCCAATGACGAGGACGGGTTCTACATCGAACGTGATGCCGGAAGCGGTTTCCAGCAGATCGCCAGTGTCGGCGCGAATGTGACCACCTATTCCAACACGGGCCTCACGTCGAACAGCACATATTCCTATCGCGTGCGTGCCTGGAACAGTGCGGGAAATTCGGGTTACAGCAACACGGCCAGTGCGACGACACAGCAGCTGACCGCTCCGGCCGCACCGACCGGCCTGCAGACGACGATCGTTTCCGCAGGTTCAGTTTCATTGACCTGGACGGACAATGCAGGCAGCGAGGACAACTACGAGGTCAAGCGTTCTGCTGACAACGGCAATACGTGGAGCCTGCTTACGTCCACGCTCGCCCCGAATACCACGAACTACACCGACAATTCCGTTTCTGCCGACAGTGATTACCAGTACCAGGTGTTCGCAACGAATTCTGTGGGGAGCTCGGGCAGCAACATCATCAGTGTAACCACGCCAACCCCTTCAAATGTCATCACGATCGCATCGATCACAACGACCTCGGTCGGCAACAGAAGCCAGTGGCGTGGCGAGTTCACCGTGACGATCGTGGACGGCAGTAACAACCCGGTATCCGGCGCAACGGTCTCCGGGAACTTCAGCGGTGGAACCACCGGACCTGGTTCCGCTGTGACCGGTTCGAACGGTCAGTGCACGATCCCGAGTGACTGGATGAAAAAGAACATCGGCTCGGTGACATTTACCGTGACGAGCGTGACAAAGAACGGGGAAACCTGGGATCGCGTTCAGAAGTCCGCGACCGCATACAAGTAATCATTCCAGGTAACATCAGCTTCAATGAAGCGGGGACCGGGTTCCGGTCCCCGTTTTTTTTTTTTGCGCGGTACCCGCACGGAGCGATACCGCCGCTCTTACACACGCACCGGATCACAGTTGAACAGGAGCATATAATCCCGTAGCTTGACGATACGCAGATCAGCGTTCATGACGTTCCCCTCCCTCCTCTCACTGGAGAGTGACAGTAATGGCTCTCAACCGAACGACCGGGTTGCCACGAGGCATGCGGCATATGCTGCTTTTGCTGCTCGTTTCCTGCATGCATGCGACGGCACAACCGCGTGTGAGTGACAGCCTGCGCACCCTGCTTGCCTCCGCTCCGCCAGACAGCGACAGGGTGCTGCTGCTGAACCGTCTCGCACAGTCTCTCGCCGGCCGTGATCCCGCGACAGGACTCGACTCCGCACAGGCGGCGCTCGCACTCGCACAGCGTCTGCAGTGGCGCCGCGGCGAGGCAGAGATGCTCAACACCATCGGTGCGCTCAACACAAATCTCGGCGTATACGAAGAAGCTCTGCGGAATTTCAACCGCTGCCATGCGCTCTGCGACAGTCTCGGCGACGATGCAGGTGCCGCGCGCGCGCTGCGCAACATCGGCGTCGTGCAGCGTCGCATCGGCAATCTCGATGAGGCGCTCGCCTTCACCGAACGCGGCGCTGAACGCAGTCTGCGGTCCGGCGACTCGCTGGCCTACGCGAAGGCGATGGTCAATCTCGGCAACATTCACAATCAGATGGAACAGCACCGCGCGTCGATCGGCTACTATCGTCGCGCCGAACCGATCTTTCGCCGCATGCAGGACGAGTACGGCATCTCAACCGTGCTCAACGGAATCGGGAATGCCTATTCCAATCTGGGCATGCATGAGAAGGCGCTGGCACTGTACGAAAGAAGCCTGGCACTGATTGAACGTCGCGGGGACAAACGGTCCATCGCGAGCCTGCTCATAAACATGGGGATCATTCATCTCGAGGAGGGCGAGAGGCGCAAAGCCATCGCCACCATCAGCAGGGGGATCAGGACCGCGGAGGAGATCAATGCGATGGATCTCATCGAAATCGCGGGCGAAAAACTGGCCGAGCTGTATGCGGAGCTCGGGGATTATCGGCGCGCCTACACATACCTCACGCTGCACTGGGCCATGCATGATACGCTGACAAATGAACGCCGCCTGCACGAGATCAACGCCATGTCGCGCCGGCACGAACGCGAGCAGCATGCGCAGGAAATCGCACTGCTTGAAAAGGAAGCGCAGTTGAAGGAAGCCGAACTCGCGCGCGAAGCGCTGATACGGAACCTGATCATCGGGGGATTCATCATCACCGCACTCGTCGCGTTCTGGGTGTTTCATCTCGCGCGGACGCGCAAGCGCAGCAATGAGCGTCTGAGAAAGGCGCTTGCCGACCTCGAGCGCACACAGCAGCAGCTCATCCACGCCGAGAAAATGGCGACGTTCGGACGGCTGTCCTCCGGCATCGCCCATGAAATCCTCAATCCCCTCAACTTCATCATCAATTTCGCAGAACTGTCCTCACCGCTTGTATCCGATCTGGCGTCTTCGAACGACAGCAGCGACACGGAAGAAGCGCGCGCACTGGCGACGAATATCCGGAAAATTACCGAGTACGGACGGCGTGCCGAAGCCATCGTGCGCAATCTCGTGCAGCATGCCGGACCTGACCGCGGCGAGTGCGTGATGACGGATCTGAACCTCCTGGTCCGGCGGTCGGTGGAACTGGCTGAGAAAGCGCTGCGATCCGATGAAGATGACTTCCCGCTCTCGGTGCAGATCGTCCCCGACAGCACGCTTGCACCGACAGCGGTCTATCCTCGGGAAATAACACGCGTCATGCTCAACCTGTTCGCGAATGCCTGGGAATCCGTGCGTGCGAAAAGACGAAGTACGGAAGGCTCCTTTCATCCGCATATCCTGATCTCGACATCCAGCCTCGATGACACTGCTGAAATCCGCATGCGTGACAACGGTCTCGGTATCGCCCCGACGATCCGGTCTCGTGTGTTCGAGCCGTTTTTCACCACCAAACCAGCGGGTTCGGGAAGCGGTCTCGGACTTTCCGTCAGCTATGACATCATTGTCGAGGGGCACGGTGGTTCACTGTCGGTGGAAAGCGAGGAAGACCGGTACGCCGAGTTCATCATTCACCTGCCGAAATCAGACGACTGAGTCCTCTCCGGTGTCATGCCATCGGATCACCTGCCCTTACGCATCGGTGATTCGCTTCCCTGTCAGTCCGGGATAAAATAGGTGGTACCACCTATGGAAATAGGTGGTAACACGCATTGCGGAATACGTCGTGAAACAATACACTGTTATCAATTATTTGTCGCAACACGTACAGGAAGCGTACAGCACGATATCACGTTCATGAAAGGAACAGGACCGTGCCACGAGGTACGCAACACGTGAGAGGAGGCAAATATTCATTTTCCGGGCTGTGCTCAACGGAGAGGCAGAGCGCATATGCGTGCCGCAGGCCACTACCCTGACGTCACAATCGGTATCCTGCGGCACGTCGCACCCGGAGAAGAGGACGCCGTTACGTCACAGGGACTCGTGAGGGAGCAACTGCGGGGCGGGGGTGATCCCGGGATCACCCGGAACGGGCGGACTGTTGAGTCCGCCCGTCATTTATATGCAGTCCGTGACAGCATCGTGTTCACAATTTCAGGACTGTCGTTCCCGGTCGCGAGTCTCACCGCAGCAACTTCTGTTTCACCGCAACAGTTTCAGTTCCACCGACGCGGTTTCGGTCTCACCGGCGCGGTTTCGGTCTCACCGCAGCAGCTGCATCGACATCGTTTCCAGATGTGCGCCGGTGACCATCCGGCAAATGTAGGTGCCTGGTGGAAGGCCGTCGGTCTGCAGACGTACGTGATGTGACCCGGCGGACATCCGACAGTCACGCAGCACTGCAACTTCACGTCCAAGTAAATCATGCACGGAGAGACGCACCCGCATGTCACGATCAAGTTGGATCTCAATGACGGTGTGCCCGTGAAACGGATTCGGGTAGTTCGCCCGGAGCATTGCATCCTCCGGGATGATAGGCTGCCGCACAGCGGTGGTCTGCTCAAAACGAACGATATGCAGACCGGAAAGCCAATCGCTGACGACGCAGTAATCGCCGATCAGGGCGACGTCGCGCGCCGACGCCGCGGTGCGGAAAAATCCCTGCGAGACCGGCACCGAGGGATCGGTGACATCGAACACCAGCAGACCGTTATACCCGTCCGCCACCCAGGCGCGCCCATCGGAGACTGTACTGTTGTAGGCGTTCTGTATCCCTGGAAGCTCCGCGACCAGTGTCGGGTTCGCGGGGCTGGATATGTCGACGATTGTCGCACCGCCGTAATAACGCGCGATATAGGC
The DNA here is from genome assembly GCA_913061095.1 of uncultured Ignavibacteria bacterium. Lineage (GTDB taxonomy): Bacteria > Bacteroidota > Ignavibacteria > SZUA-365 > SZUA-365 > BM516. The sequence goes on from CAJXVM010000018.1 coordinate 44,875, forward strand.
ACGATCTCCGTCGAGCGTGACACCGATCGCGATGGAGGACGTGGGGAATACTCCTGTTTCCTGCGGTGATGCGGGGTTACTGACATCGACAATGCGCAGTCCCTCGCTGCCATCCGCGACATAGGCGTAACCTCCGCGCACGGTCACTGCGCGTGTGTCGCCGCCGAGCCCGATGGTCGCGATTTCCGTGGGATTCCCGGGATCGGAGACATCCATGATGGACAGTCCCGCGGAACCGTTCGCCAGAAAGACGTACGTCCCCGCCTTTGCGATGCCCATGCTGCGTCCGTCGGTATCCAGGCTTCCGGCAATGAACGGCGCGGAAGGATCGGAGACATCGACGATCGTCAGGCCGCGCATAACACTGGCGAGATAGGCATAGTCACCGTCGACGACCACATCCTCGACGTAGGTCTGGGGACTGAACTCGCTCACCTCCACCGGGTTCTCCGGATTCGACAGATCCACGATTCGGAGACCGCGGTCATAGGCGATGACGTACGCATAATCCCCCTGCACATCGAGATTCATGGAGTATCCGCCTGAGGGGATGGTCGCGGTGAGCGCCGGCGCTGCGGGATCGGAAATGTCGACAAAGCAGAATCCTCCCGTTTCCGCCGCGACGAAGGCGCGCTCGCCGTCCAGATGCACCCGGACCGCACTGCCGCCGGTGACAACCGTACCGACCTCGACGGGATTCTGCAGATCGGCCAGATCGGCGACATACAGTCCCCTGCGTCCGACCGCGTACGCATATCTGTTGGTGACCACGACATCCTCGAAATACTGACTTCCCATCGCAATCGATGCGCCTTTCACCGGTTTGGCGGGGTCGTACACGTCGACCAGCTGCACGCCGGGGTAGCCGGTTGCGAGGCCGACGGTTGTTCCCCGGACGCCCACACCGATACACTCGCCAAGCCCACCGAGGGAACCGACGAGCACCGGGTTCGCCGGGTCGGTGATGTCGAGGATATGCAACCCATCGTTCCCGAGTGCGACATAGGCGTACGATGAGACGATGGCGACGTCCCGGAAGTGCGTGTTCTCCGGATTGTAGACGCCGACCTCCGCCGGGTTCATGGGATCGTTGATATCCACCACGCGCATGCCGCTGCCGAGGCATCCGACATAGCAGTAATTGCCGTGCAGCAGCAGGCGATCCGACCGCACGGGAAACGTCAGATGCGCCACCTCCCGCGGCGCGGCGGGATCCGACACGTCAATGATCCGGAGCCCGTAATCGTCATTGGAGACATAACAGTACGCGCCGCTGACGGCAACGTCATTGACAATACCGGGCAGCCGAAGCCGGCTCAGCATCCGGGGTGAAACGGGATCGGTCACATCACGGATTTCGAGCAGCGAACCGTTCCCCATGTACAGTGTCGTTCCCGAGACGGCTCCGCCGAAGCAGGGACCACCCGGCAGGCTGCCGATCTGTGTGACGTTCCGTGCCTGCTGCGCGGATAGGGGAGCAATCCCGGGCAGAAGGAGGCAGATGGCAGTGAGTCCCATGACAATGCGTCGACGTAGCAGGTGCTTCATGGCCTTTCTCCTCGTAAGAACAGCGATGTCGGAATGCGCGCAATCTAAGAAATTCCGACGAGAAATACTGCTATCAGTTCTGTGTCATATGTGACTCAGCTTCGTGTGCTGGATACATACCCTGCGGTTATTTTTTTTCGGGGAAATTCACGCGCACGGACACGACGACCCGCGGTTCGTCGCCGCGGTCATCCGACATATACCGCTTCACGTAGAGCTTCCGGTAGAACGATTTCTGTTTATCCTTATAGAATACGTGATCGTCGCGTGTGGAAATTTTCACGTTATCGGAGGCCAGCAGAACGGGAATCTTCTCCAGGAGTGCGTTGTAATACGCGAGACAGGACGCATCGGACGTGAAGGATTTCCTCGCGCTCACGATGAAATCGGGAGTATCATTCGGAAGCTTCACGATGCGTGCCCGCTCCCGCTCGAATTCCGGGATATCGAAATCGATATCGAGCCGTGCAATCCGCGTATCTTCGATCTTCGTATCTTTCAGCCACCGATCCCACTCCTCCGCGGCGACGAGGCCGCTGTAGCGCGTCGGCGCTTCCTTCCAGAGCGTGATGAGCGACGTGTAGACCGCATCGCCCGGTCCGCCCGTGGAATGCAACCGGGTGGAAATCGTCAGTGTCAGCAAAACTGCGGCGGCAGACAGCACGGCCGCCTTGCGTGTATATGAAGTCATGGCTGTCTCCATGTGTTGCATGAAACGTGTAGCGGAAATATACAGATTCGCGCGGCAACTTTCATATACCCGCGGCGTATACAGCACTGTTGTCCCACAGACTGAAACGTGAGATACCGACTGTGAACAGACGAATCCCGTACATTCTCCAGACCGCGCTGCTCAGCCTGCTTGTCTTCATCGCGCTCATGGTGCTGTACATGCCGCAGACGGAGGTCTACGCGGAGGCGGCAGAGAAGTTCGAACGCTACATGGAGGAGTCCGGCAATTCCGCCCATGGCGCGCGGGAGAGCATGCGCATCGGCTTCATCTACGGCTACCTGGTCGTCAGGGAGAGTCTGACGGTGTTCGTCCTTCTCGGCATCAGCATCCTTGCCGCCGCAGGTCTGGTGTCACTCTATCACAGTCTGCAGCGCAGACATGCGAAGAACTTCCCTCTCGCGAATCCCGGTGATTCCCTGAAAAACATTCTTTCGCACGTGGTACTGTTCAGCTTCGGGATCTTCAATCGGCGCGCAGCGGAGCCCCTGCGATATTTTTTCGACCGGTCCGCGAGGGTGAAAGTCCTCGCCCTGCTCGCATACGCACTGATCTTTTTCTCGATTACGCTGGTTTACGACCTGCCCGGAGACAGCCCGTTCCTGCAGCGCTACCGCCTCGTCGTGCTGGTCTGGCCGCTGTATCCGGTATCACTCATCACGCTTGCGTTTTTCATCGAGCCGCTGCAGCGCCGTTCCACACGATGGCTTTTCTGGCTCTCGCTCTCCGGACTGATCGTGTATTTCATCGTCAGTGCCGCGCTCGGCGCCCAGATCGGTGTCAGCGGACCGGGCGCTGCCGAACGTGCGTTCGAAGAATTCCAGATCCTGAACGTAAAGGACCTGTTCACGACACTGCTGATCGCGCTGGCGTTTTCATTCTACATCGAACTGATGAAGTCCACCATCGTGGACAAAACCCGCATGGAAGCGGAGATCCGCGTCGCACAGCGCATTCAGAGCGAGCTGATTCCCGAAATCGCAGTGCGCACGGAGCAGTATGAGATTTTCGGCAAGGCGGATCCCGCCCGGGAGGTCGGCGGCGACCTGATCGACGCGGTGCAGCTTTCCGGAGGAAAGACCGCCGTCGCGGTCGCCGATGTGTCAGGACACAGCGTCGGCTCCGGCCTGCTGATGAGCATGCTGAAGACGGCATTCCGGACGGAGCTCGCGTATTTCCGGGATCCGAAAACGCTCGCGGAATCGCTGAACCGGACGATCGCCGGAAACAAGACCCGGAACATGTTCATCAGCTTCCTGCTCGGCATCGTCGACACCGAAGAACAGGTGTTTTCACTGGTCAACTGCGGTCATCCGCCGCTGCTGCGCGTTTCCTCTTCCGACGGCGCGATCACGCAGTACCGCACCGGTGATCCCGCCCTTGGACTGCTGCATTCGGCGACGTTCTCCGTCCGCGAGATTCCCTGTCAGCCCGGAGATGTGTTCGTCCTCTTCAGTGACGGACTCGCGGAAAGCGCGAAATCCACCGGGGAGGAATGGGGCGTCGAGCGGCTGGAAGAGACGCTGCGGGAGCACCGGTACGCCTCCGCACAGGATATTCACGACGCCATTCTCCATGCCGCCGGGACGTTTCGGGGAGACATGCCGCAGCGCGACGACGTGACACTGCTGGTGCTGCGCATGCTGTAGCGTTCCCCTGCTCCTTTCGTTTTCTGACCTTTGCTTATTGGACCTTTCCATCGTCATGCTCCAACGCGAAATTCCCGTCCTCCCCTTTTGACAATTTCATGACATTCCGGACGCAGGGGAATCGTATGATGCAGGCAGTCCCATGCGAACGACGACTCCAGCATATCACTGCGATCCACGGACGCGCGGAGAGCTGCCGGCAAGGCAGTTCCGCAGTCTTCTCCTGGCTTGCGCGACCCTGTTGATGCTGTCATCATGCGGAGGCGACATTCTCGTGCATCAGATCATTCACGGGCATCCTTTCAAGTCCCGCCGGCAGCAGGAGCGGGAGCGGCTGGAGCGCATGAAACAGGGCAAGGACGTGCTGCGCGCGCTTCGCGCCGAGGACGTGCAGTTCCCCTGTGCGACGACGGTCGTGACGGATTCCGGATCGTTCGATTTCCGTGCCCATTTCGCGGGGATCTGCACCGTAGACGGCACGCGATATCTCCACGGATCTGCCGACACGCGCGACGGGTACGGACTCGAATACAGGGCCATTCCCTTTCCCCGGCTTCGCTCGGTCACGTTCGACTGGCCGATCCGGCTGCTTCTCGCCGATCGCAGCGAGGTGCGGTTCGAGGAGGGCGCGTGGCGTGCCGTTTACGCAGACGGTGCATTGCTGGCATACGCGTTCAATCGTGATACCGACGGCGGTGCCGTCCGTGACACCATTTCTGCGGAAGATGTCATGCTGGTCATGGACGGACACAGCGAACGGTGAGTACATGCCCGGCAACGGTGATCCGGGTGCTGGGCAGACATTCGCACATACCGGCGATGAAGGCCGGAGGCAGGAGATACGATGAAGAATTCAATCTCAAAAATCAAAGGGCAGCGGCCGAAGATGCGGGCACCATCCCCGATTCCCGGTTATCCTGCGAATCCGATTGCAGCTGTATGGAAGATGCTATCGCCGGGTGTGCTGCCGGCCACGGTACTGCTGTTCCTGTTGATATGCTCTCGAGAAGTCCACGCGCAGTGGTCATGGGATCCGGCAGTCAACACCGCAATCTGCACGGCATCCGGCAACCAGGAACAGACCAGTATCTGCACCGACGGCAGCGGCGGGGCTCTCATCACCTGGAAAGATGCACGTGCAGGAAATCAGGACGACATCTACATCCAGAGAATCAGCGCTGCAGGAACTGTCATGTGGTCGCAGAACGGCATTCCACTCTGCTCGGCCGGCGGAATACAGGATGCCCCTCAGATCTGTCCTGACGGCAGTGGAGGTGCGATCGTCGCCTGGGAAGACGGCCGGCCCGGAAGCGGGGATCAGTACATTTTCGCGCAGCGAATTTCTTCCTCCGGTTCCATTCAATGGACCGCCAACGGGGTTTCGATCTGTAACGCACCGGGCTACCACGCCACTCCCCAGCTCTGCAGCGACGGCAGCGGGGGAGCGATCATCACCTGGGTGGACGGTCGTGCAGCTGTCGGGAAAGATATTTACGCGCAGCGAATCAGCGGAGCCGGTGCCATCCAATGGACGACGAACGGTGTCATTGTCTGCGCTGCACCTGATTACCAGGGACAGGTACAGATCTGCAGTGACTCGCATCACGGCGCAATTGTCGCATGGCAGGACGCACGGGTATCGTACGCATTTGACATCTACGCCCAGCGAATAGATGCTTCAGGAATTGCGCAGTGGCCGGCAAACGGTGCAGCGATCTGCACCGCTTCCGGGGCTCATGGAGATGTGCGGATTTCCGAGGACGGCAACAGCGGTGCCATACTGACCTGGACCGACGGCCGATCTCCGCAATCGGACATCTACGCCCAGCGGATCAGCGCGACAGGTGTCATTCAGTGGGCGTCAAACGGTATCGCAGTATGCGCTGCGACAGGACGCCAGCAATTTGCCGTTCTCTGTACGGATCATGCTTCCGGCGCGATCATCGCCTGGCAGGATATGCGGTCTGGTTCCGGTATCGACATATATGCACAGCGAATCAACAGTTCCGGAAATGCACAATGGGCGGCAGATGGAGTCGTTGTCTGCACCGACCAGGGGAATGATTTTCTGAATGACATCTGCGAAGACGGCAACGGCGGCGCGATCATCACGTGGAGTGACTTTCGAGCCGACTGGGATATCTATGCACAGCGAGTGGATACATATGGAGTCATGCAGTGGACACAGAATGGAGAAGCCGTGAGTTCCGCGACCAGCAATCAGTCATATCCGAAACTCTGCAGTGATGGCAGCGGAGGCGCAGTTGTGACATGGACCGATGGGCGGCAGAATCCCAATGACATTTACTCGGCCAGAATTCGTTCAAACGGTGTCCTATTCCCTGTTGACCTCCTATCCTTCTCGGCGACGAAGAGTGGAAACGCCGTCACATTGACATGGGTCACAGCTACCGAAACGGGCAATCACGGCTTCGAAGTACAGCGGAACAGCGGGGATGAGAACTGGACAGTGCTGAGCTTCGTTGATGGTAATCACGCGACGGCACAGGAGCGCAGGTACCTGTATATCGATGACCTGCAGGGCGTTCCGGCTCGGGCGGTCCCGCTGCGTTATCGACTCCGGCAGATCGACCATGATGGCATCTGGGCATACTCTCCCGTGGTCGAAGTGCGGATATCCGAGGGGCCACCTCGGCTCACCCTGTCCCAGAACTATCCCAATCCATTCACCCCTTCTACCGAAATCGAATATGCCCTCCCGGGTGATGGCACAATCACGCTGATTGTCTACGATCTCTCTGGCCGTGAGGTTGACCGTCTGGTCGATGCCGCCAAACCGGCCGGGACATACCATGTACGGTTCAACGGATCACGCCTGCCTTCCGGCGTATATCCCTATCAGCTTGAATGGAATGGGCAGGTGATTTCACGAACAATGACCGTGCTGAAATAGTGGCCGCTCATCGATTTGCATCCAGGCCCCGTGCAACAGCGGGGCTTTTCTTTTCCATGACAGTATCAGACCAAGGGACGTACCGGAATCACGATATCCACGATATGCACCCGCCCCCATAACTCGTTGTCATTGCTTCACTTACGGGCATCCGGACAAACTGGTCGCCGTTTGGTCGCCGTTTTTGATCTCGGTACGTTCGGCAGACGGCGTGCCGAAATCGCCTGAAATGCGAAAAACACCTTCTCAACCATCTGGAGATATTGACAGGCGCGAAAGGATTCCGCGTCGTTGAACACCGTGTGGAGGAGATTTCACATATCCGAAATCGTCAGAAGATGCGCCTGCAGGTGAAATCCGCTGCACTCCTGTTGAAGGCGCTCGCGTGATCATTCGAGAAGAATGAACACCCGCGCATCGGGAAAAGCACCTGGATTGTGAACACGACAATCTCCTTGATCCTTCTGTTGACAATCGTGAAAATTATCAGTACAATGAAGACAAACAATACATACTTATCTCTTGATATGGAGCCGGTATGTCCACAATCGTATGCGAGAATCCTTGCGTCATGGAGCAGAGTCCACGGCAACAACGGACATGGATCCCTCTCTGGCCGTTTCTGGCTGGATTGTTTCTCTTCTTCGTGCTTCCGGTTTCCGCCCAGGTGCGACTGGACGATGCATCGCTGCAGAAGCACTCGAACGCAGTCTCGGACTGGCACCCGGAGGTGGAACTGCGCGAGTTCTGGGTGAGCTATGACCTGCGCACGCTGCACTATGATGCAGGCCGCGACCCGCAGCGGCTGGGCGATATCAACGATGACGGGTTCGACGATTTCGCGTTCCGCAGCAGGGAAGACACCACGTTCGTCTACCTCGGCGACACGCTGGTTTCACGCCTGCCGTATCTCATCCTGCCGGGAGGAGGATTCGGGTTGGTATCGGGAGATTTCAACGGCGACGGATTTACGGATCTCGCTGCCGTGGTTGAACATCCACCTCCCGATAGTGCGCGTTTCGGGCTCGTGTACATCTACATGCATCAGCGCACGGTGCCGGAATATTCTCGGCTACCCGATTTTGAACTTCACGGTGACTCCACCTACTATGCTTGGGGACAAGTGGGCGAACCCAAAATCACCTCGGGTGACTACAACGGCGACGGATACGACGATATCGCCTTCCATACCGGAGGCCCGTACGATCCTGTCAAGCGACGCTCTGGCGGCGTGGTGCTGGTCAATGGTGCGCCAGATTTCAGGGGAGAGGTGACGGACATCTTCTGGATGCACGACGATCCGTACACGAGCTCGAAGGACGGACTCTGGTCGGCCGATATCACGGGCGATGGGAAGGATGAACTGATCGTCCGAGGCAACAGTCTCGATGGCCTGGTCCTTCTGATCTATCAAGGGACCGACCGGGAAACCCTGGGCGCATCACTCGACGCTGCTATTCGTGTGGGTATCGATCCCATTTGTGGAGAGAGGATCTCAGCGACTGGAATCCAGTTTTGCGATGTAAACGGCGATGGATACGCTGATGTCATCGGCTTCGAAGGCGCGGGGCTTCGCTATCCGGAACGGGCGGTATGGTTCGGGCGATCCCGACTTCCATCCATCTTTCCGGTCGATACACTTGCACCAAATCCCGATCCGGATAAAAACATCTTGGTAAGTGCGATTGGGGCGTTCCGGCACGGCGACATCGACGGCGACGGCTACCGCGATTTCTCGCTTGCCTTCAGCACCGGTACCACGGATGCCTGGACGAACTTCATCTACAGCGGCCGGCCCGGCTGGCCGCCGAAAGCGATCGCCTGGTACGGCCTGAATCAGTGGCTGATGCAGATCGAAGGACAGCCGCATGACATCGGCGACGTAAACGGTGATGGGTACGACGATATTCTCCTTGGTGGATTCAGCAGCTTCCGCATAATCCTTGGCCGGAAGATGTCGACAACCGATGTCGAGGAGGTGCCGGAGACTGTCGAGCTCGATTTCGATGCGTACCCGAATCCCGTGCGCGCGGGAAACGAAATCCAGGTCCGTCTCTCCCATGCCCACCGTGGCGAGCTTGTTCTTTTTGACACACTCGGCAGACGCATGTTCCGCAGCACGGTCGAGCGTCAGGCAGCGATTCCCACGGCAGGCTTCCCTCCCGGTCTGTACTTCATGCTGCTCTCAGCCCGGGACGCGTTGCGCAGCACGCGCATCGTGCTGTACTGAGAGCGGTTTCACATAGATAGATACGAATCGGAGAAATGCACATGTAAGGAGAAGACGAAATGCGGTACGCGGGAATCCTGGTACTTCTGCTCATGGCGGCACTCGCCAACGCACAAAACCCGGCAATGGGACAGTACGGACGCTTTGTCATCGGCGTGGATAACGTAGCGCCGAGTACACCGATGCCCTATCCGAACCTCCCACCGGATGGGACTTATCCTCATCATGTGGTCGATGCCCAAGCGAATGGCGGTGCCATCGGTGACATCGACACCTGGATTCCCTGGCAGCGCTGGCTGCAGATGACGGATCTCGACCTGGACCTTGCGATTGTGACGCTCGCCGATGCTGCGGTGCATCCCACACGCGATGGAGCGGAGCACGTGGTGGAATATGCCACGGACAACGGTATCGATGTCGGCTTCAGCGACATGGGCACTGCGGGTGGAGGGATCTACGCACACTCGGGGATGATGCGCGAATACCACCACCTCGAGTCATCGCGCGACATGGAGAATACGCATCCGTCACCGGTCACGAATGGCAATTTCAATCCGGACAATCTCGCGCTTGACCGGTTTCCATTGGATGATCAATTCGGGAACAACGCCGTACGGTACAACGATCAGAATCCCGACCCGGTCATGTGGGGGTATCTTTCGCGCTGGCGGCGGCACACGGAGTAAAAACACGAGTTCAACCTGAGGAACGAGGGGGAGTACTACATATCTCTGTCGCTCTTTTATAATCCGCTCGGGCAGGAACCAGGCCACGAAATTCCAACGACACCGCGAGACGACAGTCTAACGATCTTTCGCCTCCGCATCTACGACGGAGCTGCCGTGCTGCACGAGATGCGGGTACTCGGGAGCGAATTCGCCGGGGTGAACGGCTACGCCGAGATGTTCCTCGGCATCGTACATATCGAACAGGACGCGACCACGTTGCGGCTCACGGCGGAGGAACGCACGAGCGGTAACGTAAATCCTTTGGGCGACAACAGCGGGCTCCCGCTCCTGGACCAGGCGGAACACGAACTATTGCGTTTCGAGCTCGAATACATGCCCTTCTCCACCCGGCGGCCCATCATCGACGTCGATGCTGTCGTCGTGAGCGACGGACGCGCCTTCGCGCTCTTCAATCCGACGCACGATTCGCTGCATACGGATTGGCATAACAGTGGCGGACCGCCTCCCACCGTTGCACCTCTAACCTGCGTCGAGAACCAGATCGACATGTTCGCCAACATGACCAATCCGCCGCGCGTGCTGATGTTCAAGGAGAGCGGGGAGATGGCCGGGAATATCGGGACGATGCGGTTTATCCAGCAAAGGGTCGCTGCCGAAGGTATTACAGGGTACCTCTACACAAACAGTATGACGCCAATGCGCCAGGAGTACTTTACGGCAGCCTACAGAAATTTCCTCCAGGGACCGTACTGCTATGCGCTAAACGCTTTTGCGGATACAGCGAATACCATCCCAGCGGCTATCCCCGAGGACGCTGAGTATTACGAGCAACAGTTCCCGCCCGGTGATCCCGATCCCGGCTGGGGAATGCAGCGCATGATAAATTTCTACCGCAGCTACGCGCTCACACGACATGAACAGGGGGCACACGAGGATTTCATCCCGGCCATTCAGAATCACTCCTACGGCTTCGCGGACGGATTTCCGAATGGGTACACGACAACGGACATTGCATGGTCACGTGAACCGACCAACAAGGAACTCCGCGCCGAGGTGAACCTTGCGCTTGCGTACGGCGCCCATGGCATTCTGTATTACCTCCTGTGTCCCGTGCAGGGATCAGACACACTGGATCTGTCTAGGACGGGCTACCGGGCGTTCCTCAATACTGACTATACGCCTCGTACGCTCGACCGGTACCAGGAGAACTACTACGATTCTGTTGGTACGTTCAATCGCGAGTACCTGCGCGTGATCGGCGATACGATCTACGACCTGCGCTGGGTGGCAGGCTACAGTGTACAGCAGTCCAACACTCTTGGAGAATTGGGAGATTATGTAGGGTACGTGATGTCCGAGCGACAGGATGTCTCGGTCGATCTCTCTGACGAGACATACGTCGAAGTCAGCGAATTTACCCGCATCGATCCACCGGGGAATCCAGCTCTTCAATACCTCTTCGTCGTCAATAAACGTACCAGGGAAGGAGATCATCGTCACATTACCGTAAAGCTCCGCCCCAATGGTGCCACGCAATGGAAGGTGACCGATGTTCTTTCCGGTGACATATGGATCGTGAAAGGTACGGAGTATCCGGATCATGTATCGCACGACAATGGATTCACAGGATATTACGAACCAGGCGCCGCCAGATTATACAGGGTGGAACCGATTACGGACGAGCAGTGGGACGATCCATCCGCATGCCTGCCCGGCAACCTATACATTGAGCCCGCTGCGACACTGCGGACGGATCCGACGGATGTGCTCAGCTTTCAAGCAAACAGAGGACTGTATGTCGATGGTGCTCTCTACACACAGGGAAGCACATTCCAAAGCTGCAACGTGGAGGGATCATGGGACGGCATTCACATACGCGGTATCAGCGGGTACGCTGAACTTGATGACGCACACGTTTTGCGTGCCGGTGTAAATTCAGGTGCATGGGGCCTCGTCCATCTCTACAACTCACAGATACAGAACACTGACGTCGCCTTGACGAACATGGGTGGATTCTGTGTGAGCTACAACACCACATCTAGCAATGTGCTGTACCACCTGTGGTGTGAGGCGGCAAGTTCCTATGTCGCCGCTCGTCTCTTTGGTGATCATGCGACCGGAGCCGGAATCAACGGTTCGACATACGGTGACATTGGGATCCTGGCTATGGACGGAACAAACCTGAGCGTCGAGGAGAGTCATTTCGATAATTTTTCGCATGCGGTGATGCTCACACAGGGATCCTTCCTCATTGGCAATGGAAACGCATATCCTCCGGGCGCGATGGGCAACAACAGTTTTCACGGGGTAAATCGGGGATTAACGGTCCTCGGAAACAGCGAGGTGGATCTCGGTTCTGATCCTGTGTATCCGGGCGATAATAACGCGAAGAATGAGATCATCATCGATAACACTGCCACAGGGTACCATGCCTACGCGGATGCATCCAGCACGATCGACGCATACCAGAACTGGTGGGAACCCTATCCCCCGACAGTAACGCCAACCGTGAGCTGGAATCCCGCATACCCGGTCGATCCCGTACCGTTTATTGGGAGTGAAGGTTCAAGTCTCTCGAAGTCGATTGCAACAGGAACGACCACCGCTACCCCACCGAATACGCTTCGAGATTATCTGCGAGCGGCACTGCGACAAAAGAACTACGGCCAGGTTCGTCACCTTGCGGGCCAGTTTCTTGCATCCGCACAGGCATTCTCGGCTGACAACCGCTTCCTTCGCTTCGTGCATCGGGCACTTCGCGTTGCGAACGCACCGGGAGCCCTCGATACGCTTCTCACCGTCTGTCTTTCACGATCCGACGTGGAGTCGAAGCTCCTCGCATCGGACATCGCAAGTGACGACACGTTGTTCATTGATGCCGTTCATATCCTCAATAGCTACAGTTTCGCGGGATCGACCACACTGCAGCGACATGCGCTCATGCGGAAAGCCGTGTTGTATCCGCTCGCGTGGCGAGGCGGATATCAGGATGGGCTTGCTGTTCTTGATACGTTGCAGCAGTTGCTTCCCAACGATTCAATCCTTCAGCGATTTACCGGTCTGTATCCGGCACTCTTCAGCGGACTTACACCCCCGGGGAATCACGGCATACCCAAGAAACACAAATGGACGCTCATGGACCGTGCGATTCCGGAAGGAATCGAAATCGGTCAGAACTACCCCAACCCCTTCCGTGACGTCACATCATTCACCTTCAAACTCGGAAAGGCAACACACGTGCGGCTGACGGTCCACGACGCCATGGGACGCGAGGTGGCCGTACTCACCGATGCGGACTATACACGCGGAGTGCATTCCGTCGTGCTGCAGAGTACGCATCTTCCGAGCGGTCTGTACTTCTCCCGTTTCATGAGCGATGATGGGATCATTCAGCGGAAGATGATGCTGGTGAAATAGGTTACAACACATGACGTGTGGATCAGTCCCGTGTAACAGCGGGGCTTTTCTATTCCATGACAGTATCAGACCAAGGGACGTCCCGGAATCACGATATCCACGATATGCTTCCCTTCGGGGTGTTCGCGGTGGTCGTTGTGGTAGATTTCGAAGCTGAGGCCGTCGGAGGGCTCGTAGCCGCTGTCGGGAAGCCAGTCGCCGCAGACCGCGTCCCAGGCCGCACAGAACTGGTCGCTGGTGACTTCGACGCGGGCGAAGGTGTAACGGACGGCCGAGATAGCATAGGCTACGCTCCCTTCCCTGCCTTCGCATCCGCACGCCGTTCGTCCAGCAGACGCTCTGTCTCCCGCACGCTTTCGGGCAGATCGGTCATCGAGGTCATGGCGTACATGCGGTTCTCGCGGGATGTCACTGCAGTTCAATCGAGCATCGCTTGCAGATGCGACGCTCCGGCTGCAATATACTGTCTCCGTCACGGGCATGCACGTGCGGGGCGGTGCATCGAAACGCTCGCCCTATGAGGCCATGCGCGAAGACTCCTCATCATCACCGTGAATGAATATATCGCGGGGATTGATGATGTCGTTTGAACGGCCGGCGTCGGCGTGGAGCTTCTCGCACATGCGCACGCGGAGCCTGGCGACATCGGCCGGAGGGATGCGAAGGGCGCGGGCGATCTGCGATGCATTCCGGTTCCTGGTCAGCTGTGAGAACAGCTGCAGCTCCTTCGTATCGAATGCGGCACGGACGCGGTCCGGGACGGCATCATCAAGAATGGCGTCACGGCAGGCGGCGAGCAGCGGACAGGTAAATCGATCGCCGTTCATCAGTGTGCGGGCCGTCCGCACGATATGCTGCGGAAGATCCGTCGTCAGCAGGAATGCATCGGCCGGTGCGGCCATGGCGGATTGGAGAGCGTCGCGATTGCTGAGAGGCACGAGCATGATTGTCCGCGGAGGGGAATCGGACTTCCGCAGCTCGCGCACGACATCCGGTCCACTGCGCAGCGGCAGTTGGGCATGCACGATGACGATGTCAGGTGTCGTTTCGGTGACGGCACGCAATGCCGTTTCCCCGTCTGCCGCCTCTCCGACGACACGCATGTCCTCATGATCCCGGCAGAAGGTGATCAGTCCCCTTCGCACCAGAGGATGTTCAATGGCAATGAAAAGACGAACAGGTTTCCCGACCATGACACACTCCTTCACGCAGGCTTGGGATTATCGCCGCGACAGACGAAACAGTCCCATAATGATATACTGGCAGACAACGCGCGAAATATGCGTGCGAAATTCGGACAAGACAAGTCTGATATTCGTCCCCATGGGAACATTACGGCGATCGGCTCAGAACTGCGAGAATGAGAGTCCGATGACGATGGCGACGATGAAGATGAGGATGTAGAGGGGAATGACGATGATCAGAGACGCGACGATGTAGTGTCCGAGCACGGCGAACGCACGCGTCAGGAAGCTGCCGCTCAGCAGCGCAGTCTGCGGGAGGTCGGGCTGCATCGATTGCCGGCGTTCCATCGAGACGACGCGTTCCTCGATCGTCTTGATATGGGTCTGCATTTCATTAAGGCGGTGCTGCAGGTCCTGTTCTTCCATTGGCTCCTCCTGTGGTAAATGAAAGCGGCGCCGCAAGGGCGCCGCAGGGCATGTATCAACGGGACATCACGGTCGGATAGGATAACGCGGGCTGGAAGCAGTTCAGAAGCGCGGACGCGGCGATTCGGAGCGCGGCCGGGCCTGGTTGACCTTGACATTGCGGCCGTCAAGCTCGGCATTGTCCAACTGACGGATCGCTTCCTCCGCCTCGCTGTCCGTGGGCATCTCGACGAAGCCGAAGCCCTTGGAGCGTCCGGTCTCCCGGTCACGGATAATTTTTGCGCTGCTGACTTCGCCGTACGCCTCGAAGGCGGTGCGAAGGTCGTCGTCCGTCATCTGATAGGACAGATTGCCAACATAGAGATTCATAACAGAAAACCTTGAAAAGTGATGTGCCATCGCGTAACAAAACTTTGCCAGACCGTGGACCAATGGCACTGAAGCCTGTGTCTGACACGCCGCGCAACCGCGAGACGATTTCCGCCGAATGCCCTGAGACCATGTACGCCTGTGGGGACAGGCACAGAACACGTCATCCAGGCTCTGCAGCCCGACCCTCTCCACACGCAGGTCAGAGCAAACGGAACCGTCTTACCGAACCTTGGGGGAGAAAAGTCAAGCGAAAAATCGTACTTCGGGAGATGAAAAACAAGCGATTTTCATATGATTTGCATGAGATGGAAAAACGGTGCCTGCCGACCCTGTCTCAGGATATTCCCAGCCAGTTGGTCACCCCGCGCATAATCATCTCAATGGAAAACGTGCCGACCACCAGCGCAAGGACGCGTCCCGCAATATCGACATACCGTTCCACGAGCTTCTCATTCCGCGGACGCACAAAGTCGTGCAGTGCCTTGAGAAGAATCATGACAAACACGGAAGCAAAGACGGCGAGCACAACGATCACCGGTCCCCAGATCACACCGAGCTGCTGACCGGCTATGATGCTCGCGCTGATCGTGGCCGGACCGATCATGATGGGCATCGCGACGGCGCCCGCAACCTGCTCGGGAGCTCCGCGAAGATGCAGCAGGGCCTTGTTGCCGTAGAACACAAAGCGCACGCCGATCACCAGGAAAATAATTCCTCCGAACACCTGGAATGATTCGAAACGCGCGTTGAGCACCGTGCTGAACACCGCATCCCCCACCACGGCGAACACGACGAAGACGACACCGCTGATAGCGCCCGCGCGCCGAAGTGCGGAGGAGAATCCCCGTTTGTCCAATTCCTCGAGCGGCTCAAGCAGATAGATAATGAGGAGAAACGGGTTGAGCAGCATGAACACGAGGGAAAATGCCTGCAATGCGCTTTCGATGTCGGGAAGTGCCGTCACGATCGTCTCCTTCGATGAAACGTGAATATTTCCCCCGAATCGGGGACAGCATGGTAAGATACCAATCTCGTACCCGGACGCAACCGCCGCTGCCGATCGCGGCCTTCCCCACGGGTTTGAAATTCCACGACAATTCCATAATTTAGTCTTCAATTAAGACTGCACTCTCTTAAATGCCCTTTCTCCGCATACCGACACTCTCATCGCCGTGTCAGCTGGCCCAGGGTCAAACAGCAGAAATGAATCTTCGTAATACAGACTAAGAGGATAAACTTTGGCGCAAATTTTCCCAGAGTGGACCAACACACTGCCCGGAAAAATCATACTTTCCGGTGGAATTCTCGTGATCCTGGTGATCGCGGGGATCTGGTACTACTGGTCGCCGTGGTATACTGACGTGGGGTATCAGCCTGTTCAGCCGGTTCCGTACAGCCACAAGTTTCACGTGGGGGAACTGGGAATGGACTGCCGCTACTGTCATACCGGCGTCGAAGTCTCCCCGGTGGCCATGGTGCCCCCGACGCAGACCTGCATGAACTGCCACGCCATGATCAAAACCGAGAGCGAGCAGCTGGCGCCGATCCGCGCGAGCTGGGAATCGGGCCAGCCCGTGCGCTGGGTGCGCATCAACAAGGTGCCCGACTACGCGTACTTCGACCACAGCGCGCATGTCAGCGTGGGCGTCGGCTGTGAAAGCTGCCACGGCAACATCGCCGACATGGAAGTCGTGCATCTCGACCAGCCACTCAGCATGGCCTGGTGCCTCGACTGTCATCGCAATCCGGACCCGCACCTGCGTCCTGTAGAAGACGTCACCGTCATGGGCTGGGTCGCTCCGGAAGACCAGGCTGAACGTGCCGCCGCCATCAGGGAAGCGCTCGACATCAATCCCCCCGAAACCTGCTCGGGATGCCATCGATGAACAATCCGTCACCATCCGCCGACAGACCCGCAATGAAACACGGAAAAGACTACTGGCTGAGTCTGCGCGACAAGGCCGACACGGACGAATACCGCAGCATGACCGAACGCGAGTTCCCCGAGGGACCACTTGCGCCTCCCGCTGCCATGAAGCGGCGCACTTTCCTGACGCTCATGGGCGCGTCGATTGCGCTGGCGGGACTGACCAGCTGCCGACGTCCCGAAGAAGAGATCGTTCCCTACGTGGCGAAGCCCGAGGAAATTACACCGGGCAACATCCTGCGCTACGCGACGTCCATGCCGATGGGCACCGACAATGCGAGCCTGCTCGTCGATACGCGCGAAGGACGTCCGGTGAAAATCGCCGGCAACGATCGCGATCCCGTCACCGGCTCGGCCATTGGCGTCTGGGCATCCGCGTCCGTGCTCGGGCTGTATGATCCCGACCGTTCGCAGCAGACCATGACGGGAGACGAGCCCTCCACCGTTGCGGCATTCACCGAGTTCTGGACCGGCAAGCACAAGAGCTTCGTGGAAAACGGCGGAGTCGGACTCGCCCTGCTCTGCCAGCCATCCGCGTCGCCAACGCTGCACCGTCTGCTCAATACATTCCGTGCCGCGTTTCCCGCTGCCACGGTGGCCGTCTATGATCCCGTCAACGATGACTACGTGCTCACCGGAAGTGCAACCGCGTTCGGCCGTTCCCTGCGTCCCCGCCATGATTTCAACCGCGCCGATGTCGTGCTGGCCCTCGACGCGGATCTGTTCGGCAGTGAATACGACGCCGTCGCCAGTGCACGCGCCTTCGCCAAACGCCGTCGCATCACATCGGCCGACGCAGGCACAAACCGCCTGTACGTCGTCGAGCCGACGCTGACGCAGACTTCCGCGCTTGCCGACCACCGCCTGCGCCTCCCCGCGGGCATGGTCCCCGCCTTCACTGCCGCGCTCGCACGCGCACTGCAGAAAAAAGGCCTGGCACTGCCCGACGCTGTTGTCGCGGCGCTGCCTGCCCCGGACAGTATCGACCGCGCGTGGGTTGACGCCGTGGCTGACGATCTGCTGATACATCGCGGACGGGCGGTCATCGCCGCCGGACGCGGACAGCAGCCGGCCGTGCACGCCCTCGTCGCACTGCTGAACGAGGCGCTCGGAAACACCGGACGCACCGTGCAGTACGCGTCACAGCCCTATGCATCTGAAACCGATCCCGCCACATTCGCCGTCCTCGCCGAACAGATGAAAGCGGGCGAGGTCGACACGCTGATCGTGCTCGGGGGCAACCCGGTATTCGATGCTCCCGCCGACATGGATTTCCGTTCACTCCTTGAAAACGTCGGCACCGCGGTGCATGCCGGACTCTATCACGACGAAACCGGCCGCGCCTGCCGCTGGCACCTGCCGCTGCGGCACTACCTCGAATCCTGGGGTGATGTCAGCAGTCTGCATGGACGCCTCGGCGTCATCCAGCCCATGATCGAACCGCTGTATGCGGACGGCATCAGCGATGTGGAACTCCTGCTTCTGCTCGCCGCGGGCACCGCGGAGAAGGGCTATGACATCGTGCGGCGGAGCTGGACGGATCTCATTCCCGGCATGGACGACCGCAGCTGGCGGGGCATTCTGCATGACGGTATCTATCCCTCCGCCGTGCAGCTCGAAACGCCCTCTGTGAACACCGCCGCCGTCACCGGCGCGATCGACAAGAGCGTCTTCGCCGGCGTCATGCCGACCCGCGACAACATGGAACTTGTCTTCCGCCTCTCTCCCGCCGTGCATGACGGCCGCTACGCCAACAATGCCTGGCTGCAGGAGTTTCCCGATCCGGTCACCAAGCTGACCTGGGACAACGCCGCGCTGATCAGCACCGCCACCGCGGCTGAGCTGGGGCTGAAAGACGGCGACCTGGTGCGTCTCAGCACGGAAGGACATGAAACTCCGATGCCCGTGTGGGTGCTGCCCGGGCAGGCCGACAATACGGTGACGGTGACGCTTGGCTACGGACGCCGTGCTGCCGGACGGGTCGGCACCGGCGTGGGCTTCAACGCCTATCGACTCCGCAGCGCGTCCGCTCCTTACATTGACCGCGGCCTGCGTGTGGGACCGGCATTCGCCCGGCACGATCTCGCCTGCGTGCAGGATCATCACGGTCTCGACACCGAGCGCATGGCGCGCGAAGGAGTGCAGGAGCGCCTTCCGATGATTTACCGCGAAGGCACAATGAAGGAATTTGCCGCGCATCCGCATTTCGCGGAGGAGCGTGTGCACATGCTGCCGCTGAAGAATCCCTGGGACGATCATCGCTACGACGAGGGGTACCAGTGGGGCATGAGCATCGACCTCAACGCCTGCATCGGCTGCGGCGCCTGCACCATCGCCTGCCAGAGCGAGAACAACATTCCCGTCGTCGGCAAAGACCAGGTGCTCAACGGACGCGAGATGCACTGGATCCGCATTG
Source organism: uncultured Ignavibacteria bacterium (assembly GCA_913061095.1). GTDB lineage: Bacteria > Bacteroidota > Ignavibacteria > SZUA-365 > SZUA-365 > BM516. Next base: position 64,377 of record CAJXVM010000018.1, read on the forward strand.
ACCGGTATTATCACGGCGACGAGGAGAATCCCGCCATGCGCGCGATGCCGGTCGCCTGTCATCACTGTGAGATGGCTCCCTGCGAACAGGTGTGTCCGGTCGCGGCGACGTCGCATGACGAGGAAGGACTCAACGTCATGACCTACAACCGCTGCATCGGCACGCGGTACTGTTCGAACAACTGTCCGTACAAGGTCCGCCGTTTCAATTTCTACAATTACACGAAGGATCTGCCGGAAGTCATGCACATGGCGCAGAATCCTGACGTTTCGGTGCGCTTCCGCGGCGTCATGGAGAAGTGCACCTACTGCACCCAGCGCATTACGCGCGCGAAAATCGATGCGAAGCGCGAAGGCCGCGTGCTCACCGACGGCGACGTCACCGCGGCATGCGAGGATGCCTGTCCGACGCGAGCCATCGTTTTCGGCGACATCAACGATCCGGACAGTCGCGTTTCGCGCGAGAAAAACAACAATCGCAGCTACGGCCTGCTGGCGGAATTCAACATGCGTCCGCGTACGACCTATCTCGCGCGGCTGACGAATCCGAACAGCGCACTGGCGGATGATGAACCGATCGCGAGTGGGCATTGATAGCCGCTGGACGTTGGCCGTTGGCTGTTGGCAATGGGTTCTTTGTTTTTGGAGAGGAGCATCGTGCAATCTGAAATCTGAAATCTGGAATCTGCAATCCGATATCTGAACACTGACATATGTAACAATTCAGGAACTCCACAAGCGTGAACACTAGCAAACCAACCACGGCAAGCACCGTGCTCGAGGATGCGCCGCTGGTGCAGGGCGGACTGACGTTCCGCGGCATCACCGAGAAGATCAGCGGCATCGTCGAGGGACGCACTCCGTCACTCTGGTGGCTGCTCTTCGGCATGGCACTGTCCGGGACGCTGATTCTCGTCGGCTCGATCGGCTGGCTCGTCTACGAAGGCACCGGCGTCTGGGGACTGAACAATCCGGTCGGCTGGGGCTGGGCCATCGTGAACTTCGTGTTCTGGGTCGGCATCGGTCACGCGGGCACGCTGATCTCCGCGATCCTCTTTCTGCTCCGCCAGCGCTGGCGCACCGCCATCAACCGCTTCGCGGAGGCGATGACCATCGTGGCCGTCATCTGCGCGGGCATCTTTCCCGCCATCCACGTCGGCCGCATCTGGATCGCCTACTACATGTTCCCCGTGCCCAACCAGATGGACATGTGGCCGAACTTTCGCAGTCCCCTGCTCTGGGACGTCTTCGCGGTCGGCACCTACTTCACCGTCTCCTTCCTGTTCTGGTACGTCGGACTGGTACCCGACCTTGCCACCTTCCGCGACCGCGCGAAGAAGCGTATCAAGCGCATCGTCTTCGGCGCACTTTCGCTGGGCTGGCGCGGCGGCAACCGGCAGTGGAAGCATTACGAGCTGGCCTACCTGATGCTCGCCGGTCTTGCGACTCCGCTTGTGCTGTCCGTCCACTCCGTGGTGAGCACGGACTTTGCGACGAGCCTGATCCCGGGCTGGCACACGACGATTTTTCCGCCCTACTTCGTGGCCGGCGCGATTTTCTCCGGCTTCGGGATGGTGCTGACTCTGGCGATCATCGCGCGGCGCGTGTTCCGCCTCGAAAACCTGATCACCGTCGACCACCTCGAGAAGATGAACAAGATCATACTCGTCACCGGCTCGATGGTCGGCTACGCGTACATCATGGAATTCTTCATCGCCTGGTACAGCGGCAATATTTACGAGGTGTTCGCCTTCATCAACCGCGGCTTCGGGAATTACGCATGGGCGTACTGGATCATGTTCCTCTGCAACGTGATCACGCCGCAGCTGTTCTGGTTCAAAAAGATCCGCCGCAGCATTCCGGTGATGTTCATCCTTTCAATCTTCGTCAACATCGGCATGTGGTTCGAGCGCTTCGTCATCACGGTCACCTCTCTGTCGCGCGACTTCCTTCCCTCCTCCTGGGATTACTATTCGCCGACGACCTGGGACGTGCTGACCTTCGTGGGCAGTTTCGGACTGTTCTTCACGCTCTTCCTGCTCTTCCTGCGCTTCCTGCCGATGATCTCCATGTCGGAGGTCAAGGGCGTCATGCCCGAAGCGGATCCGCATCACGGGCATGCCGAAGGGCTGCAGGACAAACTTGAAGGAGAATCGGCATGAAAACCTACGGCATGATCGCGGAATTCTCCTCTCCCGCGGCCCTGATGGATGCCGCGAAGCAGGTCCGCACCGCTGGATACAGCAAGTTCGACTGCCATTCGCCATTCCCCATTCACGGGATGGACGAGGCGATGGGACTGAAGCGCTCGCCGGTCGGCTACATTGTCGGCGGCATGGCCGCGCTCGGCGCGGTGATCGGCTTCTCTCTGCAGACCTGGGTCACCACCGACGCGTACCCTCTCGTCATCAGCGGCAAACCGTTGTTCAGCTGGCAGGCCTACATCATCATCACCTTTGCGCTGTTCGTGCTCTTCGGTGCGTTCGGCGCGGTGATCGGCATGTTCCGCCTCAACCGCTTGCCGCGGCTGCATCACCCGCTGTTCTACTCCGAGCAGTTCGCCCGCGTCACCGACGACGGCTTCATGCTGCACATCGAAGCGGACGACACGCAATTCGACGAGGAGAAGACGGAAGCATTTCTCGCATCCGTCGGCGGAACGAACATCGAGCTGGTACGAGGTGCATGATGAAAACACGCGTTCATATCCTTCCCGTCATCGCAGCCGCCGCGCTGCTGCTCGCCGGCTGCCGCGGCTCGACATCCGAAGATCCGCCCATTCATCCCAATCCCAACATGGATACGCAGGAGAAGTACGTCGCCCAGCGCGCGAGTTCCTTCTTCGCAGACGGCAAGGCCATGCGCACGCCTCCCGCGGGCACCGTCGCGCGCGGCCACCTGCACGAGGACGTCGGCTACTTCACCGGCAGAAATCCCGACAGCAGCTTTGTCGGGGGGCTGCCTTTTACCGTGACCGAGACCGTACTGAAACGAGGCGCAGAGCGCTTCACGATTTTCTGCGGTCCCTGCCACGGCGTCACCGGCGACGGCAAGGGCAACATCATGGAGTACAAGTACCCGATTCCCCCGACGTCGCTGTACGAACAGAAAGTCTATGACATGGCGGACGGCAACATCTACGAAGTCATTTCAAACGGCATCCGCAACATGCCGTCGTACCGCCAGCAGATTCCGCCCGACGACCGCTGGCATATCGTCGCCCATGTGCGCGCCCTGCAGGCACAGGGCACACCGGTCGCCTCGACACCCATGCCGGGCGCGGCGGCCGACACCACGCAGACGGGCGATGCCGCCACCGACGGCGGCGCGCAGCAGTCCGCTGCCACACAATCCATGGAAACGAACACGACTGAAACAGCACAGTAAGGACTCATGGCCGCAATCGATTCACAGACCTACACGTTTACCGACAGGGGACGCTTCGGCATCGCCGCGCTGGGCGCAGGTGTGCTGGGCGTGGTCCTCACGGTGATCGGTGCCTTCACCGACACGCACACCTTCTTCGCGTCGTGGCTGACGGCATTCGCGTTCTGGGCGACCATCGTCCTCGGAGCGCTGTTCTTTGTCATGCTCCAGCACGCCACCGGGGCAGTCTGGAGCGTCGTGACACGGCGCGCGGCGGAAGCGATGAGCATGACGCTGCCACTGCTGCTGCTGTGCTTCATCCCGCTGCTCTTCGGCCTGCACGATCTGTTTCACTGGACGCACGCCGAGGAAGTCGCCACTGATCACCTGCTGCAGTGGAAATCGCCGTATCTCAACACGACGTTTTTCATCATCCGCGCCGCGGTGTACTTCGCCGCCTGGATCGGTCTCGCGTGGGGGCTCAACCGCCTTTCTCTTGCACAGGACCGCGACCAGAATCCGGCGCACACGCTGACCCTGCGCAAGCTCAGTGCGGGCGGGCTGTTCCTGTTCGCCTTCACGCTGACCTTCGCGGCCTTCGACTGGCTGATGAGCCTCGAGCCGCACTGGTACTCGACCATTTTCGGCGTGTATGTATTCACCGGCGGATTCCTGACATCCATGGCGGTGCTGGTCCTGTTTTTCCAGTTCCTGCGCGGCGCCAACATCCTCTCGGATGAAGTGACCACCGACCACTACCATGACTTCGGGCGCATGCTGTTCGCCTTCACCGTTTTCTGGGCCTACATCGGCGCATCGCAGTATTACCTGATCTGGTACGCCAACCTGCCCGAGGAAACGATGTGGTATCTGGCGCGCTGGGAACACGGCTGGTACGTCGTCAGCCTGCTGCTGATCTTCGGCCACTTCGTGATTCCCTTCGTCACGCTGCTGTTCTTCCGCCTCAAGCGCAACCTGACCGTGCTGCGCTTCATCGCGGTGCTGCTGATCGTCATGCATTTCGTGGACATATTCTGGCTGGTCATGCCGACGTTTTCCGACGGCGGAGTGCATTTTTCGTGGATGCATCTGACCGCGGTCATCGGCATCGGCGGTCTCGTGCTCTGGCTGTTCTGGACGCGTTACACCGCAAACCGCGCCATCCCCGTGTACGACCCGAAACTGGAGGATTCCATCGCGCACCGCGTCTGACGCGCATCCGCGCGGGAGGCACGCATCGCGTCACTCAAGGATGACGCAACCGGCGTCGCCCCGCATTCGACGCGAAACGGATTCATGAAGCACTGACCATGATCAACGTCAAACCGCTGAACATACCGGACGATAACGCGCCAGGCGACAGCCCGCCGAACGGAGAGGTACTCTGCTACCACTGCGGCGACGTATGCGACGGCACCGACATCGCCATCGGTGACAGGTATTTCTGCTGCAACGGCTGCAAGACCGTCTACGAGCTGCTCGCGGAGAAGGATCTCTGCGACTACTACGATATCGACGAGCAGCGAAGCAGTAAGAGTCCGAAAGACGAGGTTTACGAACATCGCTACGACTACCTCGACGATCCCTCCATCGTCGATCAGCTGATCGACTTCTCCGACGGCGACATGCGCATGGCGACATTCAAAGTGCCTTCGATGCACTGCAGTTCCTGCATCTGGCTGCTCGAGCGCCTGCATTCGCTCAATCCCGGCGTCATCAGTTCGCGCGTGAATTTCCCACGCAAGGAAGCCACAGTCACGTGGAACGCCGGGAAGATCAGCCTGCGCGAAGTGGTCATGCTCATGGCCTCGGTGGGCTACGAACCGTACATCAGCCTGCAGGACGTGGCGGAAAAGCGCAAAAGCGTCACCGATAAAAAACTGTACTACCGCATCGGCGTCGCGGGATTCGCCTTCGGGAACATCATGCTGCTCAGTTTCCCCGAGTACCTCGCCTCCGACGCAAGCATCGAGCCGGTGTTCCGCATATTCTTCCGCTACCTGAACGTCCTGCTCGCGCTGCCGGTCTTTTTCTACAGCAGCAGTGAGTACTTCAAATCGGCCTGGGCCGGACTCAAGCAGCGCTTCCTGAACATCGACGTGCCGATATCACTCGGTATCATCATGCTGTTCAGCCGCAGCATCTACGAAATCGCGACGCACACCGGACCGGGTTTCCTCGACTCCTTCACCGGCCTGGTTTTCTTCCTGCTCATCGGCAAGATTTTCCAGAAGAAAAGCTACGACTCGCTCAACTTCGACCGCGATTTCCGCTCGTACTTTCCGCTCTCCGTCGCCGTGCGCGAGGACGGCCACGAACGCACGATTCCGCTGACCCGTCTCGCGGTCGGCGACCGCATCGTCATCCGCAACCAGGAACTGGTGCCGGCCGACGCCGTGCTGCTGCGCGGCGAGGCCAACATCGATTACAGCTTCGTCACCGGCGAGGCCGACCTGATCGCAAAGAAAAGCGGTGATCGCATCCACGCGGGTGGACGCCAGGTCGGCCAGGCCGTCGAGCTCGAAGTCGTCAAGGAGATCGAGCAGAGCTACCTGACCCGGCTGTGGAACAACGACATTTTCACCAAGCCCTCGGCGGGCTATCTCACGGCGCTGGTCGACCGCATCAGCAAGCACTTCACCGCCGTCGTGCTGCTGATCGCCTTCGGCGCGTCCGCGTTCTGGCTGACCGTCGACGTGTCGGTTGCCACGACCGTGTTCACCGCGGTGCTTATCGTCGCCTGTCCATGCGCGCTCGCGCTGTCGTCACCCTTCGCGCTCGGTTCGGCGCAGCGCATCTACGGCAACCGCGATTTTTACATCAAGAACACCGAGACCGTCGAGGCGCTTTCGCGTATCGACACCATCGTCTTCGACAAGACCGGCACGCTCACGCAGACCCGCACGGCGCATGTGCGCTGGCACGGACCGGCGCTCGGCGAGGAGGAACGCGCGGCGGTCAAGTCGCTGCTGCGGCAGAGCACGCACACACTCAGCCGCCAGGTGTTCGCTTCGCTGACCGGCGACGTAACGCATGCGGTCGACGACTACCGTGAGGTGCCGGGGAAAGGCATCGAGGGCGTCGTCGACGGACGGCGTGTCACGATCGGTTCGGTCGAGTGGGCATGGCGGGAGGATGCGGCCGTGGTGGACGCCGGCACGACGGCGGTCTACGTCGCGCTGGACGGCGCACCGCGCGGACACTTCACCGTGCCCAACCTGTACCGCGAGGGACTCACGGAACTCGTCACGTCGCTGAAGCCGCATTACCGGCTCGTCATTCTCTCCGGCGACAGCTCGCGCGAAGAGGCGCGGCTGCGCACGGTGTTCGGCGACGACGTGCCCATGCATTTCAATCAGACGCCGGAAGACAAGCTCGCGTACGTGCAGGAGCTGCGCGCAGAGGACCGTCATGTGATGATGGTCGGCGACGGGCTCAACGACGCCGGCGCCCTGAAAGCCGCCGATGTCGGCATCTCCATTTCGGAGAACATCAACACGTTTTCGCCGGCCTGTGACGGCATTCTCTCTGCCGACCGGTTTCCGCTGTTCGACCGCCTGCTGCGCTTCGCGCGCACCAGCGTCGCCATCGTGAAAGTGAGCTTCGGCATTTCATTTGCGTACAACGTCATCGGGCTTTCGTTCGCCGTGGCGGGGATGCTCTCGCCGCTGGTATCGGCCGTGCTCATGCCCGTCAGCTCGGTGTCGGTCGTCGCCTTCACCACGATCGCCACGCGACTGATGGCGCGGCGGAAAGGGCTGATGTAACATGTACATCATGTTCGTGCTCATCGGCTTCAGCCTGCTGGTCGCATTGACCTTCCTCGGGCTCTACCTCTGGGCGGTGCGCACCGGACAGTTCGACGACAAGTACACGCCCTCGGTGCGCATGCTCTTCGACGACGGAACGAAGCCACGCGAGGCGAACGGCAGTGAGCCGCATGAAGAGGATGGAGACAAGGATTCAAACGAACGAACGAATACAGGAGATCGCTCGAATGGAAGTTGAAAAATTCCGGTATGACAACCAGATCGTCCGTCTGTTCTTTTTCGCGACGGTGTTCTGGGGGATCATCGGTTTTATCGCCGGACTCACCGCGGCGCTGGAGCTGCCCTTCCCCTGGGTGAATTTCAGTGCGGCCACCACCTTCGGCCGTCTGCGTCCGGTACACACGAACGCGGTCATTTTCGCCTTTGTCGGCAACGGCATTTTCCTCGGGTACTATTATTCCATCCAGCGCCTGCTGAAGACGCGCAATTACAGCGACCTGCTCTCGCGCATCCACTTCTGGGGATGGCAGCTGATCATCGTCGCCGCCGCGATCACGCTCTTCGCCGGCTTCACTACCTCGAAGGAATACGCCGAACTCGAGTGGCCGATCGACATCGCGATCGCCGTCATCTGGGTTGTCTGGGGATGGAACATGATCGGCACCATCCTGCGACGGCGTGAGCGTCACATGTACGTGGCCATCTGGTTCTACATATCCACCTTTGTCACCGTGGCGGTGCTGCACATCGTCAATTCCTTTGAAATCCCGGTGACATTCATGAAAAGCTACTCGCTGTACGCCGGCGTGCAGGATGCGCTGGTACAGTGGTGGTACGGGCACAACGCGGTGGCCTTCTTCCTGACGACGCCGTATCTCGGGCTGATGTACTACTTCGTACCGAAAGCGGCCAATCGTCCGATTTACTCCTACAAGCTGTCCATCATCCACTTCTGGGCACTGATTTTCATTTACATCTGGGCCGGTCCCCATCACCTGCTGTACTCTGCAACACCCGAGTGGGCGCAGTCGCTGGGCACCGTGTTCTCCATCATGCTCATCGCGCCCAGCTGGGGCGGCATGCTCAACGGCCTGCTGACGCTGCGCGGCGCGTGGGACACCGTGCGCAAGGATCCCGTGCTGAAATTCCTCGTCGTGGCCATTACCGCATACGGCATGGCGACGTTCGAGGGACCGATGCTGTCGATCAAGGGTGTCAACGCACTGTCGCATTTCACCGACTGGACCATCGCGCACGTGCACGTGGGCGCACTGGGATGGAACGGCTTCCTGACCTTCGGCATGATCTACTGGGTGGTGCCGCGGCTGTGGAAGACAAAGCTGTACTCGATCAAGCTCGCCAACTGGCATTTCTGGATCGGCACGCTGGGCATCCTGTTCTACGTCATCCCGATGTACTGGAGCGGGATTACGCAGGGACTCATGTGGAAGCAGTTCACCCCCGACGGTCTTCTTCAGTATCCGAACTTCCTCGAAACCGTGCTGCAGCTCATCCCGATGCACATCATGCGCGCCATCGGCGGCACGCTGTACATCATCGGCGCGGTCATGATGATATACAACCTCTTCAAAACCGCGCGCGCCGGATCCTTCATGGCCGATGAAGAGGCCGAGGCGCCGCCGCTCCGCGCACAGATCGAGCACGACGACAAGACATACTGGGGCCATCGCTGGCTGGAGAGCCGTCCGATCCGCTTCACCATCCTCGCCGTCGTGGCCATTCTCATCGGATCGGCCATCGGTAACCTGCCGATGTTCGTGGTGGAGTCGAACATCCCCACGATCGCGAGCGTCAAGCCATACACACCGCTGGAACTGGAGGGACGCGACATTTACATCCGTGAGGGCTGCGTGGGCTGTCACTCGCAGCTCATCCGTCCCTTCCGCAACGAGACCGAGCGCTACGGCACGTATTCGAAGGCCGGGGAATACGTGTACGATCACCCCTTCCTGTGGGGATCGAAGCGCACGGGGCCCGACCTCTGGCGTGTGGGACGCAAGTATCCCGATGCCTGGCATTACAATCACATGTACGATCCGACCTCCATGTCGCCGGGATCGATCATGCCGCCCTATCCGTGGCATATCGAGAACGACCTCGATTACAGCAACATCGAGGCGAAAATCAGCGCCCTGCGCAGCATCGGCGTCCCCTATCCGGAGGGCTACGAACAGCAGGCCCGTGCCGATCTGCGGAAACAGGCCGAAGGCATCGCGCAGGGGCTCGACGCCGCCGGCATCCGGACGGCGTGGAACAAGGAAATCATTGCGCTGACCGCGTACCTGCAGCGGCTCGGCACCGACATTCGAGCGGACTGACGGAGCGCATACGTGTTCAAGAAGCTCGTTGATTTTTCATCCTATGAAGTCCTCGGCATCGCCACGACGGTGCTGTTCTTCATCGCCTTTGTGGCGATTATTATCCGTGCGCTCGTGCTGAAAAAATCCTATACTGAGGAAATGGAGCAGCTGCCGCTCGATGACGGCACCGAGCGTGACGACACTGAAAACGATCACGACGTCGATACAAAGGAATAGTCATGGCGAAGAACGAACCCCGGGATGAACTGCTCAATCACGATTTTGACGGCATCCAGGAATACGACAACCAGCTGCCGGGATGGTGGAAGAACCTCTTCTACCTGACCATCGTATTCGCGGTCATCTACCTGCTGTACTTCCACGTCTTCAGCGTGGGCGACCTGCAGAAGGTGAGTTATCTGAAGGACATAGATCCCGACTACGTGCCCTCCCCGCAGGATCAGGAAGGCGCGGTATTCGATGCGTACCGGGCGCCGGTGTATGCCGCATCCGAGCAGCGTACCCCCTTTGACCGGGCGCAGGCGAACGCCGAAGCGTACGAGCGATTCGAACAGAACATGCTCGAGGCCATGCGCAACGCCGATGCCGCGCAGCTCGCGCGCCTGCAGGAGGACTTCCCCGCAATTTTCGAGGCTTACACCGCGCAGGGCGGCAGACTGCCGGCGGGCGTCGCGGCCGCGGAAGCCGAAGCCGCCACGATTTCCGAACCCATCACCGACGCGGCCATCCTTGCCGGTGCGAAAGACCTGTTCGGACAGCATTGCGCGACCTGTCACGGCGACGCCGGGCAGGGCGGCATCGGACCCAACCTGACCGACGAATACTGGCTGCACGGGGCAAAGATCGCCAACGTCGTGCGCGTCATCCAGAAAGGCATCCCCGCCAAGGGGATGATCGCCTGGGAGAAGACGCTGAGTCCCGACGAGATCAACGCCATGGCCAGCTTCGTACTCGTGGAGCTGCAGGGCAGCAATCCCCCGAATCCCAAGGCACCCGAGGGTGACAAAGTTTCGGAATAGAGCTGAAAGGTAACGACGCACATGCAGAACGAACCGGATGCCCAGGATTTCCTGGAGGAAGTAACGTTCCGGGACCGCATCGCGACGGTCGACGAAGAGGGAAAACGCAACTGGATTTATCCCAAGAAGCCCTCGGGGAATTTCTACCGCTGGCGCACCTACGTGAGCTGGGTGCTGCTCGCGTTTCTTTTCCTCGCACCCTTCATCCGCATCAACGGCGAGCAGCTGCTGCTGTTCAACATCCTCGAGCGAAAGTTCGTGCTCTTCGGCGTGACGTTCTGGCCCCAGGATTTCCATCTTTTCGTACTCATCATGATCGCGACGGTGGTATTCATTTTTCTGTTCACCGCCGTGTACGGACGTATCTTCTGCGGGTGGATCTGTCCCCAGACCATCTTCATGGAAATGGTCTTCCGCAAGATCGAGTACCTGATCGAGGGTGACGCGAACCGACAGCGCGCGCTGAAATCCCAGCCGTGGAACGCGGAAAAGATCTTCAAGAAAACCCTCAAGCAGGGCATTTTCTTCGGACTGGCTTTCCTGATCAGCAATCTCTTCCTCTCTTACATCATCGGGATGGATGAGCTGCTGAAAATCGTCGTGGAGCCGCCGTCGCAGCACATAAGCGGCTTCATCGCGATCCTCCTGTTTTCGGGCGCGTTCTTTTTTGTGTTTTCATGGTTCCGCGAGCAGGTCTGCGTGCTCGTCTGTCCCTACGGCCGCCTTCAGTCGGTACTGCTCGACGACAATTCCGTGGTCATCTCCTACGACTTCGAGCGCGGCGAGCCGCGGAGGAAATTCCGGCGCAACGAACCGCGCGACGATGCGGGACATTGCGTGGACTGCCATCAGTGCGTGGTCGTGTGTCCGACCGGCATCGACATCCGCAATGGCACACAGCTCGAATGCGTCAACTGCACGGCCTGCATTGACGCCTGCAACATCGTCATGGACAAGGTGGGATATCCGCGCGGACTGATCCGCTACGCGTCGCACAACGCCATCGCGGAGGGCGACACACGCATCCTTACGCCGCGCGTCATCGGCTACACCGCCGTTCTGACACTGATCGTGGGCGTCCTGGTCTTCCTTTTCATCGCGCGCGCCGACGTGGAGACCACGATTCTGCGCGCCCCGGGCACGCTGTACCAGATGCAGGACGACGGCGACGTGCGCAATCTCTTCACGATCAGGGTCGTCAACAAGACCCGCGAGTCGCTGCCCATCGAATTGCGCCTTCTCAGCCACGAGGGCGAGATCAGCATCGTCGGCAGCAGCGACGTGGTCGCCGAGCCGACCAGTCTCGCGGAGACCGCATTTTTCATCGAACTGCCGGAGTCGGCGCTGAGCGGTGTCAAGACGCCGATCACTATCGGCGTGTTCTCCGACGGCCGCCTCCTCGAGGAGGTGGACACGGGTTTCATGGGTCCGGCACAATAGAAAGGCGCTGTAATGGCTCGAAAAATACATCCCTGGGCGCTCGGCATCTCCATCGTCATCGTGGTGTTCCTGATCGTCTCGATCGGTCTGACCATCATCGTCAGCCAGGAGGAATATCACCTGGTGCAGGAGGACTATTACGAGAAGGACCAGGGCTATCAGGAGGAAATCGATTCACGGAAGCGCACCGAGCAGCTCGATGCGAAGCCCGAAATTTCCGTCGACCGGAAGGCGAAAAGCTGCACCATCCGTTTCCCCGAGCGCGAACGCTATGACGGCATCGGCGGTGATGTGACGTTTTTCCGCATCGACGACGCCGCACATGACACCGAGCACGAGCTGCGGCTCAACGACGAGGGCGAGCAGCACATTTCCGTCAGCGGCATGCGGGCGGGACAGTGGATCGTGAAGCTGCGCTGGAACGAGGGTGGCGAAGAGTATTATCTCGAGCGACGGGTGTATCTGCAACAATGACTGCTGCCCCGTCATGCTGAGCCTGTCGCAGCATGGCGGATCCGGTGTCGGAAAAAATTTCGCCACCCTTCAACAGGCTCAGGGTGACGGCGAGTGAGTATCGTATGATCTGGTCAGCATTTGTCATCGGACTTGTGGGAAGCGTGCACTGCCTCGGCATGTGTGGTCCCATCGTACTCGTACTTCCGGGCAGCGTCTCGGAGCGGTGGTCATTTTTCTTCAGCCGCGTACTCTACAACCTCGGACGCGCCGTCACCTATGCCTTCATGGGACTGGTGATTGGATTCATCGGACAGAGCATCGCCCTTGCGGGATTCCAGCAATGGCTGGGCATCGCGGCGGGCGTGTTGATGATACTGTACGTGCTCATCCCGGCGGGCGCGGCGAAGAAGGTGCTGCCCTCGAAGCTCTTCGATAAAACGCTTGACCGTCTCAAAAAACGCCTCGGACGATTGCTCAACAGCAGCTCGCAGTCCTCGCTGTTCACCATCGGACTGCTTAACGGTTTCCTGCCCTGCGGGCTGGTATACATGGCGCTGGCGGGCTCGATCGCCATGGGCAGCGCGCTCGGCGGCGCGGCCTATATGTTTCTGTTCGGACTGGGGACACTGCCGCTGATGTTTGCGGCCTCGTATGCGGGAGGGATGATTACGGGTGAGATGCGGCGCAAGATCACGCGCCTGATTCCGGTTGGGATATTCATACTCGGTGTGCTCTTCATTCTGCGTGGACTCTCGCTCGGGATTCCATTCATCAGTCCCGACATGGAGATGATGAAAAAGAAAGGCAGCATGGCACCGAAAGAGGCGCAGGTGGAGCTGCAGTCCGGCACCACACCTCCCTGCTGCGAATAAGTTCTATCCCCGCATGGCATCCAGCGCAGCATTGACCTGCCGCGCCTGCTCCTCCGGCAGCCTCGCGATCACCTCATCCATCACATCCTCGAAATTCCCGATGTGCTCGAGCACGGCGAGTCCTTCGTCGGTGATGCGCACCGCCACGCGGCGTCGATCTTCGGGATCGGTCGCGCGTTCGGCGAGTCCTTTCGCGCGCAGCCGTTCCACCAGCCGCGAAGCGTCGGACATCTTGTCGAGCATGCGCTCGCGCAGCATCGTGACGGTGGCGGGTGCTGGGTGCTGTCCGCGCAGGATGCGGAGGATATTGAACTGCGCGATGGTCAGATCGTGCAGTTTCAGCTCGGAGGAAAGAAGAGTCACAAGCCAGCCGTGCGTATACAGGATATTCACGACCAGCTTGTGATACTCATCGGCAAATACGGATTGCCGTATTTCGTCTTCCAGGCGCATCAGGCCTGCTTCATCAGCTGCACGTCGATGTCGAGGCGCACTTCCTTGCCGACCACGGCGCCGCCGAGTTCGGTCATCTTGTTCCATTTCAGTCCGTAGTCGAAGCGGTTGAGTTCGCCCGAAATCCGGAACCCGGCCTTGGTATTGCCCCAGGGATCCTTGACCGTGCCGTTGTGCGTGACATCCAGCTCGATCGGCTTCGTTGTGCCGCGGATGGTCAGGTTGCCCTTGAGCTTGTAGGTATTCTCACCGGTCTTCTTCATCGACGTGCTCTTGAACGTCATCTTCGGATGCTTCTCCGCATTGAAGAAATCGTCGGACTTCAGATGCGCGTCGCGTTTTTCATTCTCGGTGTCGATGCTGTTGATATCGATGGTAAATGCGATGTCGGCGTTCTCGAAGCCGTCACCCTTCGTTGAGACCGTGCCTTCATAATCCTTGAAGGATCCTTCGACATCGGTGATCACCAGGTGCGTCACCTCAAAACCGATATCGGTATGCGACTGGTCGAACGACCAGGTTGTCTGTGCGGACGCGGTGAGCGTGAATGCGAACGCAAGAACGGGAATCAGCAGATAGCGCTTCATGAAAAGTACTCCTTGTATGTGAATAATGGATAAACGCTGAGTTCTTCAAGTTTGAACTAATGTGATAACATGCGTGGAGGTGGAGAGAGTTCCCGGAGGGGAACGTGAGGATCGGGAGGAGCGTGAGGATCGGGAGGAGCGTGAGGATCGGGAGGAGCGCGAGGATCGGGAGGAGCGCGAGGATCGGGAGGAGCGCGAGGATCGGTGTCGGGTATCGACCAACGTTACAGAATGCTGGATGGCAGGGCCGAGCCAACGGCTCGGCCGGGGGATACGGGAAATGTTAATTTTACCCGGGTATAAACCCTATTTTACCCGGGTATAAACCCTATTTTACCCGGGTATAATTGCCAGACTGGGAGCGCATACCCGCGAAACCACACGCTCACGCGTGTGGTTAGCGCCTTTCGACAGGGTGTCAGCGGGTGTCCTTCCACCACACGCTCACGCCGGCTGACCGGCTTCTTTTTCATTGCGGAAAATTTTGTTGCGTCCCGCGCGCTGGGCCTCGAACACGGATCGTTTCGCGAGGCGGATCATGTCCTCCACATCATCGGCGTCATCGGGAAACACCGTTACTCCGCAGCTGACCGTCGTGGTCATATCGTGCTCGGTGAAGGTGTGCTCACGGATTGCGCCGCAGAGGCGGTCGGCGAACGCGAGCGTCTCGGCGTCGCCGGTATTCGGGAGCATGATGATGATCTCGTCGGGACCGTAGCGGCAGGCGGTGTCGTAGGGACGCAGGTGCCGGGTGATCAGTCCGCCAAATTCGCGCAGGAAGGACTGCCGCGCATTCCCCCCGTAGGTATTCGCGATACGTTTGAAATTGTCGATATCCATCATCACGATGCCGAGCGATTCTTTCGAACTCCGGGCGCGCGCCAGATTCTGCTGCAGGCTTTCCGAAAAGAAGGAATAGCGCTGCAGCTCCGTTTCGTGATCCACCCGATCGAGGCGGAGGTTATCTTCGTAGAGTCGGTTCTGATAATATGCCAGTCCCGCAATGCGCGCAAAGGCCTCGATGACGGCGAGATCCTCCTCGACGAACGTATCGACGCGCTCGCTGTCGAGGTACAGGTACCCGAGCGTCTGATGATGCACCGCGATCTGCACGCAGCAGCAGGATGCGAACGGCTGTTCGAGCGCCACGCTTTCTGCAATTTCCGGTACGAGTGATGCGTCGGAGATCAGGATCGGACGTCCCGTCCACAGCAGTTCGCCGACCGGACCCGTGGCCATCTGCCGTCGGAACTCCTTGCAGAACGTGCGCGAGATACCGTGACAGTTCTCGACGCGGAGATACTCCGTCTCGCGGTCGATCAGCACGATCGCGCAGGCGCGGCACTGATACAGCCGCGCCAGGCGGTCAACCACGAAATGGAAAATCCGTTCGTAGTGCCGATGCGTGGTAAGCAGCCGCAGCAGCTCGGTGAAAAAATCCATGCACTGGGGAAACTGCAGTTCTTTCATGACACACCTCCGTGCCTGCGGTGAATGAATCAGGCCGAATCTATCATCTGGCAGTAAATGTCATGAATTGAAGTACAACTGTATTGTAGCTGAGCAGGGGGATAATGTCAAGTAGGGCGAGATGAATCTCGCCCCTACACGTGCTCCCACAAACAGAAATCCCGGACCGATCGGCCCGGGATTCCTGCCACCACTATTCAATCTTACAGGGAGAGGAAGAATGAATAATTTCTTAATTGTTGGAGACGGGGGTCTCGCTGAGAAGAATTTCGTTGATGGCCTGCACGAAGGACTCCTTCGGAAGGGCGCCGGCGGCCATCTGCGGGCGATCGTTCTTCGGGATGAAGAGGATCGACGGAATGCTGCGGATGCCAAAGACGGCGGCGAGCTCCTGCTCGGCCTCGGTGTCGACCTTGTAGATGTCGATCTTTCCCTTGTACTCCTCGGCAAGCTCCTCGAGGATCGGCGCCACCATCTTGCAGGGCGCACACCAGTCAGCGTAGAAATCTATGATCGCGGGCCGTTCGCCGGAGAAATCCCACTCCTTATTGTTCTCGTAGTCGAAAACCTTCTCCAGAAAGGTCTGCTTGGTCAGATGTTCCATGCGTTGAAGTATCCTTTATTTGTTTTCCAGATTCACGTTCATCGTCGTTCTGAAGATAGGATGCAGGGGGAAACGAAAGGATTCAGGGAAAAGATGCCACCCTTCGACAGGCTCAGGGTGACGGCGGGGCGGCTCAGGGCGACGGCGGGAGGCCTTCAGGATGCCGGGGCGGCGGGGAGGTCGACGATGAAGCTGGCACCCTCGCCGGGGACGCTCTCGCAGCGGATGTCCCCGTGCATGGTATCGACAAGCTTTTTGACGATGAAAAGGCCGAGTCCGGTGGAGTATTCGCCACCGCTGGGACGCGCCGACAGCTTCGCGAATTTCTGGAAGAGGCGCTCGCGGTCTTCCTCGGTAAGACCGGGTCCCTCGTCGCGCACTTCCATGCGCACCTGTCCGTCACCGCCGTTCAGCACGACGTGCACGTCCTTCCCCTGCGGTGAATACTTGATGGCATTGGACAGCAGGTTGTCGAGGATCTGCTTGACCGCCGCGTCGTCGCCGAGCACCGGTGGCGCGCCTCCATCCCCCTCCACATGCACACGAATATCTTTCTTTTCCGCCCAGCGGCGGTGATCCTCGATGACGCGCCCGAGAATCGGCGGCACCGGCACGGGCTCGGAATCAAGCTGCATGCGTCCGGATTCGAGACGGTTGATGTCGAGCAGATTGCGCACCAGTTCGAGCAGCTCGTCGGCGGTCTCATACACCATCACGGCCTTGCGCTGCATGTACTCCGTGCTGCGTCCCTCTTCGGTAATCGATTCCGCGAGCATGCGGATGCCGCCGATGGGATTGCGCAGGTCATGCGACACGATGCCGAGCAGTTCGTTTTTCTCGTTGTTGAGCTTCTCGAGCAGGTCGTTCTGCCGCGTCAGCTCGCGGTTGGTGCGTTCGATCTCCTGCGCCTGCTCCTCGAGCATCGCCTCGTGCTTGCGGATTTCGCTGTTCGCCTGCTCCAGCTCCTCGGATTTCTGCTGGAATATCTCCGCGCTGCGCTTCTTCAGCCGGTAGCGGTTCGCCACGAGACCGAGAATCACCACCAGCAGCACGGAGCTGAGGATGAAGGTGTTGCGCAGCCAGGCCTGCCGCTCGAGTTCGGTTTCCTTGAGCGCGCGCTCGCGCTCGAGCAGCTCACGGTTCTTGTTGAGCAGCCGGATCTCACCCTCCTGCTCCGCCGCCTCCAGCCGCTGGGCGCGCATGATGGCCTCCTGTTCCTTGAGCTGCAGCTCGCTGATCCTGCGATTGCGGTTGAGCAGCTCGATGTCGCTCTCCTGCTCTCGCAGCATCGCGGCGCGGCGCTCCAGTTCCATTTCCCTGATGCGCTGCTCCTGCCTGAGCAGTTCGTTCTCCCGCTCGCTTTTCTCGCGCTGCGCGTATTCGTAATTCGCCGTCATCTCGCTGATGCGCTTCGCACTCTCTTCGTTGAACAGCGAATCCTTCAATGCCGTGTATGCACGGTGATACTCCAGCGCGGCCGCCGGCTTCCCCATTGCGCCGGTAATGTCGCTCAGCAGTCGCAGGACGTTGCGCTCGACGGCGCGGGAATTGATGTCGCGGGCCAGCTGCAACGCCTTCGTCGCCGCATCGAAGGCCCTGTCGTTCTCCTTCCGCCGCAGGTGAATCATGCCGATGCGCTGCAGCACCTCAGCCATGCCGTGCTTGTCGCCGAGCGAACTGTAGAGCTTCGCCGAGTACTGCAGGTTCTCCAGCGCACGTGAAAACGATTGGAGAAGATAGAAGGTAATACCCAGGTTGAGATACGTACTCGCGATGCCAGGACGATCACGAAGCTCCTTTTTCAGTTCGAGCGATGACGTAAAATTCCGGATGGCCTCGTCGTAGTCCCCCCTGTCCATCGAGATGACACCGATATTATTGTACGAGTATGCCAGTCCCTGGCGGTCGTCGGCGCGTTCGAAATACTTCACCGCGCGCTGATGGTATCGCAGCGCACGGTCCTGGTCACCCAGCCGGCCGTGCACGATACCGATGTTGGACAGCAGCGCTGCCATCCCCCGTTCGTCGCCGAGTTCCTCTTTCAGCTTAAGGGATTTCAGGAAGAAGTTCAATGCACGCACCCAGGATCCCTGCTGCGCGTGCGTGATGCCCGTGCTGGTGAATGCCATCGCGAGGCCGGCATTGTCGCCGATGTCGCGCGCCATGGTTTCCGCACGCCGCGCGAGATCAAGCGCGCTGTCGGGATCGCCCTTGCGGTATTCCTGCGCGAGATCGAGCATCACGCGCACAGTCACACTGTCACGCACCGCCCGCGCCTCGCGGCTGCGAAGCAGCGTTTCGAGCCGCTCCACTTCGCTGCGCTCCTGCGCATGCGCCGACGACGGCGACAGGCAAAGCATGACAGGCAGCAGAAAGAACAGTGCCGCGAACGTTCGCATATCAATCCCCGGATGATGGTTGCATGTTGTGGCCGCGTGCCGCCGTGAGCGGATCGGTGCCGTGACGACGCAGTTCGTCGTAATCGCTCACCCCGTCGCCGTCGGTGTCAGGCTTCAGCGCGTCGGTGCGGAAAAGACGGATTTCCTCGTAGTCGGTCAGGCCGTCGCCGTCGGTGTCGGCGGCGGTGGGATCGGTGCCGTGCAGTTTCACCTCGTCGTAATCGCTGATGCCCTCACCGTCGGAATCCGGCAGCACGGGATTGGTCCCGTGCACGGTGACCTCCTCGCCGTCGTACAGTCCGTCGCCGTCGGTGTCTACTTTTTTGGGATTGCTACCCATGCGTTTCTCTTCGGCGTCGATGAGACCGTCACCCTCGGTGTCCTTTGCAAGCGGATCGGTCTGGTAATCGAGCAACTCCTCACGGTCACTGAGCCCGTCGCCGTCGCTGTCAGCCTGCAGCGGATCGGTGCGGTAGCGCGAGACCTCCACGAAGTCGCTGAGCACATCCTCATCAGTATCACGCAGCAGCGGATCGGTGAGGTGAACGCGGACTTCCTCGAAGTCCGTCAGTCCGTCACCGTCAGTGTCGGGATCGTAGGGATTCGTGCCGGCCTCGCGCTCGGCATCATTCGCGAATGAATCCCCGTCAATGTCGGTATCCTCGAACAGGTACCACGAGACACCGAGCGAAACACTGAGCCAGGTGTCGTTGGCCGTTTTCTCCCGGCCCGGATTCGACGGCAGTCCCTGACTGCGGTGCAGTTCCTCGACAAGATAGCCGGAATCGAATGCGTCGAGTTCTCCGCTCATCACAAGGTGCCCCACCACCCCGAGCTGCAGTGACATCCTGCGGGTGATGAACCATTCGATACCGGCGCCGAGGGGAATCGATAACGCCTGCAGCGTCGCCGCGCCCGGATGCGCGGCGTCGCCGCTGCGGTAGTCTTCCGGACGAAAGATACCGATCCCCGCGCCGGCGAGCACCCATGCGTTGAATGCGTGGGCGGGGAAAAGATTCAGGCGCAGCCAGGCCTCCGCGACAGCGATATCCGTCGAGCGGTCGACGAGATTGACATCACCGAACTGATATTCATACGTGCCGCCCATGTTGCGGCGGTGACGCCGCGTGTACAGCAGGCGCGTCGCTTCTCCGCCGACGCCAAGGTCGAGATACGGGAGCACTGCATATTGCAGGCGCAGACCGGCGACCGGACCCACGCTCTCGTCGGTGAACTCCCCGAAATACTTGCTGCCGCCGGCATGCAGCGAAAGGCGCAGCTTACCATCCGCAAAGCGGGGACGACCGGGCCATCCGCCGGTGGGCCGCCGCATTGGTGGGACGGTCACCTGCGACGCCAGCTCGGTGGCGGAGGACAGAAGAATCAGCAGGATACACGCTATGGAGATTCGGTATCGGGGCATGCCAGATCGCGGGTCAGCGCAGATGCCGATTGGCGGACTGCAGTTCGACAACGTAGAACTCCACGCGGCGGTTGCGCGCCCTTCCCTCTTCGGTCTCCGTGTCGGCAATGGGCTGATGCTCACCGAAGCCGACCACACGCAGACGGTCGGGGTCCACGCCTTCGGAAACGAGGAATTCCTTCACGGACGAAGCGCGGCGCTCGGAGAGATTCTGGTTGTATTCCTCCTCACCGTCCGAGTCGGTGTGTCCCCGTATCTCGACGATCATCTGCGGATGGCTGCGGAACAGCTGCACCGACTCGCGCAGAATTGGGATGTATTCCTCGCGCACTTCGTCGCGGTCGAATTCGAAGGTGATATTGCAGAAGGTCAGC
This sequence comes from uncultured Ignavibacteria bacterium, assembly GCA_913061095.1. GTDB lineage: Bacteria > Bacteroidota > Ignavibacteria > SZUA-365 > SZUA-365 > BM516. Next base: position 84,951 of record CAJXVM010000018.1, read on the forward strand.
ATGTCGCCCTGTCGCAGCTGCAGGGAATCCAGACGCAGGGGCATGCGCGTGCCTCCGCCCGGCGGCTGCGGTTCGACATGCCGAACGCTGCGGCGGTGAAAGCGCGCATATGCCTCGGCGCTGCTCTCGCCCGGACGCCGCACAAAACTGCTGTCATAGGCCGGCAGGGCGGCGACCAGGCTGTCGAGATTTTTCGGCGCGCGCGGCAGCTGCTGCAGACGGCGCGAGACCACCGGCGCGATGAGATAGGAAACACCTCCCCCCGGCAGGGGACGCGTTTCGATCAGCTCCGCATAATAGGGCTGTGAACGGCGCGGCGACACGGGGGCTTCTTCCTCACTCCGATCTTCATTGGCAAGGGGATCGGTGCGCGAGGAAAACACTTCCTCCGCATCGCCCAGTCCGTCACCGTCGGTGTCGGGATTCAGTGGATTGGTGCCGTAATAGGCGATCTCGTCGTAGTCGAGCAGTTCATCGGTGTCCGTGTCTTCACTGCGTGGGTTCGTCGCATATGTCACGACTTCGTTGAAATCAAAAATACCGTCGTCGTCGGTGTCTGGCCGCAGCGGATCGGTGTCATGCACTTTGGTCTCGGCAAAATCGTCGAGTCCATCGTAATCGGTATCGGGATTGCGCGGATCGGTGTTGTACAGGATGACTTCCTCATAGTCGCTGAGAACGTCCTCGTCAGTGTCGGGATTGCGCGGATCGGTGTTGTACACCATGACTTCGTCTTTGTCGGAGAGGCGGTCTTCATCGGTGTCGGCTTTCACGGGATCAGTACCGTATTTCGTGATCTCGAAGTAGTCGCCGAGTCCGTCATCATCGGTGTCCGGCCGCAGTGGACTGGTCGTATACACGCGCACCTCCTCGTAATCCGTCAGTCCGTCTACATCGGTGTCGACGTCATACGGACTGGTGCCCAGCTCCGATTCCTCGGTGTTGGCGAGCAGGTCACCGTCGTAGTCCTTGCTTTCGAAAAGATAATACCGCACGCCGATTGTCATCGAAAGGTAGCTGTCACCTCCTGCCGATGGGATGTCGATACTTTTATTGCGAACGCGGTTGTACTCGCGCGCGAGTTCTTCGGGATCGTACGCATCGAAATCCCCGTTGAATAAAAAGGTATTCCGCAGCATCAGCGTCAGCGACAGGTTGCGCAGGAGGAACAGTTCTGCTCCCGCCCCTACCGGCACGGCAATCGCAGCGGGGAAGTCGGCCGTGGGCCGCAGGCGTCCGTCATCGAAATCGTCCGCCTGATACAGCGTCACCCCGGCGCCGGCGGTCAGGAAAACATTCGTGAAGGAACGCGGCATGAGGTTGAGCTGCGCGGAGAGGTCGAAGGCCGTATAGGAGATACTGCGTGCGAAGACGCCATCGCCGTCGCCGGGGAACTGGAAGTCGTAGATCGTGCGATTGCGTCCGTCGGCGCTGCGCTCGAGCGGCAGGCTCCCAAGATCGGCGGTAAAGGCGAGTGTCAGCTCGGGAAACACCGAATAACCGAGCGCCAGCATCGCGTGCGCGCCGTCGTATCCACCCTCGAACTCCCCGAAATAGGTGGCCGCTCCGCCGCCTGCATACAGCGACAGCAGACGTCCCGCATAGCGCATCGGCGCCTTTTCCGCGACCAGCAGCTGCGCCGCCGTCGATTCCGACAGGAGCACCGCCAGGACACAGATCATGGCGAACAGGTTCATATGCCGGGAGAGGACGGACATCTGAGCATGCACGATAGATAAATAATTTCCTACCACATTATCGTGAACACAGGTCAAAACAGCAAACCGCCCACGAGTACGGGTGGAAGAGCGAATCACCGGAACGCAGGCAATATAGTGCATTTCCCCGAGGCGGAACAGCGGCCACTCCGGCGCGGATGCCTTGGCAGAGGTGCTCCGCTGAGGAGATCCCTGCAGGGATGCATCATTGCGAACGTCACAATGCGGATGCAGCGCTCGCCGATGCAGCGCTCACCGATGCAGCGCTCGCCGATGCAGCGCTCAGAATGTAAATCCGGTACTGACGTAGAATGCGAGGCGTTCGCGCGAATGCGCGGCCTGCACACTGAGGGCGAGACGCCGGCTGATGGCGGCGATCCACAGTCCTCCCCCGAAGCCCGCATGCACACGCTGTGATTCCTCCCCCGCCGTGAAAACGCGTCCGGCATCCGCAAATGCCGTGCATCCCCATTCCCCCGGCAGGAACAGCAGCATGCGTCCACAGGAGACGCGCAGCTCGGCGCTGCCGAACATCGCCGCGTCACCGGCGAAACGCTCGCGCGTGAATCCGCGAAGCGCATATTTACCTCCGAGATAGGCGGCGTGGAAGAAGGGGTAGCGCCCCCAGATCTTGCGCCCCATGCCGTGCAGCGCCAGCGTGATCCGTTCGCTGAACGGCAAATAGGCGCGTAGGTCGAGCGTGCCGTCGGCAAAATGATGCCGGTTTGTCAGCATGACCGGGAAGTACATCCCGGACAGTCGCGCGTAGCTTCCGCGCATGGGGACGCGCGCATTGTCGCGGCGATCCCAGATGATATCTCCGAAAATCTCTCCGTATTTGAACACGCCCGTGCCGTAGGGCTGCTCATTTCGCAGGAGGCTGTTCGCATCCGCAGATACTTCTGAATAACGGTATGCCGCCCCCATTTCGAACGAGAGCGTGGAAGACGGCGAGAAGCGCAGGGCGGGTCGGATGTCCACGATCTCCTGGCGAAGGAGGTAGAAATCCATGTCCTCGAGCGTTTCGTCTCTTGCGGACTCGTTCCCGAAGCCATAGAAGCGCGACTGCGACATTTCACTGTGAAAGACGGAGAGATGGAGCAGCACGCCGGGCATGCTCGAGGTGTACAGCACATCGGAATGCAGCTGCACATCGCCCAGCGTCGTCGCATACGCCGCCGAGAGCGCCATGCGCCACGCGTAGGGATCCTTTCGGAATCCGTAGCGGGTGAACACCGGTCCGCCGCCGACGATGAAGCCGTCATCGGAACTGAAGGTAAAGCGGGGATCGAAACGCAGGGAGCTGCCGCGGTCCTCCACCAGCGGTTCGAAGCGGTCAGCATGGGATGCGGGGGGCAGCGTTTCACGGCTGTCGAAGGTCGTGCCGGCACCGAGCACGACGGTATCGGGCACATCGTCGTCATAGAACCAGGTGACATGCTCCGCGCGCGGGAACGGCGTCACGCGCAGGAACCAGCCATGCACGAGGGATGAATCGATCAGCACGTCAGAGCCCGCCCCGGCAACGATGCGCACATCGATACTTGCGTCCGTTTCTCCCGAGACTGTGACGGTGTCATCCCCGGCGAGGGCATGGATGCGCAGCTCGCCGGTCTCACCGCGCAGAAACCGCCGGTGATAGGGCTGCGTCCCGGGTCGTCCGGTGATGCGCACGTCGACCGCGCCGCCGTCTTCGCGCAGCACCGTAATGCTGTCACCGCCCAATGATCCGAACACGTCAACGGTGCGGGCCAGCAGACGGTAGAAGTCGCGGGCCAGTTCGGGGAGACAGTCGCGCCGCTGGCGAATCATGCGCCGCAGCGGCGGGATCACGGACCGGTGCAGCGCGAATGGGAGCAGCAGGAGTGCGCTGTCGATCGCGGTGTCGCTGAGTCGTGCCTGAATATCCCGCGCAACGGTATCCCAAGCGGATGCCGGCAGTGCGGCGAGCAGCCGCCTGTCGAGATGACGGGCGGTCCATGTCAGTGATTTCAGATTGGGCTCGGGAGTATCATAGCTCTGCAACGGACGCACCAGCAGCTCGACCACCGAAGGGATGAGACCGTCGAAGAGTGAAAACGACTGCTCCCTGCCGCGCGGCAGTGCTTCCCAGACCGTCACCTCCTCCTCATAATGTGCATGCCAGAGCCACTGGTCCGCGTCACGGCTCCAGTCGCCGAGCAGCACGTCCATGAGCCGCGCCCTGCAGTACTGCCGGACGTCCACGCGATGTTCGTCGTTCGCTTCAATCAGCGTGAGGACGGTGTAGGTCGTGGCCCAGGCCGGATCGGGCCCGTCGTACTGCGGTGTCCCGTTTGCGGGAGTGACGAGCGGTGCGGGCGGTTCCTGTTCGAGCATCCCCGCATCATCGACGAAGCGCGGCCAGGCGTGCAGTGCGGGATTATCGCGCAGTGCGACGGGTATCGGCTGCGGGACGGCGAGTCCGGCGCGGCGATCGAGCGCGGCAGCGACGACCGGCGCAAACGGGAGCATGGTGGTAATCTGGTCGCGCATGGTGCGTGTCACCACCGCCCGGCGGATGTCGGGACGCCACGCTGTCGCAGGATCACGGTTAATCACCCGGTATCGGAAAAGGCGTCCGTCCGCGCTGCGCAGAAAGAGCGCATGCGACTCGATCTTTGCTCCCGAGCGCAGTGGTGTGAGTCCGCCGGCGACACTGTCAATGTCGACCATCGGCACCGTGACCGGCGTTGTCCAGGCCTGCCGCCAGTGCGCTCCGAGCAGCGTGCGGCGCAGTCCGCCCGCCTCATACGAAGCACCGAGCACCTGCGTCAGGGAATCCTGTGCGGCGGTCCACTGCGGAGTAGCCAGTGCTGAGAGGGAAATGATGTATGCAGCGCGCAGCAGCACGCGCCGCAGTTGCCGGTGATTCATCGTTCATTAAAAACGCACGTCCCACTCTGAAATGCAAGTGGCGGAAACGGACGGTTTCCCTGCATTTCCCACATCAAAGACCTTTACTCTGTCAACGGAAAATACTACACTGTGGATGCAGCTCTGTGAGCACCTTTTTTGTAACCGCCCTTTACCTGGAGATGCGATGAGACGAACAGCGTTCATGTTCGCCGCGGCGTTCGTGGTGATCTTCTCATGTCATGTCTCAGCACCGGCACAGACCGTCGGGCCCATTCTCGAATTCTCTCCTCCCATTGTCATCTTCGATACGGCATCCTGCGGACGCATGAGCACCGCCTCGCTCGTCATCCGCAACACCGGGGACGCGGCATCGACCGTCCATGCGATTGACGATGTCGTCGCGCCATTTGCCGGGAATCTCGAAGCGCCCTTCACGCTCGGTCCGGGCGAACAGCGGGAGGTGACACTGACCTACACGCCGACCCGCGCACCACGTGGAGACAGTCTGGTGCTCGACATGGTCGCCGACAATCCCGTGCCTGCCGCAATGGGCTTCCTGTTCGACCTCAGCACGGGCATGGCCGAAAATTTCGGCGGCGGCACCCGCATCGCCGCGGCGCGGTCGGCGTGCTCCGACTTTCTCGACCGGGTCATGAACGCCGGTTCGACCGGACACGAGGGTGCGGTCTACGGATACAATACCACATCGAATTTCCGCCTGCTGCGAAATTTCAGTGACGACCGCGCTGTCATCAAGAGCGCCCTTCCGTCCGCCGCCACCGGCGAACACGCCTGCGCCTGGGATGCCATGCAGCGTTCCATCACGCTGATACAGAACAGGAGCATGCGGAAAATGCTGATCGTGTTCTCCGGCAGCAAGGATGCCGGGCGCGGCCAGTGCGGTCCGGTCTCCGCCGCGGGGGTAATCAACAGCGCGACATCGGCGAATATCGCGGTGTACACAATCGCATTCAGCGGCGATGATGCATCCGACCTGCAGAGCATCGCCCAGCAGACCGGCGGCCGCTACGCGCGTGTCACCACCACCGGTGAACTGCAATCCGCCATGGACGCCATCGTCACCGACCTGCAATACAATGTGCCGCAGCAGCTGGTGCTGCGCGGCGAAGCCGTCTCGCCCGTGCTGGAGTTTTTCCCGCGGTACCGTGTGTTCCCCACGACACTCGTCGGTGACACGGCGCGCCGCCGGGTGGGACTGCACAACACCGGCACCGCACCGCTTCATGTGCGCGATATTGACGGGCGGCATGCCGCGCTGGGATTCGATATCCCCGAGACCATCATGCCCGGGGATTCGGCGGTCATCGACCTGCTCTTCCATCCCGTGCGGCAGGATCTCCTCGACGAAAGCCTGACCGTGCATTACAACGCCTGTGAAAACGGTTCGGAATCGATCCGCCTGACCGGGATGGGCTACGAAGCGGAGCATCCGGCAATTGGTCCCGTGCTCGTGACCGCGCCCGCGGTGCTGGATTTCGGTGACGTCCTCTGTTCCACGATGCACACGCGCGGGATCACGCTGCGCAACGCCGGCGATGAAGAGATGACGGTGGCTCCCGTGGTTCTCGCCAATCGTTTCCTCGGCGACACGCCACCGACACGTCTGCTCTCGCCGGGCGCGATTGATACGTTTCATCTCCGTTACAGTCCGGGCGGATACCTGGGCGCAGACAGCGGCACGGTGCTCATCCCGGATCCCCCGGGACGCGCGTCCCGCTCGGCCATGGCGGTGCTCGACATGAGTGAATCCATGGGCGCAGCCTTCGACGGGGAGATCACGCGTGCCGAAGCGACACAGCTCGCGCTCGGCCAACTCATCGCGGATATCGCGCGCACACCCGAGATCCGGGATTCCCTCGGTGTCATCGCCGCGAGGAAGGAAGTGACCGTCCTGCTGCAGCCGCTGACACATGACAAGGCGGCGCTCGCGGGCATTTCCGAACGACCGGGCGTCCGTGACAGCACCTGCGTCGGTGCGGCGATCACGGCGGCGCTCCGGGAACTGACATCCACGCAGAATCCGCGCAGCGTCATCGTCTTCACCGCGACGGGAGACCCGGACACCGCGATCTGCGGCATGACGGATTTCCGCACGCTGGAAGAGGACGCGCTCGATCTGGATGCCATACTGCACTGCATCGTGCTCGGTGCGGCCGAAGCGGATTCACTTGCAGCGCTGTGCAACGCGACCGGCGGAGTCTTCCGCCGCGCCGGCAATCTCGCACAGCTGGCGGGAGCACTGGGAGCGATCCGCGCGAAAGAGGATGTCACCGAGGATATCGAGATCCCCCTGCGTGCGCGAAGCGTCTCCCCGCAGCTCGCGTTTGCGGACTCCTCCGCCGTCCGCTTCCCCGACACACGCGTCGGGGATCAGTCGTGCCGGGAAATCACCGTAATCAATACAGGTGAAAAACCGCTGGAGCTGCTGCGCGTCCTGCCGGCTCTGCCGGAGAATTTCCTCGTGGACGAGACGCTGCCGCTCACCATCCCACCGAACGGGAGCGCGGACATCACCTGCTGCTTCACTCCCGACAGTCCGGGGGAATCGACCGCTGATCTGCAGTTCGAGACCAATGCATGCGTGTACAATCCCGCGATCCGGCTCGAGGCGCATGGCTGGGACAGCAGCTCCGTGCTGATTTCTGGAAGTGTGCACACGAGGCCGGGATCGTTCGTGCGCATTCCCCTGAAACTGAGCCGTGCGCTTGACGCAGCATACGGTGTGCGCGACCTGAGCGTGACCGTGGCATATAATCCGACACTGCTGTATCCCGACACGGATTTCCCGGCGGAGGATCCGTTCGGCCAGCCGCTGCTGGGCACGCAGGGATTCATGCGCCATGGATTCGATACCGCCCGCTCCATGGCCGCGACGGAGTATCACATCAGTCGCACGGAACCGGGAGAACAAGCGCTTGAGACCGCCGGAACCGAGCACCTGCTCGGCTCCCTGCGCATGCGCGTCTTTCTCGGGAATGCACTGTTCACCGACGTCCAGATCACGGAACTGCACAGCGAAGGCGGTGACTATCAGCTTCAGGGCCGCGGCGCGGTTCGCGTATTCATCGACAGTCTCCCGTGGGTTGAGGAGCGCCTCATCGATCCGAGCGCACTGTACGGCATTTCCCTCGGCAAGCACCGGCCGAATCCCGTGCGCGGTACAGCCGTCATTCCCTTCCGGCTCAGCGAAGCGACGCAGCTGCGCCTCGCGCTGTATGACAGCGACGGACGGCGCGTCCGCACGGTCAGGGAGGGATTCATGTCCGCAGGCAGCTATGAGGAGCGGATCGATGTCCGTGGTCTCGCGGCAGGCGTCTATCTCTACCGCATCGAGACCGCGCGCGGCGCCGTTTCCCGCATCATGCTGATCACCAGATAACCGGAGGATGCCATGAAACACATCATCATGCTGCTGGCGCTGATCATCTGCACACCGGGGATCCTGCTCGCGCAGGAGAACGACACATCCACGAGAGCGGAACCAGCGGCGAAACGGGCACCGTCCATGGCCTTCGGCGTGTATTTCGGTGCGCTGGCTGCTTCACACAGCGGCGGCTTCACGTTTCCCGACGAACAGCCGCCCGTCATTTCCTACGATGACGGCAGCGGAGTCGGCCCCGCATTCGGCATCCGCGCCGACATCCGCCTGCTGTCATCCCTGTCACTGTCGCCGCGGATCTTTGCCGAGTGCCGGCGCGGGACATTCACGAGCGATCCCTTTGTGATGGAAATCGTGGGACAGGACATGCAGCCGCAGGACATGCGTCTCGAGGACGAGCTGGATGTCATCGTGCGTGTGGCGGGGCTGGATCTGCTCGTGCAGTGGCATCCCCTCCCCGTCAATCTGTATCTCGCTGCAGGTCCCTCGGTGGGACTCAAACTCTACGAGGAATTCACCGTCACCGAGAACATCCTCGAACCTGCGGGCGTAGCGTTCCTCGACGGCAGCCGCTCACGCGAAATATACAGCGGGGATCCCGACAGGACGCGCGCATTTCATGCCGGGATCCGCGCGGGAGCGGGATACCTGCTGAGCCTCGGGAGCGATCTGGCGGCGGGCGCGGAGGTGTTGTATTTTCTTCCATTGCAGACCGTCACCGAGAATGATGACTGGTCGATGCAGGGACTGCAGGCGACACTGTCATTTCTCTTCCGCTTCTGACATCCCCGACCTGTCACGAACCCATCACAACCAGGGAAACACATGAGCGATCTGTTTCGACTTGATGGAAAACGCGCCCTGATCACCGGCGGCACACGCGGCATCGGCCAGGCGATCACGGATCTCTTTCTGCGTCTCGGCGCCCAGCCCTGCGTCGTCGCGCGAGACACGGTGCTGCTCAACGAGCGCATGCACAACTGGCGAGGTATCTGCACCGACGTATACGGCATCGCCGCTGATGTCAGCACAGAAGAGGGACGCGACATGATCGTCACGGAAGTCGGTAAAATCTGGGACCGCCTCGACATCCTCGTCCACTGTGCGGGAACGAACATCCGCAGGAAGAGCACGGAGTATGACGCCGGGGAACTCGATCTGATTCTGCAGACCAACGCGGTATCGGCCTTCGAGCTCAGCCGTCGTCTGTATCCGCTGCTTCGCGAATCGGGCGATGCCAGTATCGTGACCGTCGGGTCGACGGCAGGGCTGCGCACGGTTCCAACCGGCGCCCCGTACGCGATGAGCAAGGCCGCGCTGGATCAGCTCACGCGGTACTTCGCCGTAGAGTGGGCGGCGGACGGCATCCGCGCCAACAGCGTCGCGCCGTGGTACATCCGCACACCGCTCGTGGAGGGCGTGCTCGGCGACGAGGCGTATCTCGGACGGGTGCTGGACCGCACGCCACTCGGACGCATCGGCGAACCGGTGGAAGCAGCCGGCGCGGTGGCCTTCCTCTGCTCTTCAGCCGCGTCATACATCACCGGACAGACCATTGCCGTGGACGGTGGATTCCTGGCAAAAGGGATGTAGCACCGAAGGTCCCCCGGGTTTCAGGGACGGCACGCAATTCCTCCCTTTGATACGCTCTGCTTTTTCAATAATATTGTGTGTTAGCAAAGAAAGGGCCGGCGTTTTCATCCGTACCATATCGCGTGTGACTCAAGCTCTGCGTCAACAATGTTTTCCCCTCCTCCTGCTGGCATCGAGCATGCTGCTGGCCGGGTGTTCCCTGCTCACTGATCGCGGAGAAACGCTCAATGCCGCGCCTGCCGAGCAGTCCGTCTCCTCCCGCCATATCGACACGAAAACCATCGCCCCACAGGTGCGAAAACTCTTTGCCCTGCCTGCATTCCGTGGCGGACTTGTGCATGCGGACACGCTGTACCGGTATTACCGCGACCGGGAATTCCAGCCGCGATGGATTCACGAAAACACCTTTCCCGGCCGCGCACTGCAGCTGACCCGCTGCTTCATGGAGTCCCCCGCACACGGACTGAATCCCTCCTGGTATCACACGACGCAGCTGCAGCAGCTGATCGACGCCATCCTTACCGATGCCGATCCCTCACATGACCAGAGCGCGCGCTTCGCGCGTCTGGAACTGCTGCTCTCTGACGCAGTGCTGCTATACGCACGGCATCTGCGCTACGGCATCTTCGATCCCCGCGAGCTCGACCGGGCCTACCATCTGCCGGTGAAGGCGCACGGACTCCGCGAACTGCTCGAGCCGCTGGAGACCACCGACATCCTGGCCTTCCTCCGCAACATCCAGCCGCGGGGTGCGCGCTACGCCGCCCTGCAGGAGGCGCTCGCCGAATACCGCGTGTTGCAGCAAACATGGCGCTGGCCGCATATCCCCGATCCGGGCGTGGACAAGATCGAGGCGGGAGACACGTCCTCGGTGCTTCCCATGGTCGCCCACCGCCTGATGCTGACCGGCGAACTGTTCGGCGCATCTCATCCCGCACCTCCGGGTGCGGTGGGCATGGTCGACGCCGCCGCACGCGCCTTCGCCCTCGACACGACGCGGCTGCTGCGCCTCGGCGCAATGCGATACGACAGCATGCTGGTTCGCGCCGTCATGCGTTTTCAGGAACGGCAGGGACTGCTGGTTGACGGCGTTCTCGGTTCACGTACGATTGCCTCACTCAACCGCGGCCCCGGGGAGTCCATCGAGCAGATGGCCGTCAACCTCGAGCGTTTCCGCTGGCTGCGCTATCCGGACCGCGGACGGTACGTGGTAGTCAACATCCCCGCGTTCTGGCTCGACGCCTACGAAGACGGCGCAATCGTCGAATCCATGGCGGTGTGCGTCGGGCAGGCGCGGTCGAAGTACTTCGACGACCTGTACCGCCGGTACCGGCGTTCCGGCAACCGGAAGCTCGAACCGAAGAATCATGAAACGCCCCAGCTGCACGGGGAGTTTTCGCATTTCATTCTGAACCCTATCTGGCATGTGCCGGGCAGCATCGCATCGCGTGAACTCTATTTTTCCGCACTGAAAGACAGCACATACCTGAAGAAAAAACGCTACAAGGTGTATTACCGGGATTCCGTGGTTGACGCATCATCGATCGACTGGACGGAGCACAACCCGTTCAGCATGCCGTTCAAGTTCAAGCAGGAGCCGGGGGCGGGCAATGCACTGGGAGCGATCAAATTCATGTTCCCGAACGATCACAGTATTTACCTGCACGACACGCCGCAGCAGTGGGCATTCCGCCGCTCGGTACGGGCGGTCAGCCACGGCTGCGTGCGCATTCAGCAGCCGATGCACTTCGCACGTTACCTTCTCGAGGGGACACCGAAGTGGGATGTCCCGCTCATCCAGCGGACCATATGGAGCGGCGCGCGCAGCAAGCCCGTGTTCCTGCATCAGCGCACACCGCTGTATATCGACTACTACACTGCGTGGGTCGATGGAGACGGCACCCTGCAGCTGCGCAACGACATTTACCGGAAAGACGCGGTGCTTGCACGGGCCATCGCCGCATATGACCGCGAACTGACACAGCAGTAATCCGTCAGTCCGCTTTCCCGTTTTTCACACATCCTCAAGGAGAGCGGTCATGGAACCGACCCATCTTCTCCCCGATTCCGATCTCAACAAATACTGGCGCTGGCACTGGGCCGTCTGGATGATCATCATCTGCGTTCCCCAGCTCATCCTCGCACTCGGTCTGCCCTACCCCGGATATCTCATTCTCGGGATTACCTTCGCCGTGTCGGTCGTGATTTTCATTCTGATCCGCCTGTACCTCCCGCTGTACTATGACAGTCTGACCTACATGCTCGAAGACGACGTCGTCGTCGGCACGCGCGGGGTATTCTGGAAAAAGCGCGTGACCGTACCGCTGCGGCGGATCACGAACATCGACACGTCGCAGGGTCCCGTACAGCGCATGTTCGGACTGGGCACGATCCATCTTCAGACCGCCGGTGCGGGCGGAGCGCAGGGCGCCGTCGCGGAACTGCGCGTCGAAGGGATGAAGGAGTTCGAGTCCGTCAAAGACCGTATCCTCTCCCTGCTGCGCGCCTATCATGACCGGCGGGCGGCATCAGCAGGCGAAGCGTCACCGGGTGGCGATGCCGCTCCGGCCGCGAACGCGCCTCTCGCCGGCGACACCGCGCAGGCGATGCTGGAAGAGCTCCGCGCCATCCGCCGTCAGCTCGAGCAGTCCTGACTCCCGCTTCATCCCGGCATCCCCGCATCCCCGCATCCCCCAAAAGCACGTTTTCGGAATAAATTCGGATATTATTTATCCTTCTTGACAGATATCCTCTTGAGATGTATTTTTTCATGAGTCCAATTCAAAATATGTGAGCAGTATCATCCGTCGCGACTGCACGTCGCGCCGCAGATGAAGTGCTGCCATATCCATCCATTCCGAAAGGAACATACATGAAAACCCTGCTCAAGATTCTGCTTGGGATCGTCGGCGTGCTCGCGATACTGGCTATCGGCGGTGTGATATATCTCAATTCAGCGTATCCCGACGTCGGCGAGGCGCCGGACATCACCGTGGAGCGCACGCCGGACCGCATTGCGCGCGGCGAGTATCTCGCGATGCATGTCTCCATGTGCATCGACTGTCACTCCGAGCGCGATTATGCGCGATACGCCGCCCCCGTGAAATCCGGAACGCACGGACAGGGCGGTGAGCTGTTCGGGGAGCAGATGGGGCTGCCCGGAAATTTCTATGCTTCGAATCTCACGCCGGCGAACCTTGGGGAATGGACGGACGGCGAGCTGTACCGCGCCATCACATCCGGGGTGGGCCGTGACGGGCGTCCGCTTTTCCCCATCATGCCGTACACGCATTACGGAAAGATGACGCGCGAGGATATTTATTCCATCATCGCGTATCTGCGGACGCTCGAGCCGATCGAGCACGACGTGCCGGCATCGGAGGCTGCATTCCCGATGAGCCTGATCATGCGCACGATTCCGCGTGAACCTGAGCACGCGGAGGCGATTCCGTCGACAGACGATCTTGTCGCCTACGGCGGATACATGATCAATGCGGCCGGCTGCGCCGAATGTCACACGCCGATGGAAAAGGGCGAATTCATCGAGGGGATGAAATATGCAGGAGGAATGGAATTTCCGCTGCCGGGCGGGACGGTGCGGGCGATGAATATCACTCTCGACACGGAGACCGGCATCGGCGGGTGGACCGAAGAGATGTTTGTGCAGCGCTTCCGCTCGTATGCGGATTCGGTGTACGCGGAACCGCAGCTGGGTCCGCGCGACTTCAACACCATTATGCCGTGGCGGATGTATGCCGGGATGACCGACGAGGATCTGCGTGCGATCTACGCCTATCTGAAAAGCGAGGTCAAGCCGGTGAAAAATGCGGTCGTCCGCTATACGCCCGCGAAATAGTTTTGCGAATACGCTTTTCCCCCTTGCAACTTGGCGTGGAAATCACGAATTTTCGATCTGATGCCCTTTTCCATTCAAATGGCCTAAGCTTTTGTTTTTCTGTACTTTCTCCCTTCTTCATGGAAGACATCGGCCGCTGATTTCCCACCATTAATACAGGATGCCGCCTATGCGTACCTTGCTTCGTACTTCCGCGATCGCTGTTCTTTTCGTGCTTCCCATGCTGCTTCCGGCACAGACGACCCGTACCGTGCTTCTCGAGCAGTTTACGGGAACATGGTGCCAGTACTGTCCGTACGGCGCGGATGAAGTCGACAGCGTCCTCAATATTTTCTCCAATGCCCGCGCACTCGCCTATCACGGCGGCAGCAGCAATGAGCCGATGATGACGACCGAGACGAATTCCGTCATCCAGCATCTTCTCGTCGGTTCCTATCCTTCCGGCGCGGTGGATCGCCGCCTCTGGCAGGTCGGACAAACCCTGACAATCGCGCTTACCCGTGGCGTCTGGCGCAACGCCGTATATAACCGCACACAGGTGAGTTCGAATATGTCCGTCGGCGTCTCCGGCACGTACCATCAGGACACCCGTGAGATCAACGCGACGGTGACACTCAACATCCTCGATGACTACACCGGGGAGTTCTACCTCAACGTCGTACTCTCCGAAGACGGGCTGAATTATCCGCAGAAAAAGAATATCAATCCCCCGAGCGGCCCGGTCAACACCATATCGCCGTATTATCACAAGCGCGTGGTGCGGAAGATGATCACCGGATGGATGGGTCATCAGCTCACCACCAGCGGATTCACCAAAAATCAGACAGTGACATATCCGTTCACATATACGGTCCCCTCCGGATATGACATCTCGAAGTCCGCCCTGACGGTGTTCGTGACGCAGAAAGTCGTGCTGACGGTCAACGGACAGCAGCAGAACAAGAGCATGAACATCGAGCAGGCCTGGCAGGAGCCGGTGCTCACCGCGCTGACGCAGATTCCGGTGGAGCTGATCAGCTTCCATGCCGCGCAGGTCGGCGGCGATGTGCAGCTGCGCTGGCGCACCGCGCGTGAGAGCAACAACCGCGGCTGGTTCATTCAGCGCCGGCATCCCGGTGGCGAGTGGAGCGAGATCGGCTTCGTCGATGGCTACGGCACGACGAATGAGCAGCAAATCTACGAATTCACCGACCGCCAGGTATCCATGGATGAGACCTACGACTACCGCCTGCGGCAGGTGGATTTCGACGGCACCGAGGATCTTTCCTCCGTCGCCCGCGTCTTCACCATGGCCACGCCGATGACCACGCGTCTGCTGCCGAACTACCCGAATCCCTTCAATCCCAGCACCACCATCGCCGTCGAGCTCGCGCAGGGCGGTCCGATGAGCGTCGCGGTGTATGACATGCTCGGCCGCCAGGTTCGCATGCTCGCCGAGGGCGTCCACGATGCCGGCATGCATGTGTTCGAATGGGATGGAACGGATGAGAACGGTAATCCCGTGCAGTCCGGAATTTACTTCACCCGGATGTCGACCCCGGATCATTCCGAAACGATACAGATGCAGATGACGAAGTAAGTCTGCTTTGAGCTGTTCGACGCTGCTGGAGATCCAGGCAGCGGAACACGAAAGCTATTCCCTGATATGACCGTCACCCTGAGCATGCCGAAGGGTGACGGTTTTTTTTACACGTGAAATCCGACCGGCCATGGCTGCGGGTGTTCGAGCTTGCTGAGGCGGTCTTCCACGGTACGCACGAAATCCAGCACGATACGTCCGTAGCACTGCGCCATGGCGATGGCCGCCATGCGCGCCTGCGGGGATTCGGCTTCGTCGAGACCCTGCACCTCGCATTCCTTCAGTGCCTTGCCGTAGATGACCACCTGGTCAAGGCAGCGCACTGACAGTGACGCCGCGTAATCGCCGATGCCGGGAACGACATCGTTGAGCGCGTCACGATATGCATTGACCGTGGTTTCGTCAACGCGCAGTGCGGGACACTGAAGGATACTTCCGAGCTGGATGCAGAGCGCAAGCAGTTCCGTGGCGATTTTCTGTTCTTCGGTGAGCTGTTCGAGTGGTTTGAGCGCGGTGGGAATCGATGTGGTGAGTCCATCGAGAAGCACACGAAACTTCTCCCTGAACATCACCACCGACTCATAATCATATGTTTCCATCACATGGTCCTCCTGGCACGTGGCATGAGCGTCGTTATCGATTGGCTGACACTTCATGATACGCACAACGGACCGCGTTGTCAATAATAATCGGAGAGGATAGCCCCACGCGTAACCGTGGGGTACACGCCGGTGCTCCCAAAACGCCGACATCCCGCCAACGGCGGGATGTCTCTTTTTTCCTGCTGCCCCTCTAGGGCTCGAACCTAGACTTTCCTGATCCAGAGTCAGGCGTGTTGCCAATTACACCAAGGG
>CAJXVM010000019.1 GCA_913061095.1 uncultured Ignavibacteria bacterium
CCCCCTCGCCGAGCCGTTGGCTCGGCGCTACCGTCACGGTTTCCTCACGATCCCTTGACATCCATCCCCCGCGGCTGTAATTTTCCGATACTCTCCACCGAAAATTCTGATATCCAACGCTCTGCGTGGAGGCAGTCATGAAAATATTCGACGATGATGGCCTGATGGTATTTCCCTCGCAGTACATGCGCGAACTGCGTGAGAGCAGCAAGGTCATCGTGGTGAAAGCCTGTTACTGTCCGAGAGGACACAACCTGGTCAATGACCGGGTTCAGTTCAACGATCACAGCGGCATCCTGCTGCGCCTGCGCGACCGGGAACTGCATGAGGGACTCGTGGCACTGAGTCCGATATACGGCGACAAATCGCGCATATCACTTGGCATGCATCTCGAAAAGGGGGATGTGATGAAGCTGCTCTGCACGGAATGCGGCGTCCCGTTACCGGTCTACGACCAGTGCAGCTGTGGCGCTGACGTGATCGCGCTGTTCACGCGTCCCCGGCCCGACTACGGCAACTGCATCGGCATCTGCAGCCGCGTCGGCTGCTACAACGCTGAACTGAAGAGTGGCAATGAACTGCTCACCTTCGCAAGCCTCGCTGCACAATAGGCAGGATGCGGCAGCCACACGCCTAAGCGTGTGGGACGGCAGTCCACCACCCACCCCGAATCCCGAATGGGTGTGATTCCATAGAAGACAGCCCCAGCCGTGAGCCCGGGCGGATGTCACCAGGTGGTGACAAAAACAGGCCCATTTTGGCCAATGTCACCGGGTGGTGACATCGAAAACGGCTCTCACGGTACCCATGTCACCGGGTGGTGACATCCGGAACGGCCCTCCTGGCACCTATGTCACCGGGTGGTGACATGGTCCGGTCACAGAAAAACACCCCGTTCGCTGCGAGGATTCGCAGGAAACGGGGCGTTTTTCATTCGGAATTGATCGCGGCAGAGCGCCTGTTCAGCTGCTCGTCGGATTAACGGCTGCTCGTCGGATTAACGGCTGCTCGCCGGGTCAGCGGCTGCCCGCTATTTCAGCAGCAGCATGCGCTGAGTGGTGGCGCCGCCGGAGGCGGTGACGCGCAGCAGGTAATGTCCCTGCGGAAGCGCGGGCGGCGTCCAGCGCAGTGTCTGCGTGCCGCCGTGCAGCGCGGCATCGGTGCCGTGGCGCAGGCGTCCGAGCAGATCGTAGAGTTCGATGCGCGCCGTTCCGCTGGCGGAGGCCGGCGTGAAGAGCGTCAGCGCGGCCCCCTGCGCGGTGACCGGATGCGGAGCGCAGTCCACGAGTGCAAAATCGCGCGTCTCGGGCAGCGCGTCGACATCCACGAGTGAGGATGCGCGCAGGTAAAAACGGGTGCGGATGTGTGCGGGATTGTGCGCGCTGGTGTTGTTGACAAAGAGATAGTAGAGATCTCCGGTGAAGTCGAGTCCGTCCACCTGTCCGGTGACCAACTGCCCGAGCTCCTGATCGGGCACGCCCCACTTCATCATGAAAGGATTCTCCAGATCGACTTTCTGGAAATTCTCCTCGTCAAAATATCCGCGGCAGATCGTGCCGCCCTCCTCTTCACTGTAAAAGACGCAGAGATCCACGGTATTGATGTCGTCGAAACGCTGCTGCCAGCGCACCACCTGCGCTCCGCCATCGATGTGATGCTCGATGACGAAATCCTCCACCTCATCTTCCATGCCGGAGATAGTGCCCTCCTGCATGAAGCGGCGCTTCGATACATTGCTGCGAAGCGTGTAGGAGTAATCCCGCCCCGCCTCGGCGTTGGACATCAGTCCGCTGACCTGGTTCGACTGCGCGGGACTCGATCCGCCGTGCGGCGAATCGAAGCGCGCGTAATAGTCGCGCTCCGCACCGACGATAAAGCGTGCCACACCGTCCTGGTCGGTGCAGCCGTAGGTGTCGATATAGATGTTCTGATCGGAGCGCACGGCGAGCAGCACGACAGCGCCATCCACCGGTCGATCGTTTGCATCCTTCGCATGGATTTCCAGCGTGCAGGTCTTCTTCTGATAGCGATCCGTGACGGGCATGAATTTGCCGTCGCTGCGGCGCGCGATCACGCTGCCGAACTTCTTCCCCCATCCTTCCGAATACACAAGCGCATTCCTGTGGGAATTGTTCACCGGCTCCCACTGCCACCACTCCTCGTCCCAGAACTCGTTCCACACATGATCCGAGGAATAGGCGCTGATGCCGCGCGTCGGAATCAGACAGGCGCGCGCCGCGGCCGCGGTCATGTCCTCATGCTCCCCGCAGCGTCCCATGTGCAGCGTGTAGATGCGCACCGGCTGATGCGGCCGCTCACTGCCGGAATCGAAATCCAGCACCGCGCGAATCCACTTCGTGATCTGCCGAACGGCCTGCGGTTCGTCGCCGCGCTCGGCCCAGAGCACCTCGCATGTCGACACCAGGTCACGCAGCACGGGGAAATCCACTCCCGTGGTATCGGGCACGGCTTCGGTGACCGTGAACAGATAGTCCCGCCAGAACACGCCCTGCGGGGGCGCCTTCACGGCCACGGTATTCCCCTGCATCGTGGGATCGACATACGTCGAAAGCTCATCCGAGAGCTTCGGATGTACGATGTACCAGTAATAGATATCGCGCGGCACTTCGACCTGCACACGGTTCGAATCCGCATCGACGCGCCAGTAGCGCACGGTGGAGTAGAAATCCTCGTCCGCGGACGTGCCGTAATCCACTACTTCCACGTAGGGCAGCACCTTGTCATGCGCGTATATCAGCTCGGCGTTGTCGCGGAAAAGCTGTGCGTAGCAGAACTGCGACTGCAGGAAGACGGGATTGGAGTGCGCGATGGCGAAGCAGACCTCATCCACGTAGGGATCGGGCGCGTCGTTGATCACCGCGGCGAGGTTCTCCTGCTGGAAGCCGGAGAGCTGGGCGAGCGCGTATTCGAGCTTGGCGCGCAGCCAGGCGGGACTCTTCGCGACGGCCTGCCGCGCCGAAGCGCGCAGGGACGGCACCGTGCGCACGGTTTCGAGCATGCGCATCGCGCTGTTGAAACGCACGCCAGCATAACCGAGAGGCGGGATCCATGTATCGAGCAAGAGGCTGTCGCGGATGCGCCAGTCGTCGCGCACGGAGGCCTGCTCCTTCGCCAGCGTGGATGGCGCAAGCACTGCGTTCGCGTCGTGCGCAGGGATTCCGGTATCGAGCGCCTCCGCCTGGCCGGTACAGATCAGCGGCTGCGTGGTCATCGGAGCCGACGTCATGCCGCGATCCTGCTGGGCGACGGCGGTCCGGGCGACAAAGAGCTGGGTGATGATAAAAACAGCGAGTGTGAGTGAAAGGGGTGTGAAACGTCTCATGGAAATCAGAGCGTAAGGTGGGCGGAAGGTATTTCAGATAAACATATGAGTTTCCCTTTCATAGCGCAAGGAATCCGATTGGATTCCCGTGGGTAGAGTCCCACCCCGCGTCGATGTCCGCCTTGCGTCGATGTCCGCCTTGCGTCGATGTCCGCCTCGCGTTGATGATTCAGGGACGCCGTGCGGCATTCCCTCGCAATGCTCTTGTTTATTTGTGCGGGAAACGCAATCTTTCCCCACATCCGTTGATCATGAAGATTCGCCGCATGGATACCCGAGATCGCTCCGCCCTCCCCCGCCTGCTGAAATCCCATCTCCTGCTCATCGTGTCCGTATTCATCCTTGCATCCTGCTCGGATGACGACGGTGTCGGACCGGTCGACAATCCCGGCATCCCCGAAATTGAGCAGCGCGTGCATACTCTTATCAATCAGTACCGCGTCGACCAGGGACTGGCGCCGCTGACCATCAGCGACGTGATCACGACGCAGTGCCGGAATCACAGCCGCAACATGGCCGACGGCACCGTGCCGTTCAGCCATGACGGATTCCAGGATCGTGTCAATGCGATCAGCTCACAGATCTCGATTTCGCACGCGGCGGAGAACGTGGCCACGAACTCGGGCTACTCCGATCCCGCCCAGATCGCCGTGAACGGCTGGATCAAGAGCGCGGGACACAAAAAGAATATTGAAGGGGACTACGATCTGACCGGCATCGGCGTCTCGCAGTCTTCCGAGGGAGGATATTATCTGACGCAGATGTTTGCCCGGAGCCGGTAGGGGGCCTCGGGAGGCAGTAGGCAGTACGCAGTACTGCCTACTTCGCAGCCGCCGGCCGCTTCTGTCCTTTCAGTTCCAGTCCAAGCGCCTTGGCGACGGTGACGCCGATCTGGGCAGGGCTCTCGACGACATGGATGCCGGCACGCTTCAGTGCCTTCATCTTGTCTGCCGCGGTGCCCTTGCCGCCTGCAATGATGGCGCCCGCGTGCCCCATGCGGCGTCCCGGGGGAGCCGTGCGTCCGGCGATGAAGCCGACAACGGGTTTGGTCATGTTCTTCCTGACCCACGTGGCCGCTTCCTCTTCGGCGGTGCCGCCGATTTCGCCGATCATGACCACGGCGTCGGTGCCGGGATCCTCGTTGAACAGCTGCAGCGCATCGATGAACTGCGTGCCGATGACAGGATCGCCGCCGATGCCGATGCAGGTAGACTGTCCGATGCCGAGCTCGGTGAGCTGGTTGACAGCTTCATAGGTGAGCGTTCCGCTGCGGGAGATCACGCCGACATGGCCTTTCTTGTGGATGAAGCCCGGCATGATGCCGACCTTGGCCTTGCCCGGCGAGATGATGCCCGGACAGTTCGGTCCGATCAGGCGCACGCCTTTCTGCTGCACGAATTCATAGGCCCTCACCATGTCATCGGTCGGGATGCCCTCGGTGATGCACACGATCAGTCCGATACCGGCATCCGCGGCTTCCATGATGGCGTCGCCCGCAGCGAACGGCGGCACGAAAATCACCGAGACATTCGCGCGCGTCTTCGCGACCGCTTCCTTGACGGTGTTGAACACGGGAACACCAAGATGCTCCGTTCCGCCCTTGCCGGGCGTGACGCCGCCCACGACCTTCGTGCCATATTCGATCATCTGTCCGGCATGAAAGGTACCTTCGGAACCGGTGATGCCCTGCACAATGACGCGGCTTTTCTTGTCGATCAAAACGCTCATGCTGTTTCTCCAAGCACTCAGATATGTATGACGGTTTTCTGTGAATCCGCAGTATTTTCAAAGCTAGCATTTTCGCCCGCACGAAACAAACCGTGCAAAATCCGCGGAATTGCCTATGTTGCGAATGCATTGAACTGAACGCAGTACAGAGGAGCAACATGGACGAGATGCGCAAAGAACTGCTGGCGGCGCTCGGATATTCTCCGAAGGCCATCAGCGTGCTTGAAAACGAGAAGCATTACGGGGAACTCGACAATCCGACCGTTCATGTCGAGCACAAGGCGGGCTGCGGCGACATCCTCTTTCTTTCCCTGAAGATCGACGACGATGTCATCACCGACGCCGCGTTTCAGTTCGTCGGCTGTTCGGGACTGCAGGCCTCAGCGGAGGGACTGACGGAAATGATCATCGGCAAGCGCATCGACGAGGTCGAGCATATCGGCACGATGGACATCGTCAACTGGCTCGAAGGGATCCCCGAAAACAAGTATGAGTGCGCGGAGTCTTCAAGCATCACGCTGCACAAGGCGATCGAAGAATACAGGCGTTAGGAACGCGAGGAACGCGAGGAACGCGAGGAACGCGAGGATCGTGAGGATCGTGAGGTCGGAGGCCGAAGGCCGGAGACTCGCCGAAGGCGAGAACGGGGAGGAAACCGTGAAGGTAGTAGCGCCGAGCCAACGGCTCGGCGAGGGGGCAAAGGCTGGGCGTAGCCAACCGCTCGGCGAGGGGACTCACGCGTGGGGCTAGCCGTGCATGCGGGGTTCATTGGGAAGCTCGCGCACGATGTCCGCCTCGGCGGCGGCGAGTTCGTCCAGCCGCGCATCTACTTCATCCGCGGGATAATACTCCCGGGCGAGATTCATGAACATGGCGTAATGGCGGGCCTCGGAGGGCATGAGTCCGTCGAAGAGATCTCGCAGGTCGCCGTCGGGGAGTGCGTCGATCAGCAGCTGGAAGCGCTCGCATGATCGCGCCTCGATCAGTGCGGCGACGAGAAGCGCGTCGAGCAGCCGGCCGGGTTCGGCGCTGCGGGCATGCTCCAGCAGACGGTTCACGTAGGGATCGGGCGTGTCGCGCCGCAGCACGATTCCGCGCTCTTTCACATGTCCCATGACGAGCGCGAAATGCTCGAGTTCCTCCTGCGCGTGCGCAATCATGTGATCGACCAGCAGCGTGCGATCGGGATAGCGGTTAACCAGGCTCAGCGCGGTCGATGCCGCCTTTTTCTCGCAGTGCACATGGTCGATCAGCAGCGTGTCGAGATCGTCCGTCGCGGCACGCACCCAGGCGGGATTACTGTCCGATTTCAGATTCAGCACATCAGACTCACGTCTTCAGCTGCTTCTTCTTCGCAGCCGGGAAAAGGATGTTGTTGAGAATCAGCCGGTAGCCAGGACTGTTTTTGTGCAGCGAGAGATCGGTCGGCGGGTCGCCCACGCGATGCTGGTAATCCTCGGGATCGTGTCCGCCGTACCAGGTAAACGTGCCGCGGCCGTAGTTGCCATGCAGGTATTTCACCTCGTTCGTCCCTTCCTTCTCGCCGAGGATGGTGACGTACTTCTTGATCAGATCCTTGCGGAAGGCGGTGGTCTGACCAAGAAAACCGGCGACGACATTGACATGGCACTGCGTCAGCATGCTCGGCACGGGATCGTACTTCGCCGAGAAGTCGAAGAGCGTGAAGTAGTCGTTGTCGGGCCTGCCGCCGAATGCCGGCGTCATGTCGATGTTCGAGTATTCGTATTCGTAGGGATTCATGACCAGCTCGAAATTCTCGAACGCGAACGTCTTCTCGAAATTCAGCCGCTCCTGGCAATCGGGATCGGGGGGATCGCCGTCGAACATCACATCGCAGATATCCGTACTCTCCGCCGCCAGCGCGATGTCGAAGGTGTCGGTGGCCGAGCACATGGCGAACATGAATCCGCCACCCCCCACGTATTCCTTGATCGTGCGCGCCACGGCCTTCTTCAGCTCACTGACCTTCTTGAAGCCGAGGCGCTTGGCCATCGATTCATTGATAGCCACCTGCTGAATGTACCAGGGATAGGTACTGAACTGCCCGTAGAATTTGCCGTACTGTCCGGTGAAATCCTCGTGATGCAGATGCAGCCAGTCGTACTCGTCCAGCTTGCCCTGAATCACCTCTTCGTCCCAGAGCTTGTCGTACGGCACCTCGGCGTATTCCAGCGCCAGCGTGACGGCATCGTCCCAGGGCTGGAAATTCGGCGGCACATACACGGCGATTTTCGGCGCTTTCTCGAGACGGACGACTTCCATGTTTCTGTCAGGACTCGACACCTCGGCCAGGATCTGTGCGGCGGTGGATCCGTCGATGACACGGAAAGAGACGCCGCGCACGCGCAGTTCCTGTTCGATGAACGGGTAATACCCCGTCATGAAACTGCCGTGTTTGTAGTTCAGCAGCCAGTCGACATCCACCCCGCGCGTGAGCACCCAGTACACGACGCCATAAGCCTTGAGATGATCGGTCTGCTGCAGATCCATTTCGATGAGAATATTCTGCTGTGCACGCAGCGGCATGGCCGTCGCGAGGAACAGCAGGGTTATGGTCAGAATGCGTATCATCAGGAATTCCCTTTGCGTAATTCAACGATGCGCGCGCGGGCCTCGGGGGCCAGCGGCGAATGCGGATATTCGGTAAGCAGCCGCTGGTAGAGCTCCGTGGCGGCCGCGGGGTCGCCGAGCTCCTCTTCCTGCAGCTGCGCATAATGAAACAGCCCGCGATCACGGAGGAAACTCTCGTCGCGCGTGTCGAGAAACGCCGCATAGGTGGCGGCCGCCTCCCGCGGTTTGCCGATGCGACGCTGCAGGGAAGCGCGCTTCAGGTAAGCAAGATCGGCGATGTCGTTCGCAGCGAAGGTCTCGATGATCTCGCCGGCAACCGCGGCTGCCTCCGAGAATTTCTTCTGCCGCTCGAGCAGCAGCGCCTCTGCGTAGCGTTTGAGGGGGATCTCGCCGGGACGCCGGTACTGCGCGATCAGCGCCGTCAGGTCCAGCGCGTCATTCGCGATGTCCGTGCCCACGTCCTCGGTCAGCGGCTCGAGCTGCGTGACCACCGTGTCGAATTCCCCCATGAAGAAAAACGCTTCCGCGATTTTGTAGCGCAGCTCCCGCCGCTGCTGCTCCTCGATCTGCTTCGAGGGAAGCACGGCGTCGTACTGCGCGATGGCGCCTTCGATGTCGCCGCGCGCCAGCAGGATGTCGCCGATCAGGATATCGGCGTCGGCCTTGCCGAACACATTGCGGCGGTTCTCGGAAATGCGCTCGAGCACGTCGAGCGCGCCATCAGTGTCGCCGAAGCGGTGAAACTTAATGTAGCCGATGCGATAGAGGCTTTCGCTGGCGACGGGCTGATTGCTGTACTTTTCGGCAACTTCCTCATACAGCTGGATCGCGCCCTGGTAAGAGCTGACGGACTCCGTGCTCGGGAAGCGCGTGCCGCCACCGGACAGCTCATCGGGCATGCCCTCGCGCGCATACAGTTCCTCAAGGCTGCGCGCCCGGTAGAATTCCGCCTGCGGAAGAAAGGCCGCGTCTGGATACTCCTCGACGGCATCCCCGTAGGCCTTCGCGGCAGCGCGGTACTCCCTGTCGTTGTAGGCGCGCGATGCGAACTTGATGATCTCCATACCACCGGCATCCTTCAGGTCGTCAATCCCCCGGTACACCCTGTACGCGGAGGCATAATCCTTCCGCTCCATGTACAGCCATGCGAGAAGGTAGCGAAGCACCTCGCTTTCGGGATATTCGTCGACATGCTCGCGCGCCTGGTCAACCGCCGCATCCAGCGCCGATGGGATCTCGGAATACATGGTCAGCTGCTGCTGGATCTGGTACAGCGCCTGCGGAACAGTGCGGAGGTAGTTCAGGTACTCGTCCATCGCGGTTTCGAAATCCATGTTCATGGCGCTGGCGCGCGCGATTTCGAAGGCGAAAAGCTGCGGGGACCCCAGCGCCTCGCGTCCCCGGCGCAGGTACTCGATGCCGCGCTCGTACTGCCGCGCATTGATGCACTGATCGGCGATCTGCGAGTACACCTGTCCGTTGCGGGGATTCATGCCGATGGCCGTCTCCCAGTCCGCCCGGGCGCTGTCGGTGTTGTCCTTCTGAAGATGGATCCCGCCCCGGTACACCCAGAGCTGCACTTCACCCGTCTGCCGTTTCATGCGCTCCGTCAGCAGCGCGATGACGTCGTCATAGCGCTTCAGGGCCGTGAGCGAGCGCCGCACGCCCTCGAAATAGGCGGAGTTGAGCGGGCTCTGACGGTAGAGATCCCGGTAGAATCGCAGGGCGTCTTCGTACTTCCCGGCCTGCTCGTAGCTCTGGGCAAGGCGCAGCGTGCTGCGTTCGTCCGCAGTCTGCGCCGTCAGCGACTGCAGGCCTGTCAGAATCAGAAACGCGATGAAAACACTGTATTTCATTGAACTGCTCGATCGAAAAATGGCGTTCATGTATCCGTCCATTATATGAAGAATTCCCGAGTCGACACAATGAGTACCCGATTACCGACCGGTGCCGGAAATCGGAGGATACGCAGAATTTTTCGCTCCCGAACGGTGTTGTGCATAGTGGCCCCGCGCAATGCTGTTGCGCAGCGAAGCCCCGATATGTAACTTGTTTGATTGCCTATGAGTGCGGAACACAAAATACTCGCTGTCTTTGGATCGACCGGATCCATCGGACGCAACACGCTCGAAGTGGTGCGCCGCCATCCGGAGCATTTTTCCGTGCGGTATCTGACGGGCAACAGCAACGCCGATCTGATGATCGAACAGGTGAAGGAATTCCGTCCCGCCGCCGTGGCCGTGACCGACGGCGAGGCCCGGCGGAAGGTGCGTGACGCGGTGGGAGAACAGGCCGAGGTGCTTGACGGCAGCGGACTGACCGAACTGGCCGCACGCGAGGATTATCACACCATGGTCAGCAGTCTCGTCGGATTCGCTGGACTGCTCCCGACCACCGAGGCGATCCGCGCTGGAAAGCATATCGCACTGGCGAACAAGGAGACGCTGGTGGTCGCCGGAGAAGTCATTACCGGCCTCCTCCGCGAACACGGCGTGCAACTCGTACCGATCGACAGCGAGCACAGCGCCATCCAGCAATGCATCGTGGGCGAACCGGCACAGAGCGTAGCGCGCATCATCCTGACGGCCAGCGGCGGTCCTTTCCGGGGACGCAGCGCCGCCGAACTCGAGCATGTCACGCCCGCCGACGCGCTCAAACATCCGAACTGGAGCATGGGCAGCAAGATCAGCATCGATTCCGCAACGCTGATGAACAAGGGGCTCGAAGTGATCGAGGCCCACTGGCTCTTCGACGTCGCGCCCGGCGACATCGACGTCGTCGTCCACCCCCAGAGCATCATTCATTCCATGGTGGAGTTCTCCGACGGTTCGCTCAAGGCGCAGCTCGGGGTACCCGACATGAAAATCCCCATTCATTACGCGCTGACCTGGCCCGACCGCATCGCGGCGGATTACGAGCGGGCGGACATGGCGCGCATCGGAACGCTGACCTTCGAGGAGCCCGACCGCGAGACTTTTCCCTGCCTGCAGCTCGCCTTTGACAGCCTGCAGGCGGGCGGCACGGCTCCGGCGGTCCTGAACGCCGCCAACGAGGTGGGCGTCGCCGCCTTCCTGCGCGGTGACATCCCCTTTCCCGGCATCCCCGCCGTGATCGCGGACGCTCTCGATCGCTGCGACATCCGTCCCGCCGACACGCTCGAAACCGTGGTGGAAGCGGATCGCGAAGCGCGGGAATTCGCGGAGGCCTCCCTGCCGCATTATTCATCGGTTACAACGACCCGGACATAGATTCTCATGGAAGCATTCGCAAATATTCTCAGTCAGATATTCTATTTCATCATCATCATCGGCGTGCTGGTGCTGATACACGAACTCGGCCACTTCCTCGCCGCCAAGGCGTTCGGCATGCGGGTCGAGCGTTTCTCCATCGGCTTCCCGCCGCGGGCCTTTGGCAAGCAGATCGGGGATACGGATTACTGCGTCTCCTGGCTGCCCATCGGCGGATATGTGAAAATTTCCGGGATGATCGACGAAAGCATGGACACCGAGCATCTCGAGAAGGAACCGGAACCGTATGAATTCCGTGCGAAGCCCGTCTGGCAGCGCATCATCGTCATCACGGCGGGCGTGATCATGAATATCCTGCTGGCGATCGCGATTTTCTGGGGATTGAATGTCGTTCAGGGCACGGTGCATCATAAAAACACCACCATCGGACACGTGCAGGAGGGCAGCGTCGCGGCGGCCTATGACCTGCGGTCCGGTGACCGGATCGAACGCCTCAACGGAGAGCCCGTCGAGACGTGGGAAGGCATTCGTGAGGGTGTGCTGTACTCCCAGCTGTCCGAGGATCTGAGCATGACCGTCACGCGCAGCGGCGGTACGACCGGCATAACCGTGCCCGCGAAAAAGCTCGAGGGACTTGGTGTGGACGACTTCGGCATTTCACCGGAGGGTGCCGAGACTTTCATCGGCGGGGTGGAGCCGGGGCTGCCGGCCTCGCGTGCCGGCATGGAGGAAGGCGATGTGATCGTCAGCATCGACAACGTGCCGATTTTCCTGCCCGCGGATGTTATCCGCGTCGTGAGCCGGAATCCGGGGAGTTCCATCGATATCGTCTGGGAGCGCGACGGCAGGGCCATGCAGGCAAAGGTCACCCCGACGGACAACGGGAAAATCGGCATCATCCCGGTGCCGCGCATCCCGGGTCCGGTGGAGACCGTCCGCTACGGTGTATTCGAGGCGCTCGGGGTTGGTGTGACGGGACTTATCCGCATCACCGACATTTTCCTGACCAACATCTGGCATATCATCATCGGCGAGGCGAGCTTCAAACAGAGCATCGGCGGACCGGTAAAGATCGCCGAGATGGCCGCGCAGTCCGCCGAGGCCGGCATCGTCAGCTTCCTCAGTCTCATGGCGCTGCTCAGCATCAGTCTCGCCATCATCAACATCTTCCCCATCCCGGCGCTCGACGGCGGGCACCTCGTGTTTCTGATTTACGAGGGGCTGTTCCGCCGCGAGGTGCCGAACAGAATCAAGATCGCCCTGCAGCAGGTCGGCATGGTGCTGCTGCTCGCACTGATGCTGTTCGTGATTTACAACGATATTTTCTGAGCGGTCACCCGCCGTTGAACGTATCGGGAGCGTGGGGCGCTCATGCGTGTCCCCACGCTGACGCGTGGGGTTACTCTTTTCAGGAATGATATCGGGATGGAATCATCGCGGCGGGTTCCGGAACGGGCGGAGGCGATCAGCGCGGCGGATTCCGGAACGGGCGGAGGCGATCAGCGCGGCGGTTTCCGGAAAATGGCCGATTCGTTGGATCGGCCCTACCATCCAGCATTCTGCAATGATTATCGGTACACGACCAATTCCGCGGATCTTTATTCGATGTTATTCGGAAAGATTTTTCAGGTAATATGACAGCGCCATGAATCCCCCGACGATCTGCTCGTTGCGCACGCGGACGCCTTCGGGGACGTTCAGTTCGCGCGGGGTGAAATTCCAGATTGCGCGCACGCCGGCATTAACCGCGATGTCGGTCAACTCCTGCGCGCTGTCCTTGGGAACGGTGAGGATGATGAGCTTGATCTGATGTTTCTGAATCATCGAGGCGAGGCGGAAGACAGATACGACCTCGTACGGACCGATCATGCTCCCGATCTTGGAGGGATCGTTGTCGAGCACGCCGGCGATTTTCAGTCCGTAGTGCTCGAACCCGGGATAGGTGGCGAGCGCCGTGCCGAGATGTCCGCCGCCGACGACCAGCGCCTCGGTCACATCCTGCAGTCCGAGAAATTCCTCGATGCGCTGCCGCAGAGCGGAGATGCCGTATCCCTGGTTCTGTCTGCCGCGGATCTGCAGATCGGCCATGTCCTTGCGAACGAGCGTCTCATTGATCTCGAGGATTTCGGAAAGTTCGCGTGATGAAATGTACTCTCTGCCCAGTTCCTCGAAGGCGCTGAGGATCTGATGATATCGCGGAAGCCGGCGAAATGCGGCCTTTGAAATTCGGTCCATGATACGATTCCTGCTGATGGGATGTCTGGCCTGAGCGTTCGGCCGTGTTCATGTGGGATGCGGATCCGCACAATACGATCCGCCTTCCCCGAAAATGCTTCTGCTGTATTTGCGAACGATTTCACGAAAAAATAGTGTTTCCGGGCCACGGATTCAACCCCGGCCGGCTTTTCCGAAGTGTCTTCGGACCACGGATTCAACCCCGGCCGGCTTTTCCGAGCAGACAGTCGCCGCAGCGGCCCGGTGTGCAGAAGCCGGTGTACAGCTCGATCATGCCCTGCTGACGGACCGCGTGATCGCACGTGAGCTCCAGCGCCCGCGTGACGATACGCGTGTGCCGGTTTTCCGGCGATGGTGAAAGCCCGAAGAACAGCGCGGCCGCGGCGCGGGCAAGGCGGTCGCGCCCTTTCGCTCGCGCGTACAGATGCACGCTCGGCGCCAGCACATTCACGGCGAATTCGAACATACGCTCGGGACCCGGACTGCCGGTGCGCACGCGGGATGCGAACAGCGGCGCGAAAGATGCGGGGGATGCCACCCCTTCATCGATGACGGTGAACAGGGCGCGCCACCAGGCGGGACGATCGATCTGCGGCGCCCAGTCGGCCAGCCAGCGCATGCGCGGCCGGGGCCGGTTGCCGGGCAGAACGCCGGAGACATTCCAGTCGTGTGCGGTGGAGAGGAGTAATTCCTGGCGGACGGCGGGACGGGCGGCGGAAAGCTCGCGCAGGGGTACCGCGCGCGCGAGACGCTCGAACCCATCTTCATTCCCGCCGTAGCCGGCGGCCCGCGCGAACGCCTCGTACACCGCCTGCCGGAATGCATCGGCAGACGGCATGTCTTCGGCCAGCCGCTCCCAGCGCACCTCCAGCCGCGCGCGTTTGCGATTGAAGCGCTCCGCCGCCGCGAGCGTGATCATGGCGTCGGCGCGCTGCGGATCGGGCCGTTCGAAGCCGGAACGGCAGCGAAGCGGCGAACGCGACTGACGCGCCCGCGCCCATGCCCCGCGCAGCGGCTCCTGCATCTGGGTCGAGAGCACGACCAGCGGCGGACCGCCGGCGCCGCGGTTTTCGGCATACAGACAGACATGGAGAATGACATCATCATAGCGCGCATTGAGATGGTGGCGGTGACGATGCCAGTCGCTCTCGCGCACATGTACTTCGATGCTGCCGCGACGCAGCACGCCGTCGATCACCACGGTGGCATCGAGAAAATCCGGACCGTCGTGCCGGTTGCGCCGCCCGGCGTCGAGCACGCGCACATCCTCCCCGCCTCGTGCTGTGAAGTGCCGCTCGGGATGCAGCTCACGCAGCCAGATGCCGATGACATGCTCTTCCGGCACCGCGGGACGCCGCTCGCGGATCGCCTGCGCCGGAAACGCCTGCGCCGGAAACGCCTGCGCCGGAAACGCCTGCGCCGGAAACGCCTGCGCCGGAAACGCCTGCACCGGATCATGCGGCCTCTGATGGATGTGCGGTGGATGATGTGTGAGACGGATAACGGACACGGTGCTCCCAGATTCCATGTGATGGAAATGCAACACTGCGCCCCGGCCCGGAGTTCCCCCCTGCACGAAGAACCACTGCCGGCAGGGACTCAGGCGCCGCGCAGCGCCTCGATGTAGGAAGCGTAGTCGCCTGAGCGGAAGACCGCCGAACCGGAGACGAGAATATCCGCCCCGGCGCGCAGCAGATCCCCCGCGTTGTCGCGCGTAACGCCGCCATCGACCTCGATGCGCAGATCCTCGAATCCCCGCTTATCTGCACGCGCACGCAGGTCGGCGATTTTCTCCAGTGCGCGCGGGATGAAACGCTGCCCGCCGAAACCGGGATTCACGCTCATGACGAGCACCATCTCGATCTCCCCGAGGATGTCGTCGAGCAGCGCCACCGGCGTGGCGGGATTGATGCTCACCCCCGCCGGGATGTCCAGCGTGTGAATTCCCTGCACAGTGCGATGCAGATGCGCGCAGGTCTCCTGATGCACCGTGAGGATGTCCGCGCCCGCATCCCGGAAGGCCTGGAGATACCGGTCGGGATCGCTGATCATCAGGTGCACGTCCAGCGGACGCGAGGCGTGCCGCTTGATGGCCTCGACGATGAGCGGACCGATGGTGATGTTCGGCACGAAATGACCGTCCATGACGTCCACGTGCAGGAGATCGGCACCGGCCTCCTCGATGGCGTGCACCTCCTCGGCGATGCACGCGAAGTCGCATGACAGCAGTGAAGGCGCGATAAGGGGACGGCGGTCGGGGATGCGGTTCATGGTGTCTCCGCGATGCGTGTGAAATGCAGCTTGTAGAGGGGTTTGCCGGTCAGTATCTGCAGACGGTCTCCGGAAAAGCGTGCCCGTTCTCCCGGGCGCTGCAGCGTGATGGCGGTCATGTAGAGCGTGTCGCCCGAGTAATACAGCTCGAATATATCCCCCGGCTGGTCCTTGCCGTTGAACAGGGTTATCAGCCGGACGCTGTCACCGGAGACCTCGTAGCGGCAGGCGCCTTCGCCCGCGAGTCCCTCCTGTCCGACTGCAGCCGAGTCTCCCTCCATGAAGCGCACGAGACTCCCGTCACCGTTTTTCCAGCGGCCGCGGATCAGCTCGGCGACATCGGGATCATCCTCCCCGCCACCGCAGCCGGAAAGCAGCGACAGCATGACTGCGATGAGAGGGATCGCAGCGAGAGCGGCACGGCGGAATATACCGGCATGGCCGAATACAACGGCTGCAGGGACAATCCCGGCAGCTGGGGATTTCGATCGGGAATGGGGACGATGCCGGATGCTCATGATGCCTGATCCCTGCGCACGGTGGGAATGATGGTGTCGGCGTGGTCACGCACCGCCGCGGCGATGCTGTCGAGGTCGATCATGTCGATGCATTCGAGGTTGTACGGACAGCGCTTCTTCCAGCAGGGCGCGCAGTGCAGTCCTTCCGGGATGAACTTCTGCCCGCGCTCGTAGAGGTCGATTTCCTCCCAGCAGGAGAGGCCGAACCAGGCGAGCACGTGCTTGCGCAGCGCGATGGCAAGATGCATGCCGAAGCTGTCGCCGGTCACGACGATGTCGGCCAGGTTTTCGTAGCAGACGCCGCGGCGCAGCCCCTCTTCGGTCGGGGTGGATATGAGTCGGCCGCCGAGCCCCGACGGCTTGAGCCGCGCCATGATCTCGGCGTTGCGCTCCGTGTCTTCCGGTCCTCCCAGCAGGAGGAAGACCAGCCGTTCGTCCGCGGCGAGGCGCGTGATCAGCTCCACGTGCTGCTCGACGGTCATTTTTTTGTTCGGATACAGCTCCGAGCAGCCCGTGTTGAATCCCACCGCGACGCGGTCGTCCAGCCCCCACTCCGCGCGCAGCTGCGCACAGAACTGCCGTTCCTCCTCGCCGAGTTCGAGGATGTACGGATCGCGCTCGTAGGGCAGCATCCAGCTTTCCGCGAGGATGTCCTGTCCCGTGCGCGTATTGACGCGGAACTTGAGATTGTCGTCGAGTCCCATGCGGAAATTGTACTCCGCTTCGGGATTGGCGGGCACGATCTGTCCCCGTCGGGATATCGTGAATCCGCGGATTTCCTTCGCGTTGAGCGAAGCCGCGAACGCGCAGGCGTCGAGCGACTTGTCGGCGTTGAGTACCACGTCGAGCTCCTGCTGCTGCAGGATGAGGCGGCTGACGTCGTCCCACACGAACGTGCGGTCGACGAGGGGATTGTGATCAAGCAGGCGCAGGGCGTTTTTTCGTGTGATCCAGAACACCTGGCTCACCGGCCAGCGGCGCTTGATGCCTGCCAGCTGCGCCGTCGTCATCACCACATCGCCCATCGCGTCGAGATTGACGATGAGCACCCGCGTGCCGATGGGCTCGGGATGCCGGCAGCCCTCGCTGCAGTCCTCACCAGGGAAGCAGGGTTTGTAGCCGTTGAAATGCTTGCAGTCGACGCCGTTTGTATCGAAAGTCATTTATTAATTTACGCATCATTGAGGATGATTCCATATGCAGGGCTGTTGGCTGCCGAAGGTCCGCCGAAGTGCAGCGAAGGCGGGTTGGCTGGCCGAGCCGTTGGCTCGGCCCTCGTGCATCGTGCTCGTGCTCGATCCCCACGCTCACGCGTGGGGCTATCCTGCTCGTGCTCCCATCCCCCGCTTCGCTTTCACGTTCAAAACCGCTATATTTAGAGTTTGCGATGTGACAGAAATAAACACAGTATAGACGCATGACACGGAAATCTTCGAACCAGTGGGCGCTGATCCTGGGCGTTTCGTCCGGATTCGGCGCGGCAGCGGCGCGGGAGCTCGCGCGGCACGGCTATCACATCCTCGGTATCCACCTCGACCGGCAGGCCACCATGCCCGCCGTAAACAAACTGATCGAGGATATCGAAGGACACGGCCAGAAAGCCGTCTTCTATAACATGAACGCCGCCGATGAACACAAGAGGCATGCCGCGCTGGACAATTTCGTGGACGCCTATCACCGCGAGGGACGCGCGGAGATCAAGGTGCTCATGCACTCGCTGGCCTTCGGCACCCTGCGCCCGCTGGTGGGACGCAACGAGGGCGAAATGATCAAGAAGGCGCAGCTGGAAATGACCATCGACGTCATGGCCAATTCCCTGATTTACTGGATCCAGGACACTGTGCGCCGGGGACTCCTCGGACGCGGTGCGCGCATTTTCGCGATGACCAGCGACGGCGCCAACCTGAACCTCCCGTTCTACGGTGCGGTTTCCGCCGCCAAGGCGGCGCTGGAATCCTACATCCGCCAGCTCGCCATCGAACTCGGTCCCCGCGGCATCACCTGCAACGCCCTGCTCGCCGGTGTCACCGATACGCCCGCGCTCAGCAAAATCCCCGGCGCGAAAAACATGCTGTACGCAGCCGTCGCGAAAAATCCCTTCAATCGCGCCACGACGCCCGAGGATGTGGCGACGGCTATCATCGCTCTGCTGCAGGACGGCACCGAATTCATCAACGGCAACACCATCGGCGTCGATGGCGGCGAAAGCAAAATCAGCTACGTGGGACAGAAAACTCCCTACCAGTATGCCGATCTCAACCTCCTGACCGAAAGCTCCTGGGATCCGACCGACGTCTCCTAATCGGCGTCACCCGCGGTGAAGTTTCGGCGGGAAGTCATATATTTCTTGAGTTTGACACATATTGAGTCTGTCACATACTAACAGCCGGAATCACATGAACCTTTTTGAATTCTCCGAAGAGCAGAACATGCTTCGCGACATGGTGCGCGAATTCGTCAACGAGGAAGTCAAACCCGTCGCAGGACAGATCGACGAAAACGAGGAAATCCCGCAGGACCTGATCAAGAAGATCGGCGAGGTCGGACTGTTCGGCACGGTATTCCCCGAGGAATACGGCGGCGGCGGTTTCGGCGAAGTGGGCTACTGCATCGCGCAGGAGGAAATGGCGCGCGGCTGCCTCTCCACCGCGACCATGATCGGCGCGCACATGTCCATCGGCACCAACGCCATCTTCCTCGGCGGCACCGAGGAACTCAAGCAGAAATACCTGCCGAAGCTCTGCTCCGGGGAAATGCTCGGCGCGTTCGGACTGACCGAAGCGACCGCCGGCTCCGACTCGTTCAACGTGCGCACGCGCGCGGAGCAGGACGGCGATGACTGGATCCTGAACGGCGAGAAGCTGTGGATCACCAATGGCGGCATCGCCGATGTGGTTTCCGTTTTCGCGCGCACCGAGCGCGGGGTGACGGCCTTTGCCGTGGAGACAAAATGGGATGGCTACCATGCCGGACCGAAGGAAAAGAAAATGGGCATCCGCGGAAGCGCGACGAATGCCATTACCTTCGACAACGTGCGCGTGCCGGGCGAAAACATGATCGGTCCCAACGGACGCGGTTTCCTCATCGCCATGAAAACGCTCGACGCCGGACGTCTCGGACTCGGCGCCTGCTGCGTCGGCGCGGCGAAGGAACTGATCGAGCTGTCCACGCAATACGCCAAGGAGCGCAAGCAGTTCGACGAGCCCATCTCGCATTTCCAGGCCGTGCAGTTCATGCTCGCCGAAATGTGGGCCATTACCTACGCGATGGAGAGCATCGTGTACCGCACCGCGGTGGATTACGACGCCGGCAAGAAAATCGCCACGCAGTCCGCTGCCGTGAAGTATCTCTGCAGTGAGGGACTCGACAAGGTGGTGGACATGGCCGTGCAGATTCACGGCGGCATGGGATATTCCCGCGAGCTGCCGATCGAGCGCATGTACCGCGACAGCCGCATCAACCGCATCTTCGAAGGCACGAACGAAATCCAGAAGCTCGTCATTTCGCATGACGTGCTCCGCCGCAACGGCGCCTGGAACGTCTGATCTGCCTTCGTCCCTCAGTAATGAGGATTTCCGAAATACACACCGTCACCCTGAGCCTGTCGAAGGGTGACGGTTTTTTTTCAGCCGACCATCCCGCATATTAGCGCTCATGATACCGCACGGACATATCATTGCAGCGTCACCCTCGTACCGGACACCGCAGGACCGCCGCACGTCCATCCTGCCGCCGACCATCTCCTTCTACATCGGGATGATCGCGGTCGTGTTCCGCGGGGCGCACCTCGCCAGGCGCGGCCGCTATGACGACCAGGCCTGGATCGACAGCAGCATCGACATCATGAACGCGCTCGAGCGCGCCGGCGTCCGCCTCAACATCGACGGCATGGAGCATCTGCACGAACTCGACGGTCCGGCCGTGTTCATCGCCAACCATATGAGCACGCTGGAAACCTTCACCCTGCCCGGCCTCATCCATCCCGTGCGCCGCTGCACCTTCGTGATCAAACCCAGCCTGATGGACTACCCCGTCTTCAAGCATGTCATGCGCAGCCGCAATCCCGTCGTGGTCTCGCGCGACAATCCGCGGCAGGACCTTGTCACCGTGCTGGAGGAAGGTGCGCGGCGGCTCGAGCAGGGGACGTCCATCGTGCTCTTCCCGCAGACCACGCGCACGCCGGTGTTCGATCCCGCGCAGTTCAACACGCTCGGCGTGAAGGTCGCGAAGAAGGCCGGCGTTCCCGCCGTGCCGGTCGCGCTGAAAACCGATACCTGGGAAAACGGGCGGATGCTGAAGGATTTCGGTCCGGTGCTGCCCGAACGTCCGGTGCACATCCGCTTCGGCGCGCCGATGGATATCACGGGCAACGGACGCGAACAGCACGAGGCCATCGTCGCATTCATCACCGAACATCTCGGCCGCTGGCGGGATGAGGAGCCCGGCGCTCCTGCCTGATCTCCGGGAATCCCGCCCATCATTCATTCCACCCGCCACACATCCCGATATTCCACTGCGGGTCCTGCAGCGTCCGGGGCGGACGATTTCATTGCTTTTCCTTCCCCGCGCTTCTATTTTGCCCTGATTTCATCCCCATCCGACGCGTCCACGGTGCTTCTTCGAATCGGCATTCTCTTCTTCTGCATCCTGACGGCCGCGCTTCCGCTCCGGGCACAGGAGGAGGCGCCGCAGCGGGACGCATCCGGGCGGGACGCATCCGGGCGGGACACATCCCGGCAGGTGTCGCTGTGGATGTCTTACTCGGACTCGCTGTCGTGGACTCCCGGTGACACCATCCGCCTCGCGCGCCGCTTCCTCCAGCCGGGCGGGCTTGCGATCAGCTTCAATCCCCCTCTGCGCATCAATCCCGCAACCGATCTCATCGTGGATCGCGCCGAGGGCACCATTATCCTTACGCCCGCGGCCGCCTCCCGCGCCGACAGCGGCGTCACCTACACGGCAGAAATTTCCTACCGCGCCCTGCCGTTCGAATTCGCGGACACGTATCGCCTCCGCACGCTCACGCGGCGCGTGGATACCACCGGCGGCGACAGCATCGCGGTGGCCACGCCGTCGCAGCCGCTGAGCATCGAGAGTATTTTCGGATCGGAGCTGCAGAAAAGCGGCTACATCGGGCGCGGGTTCACGGTGGGATCGAATCGCGATCTGAACATCAACAGCGGATTCCGGCTGCAGCTGGCGGGAGAGCTGGCCGAGGGGATCACCGTCACTGGCGCGCTGACCGACGAAAACACGCCCATCCAGCCCGAGGGCAACACGCGCACCCTGCAGGAGCTCGACCGCGTGTTCATCCGCATCGCCGGGGACGACATGAGCGCGACGCTCGGGGATTTCAACCTCACGTACAGCGACACGGAGTTCGGGCGCTACAACCGGAAGCTTTCGGGCATTCTCGGCGAGGCGGCCGGCGAGGATTTCGGCGCGGCGGTCTCCTACGCGTCCCTGAACGGAACGTTTCACTCCATGCAGTTCAACGGCATTGACGGTGTGCAGGGACCTTACCGCCTGACCGGACGCAACGGCGAACAGCCGATTCTCGTGCTCGCGGGAACGGAGAAGGTGTACGTCGACGGCGTGGAGATGGTGCGCGGCGAACGCAACGATTACGTGATCGAATACGCAGCGGGGGAAATCACGTTCACGCCGAACCGGCTGATTACGGCGTACTCACGCATCACGGTGGATTACGAATATGCCGAGCGGGAGTACGTGCGCGACATGCTCACGGCCGACACGCGCGGCGCGTTTCTCGACGGTGCGATCAGCGTCGGCGCGCGGTATATCCGGGAAGGCGACGACGAAGCGAGTCCGATCGACCTCGATTTCACCGACGAGGACCGCGCGATCCTGCGCACTGCGGGCGACGATCCGCAGCAGGCGGCGCGCAGCGGTGTGACGTACGTCGGCTACGATACGGCGCGCGGCGCGGGTGCGGGACAGTACATCCGCGTCGATACGACGATCAGCGGCGAGGCGCATGCATTCTACCGCTACGAGCCCGGGGCGGACAGCGCGACGTACAGCCTCTATTTTTCCTTTGTCGGTCAGGGCAACGGCGATTACCGCCGGCAGACCGTCGGCACGTTTGTGTTCGCCGGTGTGGACGGAGGCGATTATGCGCCGCTGCGTCTGCTGCCCCTGCCGCGTCTGCATCAGCTGCTCGACCTGCGGATGGCGGCGACTCCCAGGGCGGATCTGCGCATCGGCGCCGAACTGGGCGTGAGCAGTCTCGACCGCAACCGCTTCTCCGACACCGATGACGGCGACAACACCGGGTCTGCCTACAATCTTACCCTGCAGTGGCGGCCGGAGACGCGGCGGCTCGGCGACTTCGACATTTCTGCACGCTACCGGGATGTGGGCTCCGCCTTTCAGCCCGTCGACCGCATCAACGACATCGAATTCAACCGCAAGTGGGATATCACCGCGCCGGTGCCGTCGCGGGAGCGCATTGCCGAGGGCGGCGCGGCCTGGCGTCCCTGGCAGCACACGGAAGTGCGCGCGGGTGCGGGCGCCATCGACCGCGGCGCGTTCTCCTCGCTGCGCGTGGACGGCGGCGTGCGCATCACGCCGGCGCGGCAGGACAGCATACTTCCGGAGCTGGACTACCGCATCGAGTTTATCGACAGCGACGACGGTGCGAGCGGCGTCTCCGGCACCTGGCTGCGTCAGCTCGGCGAAGCGCGCTACGATGCAGACGGCGTCACGCCGCGTCTGCGCTTCGAACAGGAACGGCGGCGCAGTCTGCGCGGCGGCGATTCACTGCTGCCCAACAGCCTGGGATTCGTGGATGTGCGTCCGGGCGTGAGCTTCACCGCCTTCGATTTCATGCGGGTGACGGCCGACGTGGGCGTGCGCGTCGAAGACGCCCTGCTCGACGGCGCGCTGCAGCGGCAGTCCACCGACCTCCTGCAGATCTACGGCATGGAGCTGCGTCCGGGATCGGACCTGCGCGCATCGGCATCCGTCACAGTGCGCGATCGCCGCTTCAGCGACGCCTTCCAGGCGCTCGGGAACAAGGATCTGCAGACCATTCTCACGCGCGCGGAGACGCGCTGGTCGCCGCTGAACGGCGGTGTGGAGACCGACCTGCTCTACGAAGTCTCCACCGAGCGCACCTCGCGGCTGCAGCGCGTCTTTCTCAGCGTGCCGTTCGGACAGGGAAATTACGAGTACGCGGGAGATCTCAACAACAACGGCGTGCAGGACGAGGAGGAATTCGAGCCGACGCGTTTCGAGGGCGACTACGTGCAGATCACCGTCCCCACCGACGAGTTGTTTCCCGTCATCGATCTGAAGAGCAGCCTGCGCCTGCGTCTGCGTCCCGACCGCATGCTGCGCGGCGCGGGCAACGCGTGGTGGAGCGACATGCTGCGTGCGGTGTCATCGGAAAGCTTCGTGCGCATCGACGAAAAAAGCGAGGAGGAGACGACATCCGACATTTACCTGCTGCGGCTGTCGCATTTCCTCGACGATTCGACGACCATCCGGGGTTTCCAGAATTACCGGCAGGACCTGTTCCTGTTCGAGCGGGATCCCTCCTTCTCCATGCGCCTGCGCTTCGACGAGCGGCGCGGGTTCAGCCAGTTCGCCCTCGCCAACGAGCGCAGCTGGCGGCGGGAGCGCTCACTGCGCATCAAGACACAGCTCGTGCGCGAGATCGGGCTGCAGACCGACCTGGTTTTCATGGATGACGAAGTGTTCTCCTCCCGCTTCAGCAGCCGCGCGCGCGACATCACCTCGGCGAACCTCATCGCTGATCTCTCCTATCGTCCCTGGCCGCGGCTGGAGATCGGTTTCGTGCTCGACAGCAAATCCGCCACCGACGCCCTGCCCGACACCCCCGTCGAGGCCGACATCACCGCGCTGACGCTGCGCAGCATCGCCAGTTTCGACGGTCCGGGACGGCTGCGCGTCGAACTCGAGCGCAGCGACGTCACCTTCAACACGGACGTCGACCGCTTCCCTTTCGAACTCACCGGCGGGCGGGCCGAGGGACGCAACTGGATCTGGCGCGTCAACTTCGATTACCGCATGACCAGCTTCATGCAGGCCACGCTCTCTTACCTCGGGCGCGCGGAAGGCGAGCGTCCGACCATTCACATCGCGCGGGCGGAGGTCAAAGCGTTTTTTTAAACTGTCCAGTTCCCGTCGCGCATGATGACTTCTTCCCGCCCGTCGGGATAATACAGCTTCACTTCCTTCGCGAGGATATCGGGCTGGAGGGAGTCGACGTACACGCGGTCGATGTGCACGACATTCTTCGGATTGTTGAAGGATTTCGGGGAGATGATGCCGCCGAAATGCTCCGAGCGTCCGAAGGCGATATGCAGGCCGAGCTTTTCGTCCATCAGCAGACTGCCGACGGCCGTGCATCCGAAGTCGCCGAGAAT
This sequence comes from uncultured Ignavibacteria bacterium, assembly GCA_913061095.1. Lineage (GTDB taxonomy): Bacteria > Bacteroidota > Ignavibacteria > SZUA-365 > SZUA-365 > BM516. Next base: position 24,350 of record CAJXVM010000019.1, read on the forward strand.
GCCATGGCCGATTTCCGCGATGTTGCCGTAGGCGGGCTCCGCTTCCAGCATCGCCTTCTCCTTGCGGCTGTGCTCGCCGTCGGTGAGGATTTCCACCGCGCGGTTTTCCACGATGCGGTACACCACGATTTCATCCTCGAACTGCACCGGCACCTCGCCGTTCGTGCGGCTCTTGTCGCCCTCGATTTCCCCCTCATACGGCACGATGTAGGTTTCGCCGGACGGCAGATTGCCCACCTGTTTGTCGTCGTGGAACATGCCGCTGCTCGGCGTGGCCGTGCGGTGCCGCAGGTCGCAGTCGATCACGTAATCCTTCCCGCGTGCGTGCAGCGTGATCACCTCGCGCTCGGCCTCGTCGAGGCGCGTCTTGATGCTCATGATGCGCTCATGCACCTTGCCGTAATCCAGGCTCAGCGCCGGCAGCATTTCCAGGATGAAGCCCGGCATCGTCGTGCCGCGGAAATCGTACTGCTTCGCGAGCATCTTGCACGGCGCCGTGGCGGAGAACTGCGTCGGCGCGATGATCAGGTCGGTGGCGGTCATGACGTCCGCGAGCGGCACGGCCATGCCCTCTTTCTCGAGTATGTCCGCGGTGAGGTCGCGCGGATTCCCGCCCCAGTGATACAGCGTGTCGGGAAGGTCGTTGTTGTTGCTGCCCACGTTGCGATAGTAGTAGATCTCGAGGCGTTCGAGTCCCATATCGTGCTTGAACGCGATGGCGCGCATCCACCAGTTGTAGGCCATTTCACGGCGCTGCCGCCATTTTTCATGGTCGGGCACGGCCTCGTCGGGTACGTCGGCGATGATGGTCAGCACCCGGTCGCTTTCGCGGGGTTTGAATACGGTGAAAAACAGCTGCTTGAGTTCTTCGGTGCTCAGTTCTTTCATGGCGATGCACGCTTGGTTGGACGGGATTGAAGAGCGGCGTGTCACCGGAGAGGGCGCAGCGCCGCCGTCCCGGAAGATGCGAGAAATCGGCGGAACAATCAACGCGCGGGTGCGCTTTGGGATTCCGTCCGATATTGCATAGTTTAATATCCCTTTGGCCTCTTCGGCCGGGGAGAGCTGTATCGCCACCATGACTGGAGCCCGTATGTCCGCAGAAATCCAACACGTCAAGAAACTCATCGAAGAACATCACATTGAATTCATCGACCTGAAGACACTCGACCTCGTCGGGCGGCTGCATCACATCACGCTGCCGATCCGCGAGGGCACGCTCGACAACCTGATGGATCAGGGCGTCGGTTTTGACGGTTCGAGCTTCGGCTTCGCGAAGGTGGAGAACAGCGACATGGTGCAGAAGCCGGATCTCGGCACAGTGCAGATCGACCTGTTCCGCGACCGGCCGACGCTGACCTGCTTCACCAACGTCTTCCTGACCGACGAGAAGCGCTCACGCTTCCCGCAGGACGTGCGCTGGGTGGCCTCGCAGGCCGAGGAGCTGCTGCGGCGGCTCGATATCGCCGACGGAACGCACTGGGGACCCGAGCTCGAGTATTACATCTTCTCGCAGGTGGAATTCGACACCCGCACCTCCGCCTCGTACTACAACGTGACGCACGAGGAGGAATTCTTCCAGAACGCCTATCACGCCTGCGGTCCGTTCGACCTGTACGACGACTTCCGCGATGAGTCCTGCCGCCTCCTCGAGCAGGCGGGGATTCCCGTGAAGTATCATCATCACGAAGTCGGCGAGCGCGGCCAGCAGGAGATCGAGTTTCTCTTCGAGTCCCTGCTCAAATCCGCCGACAGCATCACGCTGGCCAAGTACATTCTCTTCAGCCAGGCGGCCGAGGCCGGACTGGAAGTCACTTTCATGCCCAAGCCCATGTACCAGCAGGCGGGCAGCGGCATGCACGTGCATCAGTTCCTGACGAAGAACGGGAAGAACATCTTTTATAAAGACGGCGAATACGCGAATTTCGGGGAGACGGGATTGTACTACATCGGCGGTCTCCTCAAGCACGCGCCGGCGCTTGCGGCCTTCACCAATCCCAGCACCAACAGTTACAAGCGACTCGTGCCCGGCTTCGAAGCCCCGGTTGCGCTCACCTACAGCCAGGCCAACCGGTCGAGCTGCGTGCGCATCCCGCGCTACGTCTCCGATCCCAACGAGACGCGCATGGAATACCGTCCCTCCGACGCCACGGCGAACCCCTACCTCATGCTCGCCGCCATGCTCATGGCCGGCATTGACGGCATCATCAACAAGATCGATCCGCGCGAGGAGGGCTTTGGTCCCTACGACGAAAACGTCTTCGACAACCACGACCTGCACTTCCTGCCGCGCAACCTCGCCGAGGCCCTCGACGCCCTCGAACTCGACAACGATTTCCTCCAGCGTGAGGGCGTCTTCCCGCAGTCCCTCATCAGCCAGTGGCTCAAGACCAAGCGCGAGGAAGTCCACGCCATTTCAACCATGCCACACCCCTTCGAGTACAAAATGTATTTTCATCGTTGAGGTGAACAAGGGGCATGCAGAATGCCATAATGCACTGTACATCAATCATTTACAGGCATTCATGAGAACAGCAGAATCATAGAAACACTCTTCAGTTTACCGTTTTTCTACCGTTTGCTGAGCCATGATTATCACGAGACCAGATGGAAACGTCTGGTCTCGTTCGTTTATTGAGGCTCACGCCAGCCCTCATTCTGAAACGCACTCTCCCCCTCTCCGAGCTTCAGTCCACCCTCCGGCATCAGGACATCTCTTTGACGGGACTCTACGCCACCACGGACAGAGTGGACACGATCGAGATGGATGTTTGACCACTTGAACGTGGTCGTAACCATTCGTAAGATGCGGTGTTCTTGTTGATGCAGATCAGAGAGTATCTGCATATGACCGGCGTTCCTGAAGGAGGAGGCAACATCTTGAGATCCAACGTACTTCGAATCCTACTTCCGTTTCTGCTTCTGTTCCTCTCCCAAAATCTCTCCCAAGCTCAGACCGGCTGGTTCTGGCAGAATCCACTACCTCAGGGGAATTCTCTTCACGCAGTCTCTTTTGTCGACGAGAACCGTGTCTTAGCTGTAGGAGAAGGCGGAACGGTTCTAAAGACGACCGATGGCGGTGTAAATTGGGGATTCGTGTCAAGCGGAAGCTCACTTGGACTCCACGATATCTATATCACTGACGAGAATCATTTTCTAATATTTGGAGAAAACGGGACGATCCTTCGCACTTCAGACGGAGGCAACTCGTGGAGTGCTCAGAATATTGGCACCAATAGCACACTCCGCTCTGCTTGCTTTGTAAACCAAATGTTCGGTACAGTAGTCGGAGATAGCGGAGCAATATTTTCAACGACAGACGGCGGATTCAACTGGCGAGAACAGAGCAGTGGAACGAATGTCCGCCTCAGCGATGTCTGTTTTATCAATCCAGATACCGGTATTACAATAGGATGGGGAGGTACCATACTCAGAACGACAAATGGTGGGCGGGACTGGTATTCCGTTGAAGCGGAAGTTGCGGGTTACTATAGGCTCGAAGGCATTGACTTCGCTGACGCTGACACTGGCACCATTGTGGGTGGAAACATTGGCACAATATATCGTTCGACTGATGGAGGAGAGAGTTGGGAGTTGGTGTCAAGCGGTATTACTTCGTCATGGTACCTTTTCGACGTGCAGTATTTCAACAAGAACGTGGGGGTGGCAATCTGTTCAGGAGGTAATGTTGTCAGAACGACTGACGCTGGTAAAAGCTGGTCTACTCAACAATTGCAGACAGGTGCCTCATTATTGAATATTGCGACCATCTCGGATTCTATCGGAATCGTGGTTGGTGCAGGAGGCACCACACATCGCACAGATGATGGAGGGAGGACATGGTCAGCGCATGCAGAAGGAGTATCAACTACACTTTATGACGTAGACTTTTGGGATTCCCAAAATGGCATCGCCGTCGGATCTCATGGTGTCTCGCTGTACACCAGCAATGGAGGTCAAAACTGGGAAACAGGAACGAGTGGTACCGGTTACTTACTCGGGAATGTGTGTTCATTCAGTCCCCGTCATGCCTTAATCGTAGGGGCTGGGGGCACAATCCTGCACACCATCGACGGTGGGAAGAACTGGTCACGGCGTGAATGCGGAGTGGAAACGGGCTTTTATGACCGAGTAGCTTTTCTCGATTCTTCAACGTGGGTAATGGCGAAGTATGATTATCCGGGAAGGATACTGCAAACGACAGACGGAGGAGTGAATTGGGTGCTCAAGCACGGCGGCAACAATGCCTCTTTGGTTGACGTTGACTTCAGCAACAGCGTCAATGGAATCGCAGTTGGAAGAGGTGGTCTTATAATGCATACCTCAGATACTGGGGAAACATGGGAGCGGATTGAAAGCCCCACGACATCCACGCTTGCAGGTATCGATTTTTTCAGCCCAACCAATGGTTTGTGTGTTGGAGCGGAGGGCACTGTACTGCGAACGACCGATGGAGGGTATCATTGGACTGAGCGATTAAGCGGAACGACGGAATCGTTATTGGACATAGCCTATTCGAACGACCAATGCGCAACAGCAGTCGGGACACACGGCACCATAGTGCGGACAACAGACGGTGGTTCCACGTGGGAAAAACAGAGAAGTTGGACTTCGCACACACTCAACAGAGTCATCTTTTCAAATGATTTTACCGGAACTGTGGTTGGTGAAAACGGCACAATCCTCAGAACAACAACCGGCGGTGTGACATGGATCGAGGACACACACGCCTCCCCCACCCACTTCCATCTCGCCCAGAACTACCCCAATCCCGTAACCACGAGCACGACAATACCCTTCACGCTGACGAAGCCGGAGCATGTCCGGCTGAGCGTCTGGGATGTGCTGGGACGAGAGGTCGCTGTGCTCGTGGATGGAGAGCGTCTGGCTGGAGAGCAGTCTGTGCCGTTCAATGCGGCAGGGCTGAGGGCTGGGATTTACTTCTCTGTTCTCAGGACGGGGTCGGGAGTTGAGACGAGGAAGATGGTAGTAGTCAATTCGGACGCTCGATTCTGATTGCCCTACAAAATGTATTTTCACAGGTGATACGCGCACAGGGTTAAGACAACGTCATCCCGAGTAGTCCCGCGGCGTCCCGCGAAGCGGGGACGCAGCGGGACGTATCGAGGGACCATTGAAACCGACTTCACGAGACCAGATGGAAACGTCTGGTCTCGTCTGTGTGAGGGCAATTCCTCCTTTCTCTGCCGGCAAACCCGCTCGGGCACTTTTGGGATCACTTCCGATGTTACATTTCCGTAACAATCAGACGGTTATTAAAAAATACATCTGGCAGGTCCACGACCCTGCAGAGGAGAGGTTAGGCTATGAGTACAAATAACAAACACTGGCCGGCACTGCCGCTGGATTCCTGGCAGGATACGTATGAGACACTCCACCTCTGGAGCCAGATCGTCGGAAAGATTCGCCTTTCGCATATGCCGTGGATCAATCATTCGTGGCATATTCCCCTGTACGTGACGGCGCGCGGTTTGACAACCTCCCTCATCCCTCATGGCAATCGGGGTTTCGAAATTGACTTCGATTTCATCGATCACCGGCTGCATATCGCTGCATCGGACGGTGAACGCTCTTCCTTCGCCCTGGAACCGATGCCGGTGGCCGAATTCTATCGAAAGGTGATGACGGCGCTTGATGAACTTGCGATCGACATGCAAATCTGGCAGATGCCCGTGGAGATTCCCGATCCCATTGAGCCCTTTTCCAAGAACGGGACGCAGGCGGCCTACGACGCCGAAGCTGTCGAACGATTCTGGAAAGCCCTCCTGCAGATTCATCGCGTGTTCACAGCGTTCAGGGCGCGCTTCATCGGAAAGGTGAGTCCGGTGCATTTCTTCTGGGGTGCGTTCGATCTCGCCGTGACACGCTTTTCCGGCCGCACCGCGCCGAGACATCCCGGCGGTGCGCCCAACTGCGCCGACTGGGTGATGGAGGAAGCCTATTCCCATGAGCTCTCGAGCGCAGGGTTCTGGCCGGGCGCGGGACTGGGCGAAGCCGCCTTCTACGCGTATGCCTATCCCGAGCCGGATGGATTCGCCGAGCATGCGATCCGACCGAGGGAAGCATACTACAACAGAGAGCTCGGTGAATTCGTGCTGCCGTACGAGGCCGTGAGAACAGCGGAAGATCCCGATGCGATGCTGCTGGATTTCCTGCAGAGTACCTATGAAGCGGCCGCGAATCTCGCCGGGTGGGATCGCGACGCACTCGAATACAAGAACGCCTGAGAAACAGACTGCCCTCAACGCCGCATTCCGCGGATGCGTGGTGCAAACCGGCCACGCATCGAGATGGTATGCACGAAGCAGAAGTGCGGCGTTCCGGAACCCTCCTTGGATTAGTCTCCCCGATATCGTACTATCGCTCCTGCGGTGCCGTACCGCCGGAAGTATCTGAACGAACGATTGCTCTCCCATCATGGAAATGTTCGCGTCCGCCATGCGCACACTGGGAACACGACTGAGCGCCGTCTGGGACGTGCTCCGGCACGGGACGAAAGCCAGGCACGCGGGGCTCGTGGGCGGACGCCTTGAATTCGTCGACGCGATGCGCGCGTACGCCATCCTGATGATGCTGCAGGGGCATGTCATCGAATTGACCCTCGCCGATATCTTCCGGGATCCCGGCAACTGGCTGTATGCCGCCTGGCATCACATGCGCGGCGTGACCGCGCCCGCGTTCTTTTTCGCGTCGGGACTCATCGTCGCTTACCTGCTCTTCCGTACGCCCGATACCATCGACACCGAGCGCCTGAAAAAGAATCTCTGGCGCGGGGGACGGCTGATCATTCTCGGATATCTGCTGCAGGTGAGCCGGTACACCTTCATCTGCCTGTATCACGGGGATGCCTGTTTCTGGAACTGGGCCTCGCACACGCATGTGCTGCACACGATCGGGGTCGGGATGTTCGTCGTAACAATCCTCGCCTATGTCACGCGGCACTTTCGCTGGCTGTTTCCCGTGGCCGCCCTCCTTCTCATGCACGCGGCATTCGTCTTCGGTCCGATGGTCACCGTGCAGGAATCCCTGCCCGGCGCGCTGCAGATCTTTTCCACCTATGTTTTGAAGGTACACGCCGCCTTCCCCATCCTCACCTGGCTGGGCTTCCCGCTCGCGGGCGCCATTCTGGGCTTCCTCGTCGTCGAACTGCGCCTGCACGAGCGCATCTGGGTGTTTCTGCTGCTGCCCGTGATTGGATACCTGATCATGTCGCGGTCCTGGTTCATCCTGCACGACATGTACAGTACGTGGTGGACCGAGTATTCGGAATGGCTGAATTACGGCGTGTTCACCTATTTCCGACTCGGGGAAGTCCTGATCATCGCGGGCATCATCGGCCTCCTCACCAAGGTCGTCACCATGCCGAAGGCCATCCACGCGACGGCAAAAGAGACGCTCGGGATTTACTTCCTGCATTCCATCGTCGTGTACGGTTCCATATTCGGCATCGGCATGAGAACCTTCTGGCGGCACAGCCTGGATTTCAATGTCTCCATTGTGCTGGCACTGCTGCTGGTCGCGGTGTTCATCGTCTACGCGGTGTATGCACCGGCAATCCGCAAGCACCTCCCGTTCATGAAATACCTCAAGTAACGCTTTCGCCTGTTCGCTGCACGGCCATTCGAGTCGGTCAGACGTTGGATGCGGTGGCGCATCCCCTCTCCGATCTTGATTATTGCCTTGACGAACCGTACTTTTTTTGCAGCGTGTCCGGTCACGCGCCCGGCGTTGTTCCGAGCGCGCACGTCCGTGCGGACATCCTGCCTTGCCGTCGGCGGCCCTGTCTCCCGGATGCGAAACACGTCTGTCCACTACGTTTCCCAAGGAGGTCACATGACAGCAGGTACCATGGCACGCATTCCGCTCCTCGTCGCCATACTGTTCGTGCTTGTCGCCTGGGTCACTCCGTCCCAGGCACAGATTCACAAACTCCGTGCTGAGGCCTTCGCCTACAAGTATGTCCTCGACGGGGAATGGACGGACTGGACGGACTGGGAGGATGTCAGCATCATCGTCACGATCGATACGGACAAGGAGCGGATAAAAATTTACTCAAAGGAAACGCAAATTTATCACATGGCGAAGGATGCGGGGAAATCCATTGACGAGGACGGAGACGAAACCTGGGAAATTCTCTGCATCGATGAAGACGGGAAGGAGTGCAGCGTGCGCCTGGTGATTCTGCACAGCCAGGGAAATCAGGGACAGCTGTACGTCGACTACCCCGAGATGACATTTGTCTACAATGTTGCTCCGCTGGAGTGAATTCCCCTCTCTCCTGATACTCTCCAACCACATGCAACCGCTTGCCGATGGGCCTCTCGCCGGTGGCGTCGCCTCAATGACGGCATACATACTGTTTGATTCCGAGACAATGGCACATCCAGGCTGTTTGGAAACCGTACAGCCTGATGCCGCCGGGCAGGTGCAGAACCTCCACCGCAGGTGATTATGGGAGAAAATCATCCTGAACATGCGCCTGGCACGATTTCTGCTTACAATTATATGGCGTCTGAGTGCACGAACATAGCACGTCCATTCACACGCATGAGCTTGCTACTTTCGCGTCCGATATGATGGACGGACTTCACTGCCCGAGTTGAGGAAGGGAAGTGATTTTTCCACCATCCAGAAAGGATTCGCGCCATGGGTACACAGCAGCTCCTTCTCATCGTGCTTGGCTTCATCATCGTCGGAATCGGTGTCGTTCTCGGTATCGGCATTTTCGATGCGAACGCCGCACAGTCTTACAGGGACGCCATCACGCAGGACTGCCTGCATCTTGCTTCCTCCGCACAGGGATTTTATCGCAAACCTGCCGCGCTCGGCGGCGGTGAAAACACGTTCGACAACATCGATATCGCCGACTGCGGCATGGAAGCGGAAACGGACATGCTAAAGGCGGAAAACATGAATGCCACCTATGAGATTGCTGGCCGCGGTCAGACATTCACCGTGACTGCCGTATCAAAGACCGAGTCCGAAAAATCGGTGGTGCTGATCTGCGACATGTCGCAGCCCGAAAACAGCCGCATCAGCGTCTCATTCGAGAACTGGTGATCAGCGCATTCCCGCATGTCGATTTCGCTTGCGGATGCATGAAATCTTTCTGACCTTTCATGCATGTATCGCCGCATCGTCACGACCAGTATCCTTCTCTGCGGAATCCTCTGCATTCTCGCGGTTCCGCAGCAGTCGGGCGATGAATGGGACCACCCGCGCTTCTTCTTCAGTGCGGGCTGGACCACCCCCGCACAGCAGGCGGAGTCCGACAGAAGTGAGCCGCGCCCATCGTCCTCAGTCACGGCGGCGACAGCGGCACAGACGAAGAAACACGTATGCCGGATGATCAGCACCGCCGCACCTCCGCCGCGTGAAGGCGACGTGCAGAGAACCGATCCCTCACCGCTGTGCATCCCTCTTTTTCCACATCTTTTTCGCTTCCCTCCCCGCGCCCCTCCATCCGTGTGCTGACAGCGCGATATAATCACACGGATTCGATCACTATTCCCCATGGAGGAAGCGCATGTCTGAAGCCAATCAGAACACGCAGAACACGACCTCGATGCCGGTCAGCCTGCTGATCATGCTCACAGTGCTGGTGCTCGGTATCGTGATGCTCGGTGCGAAATTCATTTTCGCGTAATTTCGTCCGCGCAAACGGACGCCATGATACACCACCGGGGAGCCCGTCACAGGCTCCCCGGTGTCATATTCCTCCCGTGCTCCTAATTCCATTGACATTCCCTCCCCACCGGTCTATCTTGCGTGATGCTTCGCCGTGTTTCGAACGGTTCAGCATGACGGATAACCTGCCCGCTTCGATGAAGAACAGCGCAAGCAGGACCTGCCGCAATGACCTCTAAACCATGTCGATTATCTGACGGCAGGAAATCCGTCCTCCGGAAGACGAACATAGCACAAAGCAGATAACATACTACCCATGCAAGAAAACGACACCCAGCCCGATCCCACACCTGAAGATATTCCGGGGAAACTGCCGCTGATTCCGCTGCGGGACATCGTGATATTTCCCTACATGATCTTTCCGATCCTGGTGGGACGCGAATCCAGCATCGCCGCGGTAACCGAGTCGATCGAACAGGACAAGTTCATTTTCGTCTGCGCGCAGAAAAATCCGGAAGACGAGGAGCCGGGGATCGACGGGCTGCATCCCGACGGCACGGTCGCGCGCATCCTGCAGGTGCTCAAGCTCCCGAACGGACTGATGAAGGTGCTGGTCGACGGTCTCTTCCAGGCGAACGCCACGAAGATGACCTTCACGAAAAAGGACTTCTACCGCGCCGACATCGAAATTGCGCATTCACCCGCGGTCATGACAACCGAGCTCAAGGCGCTGATGCGGCAGCTCGACAGCGTGTTCGAAGAGTACGTGCGCGTGCACCGTGACATCCCGAACGAGTCGCTGCTCGGCTTCGAGAACATCGACGATCCCCTGCGCCGCCTTTACTACGTCAGCGCCAACCTGCTTGTGGACATCCAGACACGGCAGTCCATTCTCGAAATCGACGATGTCGTCAGGCAGTACTATCATGTCATCCGTATCATCAACGACGAACTTGCGATCCTCAAGGTCGAGCACGAGATCGACGAGAAGGTCAACGAGAACATCCAGCGCTCCCAGCGGAAGTTCTTCATCCAGGAGCAGATCCGCATCCTGCAGCGTGAACTCGGGGATGACGAGGAGGTGGAGTCCGGCGAATTCGAGGAAATGCAGACGAGCATCGTCGAGAGCGGCATGCCCGACGAAGCGATGTCGAAGGCCATCGAGGAGCTCGACAAGCTGAAGAAAACCCCGATGATGTCGCCCGAGGCCACGGTGATCCGCAATTACATCGACTGGCTGATCGCCCTGCCGTGGAGTACGTTCTCGGAGGACAACCTGTCGGTGCGCAACGCGAAGCGCGTGCTCAACGCCGATCATTACGGGCTCGAGAAACCGAAGGAGCGCATCCTCGAACATATCGCGGTGCTGAACCTGGTCGGCGAGATGAAGGGACAGATTCTCTGCTTCGCCGGTCCTCCGGGCGTGGGCAAGACATCGCTCGGGAAGTCCATCGCCCGGGCGCTCGATCGCAAGTTCGTGCGCATTTCCCTCGGCGGCGTGCACGACGAGGCGGAAATCCGCGGACACCGGCGCACGTACATCGGCTCGATGCCGGGCAAAATCATACAGGCCATCCGCAAGGCGGGCACGTCGAATCCCGTCATCCTGCTCGACGAGATCGACAAGATGAGCCAGAGTTTCCACGGCGATCCGACCTCGGCCATGCTCGAGGTGCTGGATCCCGAACAGAACAACACCTTCACCGACCATTACATCGACGCGGAATTCGATCTCTCGAAGGTGATGTTCATCACCACCGCCAACGTGCAGTACCAGATCCCGCTGCCGCTGCAGGACCGCATGGAGATCATCGAACTGCCGGGATATCTCGAACACGAGAAGCTGGAAATTGCGAAGCGCCACCTGGTCACCAAGCAGATCGCCGAACACGGCCTCGGGGAGTTCAACGTGCGTTTCGAGGATGACGCACTGATGAAAATCATCCGCGAGTACACGCAGGAAGCCGGCGTGCGCAACCTCGAGCGCAGCATCGCCACCATCTGCCGCAAACTCGGCAAGGAAATCGTGTTTTCGATGAGCGGAAAGGCCACGCGAAAGAAGCAGGAGGAAGAAGACCGCTTCGCCGTCACCCCGGAACGCGTCGAGAAATTTCTCGGCGTGCCAAAGCACCGCGTGCGGAAACCGCTGCGCGAGGGACGCGTCGGATCGATGATCGGACTGGCGTGGACGAGCGTCGGCGGCGACATCCTGCACGTGGATGTCAGCGCCATGAAGGGCGAGGAAAAGCTGACGCTCACCGGTCAGCTGGGAGACGTGATGAAGGAGTCCGCCCACGCGGCACGCAGCTACCTGCGCTCGAATGCCGACAAGCTCGGCATCCCCGAAGACGCGTTCCACAAGCGCGAGCTGCATATCCATCTGCCCGAGGGAGCGATTCCCAAGGACGGACCCTCCGCCGGCATCACCATGATCATGGCCATGCTTTCGCGGCTTCTGGAAAAACCGCCGCAGTCCGACATCGCCATGACCGGCGAGATCACGCTGCACGGCGAGGTGCTGCCCATCGGCGGACTCAGTGAGAAGCTGCTTGCAGCGCGGCGGCACGGGATCAAGCGCGTGATCATCCCGGAGGAAAACGAGAAGGATCTCGCGGAGGTGTCGAAGAAGATTCTGCGGGGTCTGAAAATCATTCCCGTCGCCACGGTCGACGAAGCCATCCCCCACGTCTTCGGCAAACCCCGCGGCAGGAAGAAGTAGGGCCGAGCCAGCTTGCCACGCCAAAGCGCAGCGAAGGCGGGCAGCTCGGCCAATGATGTGAAACCGCACATTGCAGACGTCTTATCCCGCGAGCCCCAATGGAAACCATCCAGACCCTCTTACAGAAATCCACCTCCTTCTTCGCGGAGAAAGGGATCGGCGAGCCGAAGCTGTCGGCCGAGCACCTCATGGCGCACGCGCTGGGAGTGAAGCGCCTGCAGATGTTCCTGCGCTTCGACCAGCCGCTGCGGGAGGATGAACTTGAACGATTCCGCGCAATGGTGCGGCGCCGGCTGCAGCACGAACCCGTGCAGTACATCGTCGGGACAACGGAATTTTACGGACTGGAATTCCGGGTTTCTCCTTCGGTGCTGATTCCCCGTCCCGAAACCGAGCATCTGATCGACACCTTTCTCGACCTGCGGAAATCCGAGCTGCTGCGGCCGGACCTGCGCCTGCTCGACATCGGCACCGGCAGTGGCGCCATCGCCGTGACGCTCGCCGTGCACATGCCGGAGCTGCGCGTTACCGCCACCGATCTCAGTGACGACATCCTCGAAATCGCGCGCGGGAACGCGGCGCGGCATGGCGTCGAAGACAGGATACAGTTCCTGCGTCATGACATCCTGAAAGAATCACCTGCCGCGACGGACGCCCCGTTCGATATCGTGGTATCGAATCCCCCTTACATTCCCGCCGCGGAGGTCGCGGAGCTGCAGCCCGAAATCCGTGAGCACGAACCACTCGAAGCGACGACCGACGGCACCGACGGACTGCGGTATTACCGGCGCATTGCGGAGATCGTCCCCGACCTGATAAAAAACGGCGGACTGCTTGCCGTGGAAATCGGGCATGGACAGTCCGCCGAAGTAACAGGTCTATTTTCTAATGCCGGTCTGCGGGATCTCAGCGTCCGGCAGGATTACGCGGGCATTGATCGCGTTGTTACCGCGTGGCGGTGACGGGCATCAATAACTGAACCGCGGGTCGCGATGGCGGCCGGATTTGCCAGCGCCGCGGCCGGTTGAACCGCCTCCGCCAGTTCCGTTGCCCTGCCGCTTTTTCATGCTGTTGCGCGACTGCTTGTTCTTTCCGCGCTTGTTTCCCTTCCATTCTTCACGCTGACTGCGCTCGTTCCTTCCGGTGTCGCGGCGGTCATCCTGCGTGCGGTTGGATGTGCGGCGGTCCTCGGAGAATTGCGGTCCGTCCTCGTATCGCCGCTGACCGTTCCGCTTCCCCTGCTTCGATTCGTCACGGCGCCGGCCAGCCTGCTGACGCTTGCCGTTCGAGCGCCCCTTGCCCTGGCGATTATCCCGTCGCCGGCCCTGGCCATTGCCTCCGGCACCTTCGTTCCGGTCTGACCGCGGGTGTGACGGCGCTGCGGCCTGATTCTCCCGGGCATCGGGCATCCCGTCGGGCGTGCGCTCGATGGTAAAGCGCCGTCCCGTAAAGCGTTCAATTTTGCGCAGGTAGTCCTTTTCATCCTGGGCGACGAACGTGATAGCGTCGCCGGTGGCCTCCGCACGACCTGTGCGGCCGATACGGTGCACGTAATCCTCGGCGAAGGCCGGCGTGTCGTAGTTGACGACATGGGAAATGCCGGCCACGTCGATGCCGCGCGCGGCGATGTCGGTGGCGACCAGCACGCGATGGCGTCCCTCTTTGAAACCGGCCAGCGCGCTGAGGCGCTGCGACTGCGTGCGGTTCGAGTGCAGCACGCCGGCGGCGATGCCACCGCGTTCGAGGCGGCGGACAATTTTATTTGCGCCGTGCTTGGTGCGCGAGAATACCAGGACACTGTTCATCTCGCGGCTTTTAAGCAGGTGGAACAGCAGTCCGAGCTTCTCCTGCTTCTGCACGGAATAGAAGCGCTGCTGCACGGATTCGGCGGGATTGTTTTCCACGCCGACCTCGACGAACACCGGGTCGCGCATGATATCCGAAGACAGCAGGCGCACCTCCGGCGACATCGTCGCGGAAAAGAGCAGCGTCTGGCGATTTTTCGGAAGCTTCGCGATGATGCGGCGGACGTCCTTGATGAAGCCCATATCGAACATGCGGTCGGCCTCGTCGACGATGAGTACCTCGCACTGCGAGAGGTCCACCGTGCCGCGCTCGAGATGGTCGAGCAGGCGTCCCGGTGTGGCGGCGAGAATATCGACGCCCTTTTTCATACGTTTCAGCTGCGGTTCAATCGAAACGCCGCCGTAGAATGCGTCGCTGCTGAGCTTGGTGAAGCGGCCGTAGGTTTTCGCGGAATCCGCGACCTGCTGTGCCAGTTCACGCGTGGGCGTGAGTACCAGGGCACGCACGATGCCGCGCGCAGGTCGCCGGCCGCCGTCGAGGCGGTCGATGATGGGGAGCGTGAAGGCAGCGGTTTTTCCCGAGCCGGTTTTGGCGCGGCCTATGACATCATCGCCGCTGAGGACGGGAGGAATAGCGCGCTGCTGGATTTCCGTGGGCGTCTCGTATCCGGCAGCGTGCACGGCACGCATAACGGGGGCAGACAGCCCGAGTGTGTTGAAAGACATGTATATCCTTCTGAATGGCGTTCTGAGATGCGCCGCATCGGTGAACGGATGTTCTGATGCCGCGATTGGGTGCACACTGTGCCTTGGATTGTGTTGCGTGTGATCCCCAGGTGGTCCGTGTATCGGATAGCGAATCTCGAAAAAGTCCGCGTCCGAAAACACAATGAATCAGAGGCGGGCGCTGCATATATTGCAGCAGACACTAATGTAATGTGAATTATCCGGGATTCCTAGGGAAAAAACAGGGAAAAATTTGTGGGGATGCATTCGGATGATTGCTTCCAGTCGGGGTATTCTCTGATGATGCACTGGATATACCCGCGCACAACACAAGTCCTGTCCGGTGTAAGCCATTTTATCCGGGTATAATACAATTTTACCCGGGTATAATGCCGTTTTCACCCGGGTATAATACCATTTTTACCCGGGTAATATGCTCTTTTTACCCGGGTAATATGCTCTTTTTACCCGGGTAATATACCCTTTTTACCCGGGTAATATACCACTCTGTCCGCATGAAAGGCCGAATTGATTGAGACAGAGAAATTGCTAAATGCACATAAGTTCATTATATTGCCACACGAAATGCACATGAGCTCATTTCGAGCATCAGTGAAATCTCAACCGCGGAGCATCTTCATGAGACAGTCGTATCGCACCCGTCGCATTGCACTCCCCCCGAGATACCGGGAATTCCGTCCGCGCGGTGTCCCGGCACGAAACATGAACCCGGTTTCCCTCAGTGTGGATGAATACGAGGCTGTGCGGCTGGCGGATTATGCGAAACTGGAGCATCAGGAAGCCGCGGAGTGCATGCATATCTCGCGATCGACGTTCACACGTCTCGTCGAGAAAGCGCGCGGCCGGATCGCGACGGCCATCATCGAGGGCCGTAGCCTGATTGTCCGCGGCGGCAACGTGGAATTCGAACGCACCATCCGGCGCTGCCGGCACTGCGGCGAGGAAGAAGCGGTTCCGATCCTGCATCGGACCGAGCACTGTCGCGGCTGCGGATCCGATGATCTCGAGGATCTTGCGGAGACCGCCGGGACGGAAACAGCAAGGGACTGACGGTCTCCGTCGATTCCGGTGCATCCGGCATTTCCGGAGTTCGCTTCGGTGTTGCCGGAAACTTTCCTCTGCCGCCGTCCGCGTGCGAAAATCGGAGTACCTATGGCAGTCATCCCCATTGTGAAGCAGAGCGTGATGATCAGCGTGTTCGTACTGATCATGATGCTGCTCATCGAATATATCAACGTCCAGACGCAGGGACGCTGGAAGCACCTGTTGAAAACCTATCCATGGAGTCAGTACGTTCTGAGCGCCCTGCTTGGGGCGCTTCCGGGCTGCCTTGGCGCCTTCACCATTGTCTCACTGTACACGCATCGCGCTGTCAGTTTCGGGGCACTGGTTACGGTCATGATCGCAACGAGCGGCGACGAAGCGTTCGTCATGTTCTCGCTTTTCCCTGTGGACGCCGTACTGCTGACACTATTGATATTCGTCATCGGGATGGCAGCGGGATACGTGGTGGACGCAGTCTGGCGTCATCCACCGCCGCTTGCAGATGTGCATGAACTCACGGTGCATGAAGAATCCATCTGCCACTGCTTTCCACGGGAAAAACTGCGCGATCAGCTCCTGCATCCCTCCCTGCCGCGCCTGATCTTCGTCCTGCTCTTCGCCGTCATCCTGGCGCTCCTGCTCGGTGGATATTCCGGTATGGCGATGTGGCAGTGGAAACACATCACATTCACACTTATCACGGCGTTTCTCCTTTTCGTCCTCGCCACCGTCCCGGATCACTTTCTCGAGGAGCATCTCTGGCGACATATTCTGCGTCAGCATCTGCCGCGGATATTCCTCTGGACCTTCGGCGCCCTGTTTCTCCTGCAGTTCGTGGAGGGATACATCGATGTGGGGGCCTGGGTGGATACAAACCCGATCCTCGTAATGACAGTGGCAGTCCTTGTCGGCATCGTGCCTGAGTCGGGTCCGCACCTGGTGTTCGCCACCATGTACGCGCAGGGAACGCTGCCCTTCGGCATCCTGCTCGCGAACTCCGTCGTGCAGGATGGGCACGGGATGCTGCCCCTGCTGGCAACGTCACGCCGTGTGTTCGTGATCACGAAACTGATCAATACCGGTGTGGGACTTCTGGTGGGCATCATCGCGCTGCTCATCGCCGGGATGGGATGACCTGCAAGCGGAATTCATGTCGCATCCATGAACGCTCGACAACATCGAAAACATCACATCGACAGACACGATTCGCGAACCAGGAATAGAGGACAGCACCATGATACAGCTTCAGACCCCCTTTATCATGCCGCCGCTCAAGCTGGGCTACAGCGACGGAAGCGGCCGGGTAACCGACAGACACCACGCATTCTACCGTGCCCGGAGCGCCGCGCTCGGCGCCGTCACGCTCGAACCCCTGTTCATGGATCCGGGCCTTCGCGAACTTCCGACACAGCTCGGTATCGCCACCGAAGAGCATGTCGCGGGACTGCGCGGGCTCGTGAACATGATCCACGCACGGGGCGCGAAGGTCATCGCACACCTCAACCATCCGGGCAGGATGGCGAATCCGAAGCTCCCCGGAAACTACCATCTCTCCTCAACGGATGCCGCCTGCGAAAACGGCGGTGCCTTGCCGAAGCGGATGGACCGCGCCGACATGGACAGCGTGATCGCCCTGCACGTCACCGCCGCGGAGCAGGCGCAGCGGGCGGGCTTCGACATGATCGAACTGCAGTTCGGCCACGGCTATCTGCTCGCGCAGTTCCTCTCGCCGGCCGTCAACGATCGCGAGGATGCGTACGGCGGATCATTCAAGCAGCGCGCCCGCTTCCCGCTGGAGGTCTTCCGCGCCGTCGCCGCCGCCATCGACATCCCTATCAACGTCCGTGTCAGCGGTGAAGAGATGATCCCCGGTGGGATCGTCATTGAAGAGACCATCCGCCTTGTCGCGGCGCTGAAAGAGCTCGGGGCACAGGCCGTCCACGTTTCCGCCGGCTCCGTGTGCAGCACGCCACCGTGGTTTTTCCAGCACATGTTCGTCCCGAAAGGCAAGACCTGGGAGTTCGCCGCGGAAATTCGCAGGCGCGTCGCACTGCCGACTATTTTCGTCGGCCGCATTCACTCGGCGGAAGACATCGAGCGCGTCCGGTCGAAATACGGTGCCGAGTACATCGCCGTTGGCCGCGCGCTTGTGGCGGATCCGCATTTTATTGCGAAGTATCTCGGCAGGGAGACCGGTAGCGTACGTCCCTGCCTGGCCTGCTCCGAAGGCTGTCTCGGCGGTGTGCGGTCGGGACACGGTCTCGGCTGCGTCGTCAATCCCCTCGTCGGCACGGAGCATGCCGCACCGGCGCCGGCGGATACGCCGTTACACTGTGCCGTCGTCGGAGGCGGCATTGCAGGCATGGAAGCGGCGCGCACCCTGCGGCGGCGCGGACACGATGTGACGCTGTATGAGAAACAGGAGCTCGGCGGACAGTTCAACGCCGCCTGGTATCCTCCAAAAAAGCAGAGCCTGAAGGAACTCGTCGATTATTACATCCGGGAACTGGACGACCTCGCGGTGCGAGTGGAGAAGAAAGAATGCACCCTGGAGGATCTCCGCGCGCAGCGATACGACGCCGTCCTGCTGGCGACCGGCGCCGTGCCTGTCATCCCCCCGATCGAGGGATTAAAGGAATACGACATCGCCGCGGACCTGATTCGCGGTCCCCTTCCCGCGGACGAAAACGTGGTGGTCATCGGCGGAGGACTCATCGGCATTGAAACCGCCAACGCCCTGGCCGAGCTAGGGAACATGGTGACGGTTGTTGAACTCCTCGATGAAGTTGCCGGTGACATGGAAATGATCGAGCGGAAGCTCACGCTGAAGAATCTCGCGGAACGGAAAGCGCGTATTCTCACCGCGACACGTGTTGCGCGCGTGGATGGCCGGTCCGTTATTCTGGAAGGATCCAGGCCCGGCGCAGAGCCGGACGTCCGCGTCCTTGCCGATATTGACCGCATTGTCATTGCGGCAGGCATGAAAAGCGAGACCCGGCTCTACGACACACTGAAAGAGGAATTTCCCGTGCATCTCATCGGCGACGCCAGCGCCGTCGGCAATGCCCAGCACGCCATCCGCCAGGGATACGAAGCCGCATCGGCTATCGCGAAAGGCGTCCGATGACACCCCGTCTTCCCTGCGCAGCGGTATCGTCTGGAACGGAAAGAAATTTCCTCCGACACTTGCTTTTTGCGCACTGATCATCGTAACTTTGTAAACGCTTCAGCCGAAGCATGTTCTTTACGTACGGAGCCGTAGTTCAGTTGGTTAGAATGCCTGCCTGTCACGCAGGAGGTCGCGAGTTCGAGTCTCGTCGGCTCCGCCCCTTCAGGGCCCATCAAGGGCCCTTTTTTATTGGGTGAAATGCAGATCACCCCTTATTCGCGGCCGGGAGTCCGGCAGGCAAAATAGGCCTGAAAAACAGTAGCAGAAGTAACAATTGAAGTAACAATTTCTGTGGCCGGCATTCTACGGAATCAGCCGGACACTGTCAACTCCCCTTTCATGATGTTCGGATAATCCATCGCCCGGGGGTGCCGGTCAGCCGCCGAGATCGGTCAGCCACTGAAAGCCGGATAGCCGCCGAGAGTCTTTGGTCCGCCGATAGCCAGATAGTCGCCGATAGCCAGATAGCCGCCGGTTCCCGGTACCACTGTTTCGCAGTCCACCGCCAGGGGCCATGCTGGCTCCTGTTCCTCTGCGAGGAATCCGCCGATCTCCTGATTGGCTTCGCCATGGATTGCCGCCGGTGACCCTGCGGGAATTCCGCCGGTATGCAGCCTCCGTGCGTTCCTTCCAGGGGAGCAGTCCACCCTGACACGTGTCCACCGGGACAATGGACCAACAGCGTGACGGGCCTCCCGGCCGGGCAGCCACCGATTCCCCCTGCACCAACAAAGCCCCTGCCCCTGCTGCAGCAAGCCAACGCTTGCGAAGTGCCCCCGAGGGCGGGATGCAGGACGCCGACAGGCGGATGCATGGCGCCCGAGGATGGGCGGGACATGGGCAGACTCTGCGGTTCATGCCTGCACACACCCCGCACCCCACACCTCAGCACCAACACCAGCACATCTTATCCTCAAAATTCCCGGTCGACGCGAAGCGTCGCCGACGGACGGGACCCCGGACGTCGGGGCATGACTACCTCCACCAGCAGCAGATCTCCCGTGACTGCCAATTCGCCGGTCAATCCTCCCATGCCAGGGACGCCTGTATCCATGAGAACTGTGTACTTACATGCAGTGCATCTATCGACTGAGTCGTTTCCTTCCATTTCAAGTCGGCACGAACCTCGTCGGGAACAGCCTGATCGGAACCATCTTTGTCGGAGCCGGCCTTGTCGGCAACATCCGCACCGCGAGGATGCACAACTGCAGCCGCAGGGAGCCTCTCGATCCGGCTGCATCAGAGCCCCTGAGAAGGCCTGAAAATCTGACAGGCATGGAAGAACATGCCCCCATCCTCAAAGCCCGTTATGGAGCCTGTATGAAGCCCGGATAGGTCTTCCTGACGGGGATCGGAACGATGTGGACACATCGGACAGATGTGGGCACATCGTTCGGATGTGGCCATGGCCGAGTTGCTCAGGGGCTGACCTGCCGTGGTGTTCCGTGATGCCCTTGCGGCAATCTGCATGACTCCACCCCTGCAATCTGAGAGACTGCGGTCCCGAAGGGACCCGGCGCCGAAGGCGTCGGAACAACCATGCCCACTCCAGGCAAGCCATACCGTCTGAGAATACCATCTCGCCGCATTCCGTAAGAGATTCCCACCGTGCCGAACAGACCATGGCTAGCGAAACCAGTTCGGCAATCGGCGGGGATTGCATCCGTATGCCACTTCCATCGGCAGGTCATTCGCATGCTTCGCATGCGGTCCCTCCTCCATATGCAGCATGCTCTTCGAGCACACTGCCGGAGGGACCCGTTTTATTCTCATACCGGGGTGTGTTTGGTTCAGGTGTGTGCATGCGAAAGGCCCCGGAGCGGGGCCAATGCACTAGCAGAAAGGTGGGGGTATGGGGGAAGGGGTGAAATCATGGAATCTTGAAATCTTGCAACCTTGGGGAATCCTGTGCATATCGCCGAAGAATTCAAGATTCCATGAATCTTCGAAGGTTTCAACAATTCATCCTGCCCCCCTCATAGTACCAGACCCAGCCACCATGCAATCCATCCTTCTTGGCATTTATCCCCAAACGCCTCCGTGCCCGATGAAGTGTAGCTTTCGATATGCCGAGATCCTCTGCTTCAACCTCTCCTACCTTTGCCGGATATAAAGGGTCTTCCGCAAGTCTGGCCTTGAGAAATTCGACCGCCGTGGATTCAGCTGACTGTCGGTGGATTTCGGCGGGAGCAGGGCCGTACTCCACCCCACCCTGCGTGATACCGAGCCCATACCTTTCTCTGTGCTCTGAGAGGTTGGCCTTCACCACGTCTAGCACAAGTTGACCAGCCTGCTCATAAAGAGCCAGAACACTACGTGCGTGCTGAACAATGGTCGATGAGCCCCGCAGGCGATGCATGGTCATCTTTTCCATGCCCTTCTTCGGCTTACCAAGGTGATGCAGCACCAGAATGGGTTTGCCGGTATCCCGGGCAATCTCCGCGAGGGGCTTGACGATCCGGAGCATCTTCGCCGAGTTCTCTTCTTCGTTGTGTCCACCGGAGAGCGAGTCAAGGACACAGAATACCACATCCTTACGGCTAAGGCTCCTGTGAAGTGCCTCCCGATGCGCAGAGTCCTGCAGGTTAAAATCCGCATAGGGGTCTGTTAATGGACTGAGTATTCTGTCAACAGGCAGCCGCCACCGCTGTGCGCGGGACCTGTTCAATGTCTGTCCGGCCTCAGTCTCCAGCCAAACCACCTTCTGATTTCCATCGAGTACCATATCCGAGGGCAGTTCACCATCCGGCATGAAGTCTCCAAGCAGAATCCGACGGCACAGATCCAGGGCTACCATGGATTTCCCGATACCGCTTTCGCCGCCCATCATTGTAAGCATACCCATCGGGATCATATCCTGCCAAAGCCATCTGACCGTGGGGGATTCAGGGAGGTCCGCCCAAGTGCTTCCCGCGGCTTCACGGTCGTTGCGGCTTTTCTGCTCGGCCTCCTGCGACCGGGATGAACCGGCCGCCTGTGATTCCCTGTCGGGGCGTGGTAGATCCTCTCTCATCATTTGCTCATCCGGCGGGACTGTACGGGCGACCGGATCTTCCGTGCCTTGGGAGGAATGCAGTTCGTCAATGCGCACACGCAGCCAGAGAGGAAGCTCTGTGAGCCGGTTTTCCCATGGCCTACTCGAAAGCTCCCACTTAAGATTTCTGCCTGTCATGTCCAGGCTCGGCGGTACTAATGCAAAGCCACCCTCCGCATTGAGGTCGACACCCTCTAATAGTTTGCTGCCAGAAGGTATATTACGAGTTGGCATCCGGAAAAAAAGAACGTGCACTCCATCACCGGTCATGCACAGCACCGGGCTGTCAAGTGCCTTGCCATCTCCTCCAAGGCCTTGCATCGCATGAAAACCTTTGGTTCCGCTGTCTGTCTCGAGGGTAAGGATTCCGGAAGCTTCCCCCGTCGGTAATGCGATGTTCGCATCGGGCCATCTGCCCCACCACCTTCGGATCTTTTCCGGATCCGTCGAAGCCTCCACCCGCCAGTCGTCTATTCGTGGGTGCCTGCCGGGGGTGCGGCAGTCCTTTGCTCCACAGCTACAGTAACCGGATTCTGATACTACATGTACCGGAAAGACCGGCCATTTCAGTTCTAATGCATAGAACAGTGCGTAGCTGGCCATCTCGGTCTTGCCTCCGGCCATCTCGAAAGGATTGATGGTGCGACCGTCAGGCCACTGGCCGAGATACTGCGGCCCGGCACCATTCATACGCGAAACACCGTAGCCAGCAGTACCATCCACCTGCCAAAAATGGGCAACAGGAAAAATGTTGGTGTTTTTCATCACGTTACCTCCTCTCAGCTGCAGCTGCAGTCTGTGCAGCGAGCGCTGCAGGTGCATGATGGATTCTCGCAGACTGCACCGCCGCCCTCGATCCAGCTGTCGAGGTCCTCGATGCGGAAGTAGAGTTTCTTTCCCGACGGTTTGAAGGCCCTGATCCGGCCATCTTTCACATGCCGGTAGAGCATAGTCACGGAAATGTTGAGATAATCGGCGGCTTCCCGGGTGGATAGTGGCCTTCTGATCGTGCAGTTTTGTTCATTCATAGTGTTCATGGAAGAACTCCTTTGCATGGGATGCCTCCGCGCGGTGGATACTTGAATTAGGGTAATGGACAAAATGAGTCCACGCGGCGTGCATCATGTACCGCAAAGTACTATCAGAAAACAGCCAAGTTGAATCCGTCCCTGTGCTGTTCCTTTCAGTGAGGATATTTTTTTTTGGCTGGGCGATCCGGCTGCGGGCAGAATGCATGGACAGATCGCGACGGCCTGAATTGCGGGAAGGCTGGGAGGTTTGCAGGAAATCTTGATGCAGCAGTCCTGTAGACCAGAGAGGTGTTCGGAAGTTGGCACATAGCAATAAACCCTGCCCCACGAAGGGTGACAGGGCTAAGAGGAAGCCAAGGTTATTTGAAGTTTGGTTGCCGAAGAATGGGTGCTAGCTACCAGCTTTCATCCAATGGCCATGAAGGAAGGACATCTGATGCAGCCGGAGCCGCCGCCGTCTCTTTCCAGTGCCAGCTTTCATCCAATGGCCATGAAGGAAGGACCGTTGAAGGTTGAACGTGTGAATAGACCATCGTGGTTTGTGCCAGCTTTCATCCAATGGCCATGAAGGAAGGACCTGGACTGGAACAAGCGCATGGTCCCGGTCGTGATCGTGCCAGCTTTCATCCAATGGCCATGAAGGAAGGACGGGGCGACCTGGTGGTTGACGAAGCCCTCGCAAATTCGTGCCAGCTTTCATCCAATGGCCATGAAGGAAGGACACCTGTGCCGATCTCGGCATCCGTTGCGCCACCAAGTGCCAGCTTTCATCCAATGGCCATGAAGGAAGGACATGTAGTCGAGGACATGGGGAAGGCGAGAGACCTATTGTGCCAGCTTTCATCCAATGGCCATGAAGGAAGGACTTTGAGGCATTCAAGATCCGCGTTTCAGAGGTCAACGGTGCCAGCTTTCATCCAATGGCCATGAAGGAA
This sequence comes from uncultured Ignavibacteria bacterium, assembly GCA_913061095.1. GTDB lineage: Bacteria > Bacteroidota > Ignavibacteria > SZUA-365 > SZUA-365 > BM516. Next base: position 48,482 of record CAJXVM010000019.1, read on the forward strand.
GGACCGCAGCCCCTGTAACCTACGCGATGCATGCAGGTTGTGTGATTGAATACGAGCAGTCTGTAATCAAGCGAAGAGAAATGACAGAACACTAGCATGAGCGAGGGGGAACCTCCAATTTCAGGGTCAATGGCCGAACGAGCAGCCCGGGGTGGTGATGGCCAATGCAGCTGCTCGCATGCATTACGTCAAAGAACAACCAATGGATAAAAACCATCAGTGGGTGGCGGGTCTTTTCAACAGCCGTGGCACTGCCACTGAATCCGACGCAGCCCTGTAGGCTGCACATGCAGGATGTGAAATTCTGACAAAGAAATCAATAGATCATATCAGATTTATGGGACAGAATCAGCCGAGTGCCGAGGACCTGCCACTGCTCAGGAAGAGATGCTCTCGCCCCGTCGACCGTCCCAAGGGTGATCAATATGACCTGGTCCTCTTTGTGGTGAATGATGTCCTTTATCTTTTCCATCAGAACGACCTTATCCTTTTCCGAAAGCTGACACAGGAATACCGAATACTGGACATGGTCGCCATACCCGCGCAGCAGCCTGAACATGTGGCGCAGCCGGGTGTCATCAGCAATGTCGTAAGCCACCAAGACAAAACTCCGCATGGTTCACCTCGTTGTCAATGGCCGATAGTCAGTCAATTCTCCTGTCAGGTACCTACCGAAGAGTCTTGCTTCGAGCGTGAAGATCCGCCGGTAACTCAACCGGTACCCGAAACTGGGATGAGTGACCATCTCGTCAACCCGCCGTTCATATGCCTTGATCCATTTCTTCTTTGCATGAGGCTTCATTGCGCAGTACTGATCAGTTATCACAAAATCTTCCTGAGTGAATGTACCCTCGTTAACAGCACGGAGGACTGCTGAGTCCACCACGAGGGGACGGAAGGCTTCCATCAGATCAAGCGCCAGAGCAGGGCGCCCGGCAACTGTGGCATGGAAAAAACCAAACATAGGATCCATCCCACAACCATGAATGGCTGAGATGAAATCTCTGAGAAGCATCGTGTACCCGTATGAAAGCATTGCATTGATTGGATCATGAGGTGGCCTCCGGTTCCGGCTTTTCATCTGAAAGCCTTCTGCGGCCTTGGACTGGAACAGTTGTGGATACATCTCCCAGTACCTCTTCGCGGCATACCCCTCAATTCCACGCAGGGAATCTGCATCAGTGGCCTCAAGTGCATTCCGCATACATGCACGCAGCGCCCTCAAAACTGCGGTATTCGCTTCACTACCATTCCTTCTGATAAATACCCGCTGATTCTCAATTTTTGCAAGAATGATGTTCCTGGTGATGCAAAGGCATTGTGGTGTGTCATCGCACACTGAGTACTGCCGACGGCGAAGCTCGACTTTCTTCTCAAGGGGCTTGGCCGTGATGGCCCTAATCCATCCACCGGTTGTCAACCATGTGATATTGATGCCGCGATCGGTAAGCGCCAGCATCAACGATGTAGATAGCTGGACCTGTCCCCAACAGCAAACATGCGCTACGTCTTTGATGGGCACAAAAGTGACTGGCTCATCCGGCACGACAATCCTCATGGACTCACCGGATTTCCCGGCCGATGTGCCCGGCGTAAGCAGATGAAGAATCCCCTCGTCGTCTCTGCCCGGAAAGAGTTGCCTCGGTTCCGCAAGCACACCGCTTAGACAGGACGTTTCATCCGGCAGGCAGACATGATTCATGGAACAACGGATGCATTTCTTGGAATCCACGAGGGGTCCCGGCATAGGTGCAGCAGCCATGCCATGCGTCTGATCGATGACATGCCGCAGCGCCATCTCGAGGCTGGGATCCCATTGTATCTCCACCAGCTTCCTGCTGCCCCTGTAGTATATCCGTCCTACATTGCATTGATGCCCGGTCTCTCGAAGGAGCGCAATTTGTCCAGCAAGTTGGATCTGGTCATTTGGCCATGCCGAGGCTTTCAACGACGCAGGCCCGATGAAGAATGGAGCATCCCCCGATGGCGCTTCACCTTTTTTCACCTCAACCGGGATTTGCTCTGTTCCTTCATCAAGAATTACATCAAACTTGCCATGGATCCCGAGGATCTCTGAATAAAGAGTCATCTCATTGACCATGCCCTCTGGCCATGGAGTCTCTTCATTGCCTTCCTCCAGTGTCCCCTCCCGCTTGCCAGCGGATCGAACCGCCTTCGACCTGCTCAACCTTTTCCTGTGGGCGATGCGGCCGGTAATCGTATCAACATTCTCCTCGAACAGTTCCTGCACATACATCAGGTGGAACAATCTTGGGCAGTATACATACTCATTCAGGCCGCGCAGCGGGGTGCTGAATGTTTCCCCGGATTCAGAGGCGGAGTTCATCGCTACTCTGCCTCTCGAGGGACACCTTTTGCATCTCCTGCCATATCCTGTCACGAGTTGAAGACCAGAAGACCTTTGATGGGATCCATCTGTTGCTCTCGAACAAAATGCCTGAGGGATCCCGGAAGAAGGTCTCCCGGCGGGTCCCGGCTTCCTCTGGCATGTCCGCAAGCAGTTCATCGAGTTCTCCGTCTTCCGCCCGGGCCTTCCCTTCGGCCGCTTTCGTGCCCTTTTTCCTGCCCGCCCTGGTCATAACGTAGGATACCCCATCGTCGGCGGGTGTGAGGTGAAATTCCCCTTTGCCATTCTCGAGCTGCTGGAGAGCACCGAGAAGCCGTGCGCCGGGAGTATGGTCGAGATGGTAGCCGCCATCTTCTCCCACCGCGAGGCAGGTGATCCGGCTTGCCTCTCCGCAACGGGTCCAGAAGCGGCGCTGAAGATTCTGCGCAGCGTTGATGTCGGCATGGATCACCCGCAGCTTTTCGTCAGCCCCAAAGCTTGCGAACAGTTCTCCTCCGCGCCACGGAACCATCATGCCCGGACGTATCACCCAGCGCAATGCCTCCCGGGCCTTCTCGGCATTACCATGGAACGAGGGGCCGAGCATCCATCCGAGCTCCGCGGCGAGGTACGGGCGGGGAAGTTCATCGGCGAAATCTTCCGCCGTCAGTACCCGGCAACGAACACCCGGCGCACCGCTGCTGGCGTGGAACCGGCTGCTGAATCCGGCAGCCGTGGTTTCCGTGATGATCCCGTAGAGTTCTGCCTGCATGGTGGTCTCGGCGGAGATCTCCCGGTGGTTCCACTTCATCAGCTGCGAGTTCTCCCGCCGGGGCCTGTCGACCCGAAAGCGGTACCGCGCCAGGTCTTCGAACAGGATCAACCGACATGGTGCGAAACGCTGCTGCCAGCCGGGACCATCGGGATTGGTTAGATAGCCGCGTGCGGCCTGCACCAGAAGGTCCGCCCCGGTTTTCGTGCGGTCCTCTTTCAGCTTGTTGATGTGCCGGAGCAGTCCAGCGGCCACGGTGCCATGCTCCGCCCGGTTCAGGCGGTTGATCTCGCCGAACTTCCTGCCGTGGAGACTCCAGCTCATGATCAGCCGGCGGACCGAGTCGAGGTACTCGATGGCCCACACGGACTTGCCGCCGTTGTAGGCCCTCTTCTCGCGCCGCTCCTGCCATGAAGAGGACTTGCCCCGCGTGGCCCGCCTCCATTCGCCGAATCGTTGGGAAAGCTGCTTCTCGGCCATAGCATGAAACTGCTGGCACCGCTGCATCCAAAGTTCAGGCGTGCTGCGAAAGCTGGTGTCCCTGAGTCCCTCGTAATCCTCCCGCCGGAATCCCGGCACATCGTCATCCGCGACTCCGTCACCGGCTGGCATTGCTTCGAGCAGTGCTCCAAGCTGCGCATCCCTTTCCTGGTCGTTGTCCTCCGCTCCCAGCTGCAGCATGCGCCGGAGCAGCCGCATGTCGCGGCGAAGGGCCCGGACCTGACCGGCGGCTTCCCTCCTTGCGCTCTCCTCCCGGGTGGTCGTGGCTTCGCCCGGCAGCCGGAGGGTAAAGCTGCGCTCATGCAGGGCCCAGAGCTTCCGCGGATCGTTCTCTTCCCTGCCGTCTGCCGCAGGAAAAGCCAGGCCTTTCTCCGGTCGACCCTCGACGAGTTCGAACACCGAACATGCGGCGAATGAACGGAGCCCGAGATCCACCGACAGCACCCGCAGGCCCGCCCGGATCTTGTCACGGTACTTGCTCTTGTTCGACAGCGCCGTGTTGAAGTGATGCACTTCCGGCGGCGTCTGAATCCTTCCCCTGCCGTCGAGCCATTCCTCCGGCGCCTTGGTGTGCACATCGAGCGTGAGTTTGAACCACACCGGACCGATTCTGCCGCTTTCCAGCTGCTCCTCTTTCCGACGGGGCTCCTCGATATATGGCCGGTCAAAAAGGATTTCCGCACCGCCGGCTTCCCCTTCGAAGTCCTGATGGGCGGAACGGTATTGGAGCAGCATCTTTTTCCCGTCCCTGCTCAGAGTGAGATCGGAAAGCTGTCCACTCGGGGCCAGACGGCAGAGGTGTTCCTCCTCGGTGAGACCACCGTTGTCATTTCGATTCAGGAGCTTGATGCGCAGGAGCAGCTTCTCTCCGGCTGTTTCGAGGGCATAGTTGCGAAGGTTGGACCCGCCCGGAGCCTCGTACATGATCCATCGCGGATGCAGGCGGGAATCGGCGAACGTCATGAGGGAAAATTCCTGCCTGCGGCTCAGCAGCAGGTGCGCCATGTTGATCTTGACGAAGGGCACGACGGCATCGTCCTCCCGCCAGAGGTGTTCCCTGCCCTCGGCAGCGAGCCATCGGAAGAAATCCGGATCCCCGAATCCGCCGCGGAGCCGGGATTGCAGCTGCGCGAGGATCTCCATCCGGGACGCGGCGTCCTTGCCCTTCTGGAGCCAGTCCTGCCTGATCTGGTCCCAGGCGCGGATGCTTCGGCTGCCGATGCGGAACGGCCGGTCGTCGCTGGCGAGAGCCACCTCCTTGAGCCTTTCGTGGCGGGCGCGTTCGTACTCCCGCAGGACATCGAACACGGACTTGAGGTGGACATGCTCTTCGATGAGGGCATTGTATGCAGCCGCGGCGGCGTTGTGTTCCGCCTTGGTGTTGTGGTTCCAGCTTTCCCATGACAGAAGATGCGCAATGGCGAGACGCATGGCGAGGCGGTCCCAAACGCTGACGCCCTTTCCTCCGGAATTGAGCTTCATGCGGAAATGCGGCAGCACGAGCGGCAGCAGACCGAGGCGCTTGAGTTCCCTAATGACCGGGGCATTCCCTCTTTCGATTTCCCGGCGTTTCTTCTCCTGGTCCTCAATAAATGCATCCTGCCAGTCCTGACCGTTGCGTAGGCGCCTGACCCACGCGGGAGGACTGCCGGTGGCGGATAGGAGCGGCAAGGCTTCCACCGACTGCAGCCATGCAGCCGATGCTTCCTTCCACCCCGGCTCCTCCTGCTCCTTAAGGTGGACCCATTTCGGCGGGGGATCCAGCACCTTGGCATAGACCGAAAGTCCGCCCTCACTCTCCGGATCCATCATCGGGCTGACCCACGCCCCGGAGGCCTGCGCATCGCCTGTCAGCGGCGATCCGTTCTCGTCTACCAGACAGGATGGCACCAGCTTCTCGTAGAGCACACGTAGGGCCTTGAGTACTTCCCGGTCGGTGCCCTTTCCTTCCGATCCGTTCTGCTTCTGCGCCGCCCGTCCCATCGACAGCGCCTCAGCAGTACATTTGTCGGCAGCGACATGCGCGGGTTCATCCCCGCCATCCGTCGTCCAGTACTGATCCTGTCTGCACAGCAGCAGCATGCGCTCTATCTGCTGAACAGCCACATTCAATTCCGCGTGCGTCGTCCATAGTGCCCTGCGAAGAGCCAGAGTGCTTTCGCTCTTCCCGAGCACCAACTTCAGATTGATCGTTCTGGTCGGCATGGGTCCACCCCTGTGACATGGTATTGCGTTGGTATGTGTCTATCGCCCGAAAGTCTTAGCATTCGCCCCCTTATACAATCCCTCAACAGAAGGCCCGGCCGTCATGCGGTTGACTCCACTCTGTCCTCCTGACTGGTTGGATGCAATGTATGGAAGATAAGAATGTCGGAATACAGTGGCAAATTATCCAGAGGTAGATTAATGTATTTCCCATCCCCATCCTGATTTTTTTACCTTCTCAGATCATCGAACATTAAACAAGGCCCCGCTCCCCTCGGGGCCTGATCCGCAATCCCTGCCTCCGTCCTTTCTACGGTGCGAACGTCACCACCAGGCCTTTCTTCTTCCACACCTGCACGGCGCGGCCGTCCTCCTCGGCCTGTTTCTTTGCTTTCTTCAAGGCAGTCTGCTTCTCTGAGAGCTGCTTCTCGGCATCTTCGAGTTCCGCCGGATACTTCCACTTGCTGGCGACGGTACGAATGCCCACCGTGGCGCCGCGAATGGTCGCCGGCCGGTCGTAAAACCGCTGGAATTCTTCCTCCGCCCGGGGTTTGATTTCGTCCATGGCCTCCTTGATGATGTCCGCCCACTGCCGGAGGGTGACATACGAAAGGAGACTGCTGCTGGACTTCTCCAGCTTGGCTGTTCCCTGCCGGGCAAGTTCGGCCACCTCCCGCTTGGTTGCGAAACGGTGCGGCCGGGCGATGACCAGGGGATCATGCACCGGCGGGAAGTCCTCGTCCTCGAAGGGGAAGAGCTCCCGCCTCCGCGGATTGCCGGGTGCATCCATCTTCAGCTCCGGGATAGTGTCCTCCATCCCGAGGGCGGATTCCTCCATCCCGAGTATGGTATCGATGTCCATGCTGTGCTGTGACATATTCTCCTCATTCTCTGGTTTTACAATTTCATGACAACCGTCTGTTCGCTGCATTCGATATTGCACCTGGCCATATCCCGTGATGCAACGGAGGTTCGGATGAAGACATTTCTATACCTCATTCCCGTCTCATTTCTGCTCACTGCCTGTGCAGGCTGGCAGACGCATTCCGACCACCCCATCCGCTTGAAGCTCATCTCCGGGCAACAGATGCGTGGTGTCATCGTGTCCGTCAGGGACAGTGCGGTAGTACTCGACACCCTCTCAAGCCACAATGAGTACGAGGCATTGGCGCCTCTCTCCAGAATCCCCGACATGAAAGGCCTCACGACCGTCACTGCTCGTCAGATCGACTCGGTGTATCTCAACCGGGGCAGCCACACATTTTCCGGTATCATGATCGGCTTCCTCGTCGGTGGAGGGGCGGGACTGGCAGCCGGCAGTGCCGGAGGTCGGGACGATGACGGCTCCAGGCTCCGTCTGAAACCCTTTAGAACCGAACCGATCGGGAATGGTGATGAAGGCAGGGACGGTGTCGAGCAGCTGATGTATGTGCTCGGCGGCGGACTCATCGGAGCTTTGGCCGGCAGCTTCATCGGATCCTCCATCGCCGTTGAGGAAACCATATACACCAACAAGGCTCACGCGAAACCACTTTCGGATCTCACCCCTCTCCGCAAGTATGCCGTCTTCCCTGACGATGAACCACCGCTGCTGCAAAGCTACAGACCCTCAGGCGGCTCAGTTCAGACTGCTCCTTCCGGCGGGAAATGACGACGGCTTCTCCATTGCCATATCCGCGGCTACGGCAAAGGCCTGCCGCTTGATTTCCCCTCCCGTGCCGAACTGCGTGGACTCTACCCACTCCTTCGCCGGACGCACGTGATCCACCCATTCCGTGATGGCATTGTAGGCGTCCCATACCGTGCGACCGTGGTTTCCTTTCCCCACTGCGTAGAGATCGGTCAGCTGCAGCATGCGATTGCGCCACACGTTCCGCCGAAGCCGGTCATCGTTCCACTTCCGAAGGTCCGGCATGACCGCCATGAAGTACGGCGTCGGATCCGGCAGCGGGGTCTCCGCCATGCGTTCCATCTCCTCCCGCGCCCGGTCGAAGTCCATCTCCGCCTGCCCGATGGCTTCCATGACCTGCTCGAGCCGCTCGCGAATGCCTCGCAGGTGCTTGAGAGAGAACTGTGCCTCCTTCCCCCGCAGTGCAAGGTTCAGGGTGTTGTTGCACACCACACGTACCGGCGTCGGACGCAGCAGCAGCGGTGTCGAACCGTCATGCGAGAGCACCAAAAGGAAGTACCTGCGCACCTCGTCATCTGCGACCGTGATGGACTCCGGCAGTCGCGCGAGGATCCACACGCGGCGGCCGTCACGCACCGCACCGGCAGACTCATAGACACATCCCCGGTCAATCAGTGCCCGGTCAAAGACCGAGAATGCCTCATCATTCTGCAGCACTTCGTACTTGCGTCCTACCACCCCGAGCACATGCGGATGATTCTCGGCGTCGTAGCGGACCGTGGCGAAGGCGGGGGCAGGAACATACTGCCGATGGATCGAAAGCCCGTCCTGGCCGTCCAGACGCGCGTACAGCGGCTTCTTGTGTACATGCCAGTCGAGTCCTGCAAGCCGCAGTGCATCGGGTGTGGACGGCGGCATGTCGAGCCGTACGCCCTTTCGGTGCCACGCCGCCTCGCCGACGACGAAGCAGGCTCTGTCGTCCATGATCATGTCAGCCATGATGACCTCCGTTTCGTGATTGTGTGTGGGTGTGGTGCTGGGTTGCTGTGACTGCCTCGGGATGCGATGGGATCTCCACGCCCTTCCCTTCGGCCACCATGCGCAGCATCTCATGCAGCTGCTCATCGCCGATCTCCGGATCTTTCCAGCGGTGCCTGAGCAGTTCCAGCTCTTCGGACGTACAATGCGGCTTGAGGGCGAGAACGGCATGCACCAGATGCTGCTGCCGCTCCGGTGTCGCCCGAACGGTTCTGCTGGCCGGTGACTCTGCCGGATCCACCGATGCTTCCGCTGCGTTCTCAGCGGGCTCGGCCGCGGCCGCCTCAGTCACGAGCTCGGTACCGGCCTGCATACGATTGACGGAAGTATCATCCTGCGAATGGATGGAGGTTGAGGACGGTGGCGTTGTTTCATGCAGGAGCCAACCATGGCCTGTCGGCTGTCCGTCCTCATCCTCCTCCATTCCAAGTTCGTCCGGCGTGTAGACGCCCGAAACCACATCGGGACAGTACCACCGCGCACCATTCGACAATGCCCGGGCGTAAAGCATGTTCCGGGGATACCGGCGCCAGTTTTCTCCGCCGGCCACATCCGCCCGCCGCGCATCCTCGATGGTGAATTGCGAGATGCCCATTGGCTCCCATGCCCCGTTCGCTCTTTCGAAGAACTCGATATGGCAGGCACCTTCGTCATGACGGCGGACAAGGAATCTGTACCGCTGCGAACGCTTGATGAGGGCTGCCATCGCCTGTGCGCTGAGTGCAACCTTCCCCCGGATGATGTTGATGGTGGTCATGGCCTCGAGCGGCGGGATGCCAAGCTCCCTGCCCTTGAGCACTTTGACGATGGCCTGCGCCGCACTGCGGATGTCCTGGAACAGCCCGGACTGATGGAAGATTTCTCCGAGGTCACGGACGTCCATTGCCGACTCGATTGTGATCGGTGAGGGCCTCCCATTCGCGCGGGGAGCCGCATTGGAGGCCTCAACGGCGTGTCCGGCACCGTGCATCACCGGCGGGCGATCAACGGACTGAGCGGGCCTGTATGAAGCCCGTTCGGGACTGGACTGCGTTGCCCTGCCGGTGAATGCCGGACGGCGAAGCCGCGAGGTGTCGCCAGCGTGTTCATTCTCCTTCATGGTGTTCTCCTCCTGAATTGCTGAGTGATTTCAGGTACTCATCGCGGGTCAGCACTTCGATTGCCGCCCCGTCCGGTCGGCAGATCAGGCACCGGTTCCCGTAGAGGGTGTGGTCCTGAATGTCCGCCGAGTGCATGTGATATCCGGGAATGCTGACGATGGTCGTGACGGCATGACAGGTCAGGCAGAAGATCCCGGCAGTTGATGGTGTTGCGGTCAGCTTGGCCGCGCAGGAAGGACACACGCGGACATACAGGGCATCGGGTTCTTCCACTTCCTCGGCGGATTCCATGAGGACAAAGCCTCCGCATCCGCGCGTACTGCATGGCCATAGATAGGCTGTTGGTTCATGACTCATCGGGCCTCCGATATGGTGAGAATTCCTTCGGGCTGACTTGCTGCCCGGGCGGTCTGCACGTGAGGGCGAAACCACCGAAAGAACCTCTCGAGAACCCACCCCCACCACGGAAGCAGCGGTCATCTCCCAACCCGGGTGGGAGCAGGAAGCACAGAACAGACGGAAAGCATTGAAGAAAGGAAACCCGCGATAGACGGGTTTGGCGCCACGGCCGATACTGCGGATGTGACTGGTGGCAGTATTCATTTCGTGTTGAGATGGGATCCCATGCAGTTTCCGGAATACTACGCAGTGTACCGGCGGAGTCCCACCAATAAGGAGGGCACCCCTGCCATTTCCGGCTGGGGGGGAGGGGTCTTTTTGATATGCAGGGAGGCCCGGACAGGAAAGTTGTCCCGCTTCAGGGAAGGTGGGAGTGCATGTCCCGGTATCAGTGCGTCCGGGCTGAGTTCTCGAGAGGTTCCTGTGGTGTTTCCAATCCATTCCCTACCCACAAGCACAGGAGCAGAACCATGCTGACCCAGCAAATCCTCATCAACGGCACCCCTCATGCAGCAGTCATCACCGTCGTCAAGGGCAGGAGTGAACTCCGGCATGACTTCATTGTCATCGATGCAACCGAGGAGGAATTGACACAGTGCATCGAACTCGACCGCAACCTCCGCACCGAGCAGTGCCTGCGTTACCTCCTGACCGGCCACTGGCTTGAGCAGCACGGCGGCTCGATCGACGGCTTCGAGGAATTCTTCGAGAGCTACAGCCCGACCGATGCGGAAGTGGACGCGGCACGCCTCATGGTCGACCAGGGTATCTTCCGTGGCAATGGTCTGCGGTGCCAGGATCCGGAAACCGGCGAGGACCTTGCCTACCTCAAGACCCGGCTCTCGGAACAGCAGGGCGTCCTGCGGTTCAGGAAGCTTCTGCCGAGGATCATCCGGTCGGAGATGTACAATTCGGCGATGGCCGCGGAGCCGGCATTCTAGTCTGGCAGTCCGGCCCGGCAATCCGGAATCCGGCAGTCCGGCTGCGGAGTCCCGCGCACTCTGCGAGTCTCTACTTCATCCCTTTCAGCCAGTATCACCCACGCGGTGGTGCTGGCTTTTTTTTTTCTTTCCCCCTGCCGAGTGGACGGATTTCCGGCAGACAGCGAATTGCATAATCCGGCAGAATTGCCTGTCATGCCTGTGCAATGAGTAAAGAGACAGCCGCCCATCGGACAAAGGCCCACTTCCCTTCATGCATTATGTCTGTGCAATGGAATTTCCTGTGGAAGGCATCGTGCGGCATGCGGAAGGATGATGTTCGCCGTCATGTTCTTCGGGGCCATGTCCCTGCATTCCAGTCCATGTATTCATGTCCTGTGCACAGACGTGCAACCAAGGACATGCACACCAAAAGAACCACACCGAGAACTCAGCACCACAGCACGGAGAGAACCAAACACTAGCACTATAGCACTGTGCACGACCGACCGCGCAAAGCTAAGGGCTGGCCATGACAAAGTCAAATCGGCAGCCGCAATGAGTTCCGGTTTATCCTCCCGGCTCCCTCCCCCTCATCAGCCGAATAGTTGAATAAGTAGCTGGATGATGCTCAGAAGTGCAACAACCAGTTCCATCCATATCGTAGCCGACTTGGCCACTACATCACTTTTTCTCATAACATTTTCCTCCGGCCCTCATGGACCAATGGATTGTTCCCCAAAAGTGATTTAGTGGTTGCGGCTACATTAAGGACCAGAGTTGTCAATAGCAAGAGAAAAGTGCCATGGCCACATCAGATAATTCTTCCACGGACGGCTGGCAACAATCACCAACCCTCACCAAGCTTGGCCACGACATCATGCATGGTCTCCGGCTGCAGGTGCGCGTAGATTTCGGTGGTGCGGGTGTTGGCATGGCCGAGGAGCCGAGCAACCTGATACAGGGACACGCCGTCCTGCACCAGCCAGGAAGCGAACGTGTGCCGCAGTGAGTGGAAGTGAATGGATTCCGGCAGTCCGGCCTGCCGCACGAAACGCTTGAAGGCCAGTGTGAGGCTATCCCTGCGGATCGGCTTGCGGTTGTATATGAACACGCGGCTATGCTCCTGCGGGCGGCTCTCCAGCACATCCATGGCAGCTTGGTTGAGAGGCACATTCCGCCGCTTGCCGGCCTTGGTCTTGAACGTCGCCGTGCTTGTCACATGCACCACGCGCCGGGCCATGTCCACCTGCGACCATTCGAGGTGCAGAATCTCTCCCTGCCGCATCCCGGTGTAAACAGCGAACACGACGATCGGCCGGATCCAGCTGTCGCCTATGCAGTCACAGAGCTGACGGAACTGTTCCCTGCTGAGGTATGCGGGAGGCTTTTCGGGGATGCGGATCATCTGCACACCGGCGAATGGATTCCTGGGAATCATCTCCCACCGGACGGCATGGTTGAAGGCACTGCGAAGTGTTCGCAGCTGGATGTTGACCGACACCGGTGAGAGTTCCGACATCCGCTGGGCCTTGAACCGGTCGACATCGACCGCACGGATGCGGATCAGAGGCTTGTCGCCAATGATGGCGAGGAGGGCATTCAGGGACAGCCTGTAGACTTCCTGTGTCTTCGGTGCACTGTTGATACTGACATAGTCGAGGATCTTCGGGATGAAGCTGCTGAGGTCGATACGCCGGGTGGTCTCCTTCGGTTCAAGCCCGGCGATGACAATGGCCATTGCCTCAGCTTTGTTCTTGGTCCGGGTGGAGACCCATTTGTCCTGCCCGAAGGATTGATCACGTAGGTAGTAGTAGCCGTTCGATCGTCGGATGAGAGTGCGTTTGGTGCTCATGGTAGGCCCTTCCAGTAACAGTGAAGTAACATGGATGTACTTCATTGCCCTGTCTGCCCTGTATGGCCCAATTTCGGGGAGCCTGTCACGCAGGAGGTCGCGAGTTCGAGTCTCGTCGGCTCCGCACAACGAAACGCAAGCCGTTTTCTTCAAAGGAAACGGCTTGTTTCGTTCCTTCCCCTCCACCAACTAATCCGAGAGTTGCTGGGCGATGAGTGTCCGGTTTTCCAACGCGAAGCGTAGCAGAGCGTAGCTTCCGTGCAGATCGAGTTTGCCGGAGATGTTCTCGCGGTGATGCGTGGCCGTTCGTGGGCTGATATGCAATCGTTCGGCAATGTCGGCGCTGCTGTGGTTGCATGCGAAGAGTCTGAGCACGCGTCGTTCCGTGGCGGTGAGCACGGCGAGGCGAGCCTGCAGTTCGTCGAGCACTGCACTACTTGGTCGGCTGTTCGAGGGCCGGGTGGGGCTGATATGATACTCCCCGACGGCGACGCGGTGAATGGCCTGCAGGATGTCGGTCATCGCGCTGTCCTTGAGAATGTAGCCGAGCGCACCGAGTTCGACGACACTCTCAAACATCGTTTCGTTGTCGTGAATCGTGAGGACGATGATTCGCGTATGGCAGTCCTCTTTTCGAAGCCGGCGAATGACGTCGATCCCACTCATCTCCGGCATCTCGATGTCCAGTACGGCGACATGCGGCCGATGTGAGAGAATGGCGTCCAGTGCCTGACGGCCGTTTTCCACCTCGGCGAGGATGCGAATGCGCGGGTCGTGTTCGATCACCTGCCTTAGCCCCAAGCGCACGACAGGATGATCGTCAGCGATCACGATGTTTATTCTTCGTCCGTTCTCCATCATGACGGCACCCCGGCGTCCTGCCGCTTATGATCAGACGTGGATGGGGGATGCGCGGATGCGGGAGCTGGAATCTCGGCAAGGAGCTTCGTCCCCGCTCCTTCGCGGGACACGATCGTCATGCTGCCCCCGAGCATGTGCATCCGTTCGCGCATGCTGCGCAGGCCAAGCCCTTCATGCGTTCTACGGCTGCCTTCAACATCGAAGCCGCATCCGTCGTCTTCGACCGTGATATGCAGGCGGGACTTCCGATGCGAAAGCCGGATCGATGCGTGCCGCGCCTGGGCATGACGGATCACGTTGTTGGCCGCCTCCTGCAGGATGCGGTACAGCGTCAGCTGCGGCCCAGTCTCGAGCTCCTCGAACTCGGGGCTGACAACCATTGTCCACTCCGTCTCCGACGCCGCTTCGAAGGTCCGGATCATGTCCTCCAGGGCCTTCGTGAGCCCGAAGGTATCCAGTACGGGTGGATGCAGGTTATGCGAGATGCTCCGCAATTCCTGGAGCGCATCGTGCATCGAATGGGAAAGTTCACCGAGGAGCGCATGCGCATCCGCGTCCGTTTCGTTCTCTTCGAGGGCGAGCTGCGCCCGGCTGCGGATGACGGCGAGTTTCTGCCCGAGGCTGTCGTGCAGATCGCGTGCGATGCGTGTCCGCTCCCGCTCCTGCGAATCGAGCAGCCGATGCGAGAACAGCCGCTGGATCTCCGTCTCCTTGCGCTCCGCTTCCGCCTGGACGCGCAGGGCGTTCAGCTCCGCTTTCCGGGCATTCGCCTCCGCGGCCGCGGCCCGCAGTTCCGATACGCGCCGCCGCTGACGCAGATGGCGCACCAGCAGCGCACTCAGGAGCAGAATCAGGACGGCACCCGCGATCGCACTGTTGCGCAGCGTGGTCTCCTGCGAGAGGCTGGCTGCCTGCAGGGAGCGGTCTTTCTCCAGCAGCTCGATCCGCTGCCGGTTGCGTGCGGACTCCGCCTCCTTGCCCCGGAGATTGGCTTCCGTGAGCGACATTTCGAGCTGCCGGATTTCCGCCGCGCGCGAGAGCAGTTGGATCTGCTGGCGATGCTCCCGGACCTGGAGCTGCCGGCGACGCAGTGCTTCCGCGCGGTGTTGGAGTTCGGCGGACTGCAGCGCCTTGTCCTTTTCCAGCAGGTCGATTGTATGCTCGCGTTGCTGGGCCTTGAAATCCTCGTTCAGCGCCAGGCGGACTTCTCTCTCGGCATCCAGCTTCACCCGTTCCAGGCGTAGGGCATACCATTTCCCCAGCAGATCCAGCGCCTCGCGGTACATGCCGAGTTCCTGGTAGGCCATGCCAAGGCATTTCAATGCCTGCTGGTATGCCACCGAATCATCCTTCGCCTTGGAACGTTCCACGAACGCCCGGGCGTAGGACAGGGCGCTGTCTGCCCGCTGCATGTTCAGGAGTTGCTTGATCCGGATGCAGCTCACCACGGATGCACTGGTAAACCTCGGATTCTTCTCCCACATGTCCAGCGCGATCTGCGTGTAGCGCTGCGCCTCCCCGGAACGATCGAGCATGTAGCAGATATCCGCCATGACGAAGTATTCCTTCGTGCTGAACGGCAGACCCACCGCTTCCACTTCCTGAAACAACGTGATGGCCGTGACCAGGTCCGCACTGTCCGGGTCCGTCGTGCTCGCGACCTTGCGGTACAGGACATGCGCCTTTGTCAGCTGACTGTACGAGATACCCTGCTGGTCAGGGATGGCCTCGGCATCCCGTATCGCCATGTCGGCATACCGCAGGGCCTCGGTGTAGTCATCCATCCTGGCGAGCTGGTACGCGACAACCGCATCTTGTTTCCAGCGCTGTGCGGCAGCGGCCCCTCCGAGACTCCGAAGTATCGGGACGGCCTCGAGATAGCATTTCATCCGTGCCATGTCGGAGGTCAGTGTGTTCCCCTTGTTGAACAGTGACATGCCTTCGTACTTTCGATACTCCTCCTTCGCGGGCGTGTCGAACGCTGCCCGTTCGGAGGCGATGCGGTGCAGCCTGTCGAAGATGACCACCGCACTGTCCCGATATGATCCCCATTCGGGATGCCGGGGACTTTCGGCCATTCCCAGATAGGACATCCCGAGACGGTTGAGGATCATGCAGTGACGTACCGTGTCAACGACGCGCTGTGCATCCAACGCGATGCTCCGATGCTCCGCGGCGATCACCGATCTCCCGAGCGTGTTCGCTGCCCGCGCCATCACCGCCCGGATCATTGCCCGACTGGCTTCGTACCGGATCGATCCGGGCAGGAATGCTACCAGCCGGTCCGCGACACGAAGGACCTGCTCGGAGCGGTGCCACGCCTCGCAATAGTCCATCACAAGAAACAATGTCCGTCCTTTCTCCCCCTGTTCACCCGTCGCGGTCGAGATGCCCAGCAATCCGTGAGTATAATTGCTCGTGACAAGCATGGAGTCTGGTCCGGCAGCCCTATCGAGTGTATTCAGCTCCAATGCCGCCGTCCAGTGCCGCGCGGCATCGGACTTGCGCCTCACGAGCATGTACGTTTTTGCCAGCAGAGTATGCCAGTCCAGGGAGCGGAGTGCGTCATCCGCTTCATCCATCGCGCCCAGCCATTTCTCCCCGTGGAAAAAAACGGAATCGTATTGACCGATGCGTTGATAATAGCCCAAGACATACCCCTGGAAACGCATGTTCCAGACAGGATCCTGGCACACGTGTCGAATGTCCAGGCCCGCCTTGATGTTGTCGGACCCTGCCGTATGGTCCTTTTCACCGTACGCGATCAGCGTCAGGTATCGCAGGATCATCAGTTCCATCGATGCGCGGTCCCGAAAAGGAGAGACCTCGGTTTCTTTGAGAGATCGTACCCGCTCGAGGGCTTCCTCGAAACGGCCGCGCGCCTCCTGTCGCTCGCCCCGAATCAGCGACACGATCCCCAGGTGGCACAATGCACGCGCCTGCGCCTCGCTCCAGCCGCTTGTCCGGGCGGATCGTAGCGCTTCCAGCGCGGCACCTTGCGCGCTTTCGGGTTCATCGAGGAGCAGCGAGAAAAAACGCTCTTCCGACGTCGTGAAGGGGAGGGAGTCCGGCGGCACCTCTCGCAGCGAGCGGCATGCCGGCGTGTCACGAATCCTTGTCCCGGGCATATCGCTGTGGATGAGAGTAACGCAGAGTGCCCAGATCAGGACAGCGAGAATACGCATGGTCCGACTCCTCCTCAATAATGCACGGGTCTCTCGATGATCCGTGATGCGGATACAGGCGATCACGGCGATGCCACAGCGTGGCTAAAACCCGCCAGGATTGCAGATATTACGAATGCTATACCTGGAATGTATGTCGTACCGGCTATCCATGCAAGCGCATCCGTGGCGTTTTCCACGGACGCCCGCGACAGCGGGGCGCCGGCCGCCGATCGACGCTCACCGCAGGACGATCATCCGCATCTGCTGCGCGCCATGCGAGGTGACGAGCCCGCAGAACAGCATCCCCGCCGGAAGTCCCGATGCATGCAGTCGGACGACATGACTGCCAGCAGGAAGATAGCCGTCGACCAGCGTGCGGACACGACGTCCGTAGGCGTCATGGACATGGAGCTGCACATTGCCGGCCTCGCCCAGCTCGACGCGGATCACCGTCTCCTGCGCGATCGCCCCGAAGGGATTCGGATGGTTCTGATGCAGAACGCAGGAGGCGGCAGAAGGCGCACCGTCCGAGGGATGCTGCCGGTTCGATTTGGGCGCAGCCTCACACGCCTCTTTCGGAACGGCGTTCTGCGTCTCATCATAGGTGTAGCCGGACTTCTGGACGTTGGTGACGTTGAAACACCAGGAGCCCACGGGATTGCGGTCCCAGGCCGTCGTCAGCGTGACTTCGCCGCTCGCGGAGGTCGTACCCGAGACCGTTCCGGTTGTCGCGCTGTAATATGATGCCGTCACGAGCGCGCCTTCCACCGGCTCTCCGCCCGGATACTCGCGTATCACCACCGCATCCTCGGCCGCGATTTTGTTCCCAGGTAACGTCACACGGGTGACGGTCTGGAAAGAAAGATACATGGTCCCGGACTGGGGGATGCTGACCGTCACGGTCACATCGTCGGTCCCAGTCGCACTGCTGTTGTCGGTGACGGTCAGCGTCGCGGTGTACGTACCCACCGCACCATAGGTGTAGGTGGGATTCGGCTGGGTGGAGGATCCGACGGCGTCGCCGAAGTCCCAGGCATAAGCGTCGATGGTGCCGTCCGGGTCATACGAACCCGACGCGCTGAACTGCACCGTCAGTCCCGACACCGACGGTGCAGTCGCCGCCGCCACCGGCGACTGGTTTACGGTGCTGCCTCCGGGATCGTACTCGTACCACGCCCTGCCGTATTGCGGTGTGTAGGCCGTGAAGTACAGCCTGCCGTTATACACGGTGAGAAAATGCGGATCGGAGCCGCCTGTGCCCGGGTTGACATCCCAGACCAGCGCCGCCGTGTTCGTCGCCGCGTCAAAGCTCCACAGCTCCATGCCGTCCGTCCCGTCGTCGGCGGCGAAGTAGAGCTTGCCATTGAACTCCGTGAAGGAAAACCGTCCCGGGGTGCCGTAGTCGCTGATCCCGACGAGTGCGCCGGCCGCATCCGGGGCATAGTGGGGATTCGAACTCGCTGTGCCGACGGCGATGTCGGCGACAAGCTGCACGCTGCTTCCGTCATAGCGGTACAGTTCCCGCCCGGTTGTCGCGGTATACGCACTGAAATACAGGTCCCCGTCGTAGACGGTCATCCACGCGGGTTCCGAGCTCCCGGATGGATTGACATCCGCGAGCACGCCCGCCGTCCCGCTGTTCATGGGATCGTTGAGCGGGAAACTCCAGAGTTCCGAATCGTCGTTCACATCGAGCCCGACGAAGTACAGGACGCCATCCAGCACGGTCATGAACACGGGGTAGGTGGAATGCGATCCGTTCCCCGTTCCGGTCACCATGCGAAGGGTGGATCCGTCCGTGCACCACAGTTCGTTCCCTTCGTACTGATTGCGGCTGTTGAAAAACGCGCAGCCGGCGGCCGCGACGGGCTCGTGCGCCCGGTACACATGACGACTGTACCATTGTGTGTACGGGTTGTCGTCTTCCATGCCCCACGGACCGGGTGTCATCGTCCCGATCGGAACGGTGCCGCTGCCGTTGTGGATGAACAGCTCGCGACCGTACGCGCTGCTGCTGATCATGTCCAGCGCGTCGATGATCAGGCTGCCGTTCAGGGCGACCATCTTCTGGACGTCGAGATCATCACAGAGTTCGACCGTGCCCTTCGCGGTGCCGTCCGTCCTGTACAGGCCGAAATCCCAGACCGGTCCGGACGGTTTCATCCGGAATGATTCGAATGCGCCGAAATAGCTTTGACCGTTCATGGTGACATAGCCTCCTTCGAGAGAAGACGCATTCGTGGCCGGATCGAGCCGGCAGAGGTTATCAAGGAGCACCGTTCCGCTCACCGTTCCGTTGGTTGCCCACGGTTCGTTGCCCGCATTGCTGCCGTCATCGGCCCAGAACACCAGATGGCCGCCGCCGTTATGCAGAGTCCGCATCGCATCGAGCTGCGGCAGCAGCATCGACGCGCCGCCGGCGTCCAGCGTATACAGCGTGCTCCTGCGGCCGTCATTTCCACAGAAATGGATTTTTCCGTTGAACACGGTGCGTCCCGTGACCACCAGTTCATTCAGCGAGTTCGTCGCATTGATGTCGGCGACCATGCGCAGACTCTGGGAATGCACCGTCGCAGTGAGCATGAGCAATGCCGTCAATACCGCCAATCCTGCGCGTTTCATGGCAATTCCTCCTCAGGCGTAAGAATGTGATGTCATGCGAGATGTTGTGACCTGTTTGATCATACGCCGAACGAAGGGGAGCCGCAATGGGAGTTCATACCCATTTCTCAGCGAAAGACGGAACCACAACCCAGGCGGACGAGACACTGATTCGCCCATCGAAAATCCGCCTCATCTCCCCCGGTGGATCCAAACACAAGGTGCTAAATGGTACCATACAAACTCCGCAAGCCCCTCAAGAGAAGAACTTCTTCTTCACTCTGAAGCGGTTTGAAACGCCGCCTGATTGATACGCACCCTGAATCTGCATTCAGGGTGGCTTTGCTATTCATCACATTGCAATGGACCTCTTCGCAACTTCTGATTTTATAAATGGGTATCTCTACCCATTGACATTCAGACTTACTGCTTCTATAATCACTCAAGATCAATCCCTCGACATACCCCTCGGCCATCCCCCAGCGCGGGGAGACGCTTAGAATACGCGACGTATTCCGTTTCATGTACGATTCATCAGAGGAAGCACAATGAAGCGACACACATGGATTCTCACCGCAGTAATTCTCATTCATTTCCTCTTCATTAACGTTTACCGATTGCCCGCCCAATGGTCATCCGATCCGACCGTCAATACGGCCATCTGCACAGAGTCCAGTTCGCAGGATGGACCGGCAATCTGTGGCGATGGCACTGGCGGAGTGATCATAGCGTGGAGAGACGACCGGGGGTCGAATTTGGATCTCTACGCGCAAAGGATCAGTGCTGCTGGCATTGCGCAGTGGACTACCAATGGTGTTGCGGTATGTACAGCACCCGGAACCCAAACCGGCGTTGCAATCTGTAGTGATGGTAGCGGCGGAGCAATTTGTGCATGGACTGATGGCCGCTCGGGAACGTCGACAGAAATGTATGCGCAGAGAATCAGTGGTTCTGGATCGGTTCAGTGGGCTGCTTCCGGTGTGCCGATCTGTACAGCTATGAAAGCTGCGGGATATGCAGTCATCCACCCTGATGGTAACGGTGGAGCCATAATAGCATGGCAAGATCGACGTTCAGGGGGATATGATGTGTACACGCAGCGCATCGATAATTCTGGCAATGTTCAGTGGGCCACGAATGGAGTCCCGATCTGCATTGCACCACCTGGTCGAATTGATGTTCGGTTATCGAGCGACGGTGGCTCTGGATGGATATATGCGTGGACGGATAGCCGCGCAGGAAACCAAGACATCTACGCCCAACGGCTGAGTAGCTCGGGTACACCTCTATGGATACCGTCGGGCATTGAAATCTGTGGAACAACGGGTCGTGATTGGTATCCACAGATCTGTTCCGATGGTAATGGCGGGGCGATCATTTCATGGCTGCAAGGGCTGAATCCATATACGTTGTACTCGCAGCGAATAGATGGGAGTGGCGCCGTTCAATGGACAACAAATGGAGTTGTGGTATGCCCAAATACCTGTAAAAAATGGTGGAGCCCCTGCGGTGATGGCAGCGGTGGTGTGATCATCACATGGTCGGATGAGCGTTCAATGGATGCGGATATTTACGTCCAGAGGATTAATGGTCCTGGTACTACTCAGTGGACAACGAATGGTGTCCCGCTGTGTACTGCTGCAAACTTGCAACGTTTCGTGGGAATAGGCGCAGATGGGAGCGGAGGGGCAATTATTTCGTGGGTGGATGAACGATCAGGCGCTTCCGATATATATGCGCAACGTGTAAATGCGATGGGAATTGCCCAGTGGACTGCGGACGGAATACCCATCTGCACTGCTGTAGAAGAACAGGGAGATGTCAAATTCGTTTCCGAAAACAATAACGAAGCGATACTCACATGGCAGGATTATCGATCTGGAAACAGCGACATCTACGCTTCAAAATTGGACGGAGCGGGCCAACTGGTTGGTCCACAGATCCTTCCTCCTGATCCGCCTTCGGATCTAACGGCTACGACGCTTTCTGCAGTGTCAGTGCGATTAGCCTGGCAAGACAATGCCGATGGAGAGACCCGCTTTCGTATTGATCGAAAGATCGATAGCGGTTCCTGGACAACATATGCGACAGTACCTGCGAATTCGGAATTGTTCACGTCAATGGATCTCAGTCCCGCGACGGAGTACAGTTTTCGTGTACGAGCGGAGAACTCCAAGTACCAATCCTCGTGGTCGAACGTCGCCACGGCTACCACCTCATCATTCGATCCGCCGATCAACCTCACCGCCACGGCACATTCGTCAGTGGAAATCAAGCTGGAGTGGAAGGATGTTACCAATGGAGAGGACGGCTTTGTCATCGAGTACCGGCAGTCCGGATTCCCCTGGGCCCTCGCCGACACCGTCGCGGCAGGCGTGGAAGAATTCACCATGAAAGGACTTGACCCGAATACGACATATGAGTTTCGTATTCGGGCGTTCGTTGGAGGTATCAGCTCCGAGTTCTCGAATACCGCGCAGGCGACGACGCTGCTGTTCCTTCCGGCTCCCACAAACCTTGAAGGCACGCTCCTCTCGGAAACCCGGATCGCGCTGACCTGGGAGGACAACGCCGACGGGGAGTCCGGTTACGAGGTCGAACACAACGAAGACAGCCAGGGCTGGACGCTGATATACACGACGTCCGCCGATGAAACCGGCTACGAGGCACAAGGGCTCACTCCCAACACGACCAACGCCTTCCGCGTGCGCGCGGTGGGACCAGGCGCGGCCTCAGGCTATTCGAACGAGTACTCGGTCCTTACCCGCATGAAACCGGCTTCCCCGCAGAACCTGCTCGCAACCGCAGTGGACCATACATCCATCCGCGTCACCTGGGAGCGGGGATCGGAGAACGAGGATGGGTACGAATTGGAGCGCAAGGCGCCTGGCGGAGACTGGGAAGTCCTCACCACATCGGGACCAGGTGACGGTGACATCCTCGATGAGAACCTCGAAAGAATGACGCAGTACTGCTACCGCGTACGTGCCCAGAATGATCTGGGGTATTCCGAC
Source organism: uncultured Ignavibacteria bacterium (assembly GCA_913061095.1). Taxonomy (GTDB): domain Bacteria; phylum Bacteroidota; class Ignavibacteria; order SZUA-365; family SZUA-365; genus BM516. The sequence goes on from CAJXVM010000019.1 coordinate 70,892, forward strand.
TGGTCAAACGAGGCATGCGCCACCACAATGGATATCCCCATTCCCGGAGCCCCCTTCGGACTGCGCGCCGAGGCGGATGGCCCCACATCAATCACCCTGACCTGGGTGGCACCCTCGCCTTCCTACGTTGAGACCTTCGAGATTGAACAGTCCCTCACGGGTGATGAGGGAGACTTCTCCCGCGTGCCCCCTGATGCCCACGGCAAGGCACGGGCGCATACTGTTGATGGGCTCGATCCACAGACCGAATACTACTTCCGCATCCGGGCGGTGAACGGTTCGGGCGCTTCGGATTACAGCAACCTCGCCAGCGCCACCACGCAGGGATCGGATGAGCCCTTCCGCCCTCGCAATCTCGCCGCTGTTGCTCTCGGCGAGACAGAAATCAGAATAACATGGGAGATGCCCGATCCCTCGAACGAGGACGGCTTCGAGGTGCAGCGTTCGCTGACCGGAGCCGAAGGAGATTTCACTGCTTTGTCGCCGGAGCCAGGGCAGGGGAGCCGAACATACAACGATACCGGGCTCACGACGGGCACCACGTATTGGTATCGCCTGCGGTCGTACAACAGCTTCGGGCAGTCGGCCTGGACAGACACGGTAAGCGCGACAACGCAGAAGGAGGTCATCACGCCCGAACTTCGCACGGCGATGCAGGCCAAGCAGCAGGTGATCAGCCAGGTGGAGACGCTCATCCCTGACGGAAGTACGGAACTGACCACCCTTCGCAGCCTGTTAGGGGACTATTCGCGCGGATATGACGAGTCCGCTGCCACGACTCTCATCGGCGAGTGGACGGCCAGCGGCGCATCGGATGCCACGCAGGCCACCGAAGCGATGAAACGCTTCACGCTGTTCGAGGAAGCCCTGCGCGACAGTTGGGGCGACGAGGAGACAGCACCACCGGTCGCGGGAGCGGTTGACCTCGGCCAGCAATGTGCCCGCATTCCGGCCATCGCGACCAAGGACATTATAGCCCTGGCACTTGCCTGGAAGGACGAACGCACCCACCTCGGCACAGATGACCCGGTTGTTGATGCCGGCATGGAGGATATGATCCTGGCGCTCAGCAGCAACACCCTCCAGCTGCTCGCACTCATGGGTGCAGACCAGGGCAATGAGCTTCCCGCGCTTACTGACGATATCCTGCGTAACAAGGGCGAGATGGAAGACTTCGAAGCCGGTCTCATGCTTTCCCTCTTCGATTACTGGCAAGAGCAGATGCTCGGGCGGTATTATCTCCACGCCACCCAGCCGTTGATCGCGGCCTTCGCCGATCGCACAGAACAACTCGACCATGCCGGAAGCCACTCCGAGGCAGAGAGCAAGAAGGATGCGTATCTCACACAGCTACGCTCGGAGGTAGCTGCACTCAGTGCAGGCTTCAGCGATTATTACCGCATCGGAACGAGCCTCGACGCGGCGTATGCCATCGGGCAGACGCCGGGAGCAGATGCTTATGTCTTCCTGCTGCGCGTGAAGGGGCTGCGGTCGCGTCTGACCGATAACATGTACGACGCGCTCGCAGATGCACTCATCCCCACGGAACGATTCCTGTACATGACCTCACAGGATGCGATACCGGATCTCGGGTCGTTGCCTTCGGCACTTGAATCCACCGGTGACGCGATCTTCGATCCCACGCAGGGCGGTATCGTGCAGCACGAGAATACTCTCGCAATGTTCCGGAAATCCGCGGCCATCGCTGCCAATCCCGTCATCGACGCCGACTTCGCGAAACTGCAGGAACTGCGGTCGAAGGTGAACGAGGAGGACACGCAGTACATCGCGGATGAGTACGATGCTCTGCGCCGCAGCGGTAAGAACATGGTGGCTGAGGTGGATCGCCTGCAGCGTCCCCTGCTGGGCGTGGATCGCGCAGAGCTGTATCAGGACGAGAACTTGCGCGCAGACTACTATTACACGCTCGCGCGCCTGCAGTTGCTGAAAACGAGGCGAACGGTGCTCTCTGTAGCACTGGCCGACTACATGCTCTCGCCCACGACGCAAAAACAATCAGACCTGGTGGCGGAGATTGATTCCATCATCGGGCCATTCAATGACGCGCAGGACAATCTCGATGATCTTCTCAGCAATGCTGGCAGTATCATCCTGCTGCCTGCGCTGTCCCTCGAGAATGCGTGCATTGTGTCGGATGCCGCCGGTGGTAGCAGCTACCAGCTCCGTTTCGACATGAGGAACGTGGGCGGCGCGCTGGCGGCGGATCCCACAGCTTCTCTGATAATTCTCAGCAGCGGTGTCACTGTCACAGGTGATCCTAAGTTCAGTTTCACGGGGCTGCAGCCTGACGCATCAGCACGTGACAGCCTGGCAGTGACGATTGATGCAGGCATCAAGTATGTAACTCTGACGGCAGAGATGGGAACTGGTGGGCGTGTGTTCATCGACCGCCGGACACTGCTCGTCCCGCATTCAACCACGGCAGTGGAGCAGAAGCACCCCCTTCCTGCCTCCTGCCTCCTGCACCAAAATTACCCGAACCCATTCAATCCGACCACAACAATCGAGTACGGTATCCCCAGCGCCGGGATTGTACGACTCAAAGTATTCGACCTGCTCGGCCGCGAGCTGGCGGTGCTGCAGGATGGATATAAACACGCAGGTGTGTACTCGGTGAGCTTTGATGGCACGAGGCTCCCCTCTGGCATCTACGTCTACCAACTCGAGTCAAGCGGGACAGTGCTGGCACGAAGGATGACACTGCTGAAGTGATATTAGATGCAGAGAACAAAACCAACGAAGGGGACGCAAGTCCCCTTATGCTCGCTTACTGCTTCGTTTATCGGTTAGAATCCCCACAGGTATCTCTCAGCGTGCGTCCCTCGCTGGTGAATCATTACGATTCAGTGTCGTTTTCAGCGATTCTTGCGCTGCTGAAGCTCCCGGCAGCAGCATTGTGACACCCGAGAGACGCATAACATCCTCCCTGAAGCGGTTTGAAACGCCGCCGCTTTGTGTACCAAAAGGTACATGTTTCCCTAACGAAAAATCATCACCAGATGGTGTTTCAGAGCGGATGGATATGTATTCATACAGTATCTATGCTGCACTCAGCAGCTTTTTCAGCTGCTCCAGCTCATTGATTAGCAGCCTCATCTCCACAGGCGGATCGACGCATAAGTTGCGGAATGAGGCTATGAAGTCCCGCAAAGCCCCCGAAAGGGGGCTTTCGCATTTCATTACAATAGGGAGAATCGTGATGTACTACGTCTACATCCTGGAGAGTATTGCCACCGGCCGGTTCTATGTCGGCTCGACGCAAAACATTAAGAACCGGCTCCGAAAGCACAACGCCGGACATTCTAGAGCAACGAAGGGATATCGTCCATGGCGGTTGGTGTATTACGAAGAATATTCGACTCGTGGGGATGCGCTGAGACGTGAGTACGACATCAAGCGACGGAAAAGCCGCATGTTTATCGAGAACCTCATCACCGGAGACAGTTCCGCATAGCGGTAAATCTCAGGAGCCCACTCTCTACCCCAACAGCCATGAATGGGCAGATTCTCTCGCCATCACATTCTGCAAATCTGGCAGGGTCTTCTGACACTCGGACGACGTTTCTCAGTTATGCTGGATACGAACCTGTTGAACAGTCATCCCTTTTTCAGTACGACACTGAAGGTAATAAGAACCCGCCGGCAGATCCAGCACATCAAACGTGAAAAGCATCCCTGGAAAACGGACATGCTTAGTGGCTAAACGCACAGTGCGTCCCAATATATCGACGAGCTGGATCTGAATGAATAGTTGTCCATGAAGCTTGATACGGACCCGTAGAGACGCTGAGACGGGATTTGGAAACATCTCCACAGCAAAAGTACGCGCAATAGGGCGATTGACAGGAAGGATCTCTACGACAAATTTATCTGAACGAGCCGCACAACCATTTTCATTTGCGACCTCAACAGCATAGGAACCGGTCTCAGTAAGACGAATGAACTGATTCGTCTCTCCTTCCAGTGCTGTGCCGTCCCGATACCACTGATGCGCGTATGCGTTCGTTGCAACGAGCATGTCCCCGATGCGATCAATCGTTGGCTGCTCAGGCGCCGGACGGAATGTAATCTCCACTGGTGCTGATATATCCGAGCAGCCGTATTCGTTCTCAACACGAACACTGTAGGTCCCGCTCTGTTCTATGCTGAGGAGCTGGTCGCGACTTCCATCGGACCAGAGATAGGATGAATATCCCTTCCCTGCATCCAGAATGACGGTATCTCCCGAACAAGGTGTCGTTGATCCAGTAATCTGAATTACCGGAGGCTCAAAATTCAGCACTGCGACGGGTACAGGCTGGGAAACACCCGTGCAGCCATGCTCCGTCGTCACCGTCACGTAATACAGGCCGCTGCGATCCACACTCAGCATCCGTGTTGTGTCACCTGTGTTCCAGGAATATGACCGATAACCGGGACCGGCGTCGAGAAGGCGTATTTCTCCATTGCAGAGGAGTGTCGGGCCATCAAGGTCAACACGCACTGTCGGTACATCATACGCATATACGCTGACTGGGTCCGAGGTCCCTTGCCTGCCCTGGTAGTCTTTTACAGTCACGAGGTACGATCCACCCTCTCGCACTGTAATTGCCTGTGTCTTCTCGCCGGTGCTCCACTCGTACGAGGCGAACCCCTCTTCAGCGATGAGAGTGACTGACTTCCCCTGGCAGAGATGCACACTCCCGACGGCACGTACAAGCGGGACAATGGTCTTGGAATCTCCCGTACCACGGAGGGCAACAGCGAGCTGCGGCACGGAGGGATCATTGCTTGCGATACGCAGTGTGGCTGAGTGACTGCCGGCTGAAGCGGGATTGTACCGAATGCGCATGGATGTACTCTGTTGCGGCGCAATCCGTCCCTGAGGTGAGGTGTGGATTTGAAATAGTGATGCATGCGGTCCCTCAACTGATGTCCCCAGTATCTCCAGCTCCTGCTGACCATTGTTGATGATGGTCAAATCCAGATCACGAGAATTTCCGACGAATACCGTCCCGAAATCCAGTGACTGTGGAATGACGGAGATCTGCGGTGAGCCGCCGGAGGTCTGGAATGACCGCGTTGCACCGTAGACCGGTGACTGGGCTCCCAATGCCGCACAGCGATAGTAGTATGTCGCATTGGCCCGCAGGCCCTGAACATCAGCGGAAACGGGAATGAATGCATTTGCGCTACCGGATGCGGTCATTGTCGTTGAGGATCCAAAGGACGGTGACTCCCCGTATTCAAAATACCACGCTACAGAAGATCCGTTCGGCTTAACTCTTCCCTCAAGTCGGGCTGACGTGGCGGTGACGTTTGTTGCTGCATCGGTCATCACTTCGGGACCAGTTGCGGCAAAATTGACATCGAATGAAATCGTCGCTCCGGCATCGCTCACATTTGAAATGATGATGCCCCCCGGTGAGCCGTCGCTGAGCGAAACCGACGGTGAACTGACATCGCTGATCACCGTGCGCCCGTAAGCACGATTGAACGTCGCCTGGGACGGATTTCCGTTGCTGGAGGCCGATCCCCCGGGACGGTAAATGTAGACCTCGTCCGGTGGACCATCCCTGTTACCTTTCCCATCACGCGCCGTATTTATGCGGTAAACCAGGAGTCCTTCCGAGGGGAGAGAGGATTCGAACACCCCCTGTTTCCTTCGGTATTCCACAACGAAATACTCCGAAGTCGAGTATGGTGAATTGATACGATAGGCATTATTTGAACTGTTGGTCTGCGGTGACAGAGAATAGGTGCCTGGTGTGGTAATCGTTGGAATGGACGTGATCCAGCCTCCGTAGCGATGCTTCATGTACGCACCCATATGCTGCGGTGGATTCTGCGTGGTGGACATGATATCCCACACCCCGGTCGGTTCAAGCCGATCATAGCTGTAATGGTAGAGATCCGGCGCACCGAGGGTGTGAAACATCTCGTGACACAGCACCCCGTTTCCCCGGCGCTTCAGGAAGTCGACGAGCTGGAGATTATAGGTGTATACACGTTTTCCGTGCAGATACACGGTCCGTGAATACAGCGCCCACTTATGCGGCCAGAGCAAGCCCGCCCAGCCGTCGCTGTCGCCGTTGATAATAAACACGATATTGTCGACACGGCCGTCGTTGTCAACGTCAATATTCAGATTCGAAGGTATCTGACTGCGACAATATGTGATGGCACGGTCGAGGAGCGCGTGCTCCCGATCACGAAGTTCTGTACCGTTCCGATATCCGTTGGGATTGGAGTTGGCATCGTATGGTTGATAATAGGAGCGGGGATACTGATCCAGGAAGGAGAGAACAGTATTGCCGGATGGCATGGGATAGAAATGCGTCTCAATATCGACGCTTCCGTACGAGGTCTCCTGGAAGTATCTGTACATCGAATTTTCGTTCATACCGCGGCCATTGAACATGGAATCGAAATATGACAGCGGATCAGAGATGTTCGACTCGCCGGCGAAGCGGATGAATATGGTGAGATTGTTCATCATCCCGGCCGAAACACTCGTATAGGCATCATTCGGATATGAGAAGGTGCCGGTGCGCTTGCGAAGATAGCGTTTCTCGGAGATATTGGCATGAGGCAGAAGACCCGCCGCATGTGGATCATCTCGTCCGGCGATATGCTGCGTGGGATACAATCTGCCGTCCTCCGCTTGGGCATAGACATACCATCCTGTCCCCGGATCGCGCATGATTGTGAAACCGTCACTGTCATGATACCAGGAATAGAACTCATCGCCACTGACAAGACATGAGAGGGAAGTCCCGTCGGGCTGCCTAAGCGTGACAGGGTAATCCTTCACGGGTGCGGCTCTGAGAGTCGCTGCAGTGATACATGCGAGTACCAGAAGAACTACGGATTTTTCCTGCACGGTATCTCCTCTGTTCGATCCACAGTTGATCGTTATTCGACACAGATGAGCTGGACAGAGGACCTACTGCCGGCAGTAAGCCGCATAAGATGGACACCTCGGGGCACATCTCGCACATCGAGTCGCATGACATCGAAACCAGCATCAGCTTCGAATGTACGGTCGATCATTATTCGACCAAGCATATCCTGTAACTGCAGGGTCACTGTGCCATGCAGACTCCCCTGCATCTGCACGCTCAGGACGTCCCATGCCGGCTGAGGGTAGACCTGAAATTCAGGACTCTCGACGAGCGGATCGATACCAAGAACGGAGATGAGCAGTTCCTCCGACATGGTGGAGCAGCCATTTTCGTTCCACACCTCGACCTGGTAGACACCCGTGGCGCCCAGTTTCAAGAACTGATCCGTCGCACCGGGGATTGGCGAAGCATCCCTGTACCACTGATGTGCATGTGCATTGCCTGTCATCAGCACATCCTGGTAACGTTCGACTATCGGAATCGGCGGTGATGGCTTGACCTCGACCCTGATAGGATCCGAATTTCCCTCACAACCATAGATATTCTTCACGTGTACGATGTACGTGCCCGCCGTATAGACGGTAATCGAACGCGTCGTCTCGCCGGAACTCCAATGGTATTCCAAATATCCCGGTCCTGCGTCCAGCGTAACGGATTCGCCCTCACAGAGCTGGGTCTTCCCCGTGATTGCAATTTCCGGCTGTGTAAAATCATCCACGCTGACAGAGACCGGCTGTGACACCCCGAAACATCCTGCACTCGTCATCACTGTCACAGCGTATGCACCGCTTTCTCGTGCAACGAGATGCCGCGTGGTATCGCCAGTGGACCAGAGATACTGCGCATACCCGGCCCCCGCATCCAGCACCAGTGAATCACCCTGGCAGAACCGGGTTTTGCCAGTATATGTAATACCCGGCGTGGGATTCGGATACGCGACAATGCGCACCGGATCTGAGGTCCCACTGTTGTTATACTGGTCATACACGGTGACGGAATACAGACCGGTTTGGTGAACGGTGATGTTCTGCGTATGCTCCCCGGTACTCCACTCGTAGGAGGCATAACCGCCAGGAGCCTGCAATGTCGTTGCCTCCCCTTCGCAGATTTCGGTGAAACCGATAACAGTGATGTGCGGCTTGATCTCCAGCTGCTTTCCGGTTCCGTGCAGCACAACACCAGTAGTCGGATTATCTGGATCGTTGCTGTCGATGCGCAGATTGGCGTTTTTCTCACCTGAACTTCCTGGTTCAAATGCTACCCGCACAATGGTCGCACTGTTTGAGGCAATGGACGTCGATCCCTGATCAACAAGACGGTATGAGGAGGCGTCGGTACCCATGAGAATAATACGCTGAATCTCCAGAGTCGCGTTGCCAGTATTGCGGATCTCGAACGCAGACTCCTTTTCCACACCGATAGAAATGGTACCGAACTCGAGGCGCTCTGGTGCGACAGTTATAACCGGTTTCTGCTGCACTGTTCCGGTACCGGTCAATGGACACGACACAGTGGACTGTTGCGCGACGTTGGAGGTTATCAGAACCTCACCACTTTTCGCACCTGCCGATTGTGGGTGAAATTGGACATCAACTGTCACGCGGTTTCCAGGTGCGATAGAGTAGCTGCCTGGCTGCTGCACGGAGAAACTCTGCGCATCGCCACCTATGGAAATACTCTGCAATTCCAGTGTTGCGTTTCCGGGATTACTGATTTCCATGCGTACGATGGCCGATTTACCGACCTGTGTCGACCCAAAATTAATATTGCTGGGACTCACCGCGATGCGAGGACCGCTCGCCACGGTCGAGCTACGGTAGACGAAGCCGTCTATGGTGCCAACATAGACAGTTCCATCAGAAGCAGTGTAGACGGAATTGGAGTGGTCCAACTCGCCATAGGACCAGCTTTGCCCCTGATCGGAAGAGATATATAGGCGGCGGGGACTTGCTGCGAACAACATCCCGTCAAACCGTGCCGTCATCTCACGAATGGCATCCGCGACGATAAGTCCGTTCGATCTCTGCTGCCAGGAGGATCCGCCGTCGCTGGAGAAAAATATACCGTGACCATAATTGCTGAGGTATCCCGTTCCAGCATACAGGTAGCCGTTGAAATCCTCGATAATGGTACAGATTACCGCAGCATCCGTGAGACCGACATGGCTCCAGGTCACGCCGCTATTGGAACTGCGAAACATACCCTTCCCTGTTCCGAGAATATCTCCGGTCCCTGCGAGGACCGTGCCTCTTGAAGTCCACAGCAGTGATGACGCGCGACTGTCGATAAGACCGGAATTCATCTGTATCCAGTTGCTCCCGAGATCTGATGAGCGGAATACACCGTCGCCAAAGTGCGACGCGGCGAACAGGTAACCACTTCCGTCCTGAATTATCGAGCGAAACGGATGGCAACACAGCACCTGCTGCCATGAGCTGCCGTTATTGCTGGAGCGATAAATCCCCTTCATTGTTGCAAGGAAAATCATCCCATTCGAATGGATGAAAATATCCTCAACACTGGCGCCAGCATCCATACCAGTATTTACCGCCGGCCAGCTGACCCCACCGTCGGTCGAACGTAATACTCCGTTGGAAATCGTACCTGCGAAAATATGGCCGTACTGGTTTACCGCCACAGAGACGACTTTCCCAGAGTTCGGACCATTGAGCATTGTCCAGTTCACCTGAGCGGACTTGGCAAACGCGCGCTCCTTCGAGACGGGAGGAACGATCATGCGCTTCCACGCGGCTCCGGCAAGGTCAGGGACAGAATCAATCACGCCACTACCAGAGGGCGTCTGGGCACTGAGCGGAGGGGTCCCTCCAGCGAATATCGCCATTACCACGAACAAACCGATTACTGTACTACGAAGCGCTATCAATACCATCATGATTACTCAGTTCTTCATGAATTTTCTGATATGAACACCCCCGGAGGTCTGCACGACGATGTGGTACAGGCCGTTTCCACGACCGGCTAGATCCAGCGTGGTTCTGTATACGGACCGCTCCCCGGTGACAGGCATGATTCTATCCGCCCGTCCAAGAACGTCAACAAGCCAGACACCACCGGTCACCCCAGCCAACACCTCAACTGCGACTGTTACTCCATCATGAGCGGGATCGGGATACACCCGGATTTGAGGACTTTCCGGTAGCTGTTCATTTTCAATACCCAATACTGAAACCAGGAGCGCATCAGAGGTACTCGTACAACCATACTCATTGGCTACCCGTACCTGGTAGGTGCCAGTCTGCCGGGCGACATGGAACTGGTTGGTCGCGCCCGGGATGACCTGTCCGTTAAGAAGCCACTGGTAATTGGGAGCTTTTCCCGTTGTGAGGAGGTCACCCGTGCGATCGATCGTTGGTTTGGGCGGAGCAGGCCTTGTCTCGACATCGAACGTATCCGATCGGCCCACACACCCGGCGTCGTTGTCGACAACGACATAATACGACCCCTGCTGCGTCACGGTGATCTGACGGGTGTTTTCGCCCGTACTCCACAGGTACGATCTGAAATCTGCACCCGCATCGAGCCGTATCGTATCACCCTCGCAGAGCGGGAGATTTCCGGTGACGACGAGCTGTGGCTTCGGAATTGGGTGCACGACGACCTGAAGCGTATCCGAGTACCCGGTCTGGCCTTCAGCGTTTTTCACGATGCAGAAATACGATCCTGAGGAATGGACGGTTAGCGATCTTCCGGAGAATCCGGTGGACCAACGATACGATGCATATCCGGATGGTGCGTTGAGAATGACACTGTTGCCCTCGCAAAATGTGAGCGGACCGGTCGCATCAAGAGTAAACGCGAACGGAATATCAAGGGCCGGAATGGTGACCTCATCAGAAGCGCTGCACACAGACTCATCATCCTCGTAGAACTCGATTTGTATCGTGGCATTATCTCCTTGAGCTGTGACAGGATAATCCAAATACCACTCGACAAACGCCTCTTTACCAGGAGATAGCGTAGAGGGCGTGAATCCTTTGGTTGCCTGCCTTTCGCTCACAGTCCCACGTAGAGAGTACCCGGGAGGTGGATAGATCCGTGCTTTCACTGTGCCGCTCGACGCGCTACCAGTATTCTTCAATCCAGCCCGAACCGTGAATGGCATCGGCGTGTATCCCTTCTTGTCAGACCGTATCTGAATCTCAGGCACCTCGACACTGCATTCGAGCGCACTTTCTCGCGGAGGGATATACATTTTTTGACAACAGCTCACCTCCTCGTGGTTATCCATCGTTGCCGTGATGCAAATAACAGTCGTGTCCCCTGTGCTGCGATGTTTCGCTGCAACCTGCCAGATAACTTCGGAATAATTCCCTGGACTAATCTCTTTCGGTGAGCCATCTTGCTCGTCACTTGTCGGTGAGACTAACTCAACGTCATCTGGATCATAGGTGATCCGGTATCGAGTGTTAGCCGTAGCCAATCCACCCGAGTTGGAGAACCGTCCCGTGACGGTGAACGGATTGGGGAAATAATCCTGAATTGACGCATACCAACTCAGTTCCCCAGGCATATTGATATCACAAGTGATGATGGGGACACGTGGATTAATCCGGACCGTGCCACCGGTCATTATTGGCGTAAAACATCCCTGTTCGAATGCCGGATCGGCTACATCAACGGTTCGCGATATTGATCCGACCGGATTTGCAGCTTGGAAAACAAGATCCATGAGTAATCCCGAACCCTGCACCACGTGCAGATCACGCGAGTGGATACGCATCCCACCTGCAATCGTGGTTGCGTCAATATTTACTCCCTCGAGAAGAGAGCCCGGAGGAGCTTCAGCACGCAAAAATTGCAGGTACTGTGCATCATACGATATGTCGAATTGGAGAGGATATAGCACAGTCGGCGGATCTACAACTGTCATAAGGTTGACAGGGACGCGGATTTCGGAATCGCCTGATCCTTCTATATCGGCAAGGTCAATGACGAGATTAGAAAACGTTGAAGCGTCCAGCGGCGCCCGATACGTCTTCGTCTTCACATCCGTCCCACCACAGAAGTTGTCCAGCTGCAGTTCCACGGTGCGAAGCCCGCCGTCGGCGCATCTTCTATCGTAGGTGATCACACACTCCTGGAAGCCCTGGAAAATGATCGTCGAAATGTCCTTGTAAATCGCTGCCAGCTGCCCGGCGTTCGGTGTCTGATAGTACCGGCCGCCGGTCAAGAGCGCGATCATCTCCAGCTCCGTCGCGTTGATCGCCGAGCCGAGACCTGTCGTGAAAACGCGAATGCGGTTGCGGTTCGCAAGAGAAATGATCTCCGCCGGCGTGCGCGTCGACGCGTTGTCACCGCCGTCGGATATAACAATCACCGCGCGGCACTGGTTGATGCCGTTGTTGATCAGCTCGATGATACCGGCGTAGATGCCGTCCCACACGGCCGTCCCGCCCGAGGCGGGAAGGGCGTCCACCGCGCTGTAGAGCAGCGGTTTGAGCGTTGTCATCTGCTGCTGGATGTTCACGACGGAGGTAAACCAGATGATGGCCGCCTCGTCGATCACACCGTCCATCTGATCGACGAACGCGCGGCCCGCAGCCTTCGCGCCCGCGTTACCGGTTCCGTTCATCGATCCCGATGCGTCGAATACCAGCGCGACCGAACTTGCGCAGCGCACTGTCGGATCGGGGCACCACAGCGTGAAGTCGTTGATCTCCAGGCCATTTTCAGAGATTTTGAAATCCTGCTTAGTCATGTTATAGGCGGGATTCCCGTTGCAGCCGACCGAGAAATACAGCTCGATCTTCGGCCAATTCACTGTGATACGCTTGAAATTGAGATTTGGCTGTGCATCCGCAGCGCTTCCAATCAGAATAACACAGACAAATGAAACAGCCCATATCCTCATTACTTGATTCATGTTCATTCTCCATTTTGCTGCATCCAGCGGCATTTTCGAATCTTACACCCCCGGTAAATATCTCAACGTGAGTTGCCTTTGGGGTGGCTGGGATTCATTACTGATTGCAGTTTTCCCGATAATTTCAGTGTTTCATGAACTTGGTAACGTGTATTCCAGAGGCCGACTGGACGACAACGTGATACAAACCCTTCCCGTATCCGGTCAAATCCATCGACATTTTGTATCGCTGCTGGTCCCCACTCAGGTGCAGCAGCTTTTCCGCTCGACCGAGTACGTCGACTAGCCACACGGTTCCTCTGATTCCGCGTGGCATAGCAACCGATATCGTGAACCGATCTCGAACGGGATCAGGAAACACGTGGATTGTAGGGACCACCGGAGTGGCGCCGAGGTCAACGGCGAGCACGGAAACGAGAAGTTCATCCGAGACACTTGAGCAGCCGTATTCGTTGCGCACACGCACCTGATATATTCCGGACTGTCGCGCGACATAAAATTGGTCCGTGGCTCCGGCAATAGGCGACCCGTTCAGCAGCCACTGATAGTTAGGTGCCTTCTCCGTTGTCAGCATGTCACCAGTTCTGTCAATCGCAGGCTTCGGCGGTGAGGGCCGCGTTTCAACGGTTATGGTATCTGATCTTCCCACACATCCCGCCGAATTATCAACGACAACGAAATAGGAGCCCTGTCGTGTGACGGTGATCGAGCGGGTGGTCGCGCCGGTACTCCACAGGTACGATCTGAAATCCGCACCCGCATCGAGCTGTATTGTATCGCCCTCACAGAGCGGGAGATTGCCGTTAACTACAAGCTGTGGCTTCGGTCTTGGATGCACTGCGACCTGGAGCGTATCCGAGTACCCGGTCTGTCCATCAGCGTTTTTCACGATGCAGAAATACGATCCCGAGGAGTGGACGGTTAGCGATCTTCCGGAGAATCCGGTGGACCAGCGATACGATGCATATCCGGATGGTGCGTTGAGGATGACACTGTTGCCATCGCAGAACGTGAGCGGACCGGTCGCATCAAGAGAAAAGCCGAACGGAATGTCCAGGGGCGGAATGGTCACCTCCCCGCACGCGCCACATACATATGCGTCATCCTCGTAGAACTCCACCTGTATGGTTGACTGCACCTTACTTGCCGACACAGGGTGTTCGAGGTACCATTCGACGGACGATTCATTCCCGGGTGACAACGTGGATGGATTGAACTCCTTTTTCTCCTGTCGTTCGCTCACTGAACCGGTGAGCGTATATCCCTGTGGTGGGTAAATTCTTGCATGAACCGTACCACTTGTCACGCTGCCGATGTTCTTCAGCAGTGCGCGAACTGTAAACGGCATTGGCGTGTACCCTTTCTTGTCAGATCGTATCTGAATCTCAGGCACCTCGACGCTGCACTCGAAGCCACTTTCAGCTGGTGGAATGTATACCTTATTACAGCATACTACGTCCTCATGGTTGTCCATGATTGCCGTAATGCATATTTCCGTGGAATCGCCAACCAACCGGGATTTTGCCGCAACCTGCCAACTCACCTCTGTAAAGTTTCCCGGTATGATTTCGGACGGTGATGCTGTCTGTTCATCAGTGAGAGGCGAAACAAGCGCAATGTCGGAAGATTCGTATGATATACGGTACCGAAGTACTTCCGCTGCTCGGTCACCGGTGTTGAAAAACCTCCCCGTAACTGAAAAGGGATTAGGGATGTAATCATTCAACGTACTCTGCCAGCTAAGTGTCTCTGGCATATCGAGGTCGCAATTGATGATCGGCTGGCGAGGGATGATAGTGATCTGACCTGCACTTGCAATAGGGATGTAACAACCCTGACTAAATAGCGGATCATTTATATCGATTGTTGTTTCGAGAGTATCAAGTGGATCGCTGGCATGAAAGACCAGACTCATCAGCTCACCGGTGCCTTTTACAATTTTCCGATCGTTCGAAGTGATTCTAACTCCTCCTGAAACCGGAACAACACTAAACGACACCCCCTCGAGGAGAGAGCCTGGGCCTGCCTTCGCTTGTTTGAATTGAACGTGATTATCATAATGCACAGTGTACTCAAATGGATAGAAAATCGCTTCCGGGTCAACGGGGGTAATGAGATTCAGGGGCAATTCGATATCAGTATCGCCCTTCCCTTCCACATCACCGAGACTCATATAAATGTCGGAAAACGTAGTAGAATCCAGCGGTGCAGTGTAGGACCGTGTTTTCACATCGGTGCCTCCGCAAAAATTCACAAGTTGCAACTCCACATCTCGGCTGAAACCGTCTGCACAATCCCGCTCATACGTGATAATACAGTCTCCTGATAGCGTCGTGATATCTTGATAGATTTCCCCAATTTGCGAAGCGGTCGGGTATTGATAATATCGCCCTCCGGTTAACAAAGACACCATCTCAAACTCAGAACTCATTATTGACTGTCCAACACCGATAGTGAAGACTCTGATTCGATGACGATTAGCCAGAGAAACAACTTCGGCGGGAGTCCTCGTCGATCCTTCACCGTGACCGTCACCGATAAGTAATAAAGCTCGACATTGATTAATTCCCATATTTATAAGCTCAATGAGACCGGCATAACAGCCGTCCCACGCTGCGCTGTTCCCATTCGCCGGCAGAGCATCAACTGCTGAATAGAGCAATGGCTTCAGTGTTGTCATATGCTGTTCTATTGTCGCCATATTGGAGTAATAGAGCACAGCCGCTTCATCAATTTGACCGTCCATAAGGTCGACAAATGCGCGCCCAAATGCCTTCGCCGCTGCGTTACCTGCCCCTCCCATTGATCCAGAGGCATCAATGACGATTGCCGCAGACATTGCGCATCTTACCGTTGGATCAGGACACCACAGGGTAAAGCCCTTAACTTCCACACCCTGTTCGAAGATCCGAAAATCTTGCTTTGCCATGTTGTGCGCAGGGTTCCCGTTGCACTCAACCGTGAAGTACAACTCGATTGTCGGCCAATTCTTGGTCACTCGCTTGAAGTTCAGCGATGGCTGGGAATAAGCTGTGCTGCCAAGCATGGCGATCAGGCCCAACAGGATGCCCCCAATAGGTAGGATTCGTCTCATATTCCTCCTCCAATGGACCGCGATAACAGCGGCTATTACGACTCTATTATCCGGAAGATACTACGATCCGGAATGCAGGTCAACCTGAGTATCGATGCGCGTTCTTCCTCGGTAGTTCAATAGCCTCAAATGAGAATCAAGTATGCGACCGCTACACTACCTCTCAGCCCACGCTACTTGATCTTGTGTAACATGAGAGCTCTGTAGAGGGACGCTCGTTAGAGTAATGACGGAAGATCTCGTAAACTTGCTGGCGACTCCATAGGCATTCTGCAACCCAAACGAGTTCCATTCCGAGGTGCCCTCGAATCCTCTTAACACCATCCGAGATACAACCTGAAATATGAAGGATGCATCTCAGACCATGAGCCATGCTTCTCAGACCATGAGCCATGCTTCTCAGACCATGAGCCATGCTTCTCAGACCATGAGCCATACTTCTCAGACCATGAGCCATGCTTCAATGTGCACTGCCAATGTGAGGGGAATCTCGAGAGCGACCATCTCATAGCTGTATCGTCATCTCCCTACAAACTGAGCTGGTGGACCGAAATCCTACAACGAGGCTCAGCCACTTAGAGTTGATTAGTGATCGAGTTTTCAAGGGGTTTCGGATCGAACGTAGGTCTTCCGAACAGGATCGACGCGCACGTGTCCTCGATCAATGGCCAATCTCATCCACTCCTGGATTAATACCGGACTCAAAGGGCATGAGCGCTCCAGTTTCTCCAATCAGCAAGGTCGATCCAGGATCGGGCCTATCCTGTAATCGAATTCATTGAACAAGTTCATTGTTGAACCAGCATGTTCATCTGCTCCAGGCAGAGGCGTCGCACTCGAGGTGCCTGCCATCCGGCTTCTCCCACTACCCTCGGATCCGCTCCCTCGACTTCGCCTCGGAGTAGCCGCGGCTACGTGTGGCGCTCGTGGTCTTACTCTCCTTCTCTGTGTACTATGTGATCTTTCCGCTGGAATCGTATCCGGTGTTTCCGTGAACAGGTTCAGCTGCTTGTTTTTCATTTTCATATCCTCCATTACATGATGATTGTGGATGCCTAGGCACCCAGAGTGACTATTATCACCTTGATTCTTGTGGAGTTACGAGGAGCGATTTAAGGAGGTCGAATTCCTTGAAGAGCAGAATGACCTCGATCGGCGGGTCGAGAAATAAGTTGTGGAATGTGTCTATGAAGTCCCGCAAAAGCCCCTCAAATGAGGGGCTTTTCTGTTATGGGGCATGTTCCGTGCTCCCTGATTCTTCTCGCCCATCCTATCTCGAACACACAGCGCTCGCACTGCATCTACCACATTCAGATACGCTGAAGCTACGCGATGAATAGTGCTGCGACGCCGAGTTCAATCACTTTGGAAATCGCAGCAGCGTCATTCTGGTATCACGCAGTCAGTGAACCTCATTTCATCACAACAAGAATACCCCACCAGAGACCGATACCATAGAAGAAATGGCTGAGAAGGCTGGTCTGCAATGGTTTCAGATGCGACGACCTGCGGCCGCAGCATCCAAATCCCAGTGCGGGATAGACGACGAACAGTGGAAACACAACGGTGGAAGTGCTGAAGCCGACTGCCGCAAGGAAGCTTCGAGGGGACAATCCCAGCCACCAGCAACCGTAGACATAGGCGATGGCAAGCACGATGCCGATCGCGTAATGCCCCGCCATGGCAACGGCCTTCTCCCCCCTGTGTTCAGGCAGTGAACTGATGTTCGCGTGCGCAAATCGTCCATGGAACATGCCCAGGTACCATCGGCCGACCCACGCGCCTTTCGCACCAACCGCGAATCCGAGGCGCCGTGCAATAGTCGTGAGCACATCCATGGTCGCCGTTGCGGCGATACCTGGAATGAGTGATTTCAAAATGGAAATCGGTGGTTCAATGAGCATTGTACTCTTCGGTGGCGACGTTAGACAACCTGGATGAGAAGTTTGCCGAGTTTTTCTCCCGTAAAGAGTCGCTGAAAGGTCTCCGGGAAGGTCTCTAGGCCTGGCACTATTGTCGTTCTATAGCTGAGCGTTCCTGCTGCAAGCCAGCCTCCGATTTCTTCGACCGCACTCTGGTATTGCTCCGCGTAATCGGAGACGATGAATCCCTGCATGCGCGCTCGCTTGACGAGGAGGGAAAGATAGTTTTTCGGTCCTCGCACGGCCTCAAGGTCGTTGTACTGGGAGATGGCCCCACAGAGAACAACCCGGGCTCCTATGCGGAGGTGCGCGAGTGCGGCGTCAAGGATATCCCCGCCGACGTTGTCGAAATAGACATCCAATCCCTCAGGACAGTGTTCGCGAATTCTCTCGCCAAGTGCTTCGGTCTTATAGTTGATCGCCGCGTCACATCCGAGATCCTCGACGAGGTGCCTGCACTTCTCGTTACTGCCTGCGATACCAACGACGCGCCCCGCTCCCCGGATTCCGGCGATCTGTCCGGCAATCGATCCCACGGCCCCGGCGGCTGCGGAAACGAGTACTGTGTCGCCCGGCTTGACGGCACCCACCTCTGTCATGCCGAAATACGCGGTCAGTCCCGGTATGCCAAGTGGCCCGAGGAATGTCGGCAGCGGAGCCACGGTGTCGTTGACTTTTCGCAGCGTGTCCCCTGGCACGAGAGCGTGAGACTGAACGCCGGTATGCCCGACGACCTGCTCTCCCTCCCTGAAGTCCGGGTGCTTTGATGCGATGACCGTGCCGACCCCTCCCGCTCTCATCACTGCGCCGATCGCTACGGGTGGGAGGTACGATTTCGCGTCTCGCAGCCAGCCACGCATCGCCGGATCGATCGAGATGAAGGCTGTTTCAACGAGGACTTCGCCGTCAGACGGCCCGTTGATATCGTTCCAGCCCATGTCCCAATGCGTTCGAGCGGGCATCCCATCCGGGCGGCTGGCAAGACGAACCTGGAAGGTGTGTTGCGCGCACATCGCTCAATACTCCATGTTGACTGTTCACAAGATCTTTCTACTCTGCTGAGTCGTCCGCGTGATTCCATATTACGCATCACCAGCTTTACGGCAAAGGCTCCCGCTCACAGGTCTGGTGTGGCATTCAATTCTGTGAGAGCTTCGATGAGTCGCCCAATCGTTGTTTCGTCGGAAAAGGGGAAATTCGATCCGAAGCGGATCTGTTCGCAATCTACCAGGTGATTGAGTCCGAACAGGGTGAAACGCGGTCCGATGTCCGCGGTGTCGTAGGAAACGGATTTGACAAGATCCAGGCCGCTGTTTCGCTTCGTTACCAGGTCGATAATAATGCGTCCCCAGCGAAGCTTCTTGCCGTTCGTATAGTGAAGTTTACCGATCCTCTCCGCGAGGAAAGGCACGACACCACCCGCGCCGGCAAATACCCAGCGGATGTC
Organism: uncultured Ignavibacteria bacterium; assembly: GCA_913061095.1. GTDB lineage: Bacteria > Bacteroidota > Ignavibacteria > SZUA-365 > SZUA-365 > BM516. Next base: position 90,144 of record CAJXVM010000019.1, read on the forward strand.
ACGAAAGCGTTCGAACGCGTGGCTGTACACCAACCGTGCGAAGGCCCGGGATACATCCGTTGGATACTCCACAAAAGGATTTGCACCATCGTGATCTTCTATGCCCGGACGGTCGCTTGCATGGACAAGAACCATTGATCGTCGATTGTTGAGTTCAGCCAGGATCGCATCGTACTCCGGATCACCCAGGTAGGCGCCTCCCACATTCGAAAAAAGGATCACGCCGTCAAGCGCAAGAACATCCAGGGCGTAAGCGATCTCGCTGACCGAGGCCTTTACATCAGGGAAAGGAATACACGCAAATGCTCCGAACCTTTCCGGATGCGAAGCCTTGATCTGAGACGCGTAAGCGTTGACGGAGCGCGCCACCTCACGATCACAGCCTGTGGGAGACGGCACGGAAAGTATTGCCTTCTCAATGCTCATCGTCTCCATCATGTCGAGGGAGGAATCGGGAGTCCAGTCCGGTACGGTACTCACATCGATCCCGCTCCGTTTCAGGGCTTCGATATAGACTGGAGGCAGCATGTGGTGGTGAACATCGGTGTTTGCTGTTGGCATGAGATACCTCCTTTTATGCAAATCTGGGGAACAGGGGCAGAGCGTTGTCTCGATCGACCAGTCTGTGCTGTGCCTCACTGAATCCGTTGAACGTCGATACCGCCCTGGTTGTCAGACGTGAATCAATCGGGGTAACCCAGCCGGAGTCGGTGCCGAACAGAATATGCTCGACGCCTGCGAACTCCTTCACTGTTTCCAGGTGAGCCTCTCCGGGCTGAGCCGTGTCGAAGTAGAGTCGCCTCAGTAATTCGAGACCTTCGTCGATATCGACGGGAGCGATCAGCGATCGATCGAGTGCCGGCCATGCTGTACCGTTCAGAGCCGCGCCCGCCGCGATTCGCTCTGCCAGAAAGGGCACCGCTCCGCCGCCATGGGCCAGAATGAAGCGTATCTTCGGATACCTCGCAAGTGTTCCCGAAGTCAGCAGGTTGGTGACGGCTCGTGTCGTCTCCAGCGGACGTTCGAGTATGGGTGTCAAAATGGCGTATCGGTCCTCCATGACCAGGTGGTCGTCCGGATGCACGAAGACCACCGCCTCCCGGCGGTCCAGCTCGGTAAATATCGTTTCGAATCGGGGGTCACCGAGATAGATCCCCTGATAGTTGGTCAGGAGGCCCACGCCGTCGAGACCGAGCGTGTCGAGAGAATGTTCGATCTCTGCAAGCGCTCCCCCCACGTCCGGCAAGGGCAATGCTGCAAATGCTCCAAATCGCCCGGGATACCTTGAGATGAGCTCAGCGCTGTATTCATTGGTCACCCGGGTAAGTTTACGCGAGAACGCATCATCCTTGAAATACGTACCGGGCGTGGACATCGAAAGTATGGCGGTGCGGATGCCGTTTCGGTCCATGACCTTCAGCGCCTTCTTCGGCGACCAGGAGGGAAAGTCCACAGCCGGCGTGCCCTTGATTCCAAGAGTGGCCAGAAGAGAGACGTACTCCTCAGGTATGAGATGGTTGTGTATATCGATGCGGTTTGTCATAACGACCTCTTTGAGCTTCATGAATACCTGAAACATTGCGGGTCTCGAGCCAGCATGGGAACAGCGTCATTCAACATGTTATAGATGCACTGCGGCCGGAGACGCCGGCTCCCGCTGTAACAGGAACATATCGTGAAAGAATGCGGACAGTCGCCGGGTTCCCGCCGCCGGGGCAATCATATCTCGCGACAGAACCGTTACGAAAAACTCGATCGGTCCGTAGATATGAACAGGGGTGCACAGCCGCAGCAGCCTCAACACTGCCGTTGTGATCCACATCGGTATGCTGACAATGTTCGCCGGTTTATCCGATGCTTCGAAGGCCATGGCGGCAATGTCCCGATGCGTGAGACAATCAGGACCACCGACCGCAATCTCCTCCGTCCCGTTTTCCATGGCGTCCACAGTCACGGAGGCAAGGTCCGCACCGTGGATCGGATTCACGCGCGTGCTCCCTTTCCCGAAAACATACGCCCTGCCCTTTTCCGCCATGCGCAGGTATTCCTGCATGTCGGAGAAAAAGCCATTCGGATAGACAATGGTGTATGGGATTCCGGACTGCTTCAGGCATGCCGCGAAACGCGCTTTTGCCTTCACGATGGATAGTTCCTGCATGTCATCACCCGCAGTGAATACTGAGACGTAGACGAACTGCTCCACCCGCTCTTTTTGCGCCTCCGAAAGGAGATTCCTGTTTCCCCCGTAGTCGACATCCATGTAGGTGAATCGATCCTTCTGTTTCGTGATTCCGACCGAGGAGATCACGATATCGATATCCCTGCACACGCCTTCAAGCGTATCGGCGTCGGTAATTTCACCGACAAAGATCTCATCGATATACGGCTTGAGGTGTCGCAGCCTGTCCGCGTTTCTCGTGAGCGCGCGAACCCGGTATCCCCGCTCGTGCAGTTCCCTGACGAGGTAACCTCCCAGATATCCTGTCGATCCGGCAACCAGTACGTGTTTCATTGCTTGTTTCCTTTTCCATTTCGTGATTTCAACACCGCCAGCCACCCCAGTCGGAAGGAACAGTACACTCATGTATCCTGAATCCACACCGTGCGATTCACCAGGCCGTAGTCACGCAGCACGCGCATCAGCTGCGACCCCGCATGTGAGTCCTCGTTCGCCGAGTGTTCGTAGGAATGTTCAATGTGAACGGAGAAATCAGACTGCATGTGGTATCGCGTGTACACGCGGACGGATTCATTCCCCATCGATGCGTTGATCTCATTCGCGAACTGAATCAGCTCCGTTCGCATCTGCTCGTATCCGGCAGCGTGTGATCTGACTTCGATGATTTCAAGGAATTTCATGACTGATCCTTGCGTGTTGTTTCCTCACCCAGGGACATGCCAATCCCGTGCCAAACGTGATTATCGCTGAAAATGATGTACTTAGGATCAGACGAGCTTCGGATTTCGCTACATACGACAATCAAATTGCCATATTTGACGATATTGAGTATTATCGTCATATATGGCAATACTGTATGCACGATCATGGAGGACAGCATGGATGAGAACGTATTCTTCCGTGAGATCACGATGCGAATATGCAGTCACCTGGAGATTGAGGAAGGCCTGCATTCCTGCATGCAGTATCTCGCGCAGCATATGCCCGCGGACAGGATATACCTCGAGAGGTACGAGCCGGAACTCAGCAGCATGCGGGTCGTCGCCTGCGCAACAGCGGAGCGGGGAGAAATCATGGATGTGCTCGTGCCAGTGACGCAGTTTGCGAGTGCCGCGCTGGGGAAGCTCGCCGAGAGCTGGCGCGCCGGAGAACTTCCATCCGTGTTCGTGGTGAATCGGCCGAATGAGGAACCGGTCACACGCAGCATGCTCACTGCGCTCGACCTCCCGATGAGCTCGGCAATGAGCCTTCCGCTGATATCACATGGAAAGGTGCTCGGTGCGCTCGCGCTTCTCGCCGAGGGAAATGACCGATACTCGGATGAACACGCGCGGCTGTATTCGCTCCTGAAAGATCCGTTTTTCATCGCCATGTCGAACACGCTCAAGCACCGGGAAATCCTGCTACTCAAGGAGCTGCTCGCGGACGACAACCGCTACCTGCACGGAGAGCTGCGACGGATTTCCGGGGAGGAAATCATCGGAGCGAATTTCGGCCTGCGCGATGTGATGATGAAAGTCCGGCAGGTTTCCACGCTCGACAGTCCGGTCCTGCTTTCAGGAGAGACCGGTGTCGGGAAGGATGTCATCGCCAATGCCATCCACTACTCCTCTCCGCGAAACGAAGGTCCATTCATCAGTGTCAACTGCGGCGCCATTCCCGATACCCTGATCGACAGCGAACTGTTCGGCCATGAAAAGGGCGCGTTTACGGGAGCCCTTGCACAGAAGCGCGGACGATTCGAACGAGCCGACCACGGGACGATATTCCTTGATGAAATAGGCGAACTCCCTCTCGCCGTGCAATCCCGCCTTCTGCGCGTGCTTCAGCAGCGGGAGATCGAACGGGTCGGGGGAAGCAGCACGATCAAACTGGATATTCGGATCATCGCGGCAACAAACAGGGACCTGCGGGAGATGGTGCGGGCGAAGGAATTCCGGGAAGATCTCTGGTACCGTCTGAATGTGTTCCCCATCGAAATCCCTCCCCTGCGCGACAGACGCAGCGACATCCCCGAACTCGTGCATCATTTCATGAAGCAGAAAGCGCGCGAACTGAAGCTGCCGGCCGTCCCGCCGCTCGCGTCCGGTACCATGGAAAAACTCAATGCGTATGACTGGCCGGGGAATATCCGTGAACTGCAGAATCTTGTCGAGCGAGAGCTTATCCTCTATCCCCGGGGGCCAATCGCATTCGATCAATTGACTCCGGAACCGGTGTCGGAGGCAGCGCGCGATCAATCGACAGAACCGGGAACGGTGACGAACCTCGACACCGTGATCTCCAGCCATATCAGGCACATCCTTCAGCGAACGGAAGGTAAAATTCACGGTCCGGGGGGCGCTGCAGAACTGCTCGGTATCAATCCGAGCACATTGCGGAATCGCATGAAAAAACTGGACATCCCGTTCGGACGGCAGAATGACCTTGATCGCTAAAGGAGACTCACTCCCATGTTCCCGGGGTAAGATATTCCCCGGAGAAACCGTCATGTACCGTGTGCTTGCCCGGCTCTGACACTACATCCGTCGTATACCGGCCAGCTTTCTCTGGATGCTTTTTCTGAACCTGTACTTCGGATACCCGACAACAAGCGAAGTGATAGCCTTGTTCTCTTTCGGGATTCCATATCGTTCCCGCAGGGTTTTGGACCTGTCCACGACAGGAGGGACAAGACCAATGACGGTGCTACCGAGTCCGAGGGACTGAGCAGCCAGCATGGTGTAAGTACACACGATGTGGGCATTCTCTGCATAGGACAATGCGCTGCGAGCAGTTGATCATTTTTCTCATCCTCGACAGGGACTTTATTGAACACGCGAACGCTGCGTCGGCTCTTCAGAAGAGCGAGAAATTCAGTGTAAGACATCTGCGATCCTGGCAGATCGTTGAATTCCTCCACCTGCATCTGCGGCATGGTGAGAGCTTCATTGGGACAGACTGCGACGCACTGACCGCAGCAGATGCACGCATCGGCACGCGTATGCACAGTAGCTGCAATGCCATCCACGATCTCCAGCAGACCTTCAGGGCATATCTCAACACAGATGCCGTCACCACGGCAGGCCGCCGGCTGAACCAGGTGTACATTTTCTGTCATGACTTGGATTCCGTATTAAGAAGGAATACAACCAAAATACCGGATCCTGTCAAGGACCGCGATAGATTGCAGGTTGCAGCCACGCCGCAGGTTCGAGGGGATTACACGCAGAAGGCTGTGTTCAATAACATTCTCAGCTGCTCGATCTCAGCAAACATCCACTTCATCTCCACAGGCGGATCGACGCATAAGTTGCGGAATGAGGCTATGAAGTCCCGCAAGCCCCTCAGAAGAGGGGCTTTGCCTATTCTGACATTGCTGACACTCCGGGGCGTAATGGAACTGTCAAACGTCGGACGACCGAGTACCCCTGCGACGGAGCAGCAGCAGTACAGAGATCAGACCAATTACGACCAGAATGATGACGAGCTCCGTGAAGCGCGAGCGCAGCGGGTACCAGGGATCGAGAATTTCCAAAACGGCTTCCTGCACTTCGTAGATGTCTTTTCGTGCGGAGGCATAGTTTTCGCCTCCGCTGAGAATCGCGTTGACATTGCAGAGGATGACATAGCCCGTTCGGCGGGAGGGATTGTATCGTGCAAGACACTGATAGCCGGGAGCTGAACCGCCATACCCGTACCATCCCCCCCTGAAGGGATGCAGGCCCAGACCATGCCCGCTTCTCTGCATCTCTTCACAAGTCCGGAACACCACCTTGAAATCTGTCACCGCTTCACTCATAAGTTGCACTGACGCGGTGGATAACAGCTGAACGCCATTGTGCCGTCCATTATTCTGCAATGCAAGAAAGAAATGCGATAAATCGTCAGCAGTGCAGCGCATGAAGCGCCCATGTCCGTCCCACAGCGGCAGGAGAAGGTTGCGCCCATCGATGCGCGTGTACGGGGCCGCATGCCTCCCTGGAAATTCTTCAAGCAGGAATCCGGAGCTGCCCATCCCGAGTGGCGTGAAAATATGTTCTCTCACCCAGGACTCATAGCTCTGTCCCGCAGCCCGGCGGACGATGATGCTGAGCAGAGGATACGCGGTCACAGAATAGAAATAGGCCTTCCCCGGCTTGCTGCGCCAGATGCTGTGGCTGTAATTCTTCTCCCCAGGCACCAGCGCGGCTTTCATGAATTCCTCCAGGGGCATCGTGAGAATGTAATGCGGAGGAGTGGGACGGTATTCCGGTGAGAAGGTGGCTCGGGTATCCCAGCCGAATTGATACCGCGCATCACCCAATCCTGAGCGATGGGAGAGCAGCATGCGGACGGTAATAGGGACGTCCGGGAAGTCGGGATGTCGCAGCTTGAACGGCAGATAAAGACTGACGTCATCTTCCAGATGAAGCTTTCCGCTCTCACAGAGCATCATCACCGCGACCGCGGTGACCACCTTCTGAACCGATGCGATCATGTATACATGCCGCATCGATGTACCGTCACCAAACGCGCGGGACCAGATGATGCTGTCATCAGAGAAAACCGACACCTGCATGGATGGTGCCAGACCATCACGTACCACCCCAGGGATCGATGCATTCAGTTTGGAAACAACAGAGGGCACATCAGGCTGATCGCTTTGGCATGACGACAGACAGAGAATAATCAGAATGCTGTAGCAGGTTAGCCAATTCATCCGACGTACCTCGTTTGGTTGACTGATTCTACTGAAATGTCAGTGGAAAATCTACTTTTTTTGCCTCGTAACAGGACCTGGCGGCACTTGTCCACATGGTGCTTTCCTCGTTTATCATTTGCCAAGGTAGTCATCTCTGATCTTGTTGCTTATGCTTGAAGAATCCGGAAATGCTGGTACTACCTAAATAAATGCAGTTTCCAGAAGATTCCTCAGTTGCTCCAACTCGCTGAAGATGAGAATCATCTCAACCGGTGGATCAATCAATAAGTTGCGGAATGAGGCTATGAAGTCCCGCAAAGCCCCCAGAGGGGGCTTTGGAAATAAGGGAATAGGGAAAGACACACTCGTCCCTCTGTATATCCACTGCCAGCTTGCAATCAGCCCTCTACCGCAAGACCACCATCTTTTTTGTCAGCCGTTGATCGCCCGTGATCAGGCTGTAGAAATAGACGCCAGAGGGTAGTTCTGCAGTGTTGAGTTGCACCTGATGCGAGGATGCCTCTTTGAAAGAGCCATCGAGCAGCCGCTTTACCTCACGGCCATAGAGATCTGTCACGACGAGTGAGACAATCTGAGGTTTCTGTAGAGTGTACTGGATCGTCGTCGTGGGATTCGGGGGATTGGGGAAAACCGGTTCGAGCCGTGTCGCTGTTGGCAGCAGGTGATTCGGGGTGTCAATACCAACAGTTCCGGAATAGCGAAACGCGATGACTCCTTCGCGGCCCAAGGCAGCATACACGAGTCCGTCAGTGCCGACTGCAAGTTTGTTTACACTGCTGCCGGTGACAATATGTGCGGTATTGATCAATTCAGATCCGGTGAACTGAAACGCACGTAATCCCAGTGTTCCGCATCCCGTGAACACTGTCCCGTCCGGTCCCACGGTAACGGTGTAGCCTGTGATGTCACTATGTGCCCGTTCGCTGAATTCGTGGCCATTCCATGCATACGCAGTCAGCCCCAGATGGCCGTTGACCAAGTACACTGTATGATCATCTCCAACAGCTACGCCTCTCGGATTATCCCCGACATTGACAAATGCCCCGGCACCAAAGCTGAATCCGTCATAGTGGCGAGAATTGAGACCGACGTCTCCATGCTCCCAATAGTCCCATTTCGCTGTGAAAAACACGGCATGTTCACTGTTGACGGCGATTCCGTTGACGATCCCGCCCACGTCCCGATGTGCCGTGTTCATCAGTGTGCTATCACGATGTGTGAATGCATACAGTCCATCGGCACCGTATGCCAGGAACACATGGTCACTGTCGCTCACGGTGACGGCGTATGCCCCTGTGTCGCTGTCAGGGATCCGGCCCGTACGTCGAAATACCGATCCATCGAATCTGTAGGCACGCAGCCCGCTGCATTTCTTATGGTTCGTTCGGTTTGCCAGATACACTGTGCCAGCCGATCCCACGGCGACGTCTTCAGCCCAGTCACCGTCGTTGACGTATGCCACGCGTGAAAATGTATCATCCTCACGACGGAGTGCCTGGAGGCCACCGCGAGCACAGGCAAGGAACACTGTTCCGTCATCATGAACGTCCACGGCGAGGGCTTCTCCACCGACTGCCGTCACCGCGAGGCGTGTGAGCTGGCCATTGTCATAACCATACGCAACGAGACCTCCTTCGTATGACGCAAGAAAAAGCGTACCATCCGGTCCAGTCACGGTAGCCCTGGCCCATCCGCCGACATTATCGCTGGATGTGACGCGCAACTCTCCATTGTCGTACAAACAGACAAATAGTCCAGTTGATCCGGCAGCAACGAGGACCTTTCCATCCGCCGCAATTCCGACAGAATGGATATTGTCAACGCGGACATAACCGCATAATTCATATCCATTGTTGCCGGCTCGGTAAGCGGCGAGACCGGCGTGGTCAATCGCAATGTAGACGATCCCGTCCGGGGATACAGCGACTGATCGTGGTCGCGTCATGTTTCCCGCGAGGAGCTCCGTGTGCGTTTGTTCGACCAGTATTGCATCCACCCAGCGGTAGCTTCGCATCTCGTCGTACGCGCTCAGGGCATGTATGGTACCATCGGGTGCGACTGCGACGTCATCGCAATTCTTCAACACCGAGGTATCTACCTGATGTATCTCTTCGAAAGAGTCATTCTCCAGTCTATAGACAGCTAAACCATGTGTTCCCCTTGCGACATAGATTCGGTCCTGGAGATCCACGGTCATCCCGATCGTATGACCATCCAGCTCCAACTTTGATAGGATCGAAAACACTCCATCTTCAAATCTGTAGGCTGTGATACCGGTGAAATACGAGCTTGCGATGATGGTGCCGTTGCCCATCACCTCGACGTCCATTGGATTGCTGACATACCCTGGCTCGCGATCGTCGGGAAGAGACGTCCTTCCGAGAGGGATGAATTTATTACCATCGAAGTGATACGCGGACAACCCACGGTACTCATCGACTGAAAAGACTGTGCCATCAGAGCCGACTGTAACATCCCCGACGGCACCGATCTCGCCTCCCTTTGCGACCATGGTGAAAGTGTGTGGCAACTGTGCACAGGCTTCGATAGCGTGGATTGCGACGAAAAAGGCTATCAAAATCATTTTTCTCATCATCTCATCTCATGGCATATCAAGATTGGTGCGACCGCGCTCCTTCCTTGGTCGCATATATTTCAAAGACTTACTGCTCATTGCAGAACAATCAAGAAAGAAGCCGTTCCTCACTCAGGATGAGACTGATCCTTATACGAGTGTAGACAAGATACATAGGCCCAGGGTACATGTATGTCATGGATTTGTCATTTGTGAATGATGTCAGCACCTCCGTGGAGATAACAGCGTGTCTGAGAGTACGGGTGAATTTCTGAGCGTATTACTGTAGTAAGCTTGGCCGAACAGTTGCACGGTTGCGCGACAGGTGCTGGAATGAAGCAGGAACGTATTGTGCGCGTTTCGAAGCACGTGGAGTGCCGTCGAGCATGTACCTGTTTATCCTGCAGCCAGCAGTGCTTTCAGCTGGTCCAATCCGTTGAAGACCAGCCTCATCTCCACCGGCGGATCGAGACACACGTTGCGGAATGAGGCTATGAAGTCCCGCAAGTCCCAGAAAGCTCCTCAGATGAGGGGCTTTTGTCTTAAGGTTAGAATACCGTCCCCCACAGCGTTATCTCGATCTTCTTACAGTTCCCATAGCTTACTGATCGGCGCAGCGAGAATATTCTGTGTGCCGAGAGGGAGAACATCCTTCCCGTCATAGAGCAGCATTCCTCCCTGGAAGTGCTTGCCGCAGCGCGCGGCCAGCAGTTCAAGGCCTCTGACATCCTTTCGGTGCATGGCACTCGAAGCCTTGACCTCTATTCCCCAGGTCTTCTTTCCGCGAGTGATGACCAGATCTACCTCCTTCCCGTCCTTATCACGGTAGTGCCAGAACCGAAGATCCGAGTCTGTCCATTCTGCCTGGGCCATGATCTGCTGAACGACGAAAGACTCGAGAAGATGGCCCATTCGTTCCCGCTGTTCAAACCAGTCTGCTGCCGTGAGGTCGGCCAGTGTTGCCGCGAGACCGCTGTCACAAACATGAATCTTCGGAGTTTTGATCAACCGATGTCCGGGACTGTTGTGCCATGCCGGGAGTCTCCGAACGAGGAAGA
>CAJXVM010000020.1 GCA_913061095.1 uncultured Ignavibacteria bacterium
GACACCGCTGTGCGTTCAGGCGATACTTCTTCCTTTCGTTAAAAACTCCCGTTTACACAAAATCCTGGACACTACCATTAGGGCGGAATCTCGCTGGCTTTATTCGCTATCTTAAATCGGTCGTTCATGGACGAAGAAAATGCTGATCCTGCTTCATATATTGTACGTCAACCTGCCAACACGCAATCGGCAATCTGAAATCTTCAATCTGTAATTTGTAATCAATCCCCAATGCACCTCTTCCTCACCGATACCCTCGACGCGCGCCAGCCGATAATTACCGGCCCCGAACACCACCACCTCTCCCGCGTGCTTCGTCTGCAGCCCGGGGATCGCATTCTCCTAACGTCGGGCAGCGGGACTGCCGCCGAAGCGGTCATCGATACCATCGATCGCGAGGAAACGCGCTGCACGATGACCGCTGTGCATGAGGAGTTCAACGAGCCGCGCGTGGCGCTGACGCTGCTGCAGGGCGTGCTGAAGAATCCGGGGAAGATGGACTGGCTGGTGGAGAAGGGCACCGAGCTCGGGATGACGTCCTTCGTGCCGCTGCACACGGAACGGACCGTGGCCAAGTCGGTGAAAACGGGCCGCCTGCGGAAAATCGTGGAATCGGCAGCCAAGCAGACGCTCCGCGGCCGCATCCCAACCGTGCACGATCCACAGTCCCTCGAACATGCCGCCGCCGCGATGACGAGCGCCCGCCTCCTTCTATTTCACGAAAGCGCTCCGGCGGATGCCGTGCCGGAGGCGCTGCAGTTCGATGATCGCCCACTCGCCGTGTTCATCGGTCCCGAAGGCGGCTTCACCGATGAGGAACTCGCGCTTCTCCGTGACTGCGGCGCGGACGTGCTGTCGCTCGGTCCCCGGCGGCTGCGCGGTGAGACGGCGGGAGTGGCAGCGCTGGCGCGCATCGCTGCGCGACTGTGATGATAAAAAGATGGCAAGATGGCAAGATGAGAGGATAGAGAACGCGATTATCTTGTCATCTTGTTATCTTTCCATTTTTGCATTCATTCACTCACAGCATTCGGCTTCCCATGAGCTACTCCCAGATCCTCCGACGTATCAACCGCCTCCTCAAGGCATCGGTCAATGATTTCATGGATACGCTCTCGAAGGACGAGCAGGATCTGCATGACTTTGACGAGGAACTGCGGGATGCGTCAGGAGAAAGACAGTCAGGAAAAGAGTCGGATTCAGCGCGGGGAGGCGGAGCGCAGGGACGCAGTGCGGGCGCAACCGGGGCAGGAAGAGCCGGAACGCGAAGCGGCGGACAGTCGCGTGGCGGTTCAGGAAGCCAGCGCAAGGAGGGACGACGGAAACCCGGTGAGCGGGACGATGCCTATTATTTCGGCATCCTCGGAATCACACCCAACGCCACCGAAGCCGAAATCAAAAAAGCCTACCGCGACCTCATGCGGCAATACCATCCCGATCGCGTCTCGGGACTCGGACCTGAACTCCAGGAAACCGCCTCCCGCCGGGCGCAGGAAATCAATGAAGCCTATCACATCATCGAGCGGCGCCGGGGATTCAAGTAGCAGCCTTCCATACTGCGGGAAGTTCGAAGTACAAAACGCAAAGTGCAAAGTGCAAATGTCTGTTCGATGAGACTCTGCCCTTTGCACTTCTATTCAGACAGAGTTGTGCCTGGGGGAATGAAGGAACTCAGGAAATCAATCTGACGATTTCTTCCGCCACCTCCAACGCCTGCTGGGCGGCGCGACCATCGACGATGGGACGCGTGCCCTCACGCACGGCGTTGACGAAGAGCTGGAGTTCGTGCTTGAGAGGGTTGTGGTCCTTCGGAACGGGGGGCTGCTCGTAGACGATGTTGCGCTTGACGGTGCCCTTGTCGATCTGTCCGAGCATGAACGTGGGGGAAACGTCCTTGTCGTCGGGATCCACGAGGCGGAACACTTCCGCGAGTCCCTGCAGAAAATCGATCGAGATGTACGCGTTCTTCTGGAACATGCGCATCTTGCGCATCTTGTTCTGCGAGATGCGGCTGGCGGTGATGTTCGCCACGCAGCCGTTGGTGAACTTGATGCGCGCGTTGGCGATGTCGGCGGATTCCGAAACGACGGCGATGCCGCTCGCGTCGATCGACTCGACGTCGCTCTTGACCAGCGCCAGGATGATGTCGATGTCGTGTATCATCAGATCCAGCACGACGGCGACGTCGGTGCCGCGGGGGTTGAACTGCGAAAGCCGGTGTGATTCGACGAACAGCGGCGCGATGTCATACGCGTCCAGCGCGACGATGGCGGGGTTGAAGCGCTCGATGTGTCCGACCTGCACGATGACGCCGTGCTCCTCGGACAGCTCGTTGAGCTGCCGCGCCTGCTCGACGGTCTCGGTGATGGGCTTTTCGAGAAAGACCGGCGTGCCGCGGCGGATGGCCTCCGCGGCGATGTCGAAATGCGTGGATGTCGGCGTGGCGATGCTCAGCGCATCGACGCTGTCGAGCATGTCTTCGAGATCCGCGGCGACGCGTCCGCCGTATTCACCCGCGATGCGCTCCGCGGTTTTGGTGTCGATGTCGTAAACGGCCTCGAGTACCGCGCCCTCGGCCGAGGACAGCATTTTCGCGTGCAGCGATCCGAGATGTCCAAGCCCGATCACGCCAAGTTTGATATCGCTCATTTTCTGCTCTTTGCGAGTTTGATAAGTCCACGGTCACTGTTGGCGATGAAATCCAGCACGACCTTTACTTCCTCGGTCTGCTCGATGTTCTCCCTGATCCATTCCACCGCCTGGGATACGTTCATGCCCTGCCGGTAAATGGCGCGGTAGGTGCGGTCAAGCGCGTCGAGACTCTCCTTCGAAAACCCGCGTCGGCGCAGGCCGATGGAGTTGAGTCCCTCGAACTGCGCGGGCCACTGGCCGGCCAGCACGTAGGGCGGAACATCCTTCACGACGCGGACGCCGCCCGCGATCATGACATGCGCGCCGACATGCGTGAACTGATGAATCGCGCTTACACCGCCGATGATGGCATAGTCGCCGACGAGCACGTGTCCGCCCATCTGCACCGTATTGGCGATGATGACATTGTCGCCGACCTGGCAGTCATGGGCGACATGCGCGTAGGCCATCAGCAGACAGTTGCTGCCGACCGAGCTTTTCCAGCTGTGCGTGGTGCCGCGATTGAGCGTGCAGTATTCACGCACGACGGTGTTGTCTCCGATATGAAATTCCGTTTTCTCACCGGCATACTTCAGATCCTGCGGGGGCGTGGAAACGACGGCTCCCTGGTGGATGGTGCAGTTGCTGCCGATGCGGGCGCCGTTGTCGATGCGCACGCTGGGACCGATGACGGTGCCGTCGCCGATGACGACGTCGCCTTCGACGGTCGCGAAGGGACCAATGGTGACGCCGTCCGCGATATCCGCCGCGCTGTCGACAATGGCGGTGGGATGAATGGTGGGCATGATGCTCCGCTGTCAGATGTAACGTGTACGGCCTGCGTCAGGCCTGCTTTTTCGATCCGTTCCTGTCCACGACGGCGGCCATCATGTCGGCTTCCGCGACGAGTTCGCCCTCGACGAAAGACTTCCCGCGGATCTGGATGATGTTGCGCCGCTTGTTGACCATTTCGATCTCCATGATCATCTGGTCGCCGGGCACGACGGGACGACGGAATTTCGCATTGTCGATGGTGGAGAAGAACGCGAGTTTTTCCTTTGGCTTTTCGATGCTGTTGAGCATGAGGATGCCGCCGCACTGTGCCATGGCTTCGATGATGAGCACGCCGGGCATGACGGGCTGTCCGGGGAAATGTCCCTGGAAAAAGTTCTCGTTCATGCTCACGTTCTTCACGCCCACGATTTTCTTGTCGATCTCGAGGCTCACGATTTTGTCGACCAGGAGGAAGGGATAGCGATGGGGGAGGATCTCGGAGATGGCATTGATGTCGAAGACCACACCCTGCTTTTTCTCGTGTTGGAATTTCTTGACCAGGCGCTTCTCGAGATAGAGCTTGCGGATCATTTTTGCGAACTCGACGTTGCTCGCGTGTCCCGGCCGTGCAGCGAGGATCTGCGCCTTGAGCGGCACGCCGACGAGTGTCAGGTCGCCGAGCAGGTCGAGCAGTTTGTGCCGTGCCGGCTCGTTCTTGAAGCGCATGGTGATGTCGTTCAGGAAGCCGTGGTCATTGAGCCGGATGTCACTGCCGAGATTGAGCTTCTCCCCGATGGCCTCCAGATCGCCTTCCTTCACCTCGCGGTCGACGATGACGACGGCGTTGTCGAGACTGCCACCCTTGATCAGTCCGGCATCGTGCAGTTGCTCGACTTCGGTGAGGAAGCAGAAAGTACGCGAGGATGCAAACTCCGAGACGAACTCCTCGAGATTGAACATCCCCGTATGCTGACTGCCGAGGGCTGGATTCTTGTAATCCACCATCACCGTCATGCGGAAGTCATCGAGGGGCAGTGCGACGATGTCAATCTCCTTTTCGGGATTCGAGTATTGAATCGTCCGGTCAATGATGAGGTAATCCTTGGCTGCTTCCTGCTTCTGGATGCCGGCGCGCTCGAGGGCCTCGACAAAGGGCATGGCGCTGCCGTCGCCTACCGGCGGCTCGATACCGTCGATCTCAATGATCAGGTTGTCGATCTGCAGGCCCGCCACGGCTGCGAGCACATGCTCGACCGTGTACACCTTGATGTCGCCGTGTCCCAGCGTCGTGCCGCGCGAGACATCGACCACGTAATCCACGATGGCCGGAATTTCCGGATCCCCTCCGAGATCGGTGCGCACGAAGCGGATTCCATAGTTCTCGGGCGCGGGCTTGAACGTGACGGTACACTTGGCGCCGGTGTGCAGTCCGGTTCCCGAGTAGGAAACCGCTTCCTGTATGGTGCATTGATGAACGAGCATGGGATGTGTATTCTTATGAGTGAGAATGGGAATTTTTTTCCAATCCCTTAAAATCGTGACATCCGGGCGAAAAAACAATCATCAGCCTCACCGTGAGCCATTCGAGGAGTGATCGGATGGGACGACACCCTGAGCCTGTCGAAATGAAATCCTAATTTTCGTATGTTACCTTGATTCATCTGGACACATGATATTGCAGCGATACGACTCATGAAGGAAGCAGCACACACGAATATTCATCATCTGCATGCCCGCGCGCAGGACGAAGCATCGGAGGACCGCGCGAAGGAGGAACAGCAGCACGCGCAGCGCGAGGAAACCCCCGCCTACGACCTGTACGCTCCCGACGTGTATTTCAACCGCGAACTGAGCTGGCTCGATTTCAACTGGCGCGTACTCAACGAGGCCCTCGATCCGGATATCCCCCTGCTTGAAAGGCTGAAATTCCTCTGCATCACCTCGTCCAACCTCGATGAGTTCTACATGATCCGCGTGGCGGGACTCAAGCAGCAGATCGAGCTCGGGGTCACCGATCTCCCGCCCGACGGAATGACGCCGGAAGAGACCATCGCGGCCATCCGCGAAAGCGTCTGCCGCATGAACAATGCCATGGCGGACTGCTTCCTCGATGACATCATGCCCGGACTCGAGCGCGAGGGGGTGCATCTGCATTCCTACGCGGATCTCGATGACGAGAGCCGCGAGTGGTGCGAGCGCTATTTCATGGAGCATGTCTATCCCGTGCTTTCCCCCCTGGCCATTGATCCCGGGCATCCCTTCCCGCATCTGCTCAACCGGTCGCTCAATCTCGTCATCACCGTGGTGGATTCGATGACGGACGAGGAGCGCATCGCCGTCGTGCAGGTGCCGCCCGTAGTGCCGCGCCTGGTGAAGATTCCCGTCCGGCGCGACGGCTATCACTACGTTCTGCTCGGTGAAGTCATCGCCGCCAACGCCGCGGCGCTGTTTCCCGGACTGCAGGTGAAGGATTCCTGGCGCTTCCGCGTCACGCGCAACGCCGACCTCGACATCGCCGACGACGAGGCATCCGATCTGCTGAAAACCATTGAAGAGCAGATCCGGCGCCGTCGCTGGGGCGCAGTGGTGCGGCTTGAGGTGGATCACGATATCCCGCAGTCCGTGCGCCGCATGCTGCAGAGCGCCATGCATCTGCAGGAGCAGGAGATCTACCCGATCCGCGGTCCGCTGAATCTCGCCGACTTCATGGATCTCGTCAAGCTTCCGAAAAAGCAGCTCAAGGATCCGCCGTTCACGCCGCGCATCATCGAGGAACTGCGCGGGGATCATAACATCTTCGCGCGCATCCGTGAGCGGGATCTGTTCTTCCATCATCCATACGATTCCTTCAGCTCCATCGTCGAGTTCATCGAAATTGCCGCCGACGATCCGGACGTGCTGGCGATCAAGCAGACGCTGTACCGTACCAGCGGCGATTCGAGCATCGTCAAGGCGCTCGCGCGCGCCGCGGAAAACGGAAAGCAGGTCACGGCCTTCGTCGAACTCAAGGCACGCTTCGACGAGGAGAACAATATCATCTGGGCGCGGCGGCTGGAGCAGGCGGGCGTGCATGTCGTCTACGGCATCATCGGACTCAAGACGCACTGCAAGCTCTCGCTGGTTGTGCGGCGGGAGAAAAAGGGACTGCGCACATACGCGCATCTCAGCACGGGCAACTACAACGAGACCACGGCGCGTATTTACACGGATTTCGGATTGCTGAGCTCAAGGGAGGATCTTTCCTTCGAGGCGGCCGCGGTGTTCAATTATCTCACCGGGTATTCGCACCAGACCAACTGGAGCAAGATCATCGTTGCGCCCGTGTCGCTGCGGCAGAAAACGCTTGCGCTCATCCAGCGCGAGATGGAGAATCAGAAGGCGGGAAAAAAAGCCGGCATCGTCGTGAAAATGAATTCAATCGTCGATGCGCAGGTGATACGCGCGCTGTACCGCGCCTCGCAGGCGGGCGTGAAGATCGAGCTCGTTATCCGCGGAATCTGCTGTCTCAAGCCCGGCGTGCCCGGACTAAGTGACAACATCCGCGTGATGAGCATCGTGGGGCGTTTCCTCGAGCACACGCGCGTATTCGTCTTCGAGAACGACGGCGATCCGGAGATTTACTTCAGCAGCGCCGACTGGATGCCGCGCAACCTCAATCGCCGGGTCGAGGCCATGTTCATGGTGGAGGAGCCGATCATCAAGGAGCGCGTGCTCAACCACATTGTCCCCACCATCCTCGCCGACAACGTCAAATCATACATCCTCCAGCCCGACGCGAGTTACGTGCGTCCCAACGTCGGTCCCGACGAGGAGCGCGTCAACTCGCAGGAGCGCTTTATCCAGTACGCCGAAACCGCCTACCGCGAGCGCAACGCCGAGGAAGACGACGAAAGTGAATAATGCACTTTGGGGTTTATCTGAAGCAGTAGAGCCGCCCGAGCAGGCGTGTGCCTGCTTCCACCCGCCAGCGGACTGCGCTAACCCCACCCGTAAGGGTGGAGGTGAGAGTGGACGCTACACCAGCAGCGCCGCCGCGCCGAGCATGCCGGCGTCGTTGCCGAGAGCGGCGGGGAGGATGACGAGGCGGTCGCGGTGGACTTTGAGGGCGCGGGAAGAGGCGCTGGCGCGGATGCCGTCGAAGAGCACGTCGCCGGCGCCGGAGATGCCGCCACCGATGATAAAGGTGGTCATGTCTAGCAGGTTCGCGGTGCTCGCGATGGCGACGCCGAGACGGTCGCCAGCCGTGCGCAGTATGTCCGCGCTGACATCGTCGCCCTCCGCCGCGGCGTGGGAGAGATCTTCGGGAGAGAGGCTTTCGGGATTTTGCCGGGCGCGCTCGTGCAGGGGAGAAGCGGAGGCGTTGCGCAGCAGCGGGATGGCCGCGCGCATCATGTAGCCGATACCCACATAGGCCTCCACGCAGCCGTGATTGCCGCAGTTGCAGGGCGGCCCGTTGAAGTCGATGGTGATATGCCCGAATTCACCGGCGAAGCCGCGCTCGCCGTGATAAATCCGGTTGCCGATGATGATTCCCGAGCCGACACCCGTGCCAAGCGTGAGTCCGATGAAATTGTCGTACTCGCGTCCCGCTCCGAAATGCGCCTCGCCGAGCGCCGCGCAGTTGGCGTCGTTGTCGATGCGTACCTCGCGCTCCCAGCGGTCACGCATGATATCTGTCAGCGGGACTTCCTTCCACGCGGGGAGATTCGGGGGATGAAACACCGTGCCGCTCGCGATATCAATCGCGCCGGGCACGCCGATGCCGATGCCGTCCACGGTGAGGGACTCGGCGTTCGCAAGCTCTTGAAGCTCCTCGATGCAATCGTGCAGCTGCCCGATCGTGGCTTCCTGCTCGCGGTCGGCGAGTGTCGGCCGACGGGTCTTCGCGTACACTGTGCCGCCGGGCTCGGTGAGCGCCGCCTTCATGCTGGTGCCGCCGATGTCCACTCCGATGGTAATCATTTCGTGGCAGCTTCCTCCGCGGGAACGATGCGGTAGACGATTTCTCCCGGACGAATCATCCCGTGCGATTCACGGGCGACATGCTCGATCGTGGCCCTGTCATCACGCAATAGCTCTCTCTGTCGCGTCAGCCGCTGAATGTCGCGCTCGAGCTCGATCACCCGTGCTTCCTTCTCGGTAATTTCATCTTCGATGCTCAGCCGGCTGATGAATCCCTTGGTGCTGAACAGGAAGTACATCAGCACAACCAGAAGCGCGGCGACAAGTATCGTCGATGTCCTGCTCCTGAGAAGACGGACGATCTTCGGCTGTCGGCGCTTTGTTGGAGATCCATACGGTGGCATGGCTGCAACATAATGAAAAACAAGGTAATTGTAAAGACTCCCTGAAGCATAACTTCAGAGAAATCCGTCACCCTGAGCATCTCGAAGGGTGGCGGATCGAAGGGCTGTAGCGTCATGCTTCGACAGGCTCCGCATGACGCACATGTGTTACCGCAAGCGCACGCCGTCGAGGATTTCCATGACGGTTTCTATCCGCCCGAAGGGCGCGGAAATCTGCACGCCGGCGATGTCGTTTTTCATCTGCTCGAGGGTCTCATGCGCGATGGCGATGCCCTCGGCGCGGCCGGCTTCCTTCTGATCGGCGTGGCGGCGCATGCGCTGCATGATATGCTCCGGCACGTTGCATCCCGGCACCTCATTGTTCATGAACTCGGCATTGCGCAGGGAGGCGAGTGGCCAGAGGCCCGCGATGACGGGTATCCGCACATGCTCGATCTGCTTCATGAAGGCATGGAAGGCATCGAGGTCGAAGACGGGCTGCGTGACGATGTACTCCGCGCCGGCCTCCACTTTCCAGTCGAGACGCCGCAGCTCCTGCTCCATGTTCAGCGCGCCGGGATTCGCGGCGACCCCGATGTGCATTCCCGCCGGGGGACCGATGGGATTGCCCGCGATGTCGAGCCCGTGATTGAGGCGGTTGATGATGTTGACGAGTCCGATGGCGTCCACGTCAAAGACGGCCGTCGCGTCGGGATAGTTGCCGAGCTTGGGCGGATCCCCGGTGACGGCGAGGATGTTGCGCACGCCGAGGGCCCAGGCGCCGAGCAGGTCTGACTGGATGCCGATGACGTTGCGGTCGCGGCAGGCGTAATGCAGCACGGTCTCGATGCCGACCTCGCGCTGAATGGTTGCCGCCATGGCCATCGCCGACATGCGCGCGCTCGCACGGGGACCGTCGGGAATGTTGATCACATCCACACCGTAGAAGAACAGCCGCTGGGCCCTGTCGATCTCCCGCCGCGCGGTGACGCCCGTGGGCGCGACCAGCTCGACGAAGGTCACGAAGTGTCCATCGGAAAGCCGCCGTGCGAGACGCGACTTCTCTTCGCGTGGCGTCACCTCCACATCGGACGGCACTTCGAAGCGCGCCTGCCGTTCGGCCGGTTCAATGACCTTGAAGCCGTAGGCGCTGATGGCGTTGCGCATTGCCTTGATGTGTTCGGGACCGGTTCCGCAGCAGCCGCCGATGACATTGGCGCCGTTCTGCAGGTAGCGCTTGGCATAGGTGCCGAGGTACTCGGGCGATGTGAGGTAGATGTTGCGGCCGTCGACGTTCTTCGGTTTCCCGGCGTTGGGCATGATGGCGATCGGCAGCTCGGTCAGTTCGCGCGCACGTTCCAGCCAGGTCAGCATTACGCTGGGTCCCACCGTGCAGTTGACGCCGAGCACGTCGGGCTTCATTTCCGCCAGTTCACGCACGAGGACTTCGGGACGCGCGCCGGTGAGGGACGAGGTGTCGTCGTTGATGGTGATCTCCGCGATCACGGGCTTGTCGCAGACCTCGCGCACGGCGAGAATCGCCTGCTCCAGCTCCTCGGGATAGATGAAGGTCTCGAGCACGAACAGATCCACACCGCCGTCGCAGAGCGCGCGGATCTGCCGGGCGAACAGCGCGCGCGCTTCCTCGCGGGCCAGCGGACCGAGCGGCTCCATCTGTATGCCCAGCGGACCGATGGATCCTGCGACATACAGCTCGTCGCCGGCCGCCGCGCGGGCGATTTCCGCGCCGCGCCGGTTGATGTCTTCCAGTTTGTCGAGCAGTCCGTGCGCCTCGAGCCGTGCCGGATTCGCGCCGAAGGTGTTGGTCTCCAGCACGTCGGCGCCCGCCTGCCGGTAGTCGCGGTGCACCTGTTCGACCAGTTCGGGCTTGCTGAGATTCAGTTCGTCGTAGCACTTGTTGATGAACACGCCGCGGCGGTACAGCTCCGTGCCCATGCCGCCGTCGAACAGCACGATGTCGTTCGCGAGTTTTTCCAGGAAGGGGATGCGCATGCGGCGTCCTTTCTATCCGAGTCCGAGCTGCACGAGGTCGTGCATATGAATGATACCGCGCGGCGCGCGATGTTCGTCGGTGACGATGAGCTGCGTGATTTTGTGCTTTTCCATCAGCTCCAGCGCGGTGGATGCGAGGGTGTGCGGAGGGATAGTCTTGGGTTTTGTGCTCATTACGTCCACCGCGAGCAGGTTGGTCATGTCGGTGTCGCGCTCGAGCAGGCGCCGGAGGTCGCCGTCGGTGATCATCCCCACGAGGCGGCGCTCGTCGTCAACCACGCAGGTCGCCCCGAGGCGTTTCGTGGTGATCTCGAGAATGGCATCCTTCAGCGACACGGCCTGATGCACGACCGGCACGGCCTCGCCCGCGATCATGATCTGGTCCACCCGCAGAATCAGCCGCTTGCCCAGGCTGCCGCCCGGATGAAAGAGCGCGAAATCCTCCGGCGAGAAATCCCGCATCTTCAGCAGCGCCACCGCCATGGCATCGCCCAGCGCCAGCGCCGCGGTGGTGGATGCGGTGGGCGCGAGGTTGTGCGGACAGGCTTCCTCCTCCACGCCCGCGTCGAGCACGATGTCGGAATGGTCGCCCAGCACGGAAGGACCCGCGTTTCCGAGCATGGAAATCACGCGCGCGCCGATGCGCTTGAAGATGGGGAGGATCTGCTTGAGCTCCTCGGTGTTGCCGCTCTTGGAGATCAGCAGCACCACATCCTCGCTGCGGACCATCCCGAGGTCGCCGTGAATGGCGTCCGCCGGATGCAGGTAAATCGCCGGCGTGCCCGTGCTGTTCATCGTGGCCACGATCTTCCGCGCGATCAGTCCGCTCTTGCCGATCCCCGTCACGATGACGCGTCCGCTGCACTCGAAAATCATCTTCACCGCGCGGGCGAAATCCCCGTTGATGCGCCCGGTGAGCGCCGTGAGCGCCTCGGCCTCGATGCGGACGACCTCGCGGCCGTGTTCTATGATGCGTTCGTCGGACATGCGTGTTGTGTTGCTTGTGTTTGTGTCAGTGGGGGATGCCTGCGCGTGCGGTGCCGCGCACATGGGCGCGGGAACCGTGCGCGGGACGGCATCACTCCCCGGTGAACTGCACGACGAGGCTGCGGGAACGCGGCCGGTTGTCGTAGTCGACGAGGATGATCTGCTGCCAGGTGCCGAGCAGCAGCTTTCCGTCGCCGAATGGAACGGTCAGGCTCGGTCCGAGCAGCGACGCTCGAACGTGCGAGTGTCCGTTGCCGTCGTTCCAGGTTTCCTCGTGATAGTAGCGCGCGTTGCGCGGAATCAGCCGCTCCATCAGCAGCGTGAAATCCTTCTTCAGTCCGGGCTCGTACTCGATGGTCGTCAGCGCGGCGGTGGATCCGGGCACGAACACGAGCATGTGTCCGTTTTTCATCTTCTGCTTCTGCAGCAGCAGCGACAGACGGTCGGTCAGGTCGATCATATCGCTGTCGCCGCGCGTTTCGATGCTCAGGGAATCGTTCACAATGGTCATGCCGGGACTCCGTTCATATCATGTGCGGTGAGAATGCTGCGATTCTTTATATACATCAGCTGGTCGTCTTTCACAAAGAATGAATCCATGCCGGGCGCCTCGGCAGCCTCGAGGATGATATCGCTGTACAGCGTGCGGTCGCTTGTGAGGTCGCGTGCCTCGAAGCGCTGTTGCAGCACCGGCGGGGACTGTGCGCCCATTCCCATTCCGTCCGCGGCGGTCTCCGAGCCGCCGTTTTGCGTTTTTCCGCGTTTGCTCTTCTGAACGGGTTCATGCCAGGCCGCCATCAGCAGTGGCGGTTCGAAAAGCACATCCACATCGCCGCGCACGGCGCCGGCATCCACCATGTCGCGCAGTGCGGCGCTGACATCCTCTCCGCGCGGATGATCCTCCCCGAGCGGTTCGGGGTAGCGGTATCCGCGGAAAATGTCTTCCTCATTGATCTCCCGCCGCAGGGCGTTGATGCGGTCCATGTCCTGTCCGAGTTCCTCGGCAACGCTGCCGTCCTTAGCGGAGAGGCGATAGAACTGCATCCCCCCGAATGTTTCACGCGTGGCGTACACTTCTCCGTGCAGCGCGAGCACGAACGCGTACTCATCGTTGTGCCAGAGCTGTCTCCCGCTCGGGATGTCCACCGCCGTGATCCCGAGATGTTGCGGCATGTCGGGTTTGCGGTAGCCGTGCAGGTAGAGGCGTCCGGCATCGACGCCTTCGATGCCCACCCACCACGGCTCGCCGAGGAGGAGGTCGTTCCAGATCACCGCGCCGTCGCGTTCGCGCAGGCAGAAAAACCAGGCCTGCTTGCGCTCCGGATCGCGGGCCTCGCCGATGATGCGTCCCTCTCCGTCGAAAAGGAAGCGCCAGATTACCGCGCCTGCGTCATGCGTCCACGCGGGCGGCCAGGGCTGGGATGTGCGTCGAAAGAGCTTCATGCGAGTTGGAATTCAGCGGTGCATCCGTCATTTTACAGAGCAGAAAAAATAACTTATCAGATAAAATCGCGACGTGCAACACCCGGAGCGCGGACAGGAAAACGACGCAGCATGATGCAGCAGGAAGAACGGCCTCAGGAAGACCCGCAGGAAGGCAAGCGTACATACAGATACACCGTGGGCAGCATTGTCAGCTGGGCGATATTCCGCGCCGCGGCGGTGATCGGCGTGATGCTGCTGGTCAGCGAGTACGTACGCTGGCTGGATTACGGCACCTGGTGGGCCGCCACGCTGCTGCTCTTCTACGCCGCCGTGCTGCATCCGATGCAGATCCAGTACCGCATTTACAAGGACGAAACGAAAAACGTGATGGAGGGCACGCTGTGCTCCACCTGCCGGTATTTCGAACCCACGGGCGTCATGTGCTCGAAGCTCGACGAGCATGTCTCCGAGGATCACATCCCCTGCGAGGGAGAGCTGTGGGAGCCGAAATGAGGCAGGGAGGATGGAATGCACCCCGCATCGTTGATTGGAGAAACGACATGAGGGATACATATTTGCTGCCGGTCATTCTCGCCGGCGGGATGCTGATGCTCTCCGCCTGCGGAGGCGGCGAGGATAAGCGGCAGGATGCCGCGGGTGATGCCGACATTCTCACGCAGGAGCAGCTCGCCGACCGGGGACAGCAGATTTTCCGTGACCGGAATTTCGGAAACATGGAAATCGCGTGTGTGGACTGCCACGCGGATTTCGACGAGGCGCTGGCGGACGATGACCGCATTCGTCCGGGACACAGCATTCTCGGCGCGCATCAACGCGTGGAGACATGGAACGGCGAGTTTTCCGGCGACGGACTCCGCCGCACCGCCGCGGGCGCCGCGAAATGCGCGTACTATTTCCAGGAGCGCGGCACGAGCGTCGAAGACGCACTGTCGCCCGAAGAGGCCGAGGCGCTGATGGCGTTTTACGCCTACATCTCGCCCGGCGACGAGGCGCCGCGGCTGGACTGGCAGGCCGTCACCTGGCCCGGCGATCCGGATTTCGATCCGGAGACGTTCGAAGCCGAGATCGAGGAGATCGAGAAGCTGCGCGGCGACCGCCGCCGCGGCGAAGAACTCTTCTCGCGTGCCTGTGCGCCGTGCCATGACACCGGCATCGGTCCTGCCACGCGTTTGCTCAAGCGCAAATCCGACCAGGTTCCCCAGACCGTCCGCGCCGGCGAGGGCTTCATGCCCTTCTTCTCACGCGACAAGCTCAGCGACCAGGATGTGGCGGATATTCAAGCGTTTGTTTCAACGCAATAGCATCTGCGAACTCCGTCGCTGGGAGTACAGTTCTTCAGATCTTCTGAACTCCAAAGTGCAAAGTGCAAAGCTCGCATCCCATCAAACGCAGGGCAGTATCTACGGGCTAGGCAGGAAGCAATAGATGTTCGAATCAGTACAGAGCTGTCAGGTCAAGAATTTGCACTTTGCTCTTTGGACTTTGCACTTGAATTGAATCACGTGTGGCAAATGTTTTGGTTGCTCAAATGGTAAGTGCGAAGAGGGTAGTTATCGGCATCGCCGGCGGCTCTGGCTCGGGGAAGACGACGCTGTGCGCGCGTGTCATCGAGCGGCTGGGGGAGGAGCGCGTGCTGCTGTTCCAGCATGACGCCTATTACTTCGATCTTTCACGCATGCCGGTGCCCGACCCCGCGCGCATCAATTACGATCATCCCTCGTCACTGGAGACCGAGCTGTGCGCCGCGCATCTGCGCGAGCTGCAGCAGGGCAAGAGTGTCGCCCAGCCGGTGTACGACTTCTCCACCCACCGACGCACCCCTGAGACACGGCTCCTGGAACCACGACCGGTGATCCTCGTCGAGGGCATTCTCGTCCTCGCCGAGCCCGCGCTGCGCGAATACATGGACTTGAAGATCTTCGTCGACGCCGACGCCGACATCCGCATCCTGCGGCGCATGGAGCGCGACATCGGCGAGAGGGGAAGGACGCTCTCCTCCGTGCGGGACCAGTACTACAGCACCGTCCGACCGAGCTACGAGCAGTTCGTCGCCCCCAGCCGCCGGCACGCTGATCTCATCATACCCCACGGCGGCCAGAACCACGCTGCGGTGGATGTGATTGCCACCTACCTCGAATCACGGATGTAAACCGATTTCGATCTCGATTTCGATTGCGAGATCGCGTTCGATGTCGCTCTCGATATCACAGTCGCTCTCGATATCGCTATCGCAATCGTATTCATCTTCTTGTGACGGCGGACATGTATCCCATGTACCGCTTCCCCCCGTGCTTCCGATAGACGTCGATCTCGTGCTTGTAGTGCTTGACCAGTCCCTTCATGTGCTTCATCCCTTCGAACCCGCTTTTGGCAATGCCCTTCACAGTGCCGGTAAACTGGCGGTAGAATCCCTCCAGGACATCCGAGCGATTCTCCAGATTGATGATCTCCAGTCCGCGCTCCTCGAGCAGCGCTCGGAGTCCCTGCGGCGTCAGGATTTTGTGATCCGGACTCTCCCATACCTCGCTGACGTAGGTTGGTACGTCATCCTCCAGCCAGCAGGAGTCCGAGAGCAGCAGCCATCCCGGGGTGCCGAGAACGCGCAGCGTCTCCTTGAGCACGCGTGTCGGCGGATAGCCCGAGAACATGCCCTCGAGCAGGACGACCTGGAAGCGCAAGGGACGGAAGTTGGTCTGCACGGGCGCCATGAACTGCGCGGAGACGCGGTCCTGCAGTCCCCGCTCGGCGATGGCCATCTTCGCATGGAAGATGCTCTCCGCATCCTCCTCGATGCCGATCAGACGTCCCGCGAAATGCTCCGCCAGCGCGATGAGGTTCTCTCCGAGCCGGCATCCCATCAACAGCAGTTCGGCATCGGGATCCGAGCGCAGTTCCGGCGGAATCTGCGCGACCAGGGCGCGGCTGAGTTTGGGTCCGCCGGGAGTGAGATGAACGGGAAAAAGCTGTGCAGAGGATTCCGACATGATGAAGATCTGAATATTGATGGGAAGAGAGTGAAAACGGTGTCAGTTCGGCTGTACCAGCGCCTCTTTCAGGAAACGTCCGATGGAAATCAGCGAACCAAGCAGTCCGAGCAGGCAGCCGCCGAGCACAAGCAGAGCGTAGAACGACCAGCTGACATGAATACTGACCAGCAGATCCTCGGAGAGCGGCTGGATGAAAAATGAAAACACGATTTCGATGAGCAGCGAAGCGATGATGCCGCCGAGCATGCCGTGGAAGACGCCTTCGATCAAAAACGGCGCGCGGATGAACATGGGCGTGGCCCCGACGAGCTTCATCGTACGGATGATGTGGCGCTTGGCGTAAATAGTCAGCCGGATGGTGTTCGCCACCAGGATGACGGCGCTGAGCGCGAGCATGATGCCGATGAACAGCGTGGCGACGGTGAACGCCCGGGCGCGCCGGTCGATCAGTTCGAGCAGCTGCTTTCGGTAATGCACGCTCTCGACCAGCTGCAGTTTCTCCACGCGCCCCGCAATGACGGCCACACTGTCGCTGGTCGTGTATCCCTCCCGGATGGAAAGCCGGAAGCTTTGAGGCAGGGGATTATCTTCGAGGATGTCGTCGAAGCTCTCACCGAAATCCCGCTCGAAAATCTTCGCCGCGTCCTCTTTCGAGACGAACACGACCTCATCCACGCCGGGAATGCTCGTGAGGATGTCGTTCATCTCTTCCTGCTGGCGCTCGTTGATGTCGGTATCGAGGAAGACCTCGAGGTCCACTCGTGAGCGGATCTGCTCGACGAAGCCCGCGAAATTCATCGTGATGATCGCGAACACGCCCAGCAGCAGCAGGGAGATGCTGACCGTGAACACAGTGATCAGCGAAGCCGCCCTGTTGCGCCTGAATCCCGCGAAACTTTCCTTCAGCGTGTAGGAAACACTCATAGAGCCACAGTTTATCCGCATCCAAGCTAGGTTTTTCACACCGATTCTGCAAGGAGGAGCAGGAGCTCGTGCTCCTGCTCCTGCTCGAAGAATTTCCGTATCTTGACCGCATGAGCGAACAAGACACCCAATCTCCGCAATACGAGTACACATTCGACGAACTCCTCTCCATCATGAAGCGGCTGCGAAAGGAATGCCCGTGGGACCGTGAGCAGACGAACGACAGCATCAAGGGCCATACGATCGAGGAAGCCTTTGAGGTCGTCGAGGCCATTGATCACCGCAACGACTACGACCTCCAGCATGAACTGGGCGACCTCCTGCTGCACGTGGTGTTCCACACGGAAATAGCCGCCGAGGACGACCGCTTCACGATCGAGGACGTGCTCCGCGCCATCATCGACAAACTGGTACGCCGGCATCCCCACATTTTCGGCGATACCGAGGTGCGTGACGCGGGTGACGTGAAGCGCAACTGGGAACAGATCAAAATGGACGAGGGACGCGAATCGGTCATCGACGGCGTGCCGCGGTCACTGCCGGCCCTGCTCAAGGCCTATCGTATGCAGGACAAGGCCTCCAAGATCGGCTTCGACTGGGAGCGCGGCGAGGATGTCTGGGCGAAGGTGCATGAGGAAATCGAGGAACTGCGCCTCGCGGTGGAGGGCGAAAACAGCGAGGACATCGAGGAGGAGATCGGTGACCTGCTGTTCTCAATCGTCAATTACGCGCGCTTCCTGCACGTCAATCCCGAAGACGCCCTGCGCCGTACCATCGACAAATTCGACCGCCGCTTCCGCCACGTCGAAAAGCGCCTCCGCGAGGAAGGACGTGAGCCGGGGGATGCGACGCTCGCTGAGATGGATAGATATTGGGATGAAGCGAAGCGCTCCGAGTAAATAAGCGCAAAGTGCAGAGTGCAAAGTGCAAAGTCTGATCGATCAATCTTTGCACTTTGCACTTTGTCCTTTGCACTTCTACTGCAGCATCGGTTCAAGCTTTTCGAGGATTTTACTGGTCGACCCCGCCCGCTCGGCTACGAAGCGCCCGGCGATCTCGCCGGATTCGGCGCGGAGGGATTCGTCGTCGAGGAGGCGGCGGAGGCTGCGGTAGAGGTCCTGCCGATCGCGCACGATGATACCGCCGCCGGCGTCGGCCAGTTCGCGGGCCTCCTGGCTGTTGCCGATCTTCGGTCCGTAAAGCACCGGGATGCCGTAGGCCGCGGGCTCCAGCGTGTTGTGCACGTTGCTCTTGAATCCTCCCCCCACGAAGGCGACATCCGCCGCGGCGTACAGCGGCAGCAGGATGCCGATACTGTCGACGATGATCACACGTTCGCCGCTCCAGGATTGCAGGTAGGAGAAGCGGATGGAGTCCGCCTTTCCCGCGAGACGGAATTCCAGCCATTCGAGATGATCCAGCGTGGGTTCGTGCGGCACGATGATGCACTGCAGCGAGGGATCGTGATCCAGCAGTTTGAACAAGACGGGGAGGAGGATCTCCTCGTCCTCGGACCAGCTGCTGCCGGCGACCAGCGTCCGGCGTCCCTCGCGCACCCGCTCCGGCAGAATCCCGCGCGCCCGTGATTCCGCTGCCTTGCCGGCGACGCGGTCGTAGCGCGTGTCGCCCACGGCGCGGACTTCGGCGTGCCGCAGTCCCAGCCGACGGAAATGCTCCGCATCCTGCTCGGATACGGTGAGAATGACATCCATCACGTCGTAGACGCTGCGGTGGAAGCTCCGCACGCCGGGGAGCAGGCGTCCCGAATCCCCGCGCAGCGTGGCGTTGGCCAGCATGACGGGGATATTCATCCGGGCGCAGGTCCACACGTGATTCGGCCAGACGTCGTAGCGGATGAACACCGCCGCGGTCGGACGCATCAGCTCAAGAAACGCCCGAGCGCGCCAGGGCGTGTCGAAGGGGATGTACACGACCGCGTCGATCTCGCGGTAGCGGAGGTTGTTTTCGTAGCCGGACGGCGAGAAAAAGGACGCGATGACCACCAGGTCGGGCATCCGCCGCCGCAGCTGTTCGATGATGGGCTTGGCCTGTTCGAATTCTCCCATCGACGACGCGTGCACCCACAGCCGCGGTGTGCCGGGATTGTTTCGCATGAACACCCGCAGCCGCTGCAGGGAAGTGGCGCGTCCGCGCAGTCCCCGCCGCACCTTCCGGTTGAACAGCCAGAGCACCCGGAACGCGATCCACAGCGGGGGGAGTACGGTGATATTATAGAAAAGCTTCCACATGGGCGTCGTACACAAGTGCCGCGATTGCATGCAAAACCCAACATAACACTTTCGTCCATTGCATATCAGGCCGTTGAGCGATATTTTTTGTTTTTGTCACTGACGAGCAGGACAGAGTGCAAGCTGACGCGCACGAGACGGAAACAGAGCAGAAGCAGAAGACCGGCAGTGAGGCGGGGGAAGTGGACATCTCCGTCGTCATTCCATCCTACAATGAAAAGGATTCCATCCCCGAGCTTACCGGACAGCTGACGAATGTGCTCGACGGCATGCAGCTGCGCTGGGAGGTCTGGTACATCGATGACGGCAGCGGCGACGGTTCCGCGGAAGCGCTGCGCGCGCTGCATGCGAAGGACCCGCGCTTCAAGATGATCCGCTTCCGGCGGAATTACGGGAAGTCCGCCGCGCTGGCGGTGGGATTCGAGCAGGCGCAGGGACGCTACGTCATCACGATGGATGCCGACCTGCAGGACGATCCCTCGGAGATTCCCGCCCTGGTCGCGAAGCTCGACGAGGGATTCGACATGGTCTCGGGATGGAAAAAGAAACGCTACGATCCCATCTCCAAGACCATCCCGTCGAAGTTTTTCAACTTCGTGACCGGCAAGCTCTCGGGCATCGACATTCACGACTTCAACTGCGGACTGAAGGCATACCGCGGGGAAGTGGTCAAGACCGTCAATCTCTACGGCGAAATGCATCGCTACATTCCCGTCCTGGCGAAAATGGCGGGCTTTACCGTCACGGAGATGGTCGTCCAGCATCATCCCAGGAAATACGGCAGCACGAAATTCGGGCTCAGCCGCTTTTTCAAGGGATTCCTCGACCTGCTGACTGTCATGTTCACCTCGCGCTATACGCAGCGTCCCCTGCACGTTTTCGGTTCGCTCGGCGGTATCATGTTCCTGGCCGGCTTCCTGATCAACGCCTGGATGACCGTCGAATGGCTGATGGGCTACCCCGTCGGCAACCGTCCCATGCTGCTGCTCGGCATCCTGCTCATGCTGCTCGGCATCCAGCTCATCTCCACCGGACTCCTCGCGGAGATGGTGACCAAGAGCGGTGCCAGCGCGCGCGACTACAGCGTGCGCGAAATGCTGAAATAGTTTTTCCATCAATCTGATACATCCATGTCCGACTCCATTGTGTACAAAGCCGACTGCCGTCACTTCCGCGGCGACATCCCGTGTCGTCCCCACAAGCAGGAAGGCGTGCACTGCGCCGACTGTCCCCATTACGATCCCACAGACCGCAACATCCTGATCATCAAGCTCGGGGCGATCGGCGACGTGATCCGCACCACGCCGCTGCTGCAGCGCCTGCGGAAGGAATATCCCGGCGCGCGCATCTGGTGGCTGACGCAGTCGCCGGAGGTGCTGCCGTCCACCGTCGACATCAAGCTGCGCTTCGACATGGCCAGCGTGATCTCGCTGCTGGCGGTGAATTTCGACGTGGTGATCAATCTCGATAAGGACCGCGAGGCCTGTGCGATTCTCGACCGCCTCGAGGCCAGCGTCAAGAAGGGCTTCACCATCCGCAACGGGATCTGCGCGCCCATCGACGCCGACGCAGAACACAAGTTCCTCACCGGCATCTTCGACGATCTCAACAAGAAGAATACGCGCCATTACGTGGAGGAAATGTTCGAGATCTGCGGCTACGACTGGCAGGGTGAAGAATACATTCTCGAAGCGGAAGAGGAGTTCGATCTGGAGGCGGCGGCGAAGCGGCTGGGACTGCTGCTCGACACGAACAAGCCGATCATCGGACTCAATACCGGCTGCGGGGGACGCTGGACGAGCCGCCTGTGGCCCGAGGAGCACTGGCGCCGGCTCGCGCGTGAACTGATCGATCACGGCATGCAGCCGCTGTTCCTCGGCGGCGCGCAGGAGCATGAAAAGAACGACCGCATGGCACGGAAATCCGGCGGACTCTATCTCGGCCATTTCCCGCTGAAAACCTTCATCGCGCTGATGAACAAATGCGATGTCATCGTCTCGGCGGTAACCATGGCCATGCATATCGCCATCGGACTGCACAAGCCGCTGGTGCTGTTCAACAACATCTTCAATCCGAAGGAATTCGAGCTGTACGGCCGCGGTGAAATCCTCGAACCGTCGAAAGAATGCACCTGCTTCTTCCAGCCCACCTGCCAGCGGGATGACTATCGCTGCATGGATCATCTCGAGGTCGACCGCGTACTGGAAGCGGTCAATCGCTGGGCGGAGATGAAGGGGAGCGGCGCCCCGGCATGAGAATCGTGCTCGTCGGCACGGCCTATCCCCTGCGCGGCGGCATTGCGCATTACGTGGGCCTGCTCTGGAAGTACCTTTCCCGCCGGCATGACGTCCGCGTCGTCACGTTTTCCCGCCAGTACCCGAAACTGCTTTTCCCCGGAAAGTCGCAGGAGGAATCCGGCGACGCAGGCATCCCCATCGACAGCGTGCAGTGGATCGACTCGATCAATCCCTTCAACTGGATCCGCACCGGTTTCCGCGTGCGCGCGCTGCGTGCGGACCTGATCGTCTTCAAGTTCTGGATGCCGTTTTTCGCGCCGTCCTACGGTACCATCGCTGCCATCGCGCGCCGGGGCCGCCACACGAAAACGATGTTCATCTGCGACAACATCATTCCCCACGAACGGCGTCCGGGCGACAAACTGCTGACGCGCTTCGCCTTTCGCTACATCGACAGCTACGTCGTGCAGTCGCGCGCGGTGGAGCGGGATCTGCGGAAGTGGCACCCGGAGCCGCTGACCAGCTATCTGCCGCATCCCGTCTATGAAATCTTCGGGGAGGAGGAGGAGCGTCTGGCGGCGCGCGCGAAACTCGCGCAGGTCGATCCGGCGATGACGCTCACCGATGACGAGCGTGTCATGCTGTTCTTCGGTTACGTGCGCGACTACAAGGGACTCGACGTCATCCTCGACGCCATGCCGTCGATTCTCGAGAAGATGAAAGTCCGTCTGCTGGTGGTCGGCGAATTTTACAACAACGAGCAGAAATACCGCGACCAGGTTCGGCGGCTCGGCGTGGGGGATTATGTGGTTTTCCATTCCGACTATGTTCCAAACGAAGAAGTCGGCACGTATTTCTCCGCCGCCGACGTGCTGACGCTGCCGTACAAGTCCGCGACGCAGAGCGGCATCATTCAGATCGCGTACAATTTCCATCGTCCCGTCATCGCCACCGACGTAGGCGGACTCGGCGAGGTGATCGTCGACGGGCGCACCGGCGCCATCGTGCCGCCCGAGGATCCGCATGCGCTTGCGAAGGCAGTTGTCGATTTCTTCGCGCACCACCGCTTCGCGGGCTACCGGGCGAATGTCATCGAGGAAAAGAAAAAATATTCATGGGAGCACATGGCGGAGGGCATCGAGGAACTGTATCACCGGAGCATTGAGAATCGACGGAGCTGAATCCCATGGCCAAGACGAAAAAGACGAAAAAGCAGACCGCGAAAAAGGGGACGGAGCACATCCTTTCCACATGGAATCTCGATGAGATGCTGGATCGATACATCTGGCTGCTCATCCCGCTGCTCGTCCTGCTCTACTACTGGTTCAGCATGGGCTCCACCGGTTTCTATCAGGACGACGAGATCGGCCATTACCGCAACATCCGGCAGTTCTGGGGCGATCCGTTTTCCATCATGGGAAATCAGCCCAAGCCCGGCTGGAAAATCCTCATGGTCGTGCCCGGGCTTTTCGGTTTCCCCGGCGTGGCGCTCGCGCATTGTTTCATCGCGGCGCTCACCGTCGTGATGACCTACAAGCTCGGCCGCGCGATGAAGATGAAAAACGCCTCCATCGCGGCCATTCTGCTCGCCGCCCAGCCGCTGTTCCTGCAGCTGTCCTTCCGCTCCTACAGCGAAATCACCGCCGCGCTGTTTCTCGTCCTGTCGCTGTTCTTTTATTACCGCGAACAGTGGATATGGGCCGCAATCACATCCTCCTACATCTTTTCCATCCGGCAGGAGTTCGCGCTGGTCAGTCTCGGCCTCGGGGTGATATTCCTCATGCGGAAGCAGTGGGTGCCCTTCCTGCTGCTGGCGTGGACGCCGGTCGCGCTGGCGCTGATCGGCTGGCTCGCCACCGGCAATGCCATGTGGCTGATTGACGACATGACGCGCATCGGACTCGGCGTGGAAGTGCCGCACAAGCCCTTCTGGCATTACTTTGAAACTTACGTATTCATGGTCGGTCCCGTGCTCCTGCCGCTGCTTGTGCTCGGCTACTGGAAGCATTTCCTCCCGCCCGACAGGGCGAAGGAGCAGATCATGGATCACGGCTTTCTGT
The DNA here is from genome assembly GCA_913061095.1 of uncultured Ignavibacteria bacterium. Lineage (GTDB taxonomy): Bacteria > Bacteroidota > Ignavibacteria > SZUA-365 > SZUA-365 > BM516. Next base: position 23,594 of record CAJXVM010000020.1, read on the forward strand.
TCTACACGTTCACCATCATGTTCGCCTGGTCGGTGTTCTCGGCCTGGGATCTGCCTGATTTCGGCGCCAATCCCGGCCACTGGCGCTACCTGCTTTCCATCGCGCCGCTGTCGGCGATTTACGCCGCGCGGGGAGTGAACACGCTTTACGACACGCGGAACAGGAACATCGCGCTGTCATTGCTGGCGGTGTTCGCCATCATCTCGGTGGTTTTCCTGGCGCGCGACACCAACGGACTGATCATGACCGAGGATGCGCGCTACGACCATATCGCCGTCGTCATCGGCGTGCTGGTGCTGGCGGTCGCCTTCACCTCGCGCATGCTCAACGCCAAGACGCTCATCGCGCTGCTGCTCGCCGGTGCGGTGGGATGGACGCTGTACGCGGAGAAGCCGCGCAAGCTGGATCTTGAGGCGGAGACCGTCAAGCAGGCGGCCGAGTGGTATATCGAGCAGCCGGAGGAATTCCGGGAGCGGCCCCTGTACGGGAATCACGTGCTCTTCCGCTATTTTTCCGACATCGACATCAACGACGCGAACCGCGACCGCTCGATGCAGCTCGAAACGCTCGCCGAAGCCGCACCCGGATCGATCGTGGTCTGGGACAGCCATTACGGCAACAGCCAGTTCGGCGGCGACGTGCCGATGGAGTTCTTCGAGGGCAATCCGGATTACCGGCTGCTCGAGCAGTTCATCGCCCCGAACCGCGCCTTCGGCGTGCTGGTCTTCGAGAAGGCAGATGGCAGTCAGCAGTCAGTGCCGGAAACCGCGCCGGCGCAATCCGCTCCGGCTCCCGCGGAAACCGTGCCGCCGGTTCAGGAGTAAGACCTGATGAAACGGCCCTGAACGCAGCAGGAAGATCATGAGATGATGGTCTTCTACTGCATTGAAAATCCAATATGTTAGCCCGTTCATTTCATTGATTTTCTCAGGGCCTGTTCGTAGTTTTTAGAATATGTGTCCGGTAGGCGCGCCACGGGGCGGCCGATTTTTCCGGCGGCGCATCCCGCTATCCATGTTTTCCGATCCGAGGTTGTATGCATCTGATTTCAGATACCTTCCGCCAGGGGATACCACGACTCTCTCTTCTGATCATGCTGGCTGTGCTGGCCTCCGCCTGTTCCTCGCAGAAGGAAATCACGCGTGAGGAAAGCAATGAGAGCGGCGCTCCCTCCGCGGAGACGCTGATCGACACGCTTGCCCCGGCGCCGGGAGCCCCGCTGCTGCCGCGGCCGCAGCTTGCGATCGACGACATTCCGTCCGCTCCGGAAGTGAATGAAAGCGAACGCGAGCCGCTGCTCGACCGCGGACGTCTGCATATTCTGCTCGCCACGAAGGCGCTGGAGGGCGGAGACACGCTCAATGCCATCGAACAGGCCACGCTGGCCTCCCAGAAAATGGACCGTGCAAGCTACCTCCCGCATATCGAGGAGGATGCGCGGTACCACGAGTTGCAGAACCGTCTCAAAGCGGTGTACCGCGGCTGCGCCGGACTGATCGAAAGCGCGGACGTCGATGTGCCCATCTCCGCGCTTCAGCTGCTGGCGGATGAAAACGCCGAGGCGGATACGTCGGATCTGGCGGCCCTGACATTCAAGGAGCCCCCGCGCACGACCATCCCGCTGCCGCTGAACGAAGAGGTGGAAAAGAACATCGTTTACTTCACCACCAAGATGCGCAAGCATTTCATCAAGTGGCTGGAGCGTTCGGGACGCTATTTCCCCGTCATGCGCCCGATCCTCCGCGAGGAGGGGATGCCGGATGAGATCATCTATCTCACCATGATCGAGAGCGGCGTCAATCCCTTCGCGCGCTCATGGGCGGCATGCGTCGGACTCTGGCAGTTCCTGAAATCCACCGGCGAGATGTACGGCCTCAAAGGCGACTGGTATATCGACGAGCGCCGCGATCCGGAGCTGGCCACACGCGCGGCTGCGCGACACCTGCGCGACCTCTACAACCGCTTCGACGACTGGCACCTGGCGCTGGCCGCGTACAATGCTGGTCCGGGACGCATCAGCCGCGCCATCCGGAAAAGCGGGAAGGAGAATCCCTCCTACTGGGAGATCCGGAAATACCTGCCGCGGGAGACGCAGAATTACGTGCCGCGCTACATCGCCACATCCATCATCGCCCTCGACACGGCGGAATACGACTTCACCGGTATCCAGTACCAGCAGCCGCTGACCGCGGAGTCCGTCTCCGTTGACAAACCCTATCATCTCAAGGATCTCGGTGTATGTGTGGGACTCTCGCTGGAGGAACTGCAGGAGCTCAATCCCACGCTGCTCCAGCCGATCACACCGCCGCGTCACTTCACGCTGCGCATCCCCCAGGGACGCGGGCAGACCTTCGCTTCCAATATCGGCAACGTGCCGGTGCGAAAAACCCAGGAGATCGTGATTGTCGAACACAAGGTGCGGCGCGGCGAAAGCCTGTATCGGCTCGCCAAGAAATACCGCGTGACCGTCGGACAGATCGTCAAGCTCAACGAGATGAGCAGCGCGCGGCACCTGCAGATCGGTGAAATTCTCCGCATTCCGAAGAAGGAAGTCATCGATCCGAGCTCCTACGCCGTAGCCATGGACAACATCAGCAATCCCGACAGCGACGTCGATCCCACCCGCCGCACCAACGGGCGTCTCAAGCGCGAGCTCACCGTGGAGAAGGGATGGACACTCGGCAGTATCGCCCGCCGCTTTGACGTAACCGTGCATGACCTGATGACCTGGAACGAAATGGAATCCGACGACCGGCTGCTCGCCGGGTCGACCATCGACATCTGGCTGCGGGAGGAGCAGCTCGAATCCGATACGGAAACGCTGATGGCCGATACTGAGACCCTGCTGGCAGATGCCTCGGAAAGCGGTGCCTCGGGTGAAAACCTGCAGCGCGTGTTCGAGGGAACATCCGACGGCGGTCCCTCCGCCGCCGTGGCATCCTCCGTGTCAACCGCGGATACGAAAGTCGAAGTCCGCGCCGACGCGTTTTCCACCATCCACACCGTGCGCCGCGGCGAAACACTCGCCAGCATCGCCGACGCATTCGACGTCACCATCCAGCAGCTCAAAGAGTGGAATGGGCTGAAGGGTTCAAACATCCGCAGCGGCAGCACCCTCGAGGTAAAAAGCCGGTCGATCCCTCGGAAATCAACCGATATCGCGCATGAATCCCACCGATCCCTTGATGGTAGCGCCGACCCAACGGGTCGGCGGACCGACACGCCATCATCCCGTGCAGACGGAAGCCAGGACGTCAAGGGTAGCGCCGACCCAACGGGTCGGCGGACCGACACGCCATCATCCCGTGCAGACGGAAGCCAGGACGTCAAGGGCAGCGCCGACCCAACGGGTCGGCGATCGGGTGAGCGAGCGAACCAGGACAAACCCTCCGGCAAAGACACTGTACACACCGTCAGAAAGGGTGAAACGCTGTATAGCATTTCGAAATCCTTCGGGGTGACTGTCGGACAGCTGATGGAGTGGAACTCGCTCTCCGATCACGCGATCAAGATCGGCCAGAAGCTCCGCATTCATCTCCCCGCCGGATCGAAGCAGGTGCGGAAGTCGGCTCCGGCCGTCGAGAAACAGCCGAAAACGGCTGCGGATCAAACCGTGGAGCAAAAAGCAGCCGCGGGACATGACGCAAAGCAAAAAACGGCCGCACAGACCGGCGGGAGTCAAGAGAAAGCCGCGGAAGATGAAGGCATGAAAACCTACACCGTCACCAGCGGCGGCACCGTCTCGGTGTACACCGTGCAGGCCGGCGACAATCTCTACAGTATCTCCCGCGCTTTCAGCGTCTCGGTCGATGAACTCAAGAAGGCCAATAACCTCAGCGGCAATAACATCCGCGTGGGACAGCAGCTGCGCATTCCCGGACTGCACGTCGAGGGTGATCCGCATGCCGCCGGGAAGGACGTCCCGGCCGATGAGGATACTCCTGTTGACGAGCAGGCGGCTGTCGATGACGCGGCTGCCGCGCCGGCGTCGGAAAAGACAGCCTCCGGGCGCGATACGACCGTGGTCGTCGACGGGAACGAGGTCACCATTACGCGCTACCGGGTGAAAAAGGGCGAAACGCTGCGCAGCATTGCCCACGACTTTGGTGTGACAGTTGCCGATCTGCGCCTGTGGAACAAAATCCCCGGTGACAATATCCGTATCGGTCAGGAACTGCTCATCCGTACGAACGGGAAAAAGGCGGCGGATGGCGATAACGCATCTGAAGCGCCGCAGAACGCACCGTCGCCGGACCCACCGTCACCGGACGCGAAGGCACCGGGAGCGAAGGCGCCGGATGAGACGGCACCGGATGAGACGGCACCGGATGCGAAGGTGCAGAAGCAGAAGGCGGCGGAAAGTACCCGGGAAAAGACGGAAGCCGTGGATACTGAAGCGGACGCAGAGGACGGCCGCTCGGAGTATATCGTCAAGAAGGGCGACACACTCTACAGCATCTCCCGCGAGCTGGGTGTCACGGTTAATCAGCTGCGCGCTTGGAATTCACTGGGCGATGTGCTCAGGATCGGTCAGAAGATCGTATATTATACCGGCAAGTAAACGTCCTTTTTCGCTGATTCGCTGACGTCCCTCGAGAGGGACGCATGTGCCCATGAACACCTATGAACGGCACAGGCTGTATCGGTTGCGGAAGCATCGCACCCGTATCATCCGCCGGCGCGTGATTTCGGTGGCGGCGACGCTCGTGTTGTTCGTCGCCGGCTGGTATATGCTTGCACGCCTGACGCCGGAAGAGTACGCTCCGCCGGCGCCCGACGACGTGGGATCAGTGGCGGCACGGCAGCTCGCGCATACTGCGGCGATATCCATCAACCGCGTGCACGAACAGCTCCAGCCGGCCTATCGTGATGAGGCGAAACAGAGCGTGTTCGCGTTGTTCGATACCGCCGCGGGCACGCAGGGTCGGAACGACAGCGACGCGTCAGACGGTGGTGACGCCTCAGACGGAGGTGATACCGGCGGCAGCGATAGCGTGTACAGTGGCGAAGATGTGGACGCGCGCGATGACGCGCGTGACGATGTGAACGCCCCCGACGACGCGGACGGCATCGGCGGTGCGGAATACCGCTCGGATACCGGGTTCCTCCAGCCGTTCGTCGGATCCCTGGCACTGCAGGATTCCAATCCCGCACAGGGTGCACGTCCCCTGCGCTCCTCCGTGGCGGATCCCCCACCCGGGAAATCGGATATGCCGCATCGGGAGCTGGACATTCTTCTCATCGGACTTGACAGCCGTCTCGGCAAGGGACGCGGTCGCGCCGATGCACTTCATCTTTTCACCATCGACCTCGACGCTCCTTCCGTCCGTATCACGAGCATTCCCCGCGGCACGTATTCCGATCTCGGATACGAAAACGAAGCCTCCAACATCATTGCCAACGTGCGTTCTGCGAGGGGACGCGTGGAACTGCAGCGCCGCGTCGCCCGCATCTGCCGGCGCGACAGTGTGCCGTACTACGTCGAAGTCGGTTTCTCCGACGCCTTCGGATTGCTCGAACTGCTGGGCTACACTGATCCGGTAGCCGAGCTGCAGGCACTGCGGCAGCGCCGCATCTACCAGTACGGCGATCACAACCGCTGCTATAACCAGGGGCTCTTCCTCCGCAGCGCGACACTGCGGCTGCTGCCGCTGCTCGAAGGTGTGACCGGTGATGTGCTCCTTCGCGCGGGACTCGACCTCGTGCATACCAACCTCACCCGCGAGCAGTGCCGCGGCATCGCGTATATTCTCAATGATGCCGGTGCAGCGCGGCTCCCGGAGCTCGTGAGTGTCAGGTTGCGCAGCCGCTTCCGGCACCATATCGAGCGCGCGCCTCGCGAAGCAATCCATGCGCATGCGGTTCGCGGTATCGACTACAGTGACCTCGGCGGCACCACGAACCTCGCCGAGCGCCGCATCCGCTCCGCGCTTGCCGAGGCATCCGTCGATACCGGAAAGCCACGGCGTGTCAGGGAAAGGCTCCTCGTCATGTTCCGCCAGCACGGATGGCTTCAGATCAGCGATCGCGTGCTTCGCAGACAGCTGCGGGATTCACTTGCCGGCACGCTGATCGCCGCCTGCACGGAACTTGGAAATACAGAGGAGATTCGGGAGATCCGTCGCACGATCGATGCCGATAATGTGTTGTTCTACCAGGAAGAACCACTGCCGGCACATACCGCACCGCGCGGCTCCTCCGGTACCACCCGCTGACCTGTTGGAACTTCGCGATGTGTCGGCTATCTTGAAATTCCTGTTCTGTTTTGACACCGGGAGCCGTCGATCAGTGGGGCCCAGCCAGCGGTCACTACTGGCCGCCGTCAATTGTGACAATGGCACGGCCCACTTGTCCGGGTGCCTCCCGGCATCGGAATGGAACCGATCGTATTATCAGCAAACGAGGAAGTGAACATGAATTCCACTTTCATGGAACGCACGGAACAGGCGATTCGCGGATTGCGTCGTCTCGCATATAATCTCTGGTGGACCTGGAATCCCAAGGCGCAGGACATTTTCCATGCTTTGTCTGAGCGGAAGTGGCGCTCTTCCAATCACAATGCTGTTGCTGTCCTGAAGTCCATTTCCCACGCCGAACTGCAGGCGCGGCTCTGCGAGAAGGAATTTCTCGAACAGGTCGAGTCCGTGCTGCAGGAGTTCGAAAATTACATGGGAAAAAAGGATACCTGGTACACGGCAAACACGTCCGGCAACGGTTCTCGGCTGGTGGCGTATTTCAGTGCCGAATTCGGCCTGCATGAGTGCCTGCCGATTTATTCCGGCGGCCTCGGCGTGCTCGCAGGCGACCACACGAAATCCGCCAGCGATCTCGGCGTCCCCTTCATCGGTGTGAGCCTTTTCTATCGCAACGGCTATTTCCAGCAGACGCTCGGTCCCGATGGGTGGCAGCACGAATCATATCCACTGATCGATCCCGACACCATCCCCGTCGAGCTCGTCACCGACGATGCTGGGAATCCAGTCACCGCATCCGTGCAGATTGCCCATGCCACCGTGACCTTTCATGCATACCGGATCAATGTCGGCAGGGCGACCATTTACCTGCTCGACACCAACAGGGAAGAGAACGATCTCCATTATCGGGAGATCACATCGCGCGTGTACGGCGGTGACAGCACGACGCGTGTCATGCAGGAAACCATTCTCGGTATCGGTGGTGTCCGTTTGCTCCGGAAACTGGGTATAGCCCCGCGCGTTTTCCATATGAATGAGGGCCACAGCGCCTTTCTGACACTGGAGTTGCTGCGTGAGCGGCTGGCACAGGGCGACACGCGTGCGGATGCGGAAGCCTGGGTACGCGATCACAGCGTATTTACGACGCACACGCCCGTTCCTGCTGGACACGACCGTTTCACACCGGATCTCCTCGACCATCTGCTTTCCATGTTCCGCGAGCGCCTCGGTTTCGATCACGAAACGCTGATGTCCTACGGCCGCGAGCGACCCGACGACAGCGAGGAGACATTCTGCATGACCGTTCTCGCCCTGAAGATGTCCCAGGCCGCGAACGGTGTCAGCGAACTGCACGGACAGATCAGCAGGGATATGTGGAAAGGGCTGTTTCACGTTGACAACAGTGAAGAGGTCCCGATCGGACACATCACAAACGGCGTGCATATCCTGGGATGGATGGCCAATCGCACCCGTCAGTTCTGGCACAAGCATCTCGGACAGAAGTGGATTTACTATCTCAAGCAGGAGGCCATCTGGGCGCAGGTCTCCGACCCCGAACTTATCCCCGATGAAGAACTCTGGGCGCTCCGCTATGGTCTGCGGCGGGATCTGATAGAATATGTTCGCCGCATGATGCGTCATCAGTTCCAGCGCGTCGGTGCGGATTACGATACCGTCCAGGGCAGCATCCTCAATCCCGATGCACTGACAATCGGCTTCGCCCGGCGATTCGCTACCTACAAGCGCGCGCCACTGTTCTTCCGCGATTTCAATCGCGTCGTGGAGCTGATCAACAACCCCGAGCGGCCCGTGCAGATTGTCTTCGCCGGCAAGGCGCATCCCCGTGACGATCAGGGAAAGCGCTTCATCCAGGAAATCGTCGGGCATTCGAAAAATCCCGCCCTGTTCGGCAAGGTGGTGTTTCTCGAAAACTATGACATCAACGTCGCGCGGCACATGATTTCCGGAGTGGATCTCTGGCTGAATAATCCGCGTCGTCCGATGGAGGCGAGCGGGACCAGCGGGATGAAAATCCTTATTCACGGCGGACTGAATCTCAGTATTCTCGACGGCTGGTGGCGCGAGGGCTACAGTGGAGAAAACGGCTGGGCCATCGGCGAAGACTCAACCCCCGCATCCGTCGAAGAACAGGATGAACGCGACGCCGCGCTGCTTCAGGAAATCCTCTTCAATGACGTAATCCCGGAGTTTTACGATCGCGATGAATACGGCATCCCGCGTAAGTGGCTGCAGCGTGTCAGGAAATCGATGGAAACCCTCATCCCGCAGTTCAACACCGACCGCATGGTGTCGGATTACGTGACGAAGTATTACCATATCACCGATTAACATGCGGCAGCAGGAACGCCTGCGCCGCGATTCATGTTCTTGCATTATCACAACAGGAGGCAACATGGCATCTGTTTTTGAGTACAAGGAAGTCGTCGGCATCTCCATCGAGAGTGTGGAAGCCGCAATTCAGGAGGGCCTCACCGAGGTTTCCGCCGATTACCAGGTCGCATGGTTCGAGGCCGTCTCTATTCGCGGCCGGATGGTGGATGAAAAAACCACGGAGTATCAGGTGACACTCAAAATCGGCTGCCGGCCCAAGTAATCATACACAGAAATGTCACGGGTGGGTGCTTCGGCTGCTCGCCCGTTCTTCTTGGTCAACCGATCGGAGGATCTATGCCCGCAGAAGGGAAAAAAGCTCCCGCATTTTCGCTGCCGTCCGTGAGCGGTGGAACGGTCTCACTCAAGGACCTGAAGGGAAAAAACGTCGTGCTGTACTTCTATCCCAAAGACAATACGCCCGGCTGTACCCAGGAGTCCTGCGATTTTCGCGACAACTTCGCCCGCATTCAGGCGAAGGGAGCGGTTGTGTTCGGCGTCAGTCCCGACAGCATCGCTTCGCATGAAAAATTCCGCAGCAAGTACGATCTGCCGTTCGATCTTCTCAGTGACGAATCGCATGAGATGCTCGAGACGTACGACGTTTGGAAGGAAAAAAACATGTACGGACGGAAATTTATGGGCGTCGAACGCACGACCGTGCTCATCGATTCCGACGGCATCATCCGACGCATCTGGCCGAAGGTGAAGGTGAAGGGGCATGTTGACGATGTGCTCGCCGCCCTCGAGGAACTGTAACATGGCTCCGGCCGGCAGCCGCGCGACAGCCAGCGACAGCCATGTGTCTGCCCGGTGCTGACATGCCCCTCATCGATCCTATTTCATCTCATTGTATCACCGACCCGTGAATTCATGAAACCCCTTGCTGTTCAGGAGATCCTGCCGATTGCGGAATACGAGCAACGCAGATCACAGTTTCGGAAGGAGGCGCAGGCGGAGCGTGACCTCCGGCGCATTGAGCTGGGTAACAGCTGCGTCATTATCTTTGAAAACCGCATGACGGTGCAGTACCAGGTGCAGGAAATGTTGCGTGTCGAACGTGACGATTCCGACGACCGCATCAAACTTGAACTCAGCTGCTTCAATTTGCTCATCCCCGGCGAGAACGAACTGAGTGCGACGCTGCTCATCCGCGTTCCCGAATACCGGGACGTCGACAATGTGTTGCAGAGTCTCAATGGCATCACGCATGAATGTATCAGCCTCGATATCGCCGGCGAACCGGTCTACGCCACGTTTGACGTCGATGAGGACACACTGGTCTGTGACAGCGACGTCTTCTACGTTCGCTTTTCGATGACACCCGAGCAGGCTGCGGCCTTCTGCAATCCGTCCGTCGCCGTCGCCCTGCGTAGTACGCATGAAAAGTGCAGTGACACGGTTCCGATTTCCGCGGAACTCCGCAGCAGTCTTATCAAGGACCTCTCCTCATGATGTACGTTACACGCAGAGAACATTTTTCTGCCGCGCACCGCCTGTACAATCCGTCCTGGAGTGACGAGCAGAATGATCGAGTGTTCGGCAAGTGCAATAATCCTGCGGGACACGGACACAACTATTACGTGGAAGTGACCGTGGCCGGGGAGGTCGATCCGGAAACGGGATATGTGGTGGATCTCAAGGAACTCAAGCGTGTCATTCACACGCATGTGATCGACAAGCTGGACCACAGGAACCTGAACACGGATGTCGACTTCCTCACGGGCGTGAATCCAACTGCTGAAAATATCGCGATCGGCATCTGGAAACAGCTTGTCGACAGAATGCCGCAGGGCAGGCTCTACCAGATCCGTCTGTACGAAACTGAAAAGAATATCGTCGACTATCGAGGGGAAGCATGAAAACGACAGTCCCGCAGCAAACCGACCCGGTTGAAAACAGCATCGACCGCGACCGGGAGTTCGAAAAGAATGTCACCGAAATCCTCGAGCGCATCGGGGAGGATCCGCAGCGGGAGGGGCTGCTCAAGACGCCCTACCGGGTTGCCAAGGCGTGGAAGTTTCTCACGCAGGGATATGAAATGGACATCGAGGAGGTGCTCAACCGCGCCGTCTTCAATGAGGATTACAATGAAATGGTCATCGTCAAGGATATCGATTTCTATTCCCTCTGTGAGCATCATATGCTCCCGTTCTTCGGAAAATGCCACATCGCATATATCCCGGACGGGAAGATCGTCGGCCTGAGCAAGCTGCCCCGCATCGTTGAAGTGTTCGCCCGCCGCCTTCAGGTGCAGGAGCGCATGACACAGCAGATCGCCGAGGCACTGCAGAATGCGCTGCAGCCGATGGGCGTCGCCGTGGTCTGCGAGGCGCGGCACATGTGCATGATGATGCGCGGTGTTCAGAAACAGAATTCCGTGGCCACCACGAGCGAAATGCTTGGCGCATTCGAGGCGAATTCCAAAACGCGCGAAGAATTTCTCCGTCTCATTAATACAGGGTTTTAATCCATGCAGCTCCAGGGCAAAACCGTCTGGGTGACGGGCGGACGCTCAGGCATCGGCAAAGCCATTGCGAGCACCTTCGTCCGCGAGGGCGCACGGGTGTTTGTCAGTGCGCGCGCATCCGATGAACTGACCGCCGCCGCGGCCGATCTGGGTCCGGAGGTCACACCTCTCCCCTGTGACGTAACCGACAGGCAGGAAGTGCAGGAAGCGGCACGGGCGATATCGCGCGCGGCCGGACCGGTCGACGTGCTGGTCAACAATGCCGGCGCATCCGTGTTCAAGTCCTTCGTGGATTCCACCCCCGAGGAGTTTGACCAGCTCATGGCCACGAATCTGCGCGGTCCGTTCCTCTGCACGCAGGCCGTCCTGCCCGGGATGCTTGAACGTGAAAGCGGGATCGTCGTCATGATTAATTCCATGGCCGCACGGCAGGTGTTTCCCGACAGCTCCGTATACGCTGCGACAAAGGGCGGACTGAAAATGATGACCGACTGTCTGCGCAGCGAAGTCCGAAGATCGGGCGTGCGTATCGTCTCGGTGTATCCCGGCGCCACACGCACGGAGATATGGCCGGAACGCGTCCTTGAAAAGCACGGTCATAAAATGATGGGGCCGGAGGATGTGGCGCAGGCGGTGGTCAATGCCTGCACGGCACCGCCGCACGTGATGATCGAGGATATTGTCATGCAGCCAATCGGTGGAGGTATTTGATGGATCTTTCAGGAAAAACCGCCCTTGTCACCGGCGCCAGCAGCGGCATCGGAAAAGCGGTGACGCTCGCCCTGCTTCGTGAGGGTGTCAACGTCGCCGCCTGCGCGCGCTCACAGTATCGGCTCGACGAACTGCGCGAAGCCTCTGCAGATCTCGCCGGCAAGCTCGTGATCGGCAGTGTCGATGTCAGGGAAGAGGACCAGCTGCATGCCTTCATCGAAAAGGCACGCATGCTGCTTGGGCATATCGGTATCGTCATTGCCAATGCAGGATTCGGCATTTTCCGGCCGTTGGCCGACATGAAAATTGAGGAGTTCGACCGTGTGATGGCCACGAATGTTCGCGGTGTCTGGCTGACACTGCGCGAGACGGTGCCGTCCCTCATCGAACAGGGCGGGGGCGATGTGTTTATCATCTCATCGCTGGCCGGGAAAAACGGCTTCGCCGGCGGCACTGCCTACAGTGCAAGCAAATTCGCCGTGCGGGGCATGGCCCAGTCACTGATGCATGAAGTCCGCGAACACGACGTCCGCGTGGTGGCCGTTTTTCCCGGCTCTACCGATACACGCTTCTTCGATGGTACTCCACTCTCACCGAATCGTGACAAAATCCTGACCTCCGAGGATGTCTCTGATGTCATCCTGCATTCCCTGCATACGCACCGCAGGGCACTGACCAGCGAAATCGATATTCGTCCCGCCAATCCGAAATAATACCGTCTGGATGCGCGGTCAGTCCGCATCCACAGCAGCAGCTCAGGGAAACATTCCGCAGCCATTGTGTCCTTCGGTTGTTTCTTGTCCCTTTTTCCGTTACACTTCCCCGTGATCCCCGTCATACGCGCTGTTTTCGGGAATTCATCCAGAGAGCCAGGAATCGATAAGGATACGCAGGAGGATTTTTCATGCCCAAGTGCACAGGACATTACGGAACACCGGAACGCATCGCAGCGGATGTTCACGCCATTCCCATTCCCAGCGATTCGACGCTGTTCAACAAGACGGTCAAACAGATCTGTCCGGATCTCAAGTCGCTCATCGCCGAGTTGCGCGAAAATGAGGACTTCTCCGGGAAGGCGGATGAAACGGTGACGCTGGCGACTGACGCCGGTCGTTTCGTGCTCGTCGGACTCGGGGACACTGATGCCATGGGTGTGGAGCGTGTCCGGCGCGTGGCCGCGCAGGCAATGAAGGAAGCGTCGAAATTCGTGGCGCCCACGGTCGCGCTGTATTCGCCGCTGGAAGAGATCGTGCGGAAAATTCTGCCGGTATCCTTCGAAGAAACCGTCGTTGCGATGATGGAAGGCGCCCTGATGTCGCTTTACTCCTATGACGCCTTCAGAAAAGAAAAATCGGATTCGAAGAAAGGGAAGATCAAGGAACTGAAACTTGTCACCGCGGATGAGGGATATCAGAGCCGACTCAAGAAGGGAATTCAGGAAGCACAGATCCTCACCGATGCCGTCGAGCTGACGCGCAATCTCGCAAACGCTCCCGCAAATGTCGTCGATGCGGATGCGCTGGCCAAGGAGGCCACGTCGCTTGGGAAAAAACTTGGCATCAAGACGGTGATTCTCAACAAGAAGGAAATTGTCGCTAATAAAATGGGCGGTCTCCTGGCGGTGAATCAGGGAAGCAAGCGCGAGCCTCGTTTCATCGTCATGGAGTATAACGACAAGAAGCAGCGCCTGAAACCCTACGTGCTGATCGGGAAAGGCATTACCTTCGATTCGGGTGGACTGTCAATCAAGCCGTCCAGCGCGATGGAGGAGATGAAAACCGATATGAGCGGTGCCGCTGCCGTGCTGGGTACGATGTACGCCGTCGCCAAGCTCAAGCTGCCGATCCGCCTGATAGCCCTGATTCCGGCAACCGACAACATGACGGGCGGAGGAGCGCTGTGTCCGGGCGATATCATCACCATGGCCAACGGTACGACCGTGGAGGTGAAGAACACTGACGCCGAGGGACGTCTGGTTCTCGCCGATGCTCTCATCTATGCGCAGCGCTACAAACCCAGGGCGCTGATTGATATCGCCACGCTGACCGGTGCAGTGGTCGTCGCCCTCGCCTCACATGCGACCGGCATGATGGGGACGGATGAGGAATTGCTGGAAGCCATGCAAGAAGCGGGCGGCAAGACGTACGAGCGTGTCTGGGAGCTTCCGCTGTTCGACGAGTATGGCAAAATGATGGAAAGTGACATTGCGGATCTGAAGAACCTTGGCGGGAAATGGGGTGGCGCAATCACCGCCGGCATGTTCCTGAAACACTTCACCGCGGATATGCCATGGGTGCATCTTGACATCGCAGGCACGGCGAATATCGACAAGGCCACCGATTACCAACCGAAAGGTGCCACCGGTGTCGGTGTACGCCTTCTGACCCGCTTCCTCCAGCAGATGAAGTAACGTAAGGCCGCGCCAACGGCGCGGCCCGTATCCGGCAACCTCCGTGCAGGGCCGAGCCAACGGCTCGGCTGTATCGGCAACCTCCGTGTAAGGCCGAGCCAACGGCTCGGCCCATTCCCACGGATATCTCCTAATTAAACTCCACCCCGATGGAGAACGCGATCACCGTCGGACCCCAGCGCAGCGGAGTCGAGGGATTGTTGCGCAGAAAATAAAAACTTTTACCCACGGCGAAATCGGCCGGACCAATGGGCGTATCGAGCCCGAGCATGATTCCGGCGCCGTGCCGCAGGTCTTCGATACGAACCAGTTCCGGATTCGCCCAGGTGCGGCCGAGATCGTACCGCAGAGACAGATAGCTGTCGAAAAGAATGTCCACCGGAAGCCGATATCTGAATTCCAGACTGCCAACCGCGATCTGACGTCCGTTGAATTCATTCTCCCGCATCCCGAGGAAGGAATGCAGTCCGCCGATGCGGAACTCCTCGCTGCGCGGCATGGTCTTGTCACCGTATCCGAACACGATGCGAGGATGCAGGATCAAGTCCCGCTCGACGAGCGGGATGTACAGGTCGTAGGTGGCCGACAGCCGGGAAAACGCCACCTCGCTGCCGAGAGCGGTTTGCGCGGATGCATATTCCGCCGTGAAAAACAGCCCCGTCTGGGGATAGGGATAGCGGTCCTGCGTGTCGATGGTCGAACTGAGACTCAGTGAAACGACGCTGTTTTCCTCGCTGAGCTGTTCGGCAACGGGAAGGCGGACCTGATCTGTGCGCAGATTCTGCTGCTCGTAGCGAATCGTACCAAGGAGATTGCCGAAGCGCTCGACGTAAAGTCCGAACGATGCCGCTCCCCCGTATTTGATGCTGCGATACACTGATGCCACCTCCCGATCGAAGCGGTGAGCGGGAAGATCCTCCACTTCGATGTAGCTGTTGTAGTCGCGAAAGCCGTAATATCCTCTCAGCGTGAAGCTGAACGGGGTATAGAACAGGCGATTGGTGCTGTACCGGAGCGCGTATCGCCTGTTTTCCGCGCCGGTAAAGAACGAGAGCGCCGCTTCCGTGCCGCTGCCGAAGAGATTCGCGTCGCGCAACCGGATGCCAATCTGCGCGTTCCGCTCGTTGTCGATCAGCAATCCTGTCTGCAGCATCTGTGAGGGCCGCTCGACCACGCGTAGGACCAGGTCGGGCCGGCTGCTGTTGCGTTCAATGTCGAAGGTCACATAATGAAACAGGTTGAGCGCCGCGATGTTATCCATGCCCTGCATGAGGTCGCCGATGCGGAAAACGGCACCCTCACGGAGCGGCAGCTCACGGAGGAGCACAATGCGATCGGTACGTGTATTTCCACGCACGATGATGCGTCCGATGCGGCCTTCGTTGACATGCACATGGACGATCCCGTCGGAACTCATGTACAGTGCATCGATATGAGCCAGCGAGTAACCCTTGTTCCGGTAATCCTCGAGAATGTATCGCTTCATCGCAGTGCGGGTCTCCTGCGTCCACGCCGCGCGAATCCAGCGTGATTCAATGCCCGCGATGTCGCGCTCAGGCAGGAGCGAGGATCCCCCGATGTCAATGCCGGTGATGCGCGGGCTTGGATCGATGCGGAAATCGACGACGCAGTTATCCTGCGTCTTCAGATGCACCTGTCTGACGTCCTGCCGCATATTGATTTCGACTGCCTTGCGCTTGATCTCGTCCATGCTGTGCCGCTGCTCGAACCACGGATCCGCAGCGCAGAGCTCGGATGAACAGAATACCTGCCGCAGCTCGTCCTTCCGGCATGGATCCAGAATACGCATGCCGCCTGCGGTGCGCGCGATAATTGAATCCCGTATCCGACCGGCCATCATTTTCCCCGTCGTATACCCGAGCGCGATCAGGCTGTCGGCCATGTCGAAGTTCGCCCCGAGCAGGCCGTTGAGCTCCGGAGTAATGACAAACCCGGCATCGGCGACCTGCTCGTCGATATCCTCGCGCATCATGACGTTGAACACCTGGTCGAGCGTCTCCAGCGGATTCCGGATCTGCGTTGCCGTGCGCATGGGACTGACAGTGTTGACGGCGATGATGAGATCGCATCCACGGTCCACGGCGACGTCGATGGGAAAGTTCGAGACGAGTCCGCCGTCGACGAGCATCATGGAATCCCGTGCCACGGCGGCGTACATCACCGGGATCGTGGCACTGGCGCGCATCGCCTCCGCCAGGCTGCCGCCGCTGAGCACGACACGCTCACCGCGCAGCAGATCGGTGGCGACCGCGCGGAAGGGAATCATCAGACTGTCGAAATCCGTGCTGAGTTCGATGCCCTGCAGGGCAAGTTCATTGAGGAGATTCGTCAGCCGCTGTCCGTTTGAGACTGCTTCGGGCAGCATGGGAGAAAGACCGTCGAAGCGCAGCGTGAGGATCGAACGGTCGGAAGCCGGTTTCTGATCCACGGACAGTGCGCTGCGCTTCGCTTCATCGCTGAGTTGGAGAATCGACGACCAGTCGATCCCCCGAATGACACGTCGCAGCCGTTCGGCGGAGTATCCGCTCGCGTATAGTCCCCCGACAATCGCGCCGATGCTGGTGCCGACGATGAAATCGGGCCGGATCCCTTCTTCCTCGAGCGCAAGCAGGATACCGACCTGGGAGAGGCCGCGCGCGCCCCCTCCGCTGAGCACCAGTCCGATCGTTGGCGTCGCGGGAGACGGGGTCGGAGCGATCCTGGCAGCATCCGTCAGTGCTTCCTGCTGGCGGAGCGGCACCGAAGCCGTCAATTCTACGGTCATGATGTTGTCGTCCGCCAGATTCCCCTTTTCAATTTGGGCACGCAGCACCGTTGGCAGACATGCAATCAGTGCCGATACGAATATCAGCGCCGCTCCCCGGACATATGCGTGTCTCGTGAAAAACATTTAAAAAAATTACACCCACAAAAAAAGACATGCAAGCTGGAGAAACTTGCATGTCTGTGCCGGAATCCGGAGACCCCGGCGGTGGAAGTATGAGGAAGGGAAGTAGGTTGTGATTTTCCGCCGTGAAGCGGAAACTCTAGATGTCCCAGTGGGAACTGACGCCCACTGCCACCGCAGAAAACGAATTCGTCAGATGCGGTGTCATATCCATCGTTCCGATGTCAAGCTTGAAATTGTCGGCAATGAAACCGACCCCGGCTCCGAACACCACGGGACGGATGCCGCCGAAGTTCACGCCGAAACGGAACGCAACATTGTACAGAAGTTCGATTTCCGTGCCGAGCCCGATGCGCGGACGGGTGGAATTCCCCGCCTCATCGTTGAAACCCTGCCGGTAGGCGAAGGTGAAATGCCAGTACTTGTGTCTGCGCGGGATATCGGGGAGACTGAGCACGCCCGAAATGATCATCGCGGAAGGAAGCGGCGTGGAAAAGGATGGGATTTCGTATTCCCGTCCCTCGAGGCGCGACATGATTTCGTCGACCTGGTCGCCGGTGACATCGTCAATGGTGAAGTCTTCGCTTGCCGTGATTTCACGTGCACCCTGGTCCCAGGTGATCGAACCGAGGTCCACGAGACTGAAGCCGGCGCTGAGCATCCGATTGACCTTGATGTGCGCGCCGATATCGAGACCGAAGCCGCTGCCCACAGGGGTGGGGAACAGCGTGTAGTGGAAACTGTTGTTGCTGCCGATCCAGTCCTTCGTGCCGGCGTACCGCGCGACCATGTCGGCCCGGCCGGCAACCTCGTACGTCTCCGGATCGGTGGTAAAGCCACTGTTGAAGCGCTCGATGCCGAAATAACCGTAGCCGTGCACGAGCTTGAGCGACGCACCGAAGAGCACCGGAATTCTGCGGTACAACTCGAATTTCTGCGCGACGGTCAGGCTGTAATCGCGTGTCCACGATGAGGAAACCTGAGTCTCCGCAAAGTCGAAGCTCTTGCCCGGTTCATTGCCGAAAAGCATGAACTCCGCAAAGGAGCGTGGTAGGTGCACGTTGCTGCCCGTACGCTCGGTGATGCCCACGCCGATGGTCATGAACTGCGTGGAAAGCATCGCGCTTGCGAGGCCGTAGCGGATGTCATGCGTGAAATGCCCGGTTTCGCCCTGAAACGTGCCGAGGATGGCCTGTTTGTCAGTTGCACCGAGATATGTTGGCTCACGCACGCCTTTCGCGTTGGGGGTGCCGGTGAAATAACTGTTGTACGTGGCGTAATCCATGAAATCCGCGCCGGCCTGGGCGCCAAAAGGCAGCACGCCGAGGGAGACCACGACACCGTCGTCAGGGACCAGCTGGGCGGGATTGACGTTCAGTGCGTCAAGTCCGCGCACGAGTCCTGCGCTGCTATTGCCCATGCCCGTAAGCCGAGCGCTCGTTCCGATTGTCTGGGCCGTTGCCGGTGTCACACCGCAGAGCAGCGTGGCGAGCAGCGCGAGGGCGAGTCGTCGTATTGCATGCACGTTGCGATTTCTTCCTGTTCTCATTGCCTATTTCTCGGTAATTGCGGAACTGACATTCAGCCGTGCGTACCCGCGGATACGCACGTAATCGGTCGTACGGAATGCGGCGCCGGTGCTCTCCGTGGCGTCGAATGTGATACGGAAGCGGATGGACGTCGCCTGCGCGAGCAGTCCGAAATCTTCCGCACTGAAATGCATGGTCACTTTTTCCAAGAGCGAACTGCTGACATACCCTTCCGCGTCTATCGGCGCAGCCGGGACGCGCAGAGGTGCGTCCGCGGTCGAGACCGGAGTAAGGAGCACAGTGCCGTCGCTGTCGAGGAATTGCGGCTCGATGGTGACGGCTGTGGGCAGGTGGTTTTCCACGTCAAAGCTCAGCGTGCCCTCGTTGACTTCGGTGAGCTTGCTGCGGCTGTCCTCGCCGATGATCATGTCTACCGTGTCCACGACGCTGCCGCTGATCTGCGTGAAGCGCAGGGGGAATTCCACGTGCAGGTCGCCGACGATGGAATCCGTGGCGCTGGCGCTGCCCTGCGCGCCGGTCGGATTCAGCACGAAGGTGCCTTCCAGTCCGAGACTGTCGGGATACGCCGGCGAAAAGGAGTTGAGGAAATTCACCACCTGGCTGTTCTCGAACGTGATGGTTTTCTCCGATCTGCCCGCAAGGTCGGTCGGCAGGATGCGCAGTGATGCGCTGGAACCGGAGGTGTTCTTGCCGAGCACCGTGGCGTCTGTGATGCCCACCGGCAGGTAAGCCTGATTGCGAATCGACGCCCACATGCGGGCTTCGGAGAGCTGGATCGATCCGGAAATGCTTCTGTCAATGCCGAAGTCCGAGTACTCCATTTCACGGATGCTCATCGCGGTCGGTGCGAGCGTACCGGTCATCGATGCAAGCCGCACCCCGCTGACGCTTCCGTTCATCGCGACCCGGTCATCCTTTGTGACGAGTACCACGTGGTCGGAGGCGTTGTCGGTGACGATCTCCGCGCGGTAGGTGAGCTCGGTTGTATTCTGGAGCTGTGTGTCCGCACCGCTGAGATCGAGCGTCAGCGCTGCGCTGCCCTTGGCATCGACGCGGGCGCTGCCGGAAATCGGCGTACCGCCGCGACGGACGTTGTCGAGCGTGACGATGACCTGTGCGCCGAGTGCGAATTCGTTGTTCACCGTGAAACGCACGCTTCCGCTGCGAATACTGGCATCCTCGATCCGCAGACCGCTCGTGCCGGCGATGTCCACGGTGCGACTGTAACTGAGTTCCTGTGAAGGAACATAGCCGCGTACCGAGAGAATGTCGGTGTCTCGCACCTCACCTTCGACCTCGAGACTGCGCGCCGAGGTAAGATCAACTGATGTACCGCCGCTTCCCGGAGAAGAAATGTCAAATGCAAGGCGCATGTTGTTCTTCAGCGTCA
Source organism: uncultured Ignavibacteria bacterium (assembly GCA_913061095.1). GTDB lineage: Bacteria > Bacteroidota > Ignavibacteria > SZUA-365 > SZUA-365 > BM516. Next base: position 43,618 of record CAJXVM010000020.1, read on the forward strand.
GTCCGTCGAGCATCATCGCCGGGATGGCGGCACGCTGCTCCGGCTGCACCACCTGGTCATAGGTAATGGAACCGATTGTGGCGCCGTCGGTGTCAACAAGCCGGATGGCCTCGATGCGCAGGGGGATGGGCACATGATTGGTGAACGCGAGGAGAAGACGCCCTTTCGCAAACGTCATTTCCTCGAAATATTCCCGCGTGTCGATGGCGATGCTGATACCCAGGTCGTTGCGCAGTGCACTGACGACCTGCTCGCCGCGCGGCAGATCGGGAAAGAGCGTGAACACGTCGAGATGCTGATCGAGATAATCTGGCATGTCGAATTTCACGGCGTCGAATCGCTCCGTGGCCTCAAAGGTGACGTCGTCGATGCGCAGATGGTCACCGACGCAGATGGAATTCAGCGGGTACCGCTGTGAGACCACAAGTACCTGGTCACCGTTCTGTGTGATGCGCAGAATGTCGTCTTCCTGCAGAAGGTCTTCCATTGTATAGGTGTGATTCACGAGCGGCATGTTTGCATCGACATCCCACTCTGGCATCATCGGCGCGAGCGGTTCAGAGCAGCCGCCGAACAGTGTCGCGGCAAGAACCAGCGCTGTGAACGCCAGCGCCCAGGCGACGGGCGGCTTGGAATGATAGGTCTGACTGATCATGGTGTCCTGCTCCTGACGAAAACGTTCCTGATATACTTCCATATTCATGTCATTTCATTTCAGTGAATCACGATGCTGCGCTGCGCCTGCGCATGCCCGTTCTGGATGCGGAGTACATATGATCCCGGAGACAACCGCAGGCCTTCAAGGCGAGCAGCGTGTTTCCCTGCAGAACGCTCCGCAGCGGCAAGACTGTATACCCGTCGACCGAGCATGTCATAAAGACCAATCTGCACGACAGAAGGGGAGGCGAGTTCGTACGGGACGATGAGCGTGTGTCCCTCGCCGGGCGCGAATGGCTGCGGGTAGGGAGCATCGATGCGCATCGCTGCAGGCGATGCCCGCGGAGTGGAACGGCTCGTCGTCACGGAGGTGAACTCAATGACGGCATCGCAGGCGACGTCGAGATCCAGCTGCAGGCTTCCGCTCTGCATGGTCCAGGCGCGAATTCCGCTGCCACGGACACTGTGCACGACAAATGGGACGGATATCGTGACGGTGGCGGGCCTGTCGGCGCGCGCGGCGAAGTGCCAAGCGGGTTCATCCGTCCGCAGCAAGGCGCGCAGGGAGTACGACGAGGACAGCGACATCCGGCCTTGCGACCGGATGAAGCTGCCGCCGTCAAGCATCCATGCAACCGGCCTGCCAGCGGTATTGCGGATGCTGAAAAATCCGTGAGCGTTAGTCTCGACAGTGCCCAGTGCATCCGTCGATGTGGATATGCTGCCGCCGGTGGCATTCACCAGCGAGAAGAGCTGTTCCTCATCCGTTCGCAGTTGTGTGACGGTGACACCGTCGCACGGGATATGCGTCGAAGATTCTACGTGAACCGCCGAGGGCACGGGATACAGTACGGAGTGAAACGTGGCGTTCCGGCCAGTGACGGAGCTGTACATTGCCGTGTGCTCTGCAAAGTGCCGGGAAGACGGCGCGTGCATGCGTGTTACCGCTTCGTGCAGAACGGCTCCCTGTGTTGCCTGCACGACTGCGTGCAGTCGCATGTCACCCGCGGTCCACACACCCTGATGCGCGTTGAATCGCGCATCAAATGTCCCGGCAGCGGTGCTGCCGTTGCCGTGCACCTGGTGAGTGTATGTGTGGGAAAATGCGGAAGAGACCTCGTCACGAAGAATGAGGATCCGTCCGTCCAGCACCGCCGCGTGCCGTGTGATATCGGCGCCCTGGTACTGTGTGCGCACCGAAACCATGCCGCTGGATCCTGTGGTGAGTTGCTTTTCCATATGGGCATCGGTGCCGAAGAGGAAACTGCCGAATGACGTACTGTCAGCGGCTTTCCCGTCGACGAGAATGACATTGTGCTGCCTGCCGTAGATCAGTGCGTCGCGCTCACTGCTGCTGTGGTAGCCGGGCTCCAGCGCGAGCAGTTTTCCGCCCGCATGCATCAAGAACGCGGTTTCATTGGCGTGCTTGTGGCCGCTGCCCACCGGCGACCGGTGCGTGCGTGCACGCCCGTGCTTGCCGATCAAGGCGACGTAGCCGGCATCGGATTCCCAGCCGTTACGGAAGACGGCGTATCCCGCTTCGGGCATCACATGCGCGAGCGGCAGCGTGGATGTCGCACGCGGCTGCAGCACGCCGCTGCTCAGGAATTCCACCCGCGCATCGAACGTTCGTGCGAGTTCAGCCGACACGCGGGCATGCGAAACCGGATTGCAATCCGTGTCGAAACTCGGCCAGACAAGATGATCCATCTGCGGCATGATGCCGGCGACAATGGCCAGCTCGGGGAAAAACGTATTGCGATATGTATCCTCGAATGGTGGCAGGTGACCGTCGGGCATGCGCAGCGCGGCGATCCATTCGAACAGCCGGTGATAACGGGGATCACGCAGGGGATTCGGAATCGTGCCTTCGTCTGTCTGCAGAGCCGTACCGTCGAGATGCAGATCAAGCGCCGAGAAAAACGGCAGAAGGCTGATCATGGCGTAGCGAAAATACCAGGGACCTTCGCTGTATCCGTAGTTCGCATCGTCATCGCTCTGGTATTCCCACATCGTTTCGTCGATATGGAGCATCGCCGTCTCAAGCCATTGCCGCGGCGTGCGCCGCAGTCCCGAGACAGACGCGTTCTGCAGCACGATGCCGGCATAGCCGACCGCGGCCGCGAGCTTGAGCGACAGATTATTGCGCACGACGAAGGGTTTGTCCAGTTCTTCGGCGGCATTGTCGGCGAATCGTGCCAGTCGCGCCATCGCCGGCGGCAGTTCCGCACCGGTGATGCCGCGGTAAAAGTCGTACGCCGTGCAGTACTGCATCAGCTCGACAGCACGCCACTGGAATTCCTCGGCGACGCCGCTGACCTCCGGCGACACGGATTCGAGCAGCTGCGAAAGACGTGCAATCCTTATTGTGAACTCTTCTTCGGAGAGTGTCTCCATGTTCTCGTCCAGACCGATGACAAGGACGAAACCGAGCGCCTTCGCGGCGGCGGATGCCTCCATCGAGGAGGCGGGTTCAGATCCGGCAGTGTGAAAGAGGTCCTGATACAGTGTTCCTGCGAGGTCGTCGTGCTTGATGGCTTCGATGGCGTGAAGAATGCGCTGAGCACTGCCGGATCTGAGCGATGCGAGCATCTCGGTCTGGGAGGGGAACCCGGTCTGAGCCATGACCGGCGAGGGGAGTGTGAGTGTGAGACCTGCAAGAAGACACAATATGACGACTGTTGACTTCATTCGACCCTTCTGGTGAACGGACCGTTTCTCAGCGATTGAAAAACCTGGTTTGTGATATGTCTGCTATCACAATCGCCAAGTTATGGAGCCCGTCTTACAGCAGGCTTAATCCCCCCTTACAATTTTGTCAGGAGAGCGGGAACGGATGAATCAGGAATGAGGAGTGTGAACTATGGGATAAAGAATGATGGAGGGAAAGGGAAGCGCGAAGGAGAAGCCCCGGGCGAGGAATGAGGGGCGGGATGGCGAAAAATCAGGAGTTCCCGAGTGCCGCGAGAAATGCCGGGGTGGGACGCACGGGTCGCTGCCGCTCAACATCGAGAAAGGCATGCACCGTGTATCCAGTGGTGATAAGTGTCTGTTTGCCACCGTTATCCTCGAGGACGATGCGGTAGTCGATCCGAAGTGTGGAGCGCGGAATTTCCCGCACCTCGCTGATCACGGTGAGGAGATCGTCATAGCGCGCGGGCTGATGATACCGGCAGTGTGCCTCCACCAGCGGCAGCAGAATGCCGTCGCGCTCGAGTTGAGCGTAGGGATATCCCAGTGCGCGGATCAGTTCGGTGCGGCCCACCTCGAAATACTCGAGGTACTTGCCGTTGTAGACGATCTTCATCTGATCCGTGTCAGCGTAGCGGACGCGGATCCTGGCTGCATGCGAAACGGGATCGGTCATCTCAGGTGCTGAATTCTCCCATGGATCCGAATTTACGGATGCGGTTGCGACGCAGCTGTTCGGGCTTGATGCCGCGCAGCTGCTTCAGTTCATCGATCAGGGTTTCCTTGAGCAGATGAGCCGCATGCGCGTGATTGCGATGGGCGCCGCCCAGCGGTTCAGGAACAATGCGGTCGATAAGTTTCTGTTCCAGCAGGTCGGGCGCGGTCAGCTTCAGCGCTTCGGCCGCCTGCTCCTTGTACTCCCAGCTGCGCCAGAGAATGCTCGAGCAGGACTCCGGTGAGATGACATTATACCAGGTGTTCTCGAGCATCAGCACACGGTCGCCCACGCCGATGCCCAGTGCGCCGCCCGACGCCCCCTCGCCGATGATGGTAACAATGATCGGCACCGGAAGCCGCGTCATTTCGAACAGATTGCGCGCGATGGCCTCGGCCTGTCCCCGCTCTTCGGCCTCGATGCCGGGATAGGCGCCCGGCGTGTCGATGAGCGTCAGCACAGGACGATCGAATTTTGCGGCGAGCTGCATCAGTCGCAGTGCCTTGCGATATCCCTCGGGATTGGCCATTCCGAAGTTGCGGAACAGGTTGCTCTTGGTGTCGCGACCCTTCTGCTGGCCTATGATCATGACCGACTGCCCGTCGAGACGGGCGAAACCGCCGACGATCGCATGGTCGTCCCCGTGGCGCCGGTCGCCGTGCAGCTCCGCGAAATCCGTCGTCATGTGTCGGATATAGTCGAGGGTGTACGGTCGATCCGGATGCCGCGCGAGCTGCACTTTCTGCCAGCGCGTCAGATTTGTGTACACCGAAGAGCGCAGGTCATCGACCTTGCGCTCAAGAGCGTCGATTTCCGGGGCGATGTCGAGTTCGTCAACGACGCGTCGCATCTCTTCGATCTTCTGTTCGAGTTCGACGATGGGTCTTTCGAAATCAAGTACGGTTTTGGCCATAATATGTTATTTCCTGCTTCTTTTCAACGCGAGAAATACGATGGTGCGGATGATGATCTCGATATCCAGAAAAATCGAATAATTGCGCACATACTGGATCGTCGAGGCGAGGATTTCATCCTGCGTCAGATGCTCCCGGTCGCGCAGCTGCGCCAGTCCCGTCAGGCCCGGTCGCCCGAGATAGATGTCAGGCAGGTGCTCGAGATGCCCGGCATCGTAGCCGACAAGACTGTACCGGCCGCGAAGTACCGCAGGCAGCTTCCGGATCATGCGCGCGGCAGGACCGGGCTGCCGGCGGTCGGCCAGCAGGGATACAAACGGGTAAATTAGCAGTATTCCGGGCAAAGACAAAGTGATGTCGAGCATGCGCTTGAGCACCCGGTTGGAGGTGCGCATCAGGTTGTACTCCAGGTCGAGCAGGGGGACGCTGCTCAGCTGATCCACGCTGGTCTTGCCGACGATGAATTCCATGGTGCGCGGCACGATGCGGTAATGCACGCGCTGTCCGCGCGTCCGGCTGATCATCCCGAGGATTTCGGAATAGGGAAGGACGTCGGGACCGATGATCACGTCGGTTACGGCGTTTTCGTCGATGACTTTCCCGATATTCTGCACACTGCCGATGACCGGCACACCTTCGACGAGATCCCCGATGCGCTTGCGGCTCAGGTCGATGAGACCGACGATGTTATAGGTCTGTGCATCGAGTTTTTTCAGCCGCCGAAGCACGTCGAGTGTCAGGTCATTGAGTCCGACAAGCAGGCTGCGCCGTCCGGTGACGGGATGTTCGCGCTGCTGCGGAAAGAGGAGCGCTCCCGCTACCCGCCGTCCGGGGATAAGCAGCAGGTTCAGAGCACCCGCGATCAGCACCACGATACGGCTGAATCCCCACTCTTTGAAAAAGAAGGTCATCGATGAGAGGATCAGAAACGCGAGCAGCACCCCGAGCGCCGAGCGCACGACGCTGAAGCGCTCGCGCGTATAAGCGCCGGCGATCAGGAGTCCCGTCCACATCACGGCCACAACCACGATGTACACGGTCGGATACGCATAGTCGGGAAAACGGAACAGCCCGCCAAATCGCAGCAGCTCCGCGGCGATCATGGCGATGATCGTCGTCAGGGCATCGGCCAGCAGCGGCCAGGCGCGCGCAAAATAGTGCCGGGAGCGGGAAAGCAGCTGACGGACGTGGATACCCGCCGTGATAATGCCGCTCGTAATCGGAGAAAGACCGAGGTTTTTGCGCGCAAATACCTGCATGGCCTTGTAGAACTCCGCCGTGGCGTCGATGCTGCTGCGCTTGGTGCTCTCCCCGCCGTAATGCACGATTTTCGTGCTGTGGACGTAATACAGCTTCCACCCGGACTGCTGCGTGCGGTAGCACCAGTCGAGATCCTCGCCGTACATGAAATAACTTTCGTCCAGCCCGCCGATGTCGTCGTACACCGCACGACGCAGCATCATGAAGGATCCCGAAATGGCATCCACCTCATAGGTCTCATCCTCATTGAGATAGGTGAGATTGTAGCGGGCGAACACATGCGATTTCGGAAACAGTGTGCTCAGACCGGTGAGCTTGGTGAACGAGACCCAGGGCGAAGGGAAACTGCGCCGGCAGGCGAGCTCGAACGTGCCGTCGGGTCGAATGATCTTGCATCCCGCCATGCCCACATCTTCGTTCTCCCGGAAGAAGCGCAGCATCGTTGCGATGGTGTCTTCCTGCACGAGTGTGTCGGGATTCAGCAGCAGAAGGTATTTTCCCTGCGCCCGGGCGAGCGCGAGATTGTTCGCGCGAGCGAATCCAAGATTATCGTCGTTGGCGATCAGGAGGACGGAAGGAAAGCGCTGCCGAACCATGTCAACCGTGCCGTCGTCGGAGTTGTTGTCAACGACAAACACCTCGGCCGGTATGCCCTCCAGGGCGGAATCGAGCGAGTGAAGGCAGTTTTCCAGGAGATCCCTGACATTATAACTGACGATAATGATCGAGATCACCGGATCGGGTTGCGTTTCGGTGGACATGGGTGGCGTGAAACCGTCCGGTTAAATGGGCTGATTGATGCGCGAGAGTTCGTCGAGCGTGATCATTGGCAGACGGAATCGAGCAGCATATTTTTTCTCGGTCTGCACCGAAATCCCGCTGTTGTCGATCCCGGTGACCACGATTTCGATTTCACCGACACCGTCAACGACGCTGCGGCTGAGTCCGAGCGACTGTTCGGCCGTTTCCTTTTTTACGAAGCGTACCGATCCTTCGATGATGCCCGTGCGGCGCATGACGTCGCTGTCATCATCGATGCCGAACACCCAGAAGGCCGAACGGTCGTCGCCGGGAGCGTATTCGATCTGTGTGCCGGTGGCAAAGGCCGGGAACTGCAGCGCGAGCAGCTCTGTGAAACCGCCTTCGGTGGACGTGGTGCGGATGATGATCACCTGGGAATCACCGGCGGTCAGTTCCAGCGCACCTTTGATGCTGAACGGCGCCTGCTCGTCCTCTGCGGCAAAGCGGGCATTTTCGACGATGTAACCCATCCTTCCGCTGATCACTTCGCCGGAAACTGTCGTCGTGGCGGTCCCCGCCTGTTCTTCGGCCTGCCTGTGTTCCTGTGAGCAGGCGCTGAACAATGCAATAAGGACAACAAGGATGAACGGTCTCATGTCGATAGCCCCGAAGTTGTGAACGGATACACGATAGGATCAGTCCGCGAGCACGAGCTGGCCGTTGTTGAAAATGCCGATCGCACGGCCAGTCAGTGCGCGACCGTGGAAGGGACTGTTGCGCGATTTTGACTTGAAGCGATGGACGTCGACGGTCCACTCCGCCGCGAGATCCAGCAGAGTCAGATTGGCGCGCTGTCCCTCCTCGATACGCAGCTCGGGCAGCCCGATGATGCGCCGCGGATTGGTTGAGAGTTTCTCGATCAGCTGCGGCAGTGTGAGCCACTGCTCGAGGAGCAGCTCCGTCACCGAAAGACCGACGGCTGTCTCAAGCCCGATGATGCCGAAGGGAGCGTAAACGAATTCGACTTCTTTTTCGAACCCTGCATGCGGCGCGTGATCCGTTGCGATCACATCGGCCACGCCGTCGCGCAGCGCTTCCTTCATGGCGCGCACGTCGTCGGCAGTGCGCAGCGGGGGGTTCATCTTGACATTCGAATCATAGCTGCGCACGGCCTCGTCGGTGAGCGCGAAGTGATGCGGCGCGACTTCGGCGGTGACATGCAGGCCTTTTTCTTTCGCGGCGCGGACGGCATTCGCCGCACCGATTGTGCTCATATGCGCAAGGTGATATCGGCCGTTCACATACTCGGTGAACATGATATCACGGGCCACGACCGCGTCTTCCGACAGCCGGGGGATCGGTGGCAGACCGAGTTCGGTGGAAACGATGCTTTCGTTCATCGAGCCGCCGGTGAACAGGTGCGGATCCTCGGCATGCTGGATGACGGGAACGTCGAACATCGAGGCGTACTCGAGAGCGATGCGCAGAACCTTGGTGTTGTGGACCGGACTCCCGTCATCAGAGAAACCGACGGCGCCGGCCTTGCGCAGCTCCACCATGGGAGCGATGGCCTCGCCTTTGCGTTCCTTGGTGATCGCGGCGATGGGATACACGTCGACCGGGAGGCCCTTCGCCTTCTCATAAATATATGCCACGACGGATGCATTGTCGATCGGAGGATCGGTGTTGGGCATACACGCGACGGCGGTGAAACCTCCCGCAGCGGCCGATGCAGCACCGCTGCGGATATCCTCCTTGTGCTCGAATCCCGGCTCACGGAAATGCACATGCATGTCGCAGAGCCCGGGGACGATGGTTTTCCCCTTCAGGTCGATCTCCTCACTGTCCGAAGCGGAGAGGGAGGGGCCGAGCTTATCGATCGTCCCATCGACGATGAGCAAATCCTGTTCCGTGTCGAGCCCGGTGACGGGATCGACCATACGGGCGTTCTTGAAAAGAAAGGATGCCATGAATTACTCCGCTTTGGTTCCGATGAGATAAAGGACCGCCATGCGAATGGCCACGCCGTTGGTGACCTGGGGGAGGATGACGGAGTACGGACCGTCGGCGACTTCCGATTCGATTTCGACGCCGCGGTTGATGGGACCCGGATGCAGCACGGTAACTTCCCGGCCCAGCCGGTCGAGGCGATCACGCGTGATGCCGAAGGTCTGGTTGTACTCGCGCAGGGTGGGGAAGTCGGCGCCCGCATCACGTTCGAGCTGGATGCGCAGCACGTTGACGGCATCACTGAACTGCAGTGCTTCGTCCACATCGTGGAAGATGCGCACGCCGAGTTTCTCGAGATCGTACGGCATCATGCTCGGCGGACCGCAGACTGCCACGTCCGCGCCCATGGTGAGCAGACCGTAAATATTCGATCGTGCCACGCGGGAGTGCGCGATGTCGCCGATGATGCAGACGTTGAGTCCGTCCAGCGATCCGTGCTTCTGCCGCAGTGTGCACATGTCGAGCAGCGCCTGCGTGGGATGCTCATGAGCGCCGTCACCCGCGTTGATGAAGCGGCTGGTGCAGCGCTTGCTGAGGAAATGTCCCGCCCCTGCTGCGCTGTGCCGCATGACCACGATGTCGACTTTCATTGCTTCGATGTTTCGCGCGGTATCGAGCAGGGTTTCGCCTTTCTTGACGCTGCTCGAACCCGCTGCGAAGTTCACCACGTCGGCGGAGAGGCGGCGTTCTGCGAGTTCAAAGGAAATGCGCGTGCGGGTGCTGTTCTCGAAAAACAGGTTGACCACTGTCTTGCCCTGCAGTGTGGGCACCTTTTTAATAGGGCGATCGAGGATCTCCAGAAACGTATCCGTGGAATCGAGAATGAGGGTGATATCCTCTTTCGGGACGTTCTGGAGACCGAGCAGATGATCGATGTGTAGCGAGGCCATAATGCTCCGTGTTCCTGGGGATGCGTTAATCGTCAATGGAGACCAGGTCAATGCCGTCGTGTCCGTCGACTTCCTTGAGACGAACGCGGATTTCCTGGCCGCGGGATGTCGTGACATTCTTGCCGATGAAATCGGCGCGGATGGGCAATTCGCGGTGGCCGCGATCGACCAGTACCACGAGCTGAATCGTGCGCGCGCGGCCGAGATCCACCAACGCATTGAGTGCCGAGCGTACCGTTCGACCGGTGAACAGAACGTCGTCGACGAGGATCACCTGCCGGCCGGTGATGTCGAAGCTGATGTCTGTGGCGCGTACTTCCGGCTGCTTGAGGTGCTGGCGAACATCGTCACGGTACAGTGTGACATCAAGCACACCGACGTCGGGCTGCCGCCCCTCGATTTCATTGAGCTTCGCCGCGAGCCGATTGGCGACGAATTCGCCGCGCGTGCGCAGACCGATGACGGCCAGCTGTTCGATGGACTGGTTGCGCTCGAGAATCTCATGCGCGAGACGCGATAGCATGCGCTCGAAGCCGTGCTCGTCGAGGATGTGTTGCAGGATGGTCATGAAGACTCCGTGAGTTCCGTGGGGATCGGGGGAAGGCTGCGCAGTCGACGCCGCAGCATATCGAGCGCGGCCTGTGCGGCGCGCTGCTTGGTGCGGATACGACTGCCGCCGAAATAAAAATTATGGGCGAACGTTCCGGTCTCACTGCTGATGCCGATCCAGACGAGACCGACGGGTTTTTCGGCACTGCCACCGGTCGGGCCGGCAATACCTGTCGTGGAAATGCCGATGGCGCCGCCGGAACGCTGCCGAATGCCATCTGCCATGGCCTCCGCGCATTCCCTGCTGACAGCACCGTGGTCGCGGAGAGTGGATTCATCGACACCGAGCAGCTCGGTTTTGCTCTCGTTACTGTATGTAACCACGCCGCGTTCGAACCAGTCTGAACTGCCCGGCACATTCGTAAGCTTGTCGGTGATCAGTCCGCCCGTACACGACTCGGCGACGCTCACCATCAGTCCCGTCTCTTTGAGCAGTGCGCCCACGACTTCCTCGAGCGTCTGCCGGCCGGAGCCGAAAACATATTCTCCGGCGCGCTGTTCGACGAATTCGCGCAGGCGTCCGATGCGATCGCTGACGGACTGCTCGTCGTCACCGCGGGCAGTGATGCGGATGCGCACGCCGAGCGGGGAGGGAAGAAAGGCCACGCTGGCATCCTCGACCAGTGTCGCAATGCCATCGAGCCGCGCAGAGAGGGTGGACTCAGGGATACCTGTAGTCAGGAGGGTCAGGGATCCGCGTTTTCGTTGAAAATTTTGCCGCAGTTGCGGCAAAATATAATTGTCGACCATGGCATGCATTTCATAGGGCACGCCGGGGGTGACGAAGAAGTGTTTGCCGTCTCGCGCGAAATGGTATCCCGGGGCAGTGCCATCATGGTTGCGTATGATTTCCGCTCCGGCCGGTACCATTGCCTGGTCGCGGTTGACATCAGTGACCTGGCGGTTGCGGTCTGAAAACATGCGCTCGATGTCTCCGAGCACGATCTCGTTAAAGACAAGGTCCGTGTTAAAAAACGCACAGACTGCCTCGCGAGTGATATCGTCATGCGTCGGTCCGAGGCCTCCCGTCGCGATCACGACGTCCTGCTGCTCCCAGGCACGCCGGAATTCCTCAAGCAGCTGCGAGCGGTCATCCCCGACAGCAGTGATTCTCCGGACGTCGACGCCGAGCAGACTGAGCTGTTCCCCCAGCCAGGAGGCGTTCGTGTTCACGACCTGGCCGATAAGTAATTCGTCACCAATGGATAGGATTTCTGCGTTCATTCGGTGCATCCAATTCCAGAAAATATATCGACTCGACAAGGGAAAACCAAAGCGCCGCGGTCCATTTGCAACTTAGTCCACACCGGCATAAATTTAAGGATTGTACGATGACGAAATCGATGTACTCTATATGCTTATTGCCAGGAGGAACCCTTGAAAGAATTCACCCCCGACAAAATCAGGAATGTGGCCTTGATCGGCCATGGAAGCTCCGGAAAAACCACGCTGGCGGACGCAATGCTGCTGACGTCCGGAGCGGTGACGCGCATCGGGCGCATTGAAGACGGGACGACGGTCTCGGATTACCATTCCGATGAAATCGAGCGTCAGATCTCCATCAACAGCACCCTGCTGTCCACCGAATTCATGGGGAACAAGCTCAATATTCTTGATACGCCCGGGTATTCCGATTTTATCGGGGATGTGATTTCAAGTCTCCGCGTCGTTGACAGTGCGCTGCTCGTTCTCAAGTCCGTCGAGGGCGTGGAAGTCGGCAGTGAGCTCGTCTGGAAATACGCGGAAAAGGCCGATGTGCCGGTCGTCATCGCGGTGAACAAAATGAACAACGAGCACGCCGATTTCGAACGCGTGTACGAGGAGGCGAAAACCCGCTTCGGCAACGACCTGATTATCGCGCAGTTCCCGGTTAACAAGGGACCGAACTTCAACCAGTGTATCGACGTCGTGCGCAAGAAGCTGATGACCTTTTCCACGGACGGCAGCGGCAAGTACGAGGAAAGCGACGTGCCCGCCGAGCATCAGGAGCGCGTGGAGGCCGAGCACCAGGCCATGCTCGAGAAAGTCGCCGAATCTTCCGAGGAACTCCTCAACGCCTTTTTCGAAAACGGAACCCTCTCCGATGAAGAACTCGCCGAAGGATTCAGAACCGCCATCCGTGAGCGCAAGATTTACCCCGTGTTCTGCATGGCGGGCGATGTGAATATCGGGGTCGGACGCATGATGGAATTCCTCATCAACTACTGTCCCGACCCGGTGTCCGGAAAGACTTTCGATGCGGTCAAGACGGACTCCGACGAGACCGTGACCATCACTCCCGATCCGGATTCGAATGACGTTGCGGCGTTTACTTTCAAAACGATCTCTGAACCGCACGTCGGAGAGCTCTCCCTGTTCCGCGTTTATAACGGAACAATCACTGCGGGGCAGGACCTCGTCAATCAGAACAGCGGAAAGACCGAACGACTCAATCAGCTCTATGCTCTCCGCGGACGCGAACGCTTCGAGGTTAGCAAGGTCCATGTCGGTGACATCGGCGCCGTGGTAAAACTCAAGGATACGCATACCAACAACACGCTCACCGCCAAGTCATTTCCCGTGCAAATTCCGCCGATCAAGTTTCCCGAGCCCGTCATGGTCAGCGCGGTCAAGGCCAAGGCGAAGGGCGATGAAGAGAAAATCGGTACCGGTCTGCACACCCTGCATGAGGAGGATCCCGCTTTCCAGGTAAAGGTTGATCAGGAAACCGGTGAAACCATCGTACTCGGTCAGGGTGAAATTCACATCAGCATCATGACCAAACGCCTCAAAGAGCGCTTCGGAGTGGATGTCGAGCTCAAGGCCCCGCGCATCCCATACCGCGAGACGGTGCGAAAGGCATCCGACGTGTCTTATCGTCACAAAAAGCAGACAGGCGGTGCCGGACAGTATGCCGAGGTGTATATCAAACTCGAACCCCAGCCGCGCGGTGACGGCTACGAGTTCGTCGACAGTATCGTCGGCGGTGTCATCAGCGGACGCTTCATCCCGGCTGTCGACAAGGGCATTCAGGAGCAGATGAACAGGGGTGTGGTTGCCGGGTACCAGATGGTCGACATGAAGGTCACGCTCTACGATGGCAGTCAGCACACTGTCGACTCGAATGAAATGGCATTCAAGATCGCAGCACAGCAGGCATTCAAGAAGGCCGTGCAGGATGCGAGTCCTACGATGCTCGAACCGATCTATGACATCACCGTTACCGTACCCGATGAGTTCATGGGCGATGTCATGGGCGATATTTCCAGTCATCGCGGCAAGATTCAGGGCATGGAGGCGGAAGGTCCCTTCCAGATTATCCGTGCCCGGGTGCCCCTCGCGGAATTGCACAACTATGCGACGCGTCTGCGTTCGATCACACAGGGACGCGGCATTTACACGCGCACCTTCTCGCATTACGAGGAAGTGCCGCATGAGGTGCAGTTGAAAATCATCGAGGAAGCGAAGGCCGCCAAAGAAGAGGAGTCCTGAGTGCGCGCACGCACTGTCATTATTGCGCTGTTGGTCATCCTGGGATCTGTGCCGGTGCAGGCACAGATCCTGGATGACGGGAACATGCTCAACCGACCCACCTTCGCCAATCAGGGCGGTTCCTATTACAATTTTTCCAGCGGCAGCGGCTGCGACCTGATGGTGAGCGTGTGGGGGTATGTCGGAAATCCCGGCCGCTACCGCGTTCCCTGTGAAACCAATCTGCTCGATCTGCTCTCCTACTGCGGGGGACCTCTGACCCGGGGCGGAACGGAAGCCTTTCTCTATGAAATCAAAATCGTTCGCAAGGGCGGCGCGGATCGCGAGAACGAAATCGCGGAGGTATTCGAGGTGGATCTCGAAAAATATCTGGAACTGCGTGACGTACCCACCGTGACATCCGAGTTATTGCTCTTTCCCGGCGATTTGATTATTGTTGACGGACAGGAACAGAGCAATATGGTCCTGCGTATCGCCCAGATCATTGTGGCGATCGCTTCCATCGTGACTTCAACGGTCGCGGTGATCAATCTCACGAAATAATTGTGAGAGGAGTGCCCGAAGCTCGCCGTTTCGGGACACACGCGGCAGGTGAGAACGCGTGGATTCCATATCAGAGGATGAGTGATACCTGAATGACCGCAAGAGATGATTTCAATAAGCAGGTACAGGAGTACCTGCGCATCGCCATCGAAGGGAAGTGGGTGATCCTCGCGATCTTCGTGATCGTTGTCGCCGCTACCTGGCTGTATACCATGCAGCAGGATGACATATACTCTGCCGGGGCCACGGTGCGCCTGAAGCCATCAAAAGACCTGCTCAGCGGTCAGCCGGGGCAGGGCGGACTCGAAGGTCTCGGATGGGGCGGTGAGCGGATTCTTGCCAATGAAATCCAGATGATGCACAGCGATGATATCGCTGAACGTGTTGCGACGATGCTCATGGCCGGCCGGCGCGATCTGAATGCGCTGTCCGACACGCTGCCCATTCTCAAGGCCCGTCAGCGTCCATCCACCCTTCGCAAAATCGCCCGGCAGCTCAGTCTTGAAGACTTTTTTGTCTCCATGGGCATGGCGAAGCTGGACACGTCGTCGCGCCTGGCAACGGAACCAATGGTTGCCGCGCGCGCGCGGGCACAGATGCGGGCGGAGCAGGTGCGCGGTGTCGACTTCATCCGCATCTCCGTGTCATCGACCTCCCCGGTGGAAGCCGCGACACTGGCCAACCTCTTTGTCGATGCCTATCAGCAGCGCAATCTCGAGTCCGCCCGCCAGAGTGTGACGACGGCTCGCAGCTTCCTCGAGAGCCAGCTGGATGACAAGAAGGATTCGCTATCCCAGGTAGAGAATGCCGTGCGCGGGTTCCAGCAGTCCAAGGGGTTTGTCAGTCTCGATGCCGAGACGAGCAATCTCATTTCACAGCTCAGTACATACGAGGCGCAGAGGGAGCAGACCGTCATTGAACTCCAGGGCGCACAGAAAATTCGCAGTGAGCTGCGCGCTCAGCTCGCGGAAATCGAACCGAATCTTGCGCGTCAGCTGAAAGAAGGTGTCGATCCGCAGCTGAAGAAGCTTCTCGAGAAAAAAGTGGAGCTCGAAGCAAGCATTCAGACTGCGGAATACAACCGCAAGCAGACCCTTCGTACGCGTCCCGATCTCGAACCCTTCGCCCGCAAGGAGATCGAGGAACTGCAGCGGCAGCTCAAGGAAGTGCTCGAACAGATCGATGTCGCGAGCCAGAACCTGCAGGATTCGGCGGATCTGACGGCTGCCCCCGTGGAGTACGCTCGTGAGCTCCGTCAGCAGATCCTGCAGAAAGACATTGAAATTGAATCCATGCGCGCGCGGCTCGCCAGCCTCGATCAAACCATCGCCGCGTACAACAAGAAGTTTGAGGCGATCCCTTCACAGACGATTGAGTTCGCGCGTCTCGAGCGCCGCCGCCAGAGTTACGATAAATTGTTTGCCCTGCTGGATGAGAAGTATCAGGAAGCACTGATCAATGAACAGACGACGATGGGCAACGTCGATATCGTCGACCGCGCCAAGGTTCCGGGACGGCCCGTCAAGCCCAATCGTCCGATGAACATGATTCTCGGAATTCTCGTCGGCCTCGGTCTCGGCTTCGGCGTCGCCATTCTGCTTCGGTACATGGACACAACCATCCGCAGCCCCGAGGATGTCGAAAAGATCGGTATCCCCGTCCTGACATTCATCCCCGCTTTCGGATCGGATGACAACAAGCTCGATCGCAATCAGACGCTTGTCACGCTGACAGCGCCGCAATCGCCCCCCAGCGAGTCTTACCGGACGATGCGAACGTCCATCGAGAATTCACTGCCCGACCACGGCAAATCGAAAGCCGTGATATTCTCGAGCCCCGCTCCGAAGGAAGGGAAGTCCACCGCCATCGCGAATCTCGCCGTCAGCGCGGCGAACAGCGGGCGCAAGGTGCTGCTCGTGGATGCTGACCTGCGTCGTCCCGTCCAGCATCAGATTTTCGATGTTGAGCGCGAACCCGGCCTCTCTAATGCGTTGATCGGTGAGGTGCCTGTGCGAGAGTGCATCAAGAAGACAATGGTCCCGGGCCTGCACATAATTCCCTGCGGCAATATCCCCAGTCATCCCGCGGAGCTGCTCGGATCATCAAAAATGGAAAAATTCGTTTCGCTTGTGCGGCAGCATTATGATCTCGTGCTCTTCGATGCGCCGCCGGTGATCGCCATGGCCGACACGCTGGTACTTGCGAAATACACCGACGGAGCCGTGATCATCGTCTCGGCCGGACAGACCAAATCGCTCGGCCTTGAGAAGGCGAGCGAGATGCTCACAGCCAACAACGCAAACGTTCTCGGTACGGTAGTCAACCGCTTCAACGCGAACAAGGTATACTATTCGTATTATCGCTACTATTACCAGAATTATTATTACTATTCTCCCGACGGGGAACGGAAATCCCGGAAAACGCGCAAACGGAAATCTCCTGAAAAGGAACCCGAGGAAGCCGGATCGTGATCCGGCTTTTTCATGCCCGCGGCTTTGAAAACAAGACGGAAAAGCCTTAATTTTCCATGATCCCGCCGGGGACCATCCCGCCTGGGCCGCCATCTTCATCACCTTTCACACATGCTCTACCAACCATGATCAGAGACAGCTATATCAAGACAGTCATCGAGCCGTTCAAAATCAAAACGGTCGAACCCATCAAATTCACAAACGCGGAAGAGCGCAAACGCATTCTGCATGAAGCCGGCTATAACACCTTTCTCATCGACGCGGAAAACGTGCTCATCGACCTGTTGACCGACAGCGGCACATCTGCAATGAGCTCGAAGCAATGGGCAGGACTACTCGACGGGGACGAATCCTACGCCGGATCGAAGAGCTATCATCGCATGCACGATGTGGTCAGCAAAATCACCGGAATGAAGCATATCATCCCGACGCATCAGGGACGCGCAGCGGAGAAAATCCTGTTCTCCATCGTGGGCGGTGAAGGAAAGGTCGTGCCGAACAACACGCATTTCGATACCACACGCGCGAATGTGGAGTTCTCAGGTGCCCTTGCCATCGACTGCCTCAACGAACAGGGGAAGCATCCGGAGGTCATTGCCGACTTTAAGGGAAACATGGATATTGCTCGCCTCGAGGAAGTGATTCAGCAGTACGGCACCGATCGTATCCCCCTCGTGATGATCACGGTGACGAACAATTCGGGCGGTGGACAGCCGGTATCGATGGAGAATATCCGTCAGACGCGCGCCGTCTGCGACAAGTACGGCCTGCCGTTGTTCATGGATGCCTGCCGTTTTGCCGAGAATGCCTACTTCATCAAAACCCGCGAACAGGGCTACGCGGACAAGACGCCGCTTGAAATCGCGCAGGAAATGTTCTCGTACGTCGACGGCCTGACCATGTCGGCGAAGAAGGACGCTCTGGTCAACATCGGCGGTTTTCTTGCGATGAACGATGACGATCTTGCCCTGCAGTGCCGTAACCTGCTGATCGTCACCGAGGGTTTCCCGACGTACGGTGGCCTGGCGGGTCGTGATCTCGAGGCGATCGCGCAGGGGCTCGAGGAAATCCTCGAGGAGGATTACCTCCAGTACCGCATCAAGAGCACCGAGTATCTCGGACGCAAACTCGACGAACTTGGTGTTCCCATCCTCATGCCCCCCGGCGGTCACGCAATCTATCTCGATGCGAAACGCTTTCTCCCGCATATTCCGCAGGAGCAGTTTCCCGCGCAGTCCATCACCTGTGCGTTATATCTCGACGGCGGAATCCGCGTCGTGGAAATCGGCAGCGTGATGTTCGGGCGGACGGAGAACGGGAAATTCATCGCCCCGGATCTGGAGCTCGTGCGCCTGGCCATCCCGCGCAGGGTGTATACGCAAAGTCACATCGACTATGTCATCGAAGTGGTCAAGCATGTTCATGACCGGCGCGAGGAACTTAAGGGTATGCGACTGACCTACGAAGCGCCGATGCTGCGGCACTTTACCGCGCGTTTCGCATACGTCGACTGACATTCTGATCAGCGGGGCTGTTCCGGCAGCCCCTTTTCCTCCAACAGGCATCGCTCTCGTGCGGAGAATACTCTATGTTCATCACGGCAGGGGAATCGGCGGTGCGCCGCTGAGCCTGCTGTATCTCATCCGCGGGCTCGACAGAACGCGATATGAGCCCGTCGTCCTGTGCATTCATGAAAGTGAGGCGGCAGAGCTGTTTCGCAGCGAAGGCATTGAGACGGTTGTCGACGAACGACTGCACGACTTCAGCCATACCAACGTGTTGTGGTACCCGTGGTGGCAGCTGCCGAAAACCGTGCTTCGCACACTGCAGTTTTTTCCGACGTATTTCCGTTTTCGCCGCTTCCTGCGTGCCCGCCATTTCGACCTCGTGCATCTGAACACATCAACACTGACGGCATTCGGACTCGCTGCGCATGCCGAGCGCATCCCCGTCACCTGGCATATCCGCGAGCCGCTGCATTCCGGGTACCTCGGCATCCGGCGCGCCATCATCCGGCGCATCATCCATCGCTGTGCCGACCTCGTGCTTCCGATCTGCCGGTACGACGCATCACAGCTGCTTCCATCGGATGCCATTCAAGTGGTTTACAATTTTATTGATTTTTCGCAGTTCGATGCCGCCATCGACGGCACTTCCGTACGCGAAGAACTTGCCATCCCGGCTCAACATCCTGTCGTGCTCATGCTTGGCGGTGTCAATCCCATCAAGGGAACGCGGGAGTTTGTCGACGCCGCGATGCGTGTGCTGCAGACATGGCCGGATGCCGTATTCCTGGTTGCCGGCCCCGTACCCGACGACGGGTTCAGAAACAGAATCAACGGACTCCGCGTATACAGGGAAGATGTCTTTCGTCTGATCCCGGATACCGCACAGACACAGATTCGTTTTCTCGGGATTCGAAGTGACATTCCGCAGCTTCTCGCGGCGTCGCAGCTGCTCTGTTTCCCGTCCACCGTGCCGCATTTCGCGCGGCCCGTCATCGAGGCGAGCGCCATGGGACTCCCGGTCGTGGCGTCCGACCTCGGCGGACCGCAGGAACTGGTCATCCATGGAAAAACGGGCCTGCTCGTTCCACCACGTGATCCCGCAGCACTCGCCGACGCCGTCAGCCGGCTGCTTGATGACCGGGATCTTCGTCGGCACATGGGCGAGCGCGGCATCGCACTTGCGCACGAGCGTTTTGACGCGCAGCACAATACGCAGGCAGTTCTTTCGTACTACGAAAAGCTTTTTCCGTAGGAAATTGATCTTCATCGCCTCCGGCTTTGTGCTTTTGGCCTTGATTACCGTATTTTACGCTTTACCATATCCACAGCAGGAGATACAATGCGCTTCGTAACTTTCCTATTGATCGGCCTGTTTGCCTTCTTCAGTGTCCATGCACAGAATGCGGATCGGACCACCTGGATCGAGGACGATTTTTCCCAGGAGAGTCTCAGCCCTGAATGGCTGCCGATCTCGGGGACATGGACCGTTGACGGCAGCCATGCAAAGGTTGTTGGTGGCGGCGAACGCTTCGCCATGTTGTACAACACCTACATCATGAATACGAAGTCCTTTGTCATCGAGGCGACGATCGAGATGCTCGGCGGTGGCGTGGCCTTCAATGCCGAGCACAACAATGCACTGAAAAACTGTCACGTCGTTCGACTCGTCGAAGGCGGAGTCGCGCTGGGATATATGGATTTCCTCGGGGAATACTACGAGACCAGGACCGTCGCCGTCAAGGATCTGGCGACGCCGGTCAGTCTGCAGATCTATATCGACCAGGAGAACAGCACCTATTCGGTCGTCGCGAATACACGCAATCTCTCCATGGAGGACCTGCGATTCAACTCCGGCTTCGCCGGACTCTATGCCACAGGCAGCGGCGTGACCTTCGATGCGTTCAGCATCAGCGGTCAGGGGACAATGGATACGCCTTCCTTTTTCATCAAATCGAACCGTCGCCAGCTCAATGATCTTTCTTACATGGCTGCCAAGGATGACGGTCTGCTGATCGTCAACCCTGTCGTGGGTATCGCGCAGCGCATCACCAGTGTCGGAACCTATGTCAGTGAGCTGTCGGCCGAGGAGGAGGAAACCGCGTTTCGGGGTGTGGCAGCAGACGATGAAGCCACCTATGTTGTTGACGCTGCGGCGAATGCCCTGCGCGTCTTCAATGCCGCGGATCGTATCCAGAAGGTGGTCAGCAGTGATCTAAATGATCCGCGCGACGTGGCGGTCGATGACAGCAGGATCTACGTCCTCGACAAGACCGGCATCGCGGTGTTCGACAAGAAACTTTCGCTCATCGGGCGAAAGGCGGGCGGACTCTTCAGCAATCCGCGAGGAATCGCCGTTCACGGTGACCGCGTGTACGTCGCCGATTTCGGCAACGGCCAGGTGCAGGTGCTCGGCAAGTCTGACTTCTCGGTCGAGCAGGTGATCAAGGATCAGCTCATCCATCCCTGGGGTGTCGGTGTTGATCCGGCGAACGGAGATGTGTATGTCGCGGATCCCGCGGCGAGCGCCGTGTTCCACTACGACAGCGAAGGCAACTTCGTCGAGCGCATCGATCCAATTACCATTCGTGGCTTTATTTCACCGCGTGCCGTGCTGGTGCGTGATGACATGATTTATGTCGGCGATTTCGATCGCATCCTCGGCTTCAAAAAGGGTGTTCTGACCATCCGTCCCAGTCTCCGCATCGACTGAGATGGCCGGGCAGACGGCAAAGCATCTGAGCCTCGCGTACGGGGCAGGGACGCAGCATGCCGCCCATCCGGACAACTGGAATATCACGACACTTCGGGCCGACCCGTTCACGACGGGCCGGCCCGAACCGTTTCTGGTGGAGGAGGCACTGCGGCATCCCGTGGGGGCGACGCCGCTCGAGGAGTGGACCGCGGCCGGTGATCGTATCCTCATCCTCGTCTCCGACAAGACGCGCCGCTGCCGCACGCATGTTTTTCTCCCGCGTCTTCTCGCGCGTCTCGAACAGGCAGGTGTGCCGGATGCTCAGATTCGCATCCTCTTTGCGACGGGGACGCATCCACCGCAGACCGAACGCGAGCAGCGTGATATTCTCGGAGACGATGTGTTCGCGCGCTACGCCGTGTTCGAGCATCATGCGCGCGACGAAGAACGCTGCGTGCATGTGGGAACGACAGCGGCGGGTACCGACATCCACATCAATCGCCTGGTGGTTGAGTCCGACAGAGTCATCGCGACGGGGACCATCGTGCATCATTATTTTGCGGGATACGGCGGCGGTGCGAAACTGTTTGTTCCCGGCGTGGCCGCCTATAGTACTGCCGTCGCGAATCACCGCCGGACGATCACGCCGGATGGCGGATTCCATCCCGGCTGCGAGGACGGACGCATCGAGGGGAATCCCGTTATCACGGATATCCATGATGCACAGCGATTCATGCCGCCCGCCTGGTACTTCGCGGCCATTCTCAACGTGGAGGGACGCATCGCGGAATGCGTGTGCGGCGATCTCGCTGAGGCGCATGCGAGAGGCTGCGTCGTCATCGACAATCATTACCGTCCCGCTTTCGATATGCCCGCCGATCTGGTCGTCGTCAGCGCGGGCGGGTATCCCCGTGATATCAATTTCATCCAATCGCACAAGTCACTGCATCACGCACACTATGCGGTGAAGGAGGGGGGATGCATCGTTCTTCTCGCTGAGTGCAGGGAGGGACTGGGCAGCGAATCCTTCCGCCGCTGGTTCGAATATCCATCTCGCGAAGCGTTCCGGCACGCCCTGCTCAATGATTACAGCATGAACGCGCATACGGCACTCGCGGTCCTCGAGAAGAGTGACCGCTTTCGCATCATCATCGTGAGCGCGCTGGACGATGATACCGTCCGGCTGATGGGAATGGAACCGGCGCCGGACCTCACCCATGCTCTCAGACTTGCAGCCGACAGGATGCCTTCCGATCCCGGGGTCACCATTCTCGAAAACGGCGGACTGATCGTTCCGCGCCGTCGCTACGGGGACGGGACATGATGCTGCCGGAGAACATGCTCGTGCCGCACCTCCTGCTTGCCGGTATATGGATTCTGTGGTGCGTGCTGCATTCCGTGATGATTACTCCGCGCCTGACCGATTTCCTGCATCACCGCGTGGGCCGGCACATGGCCTATTACCGCTTCGTCTATGTCGTCATCAGTATCGCGACGCTTGCACCCGTGCTGTGGTATCAGTGGCGCATTGAGACGGTGACGTGGTGGCAGTGGCACTGGCCGTGGACGCTCGCGCAGTACATGGGACTGCTGGCCTCCGGACTGATTTTTCTGCTCGCGGCGCGGCGATACGACCAGCGTTTCTTCTTCGGGCTTCGCCAGATTGCCGATCATCGCGAAGACCGCAATACCGAGTTCTCCGGATTCGAAGCCTCGGGTATCCTCAGACGGATGCGTCACCCGTATTATTCTGCCGGGATCCTGCTGTTGGTGTTCTGGGGGGATTTCACCGCGGCAAACCTCATCCTGAAGATTGTCGGAATCGGTTACTTCATCATTGGAGCTTTTCTCGAGGAGCGCAAGCTCGTGCGGGAGTTCGGGGAGGAGTACAGGCACTACCAGAAGGCTGTTCCGATGTTCATCCCGCGTCTCGGTGCCCCTCCGGCAAGGCGTGAACACTGACGGTGAATGGTCATGTATCGCTGTAACGCAGAAGCCCCCACCCGGAGGTGGGGGCTTCGACGTGTCTGCCATTGAGGAGATGCTTACCGTACGACAGACAGTGTGGTTGATGCTGCGGCATCACCCGTGGAAATGACGAGATGGTACATTCCCGGTGTCAGCTGTGCTGTATTGAGCACGGTGTTGTAGTTACCCGGGGCGAGCTGGCCGCGGTCGATACTGTACACCATGCGTCCGGTCATATCATACAGCATCAGCTGAACCGAGGCTTCCTCACGGATGGAGAATGCAAGGTTCGACTGATCGCGTGCAGGATTGGGATATGCCTGCACGGCGTTGACCGGGAGCGGTGCGGCGTCGCGTTCGACGGATGTAACCGAGCTCAGCGGAAGCACGGTGCCGTCGGGCAGCGCGGCGTAGAGCCCGAATGCTTCACCGTCCTGATTGTCCATCGGTGAAAGGAAACCGGAGGCGAACACCACGGCTGCGCCACCTCCAAGACCGGAGAGGTCAGCGGTGAAGGAAGCGACAATGGTGCCGTTATCGTTGGCCGGCGTGATGTCGAGCGTGTAGCTGGCGGCCGGCACGGAGAAGTAGGCCGTGAAGTCGCCGTAGGCGGCATCGTCCACCAGCGTGGCCACGTCGCGTGCGATCACGTCGACTGCAGGAGCATCGGTGGCGCCGTGCAGCACTTTGAGATCGACCTGACCGGCATCCATGCCGCTCTCGCGGCCGTCGTCGGAGGATATCAGCGTGAACGCGATATCCTTCATGTCGGGATTGGATGAGAAACTCGCCGGATTCAATACGCCGTTTGCGACGGCGATGTAGGTCTTGCCGTTCTCGAATTCGACGTTGATGGTTGCGATGACATCGTTGACGCTCATGCTGCTGCCCGGCGCGATGCCGATGGCGAGCTGCTGCTCGGCCGGCACGTCCACGAAGGGAGTGGCGGCGCGGAACGCAAAGTCATCGAGCAGAAGCGCGTCGTCGAGGTAGATGTCGACCACGGCCGCGGCGGGATCGGCGGCATTGTGAATCACCTGCAGGCGCGCCATGGGATCAACCGCGGCCGGTAGTGCGATCACAGTACCGTCGGGAAGTGCTGCGTAGAGCCCGAATGCCTCGCCGTCCTGATTGTCCATCGGTGACAGGAAGCCGGAGGCGAACACCACTGCCGCGCCGCCACCGAGTCCGGAAAGATCAGCGGTGTATGAGGCGACGATGGTGCTGTTATCATTCGCAGGCGTGATGTCGAGCGTGTAGCTGGCAGCCGGCACGGAGAAGTAGGCCGTGAAGTCACCGTAGGCAGCATCGTCAACCAGCGTGGCCACGTCGCGGGCGAGCACATCGACTGCGGGAGCGTCAGTGGCGCCGTGCAGCACCTTGAGATCGACCTGTCCGGCATCCATGCCGCTCTCGCGACCGTCGTCAGCGGAGATCAACGTGAAGGCGATATCCTTCATATCGGGATTGGCGGCGAAGTTTGCGGGATTAAGCACACCGTTCGCGACGGCGACGTAGGTCATACCATCCTCGAATTCAACGTTGATAGTTGCGATGACATCGTTGACGCTCGTGCTGCTGCCCGGTGCGATACCGATGGCGAGCTGCTGTTCGGCCGGCACGTCCACGAAGGGAGTTGCAGTGCGGAACGCAAAGTCGTCGAGGAGAAGCGCATCGTCGAGATAGATATCGACCACGGCCGCGGCGGGATCGGCGGCATTGTGAATCACCTGCAGGCGGGCCTGTGCCGGCTCGGGAGCTGCCAGTGTCACAACGTTGCCGTTGGGCAATGCGGCGAAGAGGCCGAACGCCTCGCCGTCCTGATTGTCCATCGGTGACAGGAAGCCGGATGCGAAGACAACTGCCGCGCCGCCGCCGAGTCCGGAGAGATCCGCTGCGAAGGTGGCGACAACCGTGTTGTTGTCATTCGCCGGTGTGATGTCGAGCATGTAGCTGTCGGCAGGAACGGAGAAATAATCCGTCATGTCACCGTAAGCGGCATCATCGACCAGCGTGCCGACTCCGCGAGCAATCACATCGACTGCCGGAGCATCAGTGGCGCCGTGCAGCACTTTGAGATCGACTTGGCCGGCGTCCATACCGCTTTCGCGGCCCATGTCGGTGGTGAAAAGCGTGAAGGCGATGTCATTCATGTCGGGATTGGCGGCGAAATTCGCCGGATCCAGCACACCGTTCGCAACGGCGATGTAGGTCTTACCGGCTTCAAGTGTAAGATTGAAGGTCGCGATGATGTCGCCGGCGGAAGTGCTGTTTGAAGGAGCCACACCCACGCTGAGGGAGACACCGGCTGGCACGTCGACAAACGGTGTCGCTGCACGGAATGCCAGGTCATTGATGAACAGGGAGCTGTTCACGTAAATGTCCACTTCTTCGGCTGCGGGATCCGCGGCATTGTGAATAATCTGCATGCGCGCCTGCGGTCCGGCGGCCTCGGGAAGTGCGATCACGGTGCCGTCGGGAAGTACCGCGAAGAGTCCGAAAGCCGGACCCTGCTGATTGTGCGAGGGCGCAAGGAAACCCGAGGCGAGGACGATACCGGCACCGCCGCCGAGGGAGCTCAGGTCGGCGGAAAATGACGCCACGATGGTTTTATTGTCATTGCCGGGCGTGATGTCGAGCGTATAGCTGTCGGCGGGCACGGAGAAATAATCCGTCATGTCGCCGTAGGCCGCATCATCGACAAGCGTGCCGACACCGCGTGCGATGACGTCGACCGTCGGAGCATCGGTGGCGCCGTGCAGCACTTTCAGGTCCACGTCGGACGCGTTCATGCCGCTTTCCCGTGCCATGTCGGTGGTGAACAGCGTGAAGCTGATGTCCTTCATGTCGGGATTGGCGGCAAAGCTCGCCGGATTGAGCACACCGTTCGCAACGGCGATGTAGGTCTTGCCGGCATCGAACTTCACGGGGATCGTGGCGATGATGTCATTGGCAGAGGTACTCGTCGAGGGGGCGACGCCGATCTCGAGCGGCGTGTTGGCATCCACGTCAATGAACGGCGTGGCGGCGCGGAATGCGAAATCATCGAGCAGCAGGCTGCCGTTGAGATAGATGTCAACAGTTGCGGCCGCGGGATCGGCGGCGTTGTGAATCACCTGCAGACGCGCCTGCGGGGGAGCGGCGGCAGGAAGCGCGATCACGGTGCCGTCGGGCAGCGCGGCGAAGAGTCCGAATGCCTCGCCATTCTGATTGTTCGATGGCGAAAGGAAACCGGATGCAAAGACAATTCCTGCGCCACCGGCCAGACCGGACACATCCGCGGTAAAGGATGCAACGATGGTGCTGTTGTCACTGGCCGGCGTGATGTCGAGCGTGTAGCTTGCGGGAGCGACAGTGATATATGGAGTCATGTCACCATACGCCGCATCGTCGACAAGCGTGCCGACACCGCGTGCGATCACGTCGACCGCAGGAGCATCAGTGGCGCCGTGCAGCACTTTCAGATCCACGTCGGAGGCGGAACTGCCGCTCTCCAGTGCCATGTCGGTGGAAAACAGCGTGAAGCTGATGTCCTTCATGTCGGGATTGGCGGCGAAATTCGCCGGATTCAGCACGCCATTGGCAACGGCGATGTAGCTTTTCCCGGCATCGAGGGTGACGTCAAATGTCGTAATGATGTCGCCCGCTGAAGTGCTGTTTCCCGGAGCCACACCGATGGAAAGCTGAACGCCCGCGGGAACGTCACCGAAGGCAGTGGCGTCGCGGAACGCGAAATCATCGACGAACATCGATCCGTTGACATAAAGATCAACGACTGCGGCACCGGGGTCGGCCGCATTGTGAATGACCTGCAGTCGGGCCTGCTGTGCCTGCAGCTGACTGAAGCTGAACAGCAGTGCTATGACAAATGGCACTGTATATTTCATTGTGATACCTCTCTGGATATTGTACGGTAAGTGTTCAGTGAAACTGTAATCATAGTTTGGATATGGCTAGAAAAATATTGTAAAAACTGAGACAAAAGCACAACATGGGGCCTTGATGGAGAAGTTCCCCCCGCGGTCGCTTTTTTTTGCGTATTCCGGGAAATCGTATTTTCACGCGATGAAGATCCTCGTTCTCCGCCGGCACAATCATGTCGGCGACATGCTGTGTTCACTCCCGCTGTTTGCTGCAATCCGCAGGCGATGGCCCTCTGCCCGGATATCCCTCCTGGCGACTCCGACGCGTTATCCCGTTCCCATCCTGGATCTCAATCCCTATCTCGACGAACTCAGCTATTATAGAAAGGGATCGGTCCGCGAGGTCTTTCACGCGCAGAAGGAACTCAGAATGCGCCGCTTCGATGTGGCGTTCGTGCCGTCGACGGTCGGTGTATCCCGCACCTCCCATCTGACGGCGCGTCTTACCGGAGCACCCCTGCGCGTTGGTGTCCGGTCGATCGACGGTGTGATAAATCCTTCGCGGCATATGCTGACCGAAGCGGTGGACATGACGTGGGTGAGCGATCAGGTACATCAGATGGATCGCAATCTCCAGATCGCCGAAGCCGCCGGATGCACCCTGCAGCGAAACGAGCTGGAAAAACTCTCCCTTGATGAAACCGATCAGGGGCGCGCGCAGGCGGAACGTTTCCTTGCACGCTTCGAGGAGGGGTTGGCTTTGATCGGCGTACACCCCGGCGCGGGGAAACCGCAGAACGTATGGCCCACCGAACGCTTCGCCGCGGTACTGCGAACACTGTACGCGCGGCACCACTTCGGTGTCGTCATCACATCCGGTGCGTTGGACGCCCGGCAGGTGCATGCGCTCGCATTCGAACTCGGCGAAGCAGACATCCCGTTCCACGTGCTGGACAGCGCACCGGTGCCGATGCTCTCATCCGTCATGCGTCGGCTGAAGCTTTACCTCTGCAATGATACTGGCACAATGCACATCGCCGCGTTTTCGGGCTGTCGAACGGTCTCGCTGTTCGGTCCAACGCACGCATGGGAGTGGGCGCCGCGGGGACAGCGGCATCGCGTTGTGGAATCGGAAACGGGGGAGATGGATGCCATCCCTGCCGCAGAGGTGGAGGATGCGAGCCTGGATCTGTTGGATTGTGAATGATGCGTCAGCCGCAGCGCCGCAGGCGGGCCACGAAGTAGCCGTCGGAATCGAGCAGGGATGGAGGAATGGTCCACATGAACACATCCGCGGAAATGGGAGGATGAAAGCCGGCATCTTCGAATACCGCAGGGAGGGGATCGCCCGTGAAGGAAGCTTCGGTCGAAAGGAAACGCTCGATCACCTGTCGATTCTCCTGCGGAAGCATTGAACAGGTGGCATACACCAGGGTACCGCCGGACCGTACATGCCGCGCACTGTTATGCAGGATGTCGAACTGTCGGCGCGCGAGACGCTCGACGGTGCGGGGACGCAGACGCCATTTAAGAGCGGGATTACGCCTCAGTGTGCCGGCGCCCGAACAGGGAGCATCCACCATGACGACATCGAAACGCGCGGCGGCGGGAAATGGCTCAGTGGGATCCTGCGCATCGCCGCGAGGAGTGACGGCGAGCGTGCGCAGACTGCGCAGATCCAGGCGCGACGCGCGCTGTCGCAGTCCTCGCAGCTTATTGCGCTCGATATCGCTGGCGAGCAGCGTGCCGCTGTCACGCATCATGCCTGCCAGCTGCATGGTCTTCCCGCCGCCGCCCGCGCAGACATCGTACACGCGCGCACCCGCGCGTGCGCCGGTCGCCATCGCGATGACCTGGCTTCCCGCATCTTGTACCTCGAAACAGCCCTCTTTGTAGAGGCCGAGTTCGGTCAGCGCCGTGCGCTCGGTGACGGTTACGGCGTCAGGCAGTGCCGGATGCGGCCGCGCTTCAAATCCTTCATCACCGAGCAGCAGCAGGAGGCGTTCACGTGAGCATCGCAGCGTGTTGGTCCGCAGCGTCAGCGGTGCCGCGTGCAGAAACGCCGCACCGTAATCCGCGATCTCGTCATCGGAGAAAGCCGGTTCGGCATCCCGCCAGGATGCGACCATCCAGTCCGGCAGCGACCAGCGGACACCGGGAGAATTATTTTTCGCCGCGATGCTCACGGCACCGCTGAGCACCGCCTCCGCGGTGGTATCGCCATCCCCGGCGAGCATGCGGCACGCGGCATCCTCGAGCATTTCCTTATCAGCGGCAGATGCGAGTTCGTTCGGAAGCGGCAATGGCGGATTGAACGGTGAAGTGTTCGGAAGAGCCAGAAGGATGGATGCGGCGAGTGCTTCGGCCGACATGGCGGCATCGATGCGGGGATCGACATCTCTATATGCATCATCGCTGCCGCATGCCATGCGCACCGCGGTAGCGGCGGGACGCCAGCAGCGCAGCACATGATGCGCCGTGGAGGATATCAGCGCCTTCTCCGCGGTATCGAATCGCTTCCGGCCGTGAAGGAATTCGGATGTCAGAGCGCGCGGCGGCTGCGACGACTTGAGCAGCAGGCGGACCAGTTCCGCTGCCTGCGCGAGCAGTATATCGAGACGTTCAGGCTGCAGGGTCACGGTGCATCGGTTGTATGAACGAAGCCCAGCCGGCGCCGGACATCCTCCGGCAGCGTCGGCAGGACACGCCGCGGTATGAGAAACGTCGAGAGATTTGTCAGGTCACGGAAGATGCGGTGACTTTCGGCGGTGGACTTGAGATACTGGTATCCCGATGATCCGCCGGTGCCGATCTTCGTGCCGATCATGCGATGCACCATCAGCGCGTGGCGGTACCGCCAGGTGGTGAACAGCTCATCAATATCTACTAGCGACGCCAGCAGACGATGCGGCATGGTGAGTATCGGTTGGTCGCGGTAGAGGGAGATGAACAGGGCCGCCAGCGTCGCGCGGTGACTCAGCCGGCGCTGTCCCTCCTGCTGCAGCGCAGCGTGTTTTGCAGGATCAAACATCGCGTCGAAATGCTCGGCAGTGCGGGCATGCTCGTGGATCTGCTGCACTTTCTCTTCATCGCTGAGTGTGGGGTTCCCCTCGATGACGCTCCGATCGTGCTCGAGCATGTCATGAACCGCGGCACGGTAGCGCTCCCAGAAGCGGAAGGAATCGGACTCGAGAAAGGGCGTACGTTCGAGCCAGTGCTCGAGGGCGGCGAACAGCGAGGTCTCCTGCTCCGCCGCGATGAGCGCATCGCGATGCTCCACGGACACACGGCTGTGATAGGCGGCGTGATTGTAACGCAGGCGCGTGTCGGACTGCAGTCCCAGCCTGATCTCCACCAGGCGGAACTGAATGCTCTGGAATCCCGAGGCGGGGAAAAGGTAGTCGCGGAAATCGAGGAAGTCCAGCGGCGTCATGGTCTCGAGCACGCGCAGCTGGTCGATGAGGATCTTCTGTATCTCGATGACGCGCTGCAGGCGCGATACGCACACACCGATATGCCTCTCCTGCACGGGATCCTCCGAAAGGAGCGCGATGACTGAATCGATCTCGAAGAGAACCTGCTTGAACCAGAGTTCGTAGGCCTGGTGCACAATGATGAACAGCATTTCATCGTGCGCGGGATCGCCATATTCCTCGCTCTTTCGATGCTGGCTGTCAAGCAGGCGGTCGAGTTCCAGGTATTCCGAGTAGTACAGCGGTGGATAGGGTTTGTCCATGCGTTCCTTTCTGCTGTCAGTTCATGTCGATGGCGTCTTCCGCGTAGGGACGCAGCCGGGAATGGATGAGCTCTTCCGCGGCGCTGAAATCGATCGCATCGAGTGTTTCGCACCCGGCGGTAATCTGTTCGAGAATCTCCTGCTGAATACGTCCGCGTTCAAGCGCGACGGCGTACGGTGTGCGATGGAAGGTGACCATGGAGTATTTCGGAATGAAGTACTCCGGGAATCGCTCCTCGCATGCGAGACCGACCTGCTTCTGAAAGAGGAAGCGCTCGTCGGCAACACTGTCGCGCATCTCGATGAAATTCTCCAGCGCAAGATCGGCGATGGCGTCGGCATTGGCCTTCCGGCGTTCCTGGTAAACATGAAACACGCGATCCCAGTCTGTTCCGAACTCGCCGATGACCTCATTGAGTACCGTGCAGTCCTCGAACGCGCAGTTCATGCCCTGTCCGTAGAATGGCACGATGGCATGCGCGGCGTCGCCCAGCAGCGCGGCCATCCCGCCCACATGCCAGGGGTAGCAGCGTACAGTGCCCAGCGGAGCGGTGGGATTGTGTTCGAAGTCTTCGATGAGCGTGGGCATCAGTGGCAGGACATCGGGGAATTCACGCTCGAAAAAGATACGGACACTCTCAGCGTCGTGCAGTGAAGCGAAACTCGTTTCCCCCTCGTGCTGGAGGAACAGGGTGCAGGTAAAGCTTCCATCCGGATTCGGCAGCGCAATGAGCATGAAGGATCGGCGCGGCCAGATGTGCAGCGCATTGCGCTCGAGACGATGCGTGCCGTCTCCGGCGGGAGGAATATGGAGTTCCTTGTACCCGTGTTCGAGATACTCCTGCGAAAAATTGAAGCGCCCCTTGCGCTGCATTGCCATACGAATGGGCGAACCGGCGCCGTCGGTCGCAATCACGGTGTCTCCGCTACGGGAGTACGGTTTCCCGGACTCTTCGTCGGTAAACTGAACGGCGCCCATGGAAAAATCCATGCCCTCGCAGCGCTGCCGGAAATGCATGTGCACATGCTCATGCTCGTCGGCGAGATCCATGAGGCGGCGGTTCAGTTCTCCGCGCGATACAGAGTAGATAACTTCCCGCTCATCCCTGCCGTAGGGCTGAAAGGTCAGCGTGCCGTCCACGGCATGCATCATCCGCCCGCGCATCGGAATGGCAAGCTCCATGATCTGCTCGGAGAGACCGACTTCCCGAAGCGCGTGAATGCCGCGGGTGGACAGCGCGAGGTTGATCGAGCGACCCGCGCTGATGCGCGCATGCCGCATGTCGGGACGCCGCTCGAAGACATCCACGGCGAATCCCCGCTGCGCGAGATACACCGACAGAAGCGAGCCGGCGAGTCCGGCCCCGACGAGAAGAATGTGCTGCTGATGGTCGGCCATGATGCTGCTCCGTTCTCGTTGTCAGTCCGTGTCGGCAAAGAATGCGTGGAAGATTTCCGCGAAGCGCCGTACTTCATCGAACGTGTTGTAGAGTGGCGTGGGAGCCACACGGATGACGTCGGGCTCGCGCCAGTCGCAGATAACACCCTCTGCCGCGAGATGACGGAAGAGATCGTGACCGCCCTCGCGGACGCGCAGCGACAGCTGGCAGCCGCGCTGCTCCGGTTCTCCGGGTGTAAGGATGCTCCACGATGGATGCGCCCGCTCGAAAAGCAGCGATTCCATGTAGCCGGTCAGCTGCAGGCTTTTCTCGCGCAGACGATCCATCCCGGCCGCGGCGAATTGATCCATCGACGCGCGCAGGGCCGCGAGGGGAAGGATAGCGGGATTGCTCAGCTGCCAGCCCTCCGCGCCGGGCATGGGATGAAAATGCGGAGGCATTGCGAAACGGGTCGATGCGTCGTGGCCCCACCAGCCGGCGAAACGCGGGAGATCGGGACGCTCGGCGTAGCGTTCGTGCACAAAGCACGCGGCCGTGCTGCCCGGACCGCCATTGAGATACTTGTACGAGCACCATGCGGCGAAATCGACACCCCAGTCGTGAAGACGCAGCGGCACGTTCCCGGCCGCATGCGCGAGGTCCATACCGACCGTGATGCCCGCTTCCCGCGCCGCGGCGGTGATGCCAGCGATGTCAAAACACTGTCCGTTGTAGTAGTTCACCCCGCCGAGCAGCAGCAGCGCCGCGTCATCCCGGTGTCGATCGATGGTCTCGAATATCGTGTCGCTGGAAAAACGTCCATCCTCACCAAGCGGAATTTCCACGATGGCATTCTCCGGATCGAAGCCGTGGAAGCGGGCCTGCGAGGCGACGGCGTACTGGTCGGAAGGAAAGGCCTTCTCTTCGGTGATGATGCGCCAGCGCTCCTGAGTGGGACGATAGAAGCTCACCATGAGCAGATGCAGGTTGACGGTCAGTGTATTCATGACCACGACCTCCTGCGGGAGGGCGCCGACAAGCGCCGCCGTTTGTTCGCGCAGCAGCTCGTGATACGGCATCCAGGGATGCCGGGCGCGGAAGTGTCCCTCCACGCCGAGCGAGGCCCAGTCCTGCAGTTCCTCCTCGACATACTGCTTCGCATTCTTCGGCTGCAGACCGAGTGAATTTCCGCAGAAGTAGATCTGCGGCTCACCCTCCGGCGTCAGCGGCAGGTGAAACTGCCCGCGGAAATGCCGCAGCGGATCGTCAGCGTCCATCTGTGCTGCGTACTGTGAATCATGAACGGGTTTTTGAGGTGTCATGGAATCTGAATCGTGAATGTTTCAAATAGTTGCGCTCACTCCGAACACCACCGGTCTGCTCGGCGCCGCATCGGCCACGAACGGCGCGATCTGGAGGTCGAGCAGGTAACGTCCGTCGGGGATGCCGTTGGGAACGTAGATCAGCTCGGTGACGGTGCGCATGGAATGCCGCGCGGGATCCACGTCGTGACTGCCCTGTTCGACTTCCCAGAAGAGGTGATGCGCGCTGAGTCGTCCTTCGTCGCCGGCCCGGTCGAGCGAGGGGATGTCCGCGAGCAGGTGTTCGACGCCGAGCGCGTTGACCGCGTGCATGGCCTCGATGCTCAAAAACGGAGCCGGTTCGTTCGCATACTGCCGGCTGCGTTTCGCGCGGTCGTTTGGCAGCGTGCGGATGATCAGCGCCTCGAGGAATGCCGGGTCGGCGTCGGCGAGCGCCTGCTGCAGCGCGGCCGACGTGATGATGCGATCTTCTTCCTCCTTCACCAGCGCGTAGGATTCCGGCGAATGCATCGCTTCTTCCGGTGTTACCGAGACGATCATCGCGGGAAGCAGCCCCGGCTGCAGCACGCTGTCCACCGCGATGCGTTCATGTGCGATGTGTCCAACGCACTCGGTGTGCGTGCCGTTGCAGTGCGGCGTCAGGGTGACGGTCTCGAAATTGCAGCCGCCGCCGAGACGCGTGTCCCCGATGAATCCGCCGTCTTCGTAATGCCGCGAAGTCGCGCGCGGGACGCCGTATGCGTTTGGCTGGGGACCATCGAAGTGCAGCGGGATGGCGATACTGCGGCCGTTGGCGAGATCCGCGGTGTATTCCCGCTCACCGATGCGGATGCGGGCGTTCATGCGGCAAACCTCCTGCGATCGATGTTCAGCCAGCGCAGCGCGTTCTCCCCGAGGAGCTTCGCCTTGCGCTCTGGCGTGAAATCCTCCATGGATTCGATGAGCTTCCCCGGCACGAGCTCGCCGAGCGGGAAGGGGTAGTCGGATCCCATGGTAATGAAATCCTCCCCGGCGAGATCGACGATATAGCGCAGCATCGCCGGATCATGCACGATGGAATCCATCCAGAAGCGGCCGAGATATGCGCGGGGATTGACGTCGTTGTCGATGGCCACGAGGTCCGGACGCATGACGAAACCATGCTCGATGCGTCCGATGGTGGCGGGAAAGGCGCCGCCGCCGTGCGCGAAATTCACACGCAGATCCGGGAGACGTTCGAGCACGCCGCCGAAAATCATCGAACAGATTGCCCGGGAGGATTCCGCGGGCATGCCCACGAGCCACGGCAGCCAGTAGCGCCGCATGTCGTCCTTGCCCATCATGTCCCAGGGATGGACGAACACTGCCGCGCCCAGCTCTGCCGCCGCCTCGAAGACGGGGAAGAGCGCCGGCTCGTTGAGATTCCACGCATTGACATGCGTGCCGATTTCCACGCCGGCTAGACCGAGTTCCTTCACCGCGCGCTCGAGTTCCCCGACGGCGAGATCCGGTGCCTGCATGGGCAGCGTGGCGAGTCCGACAAAACGCGCGGGATGCTCCGCGACTGTCGCCGCGATGTGATCGTTGAGCAGCTTCGACAGTTCCAGTGCATGCACGGGCTCGGCCCAGTAGCTGAACATGATAGGGACAGTGGAGAGCACCTGCACGGTGACGCCGTCGCGGTCGCAGTCCTCGAGACGCACCGCCGGATCCCACGAATTGGGCTGAAACGTGCGGAAGCACTTGCAGTTGACGATCATGTTTTTCGTGCCGTCGGGCTGGGCTTCGAAGGAAGGGAAGCCGCTGCATCCGAAGCGGACGTCGAGGTCGGGCCAGGACGGCGGAAGAATGTGTGTGTGAACGTCGACTTTGAACATGATGCAGGCGTATTGGTGAAATGAATAGGGTTTTGCTGCACTGCCGGATCAACGGCGGGACTCGCATGTCCGCACGCTCGCAGTGCGTGCGGTTACGAACACCTCAAGACGGTCGGGCCATCACGACACCGCAGTGCGTGCAGCTGCGGTGTTGTTCCGAAGAGAAAAAACGCTCCATGATGGGCGGCAGCTGCGTGACGATGTTCTTCAACTGGAAGAACTCCTCGTACAGTTTCTCGCCGCAGGATTCGCAGAACCACATGAAACCGTCAAGTTCTCCTTCATGGCGCTTGCGCTCGATGACGAGTCCGACGGTCTCTGCGGGACGCTGCGGGGAATGCGGCACACGGGCGGGGAGGAGAAAGATCTCGCCTTCGCGGATCGGGATGTCGCGTGTGGTTCCGTTCTCCATGATGCGCAGTGTGATGTCACCCTCGACCTGGTAGAAGAATTCCTCGCCCTCGTTGAAATGGAAATCCTTCCGCGCGTTCGGTCCCCCGATTACCATGACGATGAATTCGGCGTCCTCGAACACCATCTGGTTTCCCACGGGAGGTTTGAGCAGATGGCGGTGTTCATCGATCCACTGTTTGAAGTTGATGCCATTGTATGTGTACATGACCTGTCCTTTCTCGGGATGGTGGCGATGTTCGGATGATTAAAATTTTTAGCTGCCGGTGATCTTCCGTTTCCGCTAATGCTCCGCTTCCGGCGATGCTCCGCTTCCGGCGAATATCAGATCGTGGCGATGCATTTGAGTTCGATGGCGATCGGTGTCGGGAGCGCATTGATCTCCACGGTGGTGCGGCAGGGACGGTTGTCACGGAAATACTCCGCATACACACGGTTATAGATTTCGAAGTCTCTCTTCATGTCGGTAAGGAATACCGTCACGTCCACGAGCCTGCTCCAGTCGGAACCGGACTCCTCGAGAATCGCGCGCACATTGCGGAACACGGAATGGCACTGGGCTTCGATGTCGTACGAGACCACCTCACCGTCCGCGTTCAGCTGCACGCCGGGAATGCTTTTGCTGCCGCGTTCGCGGGGACCGACACCGGAGAGGAAGAGCAGGTTCCCCACGCGCCGAGCGTGCGGATAGAGTCCGACCGGTTCGGGCGCCCGGCGGGATTCCACGATGTCACTGTCCGCGTCAGCGCCGCTGCCGGGGATTGTCGAATGCGTGTCGCGTGATGTCTCTCCGCTCATGCTGCCACTCTATAGTTTTACACAGATGTTCTTTGCTTCGGTAAAGAAATGCAGGGCCTCCCAGCCGCCCTCGCGGCCGATACCCGACTGTTTCATGCCGCCGAAGGGCGTGCGCAGGTCGCGCAGCATCCAGCAGTTGATCCAGACGATGCCGGAGTGCAGGCGCGCGGCCATATTGTGTGCGCGTGACAGGTCGGAGGTCCAGATCGAGGCAGCGAGTCCGTAGGGGGTACTGTTCGCCATGGAAGTCACCTCCTCTTCGTCGTCGAAGGGCATGAGTGTCGCGACAGGACCGAATATTTCCTCCTGATTCGTGCGGCAGGAGAAGGGGAGTCCTTCGATGACGGCGGGCGACATGAACCAGCCCTCCCTGCAGCGTCCGTTGAGCGCCACGCGTTCCCCGCCACAGAGCACCGTACCGCCTTCTTCCCGCGCGAGGGCTACGTACCCGAGCACCTTTTCGAGATGCTGCTCCGAGACGAGCGCGCCCTGGTCGGTTTTCTCGTCGAGAGGATCGCCCACGCGCAGAGCCGAGACGCGCTGGACGAACGCGTCGCGGAAGCGGCTGTAGAGCGGACGCTCGATGAAAATACGGGATCCGCACAGGCAGATTTCCCCCTGATTCGAGAATGCCGACCGTACCACGGTGTCGAGTGTGGCGTCGAAGTCGCAGTCCGCGAATATGATCGTCGGATTCTTTCCGCCGAGTTCGAGCGATAGCTTCTTGAACATCGGAGCGGCAGTGCGCGCGATGCGCGCTCCCGTATGCGTACCACCGGTGAAGGAAATCGCCGGGATGCCGGGGTGCTTCGTGATGGCCTCACCGACGTCCGCGCCCGTGCCATGCACGATATTGAGCACGCCGCGCGGAAGTCCGGCTTCGATGCAGATCTCCGCCAGGCGGTGTGCTGTCAGCGGCGTTATCTCCGAGGGTTTCGCCACCACCGTATTCCCGGCGGCAAGCGCGGGAGCAATTTTCCACGTGAACAGATAGAGCGGAAGATTCCATGGCGATATGCATCCGGCAACACCGATGGGCTGTCGCAGGGTGTAATTGACGGCCGTTGCATCGGTGGCGTGGGCATCGGTGGAGGAGTGCAGGATGGCGGTTGCGAAGAAGCGGAAGTTCTTCGCCGCGCGCGGGATATCCACTGCCCGCGCGAGCCGCAGGGGTTTGCCGTTGTCACGGGATTCGTCGGCGGCCAGCTCGTTCGCGCGCCGCTCGATCAATTCCGCGATGCGCAGCAGCAGGCGGGACCGTTCCTCCGCAGGTGTTTTGGACCACTGCGGGAAGGCGGCTGCGGCGGACTCGGCAGCAGCGTTGACATCCGCCACGCCGGAATCGGGCACGCGTACGTGCACTGCACCCGTCGCCGGTTCGAATGAGGGAAGCCATACCCCTGAGCGCGGATCGACCAGCTCCCCGTTGATATAATTGCGTATATGCTCCATGTGCGCTTCTGCAGTGCCGTAGAGTGAGACCGAATAGGGAGGAGGCAATCAGGACGCCTTGCACGTGCCTGTTGCATGCCATGCGCCTGACGGTCCCGGAAAACATTTCAGATACTGGGTATCAGAAATATAAAATACACCGGTGAACGGAAATCACAAAAAGACAGGGCGGATCATCAGTGCGAATATGCCAGGAATACGTTTTAGGCTATACTAAAAAATATTTTAACATAGCCTAAAATGATGTTTCGGAGGATGAAAAGGCTGGATTGACGGTTTTCAGCTGATAAACCGTATCGTCAGCGGATAGCGGTAACGTTCGCCCTGGTAGCTTTTCACGGATGCGACGATCACAAAGATGAACGCGATCAGTGCGATGAGCAACAGTCCGGCGACCGCGACGATCATGGAGATGATCACCGAGCGTTCGGTGTCCCCGGCGGCAAGTCCGAGCGCGCTGACAATCCCTACAACGACGAGAATGATCGAATAAATGGTCATGCTGATCTGGAAATTCAATGACTCCTTGCCCTGGTCGTTGACGAGCGAGAATTCCTCGCGTTTGATCAGCCAGACGATCAGCGGACCGAAGATATTTCCAAAGGGAATGAGGAAGGAGGAAAAAACGGAAAGATGGCAGAGCATCGCCCAGGCTTTTTCGTCATGCTGGCGCTTGTAGGCCTCGTGCGAGGCGAGCTGTTCTCCCGCGAGCGTTCCGGTCTGCTCGCTTCCCGGATGTGGCGGCGTCATTCCCGGAGCAGCGCTCCCGTCCGCACCCTGTGAAGGATCTGCATTCGGTTTCGCGGTATTCCGGTCGTCAGGTTCATTCGTGTTCATGGGTACCTCCTGTTATCTGTATTCTTCTCTCCAGCAGCGCAGCAGCGCTTCGAACGGCTCCCTGATCGGCATGCCGCTGTCCGGCGAGGTGTTCAGCAGCGCCATTGAGCCACCGGCGATCATCGCGCGCATGCCGGCGATATTGGCCCAGTAGTAGAGTCCCCATTGTTCCAGGCTCCATCGCGCATCATACGGATTCACTTCATAATCCACATAATACAACCGCTCCCCGCTGATCACAAAATTCGTCGGGAAGTAATCGATATTCCATCCGCGCTGCCGGCATCGAGATGCCATGTCGAACAGCTGCCACAGAATCGGTCGGGGCGGGAGTCCCTCGGCGATCAGACGATCGGCGGTGATTCCCGGAATGTACTCCTTGAGGAGAAAATTGTTTTCATGGTCGATGTACAGCAGGTCGGGGACGGGAATCCCGGCATCGCGGAGATGATGATAATCGCGCTCCTCAAGACGGGTTTTTTCGTCCTCGAATGAGTAGTACGGACAATCCTCCTTGTGCATGACCTTGCAGACGACCTCCCGGCCACCGAGCGAGCCCAGCCAGGAATAGGCCGATTTCCCGCGGCCGAGAAGGCTGCGGATGTGAACAGGTCCCTGCGGTATCGAAATGTGTTCCGGCTGCTGCATGGCAGTGTGGTACGGTATTACCCTGCCGGATGTTGCAGTAATCGCCGGTGCCGGATTTTTGTCCGTTTGCGGGGAATCATTGCTTTGATTTTTGCTTTTACAGCTCTATATTTGCTAATGCCCTGACCGGAAACAAATATTCCGTTTCCGGCCGGGACCGCGGCACTACGAATTCATGTATCACAGAGGATTCCAAAGCACAAGAGGCTACCGGAGCAAACACGTATGAAGTATAACGGTCCGAAGATCAAGCTTTCACGCCAGCTCGGCGTACCCCTGACGCCCAAGGCGTCCAAGTACATGGAGCGCAAGCCGCATCCCCCCGGCGCTCACGGTCTGTCGCGCAACCGCCGCCAGAAAATGTCCGACTACAAGCGTCAGCTTGTCGAAAAGCAGAGACTGCGCTGGCAGTACAATATCAGCGAAAAGCAGATGCTGAATTATTATAAGAAAGCCGCGCAGAAGACGGGCAACACCGCCGAGAACCTGGCCACCGCGCTGGAGACACGCCTCGATGCCATCGTGTACCGCGGCGGACTCGCCCGCTCGATTTTCGCGGCACGCCAGTATGTCACGCACGGACACATCGAAGTGAACGGCAAGCGCGTGAACATTCCGTCCTACCATGTCAAGGTCAACGACGTGGTGAGCGTGCGCCAGAAAAGCCGCAAGATCCCGATGTTCAACGACGCCGTTAAGTCGTCGCGTCCGCCCGAGTACGTCTCGATCTCCAAGCCCGAGCTTTCGATCACGCTGCTCTCCGCGCCCGAGCGCGAGAACATCCCCGTGATCTGCGAATTCCCGCTCGTCATCGAGTATTACTCGCGCTGATCCTTTTCGATATCAAGTGTTGCAGCGGTCCCCATGCGGGACCGCTTTTTTTTTGTGCGTACCTGACATCCTGAACGATACGTCCTCACGGGACTGTCCCGCAGGTGACGCCGCGGAAACCCCGCCGCGGAAACCCCGGCGCGGAAACCCCGGCGCGGAAACCCCGGCGCGGCGCACTCTCCCTTGCGCAGGCAGCACCCTGCCTCGCATTTCCACCCCTTCGCGAATTTTGCTATAATTCAGCAATCTGAATCAGAGAGTTGTATCCCGAAACAACGAGAATACGTATGAAGGAACGAACCAGCAGAATTCTGATCACGATGTTGCTGTTGCTGCCGGCATGGACGCTGGCACAAGCGCAGCAGGATGAGAACCGGGCGCGACTCCTCGCGACCGGGGATTCCGATATGTATCCCGGGGCGGA
Organism: uncultured Ignavibacteria bacterium; assembly: GCA_913061095.1. GTDB lineage: Bacteria > Bacteroidota > Ignavibacteria > SZUA-365 > SZUA-365 > BM516. The sequence continues at coordinate 84,315 of CAJXVM010000020.1, forward strand.
TATCGTCGTCGTCTATGACAGTACCGATGTGGATGTCGAGGACAGCGGACTGAGCCACGTGCGCATGCACCGCCTGGTCAGGGTGCTGACGGCGAAAGGCGCTCGCGACCTGCGGCATGTCATCTACGGCTACGACCCCCTCTCGGCGGATGTGGAAGTGCTGCGCGTACGCATTTACCGCAGTGACGGCAGCGTGGAAACGGTGCCGCTGGAACGTGTCAGGGATTATGCCGCTCCCGCCCGCGCCATCTACTGGGGCGCGCGCGAAAAAATGGTGCCCGTCGGCTGGCTCGAGCCCGGCGACGCTGTGGAAACCCTCGCCCGCCGCAAAGGCTTTACCTATGCGCTGCTGCGCGATGAGGATGACGACAGCCGCTTTGTTCCCCCCATGAAGGGACATTTCTACGACATCGTGGAATTCTGGTCGTCGGTTCCCGTTGAGGAAAAAGTATATCGCGTGCTCGTTCCCGAGGACAAACCGCTGCAGTACGAAATCTACAACGGCGAGCTGACCTCGTACGTGCATTTCCATCCGCGATTCGACCACCGCGTGAACGTGCAGGTCAATCCCTCCGCGAAGCAGCATCCGACGCCGGCAGACGAACTGCATCCAACGGCCGGAATGTACACGCGTCCGGGAAAGATCACGTATTGCTGGTACAAGCGCGGTATCACACCGCTGCAGCGCGAACCCGACATGGTCGCGCCGTCCGACGTTGCACCGAAACTGCTGATGAGCACGTCGCCGGACTGGTACGCCAAAGCGACCTGGTTCCACGGCGTCAACGAGGATTTCGGCAGTTTTGAAGTGACGCCCGAAGTGCAGGAAAAAACCGATGAGCTTCTCGAGGGCGTGACCGACGAACTCGAGAAAATCGCCATCCTCAATCACTGGGTGGCCGAGGAAATCCGCTACTCCGGCATTTCCATGGGCGAGGGCGAGGGATACACGCTGCACACCGGCGAGATGACGTTCGCCGATCGCTGCGGCGTTTGCAAGGACAAGGCCGGCATGCTCGTGACCATGCTTCGTGCCGCCGGATTTGAATCCTACCCGGCGATGACCATGGCCGGATCGCGCATCGACCGCATCCCCGCCGACCAGTTCAATCACAGCGTGACCGTGGTCAAACGTTCGAACGGCGACTGGATGCTGCTCGACCCGACCTGGATTCCGGGAGCGCGGGAAATGTGGTCATCCGCGGAGCAGCAGCAGCAGTACCTGCTCGGCATCCCCGGTGGCGCCGATGTCATGACAACACCGATCTCTCCCGCGGAAAACCATTACTGGAAGGCGCGCAACGAGGCCGTGCTCGCGGAAGACGGCACGCTCACCGGCACGGTGACCATCGAGGCGGAGGGACAGACTGACGCGCTCATGCGCCGCCTGTTCACACGCAGCCACCGCTCATCCTGGGAGGATATCTATACGCAGCTGCTTGCAGCCGAATACCCATCCGCGGAAATCGTCGACGGGCATATCGGCGGCGTGTACGACCTGAGCAAACCCTTCAAGGTAACGCTGGAATACCGCATCCCGCATTTCGCGCGCGTGGCGGACGGTCAGTATATCCTTACGCCGATGCTCGCGAAGAATCCCTTCGCGAATTATTATCACACGCCCGAGATGGCCACGAATCTTTCGCAGGAGGTGAAGCGCTACGGCTTCCGCCAGCGCTCCTCGCGTCTTGTCAAGATTGAAGAGACCATCACGCTGCCGGCGGAAATGAAGGCGGTACTGCTGCCGGAGAAGGCGCATCTCGAGGGTGACGCTGCCAGCTTCGACGGCGGCGTAACTCTGACCGGAAGCACACTGCGCTTCAGCGCAACGCACCGGATGGAGAAGCGCGTCTATGAGGCGGAGGACTGGCCGGAATTCCGCGCCGCTCTCCGCGCACGCGCGCGCCTCGCCGATTCACCTGTCATTCTCAGCAAGTAAGGAGGACGCCATGATCATTCGCACTGCACTCGCCGCACTGCTCTTCCTGGCCGCCTCCGTCACGCTGCAGGCGCAAGAGGACGCCACCGACACCTGCGATGCGGTCTACGAGGACATTCTGCATGAGTATGTGCTGCAGTCCGACGGAACCGTGGTCTACAACTACGCGCACAAACTGAAACTCCTCACGCCGTTTGCCTTCTCACGCGCGTACGGAGAATCCTTCATCACGTACAATCCGACATGGCAGAAGCTCGACGTGCTGCGCTCGGTCACCAGGATGCGCGACGGCACGAAAGTGGAATCGCCTTACAACGCATTCAATGAAGTGCTTCCGCGTTACGCGCATGAGGGCGAGCCATTCACGCATCTCAGAGAGATGGTCGTCACGCACACGGGCATCGAGGCCGGGGCGGTGGTAGATTTCGCATACAAAATCACCACGAAACCCGGGATGTTTCCCGGACTGATGGGCGCCGTGCGCTGTGGTGAACGCGAGCACATCGTGCACATGTTCATCCGGATCAAGGTCCCGAGAGGAACCGATCTTGCGTGGGCGTTCGCGCGTGATGACACGCCGGTCACTGTGACGGAGGATGGGGAGTACACGGTGTACACCTGGGAGCGGAATCACATCCCGATGATCGAAGACGAGGAAGCCCAGCCGCCGCTCAGCCATTACGCGCCGGTGCTGTATTTCTCCACGGTCGGATACGACGCACTGCCGCCGCACGTGCTCGGCGGCACCCAGGATGCGCCGCTGCCCGCTCCGGCGATGGCCGAGGTGGAACGCGTGCAGGCCGAGGTCCCCGACATGCTCGCGCGCGCGCTCGAGCTGCGCCGCTGGGTCGCCACGCGCATCGGGGGAATGAACGGTCCGCTCGACATCCTCGGTTTCCATGCGCGTCCGCCGGCGGAAACGGTGCTCTCGAATGTCGGCTCCTCGCTCGACCGGGCCGTGCTGCTCGCGCAGATGTGCCGCGCCGCCGGCATCGAGGCGTTTCCGGTGCTGTTCAGTCATGACATCGTGAATCGCGGTATGAAGATCGAGAGAACGGAAACCGAAGACGGCTTCATCGATACATTCAAGGCGCAGCCGCAGCCGGAGCTTCCCTGTCTGCATCTCTACCCGCACCCGGCGGTAATGTGCCTGAACCTCGGGCATGAAAAACAGCTCGTGCTCGATCCGGTCAGCGAGCACCAGGACGGTCCGTCACCCGCGCGCTTCCGTGGATTCTACCTGCCGCTTGAGCACGACAAACTCGAGCCGACTCCGTATCAAACGGGGAAGTCCGTCACCGAGGCGTCCACCACCTCGGAATGGACGATCAGCGACGAGCTGATGGTCAGCGGCAGCACGCGCGTGCGCGTTGACGGTGTCAGCAGCATGGTGTTCAGTCCCGACCGCTTCAAGAAACGGGCCGCCGCCGCGCTCAGCGATGCCGGACAGGGCATGAAGGGCGAAGCGGGTGAAGTGGAAACCCACGCATCCGGGGAAAGCGAGTGCGAGGTGACGGTGAATTCCGTCTCGCCGCTCGAGGAGCGCGGGGGATTCATGGATTTCCGTATCCCGCACGCGCC
>CAJXVM010000021.1 GCA_913061095.1 uncultured Ignavibacteria bacterium
CCTGACGGTCCGTCTGGGCGGAGAGCTGGGGCAGGAGGCCTGCAACGAGCGCCACAACGAGGAAGGCACGTAAAATGTGTTTGCTCATGAATGTACCTCTATGATCGAATATGTAGTTCAACTTCTAAACTCAATCGTAGGCAGAAATGATCAATCTGGTTGATAGACCCTGATGGGCCACCTCTGATTAATATTGCCATATCGAATTGAGATTGTAGCATCAGTGCCATCAGAGGATACTCTTCCACTGAGATAGAACTTCACGCTCGTACCTCGATGGTTCCCATTTGTTGGATTAGTTGTCTCAAGTGGTACAACTTCGTCAAGCAAATCTTGACCATCCGCTGATTCAACCTCTATTCGAATTTCTGAGGGGGGTATGTTTTCGATATTTGCCCCAATACACCTACCACATCGAGCAGCAATGAAGCTGAACTCCTGGTTGATCGCGTATTCCTGACCTCTCTGCCAATTCTCCGCAACCAGGCGATCTACTGGTGCGCTAACACTGAAAAGGAATTCAGAGGTTGTCAAGTTCTCGGCAGTTGAGTCAAGCAATACTTGATATACTCGACCCCTATATTTGGAAGATATGGTCATCGATTGACCCAAAGCATCCTCCGGCACCATGTACTTGACAACGTTGCCAGTGCCACTTTCTACCTCGTTGCCATCCATCTCGATCGTCCAGCTGTAGGAACCGACATCTTCAAGACCCGCGACGTTGACGTACATTTCGAACAGCTCGCCGGCAAAGGCGCCGCCGGGCTTATTGCGGCTCAGGAACGGCCGCTTGACTTCCACGTCGAAGGTTTTCGGCCGTGAAACACTCTTCGGACCGGCCTGGCGGTTGTCCCGCGCATCGACCGTGATCGTATAGGTCCCCGGCTCGTTAAAGGTATTCGACCATACCCATCTACCACGTTCAGGATCTTCGCTGGAATATGGATTGCGTTCATTTGTTGGGCCAAGCGCAATTCCACCCCCTACTACGTTCATATTGGTAACCTTGTCCACCGTCGTGCCGCGTACCTTGACCTCGTTGAACGTGGGGAATCCGACCGCCGTAATGATTGGATCCGCCTGGATCTGCAGCTGATCGTATTCCTCGGAGACGACCTCGACGATGAACTTGTCGGGATTGAGGTTTTCACTCTGTTCGATGAAGTGCTCAACCGGCGTTCCCTTCAGGTCCGGATCGGAATCGAGAGCCGTTCGGATTTCATCACGGGAGAACTCGAGGGTACCGACCTTGATCTTGGCCTTGCCTTCCTCGATATCCGGCGTGAGTGACACGCGGTTCGTCCCGGCCTCGACCCAGAGTTCATAGGTGCCGGCCCCGTTGTCCGCCTTCCAGGTAAAGCGGTACAGCCGCTCGCCGGTGGCGCCGTGGACGACGGAATCCTGGATCTGCTCGGGATAGCGCAGCGTTTCGACCTCGGTGCCATCCTTGAACACCTTCACCTCGGGCGGCGTGGTGACTTCGTCCTGCTCACCGAGACCCTTGACATTAATGGTGAACTTGCGCTCTTCACCGACCTTGAGCTGGTTGTCGCCCGCCGCAGCAACGGCCGGCATGTTCTTCAGCAGCTCAAGAATGATTTTACGGTTCTTTTCTTCCAGCATCCGCTGTTGCATCAGCAGGTCTGCCTCCGCATCATCGCGCTCGACGATGATGATGAGCAGCTCGCATATCACAGCCAGATACAGGAAGAAGTACACCTGATATTTCTTATAGACATCGGCAGTTTGTGCCATAGTGAATACTCCTCCTTATGACTTGGTGGCGTTCATGCGTGGACTGCTTACTGACGCATGCCGGATTCGGAACGGACAGAGGTCTCGAGCTCGTCTTTGAGCGCATCGAGGCGCCGCTCGACTTCGGCGAGGGTCAGTTGCTTGCCGGGCATGCCTGCACCGGCGCCGGCTTCCTCTTCCTCTTCCTTCTCGTACCACGTCGTCAGACCGAGCAGAAGAAGCACGGTGATTTCGACGGCGATGGCGATGACGATCAGGTCAGGCTGATGCGCGGTCATGAACTTCACACCGCGGAGACCAATGTTGAGGATCAGGAAGGCCGTACCAATGAACGCAATGGCCGTGATATTGTTCTTGTACTCGGGAATGAATTCGTTGTGCATGTACAGCGCGAAGGCCTGACGGACGCTCTTCTCGCGCTGCAGCCATTTCTTCGGCTCCTTCATGAGATGCTCACCGAACTTGTTGGATAACCCGGTACCCTTGAGAACCGCTCCCACAAAGGCGTGCAAACTGCCGCGGAAGAGGAACAGTCCGATAGGAGTGAAGAAGAAGATGACGACGACAAAGGCAATCAGAATCACCAGGTTGATCGCAAACATGTTCAGGATGAAGGTCGAGTTCCCGATTTTGAACACAAACTCGGTGTTGAACAGATTTGCAAAATATCCACCGGGAGATTCGCGAATGGTTTCGAGTTCGGTATGAGTCAGCTGACTGAGATCACGTCCCCGACCCTCGTCGCGCAGAAAACGCTTCATTTCTTCGAGCGTTTTCATGTCTTCGCCGCTGTGCTGCGCCGTTGCGATGGGCGCTGCAAACGCGAACAGAACGGCAACGAGCAGTGTACCGAACATCATGTGGCGAATGAATCCACTTCTCTTCATAAGGGTATCCTCCTAACAAGACATAGGATGAGCGGTCTCCGCATAGAGCGGGACACAGTTAATTTGGCTATGTAGAATGCTGTAGTAATAATCAGATTTCTCCGGGCCGGGGGTGCCGGGACGGTACTGATGCGAAGAAACGAAGCGGAGGGTACTGTCCGAAGCTCCAATTTCATAACTTGGCACAAATTGCACATATGATGCAACTCCCGCCGGCACAGTATTTGGCACAGTGCTCATCGGGTCAGCCTCATCGTTTCCTGGATAGACGCTTCGGCGGCTTGCACCCGAACGATCACGCGCTCGCCTTCCGGTCGAATCAGGTCCTTGTCCTGAATGACAAATGTGAACTCGCCCTTGCGGACCATGGAGACATCCGTGCGAATGAGATTGCGTTCCTCGTCGAACAGCTCGACACGAACATCCGACAGTCTGTCGACCGGTTGTTCTCCGCGGAAGCGTGGGTCCGTATACCGCGAGGCGGAGAAGCGGAAGGTCTCCATGACCGAGGCGCTGGCGGGCAGATCGAGACCGATCTGTATCGGGGGCTGCAGAACAGACAGCACGAAATGTGACCTCCCCGCCGCGTTGCTGCGCGAGGATATCCAGCGGTACGGGCGTCCGTCGTATCGGGCATCGACAATGAGCCGTTTCCCGTCAAAGGAGTTCGGGATCCGGTACTGCACCCGTGGACGCCGACCACGCGACTTCTCTATGAGGTCACCGCCACCGGCATCCTCCGAAAGCGTCCAGGAATAGCGCTCCTCATCTTCGAGTCCTTCCACGGCAATGTCAAGGTCCAGATCCTCGCCGGCATACAGCGTCGAGATCAGCGGCGTGCGGAGAAACGGCTGCACCCCGGACACCGTGAATCGACCTCTGGCAATATCCTTGCCGCCGGCCTTGCGCTGCAGACGGGCCTCGATGCATATCGTGTCGGGCAACGGCGTGACCGTCTGTGCCCAGCGGTACATGACAGAGCGGTCGTCGCCCGGCAGTCGCTCGAGGCGGCCGCCACCACAGGTGATCTCCACCCGCGGATCCGACCAGCCGAGATTCGTCGTGATCGTGTTGACTTCTTCGAAACCCACCGCCGAAGTGATGTTCTGTCGTTCCACCGTCATCCGAAGTGATTCGAGGGTCTTGACATTCTCCACGGAGGTATCGATGACGCGTACCGTCATCGCGATGTCGGAACGCTCGAGTCTGTGTACCATGTCCCGTGACACCAGAGTCGTGTCAAATTGAAGATCCCTGTAACGGAAGCGGCCGGGCGCGAGTTCGTGCACGCGCCGGCTCTCAGCGGTGAAATTCAGCTGATAGATTCCGGTGCGGGAAAACACCGCCGACACGGGAAAGTATACGACCCTGTTCTCGATGGGACCGATGGCCGTACGGTTCCCGACGGTCACGATATCTTCAAAGGTAAGGAGTTCATTGAATTTCTTGCTGTGCAGGCGCAGCTGCACGTCATCATCACTGCCGATATCATGGACGAACACCTTACCGGTGAACAGCGGGAGATCACCGCTGACAATCCCGCTCGAGTCGGCATCGACATACCAGCGCACGGTATCCTGCTCGACCGCCATGGGGAGCGGAGGAAGAAACGTGCGGATGATACGTTCGTTGAGCTGCTGCATGCGTTCGTCGCTTTTATCGCGTTCCTTTGAAACGACGACGAAGCCAATGATCGCCGTCAGATAGAGGATGAAGAAAACATCCACGCGCCTGCGCAGGGCCACGCATCAGACCTCCGCCGCGCCTGGCTGCGCGACATATGCCATCGATGCGAACATTATTGTTCCTCACTCTGATCGAGGAGGGACAGCATGCGACGTGTCTGCTGGAGACTCTGCTGCTGCTGCTCAAGCAGCGTCTGAAGCTGTGTGCGCGTCAGTTCGTTCATCTCACGAAGCAGCGCATTCGTCTGTTCGAGCTTTTCCGCGTAGCGGCGGGTGTTTTCATTGTTGACCTTGCCGAGACTCTCCGTCAGACGGCTGAGGAGAACGTCCTGTCGGATATCGGTCTGCGAGATCAACCGGAACAGGTCGGAAACAGCGTTGGTCATCTCGTGGATGGACGTGTTGATCGAGCTCAGCAGGTTATCCTGCAGGCCGATCGCCCCGGCCTGCCCGGTACTTTCTTCACTGCGGCTGTATGCCGTCACGATGGCGAGGGAAAGCAGGAACAGTGCCTCAAGCGCGAGGCCTGCGATCGCATACCACAGCGAATACCCCGCAAGGTACAGCGCCACGGTGAGCAGCACGATCATGGCCCCGAAATACACCAGTCCCTGAATGAAATTATAATAGTAGACCCCGACGATTTCCTCGAGAAATACGCGAGTCCCGAGTTTGAAACCGAGGTTCGTTTCGAAGCGAATCCGGCGGCCGTCACCGAACTGAAGATCCGTCCCCTGCCGGGAAAGTTTCCAGCATTCCAGCAGAGTCTTGAGCTCCAGGGCATTCTTCACGCGCCTGTCATGATAAAAATCATGCAGAAGCCGACGCCCTTCGATGGTCTCCAGATCCTTGACGGTTTCCGAGGTACTCAGCAAAAGCTTTTCAATTCAGGTGGAAAAGGACGGTGTTCATAGCTGCATCAGGATATTATATTCACAAATCATGCCAAGATGACAATAGACGGTATCACCTGTAAAACCGGGATTTCCATCCGGTACACACGCAGTGGAAGTGAATAATCTTCACGTCAAGTGAGAATGATTCACATGAGAATTAACAGGGAAAATCAGCGCTGCTCCTCGTAGCGGTCGCGGAACCATGCCATGGTGCGCGTCAGACCCGTTTCGATCGAGATCTCGGGCTTCCAGCCGGTCTGCTTCATGAGCTTGTCGTAGGAACAGACACTGCGCTGCTGTTCACCCGTTTTCGCCGGACCATGCATCTCCTCGGCGGGCTCACCGGCTGCCACATTGAGGACACGGAAGATCTCATTGACCGTTGTTTCGCGATTGGTGCTGACATTGAACGTATCGGACGCATCCATCCCCAGCGCGAGAAGATTTGCACGCACAACGTCGTCCACGTACACATAGTCGCGCGTCTGCATCCCGTCGCCGTTGATGACGGGATTATCGCCACTGAGCAGCTTGTCACTGAAAATTGCCACGACACCGGCCTCCCCATGTGGATTCTGCCGCGGTCCATAGACATTTGTGTAGCGGAATACGGTGTACTGAAGATTTTCTACAAGATGGAAATAATGCAGATACCGTTCCACTGTAACTTTCGTGATGCCATACGGCGAGCAGGGGGCGATGGGGTGCTGTTCATCCGCGGGAAAATATTCCTGCTCTCCATACCCGGCTCCGCCGGAACTGGCGAAAATCATCCGTGAGATTCCATGCCGCAGACCGGCCTCGATCACATTGAGCGACCCGAGAACATTGACGGAAAGATCGTAGCGGGGATCGTCGACGGAACGCCGCACATCGATCTGCGCGGCATGATGATTGATGATGTCGATGTCATGTTCCGCGACGATGTCGGCCAGACCTTCGTCACGGATATCCATCTGATAGAAGGCCGCTCCTTTCGGCACGTTCTCCAGCACGCCGGTGGAAAGATTGTCGACGATGACAAGGTCATGCCCTTCTTCGCGGTACGCGTCTGCGATGCTCGATCCGATGAAACCGGCGCCGCCGGTGATGAGAATGTTCATGCGGTCCAATCTGCACAATGGTACATGCTGCAATGTACCAAAAGCGATCGAGCGGAAAAACCACCGCACGCAGCACATCACAATGAATGCACCCGCCTCCGCGTCTGTTGCCGTCAGCGAGGCATGTCCACTTTTCCGCGATTCTCGCTATCTTGGGTACGTGAAGGAACAGCTCCGGAAACTGACAACCGATTCCGCCGTGTACGGTGTGAGCAACATTCTCGGAAGGTTCATCACCTTCCTGCTCGTGCCGTTTTACACGCAGTTTCTCCCGCAGGGGGAGTACGGCATCGTCATCGTGGTGTATTCCTTCATCGCCTTTCTCAACGGCGTATTCACGTTCGGACTCGAACCGGCGTACATGCGATTCGTCGCGGGGAAAAACGCGCAGGAGCGCGACCGTGTGTTCGCCAGCAGTCTTCTTTTCATTGCCGCCGCATCAGTGATTCTCGTGGCAGTTGTCCTGCTGTTCCGCTCGCCGGTGCAGGGATTGCTCGAACTGCGACCGGAATGGAACGCCATTCTGCCGCTGTCTCTGGGGATGATCGCGCTCGACGCCGTCAACGTGATTCCGTTCGCCGCCCTGCGCATGGAAAACCGCGCGCGCTGGTTCGCCACGGTGAAACTGACATCCATCATCATCAACGTTGCGCTGAACGTCCTTTTCATCGCCGTCCTCCGCGAATCCATTGTCTTCATTTTCATCTCCGGCGTCATCGCTTCCGCGAGCTCCACGCTCCTGCTGCTGCCGGTGATCACATCCCGCCTGCGTGCGGGCGCAGATCGCATGCTGCTGCGCCGGCTTCTGGCATACGGCCTCCCCACGATGCCGGGCGCGGTCGCCATCATGCTCGTCGAGATCATCGACAAACCCATTATGCTGAAACTCACCGATGCCGCCACTGCCGGCGTGTACGGGACCAATTATAAACTCGGCATCTTCATGATGCTGGTGGTCACCGTCTTTCGGTATGCCTGGCAGCCCTTTTATCTGCAGCTTTCCGCCGACGATGAACACGCCGAGGAAACGAAGGCGCTCTTTGCCCGCGTGCTGACGTATTTCGTGCTGCTCGGCGCTGTGGTCGTGCTTGCGCTCTCGCTTTTCATCGACGACCTGGTACGCATCCCCATTCCCTTCACTGACGGACGCAGGCTGATTCATCCCGCATACTGGGGAGGCCTCGGCATCGTTCCCGTCATTCTCTTCAGCTATCTCTGGGCCGGCATTGCGCAGGTGCTCAATGCAGGTCTGTACATTCAGAAACGCACAACGTACATCCTCTATGCAACCGCGGCCGGTGCCGCGGTCAATATCCTGACAAATATCCTGCTCATTCCTGTCTGGGGCATGTACGGCGGCGCTGCGGCGACATTCTCAGCATACTTCGTCATCGCGTTGATCTATGCCGTCGCCAGCAGTCGCATCTATCCCATCGCATGGGAATACGGGCGACTCGCGCGCATCGGCATCGCGCTCGCGGCCGCGGCACTGTGCTGGTATCTCGTGCCGGCACCAGATCTGCTCGGTTCGATCGCCTGGGAAATTTGCATTCTTATCGGGTTCGGTGTCATCCTCGCGATCAGCGGCTTCTTCCAGCCCTCCGAAATTCGTGAGCTGCGGGCACTCTTCACATTCCGGCGTTCCTGAGCAACGGGGCATCCGTCACGGCATTGCCTTTGATTGCCGTGTGCACTACATTTTTTTATTGGATCATCTTTCGGAGGACGCCTTCGAAGTACTCGAGAAGCAACGGAACGGCATTGGCGGTCGCGTGCTCGTGCTGAATCAGAGTTACGAACCGCTGCTGGTGTGCAGTGTTCAGAAGGCTGTCATCCTCCTCTATCTCCAGAAGGCCGAGATCGTCGTCGAGAACGTCCACCGCAAGCTGCGCAGCGTCTCGCGCGCCTACCCCTTCCCCAGCGTTATCCGCCTCAATAAGTACAAGCGCATTCCCTTCAAGGGGATCATGCTCTCGCGCAAGAATATCCTGCGCCGGGACGGGCATCGCTGCCAGTACTGCGGAACGACCGCCGCGCCGCTCACCGTCGATCACATCATCCCGCGGTCACGCGGCGGAAAGGACAGCTGGGACAACCTGGTGGCAGCATGCATCGCATGTAACAACCGCAAGGGGAACCGCTCACCCGAACGGGCCGGCATGGCGCTGCTCAGCGTCCCGCGACGCCCTTCCCACGTATCCTTCATCATGCACTCGGTCCATACGGTCGACGAACTGTGGAAACCGTACCTGTTCATGATGTGAGCCGCCGTCGCGGCATCCCACCGACCTGACGCTCCATCCGACTTCCGGTCTCATCGCGGAAACGGCGTTTCATCTCTGCGCCGCCGTTTCATATCTTTATGGGAATGTATCTTTCGTAATAAACAGAAGCGCATGAATCAGCAAAGCAAGAAAACCATCCTCAGCGGCATGCGTCCCACGGGCAAACTGCATCTCGGGCACTGGACCGGCGCGCTCGAGAACTGGGTCGCCCTGCAGGAGGAGTATCATAACTACCACCTGGTGGCCGACTACCACGCACTCACCACCAGCCTCGACACGTCGGAACTCCATCAGAACACGATCGACATGGTGGTCGACTGGCTGGCCGGCGGCATCGATCCCGCTCGAAGTCCCGTCTTCCGCCAGTCGCAGATCAAGGAACACACCGAGCTGCACCTGATCTTCTCCATGCTGATCACGAAGAGCCGGCTCGAGCGCAATCCCTCGATCAAGGAGCAGGTGCGTGACCTCGAGATCGAGCACATCACATACGGTCATCTCGGATATCCCGTGCTGCAGGCCGCGGACATCCTCCTCTACCGCGGCGCCCTGGTTCCGGTGGGTGAGGATCAGCTCTCGCATGTGGAGATAACCCGCGAGATCGCACGCCGCTTCAACACCACATGGGACGAGGTCTTCCCCGAGCCCGAGCCGAAACTCACGCGTTTCGCACGTCTGCCCGGACTCGACGGCAAAGACAAGAAAATGTCCAAATCCATGGGCAACGCGCTGCTGATGTCCGACGGCCCTGAAGAGGTGGCACAGAAACTCCGAAAGGCTCCCACCGACGTGAAGAAGGTACGGCGCAACGATCCCGGCCGTCCCGACGTCTGCCTGATCTTCACGTACCATGAGAAATTCAATCCCGATGCCGTGCCGGAGGTTCGCGAGGGATGCGAGTCCGGTGCGCTCGGCTGCGTAGATTGCAAGAAGCGCTGCGGCGCAGCGATCAGTGAATTCCTCGCGCCGCATATCGAACGACGCCGGCAGTACGAAGAGCATCCGGAGCGCGTCGAGGAGATCCTCCGCGACGGTGAAGCGCGCGCACGCACCACCGCGCAGGAAACCATGTCCGCCGTCCGCGACGCAATGAAGCTGGGATAACCGTGAACGCGTTCAAGGTCAGCATACCGGATTTCGAGGGGCCGCTGGATCTCCTTCTCTTTTTCATCAAGCGCGACGAGCTGGACATCTACAACATCCCCATCGCCTACATCACGCAGGAGTTTCTTTCCTACATCCGCGTCATGCAGATGCTGGATCTCGAGCTCGCGGGCGAATTCATCGTCATGGCGGCGACGCTCATGCAGATCAAGGCCCGCATGCTGCTGCCGAAGGTGGAGACCGAGGAAGGCGAGGAGGAAATCGATCCCCGTGCCGAGCTGACCCAGCGTCTGCTCGAATACAAGCGCTACAAGGAATCCGCGCAGGAGCTGCAGCAGCTCGAGCTGGAGCAGCGCGAGCGCTACTTCCGCAACCTGTTCAAGTATGACGTCCGCAGGACTCCGGTGGAGGAGGATGAAGACACGCTGCAGGACGTCACGATGTACCAGCTCATCAAGGCCTTCCAGCGGGCCATGACAAACATCCCGAAGAAGACCGTGCACGAAGTGCGCACCATCCCCTACACGATCGAGGAGCAGGGGCTTTGGCTGATGAAGCGCTTCGAGGACCGCACGCGCTACAACTTCAGCGAGATCCTGCGTGACATGCAGGAGAAGGTGCAGGTCATCGTGACCTTCATCGCCCTGCTTGAACTGATGCGCGCTCGACGCATCCGTGTCGAACTGCACGCGCAGTTCAACGACTTCGACATCATCAAAACAGAATTGACTCAGGACCATTCCCCTGAGCAGGATGCGGCATTGCTTGCGGAAGCCGACGCGGAGAGTTACTCCCACGCCGACCGCGATCCGGCCTCGCGGGGTGCCTCCGCCAGGGGGAGCTCTCCGAAAGAATAAGTATGATGCAGGAAAAACAGAAACACGAACGTGATGAAGCTGCCGGGGATCTCCCGGATGACACCCCTGTGAATGAGGACGACACGCCTGTGGAGGACGACACGCCTGTGGAGGACGACACGCCTGTGGAGGACGACGATCTCGAGGATGATGACGCGGAGTTCCGCGGCATCATCGAGGCGTTGATTTTCGCATCCGACGAGCCGCTCACCTTCCGCCAGATCAAGGACGTCCTCGCCCCCAACGAGGACAGAGATCCGAAGCCGGAGGAGGAAGACGCGCCCGGGAAGCACAAACGGAAACCGCGGCTGACGATCACGCGCGTCAAGCGTGCCATCGACCGGCTGAACGACGAGTACAGTGAGCAGAACCGCTCCTTCCACATCGTGGATGTGGCGGGCGGTTTCGCCTTTCAGACAACGCGGGAATACGGACAGTGGGTCGGCAAACTGTTTGCCGAACGGTCGCGGCGCCGGCTGACGCAGTCCGCGCTCGAAACGCTCTCCATCATCGCATTCCGGCAGCCCATCAGCAAACCCGACGTCGAGGCCATTCGCGGTGTCAACGCCGAGCACGTGGTCAAGTCGCTGCTGGAACGCAACCTGATCTCCATTGTCGGACGCGAAGACAGTCCTGGCCGGCCCCTGCTGTACGGTACGACCAAGACCTTCCTGAAGCACTTCGGTCTCAGCAGCATCAACGACCTTCCCAAACCGCGTGAGATCAAGGATCTCCTCTCCTCCGAGGAGGAACTGGCGATCAATCCCATCGAGGAAATGGATCTCGAGAAAGCGGCGCAGCTGACGCGCGTCTCCTCGCAGGAGCTCGAGCGCCTCTTCGACACCGCGCAGTTGCGACAGGAAGAGGAGGAGCAGCCGAAAGCCCGCCGTAGTGCGCCGCAGGCGGACGAAGGCGGGGAGCCGGATGCGGAGTCCGACGACCCGTCATCCCGAGCAGGCCGAAGCGAGGACGATCGCGATGACGACGGGGAGGCCGAGGCCGGAGATACGTCATCCCGAGCAGGCCGAAGCGAGGACGATCGCGATGACGACAGGGAGGCCGAGGCCGTATCGAGGGAAAAATCACCCGGCGCACCCATTCTGCACGTTCAGTTCGATCATGACGGGACTGATGGGAGCGAGAGCGATGGCGAGAGCGATGACGAGAGCGAGAACGACAATAACGATGATGAGGAAAGGAACTGATGGCTGGACCAAGGAAACCGCGAAAGGGCGGCGGAGGGATTTCGCGAGGGAAATCCGCAGCGGGCGGCGGGAAACGTCCGCATGCGCGGCTGGACCGCGGGAAAGGCAAGTCGAAACCGCGCCGACGCACCGTCGCGGTGCGGAAGGCGGAAGATGAAATCCGGCTCAACAAATACCTCGCTGAAGCGGGCGTAGCCTCCCGGCGCAAGGCTGATGAGCTGATCGCCGAAGGCGTGGTGCGCGTCAATGGCCGCGTCGTCACCGAACTCGGCAGCAAGGTCAATCCACAGCGCGACGAAGTCAGCGTGCGCGGCACGCCGGTGTATATCGAAGCACAGCTGTTCTACATCCTGCTGAACAAACCCAAGGACTGCATCACCACGACATCCGACGAGAAGGGCCGCCGTACGGTGATGGACCTGATTCCCGCAGAAATGCACGTCTATCCCGTCGGACGCCTGGACCGCAACACCACCGGCGCGCTGCTGCTGACGAACGATGGCGACCTGGCCAACGTGCTGATGCATCCGCGCTTCCATGTGGCCAAGTCCTACATCGTCGAAGTGGCATCGAAGATCAAGCCGCAGCATATCGAGCGCCTCCGCGCCGGCGTGAAGCTCGACGACGGCAAAACCGCTCCCTGCGAGGCAGAGGTGCTCGATCCGCCGCACAGTACCGTGGTCGGACTCGTCCTCCATGAAGGACGCAACCGGCAGGTGCGCCGCATGTTCGAAACACTCGGCTATGACGTCCGTAAACTCGACCGGGTTGCCTACGCCGGTCTCACGCTCAGCGGACTCAAGCGCGGCAGCTGGCGATACCTCGAAGAAAATGAAGTCGGCTACCTGAAAAATCTCGCGGCGAGGCAGGGCGGCTGATCGCCGTCTCCGCAACTCCGCCCGGGGATCCCTGCAGGCACCAAAGATAGGATGATGCATGCTGGCACTGATTCGCCTCGAACTCGTCAAAATCTTCCTTAAGCTCCGCACCTACATCGGCTTCGGCCTCATCGGCGCACTCGTGCCCCTCGTCTACTGGGGCATGTCCTTCGCCGGTGAAGACATGATCAACGGCATGACACGCGGCCTCCAGCAGAACTTCATGTTCGTCGGTTCGCTGTTCAACGGCTGGTTCGTCTCCAACATGGTCATGAATTCGCTGTTTGTGCACATCCCGTTTCTCATCCTCCTCGTCGCGGGCGACATCCTGGCCGGCGAAGCCACCAGCGGCACATACCGTATCCTCCTGACACGTCCCCCGTCGCGCAATAGAATCTTCGCGGTCAAAACCGTCGGCACGGTGGGCTACACCTACGGACTGGTATTCTTCCTCGCCATCGTGAGTGTCGGACTCGGACTGCTGTTTTTCGGACACGGCGACATGTTCATCATCCGCGAGGACGGCATCGCCATCATCGCGCGCGGCGAGCTGTGGTGGCGCTTCATCCTCTCCTACTTCCTCGCCGGCTGGGCGATGTGCGTCGTCGCCGCACTCGGACTGCTGTTCAGCTCCTTTGTCGAAAACGCCATCGGTCCGATCGTCGGCTCCTTCGCCGTGATCATCCTCTTCATCATCCTCGGCAACCTCCCCTTCGAATTCTTCGAGAACCTGCGTCCCTACCTGTTCACGACATACACTGACGTCTGGCGGCGCGCGTTCGACGATGCCATCGACATCGCGGCGATCGCGAAAGACGTGGGCATGCTCGCCGTATTCTTCCTGATCTTTACCGGTGCCGCCTGGACCATTTTCCGCAGAAAGGATATTCTCTCATGACACGTTCCGCTTTCTTCACAACACTGATCTGCCTCCTGCTTCGCACGTTCATTCTGCAGGCGCAGGAGCAGGCCGACCCCGCTATGCTCATCGACCGCGTGCAGAAGCAGTTCGACCGCGTCAACGATTACCGGGCGGATCTTCGTGCCGAGGTCGATATGAAAGGGCTCAGCGTACCCGAGATGAAGGCGACGGTTTTTTACAAAAAGCCCGATCGAATGCACGTGGAGAGTGAAGGATTCGCCATGCTCCCGCGCGATGCCGTCGCGTTTCGTCCCACGATGTTCGAGAAGGATCAGTACGACATGGTCATCCAGGGGAAGGAGACCATCCGCGGGCACGAGTGCGTCAAGGTCCGGCTTTTCGCGCGCTCCGATACCATCCGCCTGCAGCGCGTCATGCTGTACGTCGATCCCGCGCGCGATCTGATTCTGCGTGCCGACATCGATCCCGAGCGCGGCTCATCCGCACAGGTCACGATGACATACACGCAGGTGAACGGCACGTACTGGCTGCCCGCGCGCATCGAGGTCGAGATGGATGCACCGATGCGCTTCCGTCGCCCGGGGATGAATCGGCAGACCGGTGATACGGCGGAGAAAGAAAAACCCGCCCGTATTGTCGTCCGCTACAGTAATTACTCCGTCAACAGGGGCATCCCCGACTCGGTGTTCGAAGCGGATTCGCAGTAGCCCTTTTCCCCGATCCTTGTTACATTTCCGTATTGAACATTCTCATCCGGCAGTACTACCCTTCCGGAAAAATCGGTACGGCAACCACCATTACGCTTTACGCATTTCGCCTTTACACTTAACGCCTTTACGCTTTACGTCTTCACCCCTTCACCTCTCCACGAACTGAACCATGCGCCGCCTCATCATCCTTCTCCTCGCGTTCGCAACATACACCACTTCCGCCGCCGCGGAGTCCATGCTCATCGACGTCCTGCAGTACCGTGCCGTCGTGCGCTTCCACATCGAGCAGAAACTTCTCGAGGGCGATGCCTACGTCACGGTACGCAATGCCGCCCGCGGCGACCTCGACGAGATCAGTCTCGATCTGGTCACGATGACCATCGACGGTGTGTCCATCGCCGGCAGCGCGGTGACGCATCGGTACGACGACCGGCTGCTCACCATTGAGCTTCCGGCTCCGCTCGCGCCGAATGATTCGGTCACCGTACGCGTGCTGTACCACGGGTCGCCGGGGAACGAGGGCGGCGCGATGCCATGGGGCGGCTGCCACTGGGGTGACGTCACGTATTTCATGGGCGTCGGCTTCCTTGCGCCATCGGTGTCGCTGATGCGCAACTGGCTGCCGAGCAACGACATCCCCTCCGATAAGGCGCGCTTCGACATCACGTACGAAGTGCCCGAGGGGCTGACGGCCGCGGGCACCGGGCTTCTGCAGGAGCGCAGCGCAACGGGCGACGGCTTCACCGCCTTCCGCTGGGTGGAGACGCATCCCACGGCGACCTACCTCTTCACCTACGCCATCAGCGATTACGCCGTGGTCGAGGACGAATGGAACGGCATCCCCATGCAGTACTACGTCCCGCGCTCCGACTCCGCCCGGGCCATCAATTTCTTCAATACCGTGCCGACGATGATGGAGGCATTCACATCTCGCTTCGGCGCCTATCCCTTCGACAAGGTCGGCTACTGCATCACGCCCATCGGATCGATGGAGCATCAGACCATGATCAGCTATGCCGCGCAGCTGTTCAATATCCGGGAGCACGCCGCCAGCACGGCCGCGCATGAACTGTCGCACATGTGGTGGGGCGACTGGGTCACCTGCCGCGACTTCCGCGACGCCTGGCTGAACGAGGGATTCGCGGTGTACAGCGAGATGCTGTACGCCGAACACACCGGCGGCGAGGAGGCCTATCTCGACTACGTGCGGCAGACCGCGCAGCGTTACCGCATCTCCGACACGCGCAACGAGGGCGTTTTTCCGCTCTACGATTTCCCGCGCGCCCTGCCCTCGTCAAACTACCCGGCGACGATTTATCACAAGGGCGGCGCGGTGATGGCCATGCTTCGCGATGTCATGGGGGATGCACGTTTCTTTGAGGGACTGCGCGCCTACGGTCAGCGGCACGCATACGGGAATGCCACCTCGCAGGATCTCGAGGATGTCATGGAAGAGTATAACGGCGGGGAGCTCGACTGGTTCTTCGACCAGTGGGTGTATGCCGCGGGATGGCCACAGTACGTCGCCCAGCGCGTGCTCGGCGACGGCGACGATCCGCAGCGCCTGCAGCTGCTGCAGATACAGGACACGGCAGACTATCCGCTCTTCGCCATGCCGCTGGATGTCGCAATCGTGACCACCGATGACGATACGCTGCGGAGACGCATCGAAACGCAGGCCCAGGAATTCCAGGAGTTCAGCTTCGAGGGGATTCCGGAAAACGATGTGAAGAAAATCATGGTCGATCCGCGCGGCATCGTGCTGAAGTCATTGTCGAACCGTACCGTTGGCATCGCGCAGCGCGTCCCGCCTGCTCCGGGTACGCTCCGGCTCGACGCGGCATATCCCAATCCCTGGCGGCCGCAGCAGGACGGCACACTCATCGTGCCCGTATCGGCATCCTCGCCGGCACATGTCACGGTTGCCGTATACGATCTGCTTGGACGAAAGCTGCATGTACTGCACAACGGCGGGATCACAACCGGCACGCACCTGATGCGCATCAACGCGGGGATACTGCCGCAGGGCGTGTACATGGTGACGCTGCGCAGCGGAACATCCCTGCAGGTCGAGCGCGTGGTCGTGCAATAAGTGACGCTCCGTACAAAGAATGAGAATCCCACAGAAATGACGGATTGCCTGCCAGCTCCGATTCCGCTCCGGTGATCCGGTCAGCCTGAATTCATCCCCTGGCCAGGACGCATCCCGAACAGCAGGTAATCCGTCCTCCAACCAATAACCAATTACCGTACCACGATGCGGCTGCGCTGCGGCGGACCGTCCGCGCCGCGCGCTTCCAGCATGTACTGACCGGCAGCCAACTCCGGCAGCGGAAGCGTCAGTACACTGCCGCCTGCCGGCAGGGAGCGCGTCATCGGTGTGCCCACCACACGCCCGAGCATGTCATGGAGACGCAGCGTGACGGTCTGTTCTGACGGGCTCTCCCACCGCATCGAAACGGAGCGGGCGCCGGCGGCCAGCGGCCGGGGAAACACCGTCATGCGCCGTGCCGCGGAGCTCCTTCCCAACTCCACCGACACCGCCGGGAAGCGCGACACGGATCCGTCCGTGCCGACTTCCTCGAGACGATACCACAGCGTGCCGGTCGCCGGCATGCCCGCGGAAAATCTGTCCGTGAATTCGTACCATGCCACTTCATTCGTCGTCCCCCGCGCCGCCACCGTACCGATCTGCCGGTACGCACCATCACGCGCATCCGACCGAAGCACACGGAACAGCAGCGACTGCTGCTCGCTCTCCACGCGCCAGCGCAGCTGCACGCCCGACTCCACCCTCCGCGCATTGAATGCGCTGAGTTCCACGGGCACGACAATGGAATGGCGTCCGCGGTACCCGGCGATCCCGTTATCCGACATCAGCACGAAATGATTGATATGGAGAATGGTGACACCGGGAGTTGGCGTGGCCTGCTCAATGCGCATATCGATATCCGCGACAAAATTGTTCGGTTCGATCGTTTCGTGATTGTTGGATCCCAGCTGTGGAGTGGCGCCCCAGACGCGAAGCCCATTGACCACATCGACGATCCGTGAGGTTGTGTTGTTGTTCGGCTGCACCGGAGGGGGTATCAGCGTCGGAACTCCATCAGCCATGCTGAGGAATTTCCTGCCGGGGATCCAGGGGGCCAGGTCGAACCCGCACAGTGCTCCCGCAGGACCGGTCAGTATCGTCGACAGCGACTGCGTCCCCGTCACCATCACCGTGTGGGTCTGCGGAAGCGGCTGCGTGCCGGACTGAAACTCATCGATGCGCGTGACCAGTCCGCCGTTCCTGTTGACCCAGAGATTGCAGTGCAGGTCGCCCTGCGTCAGCGTCGGTCGTTCCGGCGCGATGCCGTGGGCCGCCATCCCTGCATTGGGGAGCTGAATGGTGACTCCGAGACGGAACGAGAGCTTTCCCGCGCCCATCACGTCGCGGTCGGGCCGCGTCGCATGGGGACGCGTGTCTTCGACGAGCACACAGACCTCGGAGTTGTATCCCCCGCCGGCATTCCACTGGCCGCCGGAAACGTAGATGCGTACACTGTCGCGCTGCACCGGCTGTCCGCCGCCGGGCGGCGTGTACCATCCGCGCTTGCCGGTCACGGCAAACGCATCACCCCAGCGCACCGTGCTCATCTCGCTCGATTGCGGATCGCCGATCATTGCGGCGTTCGTATCGAGCGTCGCGTAAATCAGCTCCGGTGTGGATGTCGGCGTGTCCCATCGCCAGACGCGAAACGGTCCCTGGTCGAGATAATCACGGTCGCACGGGCCACCCGGGGTGCTCTGTCTGCAGGAGCCCCACAGCGGATTGACGAGATTGCAGGCGTAGATCCGTCCTTCCTCGTCGACATCGATCTTGTAGAGCACGAACTTGTTCTGCGCGAAG
This sequence comes from uncultured Ignavibacteria bacterium, assembly GCA_913061095.1. Taxonomy (GTDB): domain Bacteria; phylum Bacteroidota; class Ignavibacteria; order SZUA-365; family SZUA-365; genus BM516. The sequence continues at coordinate 18,144 of CAJXVM010000021.1, forward strand.
CCGAGCATGGCGCCCGGCGGCGTATTCATCGTATCGAGCGGCACCGGGAGTTCCCCGCCGAGTCCCATGCGCGACGGGTGCGCCGACCGTCCGAGATCATTGCGCAGCCCTCCCGAATTCGCATCCAGAACAAAAATGCGCGGTTCGCTCCACATTACCGTGCCCGACGCGACCTGATGCGGAGACACGACATACACAACGTCACGCATCTCATCATATGCGAGCCCGGTGAATGCAAGCGTCCCGTTCATCCATGCCATGGGGAAGGACTGCTGACCCGGCGGACGGGCATGCCGCCACAGCTCCTCCCAGTCGATATTTCCCTGGGCCTGCAGCGGATGGACGAAAAGCGAGATCAGAAACGTCAGGAATATCAGGCGAACGGGTTTCATGGCGACCTCCGGGATATGGGCGATGTCCTGCGGCGGAGAACCGCGGGACGTGGAACATACGGGTGCGTTCAGAGCTGCCGTGCCTTCAGGCTTCGGGGCACGCACAATCAAGGACACGGATCTCCCCTCTTCTGTGACAGCACACAGCCAAAATCCTGTAACATTCGTCATACTGGCGTGTCTTTTGACATAGCGGCCGACATGACCTGACGATACAGTACAGCTCCACTGTTTTTCCAGTGGTTTTCACCTTGACTGATCTTGACGATTTCGGTATGTTTTATAAACCGGCCAAAACCGTAAATCATTGTATTTCGGTCTGATAACAGAATCTTCATCACATATCATCATCACACGGAGTAGTCAATGAGGAAATTTCTACTGACGACAGGCTTCATGCTCGCTCTGTTGTTCGCAGCGCTGCCGAAGGATGCGCAGGCGCAGGGGAACATCGACTGGGAGGAGCTGTGGCGCAACGTCCCACCCCCGATCTCACAGACAAATCACTGGCTGTACTGGATGGTGCCATCCAGGTCCTTCACCGGCCTCGCGTACGACAAGTGGAGAGACGTGGTATACATCATCAATCCGCACACGACGGTGGTCGGCGGCGTCTCTTTTTATCAGGATCCCCGCATCTGGGCCTGGAAGGCAATGACCGGCCAGCTGGCGACCGATGTCGGCCGCTCCGCTCACTCGAACAGGAGCGGGCTCGGTGGTGAGCTTCCCGTTCCGATCGACTCCGTGGCATGGGGGCCGGGCGGCATTCAGTATTACCGTGGGTATTCACAGAACACCTACAGTCTATACAAGATCGACCTCGACGACGAGGGGCGTATCTTCGCCGGCAACCTCGTTGTTCCGATCTGGGGTATCTGCATCCGCCTGCCGAACGGACAGTGCGACCCGGTGTATCTCGCTCAGAGCGCGTTCCGCGTCTGGCGCTGGGACACCCCCACCGCCACGCCGAGGCTCGCGTATGCGACGCTCAACCTGGCAGGAACCGCGATCGGTGCTTTCGGCGACAGCGAGATGAGCTACACGCGCTGGGGTGACGCATTCGACGTCATAGGCAAGCGTGCGATGTTCTATCCCCCCGACGATGATCCCTACATGGTCGACTCGGTGCGCATCTATGTATCCGGCGGTTCGTGGCCGACACAGCCGACCTGGAACGACGAAGTGAACGTCATCATGCAGGACCGCCGTCCCGAGAACCAGCGTCCGGCTTCCGATGCGGGCAGCTATAAGCTCGATTACCGCCTCGCCGTGCGCCTGGTGAACTCGAACTCGGGTCTCGCATCACACGGCGTCGCCGGTACGGCGAACACGCTCGTTCATGACGTGTGGATGGATTCGAATCCGCGTCTTACCACTGCGGCCACACACGTGCAGGATGCGACCGATCCCTGGCCGCAGACCTACAACCAGAACGCGACCGGTAACCGCTCGCTGTCAACATCGCTGACCGGTGCCTCAGGACAGGTCCGCTTTTTCGAGCTGCCTGAATACGGGAAGAAGTATCTCGTCGTCGCAGACGGAATGAATACCGGCGGACTGGATCCGACGATCCCGAACAAGAACACCACGGCACGTATTATCGACGTGACCACGCCCGGCGGCGACAAGAACGTCTGGGGTGCCACACCGCAGCTCGGCAACAAGCCGCTGAACAACAACTCCGGCGAGAACAACTACATCGCCGACGTGGATTACAAACTGCAGTATTACTCCCCGCAGGAGGATCCGCTGGCACCGGGCCTGCACGTGATTCTGTTCGTGCTCATGTCGAACAACGGTATCGCGGCGTATCGTTCGCGCAACGCGATCCCCGTCGAACTGACCACGCTCAACGCCACGATCAACGGCGAGAACGTGGACCTGACGTGGAGTGTGACCTCCGAGACCAACAACTACGGTTTCGAGATCGAGCGCAGTTTCGACGGCGGTTCGAACTGGGAGAATGTCGGTTTCGTGCAGGGACGCGGAACAACGACCTCACCCAAGGACTACGCCTACAGCGATCCGATCACCGTGACCCACCGGAATGTCGGCAACGTGAAGTATCGTCTGCGCCAGGTGGATAACGACGGCAGCTATTCGTACTCCCCGATCGTCGATGCGTACTTCGATGCGACACCGACGACGATCACGCTGTACCAGAACTATCCGAACCCCTTCAACCCGACCACGACTCTCAGCTACCAGCTGACCGAGCCGGGCCATGCGACGCTGAAAGTGTACAACACGCTCGGCGAATACATCACAACGCTCGTGGATGAGTATCGCGAGGCCGGTGTGCATCAGCTGACCATGGACGCCAAGGACCTTCCGTCCGGCAATTACATCTACCAGCTGAACGTGAACGGTCAGGTGCAGCAGAAGAAGATGACGGTCATGAAATAAACCGTCGGCTTCAGATGAATTGAACAATCCCGCGGTCTGCAACGGCCGCGGGATTTTTTTAATATGAAGAATGGAAAAATGGAATGATGACAAGACCACGTTGATACAGGGATCTTGTCATTTTTCCATTTTGACATTTTCATATCTTACCGTAGCACCTGTCTGACTAATGTCTGAGACCACCATGCCCCCAAAAATCTTCGTCACCCGTTCCATCCCCGAAACCGGACTCGATCTGCTTCATGAACGTCTGGATGTCGCCGTCTACGAGACCGACCGTCAGATCAGCAAACCGGAACTCATCGACCGTGTGCAGGGCATGGACGGACTGCTGTGCCTGCTTTCCGATCCCATCGATGCCGAGGTGATCGCGGCGGGATCACAGCTGCGATGCATCTCCACCTACGCCGTGGGCTACAACAACATCGATCTCGACGCAGCAACATCCCGCGGCATCGCGATCACGAACACGCCGGGCGTGCTCACCGAGGCCACTGCCGATATTGCATTTGCACTGATGATCAGTGCCGCGCGGCGTATCGTGGAAAGCGACGCATGGCTGCGTCGCGGCAATTTCGAAGGCTGGGCGCCGAAGCTGTTTCTCGGACACGACCTCACGGGAAAAACGCTCGGCATCATCGGTGCGGGACGCATCGGACAGGCGCTTGCGCGCAAGGCGGCGGCCGCATTCAACATGCGTGTCCTGTACCACAATCGCTCGCGCGATAATACCTTCGAGGCAGAGCAGAACGCTGTCTACACCGACCTCGACACTCTGCTGCGCGACGCGGATGTTGTGTCCCTGCACGTCCCTCTCAGTCAGGAAACGCATCACATGATCGATGCGCGCGCGTTCGAAACCATGCGGCCGCATGCCATCCTCATCAATACCGCGCGCGGTCCCGTCGTGGATGAACGTGCCATGATCGACGCGCTGCGAACGAATCGCATATTCGCAGCCGGACTGGATGTATATGAAGAGGAACCCGCCGTACCCGATGAATTGATCGCTCTTCCCAACGCCATCCTGCTTCCCCACATCGGAAGCGCATCGATCGAGACGCGCAACAAGATGGCCGAGATGGCCGCACGCAATCTCATCGACGTACTCGAGGGTCGCGAGCCCCCTCATCGCGTGATCTGAATCATCCCCTCGGCAGTCAGCGCCGAGCCGTCGGCTCGGCGCTACCCCTGCTCGTGCTCGTGTTCCTGCCTACTTGTTGGCCGCGTGGAAGTCTTCCATGAATTTGGCGAGAGCTTCGACGCTTTCGACGGGACAGGCGTTGTAGATCGATGCCCGGCAGCCGCCGACGGAGCGATGGCCCTTGAGTCCGTGCATGTTCTGCGCTTTGGCATCCGCGACGAATTTCGCTTCCAGTTCTTCGCTCGGCAGTCGAAACGTGACATTCATCAGCGAACGGTCTTCCTTGTCCGCCACGGCGCCCTTGTAGAAATCCCCGTGTCCGTCAATGACGTCATACAGCAGGGCAGCCTTCTTTTCGTTGCGCTCCTGGATCGCGCCGAGACCGCCTTCCTCCCTGATCCACTGCAGCGTCTGTCCCAGCACGAAGATCGGGTACACCGGCGGCGTGTTGAACATGGAGTCCTTCTTCACATGCGTCGCATACTTGAGCATGGTCGGAATATCCTTCTTCGCCTTCTCCTCGACCCAGGCGCGCTTGATCACGACGAGTGTCACGCCGGCCGGACCCAGATTTTTCTGCGCACCCGCGTAGATCAGGCTGAAGCGCGAGTAATCCATTTCCCGGCTGAGCATGTCTGATGACATGTCGCACACCAGAGGCACGTCGCCCGTGTCGGGAATGCTCTTGAATTCCGTTCCGAAAATGGTGTTGTTCGACGTGTAATGCGCGTAATCCGCATCCGTTGAAAAGGGAAGGGTTTTCGGGATGTAATTGAAATTCTGATCTTCCGAGGATGCGACCACGTTGCAGCCGCCCAGCAGCTGTGCTTCCTTGATCGCCTTTTGCGACCACGCGCCCGTGTTGACATAATCGGCGGAGTTGTGGAGGAAATTCATCGCCACCATGGCGAACTGGGTGCTCGCGCCGCCACCGAGGAACAGCACCGCGTAGTCATCTGCGGAAAGGCCCATGATACCCAGCGTGTCGGCCTGTGCCTGCTGCACAACGGCGTCGAATTCCTTGGAGCGATGGCTGATCTCCATGATCGACATGCCGAGACCGGCAAAGTCGTACGCCGCATCACGCGCGGCTTCAATCACCGGCACGGGAAGAACAGCCGGTCCTGCGAAGAAATTGTGTGCTCGCGTCGCCATGAAAAACTCCTGCTGAAATGTGCGTAGAGACGTTGTTGAGGCCGTATATAACGGCCTGAAAACAAACATACGCATATTTCCCGACTTCGCCATATGGTACTCCGGGATTGGCGTGAATGGCCCGAAACGGCAGGATTTACGGCGGTTTTCGGCCGCGACGGTTGTACCGGCTTCCCCTTTTCGCTAATTTTGAAGGACAGTCGGGAAATGGACCCGAAACGGCGTTTCACCGCCTGATGAGGCGCCTGTGAGTCCCTTCATCCCCCTCAGGTTGACTACCTCATATTCACAGATGAACGGAGTTCGTTATGAAGATTCTGATCACTGACGGAATTTCCGAAGCCGGCGCCCGAATGCTCCAGGATGCCGGACACGAAGTTGTACAGCAAAAACTCTCACCGGAAGAACTCCTCCAGCAGATCGGGGAGTACGACGCGATTATCGTCCGCTCCGCGACGAAAGTGCGGCAGGACGTGATCGACGCGGGCGGCAAGCTGAAAGTCATCGGACGCGGCGGAGTCGGACTCGACAACATCGACGTCGCATATGCCGAATCGAAGGGCATCGCTGTGCTCAACACACCGGGCGCCTCGTCCATTTCCGTCGCGGAACTCGCCGTCGCGCACATGTTCGCCGCCAGCCGCTTCCTCCATATCAGCAACGTGGAAATGCGCAAGGGCGAGTGGCCGAAGAAAGCATACAGCAAGGGCGTCGAACTTACCGGGAAAACACTCGGTCTCTTCGGGCTGGGCAACATCGGCAGAGAAACCGCGAAACGCGCGCTCGGACTTGGCATGAAAGTTATCGCCTTCGACCCGATCGTCAAGGAAACCGATCTGAATGTGACCCTCATGAGCAAGGACGACGTGCTCGCGCAGGCTGACTACCTCAGTCTCCACATCCCGTTCATCAAGGAGCAGGGGCCAACGATCCGTGCCGAGGAATTTGCGAAAATGAAAGACGGTGTGATTCTGGTCAACTGCGCGCGCGGCGGCGTGGTCGTGGAGAAGGATCTTCTCGACGCCCTTAACAGCGGCAAGGTGCGTTCCGCAGGCATCGACGTCTACGAAAACGAGCCGGTCACGGAGGCGCAGGCCGGTCTGATTAACCATCCCAACGTCTCCGTCACGCCGCATATCGGTGCTTCCACCGTGGAAGGCCAGGGCCGTGTCGGACTGGAAATCGCCGAACGCGTCATCGAAGCACTGAAATCATAACGCAAACGAGGAAACACAGTATCCATGGCAACGCTTCGTCCTTTCAAGGCCTATCGCCCCAGACCCGAACTCGCCGCCGAAGTGGCGGCCAAACCCTATGACGTCCTGAACTCCGAGGAGGCGCGTGGAGAAGTGCAAGGGCACCCCCTCTCCTTCCTGCACATCGGCAAACCCGAAGTCGATCTCGATCCCGGTATCGACCTGCACGATCCGCGCGTGTACGAGAAAGGACGCGAGAACCTGCAGAAGCTCATCGATGAAGGTGTGCTTGTCGAAGACGAGCAACCGTACATCTACCTCTACGCCCAGACGATGAATGACCACACACAGTACGGTCTGGTCGGCTGCGCGGCGGTGGAAGAGTACTGGGATGACACGATCAAAAAGCATGAGCACACACGCAAGGACAAGGAGGAGGACCGCTGCAATCACGTGCGCGTCACCAATGCGCATACAGGGCCCATTTTCCTGACCTATCCCGATAACGAGGAGATCGATGCCATCGTCAACCAGGTGCGCAGCCAGCCGCCGGTCACCGACCACATCGCCTCCGATGGCATCCGCCACCAGACCTGGGTCATCCGCGACGCGCAGCAGATCGCGCGTTTGCAGGAGCTGTTCGCCGATGTTCCGAATCTCTACGTGGCTGACGGCCATCACCGCTCCGCCGCCGCGGCCATCGTCGGACGCGAACGCGCCCAGGCGAATCCAGACCACCGCGGAGACGAGGAATACAATTTCTTCCTCGCCGTTCTCTTCCCCGCAGGCCAGCTCCGCATCTTCGATTACAATCGTGTGGTCAAGGACCTGAACGGACACAGCACCGAGGCCTTTATGGAGAAACTCGGTGAACGTTTCGTGATCACGAAGCACGAGGGACAGGTGCGTCCTTCGAAAAAGGGAGAATTCGGGATGTACATCGACGGGACGTGGTACCGGGTCGAGGCGCAGGACGTCCTGCTCCACAACCCCGATCCCGTGCAGCGGCTCGATGTGGCCATCCTGCAGAACTTCGTGCTCAGTCCCATTCTCGGCATCGAGGATCCGCGCACCGACAAGCGCATCGATTTCGTGGGCGGCATTCGCGGGCTGGGCGAGCTTGAGCGCCGCGTTGACTCGGGCGAAATGAAACTCGCATTCAGCATGCATCCGACCTCCATCGAAGAGCTGATGGCCATCGCGGACGCGGACAAGGTCATGCCTCCGAAATCAACCTGGTTCGAACCGAAGCTGCGCGATGGACTGTTCGTGCACTTCCTCGACTGATCAGCGCGTCACAATTGCTCCCGGAAACGGTCACCCTCCGCGGTGGCCGTTTTTATTCAATGGCAAGATGGAAAAATGGGAAAATGGAACAATCGTGGAGTGGGCAGCTCCTCGATCCGGCAAACAGCCAACTGTAAACAGCTATTTCCTGATCGTATAGCGGATCTCCCGCGGCTCCATATTCAGAAGCTGCAGCCCGGCGGGGAAATGAATGGTGGGAATGATCGAGCCTGAGGTGTCTGCGACGATATCACTGAATTCCACCTCCGCGGAGAAGTCTTCCGCGGACAGTGTCGAGAGATAGTTGACACCGCCGCGTACATCGATCCGCACGGACTGATGACCGAGCAGCACCTGCCGGTCCTCAGGCACGTTGAGCACCGTGACGGCAATCTCCTCGAACGACATGTCCGCCATCTGATCGGTGGGGATATAGACATTCACCTTGTCGACACTGGTCTCGATGATGCCGCCGAGTGAATCCAGCACGGGCACATCCTCGACGACGGGGAGCGTTAGATCCGTGTACGTGCGCGCTTCGATAGGCCATGATTCAATCTCGTTCAATACACTCTCAGCTCCCTCGAGTACGATAGAATCCGGAGTAAATTCGATGCTGCGCAGCAGCCCGAATCCCTCTCTGAATGACAGATCCAGGGAAGCGAAACGCACGGGCACTTTCCTGCGAATATGCCTGTCCACACCCACTTCGATGGTTTCGGGGTACGCACGGATCGCACGCACACCTTCGGGCAGTTTCATGCGTTCCGCCAGCGTGCGGTTGGTCTGTATCGCACCGGAGCGCAGCCAGCTTCCCGGGATCTCGAATTTCATCTGCTTTCCGGCTTCGAGAAAAAGCAGTTGCCAGCCCCGCGCCTCTAGCAGGACGTCAATCGTCTCCGGCAGTGGGGTAACAAGCGCGAGGTCATCGGGAAAACTGTTCACGACGACGGGGATATGAAAATGCGCACGGAATGAACCGCCCATGGTCACGGAAAACCAGAACAGCGCGGCCACGAGGAAGGATCCAGCGAGAATATGGTATCGGCCTTTTTTCATATGTCAACTGCCATGCTGAGCATGCAACATAGCAGACAGCCGTGAAACAGTCAAAAAGACGATTGATCATGCAAAGAGAGGGAGCGGCTCGCTGGAAAGAATTCTCAGGGGAGACGCGCACAGCGCATGTACAACTCTGCCTGCCGAACGTGTCGGATCAGCGCTGGAATGGCCACGCTGGCAATCGTGTGTTCAGCGCGAGAGATCGAGGGTCAGCCACACACCGGTTCCGGAATCCACGCGCCTGATGGTGAGGGCATAATCCGTGCGCTGCAGCCAGGGCCACGACACCGTATCCTCGTTCTCCTGCGACACCTCACCGAGATTGCGCTTCTGAACTGCCTCCACCCACTGCCGCAGCTCGGCGAATGCAGCCTGTTCATCGGGACCGACGGGGCGCTGCGCGAATATCCGTGTGAGCCGTGGACGGTAATAGCGATCCGCATCGAAATCCAGCCACAGTTTCCATGCACCGGCGGAGTCAGATGTCAGCAGGATACTGAATCCCAGTGTCATGTTGTTTGAAACCACGCTGTCGATCATCGAAGTGTTCATACCCTCCGGAACGCGGATATTGCCCTGTCCGTAGTACTGGTGGATCTTGACGGTGGAGAGATACACGACGGGATCAAAGCCCTGCTGCGTCTGTGCATTGAGCGTCGGCGCAAAGAGGAGCAAAAGCAGGAAAAATGTGCGGCGCATGATAAGATCCGTTTTCATGATGCTGCTGAAAAACTCTCGCACCCGGTATCACTCAGATGAGAATCTGCGAGACGAGCCCGCCGACGGTGAGTGCGAGAATGAGACTGCCGATCCAGATGACCATGCCCTCGCGGACTCCGCGTTCCTTGAGCATAACCATCAGGGAGGCGACACAGGGGACGAACAGCGTGAGCGTCACCAAGGCCGCGACGGTCTGGAAGGCGCTCAGATCGAGGTGGAACATGCCGGCAGCACCGAAATCCCTGCGTACGAGTCCCATCACGAATGCCGTCGCTGCCTCGCGCGGGAGCTGCAGCCAACCGACCAACAGCGGTTCGAGCGCACCCATGATGCGAACAAGTGATCCGGTCACCTGCAGAATGCTCACGACGAGCGCGCCGATGAAAAACCACGGACTGGCTTCCTTCATGAAAAAATACGTCTTGTACAGCGTTTTTTTCGTGACGTTGTTCAGCTGCGGCAGACGCATGTGCGGCAGGTCGATCAGCAACGGAGATATCTTGCCCGGCAGACTGCGGTTCATGATCGTGCCGACGGCGACAAGAAAACTGAAGATCACAGCCGAGTAGATCAGTGTCGCCTGGGGGCCGGCGGTTGCGAGCAGAGCAGCAATGACGCCGAGCTGGGCGGAACAGGGAATGGCCAGCTGCAGAATCGTCGTGGCGATTGTTTTCTCGCGCTGCGCTCCGAGCAGACGCGTCGTGATCGTGGCCATCGTCACACAGCCAAAGCCCAGAATAAGCGGAATGACCGCGCGTCCATTGAGACCGATCACCCGCAGGGCGCGGTCGACCAGTGTTGCAAGGCGTGGGAGATACCCGCTGTCTTCGAGCACGGAAAGCGCGAAATAGAAACCGAGCACGAGGGGAAGCAGCAGAAACACGAGATACGTCAGTGTCATCGTGACGGCGCCGAATTCTCCGAAAAACAGCACAAGCCACGGATTGTCATACGTGAAGCCGAACTCGATGTCGTGCCCGTCCCTGAATTCCCGCAGGTCCTGCCACTGTCCGGGATCTGCCTTGGTGCCATCGGGGAAGCGGAAATCACGGCTCGTTTCCACATCTCCCTCTGCATCGAGCACGTCGATGCTCACTGTCGTGGCGGCGTTCCGCGCCACCCATGACTTGATGTGATACTCAACAATCCCCTTGCCGATTCTGCCCTCCGTTATTTCCACGACATCCTGCGCGACGAACACGCCCACGAAGAGGTACACGCCATAGAGAATGACCGCCAGCAGGGGGAAGCCGAACAGCGGACTGACGGCAATGCGCCCGAGCATCGCGGAAAGCCGCTTGCCGGTCTCCATATCGGAAACGGTTCTCTGAAGGATACGGTTGACACGGTTGCGCCGATCAATGTAAAGCTCCTCACGCCGGCTGATATCGGCGGGAGGAATACCGTGCCGGTCGGCGACGATGGCATCCCCCTCGAGCACGAGCAGCGCCTCGCCCTGTGAGCCGACCGTCGAGAGCATGCGATGCAGTTCGGCATGCAGTGCCCTGTTCTGTATCCCCTCGGAGGCGCGGACGATCAGCTCATGCACTTCCTCGAGTCCCTTGCGCTTGATGGCAACCGTTCCGATCACCGGAACGCCGAGTTCCTTCTCGAGCAGTTCAAGATCCACCGAAATGCGCTGCCGCCGCGCCTCATCCATCATGTTCACAACCACACCGACACGTTTCCCCATGTCGATCAGCTGCTGTGTCAGGAAGAGGTCGCGCTCGAGATGCACGGCATCGACGATGTTGATGATGACATCGCCATTGAGAATGATATCACGTGCGACGCGTTCTTCGTCATTGAATGACGACACCCCGTAAATGCCGGGCGTATCGAATACCTCGTAGCCGAGATACGACGCCTTGGAGACTTCCACCGTGGTGCCGGGGAAGTTGGAAACGTCGACGTAGAGTCCGCTGAGATAGTTGAACACCACCGATTTTCCGACGTTCGGATTTCCCACGAGAACGATTTTCGGTTTCAGGGGATCGGTGGGAATGGCGTCGGTGCGGAGGTGCTTATGTGGTCGATGCTGTGTGGAGACCGGTTCCATGGATATCCAATACAACGCGTGAGAGAAATCCGGGTCAGAGCCGGCTGATGAGGATCGCGCTGGCAAGTTCGTCGCTCAGGGCGACCTCCTGATGGTGAAGTCCGAGAACGATCGTACCACCGGGGAGTTTCTCGAGGCAGGAGACGGTCACGCCCTCCATGAGTCCGATGCGGATGAATTGCGAGCGCATCTCACCCTGCGGAAGCTGTTCGATGCGCACGCGCATTCCCTTGCGGATGGTGCTCAGCTGCATGCTATTCCTCCCCATCGGCACGGCACTCACTGCAGATACCATAAATATGAAGTACCGCGTCCTGGAAGGAATAATGCAGCGTCGTCGCAGCGTCGCGCGCGAAGCGGTCGACGCGTTTGTCCACGAATTCCTCGATTTTTCCGCAGGATCTGCAGATCACATGATGATGATGTTCGTTGCCGTAGGCGATTTCATAGCGCGCGAGGCGCTCGCCGAAACGGTACCGTGAAAGAATACCGCAGTCGGTCAGCTTGTCGAGCGTGTTGTACACTGTGGCGCGGCTGACCTTGCTGCCGGCGTTCTTCATGCGCAGGAACAGATCATCGGCGTCGAAATGCCCGTCGCACTCCATCACGGTGTCGAGAATCTCGAAGCGCTCGGGGGTGATGCGGAACTTGTTCCGGCGGAGATACTGTGTGAAAAAATCTACTGGGTCGTTCTGTTTCATGGCTATTTAGATATAATCTAAATAGATTATACGGGATTTTTTCTTCTTGGTCAAGGGAAAAGCGATAATGCTGTGCGGAAACCAACTTTTTTCTGGTATGGGCGTTGCCTCCACCCTGCCGCGGGCGGTATATTCCCCTACGCTCACCAGAACGAGGTAGTTCCATGACACGCAGAATCCTGATCCTGCTGCTTCCGTTCCTCTGCGCCACGGCATTCGAGGCGGTAGCACAGTCGGGCGAAGCCGACCTGGTCACCGGCACCTGGCTTGTAGAGAAAAAAAACGCCCGGGTCAAAATCTACGAGAAGAACGGAAAATATTTCGGGAAAATCGTCTGGCTCGAGGAGCCGAACGATGAGAACGGCAAGCCGAAAGTGGACAAGGAGAATCCCGAAGAGTCGCTTCGATCCCGGCCGCTGCTCGGACTTATCATGCTCCGCGATTTCGAGTACGACGAGGATCTCGAATGGGATGACGGGGAAATCTACGATCCGAAAAACGGCAAGACCTACAGCTGCAAAATGACGCTCAAAGATAACGGCAAAACGCTCGACGTCCGTGGATACATCGGATTCTCCTTCATCGGACGATCGCAGACATGGACACGCGTGGAATAATTTCCACCGGGGTATCCACACGCGTGAGCGTGTGGGAACCCGGGAATCGCGAATCATCCGCCTGCCGCTGCATGCCGACAGCGGTATCCACACGCGTGAGCGTGTGGGAACCCCGGAATCGCGAATCAACCGCATGCCGGTGCATGCCGACAACGGTATCCACACGCGTGAGCGTGTGGGAACCCCGGAATCGCAAATCAACCGCATGCCGGTGCATGCCGACAGCGGTATCCACACGCGTGAGCGTGTGGGAACCCGGGAATCGCGAATCAACCGCCTGCCGCTGCATGCCGACAACGGTATCCACACGCGTGAGCGTGTGGGAACCCGGGAATCGCGAATCAACCGCATGCCGGTGCATGCCGACAACGGTATCCACACGCGTGAGCGTGTGGGAACCCGGGAATCGCGAATCAACCGCCTGCCGCAGCATGCCGACAACGGTATCCACACGCGTGAGCGTGTGGGAACCCGGGAAAGCACCCACCCGCGCTTCCCTTGCGCGATAACCGATGGAAAGCGTAAGTTGAGGGATGCGTACGACCGAGGATATCGTCAATAAAATCAAGGGGAAAGCGCTTCTGGCACCGATGCTGGCGACGACTGACATCCCCTTTCGTCGCGTGTGCCGGGAATACGGTGCGGCACTGACCTGCACGGAGATGGTCAGCGCGGCGGGCATCCTCCGATCCTCCTCTCGTTCGTTCCGCAACGCGGTGTTCGGTCCGGATGAACACCCCATTGCGATTCAGATCGTCGCGGCGGACCCTGATGACGGCGCCGCAGCTGCCGTCGAACTGCAACGTCTGCAGCCAGACCTGTTCGACCTTAACTGCGGCTGCCCGAGCGACCGCGTCTGCGAGGCGGGCGCCGGTGCGCAGCTGCTCGACGATCTCTCCCGCTTCGGTGCCATCATCGAAGCGGTCAGCAATGCAACCACCATTCCGGTTTCCGTCAAGGTGCGGAACCGGGGAATCAATGCGAAGCAATCCGTGCGGGACATCGTACGCACCGCGCAGGACAGCGGCGCCGCGATGATCACCATTCATGCGCGGACACGCAGCACGCCGTACGGCGTGGCGGCGGACTGGACGCATATCGCCGACGCCGTCAGCGTCGCCCGTATCCCCGTCACCGGCAACGGCGACATTTTCTCCGCAGCGGACGCCTTCCGCATGATGGACGAAACAGGCTGCCATTCGGTCATGGTGGCGCGCGGCGCTCTCGGAACACCGTGGATCTTTCGCGATATTGCGCAAGGCCGCAGCTCCAATATCCACGAACACGCCCCGGAACCCGCGGAACTCCACGCGCTCGTCGTACAGCACCTCGGCAGCCTCCGCGATGAGTTCGGTCCGATCCGCGCGGTGCCTCGGATGCGCAAGCACGCGCTCTGGTACGCGCGCCGCTTCCAGGAAAGCGCGGCGCTTCGGCGTGCCCTGTTCGCGGACGAGAGCGCCGATGCGGTGCTGGACGCGACGGACCGGTATTTCGCCGCGGAACCGCGTCCGCTCGATCCCGATGGCAGTGATGGACGCAGGATTGAGGCCGCGTTCCGCGAGCGGGTGCTGTACTGGATCGCAAGCGTCCTGCAGACGCAGGGCTGAAAACGCAACCGAGCACGGATGCATCCGTATACTCGCATGCATCCGTATACACTGAGATACGATCAACGCACGGGGAATATCATGCTTCAGGTTTCACATCTTCGCAAACAGTTTACCGGCACGCTCGCCGTCGATGACGTGTCGTTCTCTGTCGCTCACGGACAGATATTTGGCCTGATCGGTCCCAACGGTGCGGGGAAGTCCACCACGATTCGTATGATCATGGACATCCTCCAGCCGGACCGCGGCGAAATCACCATTGACGGACATCCGATGGATGAAGCGGCGAAGAACGTCATCGGGTATCTTCCTGAAGAGCGCGGTCTCTACCGGAAAAACAAGCTGCTGCACGTCATTTCGTATTTCGGAGCCCTGAAGGGCATGTCACCGAAGGAGGCACGCGAGGCGGCGCGCCCCCTGCTCGAATTGTTTTCGCTCACCGAATATGAGAAGCGCAACGTAGAGGAGCTGTCAAAAGGCAACCAGCAGAAAGTGCAGTTCATCATCTCTGTGCTGCATCAGCCCCGTCTTCTCGTGCTCGATGAGCTCTTTGCCGGACTCGATCCGGTGAACCAGGTGCTCATGCGCGACGCTCTCCTGCAGCTGCGCCGTGAAAACCGTGCGATCATCTTCTCCACGCATCAGATGGAACAGGCGGAGAAGCTCTGCGATGAACTGCTCATGATCAACCACGGCCGTACCGTTCTGCACGGCACCCCGTCCGGTATAAAACAGCAGCACGGCCGTAACGCGCTGCACCTCGAGTTCACCGGCGATGCGTCCTTCCTGCCCGATCTCGAGGGTGTTGCCTCCGCCGACGTCGCGCAGAATTATGCCGAGTTGGAATTGCGTGACGGTGTCCGCACCAACGATATTGTCGCCGCCATCCTGCCCCGACTGGAACTGCAGAACATCGCCCGCATCGAGCCGTCGCTGCAGTCGATCTTCCTCGATGTCGTCCAGCGCGACGGCGACGAGCGCATGAACGATGCCGCGCCCGATCGTCCCCCTCCTCCGCGGCTGAAGAGCAGCGATCCCCGTGTGCGAAAGGCGTTCATGAACATGCTGATCTTTTTCGTCGCCGGCGTCATCCTCAGTCTGAATCTCCGCGACGAGGTCAGCACAGTACCGCTGGTCTTTGTACTCATCGCCTTTGCGGCGGCGGGCTGGTCGTTCTACAAATTCATGAAACTGCGCGGCGAACTTCCGGAGGCGGACGACCGCGGGGAGGATGCACAATGAAACTCACGGCAAAGGCATTGCGCGTCGCGCGCTGGGAATTCATCGAGCGCGTGAAGACAAAGAGCTTTCTGATCGGACTGTTCCTCACTCCGGGCATCATGGTGCTCTTCGCCGGCGGCCCCGCACTCCTTCAGGACACCCTCGAAACCACCGATCCCCTTTCCATCGCCGTGTACGATGAGACGGGACTCGTGTTCGACAGTCTCGCCGCATCGCTCGCGGAATCGCCGACACTCGAGAACGGGCGTCCCAAGTACGAACCCGAGCGAATCGCATCCGCCGGACGCAGCTTCACCGAGCTGAAGGCCGATCTCGACAGCGCCCTGCTGCGCGAGCAGTACATCGCCGCCATTCTCATTCCCGCGAGCGCACCCGACTCGCACGTGGTGGAATACCGGTCGAAAAACGTATCCGACATCGGAGGGATCTCGACGCTCGAGCGGCGCGTATCGCGCATCATCTCCGAATACAAAATCGCCCATGCCGGGCTCGACCCGGAAAAAGTGCGTGAGCTGAGCCGCTCCACCGACATGCGCACCGTGCGCATATCCGAGAAGGGAGAGAAGGAATCGGGCTTCCTCGAATCCTTCGGCCTCGCCTACGTATTCCTGATCTTCATGCTCATCATGATCCTTAGCTCGGGACAAATGCTTGTGCGCAGCATGGTCGAGGAAAAGAGCAACCGCATCGTGGAAGTGCTGGTATCCTCCTGCTCGCCGATGGACCTGATGTTCGGAAAAATCGTCGGCATCAGCATGCTGGCCGTCGTACAGGTGCTTTTCTGGACACTGATCGGCGTCGCGCTGATCTACGCGGCCGAACTGCGCAACCTCCCGCTGGAAAACCTCTGGCTGATGGTGCTGTATTTCGTGCTTGGCTTCTTCCTCTACGCCGCGCTGTTCGTGGCCTTCGGCAGCCTCGCCTCCACCGAGCAGGAAGCGCAGCAGATGACCGGCTACCTGTCGATGCTGCTCATGCTGCCCATCGTCATCGCGGTCATCGCGACACAGAGTCCGAACAATCCCATTCTGGTCGGGCTGACCATGATTCCGCTCATCACGCCGCAGATGATGTTCGTCCGTCTGCCGATCACCACGCCACCGGTATGGGAAATTGCATTGAGCCTCGCTATCCTCGTATTATCCATCATCATCGTCACCTGGATCGCGGCGAAGATCTTCCGCATCGGGATGCTGCTCACCGGCAAGCGTCCACGACTCAGCGAGATCTGGCGCTGGATCCGAACCTGAGGAGGCAGCATGAAGGATCTCGTTTTCATCATCGGCCTGGTCGTTCTGATCGTCGTCGCATTGAAAATCCTGTTCTGGGCCGTATCGAAGGTGCTCGTCGTGGCCCTGTTCGCGGCGGCCGTGTATGTCGTCTTCCGCATCGTCACCGCACGGAAGCGCGGCGGCAGCCCGAAGGAGTTTTCATGACCAAACCCATCGTGGCTATCGTCGGCCGTCCGAACGTGGGCAAATCCACACTGTTCAACCGCATCATCGGTGCGCGTCAGGCCATCGTGCACGATCAGCCCGGCGTGACGCGCGACCGGCACTATGCGGAGACGGACTGGGCGGGACGCGATTTCGTGCTGATCGATACCGGCGGCTACGTGCCGGAATCCGATGACGTGTTCGAGCGCGCCATCCGCGAACAGGTGCGCGTTTCCATCGAGGAAGCCGCGGTGATCCTTTTTGTCGTCGACGGTCAGGAAGGGCTGTATCCCATCGACATGGAGGTGGCGCAGATGCTGCGCAAAGCGCAGAAGAAAGTCGTGCTCGCGGTCAACAAAATCGACAGCCGGAAATATGAACTGCATCAGGCGGAATTCTACGAGCTCGGTCTCGGCGAGCCGCATCCGGTTTCGGCGATCAGCGGATTCCACTCCGGCGACCTGCTCGACGTGATCATCGACGGCTTCCCGCCCCCGTCCGAGGAAGAAGAGGTCCAGCATATGCAGCTGGCCATCATCGGACGGCCCAACGTCGGAAAGTCTTCCATCACCAATGCCATCGTGGGTGCCGAACGCTCCATCGTCACCGATGTGCCGGGCACCACGCGCGACGCCGTGGATTCCACCCTTGAATACAACGGGCGTCGTTTGACGCTTATCGACACGGCGGGACTCCGGCGCAAGAGCCGCGTGAAGGAAAACGTGGAATATTTCTCCACCCTGCGCACACTCAAGAGCATTCAGCGCTGCGATGTGGCGATGTGCCTGCTCGACGGCGCCGATGGCATGACGCATCAGGATATCGACGTACTCAACGAAGCCGTGCGCTTCAACAAGGGTGTGGTCATCGTCGTCAACAAGTGGGATCTCGTCGAGAAGGATCACAGGACGGCGGATCTCATCACAAAAGACATCCATGCCCGTGTGAAGATGTTCGATTACATCCCTGTCATCTTTGTCTCCGCGATGACACGGCAGCGCGTACTGAAAGCACTGGATCTCTGCCTCGAGGTGCACGACGAGCGCTCGAAGCGCATCCCGACGTCCGAGCTCAACGACCGCATCCTGGAAATCCTGCGCGAGAAGCCGCCCCCCGCCACACCCACCGGCAAGCAGGTCAAGGTATTCTACGCAACGCAGGTGCGCGCGGAACCACCGGTCATCGTCATCTTCACGAACGAGCCGAAATACATCCCGGAAAGCTACCGCCGTTTCGTCGAACGGCAGATCAGGGGCATCTGGTCGTTCAAGGGAGTCCCACTGACGGTGCAGTTCCGCAGAACAAAGCCCGAATAACGCCCGCAAAGGAAATTTCCACATCCTTTTTGGTGTTGCATACAGTAGAGGTCTTCCCGCATCGCCGGGAGGACAGGCACGTTACGAAGGAAAAGCATACTCATGAACAACGAACAGCAACGCAAAAAACAGCAGCAGAACCAGCAGAAGCCGCAATTCCCCATGCGGGGGATGAGCATGTATCGCTGGTTCCTGATCGCGCTGGTCATCATTTTCGCCCTGCAGTTCTTCTGGAACTGGTCGCAGCAGGGGTCTTCCGTTCCCTACAGCCGCTTCAAAGACATGGTGCGCGACGGCAAGATCACCCGCGTGGAAATCGACAAGGGCGCCCTGACCGCCTACGGCAAAAGCGGCGGTGACAAACAGGACGGAACATCGGGCGATGTATACAACGTCGTCATCCCGACGTCGGTGCAGGATGACAACCTGATGACGCTTCTCGAGGAAAACGACGTCACCGTCGTCGCGATCAAGGACACCTCCGATCTCTGGAATACCGTCATCTGGTTCATTCTCCCCATTGTGCTCATGCTGGGATTCTTCCTCTTCATGAGCTCACGGCTGCGCGGGTCCGGTGGCGGTCCGGGCGGACTGCTTTCCATGGGAAAGATGAACGCACAGGCGTACACAAAAGAAAAAGTGAAGACGACGTTCGACGATGTCGCCGGCGCGAAGGAGCAGAAAGAGGCGCTGTATGAAATCATCCACTTCCTTCGCCGGCCGCAGGACTTTCATCGTCTCGGCGGCCGCGCCCCAAAAGGCGTGCTGCTCGTTGGTCCTCCGGGCACCGGCAAGACGCTACTGGCGCGGGCCGTTGCGGGCGAAGCCGGCGTCCCCTTCTATCACGTCTCCGGCTCCGCGTTTCTCGAGATGCTGGTCGGTGTCGGAGCGAGCCGCGTGCGCGACCTCTTCGAAACCGCCAAGAAGAACACGCCCTGCATTATTTTTGTCGACGAGATCGACTCGATCGGACGACGCCGCGGCGGCATTCAGGGATTCTACGGCGGCGGAGCCAGCGAGATGGAGCAGACGCTCAATCAGCTGCTCTCGGAAATGGATGGATTCGAGCCCAACGAGGACATCATCGTCATGGCAGCCACCAATCAGCCTGACGTTCTGGATCCGGCCCTTCTGCGGCCCGGTCGTTTCGACCGCCGCATCACGGTGGACCTTCCCAACCTGCAGGAACGCGAACAGATCCTCGGCGTACATACACGCAAAGTTCCGCTGGGCGACGACGTGGAACTCAAGGATATCGCGCGCAGTACTCCCGGCAACTCCGGCGCGGATCTGAAAAACCTCGTCAACGAGGCGGCCATTCTGGCATCGAAGAAGCGGAAGGACAAGGTGGAACGGGAGGATTTCATGACTGCGCTCGACACCATCGTGCTCGGTCATGTGCGCTCGAGTCTCATTCTCAGTGAGGAGGAGAAACGGCGCACGGCCTATCACGAAAGCGGGCACGCGCTCATCGCCAAGCTCATTCCAGGCTCGGATCCTGTCACCAAGGTATCTATCGTCCCCCGCGGACGCGCACTGGGCGTGACCATGCAGACACCGCTCGACGAGCGCCACAACTACACCGAGGATTACCTTCTTTCGCGCCTTGCCGTTCTCCTCGGCGGACGCGCGGCGGAACTGCTGATATTCAACAGCATTTCCACCGGGGCGGAGAATGACCTGACACACTGCACCACACTCGCTCGCAACATGGTGGCGCGCTACGGCATGAGCGACAAGCTCGGAAACATGTCGCTCATGGATCCCGGCGGGCAGTCGTACCTGAACGACAATCCATTCTCCCAGCGTAACTTCAGTGAGGAAACACTGCAGCTCGTCGACGGCGAAACCCGACGACTGATCGACGAGGCTTACGACCGGGCCAGGACCATGCTGCAGGAAAACCGCGAGACCCTCGATCTCATCGCCGAAATCCTGCTTCAGCATGAAGGACTCGAGGGTGACGAGCTCGATATCATCATCAAAGAGAAGCGCATCCCCGAATCCCTGCAGGGGAACGGCTCTACCGAAGAATAATCGTTGATTTACAACGACTTACAGCCTGTTTTAGGCCATGTTAAAATATTTTTTAGCATGGCCTAAAATTGTTTTTCCGCCTGATTTTGCGAGTTTTTTGCCGGGCGGGATGAATCTCGTCCATGCGGCGTCTTCCTGCCTCCTGCCTACTGCTTCCTGCGAAGGCGCGCGCCGAAGGCACCGTCCATGCGATGCTTGTGCGGGAACGTTGCCAGGAATCCATCCCGGCTGACGACGCGGTGTGGGAGGAACTCCTCGGCATGCACCAGTTCGAACTCCGGGTGCGCTTCGAGGAAGGGCCGCACAATCTCCTCATTTTCCTCGGGTTCGATGGTGCAGGTGCTGTATACCAGCACGCCGCCCGGTTTGACAAGCTTCGCCGCGTTCTCCAGAATGTCTTTCTGCATCGCAGCAAGCTTGCGGACGTCCTCGAGGTCGCGCTTCCACTTGATGTCAGGTTTCTTGCTCAGGGTGCCGAGCCCAGAGCACGGCGCGTCGACGAGCACCTTGTCGGCAGGCTCGAGTTCGATGCTCTCGGCATATCCTTCGACGGTTTCGATGATGCTGGCACCGATGCGTTCGGCCGCCTGGCGAACGAGGTTGAGCCGTACGTCGTAGCGGTCGACGGAAATGATGCGTCCCTGGTTGTTCATCTTTTCGGCGGCGTGCAGTGACTTCCCGCCCGGCGCTGCGCAGAGATCGATCAGTGTCTCCCCCGGCTTCGGGGCCAGCAGATCGCCGACGAGTCCGGCGCTTTCATCCTGGATGGTGAACATTCCGCCCGTGAACAGCCGGCTGTGCCGGATGTTCGGCAGATTGCGCACCGTCACGTAATCCCGCATGTAAAAGCAGCGGCGATAGTCGATGCCGACCTCCACCAGTTCGTTGACGAAGTTGCGGTAATCGATTCTCAGCGGATTTGGACGCAGCGTCAGGAAGGGACGCATATTATCGGCCTTGCAGAGCGACTCGGTCTCCTCGAAGCCGTATCGTTTGTGCCAGCGCTTGACGATCCACGACGGATGCGAATGCACGACGGAGAGATACTGGATCTCATCCTTCGTCGCCAGCGGATACCGGATGTTCTCCACGTTGCGCGCGATGTTGCGCAGCAGACCGTTCATCGTGTCGGCGAGCCGCTGTCCGCGGTATTTCTTGACGAATTCCACCGCCTCGTTCACCGCCGCATGATGCGGGATGCGTGTCAGAAAGAGGATCTGGTACAGCGCCACGCGCAGCGCATTGCGCACGTTGGGCGCCACCTTGGAGTACTGTCCGTGATAAAAGCCGGTCAGCACCCAGTCGAGCTTGGCCTGGTTGCGCAGTACTCCGTGCACGAGTTCGTTGAGCAGGCGTTTGTCCGGGGGATTCAGATCCCCGGTTTCGAGTTCGATGTCGAGAAGCTTGTCGAGATAGGCGTCGGTGCGCTCAACACGGGTGAGGATTTTTACCGCAATGCCGCGGACCCCCGTGTACAGCGGGGGCAGAGAGTGTGCGTCGTTCGTCATAGGTACTGTATCGCTCAGGGTTATGGTGCAAAATCACGCTGTGCGGATGTCTGCACGAAAACGTCGCGCAGCAGCCGCCGCTCGGCTTCGGTCAGAATACGGTCGCGCCGCTGCATGACCGCCGAGGCCGTGGAGGCGAAACGGTCGAACTCGTACTCGGTAAGTCCTGCCGCGCCGCCCCATGAGAAACTGGGGAGGAACTTCGGCGGGAAATCCCCGCCGAATATGTTGCATCCCACACCCGCCACCGTGCCGGTGTTGAACATGGTGTTGATGCCGCATTTGCTGTGATCCGCCAGGATGGTGCCGAGGAACATGCGGCCGGTATCGTGCTCACGTCCCTCCAGCGTCGCGCGGATGGGAGAATAGTTGTTTTTCAGATCGCTGGTGTTCGTGTCCGCACCAAGATTCGTCCATGGCGCGAGATACGAATGCCCCACGAATCCGTCATGCTGCTTGTTCGAGAAGGAATGGAAAATGCTCTCTTCAACCTCCCCGCCCACTTTGCAGACGGGACCGACGGTCGTGCCCTCGTAGATTTTCGCGGCCGCCTTGATACGGGAATCCCGGCCGACTGCCACAGGACCCATGATCAGCGCCTGCGGCATGATCACGGCACCCGACTCGATGATGACCGGACCGTCGGTGGCGTCGATCACGCAGCCGGGACCGACACGGACATCGGCACCGATGAAGATGTTCTCCGGTGCCACGAGCTCGGCCGACGCAGCCACCTGTGCACGCTCATCGACGCTGCCGAGGGGGAAAAACGACGCGTCTTCCTTGAGCAAAACACTGTTCCAGGATATCAGATCCCACGGGAAGCGGAACGCCGATGCGTCGACCTCGGTCACCGGGACATCGAACTCCAGAATATCGGGGTGGCTGTGCGGACGGTGCGCAAGCTCTTCACGGATAAGACCGGTTTTCAGCCAGGAGAACAGTTTCTCGCGCAGGGAGGCTGTCGCCACCGTCGCAGCAAGCAGACGCCTGCCGCTGGCGAAAAGCCGGTCTTCCCCGCGGTGTTCGCGGATGGCATGCACAAGCGCGGGACGCAGTATCGTGCTGCCGCCGATGAACAGATCCGCCGTACCCTGCCTGTTGACCGGATGCCCGCTGCGTTCAGCAATCGCTTCGGCGAGCGCCATCCGGGTAAACAGTTCAAGCTCTTCATTTTCAAAGTATTGATGCACCCGTTCTCTGAGCGTGAAGACGCCGCTTCGAAGGTCGAAGTCGGGATTCACATGCGTCAGAGGCAGAAGGGTTGAAATCGAAAAATCTTCGAACAGGCAGATGGGCATGGCGTTTGCACGGAATTGGTTCGAAGAAATGTACGATTCTGCATCGCCAATGACAACATCCGGTCAGGTGCCCCCCCGGCGGCATCCGAAGGTCGGTCAGTCCAGCAGGTACTCCTCTTCCGCATACAGCTTCATCTGGAACAGCAGGTTCCGCATCATGCCGCGATACTCTTCAACCTCGGGAGCCAGGGTAATGGTCTTCCGGTATTCCCGGAACGCATCGGTGAGCAGCCCCCGCTTCTCGAAATAGATGCCGCGGATCAGGTGCAGGGTGACCTCGTCGGCGCCCATCGCGATCAGTTCGGCATTGAGCCGCTCCACCTCGGCACGAATGCTCTCCACTGTGTCGGCGGGGAGGATGCGGAAGGACTGGACATCACTTTCGGCATAATCGGACAGACGCGTAATGCGCCAGTGATACTGCCGATCAGGATCCAGCGGCGTGAGGCTGTCGGAGACGTAACGGAATTGATCCGCCTGCAGAGTCGTTCGCAGGATGGTGTTGAACGCATCATCGAGAAGGATGAACTCGTATTCATCGGCATCCTCCGCATCGACCCACTCAAAAAGCGGATCCGTTGACATGATGGTGTACTTCGGGAACACGGCGGTGAACAGCTGCAGGTCCCCACGCACGGCGCCGTACACCGGTTCTTCCCGCTCCTCGCGCGACCGCTGCATCTGCGACGCCGCGTACTGCAGAATGGATCCCGCCGTGGCCTCGCCGCCGCTGCGGCCCTTCAGGGCCTCGAATTCGCCCAGCTTCTTGCGTGTGTTTTCATCTATGGAGACCAGTCGCGCCTGGTCCATCATCAGCTTGGCGTAACTGGCGAAGGATGTCTTCACCACGTCTTTCGCGTCGAGCGTCGCGCCGACACGCAGTTGCTTCCACGGACCCTTGCCGTTGTCCCTGTATGTGACCCTGCCCTTGATGCTCATCACCATGAACGATGTCTGTGCGGAGACAGCGCTTGAACAGAGCAGCAGCAGCAGGCTCAAAACGCTCAGTCGCAGAGATTTCATCATGGCCTCCTTTCCGGATGTTCGAATATTGCGGATGAAAAAAGCTCTTCGATCGCGCGCGCCGGGAGCGCAGGCTCACAGTTCGGTGCCGCGCCGAGATACGAGGGAACGGGAGAAATCCCCCGCTGTTTGATCATGAGTCCGTTGAACACGAACAGTTCCTTCCGTCTGTGCAGCTTGCATTCGGTCCATTCGCACAGCGGCGAGATGCGGAACCAAGAATCGAGCGTCTGTCCGCTTGTACCATACAGGCCCGGGGGGAGTTCCCGCGGGATGACTGCATCAGGAAATGCATGACGCGCCGCACCGAGCAGCTGCGGTTCACCGTCGGCAACGACCGACAGCAGAGGAACCCGCAGGTAATTACGAAGGGTCTCCTGCCAGAGTACCATCACCCGCGGCAGCAGTAGCTCCCACTCTTCGAAGTACACGAATTCATTGAAGGACTGCAGTTCCGTCGAGAGATACTGTTCACGGATACGGCTTTCACGAAGCGATTCGTCTTTCTTGCTGACGAGGAAACGCAGGAAGTAGCGGAACTCCCGTCCGGCCGAGTCTTCCCGTATCACTGCCGCGGCGATTTCTGGCACCTGCGCTGCCCAGTCCTCCAGACCGGCCTGCAGCACGGAGGCGGAAAGCGGCTTCTCTCCCTTTGCCTCCATCGCCCTGCAGCCGAGGGCGAACTGCGGCAGCACACGCGCGGCGTGCAGCAGCCGTGTGTGTGCCAGGAACGGCTCATTGTCACGGAACGCCCGGCGCAGCACTTCCGGCAGGGGGTTGCGGGCATCGGGGAATCCGCCCCGCACCCGCCGCTGGCGGAGCTGGAATCGAAGCCAGGTGGTCAGTGCGTTGGCGGGGATAAACAGCAGAGCGGCCGTCGCCATGAGATTATAGCTGATCTTGAGATCGAAATAGAAAAACGCGATCAGGGGAAGGAAGAAAACGATCACCGCCTCGGTGAACAGCATCAGCGTAATGAGAATGGCCACGTGAAAGCGTCCCGGCGGCTTCGTGCGCAACACGCGGTACAGTGCGATGCTGATGTACGAGAACAGGAACACCAGCAGCCAGTCGCCCCACTTCGGGATGGGTTCGATGAAGCGATCCTGGAGCAGCATGTTGATCACATTCGCGTGGATGAACACGCCCGGCATGTCGGTGCCCTCGATCCCGACTTTCCTGCCCATGGGGGTCTTGTGCATGTCGCCGAGGTACACGAGCCCCCCCTCCCGCACAAATCCCATCAGCACGATCTTGTCGTGGAACATGTCCTCGTAGAGGGGGTTGAACAGCACGTCATCGAGCGGGACGGACTGGATCTGGTCATATGTCGATGTGTAATAAATGATCTGCTCTTCCGAGGGCTGACGCAGGATGCTGCGCACAAGCGTTGAATCGTAGAGCTGCAGGATTTTCACCGGGAAGCTCAGCCAGTGCTCACCCTCGACTTCCGCATGGGGGAGGAAACGTCGCACGACGCCGTCGGGATCGGGCACGAGATTGACAAAGCCGAAATGGCTCGCGACGGCTCGGATCGGCGGCAGGATCTCGAAGGTGCGCGTGCGCTCTTCCGGATCAAAGCCGCTGGCGACCACCACGTTCGGCACATCGCGAATGGCAAGACGCAGATCCTCCACTTCCTGCAGGCGCTCCGGGGGGAAACGCTCGAGATGCAGCTCATCAAGAATGACATCGATCCCTATCACACGCGCCCCGAGGGCGTGCAACTTGTAAAGCGCGGCGGCGATCTTTCCGTCTGGCGCCGGCGCGACTTCGCCGATATTCACGACCACGACGCGGCTGTCGAGAAACTCCATGTCGCGGACGGCGAAAATCGCGTCAAGGCTGACGTCGGCGATGTTGAGAAAATCGATGCGGTCGAGGACGGGATTCAGGAAGGAAGTTTCGTCGGCTTCGGGAAGGCTGTCGGAGATGATGATCATCAGCTGCACCAGCGCCATGACCAGCAGTGAGGCCAGGAAAAATTCGAGGCGGAACAGATACTGGACGATACGCTTGCGCATCCTCGGATCGACGGTGATTCAACGGCGGAATTGAATCCAGTATAGAATATCCGGCCTGTAAATCCAAGGAACGCGGGTGCGATGGCAGGCGGGGATTCCTGCAGACGCCGCTGCCGCCGGAGAGGAGTCCGGGGACACTGATTCGCGGGTGTGAACGGCGGCGTCGGCAGGCGCGCGTGAACGCGGCAGTGGCTGGGCTCTCTAGAAATCGTCCGTGAGATCGAAGCCGAAAAGCACTCCGAAATACCAGCGCCATTCCTTGCCGTATGTCACGGGAGTGAACTGGAAGGTGCGCGTGAATTCATCAAGGCCGTACGCGCCGCTGAAAAAGATGCGCGTCGGATACATCGAAAATGAGAAACTTTCCAGGCGCAGTTCGAATCCGATATCCTTCTTGAGACCGTCGGTCGTAAACTGGTCGGGAGCCATGACCGCATCGCCGATATCGAAGAATACGCCGCCGTAGAGCTTGTCGAAGAGAATGTGCCCGAGACGCAGATCCATGCTCGGGATGATCGGAAATCGGTAGGTCAGCTGCGCGCTTGCGAGTTCGTTGCCGCCCAGCGCGTAAAATGTATATCCCTGCATGCCCGTAATGCCGCCGGCGTAGAAGTTGAAAAACTCATCGACCTCGTCACCGAGAATCGTCGCGCCGCGCAGACGCAGTGAGAGCGAGTGATTGAGCCAGGGCATACGGCTCGCCACCATCAAGTTGGCGTCGAAACGGTGGAAATTGAAATCGGTGTACAACGGAACGAGCAGGCCGGTGCTGCGATCGATTTCATAGTCGCCGTTGGGATTGTAGTTGTTGAATTCGTAGTCGTAGTGCAGCGATGCGCGCAGTCCGACTGGATTGATCTCACGGTCGCGCGTCGGCACCATGTGGCGGTAACGCAGCGCAACGCTGAGATCATTGCCCACGAAATAGAGGTTATCCGAAGCCGGCACGAGATTGTCCGTCGCAGGATTCCGGAACTGGTTGATGGTCGAGGTATAGCGGTTGTGCATGTACCCCACTTCGAGGCGCATGCGGTTGTTGAAAAGATTGTGCCCGAGCTTCGCGGAAAACGCCAGCAGATTGAAATCCACGTC
Organism: uncultured Ignavibacteria bacterium; assembly: GCA_913061095.1. Lineage (GTDB taxonomy): Bacteria > Bacteroidota > Ignavibacteria > SZUA-365 > SZUA-365 > BM516. Next base: position 45,469 of record CAJXVM010000021.1, read on the forward strand.
CACCCCGACGGTGTCGTAGGAGATGCCAATGTCGGTGCTCGTGCCGCGCGTCACGTTGTACACTTCCAGCGAAAGGTCCGGATACAGTCCGAGACTGCTGAACAGCGGAAGATCGTCGCGGAACGTCACATTCAGGTACAGATCACGCTCGCCCTTGAGATTGATGGACGCACTCGCGAGAAATTCCACGCGGCTGAGCACGTCGCTGGAGTACATCATCACCCCCGGCTTGAGCAGGTCAAGGCCCGTGTTGTCGGGATTGAACTCATCGACACGAATAGTGGGAAAGTACATCATGCTCTGGAAGAGCCGCTCGTACACTGTGCTCTCGTACTCCTCGGTTTCTGTGTCGTCGAAGGCGTTGAGCGCCTCCCAGTCCCAGTCTCCCGCCGAGGCGATCGGCGAGGTGTACATCTGCGAAGCCTGGTATGTATGTCCCGCCACATCGAGCGCGCGGGCGTTCTTCATTCGCGCGATCTTGTATCCCCCGGCCGTGTAGGCCGCGTACAGCAGGTCGCCGTCAGCGGAGATATCGGGCATGAACGCTCCGCCGGTGACGTTGGTCAGCGGCGGATCCTCCCCGCGCGAACCGAGCTCGTGACGGTAGATATTGAAAATCCCCGTGCGGTTGGAGGAATACACGATGGCATTTCCATCGGGCGTGTAGCGGGGATCGCGGTTGTCGAAGGACGGATGCGCGATGAGCAACTCGAAATCGGTGCCGTCAGGCCGCACGCGTGCGATGCGTCGCTGCAGCTTCGGTGAATAACCGAAGACGATCCACTCGCCGTCAGGCGACCAGCGCGGTGTGAAAACCACTTCTCCGTTTTCGAATGTCGTGACGTCGTGATAGCCGCTGCCGTCGGCGTTGATCACGGCGAGATTCACCGTGCCGTCTTTCGCGTGCACGAACGCAATGCGACTGCCGTCGGGAGAATAGGCGGGATTATATGCACGGCGGCCGTTTGTCACCCTGCGCTCTTCCTCCGCCTCCGTGTCATACTCGTACAGATCGTAGAAGAGATGGCCGTAGACACTGGGATCGTTGTACTTCGAGTACAGGATGCGCTTTCCGTCCGGGGACCACGAAATGGTCGACCGCACGCCGGGGACAATCATGCGCTCCTTACCGCTCCCGGTGTCCTGCACAAAAATCGCCGACTGGCCGAAGTAATCCGAGGTCTTGTTCGAGACATACGCGAACGCGCTGCGGTCGGGTGACCATGTGGGATAGAAATTCCCGAATCCCACCTCGCCGACAAGATTGCCCCTGACCTCTTTCGCAAGCACAGGAGCGATGCGCAGTTCATACTCCTGTTTCAGATGTGTCGCCCATTCGTCGTAGACTTCCTTCCCGCTCTTTCCGAGCACGTCTTTGATCGCGGCGTCGATGGTGAACACAAAGGGATTGCTCATGGCGTGTGTGATCTCGCGCAGGGTCTCCTCTCCATAGGTATGGGCGATGTAGCGCGTGAGATTGTAGCCTGCGTTGTAAACGCTTTCGTTTCCGAGACTGGTCTTGCCGAAAGCGCTCATCTCACCCCAGGTCAGCATCGAGTCGGCGAGCACGTAGCTGCGCAGAATCATGTCGCGGTGCGCATCCCAGTGTTCGTACCCGAGGCGACCGCGCTGAAACTGCGCCGTGCCTTCTGCGAACCAGGGCGGCACGATCACGCCGGGGAAGGGGTAGGATACCAGCAGATTTGGGAAACCGTAGAGCACGTCGCGGCGCCGTTCCTTTTCGTAGCCGAACCACTGAAAGGTCAGCGCGGGGATGCGCCGCCCGAATTTCATTGCGGCCTGAATCTGAATGATGTGGGTGTACTCATGCGCGATGACATTGCGCAGCCAGTTGTGCGTACCGCGCAGTTCGAAGTCCAGCGGCGACGCCCAGATCTCGATCTTGTTGTTGTAGAAATACGCCGCGCCGTTGGAGTAGTCGGAAATATCCTTGATGATGAAGCTCACGCGCGTGTCGGGCTCGTGATTGTAAAGCGAGGTGATCGGACCGTAAATGTCCTCCGCGATTTTCGCGATCACGCGTGCCGTGCGATCTGCTCCTTCATGATAATGCACATAGAAGTGATCGGTGGTGATGGTGAACCAGTCCTTCTCCGGCGCCGAGTACATGTCGGGCTGCGCGCGGAGCGTGGATGCGGCAAGCGTCAGCAGTGCCGCGGTGAAGAGCATCGAGGAAAATATGCGCATGATTCCTGTGATCGTCGGTTGCCTGTTTGAGACGCAGGGTATCCCTGCGTCTGGAACGTGATATGCCTATTTCACGACGGCGATTTTAATGATTTTTTCGCCGGTCTTCCCTCCCGCCGTGACTTTCACTTTGGCGAGATAGACGTCGCTCTGAATGTCGAACACCTCCCACGGGATGTCCGTGTCCACGCCACCGGCGGCTTTGGCGTTGATCTCATCGACACTGTCTCCGGCGAGATCATAGATCTTGATGGAGACATCGGCATCCTCAGCGACATAGACACGAATGTAGGTGACCTGTTCGCGTACCGGATTCGGCCAGTTGTAGCAGCGCTCGGTGGGGAAAAATTCCTCGCGGGGTGCCGCGGCCTTGAAGCTGCGTGTCACGGCGAGCGCATTGCGCTCGTCTGCGTCGCGTGAGCGCCAGAGCAGCTGTTCTTCATCGACGGGTGAACCGGTTTCGAAGAGGAACAGCTGTCCTCCGGGTGCGGCCGCGGCGAGCGCGAGCCGGTCATTCGCCGACGGAAGCAGCGAAATATCCGCATCGCGCGGGATGGCGATGGGGAATCCGTCGGCCTGCCGCGCGCCTGTGAGGAACTGCCAGACCCTGTCACGACCGACTCCAAAAACGGCGCTGCCGCCGGCGGACTCCAGGTCGGCGGAGAGTGTATACCGAATCGGCTGCCTGGCAGGATAGTGATCAACCATCGAGAGGGCGAAGTTCACGGCGCGCAGCTGTGTGTCGTCACTGATCAGGGCATCCAGCCGTCCGTCGCCGTCCACATCGGCCGCGCCGGCATGATACCCGAAGCCCGGGGGAAACGACCGGTCCCGAACAAAATCGAACGGAAGCGTTTCGGGATCATCCGGCCTGCTGGCAATGCCAAGGACAGCGGTCCTTGCACCCACGGCTTCACGCAAACCGTCACCATCGAAATCTCCTGCCGCAGCAGTCTGCTCGGGAAGAATGCCCGACTCTTCAAATGACCGCAGCGAAATATGCGGTTCCTGAACCGAACCGGTGCCGAGATCCACCAGCTGTGTCTGCATGAATCCGGTAAGCAGCGCCGTGTTTTCATCCATCTCAAGAATATGGTACGAATACAGGGCCAGACTCAGCTGGTCCTTGGTCCGTGGCGGGTGCGGAAGCGCGTAACGCGTGATATCGCCCGTCAGCACATAGGCCGTATCCGCATCGTCTCCCTCCACACGGAATACCAGTCTTCCGCCGATAACCGCGGGTGCGCCGAGCACGGCCTGCCCCTCCCCGTCGAAGACAAAACGATGCTGCACATCGAAGCTGCCGTCATTGTCCGCGTCCCGTGCGGCGATCACCCAGAGATCGGAGGGCGCGCGGAGCTTCGCTTCCGCCCGGGTCACGAATGCGATGTCGATGATACCGTCCGCATTCCAGTCGCCGATGGTCGGCGCGGAAACATGGCGCGCTCCGGGAACTTCAAAGACCAGCGGTCCCTGCGAAAGAAATGGCGTGCCGTCCTGCCGAAGGACGAATACCCGCACCGTGTCGGGCGCGTCGGAGGACAACACGCGCCAGACGGGATCAAGCCCGAAGGCTGTGACCATTTCATGGACGTCATCGCCGTCGAGATCGGCGGTACGCAGTGCGACACTGCGATGCGGGGCGAGCATGGCACCGAGATCCACCGGCCAGCCTGCGGCGGGAGCGATGGTGTTGTCGCCGAGCGCCACGTCGAGCGACATGACGGGACCGGTGGCGGAGAAACCGTCCATGGTCACATGCGTGTATGCACCGTTGTTGGCACGGGTATTCGGGAAGGTGTACATCCCGAAGCTGTTCTCGTACACCGGCGAAATGTTGTCGCGCCGCCAGTAATCCAGCGGCGAGCCGGTGCCGGTCTCGGTGCCGAACACCGTGGAGATGTCCACGCCGATATCCTGCGGTCCGCCTGCCTGTTCGAGATCCACGCCGCGCACGTGATCCCCGGTGTTGACGGTATTCGTCGCGCGATGCTCCGCGATGATATTCTCGTCGATATGCCAGATGAGGATGCCGCCGTTGATGCGTGCTTCCCCGTCATCGACGATCACACGCCCGCCGGGCAGCGACCAGTCGATATCCTCCACGTCGATGATCACACCGCGGAGCTGTGAGACGTCGCCGTTCGAAAATCCCGTCGTGTCCTTGGGAAAACGCACCTGCTGCACGCTGCCCCCGGAGACGTAGGTGATGTTCTGTCCGTCGCCGCCGAGGTCACGCTGGCGGTTCTCCACCAGCCAGTATTCGTCGCCGGTGATCGGCACGCGCAGCATGTCGGCGGTACTGATCGAATCAGACGCGGTAAGCAGATAGTTGTTCTTTCCGGGCGCCACTTCGCGCGGAACGGTCCAGCCGAGGAACTGCTTCTCCCATGCGGATGGCTCCGGAGGACAGATCCCGCCGTAGGCGAAAATCCCTTCGCCGTCCATCAGACCGAAGCGGCCGATGCCCGTCTTCCCTGTCTCGGTGTCAAACAGGTCGGGCAGTCCGGCGTAGGTGCCGAAGCTTGCGGCGAGCAGACCGTTGATGGTCAGCTCGAGCAGTCCGGTGGATCCGTCGATCAGGGGGATTTCACGGTTGTTGGTCGTCGGAAGCACGGCGCAGTTCGTGATGCGCGCGCCGTCGGGCATTGCGATGCCGGCGAAATCCCCGCCGAGCAGGCGGCGAAAACTCTCCATGGTGAATGAGAGCGAGGGAATATCGAGCGGGGTAGGATTGAAACCCTGGATGCTCACCAGGTCCACATCACGGCCGCGGCCGGCGTGGAAGATGACAAACATGTCGTAGGATGCGAAATCCGTTTCGGGGAACTGGTCGCCCGCGAGTGTCCAGGCGTCCACTGCAAGCTGCGCCACGGGCGCTTCCGACTCATCGTCGCGAAAGCTGTAATCGCCGAGCGGGTTCGCAACCGTCACGATTCCATCGAGCACTTCACCGCGCAGGATGGTCCTGCGGCCGGACACCTTTCGCACGTAATTCTCGAGAAAGCGCACATGCTGCTGGAAATAGCCGCGGTCGTGCGGCATGGGATCAAGGATTTCCGTGCCGTAGTCGTACTCGTAAATGGTGCCGAATTTTCCGTTGCCGCTGGTGCGCTCGTCTTCATCCTCCTGGAACTCCACCATGACAGCCAGCATGCGGACCGTATCAGGCAGCGCGGCGATGCGGTCGGGCTGTACCGTTCGGTGGGGACTGAACGCATGATTGAGTCGCAGCGCGGGGAGCTGTTGCTGCGCATGTGCGAAACCGCTGAGAAGGAGGAGAAGCAGGGCGGCGATCGTCCCGTGGAGTCGGAGCATTATGAAATCCCTTGATGAATCACGCATGTCGCTGTGGCGGATGGTAAACGGCTCACCCTCTGAAGCAGAGGGTGAGCGCGTTTCCGGATCGTTTGGCATACACTGGAGGAGACCCGATCAGTTCGCGGCGTCGTCGGCCGGGATGCGGGTGCCGTCGTCTTCCGGACCGCCGGCGCGGTTCCAGTTCACCGTCAGGGTGAAGCGCAGGGTCTCGGAAAGCGGACTCGGCGTGTCGTCATCAGAAATCGCCGTCGAGATGTAACTGAAATCGAAGCCGTAGATGTCGTATCGCACGCCGGCGCCGAAAGTCAGAAAGCGGCGGTTGCCCTGCGACGGATCCTCGTGGAAGAATCCGAAGCGGAGTCCGACCAACTGCGAGTACCAGTACTCGAAGCCTGTCCCCAGCGTAAACGTGTTGAACACGTTGCCCGGGGTGTCCCAGCTGTTGATGAAGGCCTCATAGAACGGATCGGCCTTCCGGCTGTTTTCGTCGGAGCGGCTGACAAGCAGTTTGGTCACGTCGGTGGTCCACGTCAGCGTGTTGTACCGCTCGTGCACGATGTCGTAGGCAAATCCGAGGCGGAGCGCCGTCGGCAGCGGGTCGGACTGATCCTCGTCGATGTAGCTCAGCGAGGGACCGATGTTGGTGATCGAGGCACCGATTGAGAGACGGTCGCCGATATCCTTGTCGCTGAACGGCAGCACGAGCTTCGACGGACGATAGAGCACGCCGATGTCGCCGGCCACGGCCGTCGCGGTACCCGAGCCCTGCTCGCGCGCGGTGCCGACCGTGGAAAGACTGCTGTGAATGATCTTCAGACCGAGACCGATGCCGAAGTCCTCGTCAATACGCGTGCCGTACGCGGTGGTGAAGGCGATCTCGAAACTCTTGAACGTGCCGAGAGGATTGTTGCCCTCGTCACGTCGCTCGAACTCACCGAGATTGAGAAAAGTCAACGCGGCGCCGAGCGTTCCTCCGGTGGAGGGAACGTCCATCTTGTATGCGGCATACTCGAAGAACAGGTCGCTCTGCTGGAACTGCGGCAGCCAGTTGGAATGGTTGAGACTGAGTTCCATTCCCTTCTGGAAGCCGAGACCGGCGGGATTCCAGAAAATGGCGGAGACATCGTCTGCGATAGCCACACCAGCCTCACCCATGGCGCTGTTGCGCGAACTCGGGGAGATCAGCATGAACGGAACCGCCGTGCTGGTCTGCGCCATGACCTCCTGACCGACGGGCAGCAGCATCAGCACCGCTGCGACGGCACAGAGAAGGGTTTTGCTCTTGCGAATCATGTGAATCCTCATCAAACCTTATGACAGAATAGTTAATGTATCTTGTTTTCTCTGCAAATTCAAGGTATTAGCGTACCACCAGGATCTTCCCGGATGCCTCGCTTCCAAGCGTTCCGTCCGCCGTGCGGCACACCACGCGGTAGAGGTACATACCGCTGCTTAGCACTGTTCCGTCACCGGAACGGCCGTCCCACGGGATTTCCACGACGCGGGAATTCACGGCACTGCGACGGAGGCGTCGCTCGAGACGGCCATCCACGGCATAGACAAGCACGTCCACGTTGACCGGATCAAGCACGTTGTGCCGCAGGGTAAACGTCGTCCCGCTTCCTATGGACACAGGATTGGGGTAATTCGTCACGTCCTGCAGTGACAGGCCTCCGACGACAACGAACTCCGCTTCGACGGTGGAGGAATTATTGTAAATATCCCAGGCGCGCAGACGCATGCGATGCGGTCCCGGGGCAAGGTCGCGCAGACGGTACTCCAACGTCCCGCGCTGATACGAATCGATGTCGCCCCGGTAATAGCTGCTGAGCACGATACCGGTCGGATCATCGTCAATCCACACCTCGATGTCATGCCCGATGCCGAGTCCGGTGGTGTTGATACCGCTCTCATCATACAGATCGGCTATCAGCAGCGGATCCGTGCCGGTTTCGTCGCCCGTGCGGAAGGCGCGTGAATCGAGATACAGAGCGATGTCGGGGCCCTGCGTATCGACCTCGGTGGAGGTTTCCGACCCACCGACGCGAAGCTCGGTGTAGAATCCCGCGCCGTCGATTTCCTCGTTGTCGAAGTACATCGAAATGCGGCCGGTGCGATTTTCGTAGGAAATGTCTTTCGGGACGATGAAGTCGACGGAGAAGCGCCCGCTGCTGATCGTCGCCTGTCCGCGGTACAGCAGACCGCCGGGCATGGTGTAGGTAAATTTGTTCCACAGCGTATCCTGCACCACGATGCGGCGCTCGGCGTCGAAAAGACGCAGCTCCAGCGTGCCGTTGTAGTCGCTCCAGACCGCGTCATTCGGACGCCGCACGCTGCCCTCGATGGTGACGGAACTGAGCGCGCGCAGCTGCACGGTGTCGCTTGTCACGGGCACGCCATTGACGAGAATGCGATCAACCGACGCGCGGTGCCGCGGCATCGCGAGCCGCAGCGCGGGATCGGCGAAAAGATGAAATTTCTCGTATCCGGGAATGCCGTAGTACCGCTGCTTCGAAGAATAGATGGCTTCGCCGAGACGCTTCGCCCGGCCGTCTTCCCCGCGTCCCTCGGCAAGCAGATACTGGAAGAATTCCTTGTTGAACGCGCTGTTCTCCGTCGAGAAAACGACACGAGGAGCAGACAGGCCGCCGATGGCGCCGCCATCAGGCTTGAGCAGCATCAGCTCCGTGCCGCTGCGCACACCGGGCGCGTCATACAGCCCGAAGGTGCAGGTCGCCGCGGCCACGAACGTCAGCCGATCGGCGTTGTTGAGCTGTGGGATGGTGACATCAGAAACGAAAATCCCCTCATGCGCCCAGATGTCATGTGCCCCGTGACCGGTGTAATTCACCACGAGCGACCCATCATTGATCTGTTCGATGATGGCCGCGAATGCGTCGGGCTTGCTGCGTCCCTGCGTGGTGATTTCGGTGCGATACGAGACAATATAGATTTTCTTCTGTTCCATGTCTTCGGGGATCAGACGCGCGAGCCCTTCAGACTGCTCAGTGTGCTGCCGCGTGTCGGTATCACGGAAGGCAGTCCAGCCGTCATCGGCCACGAACGTGACGCGGTTTTTCCAGGGATCAAAATCCGGATCCGTCTCGTAACGGATGATCTTGTCGACCACGGCGTTCGCTTCCTCGAGCGTCTGCACCGGGATGCGGCCGGTCGCAAGATCAACGCGGCTGTCCGTCCCTGCCACCTGCGCGTAAAAATCGTCGCTGACGTAGGATGCGATGCGGTTCACGGAATTCTCGGACTCCCACACCGGCACGAGGATCGGTTCGTCGGTCGTGTAGTTGCGATAGTCGAAGTGGCCGTCGCCGAAAAACAGCACGTAGCGCGGCTGCGTCGACCAGTTATCCATCGCCCAGGCGAGAAAATCACGGATGGTGGTCGGATCGGTGACGCCGCTGTTGAATTCGTTGTAGATCGTTGTGATGGGCACAACCATGCTGCTGATGAAGTCTTCCCCGCCGCGCTCACGATGCGCCTTCAGCCGCTCCGCGGCCGGCACGAGTGAAGCGTGCGTGATGATGAGATACTCCGCACCACCGGAGGCCTGGAGGGAGGAGTTGGGCACCGTCGCAGCTCCGGCGGCCGTTTTCAGCGCGGGCGCCGCGACGGCGAGAAACTGCCGGGGACTGCCTTCGGTGCTCTCCGCCTGGAAACGCACGGTGCCGCCGCTGATCTGCGCCCCCTGAATTCGACGCACGTTTGCATAGTCAGTGACATCATAGATGACAATGTCGGAGGTCGTGAACCCGTTGAGCACGAACTGGATCACCGCCGTCGTGTCGGGCGCGGAAAAGAGAATCTCGTCGTTGAGCGGCTCGAACCTGCGCGCGTACTGCCATTCCACCCAGTCGACGTAACCGCCGCGGGCTCGTTCGGCCGGCGTCGCACTGTAGGTGATCGTCAGGGTTGAACGTGAATCCGGCAGATTTCCTTCGCCGGTAAATTCGCGGATGCTCGACAGTTTGGCCATGTCGCCCGTGTCGGAGCTGAAATCCACCACCCCCATCGAAATGACGCCGAGCGGCGTGTCGTCGGCCCGCACGGAGAACGAGTTGGTGACCTCGGAACTCGCGGCGACCCGCACGCGGTAACGCACGGGCTGACCGGGTACGAGACCGTGCAGCCTGCGGGTGTAAACCGCCGCAGCGGCACTGCCGGCCCCCGGAACCAGTCGCTTGCCCACCCAGAGCTTCCCGGAATTCATAAGGTTCGTGACTTCGTCTTCCACGAATTCACGGCCGGTGAACCACTGTGGTTCGTAGGCACCGGACGCGTTGAGGGACGGCTGTCCGACCGCACGTTTCCCCTCTTCCCCGCCGAAGGTCAGGAGATAGGAGTTGACATCGTCGTAGCGGTGGATGTAGTGATCGTACCTCCTCGTGCCTTCGTTCCACGCAAAGCCACTGAGACCCTGACCATAGAACTGCACGAAATCACCCTCGTCGAAACTGCCGTCTTCTCCACCGAACACTTCAATGGCGATCTCGTGCAGCGGGTCCGGACGGTCGCCGTGAAGCTCCGGGATGCGCTCGCGTCCGCCGTTGCCGAACATGCGGATGGTACGCGGATCAATGGATGACGCGTCGATGCCGGCGTCGGTAAACCAGCGGCGGTCGAGACGGTAGATACCGGTCTGCTCCACGTCAATGCGGTACCAGCTGCCGCTGGCAAGAGTCGCCGATCCCGCCGCACGCGGCAGCGCAAGCGATCGCCTGTATTTCCACTGCACGGCCTGCGTGGGATTCACGACGTCAGGGATCCGATCACCGCGGAAGTCACCCTTCACTACGTCATCCGCGCGCGGGGCCAAACGGACGCGGAAACGGATCATCGAATAGACACGCGCGGTCTCCGTTGCGGGATTCCACCGCACCGGATGCAGCACGATGTCGCCCACGATACGGTCACGCACGATGCCCGTGTTTTCGAGCCTCACGATTTCGCGCGGCATCAGGACATCGGCGTGATATGCGTCCCCGCGATCATAGCTGGGTTCGGAGATATCTCCGACACGTCTGTATCCGGGGATGGGAGCGATGCGCACGCCGTCGATATCGCGATAATCCGCCTGCAGGACTTCAATCGTGTGCCCATCGAGGGCGGGCAGCGCGATCAGCTCGCGCCGGAATCGGAGATCCGGGCTGCCGGCATGGGAGACATCCAGGGCCACGGAATTCTCGAATGGAAAAACGCTTCCCTCTTCCTGCACTGCCGTCCGCGTCACGAGCGGACGATACTCAAGAATGATTTCCTCTTCATTCATCGATACGGTCCGGAGCTCCTGCGCCGTTGCGACTGACAGCAGCGCGAGGATTCCGGTGATTGTCACGAACACCGACCTGAGCATATGCACCTGCGGGATTATGTATTGTACGACTACAGACAAGCTCATTATTGCGTGCACATGAGACAAGACAAAAGTTTATCCATTCACCGTTTCGTCCGGTTCCGACTGCGTGTGTTCCTTGCCTGCCGCGCGGCGGTAGAATCGGATGTTCATGACGATGTTCACGGCATATGTAGATAGAAACGCAATTGCCGCGCCGGTCATTCCCAGCAGCGGGATAAGTGCGAGATTCAGTGTCACACTGACGGCTGAGCAGACGATGGACATCGTGCGGATCGCACGTCCCTGCCGTTTCGCCGCGAGGAAGGAATGAAACGAATGATTGAGCCCGGCCAGTGCGAAACCGGACATCACCCAGGGCAGCACGGCAAGGGATTCGGTGTACCGATCGGTAAAAAACAGCGGAATCAGCGTCTGACACGCAAGGAACAGTACCGCCGCACCGATCGTGCACCAGAGCAGGCTCACGACGAGAATTCTGCGCGGGATGCGATCCTCATAGACAAAGCGCTGATAGGCGCTCTGCGAAAGAGCGGTGGTGAACATGCTGACCGGCGTGCTCATCGTCATGGCGATGGTGTAATATCCAACCGGCACCATCCCATGAAAATAGGAAAGCAGAATCTTGTCCAGCCCGTTCACCAATCCATCGACAACGCGCCCGGTATACATATCGCGCCCGAATTCGCGGACCTCCACACCGATGGTGCGCAGTTCATCACGCAGTCCCTCGAATGAAGGACGCAGGATTCCGGCTGTGATACCAATCGCCGTGCCGGTTGACATCAGCGTTGCGGTCACGGCAAGACGCAGGTCGACCGTTCCGGCCGCGATCACGACCAGCAGCAGCACGATGAGAATGACACGCGGAAGCAGCAGAAACACCGACAGGAGGGTGATACGGCTGCTCCCCTGGCTGATGGCGAACAGCATCTCCTGCAGATGAAATACGACGGCGAGCGGTGCGACCATGAGCAGCACCTGCCCCGCACCCGCGTGGAACCACGCCTCTACCGCGAACGACACGAGCGCCACGAAGACAGCATAAATAAGCCCCACGCCCGAGGAAAGCACGAGCAGCGCACCGATACGTCGGGTAAGCAGCGCACGGTCTTCTGTCATTGCCACGAGGCGCTTCCCGGCCGGTGCGATGCCAAAATCGAAAAACATCGTCGTAAAGACGAAAAAGGCCGTGATGAACGCATAGGTACCGAAGGCCGTAACAGTCAGCACACGGGTCAGCAAGCCGTAGACCACAATACCGAGCACAGCGTTGGCGAGCAGAGCCGCGAAATACAGCGTGGATTTCCGTCCGAGCTCCGAACGGAACATGCTTCGAAGCTGTGCCGAACCAAACAGGACGGTACCCGCGCCGGTATCAGTGACGGCGCGGAAAGAAGGGAAAACCTGGTTCCGGAGAATTCTCCGAAGCGGTGTGTGTGCTATAGACATCCGTTCCAAACGGTGCGTGAGAGAAGAACATCAATCTGTAACGAACGGTCTATGGCACTCTCTGGAGGTGTACAATCGGTTGGATATTCAAATGTACCGCATTCAACAAAGCGTGTCAAGCGGGAAAAGCTTCCCTCCCGCCGCAAGCATACGCTGGTCAAGCATGGCCGCCGCGCGCTCGAGCAGCGTCACATCGCCGGGACCAAAGCGATCGGGAACGGGACTGTCGACATCCAGAACACCCCAGACGCGTTCTCCGCTGCGCAGAGGCACGACGACCTCGGATCGAGAGGCATCGTCACAGGCGATATGCCCCGGAAACGCCTGTACATCGGGGACGACCATCGTGCGTTTCTCCACCACAGCCGTTCCGCACACGCCGGATCCTGCCGCGATGAGCGTGCAGGCCGGTTTCCCGTGGAAGGGACCCAGGACGAGCTGATTGCCGTGCAGAAGGTAAACGCCAAGCCAGTTTACCCGCTCGAGCGACCAGTAGAGAAGCGAGGCAGCATTCGCCAGTTGCGTGAATAGGGGATCTTCCGCAGCAAGAAGTGCCCGGAGCTCGGCAAGGATGGTATCGGGACGAGGGTCTGCGGGAATCGAAATATCGGTCATGCTGTTCACGAGCTGTACGGATTTGACAATTTCCCGAAAATACCTAGCTTACGGTATTCGCACAAACAAGAGGGCCCGTTACCATGAAACTGCATTTTCTGCTTCTTCCGGTCATCGCTGCGCTGTTGGTGTTTTCAGCGGAGACACAGACCGCACAGGCTCAGTCCTCCGACAACGATTATTACATGAGCAGCGCGCGCTGGGGTGTCGGTGCACAGGCCGGGCTGATGTCCGGTATGGGTGTCGGTGTCCGCTATCATCCCCGCGGCCGTTTTGGTCTTCAGCTCGCCGGTGGCGGCATCAGCGGTGGCGAGGGACTCGCCGCGACCGTCGGCATCGAGGGACAGTTCGATTTCGACTGGCGTGACCGTTCACGCTTTTTCGGTTTCGTTGGAATGGGATATTACACAAACGGTGAAGAGGAACTCACGGTCGCGGACGGCACATGGGAGCCCGGGAAAGAGGATCCGCGTCTGGAGTCGCCCTTCCGTGCCGGTGTCGGACTCGGTTATGAATGGGACATATCCAACGCACTCATTTTCACCGCGAATGTCGCATTTACGTATTTCTCCTCCGGCAGCTTCCTGCCGCTTCCCCAGATTGGTCTGTACTACCTGTTTGACTGACCGTCAGGCTTCCGGCTGCGGAAGAAATATTTCCCGCAATTGATTGAAGGCGCTCACCGTATGATCCGGTTTGAGCGCCTTCAGCATTTCCGGCGTCTGGAACCCGTAGGTGACAGCGATCGTGCGCACACCGGCATTCTTTCCCGCCTCGAGATCATAGACCGAATCCCCGATCATCCAGGTGTTTTCCATTGATGCGCCGACCTGCTCGATCATTCTCCGGATCGGCAGTCCCGATGGCTTCATTTCTGCGAAACTGTCTCCCCCGGCGATTCTGTGAAAAAACCGGGCCAGATCGAGCTGTTCAAGTATGTCCCGCGAGGCGGATTCCGGCTTGTTGCTGATAACGGCCATCGGAAAACTCCGCAGCGCCTCGAGTGTCTCCCGAACGCCGGGGTACGGTACCGTGGTGTCCATGGCATGCGCTGTGTAAATCTCACGGTATCGGGCAACCGCATCATCGAGTGTCATCTCTTTTCCCCCGATTCCGAGTGTCTGACCGGCGGAAACTCCAGGCTCTCCTTTTCTGCCGCCGGTATCGCGTCCGTCAACGGCGGATCGTCCCCTTCCAGCATCCAGCCCTCCATGGTCCCGAGGCCGCGTTTCGAGCCCCTCGGCGATGGCTCCGGCCCTGTCCGTCATGCATCGCACGAGATAGTGCACACCGCGTCCGATGCAGGGACGCAGCGTGTCTGTATCCAGCTCGGGGAGACCATGCTCACCGAGAAAGAGGTTCGCGGATATGCGCAGATCCTCGAGCGAATCGACGAGTGTGCCATCGAGGTCAAATATGAGAAACGGTGTTGATACCATGAGAACTCCCTGCCGGTGCGGAACAAAACGACGTTTTCACAAGTTACAGTTTTATCGGCTGCAGAAAACCCCCTCGAACACAATAACTGAAGAGAATACGGCATCGGGCTTGCACTGCAGCAAAAAATTCTTTAGCTTTAATGACCACTTTTTGTGGCGGGGCTGTAGCTCAGTGGTAGAGCATCTGCCTTTTAAGCAGAGGGTCGATGGTTCGAGCCCATCCAGCCTCACCAGAAAAGGACATGCGGAAGTGGTGAAATTGGCAGACACACCATCTTGAGGGGGTGGCGCTCGAAAGGGCATGCGGGTTCAAGTCCCGCCTTCCGCACTACTTCTAGTCTCAACGCAAGACTCGCCGTATTATCTCTTCCATGTTACACCGACAGATCCAGGTGCAAGGAGACCGAACTATGCTCAAGAAGTGCATATTCCTCGCTGCCCTGTCCCTCGCCCTGCTTTCGAGCGTGGCAATGGCGCAGAGCAACAATGACGCGAAAAAGCTGTTCAACGAAGGCAACGCCCTGCTGAAATCCGGCAATTTCGAGGGTGCGATCGAGAAATACGATGCAGCGCTGAAGCTGGAAAAGCATGAATATTACTACTACCAGCGCGGTCTGGCCTACAAAAAGTCCCGCAATCTTGATGCCGCGCTGAAGTCCTTCGAATCAGCTGTGAAAACCAATCCCGAGTGGGCGATCGGTTACGTGGCACTCGCAGGTGCACATTTTTCGAACGGCGACTATCAGAAAGCCATCGAGAACTATGAAACGGCGCTGAAGGAAAATCCGACGCTGGGTCCCGCCAAGAAAGGGCTCGCCGCCGCACAGACAGCGCGCGCCCAGCAGCTCCTGACGCAGGGAGAGACCAAGGGAGCGATTGATCTCTGCACCAGTGCGATCAAGAACAACGATGCATATGACAAGGCATACGTGATTCTCGCACAGGCCTACAACAAGGATTCGAAGTACAGCGAAGCGGTCAAGGCAGCACAGGACGCCATCAAACACGGGAAATCCGCCCGTAACGGTGCAGCCTACTTTGAGCTTGGCCTCGCCTATCGCAATCTTGGTAATACGGCAAAGGCAAAGGAAGCGTTCATGAATGCTAAAAAGGATCCCAGTTACGCACGAAATGCCGCGTATGAACTGGACATGCTTGACTGAGTCTGCGTCGGAAGTTATTGAACGCGACAAGGCTGCCAGCGGGCAGCCTTTTCTTTTTGGATCTGAGTCAGTATACCGCGCATCCGCACGATATTTCCAACGTCCCTACATCGCCGCTTCGAGCATCAGGCGAAACCCGCGCGGAGCTGCGACATTGGCAATGACCTCGGTATAGTGATACTGAAAGATGTTGTCAACGAGGAAGGTGAGCCGTAATGGCAGGGCAAGCTGCTCACCGGTGACGGAGAGACGGAGATCGGTGACGTATATGGCCACACGGCTGTCGGAATCGGGAATGACGAGCCCGATTTCCCGGTCGATGTTTTCCACGCGTGAAAGATGACGGAAATCCGCGCCGAGTGTAACTGGTCCGAATCGCAGCGTCCCGGAGGCATAGAGAAGATGCCGGGGACGGTACTTGAGGACACTGTTGAGGACCAGATCGCGGGGATACAGATACGTGTATCCGAGCGAGAGATCAAACAACTGCGGCAGCACGCGCACGTCGGTGGAAATCTCGTATCCGATGATGCGCGCCTCCGTGATATTGCGGAACACGATGCGCTGATCTTCCGCGTCGATTTTCGGTTCGACGAGATTCTCGTAATCGTTGAGGAACACTGCCGCGTCGACGCTGACGCCGAACGAGAAATCCTGCTTGAGACCAATTTCATAGGAGGTGCTGCGCTCGGCGCGGAGATCGGGATTGGGCTTTGTGAGGATCCCGCCGGCACTGGCTGTGGCGTAGCGTTCTCCGATTGACGGGCTTCGGAAGCCCCAGCCATAGGAGGCACGCGCCACTCCCCCCTCCCATGGAACGTATGTCAATCCGACGCGCGGATTCAGCTGTGACTCGATATCCAGGGTGTCGATCGCGGTGAGATCGAAACGAAGTCCCGCCGAAAAGTGCCAGTCATCGCCGAGCGTCAGTTCATCCTGTGCATACATGGCGGTCGATATACCGTCACGGTTTCCGAAGGTGCGTGAATCCACCGTCATATACGAAGCTTCCGCACCGAACGTCAGGAAATTGTCGGGACGAACGGTCCAGCTTCCCTGCCACTCGAGATTGACCTGGTAGGCGGTGGACTGCGTCTGGTCGCTGGGACGCAGGCTGAAATCCGATGTGTCGCTCGTCGTACGAAAGGCCGTGCGGTACATGCTGGCACGGAGCATGGACGCGAATGTCGCGCTGTGTGTCTGCCGGTACTGCGCAGCCGCCTGCAGTTTGGTGGAGAGTATGCGCTCGGTGAGATCCGCATCGACGGGCGGCTGCAGGGCGTGCTCGAGATCGCGCCAGAATACCCAGTTGCCCCGCTCGTTGGAGGTGTAATTCACGGAGACGGTGAGATTCCGCTCGGGTGACAGACGATACCATGCGCGGCCGTTCAGGTTCCAGCGGAGGTAATCGTCATTCTGCCGATACGCCTGGTCATTGCGCAGCCCGCCGGTGAGGAGATAGCTGAAATCTCCGGCGGCATCGCCGTACTGCAGGTCAATGCCGCTGCGGTAGCGCGGGCTGTCGCCCCACCATTTCCACTGCTCGTACTGTGGATCGTCCCAGAATCCGGAATACAACCGTGCGCGCGCAGTGCGTGCCTGCGGCTGCCGTGTAATGACATTGATGACACCGCCAAGAGCACTCGAGCCATACAGTGCCGATCCCGCTCCTTTTACCACCTCGATGCGATCCACCGCGAACATCGGGACGACGTCGAACTTGATTTCTCCCGCATCCCCTGCGAGTACGGGCGCACCATCGATGAGCATCAGGACCCGGCTTCCCACGGCGCGGCTGTAGCCGCTCGAGCCGCGGATATTGACCTGATCCTCGGTGATGTTGACGCCTGATACTTTCCGGAGCGCATTCTCGAGATTGACGATTCCCCGCGCCTCGATTTCCCCGCTGTCGAAGGTCGAAACACTGACCGGGATTTCCTCGAGACTCTGCGCGTGTCTTCCTGCCGTGACAATGACCTCGCCGGTTTCAATCGCTGTCTCATGCAGTATGAAATCCCTGCGCACGGCTTCATCGGCGGCGATGGAAAGGGTATCGCTCTGACGGCCGTATCCGATCATGGAACAGACTACGCGGTAACGACCAGGGGGAATTCTCCGCACTGCGTATCCACCTTCTCCGTCACTCGCACTCCCGAGCACAGTACCCTTGATGATGACGTTGGCACCGACAAGCGGCCGCCCGTCTGCATCACGGACGGTGCCGCTGAGTGTGCCGGTCTGGGCAGTTGCCGAATCGATGGTCAGAATGAAAAGGAAGAGGAAGAAGACGGCGATGCCGTCACCCCGGGTGGAGTTCTGCGACGGCCGGCGCATCAGAATTTCCTTTGCACAGCGTTGTCGATGAGGTACAGCACCTCCTCCTGCTTCTGCATGTCATGCACGAAATCCATCTCATCGGTGTCGACCACGAGAAGCGGACCATCCTCGTAGCGGGCGATCCAGTCTTCGTAGAGCACGTTCAGCTGCTCGAGATACGACGCGTCGATACTCTGCTCGAAATCCCGCCCCCGCAGCCGAATCTGGCGCTGCAGCGTGGAGAGATCGGCGCGGAGGTAAATGAGCAGGTCCGGCGGGTGCAAATAGGATGTCATCGCCGCGTAGAGGGCGCGGTAGTTTTCGTAGTCGCGATCGTCCATCATCCCGATGTTGTGGAGGTTGACCGCGAAGATTTCTGCATCCTCGTATATTGAGCGGTCCTGCACGACTGTCGATGTCCCTTCCGAGATTTTCCGGTGCAGGATGAAGCGCTTTGAGAGGAAATAGACCTGGAGGTGGAAGGACCATCGCCGCATGTCGGCATAGAAATCCGGGAGGTACGGATTGTCATCCACCGATTCGAAATAGGGCACCCAGCCGAATTTCTGATGCAGAAGCGAGGTCAGAGAGGATTTTCCGGAACCGATGTTGCCGGCGATCGCGATGAACATGGCGTCAGTCCTGTTTCCTACGGACGTCCTGCTGTCCGTCAATGTGATTTGCATAGCGCGCAAGGACGAACAGCAGATCCGAGAGACGGTTGATGTATTTGATGTCCAGTTCGTTGATCTCCTCGGTTGTGGCAAGGTGCACGATGCGCCGTTCCGTGCGTCTGCTGATCGTGCGGCAGACGTGCAGACGCGAGGCGGTCTCCGTTCCGCCGGGGAGGATGAAATACCGAATCGGCTGCAGCTGTTCCTCGAGCGTATCGATCAGGGTTTCGAGACGCTGCACATTGTCTGCGGTGATACGCGAGACATTGACATTTTTTGAATCGATGGGAGTGGCGAGATCGGAGCCGAGGAGAAAAAGCTCGTGCTGGATCTCCGTGAGATAGGAGCGAATCTCATCGCTCTCGGCACACGAGCAGGCATATCCAAGAAATGCATTCAATTCATCCACGGTACCGTAGGCTTCTATTCGCACACTGTCCTTTCCCACACGCCGTCCGCCGAACAGGGCGGTTTTTCCTTCGTCGCCGGATCGTGTATATATTTTCACGGGGTATCCTGATGCTGTGGCAATGACGTTATTGCTTCAACAACATCGGATTTGCGCGGAAGTTCCGACCAGGTATGCGTCACGGTTCCGTTGTCCAGAATGAACACACGCGGCAGTGTCCGATACAGCGGCCGCGCAAACCGCGGTTCGACCGCGCCGATGGGAAACGCGGCGGCGTATTCGAACATCAGCGACGTCAGGTGTTCGGTGCCGTCAATGATGAGTCCGACCGTGGACACGTCCCCGGCCGCCTGCGCAAGTGTGTTCATCTGTTCGACCTGCGACCCGATATCCTCGGCATCGACAGTGAAGAGAAAAACGAGATGCCTCCCCGTCGTCAGGTTCTTGCCGTACAGTCCGTCCACCGGCCAGGTGGTGAATGAAGCCCCCGGATGCAGCTGCGTGATGTAATCGTCTGCGGGCACATACGGACTGAACGCAGTCAGCGCTGCAACTGCCGCACCGGTGCCGATCACGGTCGCCATGCGAACGCCGCGGCGTTCGAGCCTGTGGTGCCAGAGAACGACAACGGAAAAAACAAGTGCAATGATCATGATCGTATCCTCGATGATCACCTGCTCGGGACCGCGATGAACGAGATTTCCGAAACAGCCACAATTCTCCCCGAGTCCGATGCTCATACCGTAGGCAGTAATGCCGATAAAAAACAGCAGCAGCGCAATCGTCAGCAGCGGGACGATGCGTGGTAGGAAGTTTACGATCAGTGCGGCGGCGAGGAGACTTTCGATGATGATCAGTGTCCACGCCGCGAGAGACGCCAGATCAGGGAAGATCCCGTATTCAGCAATCTGCTCGGCGAATGATACCGGATCGAGTGCCTTGAGGATCACTGCCGCGAGAAAAATTGCGGCAACGATGATTTCCAGGACGCGCGCTGTGACGAAAAGAACGCGATTGGATGCGAGCTGCATGAGGTGCTACCGAAGGATGTTGACGATGCGTTTCTCGATCGGAACCGGCGGTTCGCCGACGATGCGATCGAGTTCTTTCCCGTTTTGTATGAGGATGACGGCCGGATAATCATGACCGTAGCGTGCAAGCGCCTGCCGTGGTTCGTCCCCTCCCTGGGCAATGCCGTAATAGCTTACGTTGAACCGTGGATTGTTCGCATCCTCGAACACACGCAGCACCGGCGGCAACACAACCTTGCAGGTAGAGCACCATGTGGCGAACATGACAACGACCTCGGTGGTTGTGCCGTATGTTTTCAGGAACCGCATCGATGCGGCGTCCGGTTTGTACGCATCCTTGCGAATTCGGTAGTCAGGACTGTGTGCGAGGATCAGGGAGGGCTGGATTTCACCGACGAGCGTCTGGCGTACAGTGAGGGAAACGCGTTTCCCGTCGATACGAAACGTGCTCGCTCCGCCTTTCATGGAATAGGAACCGACGGATTTTCCGTGCGGGATACCGCGCGTTTTGATAAAACTTCCCTCGCTCTCGATATCCCGACCCTTGAGGCGATATACCCGCTTCTTTCCCAGATCAATCAGAACGGGTGCCGGTAGCCTCTCGGAGGTGAGGATGAGATACGGCTTGTAGTTGGTGGGACGGAACACCTGCGCGGAGATATCGATCTTCCCCGCGACCTCCACACCAAACTCTGCGTTTTCCTCCCAGTCAAGCGGTCCCTGATCGGCCTGAGCGGTTGAAAGTACGGGGATGAATAAAAGCGCGGATATGAGAAGGCGAACAGTTTTCATGTGTACTCCATCAACAGAAGTTACGAAATGAGCCATGACGGCGCAATGCAGTTGCAAGAGACGACAGCGCGTTATGCGCAGCGCACACGACGCGCCCGTGCAGTGCCACCAAGGCATACAAGATAAACTCAATCTTGTGTCGCTCTGTTCCACACCCGATATTTAATGATCAGGCACCCATCACCAACGAACACAGGACACGCATGAACGACGTCATCTCCCGTCTCCTCGCCTCCGATCCCGCAGCGCCCTCCGAGCAGGACTTCAGCGATCTGCGCGACATCTTCACCGAGATGCGCAGCGGGAAACTGCGCGCCGCCAACCGTATCGACGGCATCTGGAAAGCTGACACCGCAGTCAAGCAGGTGATCCTCTGGGCGTTCAAAGCGGGTGTGCTGCAGGACATCAACGTCCCGGGTGCGGTCTTTGCCTTCACGGACAAGCACACACTGCCCCTTCAGCACTTCGCCCCAGACAGTGGCCGGCGCATCGTGCCGGGCGGCACCACCGTGCGCGATGGTGCCCATGTCGCAGCGGGGGTCATCATCATGCCGCCCGCCTACGTCAACATCGGTGCGTACGTCGACGAGCAGACCATGGTCGACAGCCACGCCCTGGTTGGTTCCTGCGCACAGGTCGGCAAGCGCGTACACCTGAGTGCGGGCGTGCAGATCGGCGGCGTGCTCGAACCAATCGGCGCCGTTCCCGTCGTCATCGAAGACGACGTTATGGTGGGCGGGAACAGCGGGATTTACGAAGGAACGATCGTGCGGCGCAGGGCAGTGATAGGGACAGGGGTCATCCTGAACGCATCCACGCCGGTATTCGACTGTGTGCACGGACGCATTCTGCGTCGCGAGGCGGGTCAACCGCTTGAGATCCCTGAGAACGCGGTCGTCGTCGCGGGCAGTCGTCCCGCTCGCGGCGCCTATGCGCAGGAGCATCAGCTGCAGATGTATACGCCGTTGATCATCAAGTACCGTGACAGCAAGACCGATGCCGCGACCGCTCTCGAGGAAAGCCTCCGCTGAGATTGTTTCTCTGGAGAATTCTTCCGATATTGCCATTTCAACATCAATTGAGTAGTTTAGAAGTTCACTACCGGTGCGAAGGATTGATACGTCCTCTTTACTCATCAATCCGCCATTCCGGCAGATGCTTTGGACCACGGCACGGCGTGCCTGATTTCATCACCATTAGCGGAAAACACAATGACGAACGAGCCGACAACGAACGACAATCCCGACAAGCTGCCCGAGAACTCCGAGACCAATACCCCGAACACAGACCAGCAGGGGAACGACGACGCACCAGCGACACCCACGGGCGATCAGTCGAAGCAGGAAGCGGATTCCGCAGCTGAAGCGGACACCGCCGCTGAAGAGAACGCAGCGCCTGACACACCGGCACCCGCTTACGAGGAAGCGGCGTCTGCCCCGGAGGCAGCACCGGAAGCCGCTGCGGCGCCGGCGAGTGACACCACCCCGGAAACCGAAGCGACACCGGAAGCAGAAACTGCACCGGAAGCCAGAACCACATCGGAAACCGGAAGCAGCGCATCGGGAAATGACATGTCGGACCAGGAGGGTGAAACGCCAGCGTCGCCGGAAAGCACTGCGCCTGAAGACGTCACACCGGAAGAAGCAAAGCCGGAAGCAGAAGTACCGCAGATGGTGACCACTGAGACCGAGTCGCCGAAGGAGGAGCCGAAAGCCGAGGAGCCGAAAGCCGAGGAGCCGAAAGCCGAGGAGCCGAAAGCCGAGGAGCCGAAAGCCGAGGAGATGAAAGCCGAGGAGATGAAAGCCGAGGAACCGAAGGCTGAAGAACCGAAGGCTGAAGAACCGAAGGCTGAAGAACCGAAGGCTGAAGAACCGAAGGCTGAAGAACCGAAGGCTGAGGCCGCCACTCAGGAAACAGCCGCCGCCGGTGATGAGGGGGACGAAGATAAGAACGCTGCAGATGAAGCGGCCGCACCCACTGCTCCGAAAAAGAAAAAACTCAGTGACGAGGAAGCACAGCCGATATGGGATGAGCTCAAGGCGGCATTCGACAACAATGAGCTGCTCACCTTCACACTCAACCGCAGCATCCCCGGGGGCGCCATCGTCAGCTATAAAGGGCTCGAGGGATTCGTCCCGCGCTCACAGTTCCTGATCTCCGGGCGCGCCGACCAATCCGAAATCGAATCACATGTCGGACAGGAAATCGACCTCATCGTCATCGAGATGACGGATTTTTCGAAGCGGAAATTCGTCTGCAGCCGGAAACGCGCGCTTAAGAAGCAGCGCATGATGGAGCTCAAAAAGGGATCGATTGTCGAGGGCAAGGTGACCTCGATTACGAGCTACGGCGCATTTGTCAATCTCGGCGGCGTGGACGGATTGATTCACATTTCCCGGCTGAGTAAAATCCGCGTGAACACACCAAACGAAGTGGTGTCCCTCGGAGAGACGGTGAAGGTGCGCATCGTCGATATCAATGAAAAGGATGAACGCATCGCCCTGAGCATGAAGGAATTCACCGAATCGCCGTGGACACATGCGGAGGAGCATTTCCCCGTTGGTACAACCGTCAAGGGCAAAGTCCGCAACATCACCGACTTTGGCGTGTACGTTCAGCTCGAGCCCGGCATTGTCGGGATGGTGCATATCTCTGATCTCTCCTGGACCCAACGCATCCAGCATCCGACCGAGGTCGTCAAGATCGGTGAGGAAATCGAGGTCAAGGTGATGGACGTTCGCCCCAAGGACCGGCGCATTGCACTCAGTCTCAAAGACACGCAGCCCGATCCGTGGTCGCGCCTTGCGAATATCTATCCTCCCAATACCGAGGCCGACGGCACCGTCAAGCAGCTCATGCAGGCAGGCGCGATCGTCTCGCTCGATTTCGACATGGATTGCTTCGTGCCTCGTGGAAAGATGGGCCGCCACCGTCGTGGCCAGCCCGCTCCCTCTTACGAGGTCGGAGACAAGGTGCGCATCCGTGTTGTGGAAATGGATGTAGAAAAGCACTCGTTCATTGGCGCGATCGTCCGCGAAGACGGTGGTGATGACGAGCCCCAGGGACGCGAATCCCGGCAGGATTTCCGCATGCCGCGCCAGTCCGAGTCCGACGGCGGCTTCAAGCTCGGTGACCTCGAAGGCCTCCAGCAGCTGCTGAACTCGACGGCGAAGGCCGATGAGTCCGAACCCGCGACGAGCACGGAGGAACCGCCGGCACCCGACGAAGCAAAGGCAGCGGAGACCCCGCAGGCCGAGGAGTCGACTCCGGTCACGCCCCCGGCCGAAGAGTCCCCTGCAGTCGAGCCACCTTCGACCGACGAGCCATCGAAGGAAGAACCTGCGGCTCAGCGTCCGGTCGGTGAAGCGACAGGCGACCTGGCATCTACCGAGGATTTGAAAACGCAGGAAGAAACACCCGCCTCTGATGCCGCGGAGGAGAAGGAGAAGCAGTCTGAAGCACCGGGTGATTCAATCTCTGCGGATGCAGCGAGCGAAAGCGCACCGGACACAACGGCCGAGGACAACGATTCTGAAGATACATCCGACAGCACCGACGAGCAGGATGAGGAGAAAAAGGACGATTCGTCCTCCGTCGGCTGATCGATACGACAACCCGATACTACGAAGGTCCCGCTCAGGCGGGACCTTCTTTTTTTGAAGTTTTCGAAGCGGGATGTGTCTCGCTGTCAGCGCAGGTCTTCCACTCTGTCAAGGAGCTCATCCATCAGAGCCGCCGTCGCGGCAATCGGATCAGAACTGGTCATATCCACGCCGGCATCCCCGAGGAGGTCGATGGAGTATTTCGAACTGCCGGATTTGAGGAAATTGAGGTATTGCTCGAGTGCCCCCTCCTTCCCGTCAAGGATATTGCGCGCAATGGCCACAGCCGCCGAGAGTCCCGTCGCATACTGGAAAACATAGAAACTTCGGTAGAAATGCGGAATGCGGGCCCAGTTCATCGCATACAGTGGATCCATCCCGAAATCAGACCCGAGATATCGCGCATACAGTTCCGTCATTTTTTCGCTCAACAGATCAACGGTCAGCGGCGTACCCCGTTCAGCGGAGCGATGCATGAACTGCTCGAACTCGGCAAAAAGCGCCTGGTTGTACACCGTGCCGCGTATGGTGTCAATGAAATGAAACAGCAGCTGCAGTTGAAGATCACGGTCCTTGCGTGTCTTCAGCATATGTTCGACCAGCAGCATTTCATTGCATGTTGATGCGACTTCCGCGCAGAAGATGGTATACCCGCCATAGACCGGGGGCTGATTTTTCCACGTGTAGTACGAATGCATCGCATGCCCCATCTCATGCGCAAGCGTGAAGACATCCTTGAGCGTGTTCGTATAGTTCATCAGCACAAAGGGATGCGCGCCGTAGGTCCAGGCGGAATAGGCGCCCGAAGTCTTTCCCTGGTTTTCGTACACGTCGATCCATCCCTCGGTCAGGCCAATCGAAAGATCGCGGCTGTATGCCGGACCGAGCACCTGCATCGCCTCGCGTACGGTTTCCACCGCTTCCTCCCATGGGAAATAAATATTCGCCTCTGAGGCGAGCGGGACATAGAGATCCCACGGACGCACGGCATCCAGACCGAGGATCTCCTTTCTCAGCCGCACGGAACGCTGCAGGGGAGCAAGATTCTCATTGACGGTACGAACGACGTTATCGTACACCGCCTCGGGGATGTTGTCTTCGTACAGTGCCATGGTGCGCGTATCGGAGTATTTTCGTGCCCGCGCAAAAAACATTTCTTTCTTCACCTGCCCGCTCAGCATCGCCGAAAGTGTATTCTTCCATGTGCCGTACTGTGAGTACAGTGCGCGGTAGGCATCCTCCCGGACACGCCGATCGTGTGACTCCTGCAGCTGGATGTACCGTCCCTTTGTAACCTCGATCTCGCCGCCATCCTCGCCAGTGATCGTCCCGAAACGAATGTCCGCGTCGTTGAACATGCTGAACACGTTCGACGGGCCCGCCATCGCTTCAAGCGACAGGGCGAGCAGCTCCTCTTCTGAGGGAGTCAGGGTATGTTCCTGCATGCGGATGATTTCATCGAGGTGATGGGCATATACCTCGAGTCCCTCCGTATCGCGAATAAACGTCTCAACCGTGTCACGCGGGATGGAAAGAATCTCCGGGACCACCCATGATGTCGCGGCACTCGTGCGGGCATGCTGCGACATGACACGGTCCATCATCCCCTGGTAATGCGTGTTGGCGGTGTTTTCATCGTAACGCCGGAAGGCGTAATTACCGAGCCGGCCGGTGATGATATTCATGTCATCGGCGAAATGCAGCCAGCGCAGCATCTGCTCGCCCGAGTTGCCGAGTGTGCCGCGAAAACCGGCAATCTCACCGATCATGCGCTCAACGACATTGTAGTCCTCCTCCCACTCCCTGTCACTGGAGTAGAGATTCTCGAGTGTCCATTTGAATTTCGAGTCGATTTTTTCGCGCGTAGGGAGCGCTCCTGTCTGTGCGGGCCGAGATGTCATCAGATGTACTGCTGTCTTGGTGATTAATCGAGTTTTTTCAGAAGACGTCGTGCCGTGGCTGCCTGTTCAGCCCGCGGGAACGTCCTGATACAGCGTTCCAGATCTTCGCGTGCTTCCGCGCTGCGCCCGAGTGCAATTGCGGTTCGTGCCCGGGAAACCAGTGCGGCGGCAGTCTTGTCGGAGCCGTCGTAACCCAGAACCGTGGAAAAACGCACATGCGCCTCCTCGAGTTCGCCAAGCTGCACGTATGTCTCCCCGAGCCAGAACACGCAGTTATCAATCATGTCGTTCGCGTCGGCGGTGGCCAGCAGATCGGTAAAGAGCCGTGCGGCACGCGGATATTCCCTTGCGTTGTAGGCGCTGAGCGCTGACTGGTACTGCCGGAGAAACGTCAGGTCGGGCGGCGTTTCCTTTTTATAAATGGGGGCGGCCTGGGTGGACAGCGGGACGGGCGTGACATCCGTCATCTCGCGCGTTCCATCCGCGCGTGCGATTCCTCCCTGTTCATCAACAGCACCACCGTATTGCAATTCCGCGATACGTGCGCTCAGCTGCCGATTGCGGTCATCGAGCTGCAGATTCTCGCGCTCAACGGCGGAAAGCCGCTCCTCCAGCAGGTCGGACTGACTGCGGTATTCCCCGAGCAGGATTTCCAGTGAATCGATTTTCGCACGAAGGGCCGTATTTTCGTCCTCCAGCTCGACAAGCGGCGAGCAGGCTGAGAGCGCGAGTACGCACAGAAGGATACCGGAGGATGTTTTCATGCGGGTTTCCGTTAAAGTTCCGTGATGCTCTGGCTGTGCCCCGTGTGCACAGCATCGGCGAACGCGCGCAGCTGCGTGCGATTGCTGCCGTCCTCGAAGTGGTTTCCGATCACCACGATCGACGCGCCCGCTGCCACTTTTTCCGCGGCGGCCGCGGGATTGCGAATGCCACCGCCCACGACGACAGGAATATCCACGAGTGCGCGCACCATCCTGATCATGTCTGCGGGCACACTGCGCCCTGCACCGCTGCCACCCTCGAGATAGACAAGCTTCATTCCGAGCATCTCCGCCGCAAGCGCATGTGCGGCTGCAATTTCGGGCTTCTCGCGGGGGATGGGCTTCGAGTAACTCATGTACTCCGTCGAGGTGACCGTATCGGAAGCGATGATCATGTACCCGGCGGAAATGGCCTCCAGCCCGAGTTCCCGCACCATGGGAGCGGCGATGACGTGCTGACCGATAAGCTGTTCGGGATTGCGGCCGCTGATGATGGAGAGAAAGAGAATGGCGTCTGCCTCGCCGGAGATCTGATGCACACCTCCCGGGAAAATGATCACCGGGGTTTTCGCGGCGACCTTCATCGCGCGGATGCACTCCTCGAAGCGCGGGAGCAGTGCCAGGCTGCCTCCGATGAAAAAACCGTCAACTCCAGCGTCTTCCGCATCAGCAACAAATCCCGGAAGTTCGGCGGGATCCGCCTTGTCCGGATCGACGAGCAGGTAAAGCTGCGGAATTTCGCGGCGATGTGCATCCAGCAGGCGCTCGTATACGGGATTCACGGCAGTCATCCTTCCGCGATCTCCCGAATCAGCGCGGGCGCTTCCGCAAGCAGCGCGTCGAGTCCCTCGGTGTCCTTCGCACCGGCCGTGGCCATGTGCGGTCGGCCACCGCCTCCACCGCCGAGTCTCTTCGCGAGCGGACCGACGAGGGCGCCGGCCTTGACACCATTCTTCACCAGATCATCGGTCACAACGCAGACCAGGAGCACCTTGCTGTCGATGACGGCGGCGAGCAGTCCGATACCGGATTTCAGCTTTTCGCGGAGTGTGTCACCGAGAGCTTTCAGCTGTTCGGCGTCGGATACGTCCATGCGGGCCACTGCGATTCGGCTGTCATTCCACGCCTCGGCAGAGGTGATGACACTGTCGATCTCTCCGGCGCCCTGTTCGAGCGACGCACGGGATAGTTCCTTTTCGAGTTGCTTGATGCGTTCTTGCAGTTCCTCCTGCCGATGCTCTTGCTCCGCGAGTTCGTCGTGGAGCTGAAAGATATACCGACGCACGCCGCGTCCCGTGACTGCCTCGATGCGTCGCGTTCCGCTCGCGACGGATCCCTCGGAGAGGATTTTGAACAGGTCGATCTCGGCGGTGTTGCGTACATGCGTGCCGCCGCAGAATTCCATCGAGAATTCTCCGATCTGCAGCACGTTGACGCGGTCGCCGTATTTGTCTCCGAAGAACATGAGCGCTCCCATCGTTTTTGCATCCTCGAATGGAACGTCACGATGCTGCTCGACAGGGATGCCCTCGAGGATTTTCTCATTCACGAGTGCCTCGATTTCCTCGAGTTGTTCCGGTCTGACTTTCTCAAAATGGGAAAAATCAAAACGCAGGCGCTCGGGTTCGACGAGTGAGCCCGCCTGCTGCACATGGCCGCCGAGCACCCGACGCAGCGCGGCATGGAGCAGATGTGTGGCGGTATGATTGCGCATGGTGTCGCGACGCGCGCGGCCGGTCACCACGGCATGCACGGTCTCGCCGAGTTCGGGCAGAAAGCCGTTTTCGGTCTGCACGACATGCACGGTCTTCCCGTCCAGCTTGAGCAGTCCGGTGATCTCCGCATCGCGATCCTGCCATCGCAGGTAGCCGGTATCGCTGACCTGCCCGCCTGCCTCCACGTAAAAGGGCGTGCGGTCGAGAAGCAGGTATAACAGGTTGTGGTCGTGCCAGCGGCCGATGACGCGGCACTCGGTGTCAAGCACGTCGTAGCCCACGAAGCGGCTCTCTTCTGCATCCAACAGCAGCTCAAGCGGGATTTCCGTCGGCTCCTCCGTCCCGGCGAAGGCGCTGCTCCTTTTGGTCACGGCGCGCGAACGCTCTTTCTGCTCCTGCAGCAGTTCGTCGAAGCGGGTGCTGTCGATCGTCAGTCCGCGCTCCTCCGCGAGAAGGTTCGTCAGGTCGAGCGGGAAGCCGAAGGTGTCATAGAGGCGGAACACATCCTCGCCCGCGATGCGCTTCTGATCGTCCGCCTTCGTGCGCGCCACGATTTCCTCGAAAATTTCGAGCCCGCGGTCGAGCGTCGCGTTGAAGCTCTCCTCCTCCGCGCGGATGACTTTCTCGATCACCCCGCGATTATCCACGATCTCGGGGAAGACGTCGCCCATTGTTTTCCCGAGCGTCTCCACGATACGCCAGAGGAAGGGATCGCGCATGCCGAGGTTGCGGCCGAAGCGGGCGGCGCGGCGCAGGATACGACGCAGCACGTAGCCACGTCCTTCGGGACCCGGCATGGCGCCGTCGGCGATTGAGAAGGTCAGCATGCGGACGTGGTCAGCGATAACGCGCATGGCTACCTGCGTCTGTTCGCCTTCGTACTTCTGTTCCGTGACTTCCGCGATACGCCGAATGACAGGCATGAACACGTCGGTGTCGTAGTTGGATTTCTTTCCCTGCAGCACCGCACAGATGCGCTCGAATCCCATGCCCGTGTCGACATGCGTGCGCGGCAGATCGTGCAGCGTCCCATGCTCATCGCGGTTGTACTGGATGAACACGAGGTTCCAGATTTCCATCACCTCCGGTGAATCCGCGTTGACGAGCGCACCGCCGTCGCCGTTTTCGGTCAGGTCGATGTGGATCTCCGAACAGGGACCGCAGGGACCCGTATCCCCCATTTCCCAGAAATTGTCCTTTTCATCGAAGCGATGGACATGGGATGGATCAATGTCGGTCAATGCGGTCCAGAGCTCGAACGCCTCGTCGTCTTCACGGAACACCGTTGCGTGCAGGCGGTCCTTCGGCAGCTTCCACACCTCTGTGAGAAGCTCCCATGCCCACGTGATGGCTTCGCGCTTGTAGTAGTCGCCGAAGCTCCAGTTGCCAAGCATCTCGAAGAAGGTGTGATGGTAGGTGTCGCGTCCGACTTCCTCGAGATCGTTGTGTTTCCCGGATACGCGGATACACTTCTGCGTGTCAGCCGCGCGTGTGTATTCACGGGTGCCGGTTCCGAGGAAGACGTCCTTGAACTGGTTCATGCCGGCGTTCGTGAACAGGAGCGTCGGGTCGTCGTGCGGCACGACGGGCGCACTATCAACGATGCGGTGGTCTTTCCCGCGGAAAAAGTCGAGAAAGCTCTGGCGAATTTCAGCTGATGTCATATGAATATTGTAGGTGTGTTGTCTCTGAAATCGGTCCGTCACATTTCGATCTGCGTGCGCAGGGCGATCTCCTCGAGAATGCCGCTGACGCGCAGGCACTCGTTCATGCTTCCGGTGAACACGCAGGCTTTCCCTTTTGTGTGCACCTCCCATGCGAGCGCTTCGCCCTTTTCGCGGGCACAGTTGATCGCCTTCTGGAGCTGCGTGATCACTTCCTCGAAGGAATGTACTTCGTCGTTGAACAGAATGACTTTCGACGGCTGATCAGTATTCGTGCCGTCGGTGACATCAGTTTCGATATCAGGAAGTTCCGTCGGCTCCTGCTGGTATGTCGGAAAGAGTGTCTGCATATCAGGGTAAATTACGTAAATCCGAAGAGGCCGCGCAAATGGCAGAAGGCAGCACGCAGGAGGCCGGATGTACCTGCGTACGGCATGCCGCGTACGGAAGCCGCGTACGGAAGCCGCGCACGGAAGCCGCGCACGGAAGCCGCGTACGGCAATCCGCGTCCTGCATACTACCTCCTAGAGCAGCACGAGCACGCCATCTACCTTTCCGATGGCTTCCTTGCGGAAGAGAGCCGTCTCGGCAGACTCGACGAAAATTTCAATACGGTACGATGCGTAGTTTTTTTTCGAGGAGGGACGTTCCTCGATGCGAAAGGTCGATTCGCCCTGCAGTTCCTCGAGTGCGGAATGCAGGATCGCATAAAATGCGTGATCACTGCGGGCAATCACGGTGACGGGAAACATGCCGGGAAATGTATGATTCCTGCGAAGGACGGCGAGCATCTCCTCGCGGTTGAGGCGTCTGTTGGGAAACGATGGAGTATTCATGACGAGTAAGGTAGGAAGAAGGGCCGCTGTGATGCAATGAAGATCACGGTGGTATCAGGCGGGATCACTCTGCTCCGCGTCACGGATGAATACGATGCTGGGCATGTTGGATGCAGCGCTGCTTTCGCCGGAAAGGAACAGTCCGAGGTAGTATATGCCTGCCAGACCGAGACCCAGAATAAATGACCACAGCTCCTGCGGAAGAATGCCTGGATCGAAGAGATACATCCCAATGAGTATCCCCGCGAGAATCAGCAGCAGCGGGATGCCGTACAACAATCCCGCCACACGGAACATCGCTTCCCCGCGAATGACAAAGCGCACGAAATCTCCCGCCTGCACACCGAACGGGTCGCGTACTTCCACGGTGTTTTCTTCGGCGCCGGACGCGGAACAGAACAATTTCGCCCCGCATTCGTGACAGGCGTCGCTGCCCATGACGGAAACAGTTGCCTTTCCGTCAGCACTGCGCAGGACGACGCCTTCCTCGTAAATATCTTCGCCTTTCATCGCAACAGACGGATGTCAGTTCGACTGCTGGGGACTGACATCGGTAACCTTCTTTTTCTCCTCGCTGCCGGGAGCGTTATCAGCGTTTTTCTCCTTCGCTTCCTCTTCCTGATGCTCCCGAAATGCATCTTTGAGATAACAGATTGCACTGTTTTTACACTTTTCGAAGGGAATATTCTCGGGGTCAAAATCGTCCCAGTTGATGACAGCGAGGTTGTTCTCCATGATGACGCCGCCATCGGACTTGCGCGCACAGAGTCCGCAGCCCGTGCAGGCAACTTCGCAGACTGCCTTCGATGTCTTCGGATCGTCATGACTCTTGCAGAACACGAACACTTCGCGATCTGCCGGATGCAGTTCGATGATGTCGCGCGGACAGGCGGTCACACACATGCCGCAGCCAGTGCAGAGATCGTCGATGACTTCGGGAAGCCCGTTTTCATTGAGATGGATGGCACTGAAGGTGCACGCATCCACGCAGTCGCCACCACCGAGACAGCCGTACTGGCACAATTTCGTGCCACCGCTGACGAGGTCCATTGTGGCGCAGCTCTGCGGTCCGCGGTACTCAACCATTTTCTTCGCTGCTTCGATATTCCCGCCGCGGCAGAGGACCCGGGCGACGATTTTCGTTGCGGTTCCAGCCTCGACACCCATGATCTGGGCGATATCGTTCGCTGTCTCCTGTCCGCCAACCGGACAACCGTTTACCGGTGCGTCACCGCTGACGACGTTCACTGCGAAATCATAGCAACCCGCTTTACCGCAGGCACCGCAGTTGGCGCCCGGGAGCACATCGTTGACCTTTGCAATTTTCGGATCCTCCTCGACGCGCAGTTTTTTATCTGCAATGGCGAGGGCACCGGCAAACACGAAACCGAGTCCGCCCATCGTGGCTATCGCGATAAGAAAATTCAAATCCATGTCTGTCTACCTCGTTCGAAATTGTGCGAAGCCGGGCGTTGCGTGTTCATCGCCCGATTCGTCAATGATAAGTCCTTCAATATCAGGATTTTGCTGCATAAATTCCATGCCTTTCCGGGGCCCCATGACAAACACCGCCGTGGCGAGGGCGTCCGCGGTGACATCGTCGTCCGCCAGCACGGTGACACTCATGCATTCGCGTGCCGGCAGACCCGTCGCTGGATCGAGAATGTGATGAAAACGCTTCCCGTCCTGCTCGAAGTACTGCTCGTAGTCGCCGGATGTTGCAACAGCCCGGCCCTGCGGATCGATAACCGCGGCGAGTTCCGAGGTTGACCGCGGATGCTGGATGCCGATACTCCAGTCTCCGCCGGTGGCACGTACCTCCCCGCCGGCGTTGACCAGTCCTTCCGCAACACCCTCTCGAGCAAGCACGGAGACAGCACGATCAACAGCATATCCTTTGGCAATCGCGCCGAAATTGATCATGGCGTCCGCAGATTTATGCACGCGGTTCGGCTGCTCAAGCCGTACATGCGCCCACCCGCTGTGCTGCAGCGCTTCGGTGAGCTCCTCACTTGAAGGAACGGCGGGATCCTGATCCTTGAATCCCCACTCGCGGATCAACGGTTCGAGTGCAATGTCGAACGCGCCGTCCGATGCGCGCGTCAGGCTGTCACAGCGCAGCATGAGCGCGAACACTTCGTCGGGGACTTCAATGAGTGTATCACGATCATGATTGAGCTTCCAGACCGGACCGTCCTCGGCGTATGTGCTGAAGAGCGTATCCACGCGCCGGACCTCGGCGAATGCCGCATCGATGGCGGACCAGGCTGCTTTCCGCTCCATGTCACGGACCTGGATCTCGATCAGCGTTCCCAGGGCCACCTGTGTCCGCCTGAGCATATCATCATCCTTCCTCCCGAACTGCAGTGCGACCACGAATGCGATCGCAAATAGTGCGAGGAAGAACATGGTCACCGCTATGGGTGAGCGTTTCCTCATGCGCGTTCGATGCGGAGCAGCACGCGATTCGGCGCACAGGCGATCACGTCTCCCGGACGCGAAGCCGTGCCGGCTTTCCGGCAGAGCTCATGACGGCAGCTTGCGCTGTGAACATGCGCGCCGCTGCCCGTAACGGTGATGCCGGTGCGTCCCTGCGGACCGCGAACCTCGATGCTCCTGCTGCGTCCGTCAAGCTGGATGCGGTCAGCCGTGCCGCCGGCATCCTCGACGACCAGTACGCGTCCGCCGGCGAACAGTGATGCGAGCGGTGCTTCTTCGACATATTCCGCACTGATCATATACTCGGCGTCGGCCGCGTTCAGGCGTCCACGGAGGGTCTGCAGCGCCGTGCTGAAATCACCCCGGGGATCGTAGATGCGCTTGCGGTCGTCATGCACGAGCACATCACCCGCAATACCGCTTCCGAGCCGCGTAATGCGGACGGAAACATGGCCACTGCCGGACACCGGGCCGGCACTGAGGCCGCGTCCGCGGACCGCATTCCGCACGACGTCATGCCAGCGCGCATCCGCCGCTATCACGGGTGTCCCCGCTCCGGACGGAAGCTCCGCGCGGAAGATGCGAAGGAGATCCGTGACCGCGCGGTCATCGTCGGGTACGAAACCGTACATCGAAAAACGACGGCCCGAGCCTGAACTGACCAGCTGTCCGGTGCCGAAACCGGCGCCAACGGCGCCAACGGCGAGACCGGAAAGTTTCAGAAAGGATCGACGAGAAATCATTGTATCACTCCTGTATCAGATTGCTTCTTGTTTGCGTTACACCGAAATCATGCCGGCGAATCCCATGAATGCCAGCGCCAGCAGTCCCGCCACGATCAGCGTGATCGGGGCACCCTGAAAGGGCCGGGGCACATTCGCCAGCTCGAGTTCCTCACGGATACCGGCCATGAGACTGATCGCGAGCGTGAAGCCCGCGCCCGCACCGACGCCGTAGAAAATGGCCTCGACAAATGAGTACTCCTTCAGTACGATGAACAGCGCCAGGCCCAGAATCGCACAGTTCGTCGTAATCAGCGGCAGGAAAATGCCCAGCGCGCGATACAGTGGCTGACTGACTTTCTTGATGAACATCTCGACGAACTGCACCAGCGATGCGACGACGAGAATAAAGGAGACATACTGGAGATACACGACGTCATAGGGTACGAGAATCATATGGTAGATCAACCACGTGACAATCGCCGTAATCACCATCACGAATGTCGTGGCGAGTCCCATCGGAAACGCCGAAGACAACTTGTTTGAGACACCGATGAAGGGACAGATGCCGAGAAAATACGCCAGCACGAAGTTGTTGACGATCGCGGCGGATATGAAGATCAGAATCAGCTCCATGATTTCACCTCCTCGCCATGTTCAAGCGACATTTTCGGTTCCTGCAGATGTCGTGCCACCAGTTCTCGCTCCTCGCGGTCTTTTTTGCGCAGATTCATGTGATTGAGAAATCCCATCATCAGTCCCAGCGAGAGAAACGCACCGGCGGGGAGAATCATGACCAGCCAGGGATCGAAGGCATTGGGCATCACCTGCAGTCCGAGAAACGTGCGGGATCCGAGGATCTCGCGAATGCCGCCGAGGCTCCCCAGCGCGATGAGAAAGCCGGTGCCCATACCCAACGAGTCGAGTACGGCACGCCCCGGCGTGTTTTTCGACGAGAACGCTTCCTGTCGACCCAGGATCAGGCAGTTCACCACGATCAGGGGGATGTACGGTCCGAGTTCCTTGCTGAGCGCGGGGAATTGCGCGCGCATCACGAGGTCGACGATGGTCACAAAGGTTGCAATGATGAGGATGAACGACGCGATGCGTACCTGCGTCGGGATGACTTTGCGAATCAGCGATATGATCAGGCTTGAAAAGGTCAGCACAAAGGTCGTCGCCAGGGCCATCGCGATGCCGTTCATCGCGGAGACGGTCACGGCAAGTGCCGGACACATGCCGAGCACCTGCTTGAAGACGGGATTCTGATCCCAGACGCCCTTCGTGTATTCCGTGAAGAGTGTTACCTGTTTTTTCATTGCGCACCTCCTTGCGCCATATCCTCGCCGCTGGCGAGATCGCTGCGCAGCTGAGAAATGCCGTCGTTGACGATGGCGACGATCGCCTTCGAGGAAATCGTCGCGCCGGTGATCGTCTGAACTTCATTTTCCTTGGTCGGCGGGGCGCCCTTCACCCAGTCCACCTGCGGATCGGCGGGCAGCCCCTCGAACTGTCCGCGGAAGGGATCCTCCGCGATCTTGGTACCCAGACCGGGTGTTTCCACCTGTTCGAGGATTTCGATGGCCGTGATGGTAGAGGCGTCGGCGCTGAGTCCGATCATGATACGGATCTTGCCCTGAAAGCCGTTGCCTTCCCAGGGCAGCGCATACCCTACTGCATTTCCGGATTCGTCGAAGACTTTGTAGAGTTCATATTCGACCGATTCCATCTTTTTGTAGTCTTTCGCTGCTGTCTGCACCTGGAAAATCGCCTGTTCCGTCGCGGCCTTTTTGTTGGCTGCGATCAGGGGATCGGCCCAGGAACTGACCATGGCCAGCCCGCCACCGGAAACAATGCCGATGACAGACAGTGTCGCAAGCATGGAAAGAATGATTTTCATGACTTCACCTCCCCGAAGATACGCGGACGGGTGTAGCGATTGATCAGGGGCACGAACGCGTTCATGAAGAGAATCGAGTACATGACGCCTTCGGGCAAGCCGCCGAACACGCGAATGAGGACGAGCACGAGAGCGATACCGAGCCCGTAGATCCACATTCCCACTCCTGTGATCGGTGACGACACATAGTCGGTCGCCATGTAGAACGCGCCGAAGAGAAAACTGCCGGCAAAGATGTGGAAAATCGGACTCGGATATGACGGATCGATCAGCCACAGGGCGCCGCCAAAGACGATGACACCGATGGTCATCGCGGCCGGAATGCGCCAGTTGGCCACGCCGGTGACGAGAAGAAAAATGCCCCCGAGCAGAATGGCAATGCTGGATGTTTCACCCAGCGAGCCGCCAACGTTGCCGAAGAACAGCGGACCGACTGCCGTCGAGACACCGTCGAACTTGAGTGCGGCGAGCGGTGTCGCCGAAGACACACTGTCTACGGCGTAATTCGGGGCAGTCCACGTCGTGATCGCCACGGGAAACGCCGCCTGCAGAAAGGCGCGCCCGACAAGGGCGGGATTGAAAATATTGTAGCCAAGTCCGCCGAAGATCATTTTCCCGACGCCGATGGCGAAGATCGACCCCAGTG
Organism: uncultured Ignavibacteria bacterium; assembly: GCA_913061095.1. GTDB lineage: Bacteria > Bacteroidota > Ignavibacteria > SZUA-365 > SZUA-365 > BM516. The sequence continues at coordinate 82,446 of CAJXVM010000021.1, forward strand.
CGGTGGAGACAAGGCTGAAATTCGGCGGGACGATCAATCCCAGCAGCAGGCCCGTGATGACGGCGCTGCCGTCCATGACGGCGATCGGTTTTTTCGTCAGCTTCTGGATCAGCGCCTCGGTTCCGACGGCGAAAATGACCGCGGTGGCAATGACCAGCAGCTGGTAAAAACCGAAATAGAGTACGGCCGATATCACGCACGGGGCCAGCGCGAGGTTGACGAACCACATGATCTGCTTCGTCGTCCAGCGCGATTGCAGGTGAGGCGAAGTCGAGAGCATCAGCTCCCGCTCATTCTGTGCCTCGGTCACGGTTACGTCTGACATAGGTGCTGTGTGTTATCGTGGAAAATTCGTGATGAACAAATCAGGCGGCGTTTGCCTTGCGCTTTCGCTGCTGCTGAATAACGCGCTGCTTGCCCAGTCGCAGCCATTGGACCAGGGGGATGTGGGCGGGGCAGGTGTACGCGCAGCTGCCGCATTCCATGCAAACGGTGATGCCCAGCTCCTCCGCCTCCTCGAGACGGTCGAGCTCAGCGAGGCGGGCCAGACGTGTCGGCAGAAGGTGCACCGGACAGGCGTCCACGCACTTGCCGCAGCGCAGACAGGCCGTTTCCTCCTGCGTGCGCACATCCTCTTCGTTGAGGATGACAATGCCGGAGGTCGCCTTCATTACCGGTGCCTCGAGATCGTACTGCGCGACACCCATCATCGGTCCCCCGACGATCACTTTCGCGGCGTCCTCTGTCAGACCACCACAGAAATCGATGACATCCTTCAGCGGCGTGCCGACGGGAACGAACAGGTTTTTCGGTGTACGAATCCCCCGACCGGTCACCGTCACCGCAGCGGTGAGCGATGCTTCCCCCTTTGCCACGGCATCATGAATGGCCACAGCCGTGCCGATGTTCTGAATCACGGCGCCGACATCCAGCGGAAGCTTGCCCGGCGGCACTTCACGTCCGTTCACCGCCTTGATGAGCATTTTTTCGGCTCCCTGCGGATATTTCGTCTGCAGGACGCAGACGGAAAGACCGGGTTGATCCGCAACAGCCTTCTCCATCGAGGCGATTGCATCGGGTTTGTTGATTTCGATTCCGATGACGCCCTTTTCAACGCCAAGGGCGCGCATGATCAGGCGCAGCCCCGATACGATATCGTCGGGACGCTCGATCATGAAACGGTCGTCACGCGTCAGGTAGGGCTCGCACTCGCAGCCGTTGATGATCACGACATCGAGTTCCTTCCCTTCCGGAGGGCTGAGTTTGACAAAGGTGGGAAACGCCGCACCACCCTGTCCTACAATACCGGCCTCCTTGACGCGGGCGCGGATCTCATCCGGCGTGACTGTCGCCGGATCCAGCGGTGGCATGCTCACGTCTTCCGGCAGTTCCTCGCCCTCTTTCGGCTTGGCGGGAATGATGACGATAGCGTCCTTCCGGTACCCGGAGCTGTTGGGTTCGCTGCCGATACTTTTCACCGTGCCCGTGATCGTGCTGTGCACAGGGGCGGAAATGAAACCGTCTGCCTCCGCGATCACCTGGCCGCGGGCGACCGTGGCACGCTTGTCCACCAGCGGCTTGGCCTGCTTGCCCAGATGCTGGGACAGCGGCAGAATCACCATGCTCGGAAGCGGCATGATTTCAAACGGCTGGTGTTCGCTGAGTTCCTTTTCTTCGGGGGGATGCACCCCGCCGGGAAATGTCTTGAACTTCATAGGGAGAACATATGTGGTGAGAACATGAATGCAGGGAGGATTCGGGGAGTGACAGTGGGAGACATGAAACCTCGCATGCTCTGTATATCGTAACAAACTTCTCAATTTCCATTAACTTTTCAAAACCTGATTATCCGCTATTCATCTGCCGCATTCACGGGATATTTTTGTCCGGATAACTCCGGGAAAGATACGACAGGTGTTTTCCTCGGCGACGGGCGATTGCGTATATTTCGATTTGCATGAGCCGTGCGATATAAAAATTCGACCGTTGGACCCATGATTATCATGAAATTCGGCGGAACGTCGCTCGAAGACGCCTCCGCCATTGCCAATGCCTGCGAGATCATCAAGAGCCGCCTCGGGCGGCAGCCTGCTGTCGTCCTTTCGGCTGCGGCGGGCATCACAAACGCACTGATTCGCTGTGCCGAACTGGCAGCCCAGGGGAAACGATCGGAAGCCGAGACCATCCTGCGTGACCGGATCATTGAACGGCACTACCGCATCATCGCGAATCTCATCAAGGGACTGCGCGAGCAGGACATGCTCATCCGGCAATTCAAATTGTATGACGAAGAGCTTCGCAGTCTCATCTACGGGATTTCGATCACCGGCGACCTCTCCCCGCGCGTACTGGATTTCGTAATGTCGTACGGGGAACGCATGTCAACCGCCATCGTCACCGAAGCGCTGCGGGAACGGGGCGTGCGCGCCGAGCTGCTCGACGCGCGGCGCTGCGTCGTCACCAACGCCCAGTTCGGCAGGGCCGAACCGCTTTTCGAGCCGACACGTGCGGCCTGTGAATCCATCATTCGGCCGCGCATCGAAAAGGGCATCATTCCTGTGCTGCAGGGCTTTGTCGGGGCCGATGAACATCATGTGACAACAACCCTCGGTCGTGGCGGTTCCGACTTCTCTGCCGCGATCATCGGAACGGTCATGCACACCGATGATATCGAGATCTGGACCGACGTAGACGGCATGCTGACGGCGGATCCGAACATCGTCGCCGATGCACTCCGCATCCGGGAAATGTCATTCCGCGAAGCCTCCGAGTTGGCATACTTCGGGGCGAAGGTCCTGCATCCGAGCACACTGCTCCCCGCCATCGAGAAAGACATCCCGGTTCACATCCTCAATTCCCATCGCCCGCAGATGGACGGCACGCTCATCAAGCGCGACATCACGGCATCCGACATCGCTGTGAAATCCATTTCCTTCAAGCGCGCCATCACCATCCTCAATATCACTTCGACACGGATGCTCGGCAGCTACGGCTTCATGAAAAAGATCTTCGACATCTTCAATGAGCATCAGACATCCGTGGACCTGGTCACAACATCGGAAGTGAGTATCTCGCTCAGCATTGAAAATGCGCCGGCACTCGACGAGCTTGTCGCCGAACTGCGAAAGTACGGCGAACTGACCATTCTGCGGGAAAAGGCGATCATCTGCATTGTCGGCGAGCGGCTCAAGTCCGAACGCGGCATCGCCTCACGCGTGTTCTCACGACTGCAGGATATCCCGATCGACATGATCAGCCACGGCGCCTCGGAAATCAATCTGACCTTCGTGATCGACGAAGAGCGCGTGCCGGAAGCGGTTCGCGAACTGCATGAGGAATTCTTTTCATCGATCTCCGAGCCGGGCATTTTTGAATAGCCCGCGCCATTGCGTATTTTTGCGCAACATTACAATCAACAGCATTCGCATTTAGATGGATTTCACCGACGGGTTCTCCTACCGTGAGGGCGCGCTTGTCTGCGAGGGCATTCCCGTTGAGGACATCGTCCGTGAGACGGGGACTCCCACCTACGTGTATTCTCTCGATGCCGTTCTCAGGCGATATGAACGGCATATCGCCGCATTCTCCGGACTGCGGCATCAGGTCTGTTATGCGGTGAAAGCGAATACGTCACTCGCACTGCTGCAGGTGCTCGCACGAACGGGAGCGGGGTTCGATGTAAACTCACGTGGAGAACTTCGCCGCGCTCTCCGTGCCGGCGCCGATCCGGCGCGCATCATCATGACTGGAGTGGGGAAAACGCAGCAGGACATCGAGGAAGCACTCGACGCGGACATCGCCTGGTTCAATGCGGAATCGGCCAGTGAGTGCCGCCTGATCTCCGATATCGCCGCGGCACGCGGCACCACCGCCAGGGTTCTGCTGCGCCTGAATCCCGATGTGGACGCCGGGACACACCCGTACATCTCCACCGGCGAACTGGATCACAAATTCGGCCTCAGCGCAGCGGATGTCCGCTCCCTCGCGGCACAGGCCGGATGGCTGCCCGGTGTGCGCATCGCCGGACTCGCGTTTCATCTCGGGTCGCAGATCTTTTCGGCCATCCCCTATCACGAAGCCCTGCGCCACCTCATGCGCACCCTCGAGGCTATCAGCGACATGCTCGACCTGACGCATCCCGTCATCGATATCGGCGGAGGATTCGGCGTCCCCTATGACGAGGATACCGAGGAGCTCGATCCGGGAGTGATCGCAGAAATGCTGCTCGACTTCCTCGGCCCGCGGGCCGCAAACGTGACCGTGATCACCGAACCGGGACGCTCGCTTGTCGCCAATGCCGGCATCCTGGTGTCGTCCGTCGAACACGTGAAGCCGAGCGGCAACCGGATCTTCCTCATTCTCGATGCAGGCATGAATGATCTGCTGCGCCCCGCGCTCTACAGTGCCGATCACGGCATCGTCCCGTTGCGCGAACCGCACGGAAGCGTGACCGTATTCTATGATGTCGTCGGTCCCGTCTGTGAGTCGAGCGATACCTTCGCGCGGCGCTT
>CAJXVM010000022.1 GCA_913061095.1 uncultured Ignavibacteria bacterium
CCTGAGGCGAGCCATGTGCGTCTGGTGGTGACCGACGCGCTGGGCCGCCAGGTGGCCGAGCTGCAGGACGGTCGCGTGGAAGCCGGGCTGCATGAGGTGCAGTTCGATGGTGCGAACCTCTCGAGCGGCACGTACATCACGTCGATCACGATGACGGGCGTCGAGTCGGGTGCGACCTTCAACAAGACCATCAAGATGGCGCTGAGCAAGTAAGCGGCATCTGACATGTCCATGCGAATGCAGCATGGCAATCGATCATGTAAAAGCCTCCCCGTTTCGGCGGGGAGGCTTTTGCGTCCTTCACCGGTCCATGTATCCATCGGCGCAACCACACCCCCGGTTTCCGCCGGAATCCTCTGACTCACGTTTTCCCACTTCAGGAGCGTCAGGAATCACGTTTTCACCTTGAATTTCAATATCTTTTGTGCACATATTACGAAGTTGCAAAACATGCTCCTGACGCTCTGAACAATTGGAATGACAATGAAGAAACTTGTACCCGTTTTCCTCGCCCTTGCCGTCATGCTGCCGCTTGATTTCGCCATCTCGCAGCAGTTCCCTTCCAGTCTGACACTTACTCCGATCAACGCAAACGCATCGGAGGTGTCGTTCAAGGCGACGATGACGCCGGGGAAAAACATCCTCAACGTAGAAGCCGTATCGGTGACGATCTCCTATGATCCGAGCGATTTCACCGTCGATTCACTGACATCGATCACCCAGAAGTATTTTCAGTCGGTGAACTGGACCGATGCGAGCGTCTGGAACCTTGATGTCAACGGCGTGAATCCCGACCTGATCATGTATTCCGAGTACCACCCGAATTTCGGATCCGTGCCGCTGCTGAAGAACAGCCCCCCGGACCTCTGCGTGTTCACGTTTTATCCGAAAGGCTCCGGTCCCGGAACCGCCTCGTTCGGTGTCTGGCAGAACACTCCGACGGGTGCGCTGACCTATTATTTCGAAGAAAATGTCATCGACCTGCTGAATTTCAGTCCGGTGACCGAAATCCAGAATCTCCCCTGGCCTGTCGAGCTTACGGCATTTACCGCCGCCCAGCAGGGTGAATCCATCGCGCTGCAGTGGACGACCGCCAGTGAGACCAACAATCATGGTTTCCACGTCCAGCGCATGGACGCCACAACGGTCGGTGCGGACTGGGAAACACTCGACTTCGTCGAGGGTTCCGGCACCACACATGATGAGCGTCAGTACCTCTTTTTCGACTGGTCGCTCCCGCATGACGGACTCTACAAATACCGACTCAAACAAATGGATTTCGATGGCCGTCACAGCTACTCGCCGGAGATCGCGGTGGAATTCCAGCTGCGTCCGGGCGAGTTCACCCTGCGCCAGAACTACCCCAATCCGCTTTCCCTCGCCGCCGCCGCACAAACGACGGTGGGATATGATGTCCCCGAGCGCAGCAGCATCCGCCTTGTGGTACGCAACATGCTCGGGCAGGAAGTGGCAACGCTCGTCGATGCGACCATGAACGCCGGTTCCTACACGGCAACCTGGCATCCGGTTGGCGTTCCCGCGGGCACCTACATCGTCACCTTGACCGCCGAGGCAATGGCTTCCGGCCAGGCCGCCGTACAGCATATGCCGATCCAGGTCGTTCGCTGACAGTTCCTGCATATTTCAATGTGCTGACCGCCGAGTCATTTTTCTGACTCGGCGGTCACTTTTTTATACTCTCCAGTCACCCACTGAATTCCAGCCGCTGAACGCTCAACGCCGTTCAATCATCCGGTTTTGGGATTCCTGCTCACAGATCGCACGCGCTGGTCATTTGCCGGGAGAATGCTGATATTGGTGGGGCGCTTCGATGCGCTTCTCTATTTACCCGATCCGAAAGGACTCCCGTGCTTCTCATAGAAATCAAACCCAACACCTGCGATTTCTGCGGCTGCTGCGTTGGCGTGTGTCCTGAAGACGCCATCGAGCTGCAGGAAGCGCATATCGATATCATCGAAGACCGCTGCACCAACTGCGCGAAATGCGTCTGGGTGTGTCCGTTCGAGGTGTTCGTCTTCAACAAACCGGCACGAAAGCAGCCGGCTGAGTCATGAGCGAACAGTACGATGTCATCGTCGTCGGGGCGGGACCGGCGGGAAGCACCTGCGCCCGGTATGCAGCAATGGGCGGCGCATCCGTCCTGCTCCTTGAAAAGGATCGCGACATCGGCATGCCCGTGCGCTGCGGCGAGGCCGTCAGCAATCGCAGCCTCGAGCGCATCGTCGATATCGATCCCCGCTGGATTGCGGCGACCGTCAATCGTTTCCGCCTCATCTCTCCCTCGGGACACATCGTGGAACCCGATCTCGGGGGACACGGATACGTGCTCGAGCGGCGCATCTTCGACTACGACCTCGCGCGTCTCGCCGCGGGGGCCGGTGCGCAGGTCCGCACCAAGAGCTATGTCGACGGGCTGCTGCCGGGAAACGGACGCTCATCGACAGACCTTCACAAACCGGCCGGCACCCTTTCCCCGTCGAAGGATACATCTCCCGCGGACGGCCCTTCTCCGGCAGGACACGGCTGGTCAGGTGTGAGCATGACCTGGAAAGGCGAGCGGCGGGAGGCACACGCCCGCATCATCGTCGGTGCCGACGGCGTGGAGTCGCGCGTCGGCAAATGGGCCGGCATCGACACCACCACGCACATCCGTGACATGGAGACCTGCGCGCAGATGACGCTTACCGGTGTCGACCTCGACGACGACGTCTGTGAATTCTACTTCGGCAACGACACTGCGCCGATGGGCTATCTCTGGGTGTTCCCCAAGGGAAACGGCATGGCCAACGTGGGCGTGGGCATCAGCGGCATGGCCTCGAAAAAACGCGCCGCGATCCGATATCTGCAGGATTTCATCGCACGCCGTTTTCCTGGCGCCGGAGTTCTCACCACCGTGGCGGGTGGTGTGCCCTGCGCCGTTACCGTCGACACGCTTGTGAAAGAGAACGTCGTTCTCGTGGGGGATGCGGCGCATCAGGTCAACCCGATGTCCGGCGGCGGGATCACCAGCGGGATGATCGGCGGCAGGATGGCCGGCGAGGCCATCGCGCGTGCCCTCCGCGCGGACGATCTCTCGCTGCTGCAGGACTACCCGAAACAGTGGGAGAAGGAGATCGGCGCGAAGCACCGCACCTATCACCGCATGAAAAGCGCCGTATACAAATTCCCCGACGAAACTCTGGACGACATCGCCGTCAACGTGCTCAGGCTCGCACCCGAGAAGCGCACGATCTGGGGTGTGTTCCGAACCGCCCTTCGCCACCAGCCGAAACTCGTGTGGGAAATGGTCAAGACCTTCGGTTTGAAATAGCCGTTGGCCATTAGCTGCCGAAGGCCCGCCGAAGCATTGCGGAGGCGGGTTGGCCGTTGGCGCATGACGGACAGGGAATCGATCCCGCTTGCATGTCGGTGATTCGCATCCTATATTCCAGTTAAGCGACCCCGTACGATTCACCGACTTCCCGGAGGCGATATGAAGGCCATCGATTCGCTGACTTCCTGGGCGGATGCGCATCACCCGAAGTGGCTCGACATCCTGCGCATCCTGCTGGGCGTGGTGCTGTTTCTGAAAGGACTCAGCTTCATCCTCGACAAGGAAACCACGCTGCAGATCCTGCATGACAACAACTTCGACTTCTTCTCCCTGCTGATCCTGCACTACGTGATCATCTTCCAGATGGCGCACAGCCTGCTGATCGCGGTCGGACTCATCACTCGCTACGCACTCGCCGCACAGTTCCCCATCGTCCTCGGCGCAGTCATCCTTATCGCCACCACCGGTTCCTTCGCCCCCCTGGACTCCGACTTCTGGCTGGCGATCATCGTCCTGTTTCTGCTTGTCTTCTTTTTCATTTACGGACCGGGGCCGCTGTCGGTGGACGGGGTGCTGCGGAAGCGCAGATCCGCACAGAACCCGGAGACGGCGAATACCGTATAGTCATGATTCCTACTTCAACCGGAACCGCACGGGCACCATGACGACCGTCGGCACGGCTTTGCCATCCTGCCTGCCGGGTGTGAATCTCACATCCCACACCGCGTCAAGCGCGGCCTGACTCAGCAGGTCGTGCGGACTCCGCTTCACTTTCACTGCGTCAATGCTTCCTGACACGCCGACATACGCGGAGACAAGCACCGTTCCCTGTATCCCCTCCTTCGCCGCATCTTCTGGATACTTCATATGTTTCGCCAGCTCCGCCACACCGCCGATCAGTTCGGGCGGTTCCTCAACTTCTTCGAAATACTTATTCGTGTCCACCTCCTGCCGGCCGGCATCCTGCGCCTGCGCGCCGAATGCTGTGAGCAGAAATCCCACCATGATGATTGTGATCGTTTTCATTGAATGCTCCTTTTTTTCGCCGGGACGCAGTCCGCCTGTTCGCTGCGGGGGTAATCCCGGCGATAGTGAAAAACAGAGATACTGGATTGATCTTATTTGAGCCGGTACTTGATCGGGATGCTGATATTCGAGCGAACAGCAACGTCCTCCGAGCGGGCCGGGATGAATGTCAGTCCGGCGACCGCTTCGAGCGCAGCCTTGTCGAGCAGCGGGTGCGCCGATTTCAGAATATCGAGCGTTCCGATCTGTCCGTCGGCCTTCACTTCCACTTCGATAATCACGATGCCCTCAAGCTCCTCCTTCACCGCCTGCTCCGGGTAGGAGATCCGCGCTCTAAGCGCGCTCAATCCTCCGGCAATTTCAGCGGGAACATCCGCAGCATGGACGAAGTCGGCCGGGGGCACATCCGCCGGCTGTTCGCCCTGCTGTTCACCCCGAAGCTCCGTTCTCTCTCCGACAGGCGGCACGAGACTTTCTTGGCCGTCATTGCTGCACTGCCATGACAGCGGGACTATGAGGAGGATACTCACGCCGACCGCGATGCGCTGCGACCATCTCGGGGTTCTTTTTCTCTGCACTGCGAACAGATGATTGATGCGCTGAACGAAGCCCCGGCGCGTTTCGAAAAAGCAGGTGCCGACCTGCACGATACGCGCGGGATGCGCCGCCGCAAAATCCAGCAGCAGACGCCCGTAGTCCTGCGGCCGCGCCCCGGTGCGCTCCAGTGCCTCCGCGTCACAGATCTGTTCGCGGTAGCGGAAGAGACGGGTATTCATCAGCCAGACAAGAGGGTTGAGGACGGAGAACACCTGGATCAGCGTCTGCAGGTATACCGTCACCTGATCCCGCCGCCGGATGTGCGCACGTTCATGGTACAGTACCGCATGCAGGATGCGTGCTGGTCCGACAGCCAATTCCGGGGTGACAAAGATGCGTGGATGGCGCATACCGAACGCCAGTGGTGAGGAGATACGACGGGATACGAACACCGGCGGGCCACTCTGCCAGGCATCATGGGCAAACGGAGCGGCATCCCTGAGACGCAGACGCAGCATGATGCTGCGGAACAGGACCACCACCGTCAGTGCTGCGGCACAGAGCAGCAGTGCGGCGACGAGCAGAGAAAATGCGGGAATGCCGGCCGATGTGTCCGCTGCCAGAACGCCGCTGCCAGCCTCGATGACGGGAAGCGTGATGCGCTCCAGCGCGGGAACCGGGGCGCCACCCGGCAGTGCAAGCACGGGCGGGATGAACGCCTTCACCAGCGCTGTCATCCAGAGCAGGTAGCGCGTGCGCGGAGTGGCATTTCGCAGCAGACTGTCGATCGCCAGAACCAGCAGGACGAACGCACCCGTCTGCAGCTGCATGATCAGCCAGGTGTCGAGGAGAGCCGCTGCCTGCAGATGCAGCGCTGTGAGAATGCCGTTCATTTCTCCTCCTCCTTCGTATCGTGTTCATCGAGGATGCGGCGCAGGACGTCGATATCCCTGTCACTGAGTTTACGGCTGACAAGGAAGGATGCCATCGCACCGAAGGAGCCGCTGAACATGCGCTCGGCCACCCCGGTGACGGATGCGTCGAGCACCTTCTCACGGCGCACGGCAGGAGTATACCGGTTCACCATCCCCTCTTTCTTCCGCGAGAGAAATCCCTTGTTCACCAGGATATTCATCAGCGTCTGTACGGTGGTGTAGGCCTTCTCTTCGTTTGGGTAAGCCGTCTCCAGCACACCGCGTACGGTGACGGGCGCATTGGCATCCCAGATCACCTGCATCAGCTCCCATTCAGCGGCCGAGAGTTCGTGTTTCTTTCTGGACATGGTGCTTCCTCGTATCTACTAATGCCTTAGTAACTATACGAAAGATTTAGGAGGTTGTCAAGGGATACGTGCGGAGGGGGGAAATTGTTGCACTGAAACGGGAACGCCCGTCTTCAGCGAAGTGAGGACGGGCGTTCACGGTTTCGATATCGAAGCAGCTAGAATCCGGAGACAAAGCCGATCGCGGCGCGGGGACTTTCATCCTCCAGATCATAGGTGATTTCCCCGATGAGCCGCAGGTTGCGTGCCAGCAGTCGGCTGACATTCAGCGACGCCGTGTGGTATTTGTAGTCGGTCTGCTTCGACTCCGTCATATTGTACAGCGCGACGAAGGCCCATGTGGACTCGGGGCCACCCGGCATATACACGAGTTCGGCCATGATGCCGTCCATCTGCTGTTCGCGAACGGCGCCCACGGTGTTCATCGCATCGGGGATATCGCTGTCTTCGCGCCGCAGGTACTGGGCGTTGAATTCGATATAGTCGTTGCCGATGGTCATGTCGGGTCCGTAATACGTCACGGTGTTCTTCACATCGGCCGTCTGCGGCGGACCACCCGGATTCTGGAAGGTAATGTCATGGAACATCTCCTCTCCCTGATAGACGAAGCCGCCGATGCGTACGGGACCGAGGCTCTGCGATACACGGAAGGAGAACGCTTTCCCGTTGTCAATGTCGAAAACGCCACCCTCCGATTCGCCGATGCCGTTGCCGTTGAGCGCAGACCCGACGAGATCCAGTCCGAAGTCGAATCCATAGGTCAGCATCACTCCGCGGTCATAGGTGAGGTTTGCATGCGAATACGCGGGGCGCATGCGATACACCTCGTAGTCCTCGAGTGTCAGACGCAGCTCCCGCTTGAACAGAGGGTCGCTGACCTGGAACTGGCCAAGCATGACGTCGAGATCAGATCCGAACACATCGTTGAAATGCACGTAGGCATCCTCGAGTCCGGCCACCTCACCACGCTCGTTCATGTAGAAATACATATAGTAGCCGACGTGGGGACTGATCGGTCCGCCGCTCATGAGTTTCACGCCGTATGGCGTCTGGAAATCGAACTCGCCTTCATCCCTCTCGGCGTACTGCACGTAGCCGTCGAAGCGCACGGCGATGGGAAAGAAGCGGTGCAGCATCAGATCGTCGTCACCGGCATCCACGTAGGTGCGCGGCGGCTCCGGTGCGTCGGGCAGCTGGAAGGCGTTACCGGCGAAGTCCTCGCCGTAATCCTTCAGCTTCGGCACCATGGAATGGCAGGTGGAACAGCTGAGTTTGTATTTCCGCGCGAAAGCGGGGATGGCCGAGGACTGCTCGGGCAGGAGCATTGCCAGGAGCAGGATCGGCATGAGGTGCAGTATGATTCGTTTCATTGTTCTTGGTGTTTGGTTCTTGGTTATTGGTTTTTGGTTCAATAGTCCACTGCCTCAAAATATGATTCGGCGTGGTTGATGAATTCGGCTTTCATTTCCTCGTCGGGAACACCGAGGTACTCACCGACGGACTTGATCAGCCGGCGATACTGCATGTCGGCGACAATGCGGACACGTCCGAGCGGCATGTCGGCCGGCAGCGACCAGGTATAGGTTTCGATTTTCGTTTCACGCGGACCGATGCGATAATCCGTGCCGAGACTGGCGGTGTTCCACTGGGCGATGGTCATGCGTCCCTGCGGATCGAAGTACGCCATGCGAAACACCCGGTCGCCCTCGTAGGGAAGTGCGTCGCGCGGCAGTCCCTTGAAGTCCGGTTTGTCCATCATGAAACCCATATCCTGGAAGGCCAGCTCATTCGAGGAGATCGTGTACTCCTCACCTTCGAAGCCCTTCTTGTCCACGGGCAGGTGATACTCCTTGCCCTCCGAATCATAGGCCCGCACGGTGAGCCAGAGCTGCCGTTCCTCGACGGATCCGCTGGGGATCTTGTGCCCCGCCTTGTGATTGAAGCACACGACGGTAATTTTGATCTGCTCGCCGGGCACGACCTCACGCACATCGGGATGCACCGACAGCTCCACCGCTCCCGCCAGTCGCGCGGGTGAATGCGCACCCGTGAACAGGTGCTGTGCGACGTCGTCGCGTTCCTTCGACATGATGGAGTTGCGTCCTTTCGCGGCGGGCATGTGGCAGTCCTGGCAGCGCTGTCCCTCCTTGCTGTACGGTCCTTCCTCCCACTCCAGGTGCGTGCTTTTCACCCAGACATCGAACGGACTTTTTTCATTGTGGCAGCTCGCGCAGAGATCGGGCGACGTGGTGAACGCCGATTTTTTCGTGATGTGATGCGGGGATTCCACGCCCTCGCGGTTGCCGTATTTCGTTCGGCCCGGTTCGATCATGAAACTGAAGTTGTAGGGTGTTTCTTCGCCGCTGCCGGTGATCGTGTGACAGACGTCGCAGGACACGCTTTCATCGGCGCGCGATCCGGTGAACGGTTTCGGCGGCGGCACGTCGTCCGCGATGAAGGCCATCGGCGTATGGCAGCCGTTGCAGCCCTCCTGCACCGGATCGAATTTCGGATCCTTTTTCCCGTGCGGGACGGCCAGTTTGAAATACTCGATTTCATCCCAGCTGTGCGTATAGGCCTGCGACATCATGGCCTGCTCGAACTGCCGCGCAAAATCCTTGTGGCAGCTCGCGCAGCGGTCCGGTTTTTCAAAATCGTCGTAGGATCCCGTTCCCTTCAGATGTTCCCCCCATGGAATATCCTGCGCCTGCACGGCGGCCGCGGTCAGCAGCAGTCCGACAAGCAGATGGATGGCGGTTTTCATGCATGCCCTCCTTAGGTGCGACAATGTGTATCAGCTTTGAAGGGTATTCCCGGGGCTGACTGTGCGGCGCATTCCGTCGGTTCCCCGCGGCCGGCCGTAATTCAGAGCATCCGGTCTTATTACCTTCGTATGCACAAGGTACGGCTTTTCGGTGAGAGATGCATGGGGACGGGAGGAAGATGAGGGTCGACAGGAACGTGAGGATCGGATGCGGGATCTGCAATCAGCTATCTGCAATCTGCAATCCGGCTCACTCCACGCGATAGCGCCAGTCCGCCGTGGCAAATTTGTCCGCGATGCGCCGGCGGGCTTCATCGAGTTCGGCGGCAGTGACGGCGGAGGGACGCGTGCGGTACATGCCGGCGAATGCGGCGGCAAGACGCACACGCAGCGTGGGCTGCGGGAGATGGGTGAAATCGCTGAGCGGGGAGACCTTCTTCACCGCGCTGGCGACGGCCCTGTCGGTGAATTTCGGCTGCTCGAGACGGAGGAGTTTCCACATCAGGTCGGTGTCGAGCGCGTAGGCCATGGTGACGTGATGCAGCACGGTGCGCCGGCGGCGGCACTGCGCAGCGCCGCCGATTTTGGCGACGGGAGAGACGATGTCGTTGATGGGACGATAGGTTGCCGGAATGCCCAGGGCCTGCAGGGCGCGTATGACCCACATGTCCAGAAAGGCAAAGGATTGCCGGAAGGAGAGTCCCTCGACGACCCGCTCCGGTACGATCATCGAGTACGTGATGCTGCGCAGCGGTTCGACCACCATCGCGCCTCCCCCGCTGATGCGTCGTGCGAAGGTGAATCCCTCCGCCGATGCGGTTTCTGCATCAACCTCACCGCGTACGCTCTGATAGGATCCGAGGATGACGGCGCGCTCGGACCAGTCCCACATCCACAGCAGCGGCGAACGCTTCCCCTCCGCGACGCGATAGAGCAGCGTCTCATCCAGCGCGCAGTTCATCTCCGCCTTCCGCGGAGATTCGAGGATGAGGTCAAAGGCGAGCTCGTCGAGACGGGGGTTGAGGGATTGATCCCACGTCGTTTCGCTGAGGGTCGGGTTCCAGGGGGGGATGTACATGCGGATTTCCAAGCGGTCAGATTATGATGGATTGCACAGAGAATAATATCACGGATTTTCACGGATTATACCACAGATTCCCACGGATTGGCATTTCGAGCATTCCAATCCGTGAAAATCAGTGTGTACTCAGTGCAAATCCGTGAAACACATTCTCCGTGTAATCCCATTAAAATCTCCCCCGCATTTCCTATCTTTATCTCCTGTATTTGAAACAGCCAAACGGGACACATGGACTGGTACATTTCCTGGGTCACAGATCAGCCGCTCACATCCGCCGCGATTCAGTTCGGGATACTGGGCACACTCGGCGAGATCATCTCCCATACGATCAAAACGAAAAAAATCGGCATCCCGAACTCCCCGCTCGAGATGCTGGGCAAGGTGCTGGCGTGGGCGCTGCTGGGCATCGTCATCAAGTACGGCTTCACGATGATGAAAGGCGCCGTTGCGGCGCTCATCGAGCACAGCCTCCTCCCCGGTTTCCTGGCGTCGGGACTCGGCTGGGCCTTCAGCGTCTCGGTGTTCACAAACGTGTTCTTTGGTCCCCAGATGATGTACTTCCACCGCGTCGAAGATAATATCATTCTTCGCCGCTGGAGCTTCGCCGGCATCGAAAACGCGCTCAAAACGCTCGTCTGGTTCTGGATACCCGCGCATACCGTCACCTTCGCCCTCCCGAAGGAATTCCAGATCGGCCTGGCGGCGGTCTGGAGTGTGGTTCTTGGAATCATCCTTGGGATGAGTATCAAGCCGCAGACCCCTGCCGGAAGCGAAAACTGATCCAGCCACCCGGATCGCATTGTGATGAATCGGGACAGCGATGCATCCGAATTTTTCACATGCTCGTCCGATTATCCTTGCGGGGAATCCGAATGATTCCCATCTTTGCAGAAGGCCCGGAAGAGGCTGAAAGTTCAAAGAATTGCAGGACTTATGTACCGCCAGTACAGCAGACATACCATCCCTCACGCGGCACATGGCGCGGACGCTGTGGCGACGGTGAATGACCGCTGCCGCACGCGCTCGCGGAAAATCCTGCAGTTCAAACACTACTGCACCGACGCCCCCATCTGACCCGCCCTCCTCCCCGCTTCGACTCGACATTCGTCGAATTTCATACTTCAGATAAACAGCAAGTTTCATCAGAAAAGCGCGGCACCACGGTGCCCGACAGGAGTACGCAGACGTGAAAGCACAAGATTTCCTTACCGTGCGCGACATGAGCCAGGAGGAGATCCTCCAGACATTCGACATCGCCCTCGACATGAAGGCCGACCGCATGAAATACGGCGAAGCGCTGAAGGGCGAATCCCTCGCACTGATTTTCGAAAAACCCTCGCTGCGCACGCGCACCACGTTCGACATCGGCATCCAGCAGCTCGGCGGCTACTCGCTGTACCTCTCGCCGAATGAAATCAATCTCGGCAAGCGCGAGTCGGTGTACGACGTCGCCAAGAATCTCGAGCGCATGGTGCAGGGCATCATGATCCGCACCTTCGCGCATCAGATCGTCATCGACATGGCCGAATTCGCGTCGATTCCCATTATCAACGGACTGACGGACTACACGCATCCCTGCCAGGCGATGGCCGACTTCCTCACGATCAAGGAACACAAGGGCGACTTCAAGGGACGGAAGCTCTGCTACGTCGGCGACGGCAACAACGTGGCGCACAGCCTGATGTTCGCCGGCGCGCGACTCGGCATGGACGTCACCGTCGCCTGTCCGCAGGGCTACGAGCCGAATCTCATCGCCTTCCAGCAGGCCGTTGAGGATGCGAAGGCCACCGGCGCGACGATTTCCGTCGTGCATGACGCCGCCGAGGGTGTTAAGGATGCCGACGCGGTGTACACCGACGTGTGGGCGTCGATGGGACAGGAAGCCGAGGCCGCCGAACGCCGCCGCATCTTCCTGCCGTACCAGGTCAACGAAGACCTGATGGCGAAGGCCAAGAACGACGCCATCTTCATGCACTGCCTGCCGGCGCATCGCGGCGACGAGGTCACCGACGGCGTGATCGACGCCCCGAACTCTGTGGTCTTCCCCGAGGCCGAAAACCGCCTGCACGTGCAGAAAGCCATCATGTATCAGCTGATGAAAAAGTAAGAGGCGCCTGATGTCCCGTACAGCACTGATTGCCATCGGCGGGAATTCCCTGGTCCGCGCGGGCGAGCGCGGCACCGTCGGCGAACAGCTCGCCAACGCGCACGCCACCGCCCGCAGCCTCGCGGCTATGGTCAAGCGCGGCTGGCGCATCGTCATTACGCACGGGAACGGTCCCCAGGTGGGGGCCGCCCTGCTGCGCTCCGAGCGCGCCGCAGGTGAGGTGTACACCCATCCCCTGGATGTGTGCGTGGCCACGACGCAGAGCGAAATCGGCTACCTGCTGCAGCGCGCCATGGAGTACGAACTGCGGCAGCTCGGCCTGACCACGCCGGTGCTTACCGTCCTCACCCAGGTGCGCGTGGACGCCGACGACCCGGCGTTCACCAATCCCACCAAGCCCATCGGTCCGTTTTACTCGAAAGAGGAAGCCGAGCAGAAAAAACGCTCGCTGGGATGGGACGTCGTCGAAGACAGCGCCCGCGGCTGGCGGCGCGTGGTTCCCTCGCCGGAGCCGAAGGAGGTGTTCGAACAGCATATCATCCGGCATCTGCTGGATGAGGGCATGATCGTCATCGCATGCGGCGGCGGCGGGATTCCCGTGATCGAACATGAGGACCACCGCGTGGAGGGATCCGAGGCGGTGATCGACAAGGACCGCGCATCGGCCCTGCTTGCCGCCGAACTGGGAGTGGACCTGTTCGCCATCAGCACGGACGCGCGGCAGGTGTATGTCGACTTCAAGAAGCCCACGCAGCGCGGACTCGACCGCGTGACCGTCGGTGAACTGCAGACGCTCGCCGACGAAGGACAGTTTCCGCCGGGCAGCATGGGGCCGAAAGTGGAATCCGCCATCCGCTACCTGCGGAACGGCGGGAAGGAAGTCATCATCACATCCTTCGAATATCTCAACGCCGCCCTCGACGGGAAGGACGGCACGCACATCACCGCCGAATGACCGACTTACGCATGTAGCACAGGCAGCGCGAGAAGCACAATGAAACTCAATCACGTCGTCGAATCCCAGCAGTTCACCGTTCCCCTGCTCATGGAGCTGTTCGAGCGGACGAAATCCATGGAGCGCACCGTGCGCCGCGGCGGCACGCGCGACTACGAACACGCCATCATGGGCACGCTGTTCTACCGTCCCTCGACACGCACGCGCTTCTCCTTCGAGTCCGCCATGTACCGTCTCGGCGGCCGCGTGCTTTCCACCGAGCATGCGATGGAGTTCTCCTCGGAAGTTGCGGGTGAAAAGCTGGAAGACACGATCCGCATCATCGGGCATTACTGCGACGTCATCGTCCTCCGGCACCACGAGGAAGGCGGCGCCAAGCGCGCCGCGGCCGTATCCCCCGTCCCCGTCATCAGTGCCGGCGACGGCACGGGCGGTCAGCATCCGACGCAGGCGCTGCTCGACCTCTACACGATTTACCGCGAATGCCACACGCTCGACGGCCTCTCGGTGGCACTGATCGGCGCGCTGGACCAGGGACGCACGGCGCGTTCGCTGGCGTACCTGCTCGGCAAGTTCGACCGCACGAAGCTGTACTTCATCGCGCCCGAGGAAATGCAGATCAAGCCCGACATCCTCGAATACCTCGAGAAGCACGGTGTGTCATACGAGCTGGCATCCGACACGCGGGACATCATCTCGCACGTCGACGTCGTTTACCAGACGCGCATCGACCGCGAGCGGCTGGCCAGCAAGGACATCGACCTGACCCCGTACAACATCGACCGGGCGGTGCTCGAAAAGATGCGCTCCGACGCCATCATCATGCACCCGCTGCCGCGGTCGGTGGAGATCGATCACGCCGTGGACGATGACACGCGCGCGGCGTATTTCCGGCAGACACAGAACGGACTCTACGTACGCATGGCATTGCTGACCATGCTGCTTGACAACGAATAACAGATTTTCATTCACCCTTTCAATCGCAGGTGATGCATGAACACACAGGAGTATATCGCCCTCGAAGAAGCGTACGGCGCTCATAATTATCATCCGCTTGACGTCGTCGTCAGCCGCGCGGAAGGCGTCTGGGTATCCGACGTCGACGGCAACCGGTACCTCGACTGCCTCGCGGCCTATTCCGCGCTGAACCAGGGGCACTGTCATCCTGCCATCCTCAAGACGTTCATCGAGCAGGCGGCATTCGTGACGCTGACCAGCCGCGCATTCCGCAACGACCGGCTGCCGCTGCTCTACAAGAAGCTGCACGACATGACCGGCTACGACATGTCACTGCCCATGAACTCGGGCGCCGAAGCCGTGGAGACTGCGATCAAGACGGCGCGCCGCTGGGGCTACGACGTGAAGGGCATCCCGGAGAACAAGGCCGAGATCGTCGTGGCGTCGGGAAACTTCCACGGCCGCACGACCACCATCGTGGGCTTCTCCGACGATCCGTCCTCATACAGGGGCTTCGGTCCCTACTGCACCGAGGCATTCCCGATGCACGAGTACGGGAATCTCGAGGATTTGAAATCCAAGATCACCGAAAACACCTGCGCCGTGATGATCGAGCCGATCCAGGGCGAGGGCGGCGTGGTGATTCCGCCGGACGGCTATCTCAAGGGCGTGGAACAGCTCTGCCGCGAGAACAACATCCTGTTCCTGTGCGACGAGATTCAGTCCGGCCTCGGCCGCAGCGGCAAGATGTTCGCGCATTACTACGAGAACGTGCGTCCCGACATCGTCATCATCGGTAAGGCGCTGTCCGGCGGCTTTTATCCCGTCTCCGCGATTCTCGCTGACCGCTCCGTGCTCGGTGTGATCCATCCCGGCGAGCATGGGAGCACCTTCGGCGGCAATCCGCTCGGTGCCGCGGTTGCGATCCGCGCGCTCGAGGTCATCGAGGAGGAGAACCTCATTGAGAATTCCGCGGAGCTCGGTGCATACATGACCGACCGCCTGCGCGCGATCGATTCGCCGCATATCACGGAAGTGCGTGGCCGTGGCCTTTGGATCGGTCTTGTACTGGATACGAAAGCGCGTCCGTACACCGAAGCCCTGAAGGAGGAAGGTATTCTCTGCAAGGAGACACATGAGAACATCATCCGTTTCGCGCCGCCGCTCATCATCACGAAAGACATCATCGACTGGGCGCTCGAGCGCATCGAAAAAGTTCTGACTTCGAAATAAACATTTTTCTGTCCCACCAACTGATCAATGGAGTGATCCATGGCAGCCAAGAAAGAACGCATTACCACGATCATCGTCGGCGCCGCCGGCCGTGATTTCCACAACTTCAACATGGTCTACCGCGACAACGACCTGTACAATGTTGTGGCCTTCACGGCGGCGCAGATTCCCGACATCGCCGGACGCAAGTATCCCGCCTCCCTCGCCGGCAAGCTCTACCCCAGAGGCATTCCCATCGTGGACGAAGCGGACCTCGAAAAACTGATCGTGAAGCATGACGTCCAGGAAGTCGTCTTTTCATACAGCGACGTTCCCTACGATCACGTGATGAGCATCGGCGCGCGCGCGACGGCAGCCGGTGCACATTTCAAAATCCTCAGTGCGAAAGACACCATGATTCCGAGCAAGAAGCCGGTCGTGTCGGTCACGGCAGTGCGCACGGGAAGCGGTAAAAGCCAGACCACGCGCAAGGTCGCGGATATTCTGCAGGAGATGGGCTTCAAGGTCGCGGCCATCCGCCACCCGATGCCCTACGGCGACCTCGCCAAGCAGAAAGTGCAGCGCTATGCATCCATCGCCGATCTGAAAAAGCACAAGTGCACGATCGAGGAGATGGAAGAGTACGAGCCGCACATCGTCAACGGCACGATCATCTACGCCGGCGTGGACTACGAGGCCATTCTCGAGAAGGCCGAGAAGGAAGCCGACGTGATTCTGTGGGACGGCGGTAACAACGACATGCCGTTCTACAAACCTGACCTGAACATCGTCGTCGCGGATCCGCTGCGCGTCGGTGACGAACTCGAGTACTATCCCTCCGAAGCGAACCTGCGCATGGCCGACGTGGTTGTGATCAACAAGATCGACAGCGCCGATCCGATGATGGTGCTGCAGCTGCGTGAGAACATCCGCAACGTGAACCCGAAGGCGCGCATCGTGGATGCCGCGAGTCCGCTCATCGTCGAGCGCGGCGAGCAGATCACCGGCAAGCGCGTGCTGGTGGTCGAGGACGGTCCGACCCTCACCCACGGTGAGATGGACTTCGGCGCCGGTACCGTTGCGGCCGAAAAATACGGCGCCGCGGATCTGATCGACCCGCGTCCCTACGCCGTCGGCACGATCAAGAAGACCTTCGAGACCTATCCGGATATTGGCGTCCTGCTGCCGGCCATGGGCTACGGCGACCAGCAGATCAAGGATCTCACCGCGACGATCAACAAGGTGCCCTGCGACCTCGTGGTCATCGGCACCCCGATCGACCTGAAGCGCGTGGCCAAATTCAAGAAGAAAGCCGTGCGCGTGCAGTACGAGCTGCAGGAGATCGGCGAGCCCAGTCTGAAGACGCTGCTCGACGAGTTCACGCAGAAACTCTGATCACCGCAACCAGCGATTACGAAACGGGCACGCTCCTCCGGGCGTGCCCGTTCTCATTTCAGGGGCTGAACCATCCGGCTCCACATCCCGTTGAATAGATATGGGAGTTGTTCAACAGACGAGGTGCCGAGCATGACAGACAAGCACGAGCAGGAGCACGAGCACGATGCTCACGACACGTCATCCCGACTAGGCCGAAGCGAGGACGCTGGCAAAGAGAGTGGATATGCAGAGGCCGTATCGAGGGACGGCGGCCACGATCACGACGGCGGCCACGATCACGACGGCGGCCACGATCACGACGGCGGCCAAGACCACCAGTCGCATCACGCGCACATGGCACGGGATTTCCGGCTGCGCTTTTTCATTTCGCTGGGACTGACGCTTCCCATCCTCTTCCTCGCGCCGATGATACGCGAGTTTCTCGGTCTCGGCGCGCTGACCTTCACGGGCGACCGCTACGTGCTGTTCGGTCTCTCCACCATCGTGTATTTCTACGGCGGCTGGCCCTTCCTGAAGGGACTCTACGACGAAATGCGCGAACTGAATCCGGGCATGATGACGCTCATCGGACTCGCGGTGACCGTGGCCTGGGTGTACAGCAGCGCCGTGGCGTTCGGACTCGAGGGACGCACCTTTTTCTGGGAGCTGGCGACGCTGATCGATATCATGCTGCTCGGTCACTGGATCGAAATGCGATCGGTCATGGGCGCCTCCCGCGCGCTGGAAGAACTGGTCAAGCTCATGCCCTCCGAGGCGCATCGCATCACCGACGGCGGCGACACCGAGGATGTGCGCATCGATGAGCTCGAAAAAGGCGACGTCGTGCTGGTCAAGCCCGGTGAGAAAATTCCCGGCGACGGCAGCGTGGTCGAAGGACACAGCGCGGTGGATGAGTCGATGATCACCGGAGAGTCCGTTCCCGTCGAAAAACAGGAAGATGACGACGTCATCGGCGGATCGGTCAACGGCGACTCCTCGCTGAAAGTGCGCATCAGCAAAACCGGGGAGGATTCCTACCTGTCGCAGGTGGTCGAACTCGTGCGCAGTGCGCAGGAGAGCAAGTCGCGCGCCCAGTCGCTCGCCGACCGCGCCGCGAAATGGCTGACCATCATCGCGATCAGCGCGGGACTCATCACGCTGGCCGCCTGGTGGCTGGCCGCCGGCAGCACTTTCGTGTTCTCGCTCGAACGCATGGTCACCGTGATGGTCATCACCTGTCCCCACGCGCTCGGACTCGCCGTGCCGCTGGTCGTCGCCGTGAGCACGGCGCTCTCGGCGCGCAACGGACTGCTGCTGCGCGACCGCCGCGGCTTCGAACGCGCCCGGGAAGTCAGCGCCATTCTCTTCGACAAGACCGGCACGCTCACCGAAGGCAGCTTTGGCGTTTCGAATGTCGTGCTGTTCGATGACGGCATGGACCGCGACGAACTCATCCGCATCGCCGCGGCCGTGGAGTCGGAGAGCGAGCATCCCATCGCGCGCGCGATTGCCGAGGAAGCGGAAGAGCATCCGTCCGTGAAGGATTTCTCCGCCATTCCGGGCAAGGGCGCAAAGGGTGTGGTGGATGGAAAGGACGTGCTCGTCGTCAGCCGCGGTTACATGAAGGAGAACGACATCGCGTATGACGCCGACGCGGTCAGTGAGGATGCCGATGCCGGCAAGACACTGGCGTTTGTCGTTATCGACAACGAGGCGAAGGGCATGATCGCACTTGCCGACCGCATCCGCGAGGAGAGCCGGGAGGCCATCGCGAAACTGAAAAACATGGGCATCGAATGCCGCATGCTCACGGGCGACAACGAGAAAGTCGCCGAGTGGGTCGCCGGTGAACTGGAGCTCGATGAATTTTACGCGGACGTCCTTCCCGACGAGAAGGCGGACATCGTCAAGAAAGTGCAGGATGAAGGTCACGTGGTGGCGATGACGGGCGACGGTGTCAATGACGCGCCCGCGCTGGCCACCGCGGATGTCGGCATCGCCATTGGTTCGGGAACCGACGTCGCCGCCGAGACCGCGGATGTGATCCTCGTCAACAGCAGTCCGATGGATGTCGAGCGCGTGATCGCCTTCTCGAAGGCCACGCACAAAAAGATGATTCAGAATCTTTTCTGGGCGACGGGATACAACGTCTTCGCAATCCCGCTCGCGGCCGGCGTGCTCGCGTGGACGGGCATCCTGCTGAGTCCAGCCGTGGGTGCGGTCCTGATGTCCATGAGCACCGTCATCGTCGCCATCAATGCGCGCTTCCTTTCCGTGGATGAATCGGAGTGAACTGCAGCAGCCGCTGACATCGCCGATTAAAGAGTTACATCAGCGTGACAACATCAGCACTCGTGTCGATCAGCGTGAACCGCTGGCGTGAACCGTTGGCGTGAACCGCCGGCGTGAACCGCCAGGTTGGCCTTACTCGGAAATCGACAGACCGATGAAGAAATCCGAGCGGCTGCCGAGATGGGTAAGGCGGTGGCCGATGTCGATGCGCATGATGCCGAAAAGACGGTCGATGGAAAGCCCGGCTTCGATCAGCGGACGCCGGGCCTCGCCGATCCCGCGCGTGAGCAGCGCGGACGTGCCCGGACGCATGCGCGTCCATCCCGCCATGGCGAACAGGTGCAGCTCCCACATCTCTGCCGCGTAGAATTTCCCATCCGGCAGTCCCAGCCACAGCAGCGGGAGTCTCCCCACATTGTGATCGAGCGCGAGGACGGCGCGCTCGTCACCGGCGAATTCCCCGATGCGTGAGGTGCGGAAACGCCAGGACGTCGAGACTCCGAACTCACTGCCGGGGAGGGTGAGGAGTCCCTGCACGGGCAGGTGACCGGTCGAGCGCGCCCAGGAGAGCTGATAGCTGGCCGTTCCGAACATGCCGAGGCCGATCGCGCCGGAGAGCGAGGCCTCAGGGATCCACACATCCCAGCGGCCGACGTCGAGATCCATGCGGCGGAATTCCGCGCCGAGCGAAGGGACGAAATGCGAGGGCTTCCTCTTCGGTCGCTTCACGCGGCCGGCATCCAGCGTGCGCGAACGGAAATCCCCGCTGAGCGACAGCCGCGCCGAGAGCACGGCGCCATCCTGCACCGGGGCATTCTCGCGGTAGGCTCCGTCACCGAACAGCCGCCAGTCCGTGTGTTTTTCCGCCGATGCGAAATCCGTCCATCCCCCGCCCAGCTCCGTTTTCAGCCAGGGCAGGACGTGGGTGCTGACATCCATCCCGCCGCCGCGGCGGTAGAAATAATCCCGTTCGTCATAACCGCCCATGATCGTCGCGGAGGTCGCCAGCGCCTCCCCGTAGAGCATGTCGTCGCGGTACAGCGGTGAGAGATCATGGTACGCATCGAGTGAGAGGAACAGCGCCTCGCGTCCCCCGAGCCGGAAGCGCGCCGAAGCGGACGTCTTCAGGCGGCGGTCGAGGAAGCCGTAACCGAGTTCCGCGGCGTAACGCCGGACGATGCCGTCCTTGTTCTCGCTGGCATAGGGGATGGACGGCGCGAAGCCTTCCACGCGATTGAAGCGCAGTGCGTCGATGATGCCGGGGACATCCCAGAGCATGGATTCACGTTCGAATTGCTTTCCAGCGATAGCCGCTCTGGGTCCGTATTGCATTTTTTTCTGCGCCTCGATCGCGGCCATGCTGTCGGAGATGTGGTAGATTTCAGCATCCACCAATGAAGGCGGCTGCAGGCTGCGACGTTCCCAGTCCTCAGGCGAGATGTGATCCGCTTCGGGCAATACTTCAACGCGATAGTCGTCGAAGACGCTGTCTATGCCCGGGGGATTGATTTGATAGTCGGCGATGACCGAGGTGATTTCCATCGAGAGCCAGACCTCCATCCCCATCATATTGAGTTTCCCCTGCACATGCGCATGGCCAGTGCTCGGCAGCCAGTACCGTCGGTCGTACAGGCTGAATTGCTGGAGGAAACGGATATGGCTGGCAATGGGAAGCGCTCGTGCCCGCGCGGCCGGATTGAACTCCAGCTCCACCTGTGTGACCGACCAGGTGGAATCCTCTATATAATAGTAGGCGGAAACGCCGGGCGTCATATCCGATTTCGGCAGCACACGGATGCGCCAGATGTCCTGCCGATCGCCTTCCGCAACCCCCGCGACACTGTACCAGTAGACATCCTCGAGTCCCTCTTCCGAAATCGGTCCGGGCAGCGCGTACTCGGCATTCCCCAGCCGGATTTCCTCCCGGGAAAAATCCGCACGCGCAAAAGCGCTGTGCATGCGGTTGCCAAGTTCGTTGAAGAGGTCGGACTGCTGCCGCGCATGAATGAGCACCTTGTGCCGATCGGGTCGCTGAAACCACGCCTCCGTCTGTGTTTCGGCGATGTCGAGAAAGGTCGCGCTGAGGCGGTTCACGAGCGCGGTATCCATGTTGCGCGTGCTGTCGATGCGCGAATACGCCTTGCTGTGCGCACGCATGTGATAGGATGTGAGTTCCCGCTCGCGCTCAATGCGCCGCTGTCGGGCGCGGCGGATGATGAGGCGCGCGAGGCTGTCGTCGGGCGTCACCGTTACTCCGGGCATGTCGAACGTCCGCGGCTGAAGGTTGAAATCGACACCGGTCATCTCGCCGTGCACGGTGAGGACGCGTGTGCCGGGACGGTAGCCGATGTAGCTGACGCGCAGGGTCCATGCGCCGGACGGCACGTGAAGGCGGAACGCGCCGTCGCGATTCGTCACCACACCGGAGCCGTTTTCCTCAACGAGAATATGCGCGTGTGCCAGCGGTTCGCCGTCCTGCGCATCGCGCACCGTGCCGGTGATGGCCACTTCCTGTGTCTGTGCCGTGGGCGGGAAGATGAATCCCGCGGCAAAGAGGAGAAGAATCGCGGCGGGAAAAGGCTGACGCGGCAGGAGTCTCGGCAGCGGACGAAAAGGAAACGTGGCGAAAAGACGTTGCAATGCGTGCAGGAGCAATGCCGCGAGAGGGAAACGGCCGGTGAAGCAGCGGCGAAGTGAGGATCGTGTCATGTCGAGACTCGGGCAAGAGTGGACAGACGGACGTCTGAATATCTAGCAATATTCGTGCCAGCGGGGAAACTACGGTTTTTCTCTGATATTCGTAAGGCCGGCCGCGGGAGATGTATGGATTTTGGGACAGGGGGTGGTTCCATGAGAGGACAGATGGTAGCGCCGAGCCGCTTCGATTCGCCGAGCCGTTTCGATTCGCCGAGCCGTTGGCTCGGCGCTACGGGATGCAATTGTATGTGTTTCTGAAATTCTCCGTGAATCTCGCTATCTTGGGAATCCATACGCCATGTATCCCAGACCCGCGGAGTTCGCATGAGAACCGTGTTCCGATCGACTGCTTCCCTTCTCATCGGCCTGATCTGCTCTTCCGTCATGTTTGCCCAGTCCACCTGGGAACAGCAGCCCACCGCGCTGCCGTCGAATCCCACCACCTTTGTGCAGGTGGGCGGACTCTGGGGCATCGCGATGACGGATACGGGTACGGGCTTCGCCGCGGGCTATGCCTCTGTGTCGAACGGCTTCTCGGGTGTGCTGCGCAAGCTGCCGGGAAATCCGACGTGGTTCGTGCTGCCGGCGTCGAGCTTCAGCGGACTCGCGGCGAGCCACAGCCTGTGGTCCGGCGTGAGCGCGGTCGGCACGCATGCGTGGGTCTGCGGTTCGAACGGCCGCCTGTACAGAACCACGGACAACGGCACCACCTGGAACGCCGCCACGACGGGTATGACCGGAACGAACTCGCTGTTCGATGTCTTTTTCAAAAGCCAGACCGAGGGCATGGCGGTCGGCGACGACGGCACGATGTATTACACGTCGAACGGCGGCGCGAACTGGACAGCACAGACGCTGCCCGGCACCGTGCCCGCCACCACGCGCCTCTATGCCGTACACAGCGCGGGCGCGAACTGGTATGTCTCCGGTGCCGCGGGAACGTTCATGCGGGGAACGCCTGCGACATCCTCGACGAGCTGGGTGGATCTGAGCGCGAACCTCCCGGCGCTCGGCGACATCGAGGGCGTGCAATTCCTCGACAACCTGACCGGCACGGTGAGCGGCGCTACGGTCGGCGGCTCGGCCATCTATCGCACGACGAACGGCGGCAGCAGTTTCACGGCGATCGGCAGCGGACTGCCGACGGGACAGGATTACAAGACGCTGCACTTCTTCACCAGCGCACACGGGTGGACGGGCAACTCCTCCGGTCCGCTCTACGAAACCACGAACACCGGGCAGAACTGGAATTCCCGCAACACCACGACGCTGCCGAGCCAGAACCTCAGCGGATGGCTGACGCGCGTCGACTTCCCTTCGGCGGGCATCGGCTATGCCAGCGGCGGCGCGCCGGGCACGTCTTCGCTCGGCTGGATCCTTCGCTACGACACCCCCCTCGTGCCCGATATTTCAAGCACACCGACGAGCCTCGACTTCGGTACGGTGGAGTGCGACACGACCACTACCGAGCAGTTTACGATCGAGAACACGGGCACGGCGAACCTGACGATTGCGTCCATCACCTTCAGTGCACCGGAGTTCACGCTGGCATCCTCACTGCCAACGCCCATCCCCCCCTCCGGCGGGGCCACGATCTCGGTGCGATGGACACCCGCGCAGGCGGGATCCATCCCCCCGAACACGACGATGACCATCGCGAGCAACGATCCCTCGAACCCCACCTGGACGGTGGACCTGAGCGGCACCTATAATTTCGGGACCTTCGGGATCGGCACATCCTACAGCTTCAGCGACGCCTGCGTGGGCGACTCCTCGGATGTCGTCGTGAACGTGACGGTCACAGGCAACCTCTCTCCCGAGCTGATCAGCTTTCAGCATGTGAGCGGTGACGACAACGTCGAGCTCTCTTCACCCGCGCTGGGGACGACGATCTCGGGATCCACGCAGCTCGTCTTCCGCTTCAAGCCGTCGAGCGGCGGCGCGATGAACGGCGTGTATCGCCTCGTGTACGGGAATCCGTCCTGTCCGCGTTCGGTGGATATCACCTTCACCGGCACCGCGTACAACGCGGCGCTGTCGCTGAATCCCCCCATCGTGGATTTCGGGGATGTCTGCGCCGGGGAGATAAAAACGCTCGAGGTGACCGTGACGAACAACGGCACGACCGATGGCGTGATCAGTCTGCGGCAGTTCGCGGGCGGGAAGGACGCCTTTCCGAATATGCACCCGACGCCGTTCGGACCGATTCCGCCCGGGCAGAGCCGGCAGTACACGGTGCGCTTCGCGCCGGGCACGAATGACACGGGAAACATCGAAGGCATCTACCGGCTGATCGTCGATCCGTGCAAGGACACACTGATGCTGACGCTGCGCGGACGCGGTGTCAGTCCCGCGGTGAGTTTCATCCCCACGACTGTTCTGGCCATCGGTCCGACCGGCACGGGACAGATCATCGACGAACCGGTGCAGATCAACAATGACGGGAACAGTGCCGTTACCATCACATCCATCACACTGAATCCACCGCACCCGCGGCTGACGCTGCGGAACCTGCCGGTGCTTCCGCTTGTGCTGCCGGCCGGGCAGAGCACGTCCGTGACCGTGCGTTTCGCTCCCGACCGGCCGGAGCAGATCACCACGAAGCTCTGCGTTCACTGGAGCGACCCGTGTGCAGACAGTTCCTGCCTCGCCGTGGGTGCGACCAGCGGCGAGTCGCCCGCCATCGCAGTGGACACGGTACATGACGTGGGGATTCAGCGCTGTGCGACCCCGCTTCTGGACACCCTGATGGTGTACAACACGGGCAAGGGCACGCTGACACTGCGCGGCTTTTCGCTGGGCGGCGCGAATCCCGCGCATTTCAGTGTCGTGTCGCCGTCGGTGCCGCATGCCGTCAATCCCGGCGATTCCGTCGCCGTGGTACTGTCGTATGACGCACCGGCGAACGGCAGCAGTTCCGCCGTACTGACGATCGAACACAACGATGCGAATGCAGGGCTGCTGACCGACGTCGCGCTCACCGGCGAGCGGCGCACCGTGCGGTTTGCGGTCGAGGGAGATACGACAACGGCCTACGTCTCCTGTGCGCATGTCGGGAAAACCCGCACGCTGAGTATCCGCAATCAGGATCCGGATCCGCTGGAGATTCGGGATATCAGCGTGATCGACGGCTCTGATGTTTTCCATGTCGCCAGCACACCGCTGCCCGCCTCGGTGCCGGGGGGATCGGCGCTGAGTTTCGAGGTCAATTTCACGCCCACGGGGAAAGGGATATTCACGGGAGTGCTGCGCATCACGGCGGGACCATGTCCCGACACGTACCTCGTGGCACTGCGTGGCGAGGGAAATATCACCGAGCTGTCGTTCTCGCCGAGTCCCGTCGATTTCGGCGCGGTGATGATCGGGAGTCCGGCGACGCGCACGGTGCGCGTCGGCAATACCGGCAGTGCCCCGCTGCGGATCACCGGCGCGTTTCTGCAGGCGGGCGCTATCGGTATGAGCATCCTTTCCCCGCCGGCCTATCCGGTCACGGTGGGCGGCGGACAGTTCCAGGAATTCACGCTTCGCTTCGATCCGGCGTCGGTGCAGACCGTGCTGTCGAGCTTCTGTGTGACCGTCGAGGCGCCCTGTCCGGATACCCTGTGTGTAAACGTGAGCGGACGCGGGGCCTCCACCGGCGTCGGACTCACGCGCACGAGCATCGAGTATCAGCTCGATCCCTGCTCAGCGGACGAGCGCTGTGATTCGGTGCGCATTGTCAACAACGCCGGTCAGAATGTGGAAATCCGCGATGTACGCATCGAACCGCCGGGCGGGTTCCGTATCGAGATGGCGCGCACGCCGCCCTTCACACTGAACAGCGGTGTGTCGGCGGATGTGCGCATCTGTGCGATCGGGGATTTCACCGGCAGCCGCACCGCCGGCCTGGTCGTCGAGAGCGACGATCCCAACACGCCGCTGCTTCGCATGCCGCTCACCGCGCGGCGGGATTCATCGGGCTTTGTCCTTGCGGAGGACA
Source organism: uncultured Ignavibacteria bacterium (assembly GCA_913061095.1). Taxonomy (GTDB): domain Bacteria; phylum Bacteroidota; class Ignavibacteria; order SZUA-365; family SZUA-365; genus BM516. The sequence continues at coordinate 25,601 of CAJXVM010000022.1, forward strand.
GCCTCGATTTCGGCGCCATTGCGGACTGCCAGATCGGCGTCTCGCGGCTGGTGACGCTGACAAACACCGGCACGCTGGCGGAGTTCATCGATACGCTGCGCGGCTCGGATGCCTTCCTCGTGACGACGAATCTGCCCGTCGCGGTGCAGGCCAGCGGACTGACACAGGTGCGCATCACCTTTGATCCCCCCGGCTACGGGGTGTTTACCGACACGCTGTATTTCACCAGCGCCCGCTGCGGCATGCGTATGCCGATGATCGTGCGCGGCGCGTACCATGAGACCAATTATTCTGTTTCACCCGATCCGCTTGCGTTTGGTGACCTCGCAGTTGGCAGCAGCGATACGCGGAACCTGACGCTGGAGAATCTGCATCTCCCGAGCGTGCGCATCGCTGATGTGCGCATCGAGCCCGTGGGAACGGCCTTCGCCTCGTGGGGGGCGTATCCGAAGACAGTCTCCGCCGGTAACGCCACTGATCTGCCAATTCTCTTTAATCCGCAGGTACCCGGTACGCACAGCGCCACGGCGTGCATCATCATCGATTTGCCCTGCCGTGATACTATCTGTGTGGATCTGACAGGCGGCACTTCCGAGGCGCTGATCACGGCCGATCCCGACACGCTGCGCTTCGGCGACGTGGCGCAGTGTGCGGAACTGCGCGACACGGTGCTGATCCGAAACAACGGCAATGACCCCGTGACCCTGACCGCGGCACAGCTCAGCGGCGCGGATGCGGCACTGTTCCTTCTGGTCAATCCACTCACATCCCCCGTGACTCTTGCCGCGCAGGAGGGGCACGCATTCGTCGTGCAGACCGTCACCGTCACCGCACCGGCCGACGGTGCGAAGCAGGCGGAACTGCTGGTGGAAACAGATAACAGCTCGCAATCGGAATTGCGCATTCCTGTCGTCATGCAGCGGGTGACGCTGCAGATGCCTGATGACGTTGTGGTGGACTTCGGTCCGGTGCTCGTCGGCGGTCAGTATCCCCGCACGCTGCAGTTCCTCAATGCCGGTTCTCAGCGCATCGATTTCCGTACGGCAGACCTTCCCATCGATCTGCAGCTCGACACGCCGCTCCCGCTCGTGGTTGATCCGGGTATGCGGGGCAGTATCGATATCGTCTTCGCACCCACGGCCGCCGGCGCATACCTCGACACGCTTATTCTCAGACACATCGGTCAGTGCGAGGCAGAATTTCGCATCATCATTCGCGCGAACGTGCGCGAAAGCATCAGCGCGGACAATCTGGATTTCGGCGTCGTGCCGAATTGCCGCTCATCCCGCACCGTGACCAGTATTCTGAACAGTCTCGATGAGGATGTGACGATTGCTGCCGTGCGCATTGAGGGATCGGATGCGTCATTCTTCCGCATACTTCAGCCGGCGGATTTTCCCGTTTCGATTGCATCCGGCAATACGCTCACGGTGGAGGCGGAACTGACGCCGGCTGTGCCATCCGCCCGCATCTACACAGCCGAGGCGGTGTTCACGATACCGTTCGGACAGGAGACGCGGGAATTCCGTATCCCGATGACCGGCGAGAGCAGCGACATCGCGCTGACGCCGGCCACCGCGACGGATTTCGGCGACATCACGATCGAGAGCGTGTCCATGCCGCTGACGCTGACCCTGCGCAACGAGCATCCGTTCCCGGTCCGGGTCACCGACATCTCCGCCAGTCCGCAGGAATTCGCTGTCGGGTCCGTCACCCCTCCGCTGCCGGCGGATGTGGCGCCCGGGGCAGCGCTTCTTGTTGACGTCACATTTGCGCCGACACAGGTGGGCGATGTCACCGGCGCGCTCACGCTCGTGTACAGCGAGCCCTGTGAGCAGACGAGCGACATCTTGCTCAGAGGACGCGGCGTCGATGACCGCCTGCGAACGGGACTGCGCATCGAAGCGCATGAGGGCCGCGTTGACGACATCATTGACGTGCCGATTCTGCTGACCGGGAGTCTCGGTGGGGCCGACGTGCGATCCTGGCAGGGTGGCATCCGCTTCAACCGAACGATGCTCTATCCGCTCGAGCTGATCGGTGAGGGGACACTGTCCTCTGACATGTCTCTCGAAATGACATGGGACGGCGCTGAGGGCGTCCTGTCAATCTCCGGTTCCGGTGGAGCCCTGCAGGCCGGGGCCGGCGCACTTTCCATCGTGCGCTTCCAGGTGCTCGTCGGCGATGCGCTGAACACCGCCCTTCAGATCGATCCCGGTTTCGCGTTCACCAGCGGGCGCGCCATGGTTGAATCCCGCACTGACGGCAGCTTCACACTCATTGATTTCTGTGACGCCGACGGCGTGCGGCTCGTGCGCCCGCAGCCCGTTGCAAAGCTGACCGCACAGCGCCCCAATCCATTCAGCACGCGCACGGTTATCGAATACGATCTCACCGCCGATGGGCGAGTGCGCCTGTCGTTGTTCGACCGGATGGGACGTGAAATCGCGGTCCTCGTTGACGAACCGCAGACGGCCGGCGCGCATCGCAGCGTTCTCGAGGGCGCTCGCCTCGCACCGGGCATCTATTTTATCGTCCTGCGCAGTCACGGTCACACCGCCGTGGAGAAAATCATGCGCCTCGACGAACGACGCTGACAGAGCATGCGGCCATCGACGCTGCTGCGGCCATCGACGCTGCTGCGGCCATCGACGCTGCTGCAGACACCGACGCTGCTGCAGACACCGAGGCCCTCGGAGGCGGATTCATCCCCTGCCGTCATGGTCCCGCATCGAAACGGAGATCCTGAACGGCTTCCGTTCATATGTGAATTTTCTGTACATTTCGTTTTTCCAACCCGCACGGTTGAGTTATGCAAGTATCAAAGCTGATCCTCCCTCTTCTCCTTCTGCTCCCGCTCTGGCACGCTGCGGCGCAGGATGAGGATCCGGATCCACGCGAGGTCATGCGTATCGGCATCTTCGCCGGACCACAGTTCAATTTCCACAGCGGCACGTATGACGCCCTCGATCAGGAGGCTGTCTGCGGAACCTGCACATTCGAAAACGGCGACGTCATGAAGTTCCGTTTCGAGGCGCTTGTGGAAATCCCCCTTTCACCGAAATTCATGCTCAGCGGCCGACTCGGCTACTACGACTTTTCCGGGCAGTTCGAGCGTGACAGTTATTATGTCGGGAAGGTGGCGCAGCAGAGTGGTCCGCCCGTGGACATGATAGTCGATCATACGTTCGACAACAGTCTCTCCTACCTTACGGTAACGCCCGGCGTGCTGTATTTCCCGATCGAGCAGCCCTTGCATCTGAATCTCGGCCTCGGACTGGCCTTCCCCCTGAGCAAGGAGTACACGCTTCGAGAGGTTCTTGTGCAGCCGGCGGATGTGCAATTTGCCGACGGCACGCGCGATCACATCACGCGGGACGAGGAAATCCAGGAAATCAGCGGTTTCCGTCTTGCGCTCGATGCAGGGATCGGGTATGACATCCCGCTGACGCGCAATCTCCTGCTGACCCCCGCGCTGGCATACAGCCTGCCGCTGACAAATGTGACCGGCCGCGGGGACTGGACGGCGTCCGGACTCGCCGTCGGCGCGGGACTGCGATGGGCCATGCTTCCGCCGCTCAAGGAGGCTCCCCCGCCACCGCCGCCGCCGCCACCGCCGCCGCCACCGCCGCCGCCGGAGGAGAAGATTCTGCCGGTGACAGCATCGCTCAATGTCAGCGGTCTTGATACCGAGGGAGGCATCACACCGGCGGACGCCATTACCGTCGAGGAGATCCGCACGGTTGAGCGCTATCCTCTGCTGACGTATGTCTTCTTCTCTGAGGACGACGCGGATACTCCGCTGCGGCAGAACCTGCTCTCGGCACAGCAGGCCGCCGGCTTCACGGTTGATGACGCAAAAGGACAGGAACTCGATATCTATCACAACATGCTCAACGTCATCGGACGCAGGCTGAAGGATACACCGAATGCCCGCATCACACTGACCGGCACGAACGCCGACGTCGGTATGGAGGAGGGCGCCGTCGAGCTGTCCCGCACCCGTGCGCAGACAGTGAAGCAGTATTTCACCGATGTCTGGGGAATTGACGAAGGCCGCATTACCGTGCGTGCGCGCAATCTCCCCGTCGATCCTTCGGCCGTGGACGACGAACGCGGGCGCGAGGAAAACCGCCGTGTCGAAATCACATCGACCAATGAAGATATCGTCGGACCGATTCGCCGTGATGAGCTGGAGTACAACGCCTCTCTCGCCGGCCTTGTCATCGAACCCGATGTCGATGCGCCGAACGGCATCGAACGCTGGTCGCTGGAGGTTGCGCAGAACGGACAGATGCTCTACGCGAAGGAGAACTCCCGCACCGCGCCGGCTGCGCGTTACACCTGGGAATTCTCCGGTGACGTGTTCGCGCGGACCAATGCGCCGCTGAACATCAGCCTATCTGTCCGCGATGGCAAGGATCAGGAGGCCGCCGCGCAGGAGACGATCCGCATGAACACGCTCACGCTCGAACGCAAGCGCGAGGAGCGCATCGGCGATGTACGCATCAACCGGAGCAAGCTGATCCTTTTCGACTTCGACAAGGCAACCGTATCCGACCGCAACCGCGCGATTATCGAGGAGGTCTCAGAGAGCATCACGCCGAATTCCAGCGTCTCCATCGTCGGCTACACCGATGCGCTAGGTGACCCCGAGTACAACGTGCGTCTTTCGCAGCAGCGCGCTGAATCCGTACGCCGCGCGTTCGGCCGCACGCTCAACGACGTGGAGGTCACGACACAGGGTGTCGGCAGCACGCAGCTCCTCTTCCCCAACGACACACCGGAAGGACGCTTCTACTGCCGCATGGTGCAGGTGATCATCGAAACACCCGTGACGGAATAATCCCGACGGCAGAAGCGCTGTCATCTTCGGGGCTGTTCTGAGATCCATTCAGGACAGCCCCATTGTTTACCGTCCGAATTGGGTTGAATGAACTGCACTTTTTCTCTATTATGCGTCGTTGCACAAATCTATTCCGAGGAAACGTTGTATGGCACGCCTCGTCCCTCCTGTATTATCCTTTCTATTCGTTCTGACCCTCATCGCTCCCTCGCATGCACAGACCGGCAAATGGCAGGAAATGAGCATGTCTGGCAAGGTCTCGCACATCCTCGACATGGATATGGCGGATGAAAACTTCGGCATCATGGTCACCGAGCCGGATATCGCAAATGATCTGTCCGGTATCATGTTCACCACGAACGCCTGGAACAGCTTCTCGGTTGTGACGGCAGATTCACCGATTTTCGTACCGAGCCTGCCCGACTGGGCGCGTTTCCGGGCGGTCGACGTCCTGAACACCAACCGCGCCTACATCGTCGGCGACAGCGCGCTCGCATATGAGACATGGGACGGCGGAAGGACGTGGCATCAGATGGTCGTGGAATGGGATACAACTCTGTACCAGACACCTCCGACGTTTCACGACGTGCATTTCATCCACGCGCTTGAGGGTATCATCGTTGGAGGCGACGGCTTCGAGGCAAATCAGACAGGAGGAGAATTCCATTTCGCCGACGTGTACGTCACAACGACAGCGGGATTCACATGGGACGAGATGAAGGTGCCCTCACAATACCTTCTCGCAGGGATCGGTGCCCTGCTTACCGTGGATTACGCTGGAGGGAAATATATCATGGGAGGGGAATACGGACTGCTGCTGGAATTTGACGGCGCGGGAAACTTCACACCGATATACCCGGTCAGCAAATCGCTCATCAGTAATTATTTCTTCACCGATATTTCCATGGCATCGGCGACGGATGTCTACATCGTCGGACAGAACGCGACATCGCAGGCACCGGTCGCGTACAAATCCATCCTCAACGGTTCGCGATATGTCAACATGGTACCCGGAAGTCTCCCGTTCGGCGTCGACGGCATGTGGCAGGTGGATTTCCTCACACCCGACCGAGGCATGATCGGTGCGGGGATGCATTACATCGGTGTCACCGCCGACGGCGGCTACAATATCACGCCACACTCGGTCGGAATCAATCCTCCGCGGACACCTATGACCGCGCTGAAGATGGTCGGTCCGCAGAAAGGATTCGCCTGCGGCGGAGATACAGCCGCAAACGTCGGCTGGGTGATTGAATTTTTCGGCGTACCTCCCGAGGCCGATATCTCAACGACGGATACGAAAATCACTTTCCCGACCATCAGCTGTGAGCGTTCCGTCGATGGAGGCATGTGGCTGCGCAGCAGCGGTTCCGGGGAGCTGCAGATAACCAAAAACGACATCACGTTTTCACCGCCGGAATATGAGATCGTCAACGACCACATCTTCCCGCTCAACATGAGACCGGGTGTGGACATAGAGCTGATCGTGCGCTGGACACCGTCACAGAGTTATTCCGGCACGCAGGTGGGAACGATGACCATCCGCAACAACGATCCGGACAACAACCCATGGACGGTGCAGCTTGAGGGGACGCGCAACCATGGGTCGCTGGATTTCCTCAGTGAAATGTTCCTCTCCTACGGCACCTGCCTGAAGGATACAATGGAATACCAGATCCCGGTAATGGCCACGGGCAATCAGGATCCGCAATTCATCGGGATGGAATTCGTTTCGGGTGATGATGACTTCGACCTCCTCGAGCCGGCGCCCGGAACGCTGGTGCAGGGAGCGGAGACATTCACGTTCATCTTTGCGCCGCAGGATAGTGCGCTGCGCCGCGGTGTGTATCGCTTCATTCACGGAGATCCGTCATGTCCCGACACCACAAACGTGGCGCTCAGTGGGATCGGCCATCTCTCCGTCATCGCCGCATCATCCGATACCATCGATTTCGGGGAGATCTGCCACGGCGAGGTGAAGGACACAACCATTACACTGCAGAATTTCGGAAACACTTTCGCTTCCGTCTCGGGATTGGAGCGATCAAGCGGCGACCCGGGATTCTCGACGACGATATACGGCATGATCCTTCGACAGGACAGCAGTAAAACCTACACGCTTCGCTTCAACCCACTCAGTGCCGGAGACTTCGAGGGCACTTACGTCCTTCGTTACGGTCCGTGCCAGGACTCGCTCGTGTTCCACTTCACGGGCAAAGCACTCGAAACAACCGTTGAGTTCGATCCGAAGAGCCCGGTGCGCATCGGACCGATATTCGCAAACCGCACGGCCGGACAGACGATCACGATCACCAATTCCGGTGATACGCCGGCGCGTCTGACGTCGCTTGGCTTCAGCAAGCTGCTGCCGCCGCTGCAGATCGTCAATCGTCCCGCACTGCCCATGACGCTTCTGCCGAGTCAGAGTACATCTGTGACGCTGCGCTTCGCGCCCGTCGACATCGGTGAGTACAATACATCGATCCTGTTGGAATGGGATGCCCGCTGTCCCGACAGCGCCGAAGTGGAAATCAACGCCATCTGCATTCCCAATCCACAGATCGATCCCCCCGCTTCGGCGGATCTGGGAACACAGCGCTGTCCCACCCCGTTGCGAGATACGGTCATAATCCGCAACAGGGGAAACGGTCCGCTGGTCTTCTACAGCATATCCGTCAGCGGTCCCGACCGCGATCATTTCCGCGTGATCTCACCGGTCATTGACGACACTGCCGCACCGGCGAGCGATTTTCCGATGATTGTCGAATTTGACCGTGACACGGAAGGACGCAGTCACGCCATCGTGCGACTGACGCACAATGACAAGGATGCCGGGCTCACCGACATCGACGTGACGGCCAACCGGACGATCGCGGAATACATTGTCGAGGGGGATTCCACGACGGCGTTCTTCACACGCCTGTTCGTAGCGGAGAACCGTTCATTCGTGATCCGGAACAACAGTAACGAGGATGTGACGATCACGGATCTTACCGTGGTGAACGACGCCTCCGTATTCAGCGTGCAGCCGCTGCAGCCGCTGCCTGTACTGCTGAAACCGAATCAAACACTTGGTTTTGATGTCACATTCACACCGAACGCGCGCGGTCCCTTCCGCGGCATCGTGCAGATTATCAGTGATCCGTGCGATCTTCATTACGCGCTCGGGATCGACGGCACAGGCGACACTGACGGACTCAGTCCCGACCGGGGTGACATCACCTTCGCATTGGATCCATGCACATTCACGCCGGCCTGCGAACCCATCGTCCTGAAGAACCAGGGACTTGAACCCGTGGAAGTCACCGGCCTGAGCATCACGCCGGGAAGCAGCGTCTTCACGCTTGATCCCCCGGTGATAACGCCGTTTTCCATGAATCCGAACGAGGAGCGCACGATCCGCGTTTGCGCATCGCCGTCACTGCTGGGCACTGAAAACGCATCCCTGGTGATTACGAGTGATGATCCCGCGTATCCGAGTCTTTCGGTCGCCCTGCATGCGTCACGCGATTCCATCGGCTTTGCGCTGTCGACCCAGGATGTCGATTTCGGGCAGCTGGCGGACTGCGACGACGTTCAGCCGCAGAATGTCATCGTGACCAACACCGGCACGGGCGCGGAAACGCTGGACATTTCTTTTGCAGACGGCACGGCGTTCTCCGCGACCGCCACGGGCAGCATTACAATTCCGCCCGGCAAGAACAGCGGCTTCTTTGTGGAGTTTACGCGACCGGGTTATGGCGTGTTTAACGATGTGCTGATCCTGACGTCACAGACCTGCGGCACGGAATACCGCATCACGCTTCATGCCGAAGCCGTGGAGCAGATCTATACGGCCGCGCCTGATCCGCTTACCTTCCCGACGGTCAACGTCGGAGGGGCGAGCACACGTACATTCAGCCTTCAGAACGCAGGCGGCCTCGATGCCGTCATCGCATCAGTCGACATTGTTCCAACCGGAACGTTTTCACTGCAGTCCGGCTGGCCGTCGCAGATTGACGCGGGCAGCGGCGGCAGCTTCGACATCCGCTTCAATCCGCAGTCAGAAGGCACGTTTACCGCAACGGCCTGTGTGATCATCACTGCACCCTGTCCGGATACGGTGTGTATCGAGCTCAGCGGTGACGGTGTCCAGGGCACGCTCGAGGTGCAGCCTCCACTCCTCAGCTTCGGGACGCGAGCCCAGTGCCAGATGCTGACACTGTACGACACCCTGTCGAATACAGGCACTGGACCGATCACTATTCTCTCGGCCGACATCACCGGAACGAACGCACCTGCGTTTACCAACCTGACGCCGGTCACGAATGATGAAACCATCGATGCCGGAAACAGCCGGATATTCGAAATCCGATTCGATCCCGCTATCGCTACCGGGGACGGTCCGGTCATCGCTGCACTGACGATCAACACCGACGACATCGTACTCCCCACGTTCGACATCCCCCTGGAGGCGACACGTGTCACACTGCTGCCAGCCGCCGGCGGCACTATCGATTTCGGCCCGGTGGAAGTCGGCAATCCCGAATCCCGCACGGTTACCTTCCGCAACGACGGCAGTGTACCGCTGTGCTATACGACAGCAAGCCTTCCCACTGGTATCACGATGACTCCCACACCCCCGTTCTGTATTGATCCCGGCACGACGGAAGACGTCACGCTCACCTATACAGCCACTGCAGCAGGGAGCTTCGGTGATATGGCCGCGCTGTATGTCGAGTCTCCGTGCGCGGATTCGACGCGCTTCCTGCTGCGTGCAGACGCGCAGGAGGGCACACTGACACAGCCGGATACACTGGATCTTGGCACCCTCGCGTGGTGTGACGCGCAGACGGTGGATTTCAGCATCGTGAGCAGTTATCTGCAGGACATCATGATCGAGTCGATGCGCATGGAGGGTCCCGACGCGTCCTTCTTCAGCATCACATTCCCGGATCCCTCCTCGCTCCCGGCCGTTCTCGGCGCCGGCAGCTCACAGGATGTGAGCATTCAGTTTACGCCGGACGAGCAGACACGGCGCTTTACCGCGACATTTATCTCTGCATTCACCGCGTTCGGCAGCTCGATCGAACGGCGCACCGTCATCATTGCCAACGTGATCGTTCCCGCCCTGATTGTCGGGAACGCCACGTTCCCCACCACGGTCATCGGGCAGTCCGGCGGCACACAGACGATTCAGGTTGAAAACACGAGCGGGATTCCCGTTTCCGTGAGCAGCATTACTGCGTCGCTTCCTGATTTCGTCATCAACACCATGACCCCCGCTCCACCCGCGACCCTGCAGCCGGGACAGACGATCGACGTCGTGGTGGAATTCCTGCCGACGACAGCAGGGACACTGTCAGCAGACCTGCTGGTCAGCTCCGATGCTCCCTGCCCGTTCAGCATCACCGGCATCCTCGAGGGCGAGGCCATCCCGCAGCCGATCGTGGACGTGACTCTCAGCGTTGCGGATATCCAGGCCGAGGTCGACCAGACGGTCGATATCGCGGTGCTGGTGGACCAGGATCTCGGTCCGGCAGAAGTCACACAGTGGTCCGGCAGCCTGAGCTTCAACCGCACGATGCTCTATCCGACGGAAGTCATGACAGAAGCCACGCTTTCATCCGCCATGACCGTTGATATGCAGTACGACAACGCTACCGGAACCGTTTCTCTCGAGGGCAGCGGTGCCCGTGTTTCCGGCAGCAGTGACGTCCTTGTGATCGTGCGCTGCCTGGTACTCGTTGGAAACGACCTTACAACACCGATTACGATTTCCGAAGATTTCTCATTCGATGATGGGTACGCGCGTGTGGTATCTCGGCAGAACGGCAGTTTCGACCTTGTCAACTACTGTCTGCCGGGCGACCGGCTCGTAAGCGAGCGTCCGGGCTTCGTGCTCGATCAGAATCGCCCGAATCCCGTCTCGCAGGGCAGGCGTCCACTGACGACGATTTCCTATGCACTTCCCGAGGAGACCGCCGTGACGCTCGACCTCTATGACATGATCGGCCGTCACGTTCGCCGTATCGATGAGGGCGTCCGTCCCGCGGGACTGCACACGGTAAACCTCTCGGTCAGCGGTATCGAGCCCGGCTCCTACGTGTACGTGCTGCGCAGCGCGGAGCAGGCAGCCGTGCGGCGGATGGTCATCGTGCGGTAACATTCAGAAACAATCGCGCCTCATGGAATTCATCCATGCGGCCGTCCTGAAAAGCAGAACACATGAAAACGGTCATGCTTCACCAGTCGCAGCATGACCGTTTTACTTACAGTCACCCTTTATTTTCCTACTTTTTCCTGTTTCTGCGGGGTTTGCGGGCGTCGGGGGCGACGAAAATGACAAATTCACGCTTCCGGTTGTGCGCCGTGTAGTGGTCGAGCAGCTGGCGCAGCGTGCCGCGGCGTACATCCTCGCGTTTGAGTGTGAGATCCGCGGCCACGACGGCGGGACGCCCGCCGCCGAATGCGGAAACGAGATCATCGAGCACCTGCACAAGACGGTAGGGCGCGTCGAGAAAGACGAGAGGGACGGGAATATTCCGCAGGTGCTGCAGTTCACGCTTGCGCTCAGGGCGCTTGGGGGAGAGAAATCCGTAGAAGTAGAATCGATGGGCATCGAAACCGGACAGGGCGAGCGCCGTGGTGAGCGAGGTCGGGCCCGGAATGGCAGTGACATGAATCCCCGTATCCAGTGCTTCGTTGAGAAGATGCCGCCCGGGATCGGCGAACACCGGCATGCCGCAATCCGAAATCAGGGCGACATTTTTCCCCATCGCAAGATCGAGAATCACCTCATCGGTCGCCTCTGTTTCCGTATGCTCGTTGATCTCCACGAGTTCCCTGTCGATGTCATGCCGATGCATCAGCCGCAGCGCCGTCTTGCGCTCCTCGCAGGCGATGTAGTCGACTTCGCGCAGCGTACGCAGAGCCCGGATGGAAATATCATCCGGGTGTCCGATGGGCGTTCCGACGATGTACAACGTGCCTTTTTTCACCGCTACGCCCTCCCCATGCGGCGGAGAACGGCTGCGGCAATATCCAGATCCCCCGGCTGTGTGATCTTGATGTTGTCGTGCGATCCCTCAACCACTTGCACCGGATATCCGAGCGCCTCGATCAGTGCGACATCATCCGTCACCGTGATTCCGGCCTCGGTGGCATGACGGATCGCTGCGCGGAACATGCCGGCACGCGCAGCCTGCGGCGTCTGAGCCTGCCAGATCGTGTGGCGGTCGAGCGTGCGCGTGATCACGCCGTCACGGACCTCTTTCAAGGTATCGCGCGCGCGAACGGCCAGCAGAGCGGCGTCATACCGTGCGGCGGCTTCGGCAACGTCTCGCACATGGTGCTCTTCGACACACGGACGCGCCGCGTCATGCACGAGGACGATCATATCGTCATCCGGCACGGCGGCAACCGCCTGCGCTACGGAATCCTGCCGCCGCGCGCCACCCGGGACGATCTCGACAGCGGTTTCCAATCCTCCCTCACGCAGCAATTCCCGAAGCCGCTCGTCGTCATCCGTTGCGACGATGACGTGCTCGCAGGCAGGCATGCACGCGAACAGTGTCAGCACGTGCAGCAGTATCGGTCGTCCGAGAACCGGGAGATACTGTTTCGGGATGGCGCTCTTCATGCGTGTGCCGGATCCCGCAGCGGGGATACATACTGTAAAGGGAGTCATCATACCTCACAAAACAAACGTCACCCTTCGACGAGCGGAGGGTGACGTTGAAACATCAATCACCGCGATGCGGCGTGGATCCGCCGATCAGAGAATGATCATCGCATCGCCGTAGCTGAAGAGACGGTACCTGTCCTTGATCGCCTTTTTGTATGCCTTCATCATGAGGTCGTAGTCGGTGAAGGCGGCCACCAGCATCAGCAGTGTCGATTTCGGCTGATGAAAATTCGTGATCAGCTTGTCGGTGATCTTGAAATCGTAGGGCGGATAGATGAATTTGTCCGTCCATCCGCGCGTTGGCGCCAGCTGGCGCATCGTGGTCACACTGGATTCCAGCGCGCGAACGGTGCTCGTGCCGCAGACGAAGACATTTTTCTTCGCTTCCTTCGTCTTGTTCACGGCGACGCAGGCCTCGGGCGGGATTTCATAGTACTCGGAATCCATCTTGTGCTTGGTAAGATCCTCCACTTCCACCGGACGGAACGTGCCGTGACCGATATGCAGAAGGACGGAAGAAACCGACACACCTTTCTTTTTCAGGCGCCCGAGCAGCTTCCTGGTGAAGTGCAGGCCGGCAGTGGGAGCGGCGACGGCACCGATCTGCCGAGCGTATACGGTCTGATAGTTTTCCTTGTCCGACTCCTCGGCCTCGCGCTTGATGTACGGCGGCAGCGGTGTCTGTCCCACACTGTCGATCAGCTTGAAGAAATCGCCGTTGTAATTAAAGCGCACCGTGCGCCCGCGGGAGGTCGTGTTGTCGATGACCTCGCACATGAGCTTGTCGGAAAAGTAGATTTTATTGCCGATGCGCACCTTGCGTGCGGGATCGACGATGACATCCCAGAGCCGCTCCTCCTTGCTCAGTTCGCGCAACAGGAACACCTCGATCTTTGCATTGGTCTTCTCTTTGCGTCCGATAAGCCGCGCGGGAAACACCTTCGTGTCATTCAGCACGAGGGAATCACCTTTCTTGAAGTACTCGTGGATATCAGAGAAGGCGCGGTGCTCAACATCCCCGGTGTCGCGATGCACGACCAGGAGACGGGCCTGATCACGCTGCTCGACGGGATATTTGGCAACGAGCGTCTTGGGAAAATTATAGTCGAAATCGGAAAGTTTCATATGGCCGGGCCTGAATAATGAGGAAATACACTCTCTCGAATCAGAAAAACGGCGAAACACCTCGAACGGGACAACGGGAGGCACCCTTTTTCGCCGCATTTACAAAAATACAAAAAACGGGAGGCGCTGTCAACGTAATAGTTGACGATATGCCTGAAATCCCATATATTGCGGGACACCCCTCTTTTCTCTTTTCCGTTTCCGACGCTGTTTTTCGCTGATTATCAAGCATTTGAAGCGCCTGCAGCAGACCTCTGCTTCATCCATGTTTTTGATTTCAACGGGCATTTTGACAATTTCAGGATACCGTTGTCGCATTTGAATGCGACACGACGCCATCCAACCGCCATCCAGACCAAGGAGTTCCCGTATGATCGCCCCCCAGCTGCTGAATCCAAGGAGTATCGTCGTCGTCGGAGGTTCGAATGACATCCACAAGCCCGGCGGAAAAGTCCTCAAAAACATCATCGATGGAGGGTTTTCCGGCGCGCTGTACGCAAGCAATCCGAAAGAGGACGAAGTGCAGGGAATCCGCAGCTACCGCGATCCTGCGGATCTGCCGCAGGTGGACCTCGCGGTGATCGCCATCGCGGCGAAATACACGCTCCCGGTGATCGAATTACTGGCGAAGGAAAAGGGCACGCGGGGATTCATCATCCTCAGCGCGGGCTACAGCGAGGAAAGCGAAGAGGGCCGGAAGCTCGAAGAGCAGATCGTCGAGGTCGTCGACAGCGTCGGCGGCTCGCTGATCGGCCCGAACTGCATCGGGATCATGACGCCGCAGCATATCAGCGCGTTCACCGAACCCATACCGAAACTCGATCCGAAAGGCGCGGATTTCATTACCGGTTCGGGCGCCACGGCCTGTTTCATTCTCGAGGCGGGTATTCCGAAGGGTCTCAGTTTCGCGAGCGTCTTCTCCGTCGGCAACAGCGCACAGCTCGGCGTCGAGGAAGTTCTCGAACACCTCGACCTGACCTTCGATCCCGAGCGCAGCTCGCGCGTGAAACTCCTCTACATCGAAACCATCAGTAATCCACAGAAGCTGCTCAAACACGCCTCCTCCCTGATCCGCAAAGGCTGCCGCATTGCCGCCGTCAAGGCCGGATCGTCCGAGGCGGGCAGCCGTGCCGCTTCCTCGCACACCGGCGCGCTGGCAAGCTCCGACACAGCGGTGGACGCGCTGTTCCGCAAGGCGGGCATCGTGCGCTGCTACGGCCGGGAGGACCTGATTACCGTGGCATCCATCTTTTCCTCACCGCCGTTGGAAGGAAAGAACATCGCGATCATCACGCATGCCGGCGGTCCGGCCGTGATGCTCACCGACGCGCTCTCCGAGGGCGGCCTCAGCGTCCCGCATCTCGAGGATCCCGCCGCGGACGAACTGCTGACGCATCTGTTCCCGGGTTCCTCGGTCGCGAATCCCATCGACTTCCTCGCAACCGGCACCGCCGAGCAGCTCGGGACGATCATCGATTTTGTCGATCAGCGTTTTGATGACATCGATGCCATGGTCGTAATTTTTGGCACGCCCGGACTGGTGAAAATCTTCGACGTCTACGACGTGCTGCACGAAAAAATGAATACCGCCCGGAAACCGATCTATCCCGTCCTGCCTTCGACGCTGACGGCACGTGAAGAGGTCGACGCCTTTTTGTCGAAGGGACATATCAACTTCCCCGATGAGGTCACCTTCGGCAACGCCCTCGCGCGGGTCTGGAACACCCCCGCACCTGCGGCGGAAGACACGCTGCCGACGGTCGACGTGCAGGCGGTGCGGGATATCATCGAAGCCGAAAAAGACGGGTACATCCCTCCCTCCTCCATTCAGAAACTGCTCGATGCCTGCGGCATCCCGCGCGCGGGCGAGGCGGTCGTCACGACAGCCGATGACGCGGTCGCTGCCGCCGGCGAACTCGGCTACCCCGTTGTCATGAAAGTTGTGGGTCCCGTGCACAAATCCGATGTCGGCGGTGTCATGCTCAACATCGCGGACGCGGAGGAGGTACGCCGCGAATTCACGCGCATGATTGACATTCCTGAAACCACCGCCGTACTGCTGCAGCCCATGCTTTCGGGCACGGAGCTGTTCGCCGGGGCAAAGAAAGAAGAGAAATTCGGTCACATGGTTCTGTGCGGACTCGGCGGCATTTTCATCGAGGTTCTGAAAGATGTGAACAGCGGCCTCGCTCCGCTCACGCGCGAGGAAGCGCTGTGGATGATCCGCCACCTGAAGGGACACGGCATCCTCGAGGGCGCCCGCGGGCAGGAGGGCGTTGACGAGAATGCCTTCGCGGATGTCATCGTACGCCTCGGCGCACTGGTGCAGGCAGCGCCGGAGATCGCCGAGCTCGACCTGAATCCACTGCTCGGCAATGCGCGCGCGGTGACCGCCGTTGATGCGCGGATCAGGATTGAGAAGTGATTCATGGGAATCTGATCAGCGAAGCGGCGAAGGAAGCGAAGGATTGTCGCCGGAGGAACATGAGAAGAAAAGCACGGCGTATCAGGACGACGTGAGCAGGACGGAAGATATACGCGCGGAGCTGGAGGCGGTGTTTCCTTTGCGGGAGATGGTCGTGACCGCGGGTGGACGTGAATACCGGCTCACGACAGCGGAGGATATCGAGCAGCTGATTGACGGTATCACGCAGGAAGAATTCAGCAAGGATGAGCGGCTGCCGTACTGGGCCGAACTCTGGCACAGCGCCGCAGCCCTGGCGGAGTTTCTCGCCGGCCAGTCCGCCCGGCTTCGCGGTACGCGCGTTCTCGAGATCGGCTGCGGCCTCGCCCTGCCGGGCATCGTCGCAGCTGCAGCAGGTGCGCGTGTCACCTGCACCGATTTCGAGAAACACGCGCTGCTTGCCGCTGAACTGAACTTTCTTCAGAATCTCCCCGGCTATTCTCCCGATATTCAGTATATCGATTTTCGCGAACCGCCCGATAAACGCTGGCCGCTCATCATCGGCGCGGATGTCATCTACGAGAAGCGCTTCATCGAACCGCTCGCACAGTTTTTCGGAAGAGTGCTGGATGAGGATGGTACGATCCTGCTCGCCGAACCGAATCGTCTGATCGCCGTTCCGCTCTTTCAGGCGCTGGAACGCGACGGTTTCCGCTGGAATCGGCACGGGCGCCACGCGGAACTGCACGGCCGTGATGTGGAAATCAGCATCTACGAGATCAGCCGTTCTCGCGCAGCCATTTTTTCATAATTGACCGGCGCAGATTGTCAGACTTCCAGCCATTCGGACATTTCTGCGCGATGCGAAATGCCGCAGCCGCTTCCTTCTCCCTGTCGTCCGCGATGTATGTGAGGCCGAGTTCGAAATGGTGGCGCAGAACGTCGGGGCCCTGCCTGATGGCGGCCTGGAAATGTCTGATGGATGCTTCGATGCTGCCATCCGGCATGGATCCCAGAAACATGTTCGCCAGCTGCCGTTCTATCCAGCCGACCTCCGCCACCTCGCGGTGCCAGGTCCCGTATATGGTGTGTGCGACTTCGTTCCTCGGGTCCAGCTCCAGGGCGCGATCGAGTTCATCTCTGATCCTGTTTGCCAGCTTCACCTTTTCCTTCCCGCCCGCGAACATCGCGTAGCTGCCATGCGAAGCAGCGAGATAGGCCCACGCATTGGCGTTCCGCCCGTCCGCGCGCACCGCGGCTTCCGCATACCTCACGGCGTCGCGGAAATACCGCTCCTGCGCCTTGCTGTCAGTGGTTCCGTCTCCATCGTTGATGGCATGCTGCGCCAGGCGCCAGAGAATTTCCGCTTCGTTTGGATACTGTGGGAGCAGATCTTCGAGCAGCTTCCGCGCGGCATCATAGCGCTCCTGGAGAAACAGCTCCTCGCTGCGCGCGATGGTGGATGCGAGTGCCGCAGACGGATCGGCGATGCGATCAGGTTTCGCGGAGATGGCGGCGGTCAGCGGCAGTGCGACTGCAAGCAGGAAAACAGACAGCACGACCTTGCCCGGCCGCATACTGCGGGCTGTCCGCGGTGCCTGCGCGCTGTTCATGCTTCTCGATCTGGATGCGAATTTCATATTCGGTCTCAACTGTGATACGGATCTCCCGCGGTCGGCGGTCGGCATTTCCATCGGCGTTGACACAGGGAGATTTAAGATAGACTATATCCGAAACATCGGGTTCTGTTGTTGTGGTTCCTGGATATGACACAAAAAACTCCCCGCCCGTGTGGAATTGTTCAGGGAAATGTGAGATTTTTATGAGATGAAAACTCCAGCAGCAATTCCCGTGCTCATCGCAGTCATTCTGCTCACAGTTGTCATACCTGCGGCGGCGCAGCAGCGCATCACCGGCGTCGTGCGTGATGCGGAAAGCGGCGAGCCCCTGCAGTTCGCGAATATCTGGATCAAGGACAGCCAGAAGGGTACGACCAGCGATCGTGACGGACGTTTCACGATACTGCTCGATCCGGGCACCTACGACGTCGTCGTCAGCTATATCGGCTACGACAGCGAATCCCGGCGCGTCCGCGTGCCGGGAGCAGGCAAGCTCGACTTCGCACTCCGGCAGAAGAGCATCGAGATGCCGGCGGTGGAGGTGACGCCGGACGACAATCCCGCCCTGCGCATTATCCGTCTTGCGATCGAAGCGAAGGAAAAGCGGCGCGAGCGCCTGCGGAATTACAGCCTGACATCCCACACCAAGCTGAGCGTGCGCGTGGAAGGAGCGCTCGAGGGAATGTCCGCCGACGGCGAGAGCGCATCGATGCGCATCGGTATCGGTGGAGGGGGGGATGACGACAGCAATGAAGACACGGGCAGCGATGCGGATGCCGCAAAACAGGACAGCGCGCGGCCCCTGCCAATACTGCTGGAGACGCAGACCGAGGCCTACTGGACGCGGCCCGACCGCTACAAAGAAATCGTCACCGCGCGCAAGCAAAGCGCGATGATTCCATCGCAGGCCAACTTCATGATCAGCGCATTCTTCATCATCGACTTTTCCGCGGACGAGCTTTCCTTCGGGCAGGGCGTGCCCGTGCCCGGACCGATTTCCGAACGCGGCCTCGACAGCTACTACTATCGTCTTGTCGGCGAAACCGTGCTCGACAGCACCACCATTCACCAGATCGAAATATCACCGCTCGCCGACAGCGAGCCGCTGCTGGAAGGCACGATTTACATCGCCGACGGCACCTGGGCACTGTCGATGGTGGATGTGCGCCTCAACGACGCCGCCATGCCGCAGTTCTTCAGCGATCTCGCATTCAGGCAGAACTTCCGTCTGTTCGATGATGAATTCTGGATGCCGGTCGATGTCGCGGTGGACGCCGACATCGATGTTCCGGTGGTGAATATCGGGGTGGGGATTGAAGGATTGTCCGTTCTTCAGGATTACCGCATCAACCGGAAGATCAACGAGGATTTCTTCGACCGCACGCGCATCAAGATTCTGAAGGAAGCCGACGAGCGGGATTCCGCCTACTGGGAGACGCACAAAATGATTCCCACTACGGAGGAAGAAGAACGCGCATACCTGCGCGCCGACACCGTCAAGATGCAGCTCGACTCGCTGCAGTACGCGGTGGGATTCGGGGATTTCCTCTTCGGTGGCAGCACCGGTTCCGACGATGCGATCGTCAGTTTCCCCGGGATCATATCATTGTATCGATTCAATCGCGTCGAGGGACACGCGCTCGACGGGGATGTGCGTCTTTCGCTTCCCGCATCGCCTCTGCGAAGCGTCTTCGCCGGAGCGGGATACGGCTTCAGCGACGAGCGCCTGAAATACCGCTTTGGCGGCAGGATGCAGTTTTTCAATTCTCCCTCGCTGGTCATCGGAGCAGCGCGCTATTTCGAGCGCGGCTTTATCGACAGCAACCGCGATCCTGCGGGTGAATCGCTGGTCACGCTGTTCAACCTGCTCGCCAAGTACGATTACCGCGATTACTTCTACCGCGACGGCTGGCGTCTGCGTGCGAGCTACGATCCCTTCCTGCTCTTCCCCATGACCGTGACGTATCGTGACGACCGCTTCTACAACGCCGTGAAAAACACTGACTGGAGCGTGTTCCGGCAAAGCTGGAAATTCCGTGGAAATCCGGCGGTGAATGAGGGACGCATCCGCTCGGTCACGGTAGCGATCAGTTTCGACAATCGCAGCTTCATCGACAACGCCGGCGAAATCATGCGCTTCGGTTCGCGCAATCACACGCCGACCCTGCTCGCCGGGATGCACAAAGCCGATATCGCGGGCGACAGCTGGGACATCCTCACGCTCGGAGGGCGGCTTTCGGGGGATTTCAACTTCGGTCTTATCGGCGAGTTGTCGTATCGTTTCGCCGGTGACTGGACCGCCGACCCGCTGCCGACGCAGATGCTGTACAACCTGCAGGGCAGCATGGACTGGCTCACCTGGCCGCGCCGTTTCCGCACGCTGGACTTCCGCGAATTCGGCGGCGACCGCCGCGCCACCGCCCGTTTCACCTGGAACTTCCGCGACTGGATTTTCCGCGCCACCAACATTCCCCTGCTGGAAGACACCGGCTGGATGCTCGAACTCTTCGCCTCCGGCGGATGGACGCGCATATCCGACGACACCCGCGTCCTGCAGACCGTCGACGTCACCGAAACCGCCTCCGTCTTCTGGGAGACCGGGTTCAGCATAAAAAACATCCTCTCCGTGCTGCAGGTTGACCTCGCGTGGAGACTGAATCATTTCAGGGATGGGAGGAATTTTTATTTCGGGATTGGGTTGGGGATGTGAAATCCGTGGTCCCTCCCCGTGGATCACCTCATTTCTTCAGCGCCCGATACTCCCCCGCCCAGAACTTCTTCCTCACTCTCAGCAGCCCCTTGATATCATCGATCGCCGTGCTGACGATCTTGACCCGCGTGTCGAGATCCTCGATCCACTTCACGGGGACGTCAAAGATACGGTACCCGGATTTCTCCCCGATGATGAGCAGTTCGCTGTCGAAGAACCACACGTTGTCTTCAATGACAGGGATCAGCTTTTCGATCACTTCCCTCGTGACAGCCTTGAAACCGCACTGCGCGTCGGAAAAACGCGTGAAGAACATGGACTTGACCATGAGATTATACGTGCGGGAAATGAACTCACGCTTGACGCTGCGCTCGGTGTTGGCACCTTTCATCAGGCGGGAGCCCGTCCCGATGTCATATCCCTCATGCGCCAGCGCGTTGATCATCGGCGGGAAGGATTCCAGGTTGGTGGAAAGATCCACGTCCATGTAGCTCGCGATGTCGGCACCGGACTCCATCCACGACTTCTTCAGCGCACGGCCGCGCCCCTTCTGCTCGAGGCGAAGATAGCGCACGCGCTCATATTCGTCAGACAGCTGCTTCGAAACCTCGGGAGTATTGTCGATCGACGCATTGTCCGCAATCTCGATCGTCCAGTCATAATCGCCCATGTGTTCGGAAAGGAACTGATGCAGCACCGGGATGCTGACGGGCAGGGCTTTTTCTTCGTTGTACACGGGAATGGTGACGAGCAGTTTCATGGCGCTACGCGCAGGTGCGACAGGATGGTTATCAAAAGTAGGAACCCCCACAGGCATTTCCAAGAAAGAACGCCGTCCGGGTAATCCGTGAAATCTGTGGTGAGATTTTTTACATCCCCATGACAACACATGCGTCCGAATTCCGTAGCATCCCTCCAGAACAAGGAGGAAACCGCCATGCGCCGCATCCTGACTCTCGCGATCATCTTTCTGACCCTCCCATCGGTCCGGCTTTCCGCACAGTCCGATTCAACCGCCTTCGATCATCTCCCCTTCGCCATGTACAGCACCGACGACGGCTTCGGTGCCGGATACAAGGGTGTGCTGCGCAACTCATTCGGGATGCGGGAGTCGTTCGACCTCACCTTATTCCTCGCGACGCGTGGTGAACGCTGGGTCCGCCTCGGCTGGTCGCTCACCGACGCGGAGCTCCGGCAGGGGACGATATACGGACTCGCCGTCGATATCGTTGTCGATTACGACAAGATGATGAACAACCGGTTTTTCGGGATCGGACCGGATGCGAACTACGACGATCTCGAGGAGTACACCTATGAACCGCTGGAGATCACCACAGCCTTCAGCAGGGGATTCACCAGGAATTTCGTCAGCACAGTGCAGCTGCGCTTCAAGCGTGTCTGGTCATATGGATTCGAGGATCAGAGCAGGCTTCGGAATCTCCCGGAGCACGCAGGCACCGCGGATCTGTGGTCCGCCATGCTGCAGCTGCGCCACGACACGCGCAACAGCGTCATCCATCCATCCTCCGGCATCGTGCTGCAGGCCGAAGTCGAACAGGCCATCGACCTCACACCACATGCGTTTTCATGGACCCGATACGCAGCCCGCGTGCAGCATTACACCCGTGTACTGGGCATCATCCTGGCCCTGCGCGCGGATGCACAGTCCATGTCCGGCGACGTCCCCGTTCAGCACATGCTTTCCGTCGGCGGCAGCAGCACCGTGCGCGGCATCCCCAAAGACCGCTTCCTCGACCGCAGCAGCGCGATCGCCAACGCCGAGCTGCGCTTCCCGATCTGGCGGCGTCTCGGCGGCATCGTGGGGATGGACGCCGGTGCCGTCGCCCCCGACCTCGGTGCGCTTGCCGACTCCCGCTGGACCGTCGCCCCCGCGGCGGGACTGCGGCTGATTTTCGACACCTTCGTGACACGCGCTGATATCGG
Source organism: uncultured Ignavibacteria bacterium (assembly GCA_913061095.1). Taxonomy (GTDB): domain Bacteria; phylum Bacteroidota; class Ignavibacteria; order SZUA-365; family SZUA-365; genus BM516. The sequence goes on from CAJXVM010000022.1 coordinate 47,915, forward strand.
GGTGAGCGGGGAGACCGTGGGGTTTTATCTGAACTTCGGGCATATTTTTTAGGAACCACAGATTACGCTGATTACACAGAGGATTATTTCGAGGAGAGTTTGTCCTCGACGCTGCGGACTTTGTCGTCCATGGTCTGGTGGCGGTCGGTGCGCGTGCCGAATTTCATCACGGATGAAACGCGCGGCGCACCGGCTTCGTGAATCGCCTCGTGACAGCGGCGAACAGCAGTGAACACATCGTCCCACTCCCCTTCGATGTTTGTGCCGTACGCATGAAGATTGATCTTGAGTCCGGCTTCCTTCAGAATCGTTTCACACATCGCAACATACTTTGAGACGGAAACACCGACTCCGAGTGGCACGACGGTCAAATCGGCAATGACATGCATAAATGTATCCTCCTGGGGTTAAATGATGTGGCTGCGGCATGACACAGGCAAAAATCACCAGCGTTGAGTTTCTGCATTGACCCTGCTGCGCAGCGCGGTTAGATTCTTCACACAGGTATTCAAAATAGGGAGAACCACATGGATATCAATTCCATCACGTACGACAAGGACTCTCCGTCGTGAAGGAAAAGCCGCTGCCTGTCTAATCACTCCGCCCAGATCCTGACATACATGAAACTCAGCGGCATTCGCACCGGACTGCTGTTCAACTTCCATGAAGCAAACCTCCGAAACGGACTTGTCCGCTTCCGCCTGTAACCGAAAAGAGGGCTGCCGACAGGCAGCCCTCCGATCATCTCGTCTGTGTAATCAGCGTAATCTGTGGTTCAATTCATCGGAATCTCCTCACAGATCATCCTGAAATCACTCCTGCATCACCTGCTCCAACCCCTCGAAGTACTTCCGGATCAGCACTTCGTAATCCCTCGCATACCCCTCGTTCACTGCCTTCTGCAGATCGTACCGCAGTCCCTCCTGCGGATCGAGGGCGTTTTCGTCGAGGGCGGAAGGACTGCTGCGCGCGACATCCTCGCCGGTGCGGCTGCGGCGGCGCTTCTCCCAGTCGCGCTCGCGCATCGAACGGGAGGCGTCGAGCAGACGCGAGAGAATGCGCTCCTGCTTCTGCATGGTGTTGGGATTCACATTCTCCTGCTGCATGTCGCGCACCACTTCCTGCATCTCTTCGGCGATGCGCTCGAGATCGCCCGTCAGACGGCGTCCCTCGTCACTGCGCTTCGCTTCCTCGTTGAGCTCCTGCAGCGACTTCTGCATCGCCGCCTGCTGCTGCATCAGGCGCTGCAGCTGCTGGCGCTCACGCATGGACATCTGTCCGTCCGTCGGCGTGGGCATGTTGGCGTTGATGTCCATCTGCTGCTGCGCCATCTGGCGAAGCTGCTGCAACAGCGACCCGCCCTGTCCGCTGCCGCTCTGGGAGGATTTCTGCAGTCCCTTCGCCAGTTCTTTCGCGGCCTCGTTCAGCTCGGCCATCGCGCCGCCCTGCTGCTGTCCGCCCGAGCGCTGATCGCGGTTCTGCATGCTCTTGAGCGCTTCCTGCATTTTCTTCATCGCCTTGCCGAGATGCTGCGCCATCTGCGGATTCACCGCGAAGGTCTTTTTCGCCAGCTCCATCAGCTCGTTGCCCGTCTGATTGAGCTGCTCCATCAGGCGCATCTGCTCGCGCGTGGCCTCGCGATACTGCGGCGAATTCACCGGCAGCTTCTGCACCTGGTTCTTCAGTGCCTCCTGCTGCTTCGACATTTCCAGCACTTCCTTGAGCGCCTTCTGGAACGCGCGCTGTACCATCTTCTGCATCTGCTGCTGCATCTTCTTTTTCACGTTCTGCATGCTCTGCTGGAACTTCCGCATTTTCTGCGCCGTCTTCTTCATGCTCTGCGAAGCGCTCTGGCAGTTGCCGCCCTGGCACTGGCTGGCGGACTGGCTCATCGACTGATTCATATTCGCTTCGTTGAGCTCGTTCTGCGCCTGCTGCATTTCGTCGAGCGGCATCTCCTGCGGGAATTCCTCCATCTTCTTCTGCAGCTCCGACATCTCGCGCTGCATCGCCTCCATCTCCTTCTGCAGCTGCCGCTGCTCCTCGGCCAGCTTGTCAAGCTGCTCCTGGTTCTGCGAATCAGCGTTCTCGGTTCGCTGCGCCAGGTCCTCCTGCTTCTTCGCCAGCTCCTCGGCGCGCTTGGTGATCTCGTCCACCTTCTGCTCGATCTGGATGCGCTTGAGCAGGTCGATCGTGCGTTCGATGCTGCGGCGGAAATTCTCCTCGTTGAATTCGAAGTTCTCCATCGCCTGCTTCATCTGCTCGGGACTCATCTCGCGCATCATTTCCTCCATGCGCTTGCGGGCCTCCTGCAGTTCCGGCGCGTCGACCTCCTTCATGAGCTGATCCAGCTCTTCGTACTTGCGCAGCGTCTCCTCGGAGATCATGTTCTGCTTCTGCATGTCCTCCTTGAGGCGGTTCATCTGCTCATTGACCTTCTCGACGTCTTTGAGCATCTCTTCCTGCCGCTTCATCAGCTCTTCCATCTTCTTCTGCTGCTGCCAGTCGAGCTTCTCGGCATTCTGCTGCTTCATCTCCTGCTGCAGCTTGTCGAGCTCGCGCTGCACGTCCTGCGCAGCCTTGAGCGTCTCCTCGAGATTCTCGATCGCCTTCTCCTGCTCATTGTCCGCCCGCGCGAACACCTCCTCCAGCGAGGGCAGGCGCAGCGAGAACACCTGGCTGCGGCCGACCTTGGGACCGTTGACCACGTCGTTGTCGAAGATCTCGATGTAATAATTCACCACATCCTCGGGCACGAGGCTCATCGAAGTCAGATTCCAGATGTACGGCACCTCCATCTCCAGCTCGCGCGCCGACGGCAGCGGGATGATGATGGAGGAATACTCCTCGTGCGGCTTCTCGTAGCGCGAGGCGGCCAGACGGTACTTCAGCACCATCTTCGTGAATCCGTAGTCGTCGCTGATGCGTGAAATCAGCGGCAGGCGCATGCTCTCGTCGAGATCCGTGTTCATGCCGGGCTCGAGCACGTCGATCACTGGCACCATGTCGGGCACCACCTTCAGCGTGTACTCGATGGGATTCGCGTTCGCGATCCCGCTTTCATCCACCAGCGCCACGTGCCAGGAGGCATCCTTCGTCAGAGGGAAGGATGTCTGCGCACGGGCGTCGCCGTGCTCGATGGACACGCGCTGGCTGTCGTTGAACACGATCGCCGCCTCGGACACTTCCTTGTTGAATGCGAGATCGAGGGAGATGCGCGTCCCAGCCAGGGCCGTCACGTCGCCCATGTTGTCGTCGAGGTAGCGCGGGGGGAGCTTCGTGTAGGAGGGATAGGTCAGCCGCACGCGCAGTGAACGCACGAACGGACGATCCACCACATCGACGGCGAACTGCCGGCTGCGATACCCCGCCGCCTCGGCATAGTACACGATGGAGCCGCGGATCGAGGGGATGGAATGCACATACGCGCCGCTGCTGTCGAGCGTCGTAACCACGGCGTCGAATTCCTCCTGTCCCTCCTCGCGAAGATGAAACGTGATCTCGGGCTGCTTTTCCGCCGTGGTCGTGGCGGTCAGGCGCAGTTCCTCGCCCTTCACGGCCTCGCGGTCACCGGGCTCGACAATGAAATCGAAGGGTGCGGGGGGAGCGAAGTCGGTGCGGAAATTGACAATGCGGTGCAGGGCCCCGCCCAGCGTGCCGGGCATCATCGCGAACAGCACCGCCCCGATGAGGATGCTCAGCAGGGCGCTTCGGCCTGCGCGCTTTGCAGGAGCCGTATCCACTACCGGCGCGAGGTCCAGCCGGTCGAAGGCGTCGGCCACGTCGCGGAAGCCGGCGTCCACCAGCTCGGGGGAATACGCCGCGTGCTTTTCCCGGCGCATTTCGCGGAATACCTGCATGGCGTTGAGCAGGCGGTCCTTGATGTACGGAAAATAGGATCCGACTTCGAGCGCCACAGTATCTTCGGATTTCCGCCGGTGCTCGGAGAAGCGCAGCATCAGGGGCGGGACAACAAACGCGGCTGCCGCAGCGAGAATGCCGATACCCGCGATGGAAAACAGCAGCGTGCGTCCCTCGATGCCGAAGCGGAACACCGCCTCCAGCAGCGCGGCGCCGATGACGATGCCGATCACCGATACCAGCGTGAAAGACAGTCCCCGCCGCAGGTGCACGCCCTCTTCGCGTCCACGCACACCCCGCAGGGCATCCATGATTTTGTCGTAATTCCTGAGCTTCGTCTCGTCCGTCATGTCATTTCCTTTCACTGCGTCAGCGCCCAGACAATGATATTCAGTCCCATTCGTAGCGCCTTCTGGCGCACCTCTTCCGGATCCTTGTGGATGTCGGGATCCGCCCAGCCGTCGGCGAGATTGCTTTCATAGGTATAGAAAACAACGAGCCGTCCCTCGTGAAAGATCCCGAATCCCTGCGGCGGTTTCTTGTCATGCTCGTGAATCTTGGGGAGGCCGTTGGGGAAGTCGTAATGCACGTGGTAAATCCCGTGGCTGAACGGCAGCTCCACCAGCTCCTTTTCCGGGAACACCTTTTTCATCTCCCGGCGGAAGGCCTTGTCGAAGCCGTAGTCGTCATCCACGTAGAGGAATCCCCCGTTTTCGAGATAGGTGCGCAGGTTCTGCGCCTCGCGGTCGGTCAGCGAGATACTGCCGTGTCCGGTCATGAACACGAAAGGATAGGAGAATAGCTTCTCGCTGCCCACTTCCACGTACTGCTCGGTGCGCACGTCCACGTCGATGTCCGTCTGCTGCCTGAGGAAGCGCAGCATGTTCAGTTCGCTGGACGGATCGTTGTACCAGTCGCCGCCGCCCTCGTACTTCACGCGCGCGATGACAAACTTGCTGCCGGACTGCACCACCGACGTGCCACCGGTGGACGCGCCATCGGCTGACACATCTCCGTTCTGCCCCGCCGCATTCCCGCCGGAGAGCAGGAACAGGAGCGCAACGGAGAGGAAGCCGCATATCGTCTGTATCGAAAGTCTCTGACGTTCAATCATAGTGTGGAAAAGTAGCATGGGCGGGGGTACAGTGCAAGGTGAATATCGTTCTCTGCGTTCCTCAGCGTTCCTCTGTGGTGAAAAACCCTCTGCGTCCTCTCCACGTGAAGTGACGCATGATGCGCGGGCGGATAATGCATGCAGGGAAAACGGCTGGGCGGGAGCAGTTCACACGCCTCTGTACGGCAGTCCGTATTGCATGTTCATTTTCGGATAGTTACATTCCGTTGTTGCGTCACAAGCCCCCGGTGCCCGCATGAAGGATTTTTCCATCAAGAAGCTCTACTACTCGATCAGCGAGGTGAGCAAGATCACGAACCTGGAGCAGTACGTTCTGCGCTACTGGGAGTCCGAGTTCGACGAACTGAAGCCCGCGAAAAACCGCGCCGGGAACCGCATTTACACCAACAAGGACATTCAGCTCATCCTCTTCATCAAGAAGCTCCTGCGGGATGAACGCTACACCATCGAAGGAGCCAAGCAGGTGCTGAAGACGTACACTCCCGGACAGGAGCACGATTTCGCGGGTGAGGACGAAGAATCGGATACCGCCCAGACGGCACTCGTCTTCGAGCCGGAAGGCAAACTGCGCGAAGATCTGCTGAAAATACGGCAGTTCCTCGAGGATCTCCGCGAGCGCGTCCGCGGCTGAGCGCCGCGCATCGGCAGGATCACACCTGCCGGCGTTTTGCCCGCGTATCCTTCCCCTCAATTAGGTTTTTCTTCCTGATTTGTTGTATATTTGATGTCTCGCATCCCCGTGATGCGACGGTTCGGAACGTGGCGCAGCCCGGTAGCGCACTACCTTGGGGTGGTAGGGGTCGCGGGTTCAAATCCCGCCGTTCCGACGAAGATTGTGACGACGGGCATTCCATTGAGGATGCCCGTTTTTTCGTTTAGGATTGGGGAGTGATCAACAAGGCTGAACCCTCAAAACAAATCCCCCATCCCCAGCTTCCCCGCCATCTTCTCCGTTGTCTTGAAATGCAGCTTCGCGTACTTCTTCATCCCCTCCGCTCCCTCATTCTTCACGATGTGATCGGCGGCGCGGAGGATGGCACTTTCGTTTGAGGCGCCAAGAGGCAGAGCACAGCCGCCCTGCTCCTCGAGCTGCTTCATGCGGCGCGTGAATTCATCGCGGGCGATGATGGACGCCGCCGCAACGGCGGGGTCGGCCTCGGCGCGGACGTGCTGATGGACGGTGATGCCGCGTCCCCTTTTCATCAGCGCCCGCTCGATGACGGACTCCTGTGCGAATTTGTCGCAGATCGCATGCTCCACTCCCTCGTGCTTCTCGAGAATGTTCTCGATCACGCGCGCGTGCATCCAGGCGAGCATGCGCTGGGAGTTCCGCCCGAAAGCGGACTGCGCCATCAGCTCGTTGTAGCGTTCGGGCATGATGGTGACCACGGTCACGCCATCCCCGCAGATCGAGCGGATCTCGCGCGCGGCCTGGGTAATGCGTCCGCCGGTCAGCTCCTTGCTGTCGCGCAGCAGGAGGGGACGCAGACGCAGCAGCGCGTCGGCATCCACCAGTACGCCCGCCGCGGTGAGCGGACCGAAATAATCACCCTTCCCCGATTCATCCACCCCGATCCACGACGTCACCGTTTCGGGAAGGAACGGACTCGCGACCGGTTCGTCGCCGTACAGCTGCAGCTCCACCAGCTCGCGCACGGGCGTCTTTTTCCCCTGCACCTTCGGCGTGAGCTTGCCCTTGCTGTTGAAATACACCAGCACCTTCACCTTCTGCGCTCCATTGCCAACGTCGGCCTCGACGTTCCAGTCCTTGTGCATGATGGGGTCGACCAGCAGTCCGGCGGCCGTGCAGCGGTCCAATATGGTATTGAGGGCTTCTTCAGCGAGCTGGGAGGCTGTCATGGGGGGAAATATAACACCACCGCGCATTTGACACACATTTCCGCTTCGCCGTATTTTTTGGAGATGAAACTCGAGCTGTTCCCCTCGCAGAAACACAGGTATGCCGCAGTGGTCGCCGCGGTGCTGCTTGCCGTCACCACCGTGACGATATGGACGCTTTCGGAAAGCGCCGCCGTGTCCACGAAACATGCCGGTGCCACGCCGGTACCCGCTCCCCCGGCACTCGCGGAAAACCCGGAGGCGCTGGGACTCCAGCATTACGAGGGCAGCATCAAACCCCGCATGCCCTTCATCGCGGCCATGCTCGATGCCGGCATCGAGCGTCCGGTGGCCGACACGATTCAGAAACACCTGGGCACGGTGGAGTTCGATTTCCGCAAATGCCGTCCCGGACAGACTTTCATCGCGCAGGTGGATTCCACCGGCAGGCTGTACGCCTTCAATTACGTCACCAACCGCCTGCACAGCTACTGGATCAGCCGCGACAGCAGCGACATGCTGCGCGCCAGCACCTGGGAAACTCCCGTCGAAACCGAACTGCTTTCCATCGAGGGCAGCGTGGAGACATCGGTGTACCAGACCATCCTCGGCATGGGCGAACGGCCGCAGCTGGTGGCCGACTATGTGGACGTCCTCGGCTACGACATCGACTTCATTTTCGATCCGCGCGTGGGCGACCGCTTCCGCATCCTGGTCGAGCGCCGCATGCTCGATGATGAAATAGTGGGATACGGAAACATCCTTGCCGCGGAATACGAAGGAGAACTGACCGGACGCGTGGTGGGCTACCGCTTCGACGCCGGGGAGGAGGACGGTCCGGGCTACTTCGCGCCCGACGGCGAGAACCTTCAGAAAGCCTTCATGCGCTCGCCGCTGAGCATCCTGCGCGTGACCAGCGGCTACGGCATGCGCACCCATCCCATCTCTGGCAAGCGTAAAATGCACACCGGCATCGATTACGCCGCTCCCACCGGCACGCCCGTCTGGGCGGTCGGCTCCGGCACAGTGGCCTTCACCGGCTGGAAGGGCGGCTACGGAAAGACCATCGAGATCAAGCACTCCGGCGCGGTGAAGACGCGTTACGGACATCTCTCGAAGATTTTCGTTCGGAAGGGACAGGCGGTGCGGCAGCATCAGACCATCGGCGCGGTGGGCAGCACGGGCTACTCGACCGGACCCCACCTGCACTTCGAATACCTCGTCAACGGCAAGTTCACACAGCCGCGCAAGGTGAAGAATCCCTCGCTCAAGCGTCTGGAGGAAGGACAGATGCCCGCATTCACCAGCGAAATGGGACGCATCGACAGCCTGTGGATGAACACGCCGAAGCATATCGGCGAACTGCGCCGCAACGCCATCGCCGGCGCACGGAGTCCGGCCGCCAGCAAGGACGCCTGATCACCGCGGGCAGATCCGGTGCATTCGCACCGCACCCCCGAACAGCACGGCTGTGCGGCATCCCCGCATCACACCTCGAGTGCTACGCTCGATTTCGAAGGCAACTCTCACCCGTTTGCTCCGTACAGAAAAGAGCAATCTGTCATACAGCAAGAGAACGACGATGAAACACGTTCTGACCGCCTTCCTTCTTACTCTTCTCATCCTTCCCGCACATGCCCAGGTCCCGCCCACCGACAACCTCGAGGTGAGCGGCATCCCGCCCATCCCCGAATCCGTCGTGGAGCGCACGAACCAGTACTTCAACGTCCGCGGCGCCGGCTTCACCGGCTGGCTGCCCGACGGCGACGGCATGTACATTTCCACGCGCTTCGGCAACACGAATCAGATCCATCACGTCTCCGGCCCCGGCATGGCGCGCCGGCAGCTCACGTTTTTCGAAGAGCCTGTCTACGGCGCCTCCCCGGATCCACGCGAGGGGAAAAACGGCTTCTGCTTCTCGCGCGACGTGGGTGGTGGGGAGTTCTACCAGATCTTCTATTTCGACCGCGACCGCGGCGAGTCGTGGATGCTCACCGACGGCAAGAGCCGCAACTCCGGTGCCTACTGGTCCAACAGCAGCGGCGTGTTCACCTTTTCCTCCAACCGCCGCGACGGGAAAAACACCGACGTCTGGATCATGGATCCGGATCAGGCGGACGGCGCACGAATCCTCACCGAAAAGGAAGGATCGTGGTACGGCGCGGCCTGGTCTCCCGACGACAGCCGCCTGCTCGTCATACAGTACGTGTCCGCGAACGAAACCCACCCCTGGATCATCGACGTCAGCAGCCGGGACATGGCAGCAATGTTCCCGGAAAGCGATCGGCAAGTATCCTACAGCAGCTTTGAGTGGGCGCCCGACGGCAACACGATTTACTACACCTCCGACGAGGATGACGAATTCCAGCAGCTGCACGCCTACGACGTCTCCGCCGGCACGACGCGCAATCTCACGCCCGAACTCAATTGGGATATCGTGAATCTCGAAGTCTCCGACGACGGCCGCTGGCTCGCCTACACGACGAACGAGGACGGCATCTCCCGGCTGCACCTGTTCAGCATGCCGGGCATGAAGCCCGCGCGCCACGAACCGATTCGGGTCGGACTCATCGGCGGCATGAAATTCAACGAAGCGGGCACGAAGCTCGCGCTGAATATCAACGCGGCCGACAGTCCGACCGACGCCTGGGTGATCGACCTGCCCGGCGGCACGGTGACGAGGTGGACCTACAGCGAGGTGGGCGGACTCAACACCGCCTCCTTCGTCACGCCCGAACTGATTCACTATCCCACCTTCGACACCGACGAAAGCGGCGCCGTGCGTAACATCCCGGCATTCATGTACCTGCCCGAAAACGCGCGCGGCAGCGTACCGGTGATCATCGACATCCATGGCGGACCCGAGGGACAGTCCCGGCCGTGGTTCTCCTCGATCACGCAGTACTGGGTCAACGAACTCGGCTGCGCCGTCATCCTGCCCAACGTGCGCGGATCTACCGGCTACGGCAAGAGCTACCTCGCGCTGGACAATGGCTTCAACCGCGAGGAATCCGTCAAAGACATCGGCGCGCTGCTCGACTGGATCGAAACGCAGCCCGGGCTCGACGCGGATCGCGTGGCCGTGTATGGCGGTTCCTACGGCGGTTACATGGTGCTCGCCGCGATGACGAATTATCCCGAGCGCATCCGCTGCGGAGTGGACATCGTGGGGATATCGAACTTCGTGACCTTCCTCGAAAACACGAAGGAATACCGGCAGGATCTTCGTCGGGTGGAATACGGTGACGAGCGGGATCCCGACATGCGCGCGTTTCTGCAGAACATCTCACCGACAAACAACGCCGACAAAATCCGCAGCCCGCTCTTCGTGGCGCAGGGGGAGAACGATCCCCGCGTGCCCGCGAGCGAAGCGCGGCAGATCGTCACAGCGGTGGAAGACAACGGCATCCCGGTGTGGACGCTGTTCGCAAAAGACGAGGGCCACGGGTTCCGGAAGAAGAACAACCGGGATTACTTCAACTGGTCCACCATACTGTTTTTCCAGGAATTTCTTCTGAAGTGAGCGCCATGAGCCGGGACACATCCATACAGCAGGACAGCCGCCGCGTCATCGCGACGCAGTTCGGCCTCGAATTCGACGAGGAGGGACCACAGAGTATCGAGGACCGCGAACACGCCTTCCGGGCGCTGCTGATCGAACGCATCGTCGCCCTGCTCACGCATGACATGGAGCGGCTGATGAACATCCTCTACCGTGTGGATGTTTCCGAGGAGCTCGCCGCGCAGGCCTTCCGCGACAACGCGCCGGAGCACATCGCTCCGGCGCTCGCGGATCTCATCATCGCGCGCCAGCTCGCCAAGGCCGAAACCCGCGCGCGGTACAGGGACGGTATATAAAAATCAGATCTGCTTCGAGCGGATCCGCACTCTCCCCTCTTCGACCTCCACCTCGATCTTCTCGCGCATTTCTTCCATCTTTTCGCGCAGCTCTTCCTGCAGTTCCTTCATTTCGATCTCCTTGCCGTTGAGCATGATGCGCATTTCGCGGAGTCCTTCGCGCATGTCGTCGGCGTCAATGTCGATGTCGATGTCCACTTCGGGGACATTCCCCAGCGCCTCCTCGACGATCTCCTCGATTTCTTCCGCGTCGGGGATGCTCTCGAAATCGATACCCTCGTCATCGGAACGGAAACGGAACACATGCGGGCCGCCCTGGCCGTACCAGTGGAAGCGGTGCTCCTCGATTTCCTTCGCGGTCAGCTCGAGCGTCATTTCCTTCCCATTCCGGAGGATCTGCACGGGAATCTTCTCGCCGGGATCGTAGGCGCCGAGCACGTGCTTGAAATCCTTCACGTCCTCGACGGTCTTTTTGCCCGCACGCAGGATCACGTCGCCGGCCCTGAATCCCGCCTTCGCGGCGTCGCTGTCCTCTTCCACTTCCTTCACCAGCACGCCCTCGCCCTCCGGCGCGCCGAAATAGGCGGCAAGCTGCTCACCGAGCGTCTCGATGACCAGTCCGTACGATGAAGAGTGATCCCACGTCATGCCGTGTCCGCCGATGTCCATGCGGGGTGCGCGGGGCGCACGCGGAGCGCGCGGCATGCGGATGTTCCTCATGATCTTGACAATGCGCTGCTTCGCCGTGCCGAGACGGACGTCCAGCGTCATTTGCTTTCCGTTACGCATGAGCGTCACGGTCGCCATGCTGCCGGGATCGCTCTTGCCCACGGCTTTGACCAGCGCGTCGGCGTCCTCGATTTCGACGTTGTTGAAGGCGATGATGATGTCATCCACTTCGATGCCGGCGGAGTCGGCCGGACTGTCTTCCACCACCTCGTACACCCAGGCGCCCGTTGCATCGTTGAGTCCTGCCTCTTCAGCGGCCTCATCGGTGACATCTTTGATTTTCACGCCCAGCCAGCCGCCGTTGAGTTTCATCACAACCTCGTCTTCGTCGTCACCGCCGGTTGCGGCCGTCGTCGTCGAGACATCGCCGAGAAAGCCCAGCAGAAGCAGGACGGGCAGAATGATATACAGTGGTTTCATGATTCACTCCATCAGTATCGTTCAGCGGAATTGTGTGCCTTGTCTTCGTTTAGACGGAGGGATCGCTCTTTTGTTCCATGTGAAATCCGTAATTTCCCGTGACGCCATTCCGTCGTCCTGCAACCCTTTTCGCCTTCGCCGCGTCATAGTCGTCGGAGGCAATGCCATGATTGCAGGACAGTACACCATCGACATTCCCATCATTCGCGAGCGCATGCAGCACGCCATTGCCGACATCGACCACACTCTGCTCGACCGCGCCGCCGCGGGCGACATCATGGCATTCCGCACGATTTACGACGAGTGGAAGGCGCCGATGTACACGCTGGCCTTCCGCTTTCACGGCAATCGCGAGGATGCAGAGGACAGCCTGCAGGAGGCCTTTGTGCACATGTACCGCGGCATCGGCGGCTTTCGGCGCGAGGCGCGCTTTTCCTCCTGGATGTACCGCATCGTCATGAACGCCTGCATTTCGAGCACGCGTCCGAAACGCAGCGGCGAACGCCCCGTGGATCTGCGCGGCGAAGCGGAGCAGCCCGCCGCTGCGGATCCCGACCGCGACGCGGTGATGCGCGATATCCTCGAAGAGGAAATCGCCCGCCTTCCCGAACTGCAGCGCGCCGTGTTCCTGCTGCATGCGGACCAGGGACAGACGCACGGCGACATCGCGGACATCCTTCGCATCGGCGTGGGAACGTCGAAATCCTATTACCATCGCGCGCGCACGGCGCTGAAGGAGGCGCTCGCGCGGCGTGGCATTCATCACCTGGAGGTGCAATCATGACTCCCGAACAGGACCGTCCCGACGACCTCGAGCGCTACGTCGAGCGCCTGCCGCGGCATGAGCCCGGCGACGCCCTGTGGACGCGCATCGAACACTCGCTGCGCGAAGAGCAGCGCGCCGTGCGGGACGCGCAGACCGATCCCGGCATCATCGAGCGGCTCGCGCGCCTGTTCCGCGTGCGTGGACGCACGGTCGTCGTCAGCGCCGTCATGCTGCTCGTGGGCGTCGCCATGAGCTGGCTGCTGCTCAGCGATTACACGCTGCGGCAGGAAGAGCGCCTCGCGGCGGAGGAAAGCGACGAAATGCTGCTCGACGCCGAGAGCGACATCCGGCAGGCGATCTTCTATTACGAGCGCGCGATCGACAAGCTCACCGTCCTCGCCGAGCGCAGCGAGGATCAGCTCGATCCGAAATTCGTCGCGCTGCAGAAAGACAAGATCGAACTCCTGCGCGCATCCATCGCGGAGTGCAAGGCGGCCATGCGCATCAACGGCGCGAATCCCGATGTGCAGCATTACCTCTTCGCCGCCTACACCGACCTCCAGCAGACGCTGCAGCACATGGTCTCCCGGGCACAGTAGGGTCCCGCCATGCGGGAATCACCCGGCAGGTGGGCAGATCCCGGTGCGCCGGCAGCACCCGGCAGACGGAACGATCCAGAAACACTGCAATCTTTTACGGACACAATGACATGGAATGGCATCATGAAAACGATCATCATCACACTCGCAGTCGCCCTCTTCGCCGGCAGCACCGCCACGGCGCAGGAGTATGAGCGCACGATCAGGGAATCCTACAAAACGACCGGCAGTCCGGAAGTCGTCGTCGACAGCCGCTTCGGCTCGGTCGACGTGCACACCGGCAGCGGCAGCACCGTCGACGCGGTCGTCACCGTCAACGTCGCGGCGGAATCGAAAGAAGAAGCACGGAAAATCGCCGAGAAGGTGCGGGTGGAAGTGAAAGGAAATTCGAAATTAGTCACCGTCCGCACCGCCCTCCCAGGCGGTATGGACGAAGAAGACGGCGCCGAGCGCAACATCACCATCGACGTCAACCTGAGCGTCCCGGCGAAAAGCCGCGTCGCCGTCGACAGCAAGTTCGGCGACGTGGATGTCAGCGGCGTCGCGGGCAGCGTCGCGGTGGAGTGCGACTTCGGTTCGGCGGAAATCAAGAAATGTTCGAACGTGCGCGCCCAGTTCTCCTTCGGCGACCTCTCGCTGGGCGCCATCGAGGGCAGCCTTGCGGCGGAAGGGAAAATGGGACAGATCATCGCCTACGACATCCCGGGCGGCGAAATCAGCAGTTCCTACGGCGACGTGGAAATCAACGGCGTGAAAGGATCGCTCGACCTGACTTCCTCCATGGGCTCGCTGACCGTGAAGGGCATGAAAAACGGCACGATCACGAACAGCTACGGCAGCGTGGACATCACCCTTCCTTCCTCCTTCAGCGGACGCATCGAGGCGTCCTCCTCCTTCGGCTCCGTCGATTCCGAGGTCGAACTGAAATCCGAAAAGAAGAAGCGCTCCCCCGGCGATATGGGCGATAAAAAATTCGGCAGCGTCGGCTCCGGCAGCGACCGCCTGGTGATCAAGACCAGTTTCGGGGATGTGAATATCGAAAAGGAGTGACGGACTCGACGGGAGAACTGAATCTTTTATTCCCATCCTCCGTATATGACAAATTGGAAGGCCGGCATTCCGGCCTTCCGGTACGTCTCATCTTCAGCCTGGAGTATACACATGAAACGATTCACCGCATTCCTTGCGCTGCTCGTCTTTGCCCTGATGCAGACGGCGAGCGCGCAGAACGTCTACGGAGAAATGAAACTGGAATACACCGACGGATTCCTGCTCGCGAAAACGGCCATGCCGAACGGTGAGCAGGGCTGGTTCGCCGTGGATCTCGCCACGGGCACCACGGCGGTCACAAAGGCCTATGCCGGCACCTCGCAGATCGAGGACATGCGCGATGACCGCGATCCGCTCGCGCGTCCGGCCGCTCACTTCGCGCTCGGCGGGTTCGGCGTCAGCAGCGAAATCGTCGGGACAACCACAATGCCCAGGCTGACCGTCGGAGGGTTGCAGTTCGAAAACGCGAAAGTCATGGTCATGGACCGCATGCCCGAAGTCGGCGGACGCCATCTCGCCGGTATCCTGGGCCTCGACATGCTGCGCCGCGCCGAGATCGCCGTGTTCATGTACGGCGACTCCCCGCGCCTGCTGCTCAAGAGCCGCGAGCGTCCGGCTGCCGAAGGCGCCCTGGTCGTGCCCATGCGCGTGGAGAACGACTACGTGCTCATCGACGGCAAGCTGAACGGCGAGCCCGTGCATTTTCTCATCGACACCGGTTCACCGGAATCCTACATCCCGGTGAAAACCGTGCGCGCCACCGGCGCCGCGGCCGTGCCGAATTCCACCCGCACCATCACGCTGCTCGACGGCTCGAAGACGAAAATACGCGATGCGCAGGTGAAATCGCTCGACATCGCGGGACGCAGTTTCAGCACGGCGGATTTCCGCATCGGTGAGCTGCCGGTGTTCGGCATGCTTCCGGGGGATGTCACGCCCGTGCTTCTGGGAAATTCCTTCCTCGGGGCGATGCAGTCCGTGCAGTTCAATTTTTCGGAAAAGACGGTCCGGCTGATCGTGCAATGACATCACCTCACCCATGACAGTCTGGACAACGGGGCGGCAGCGATGCCGCCCTTTTTCATGCTCACAATTCCCCAACACAACGCTAATACCTTCATTACAGGCGGATCGTAGTTTTACACCGATGTATCCGGAACATGAAGCTTCATGCTTCCAGTCCTTTTCGCTGGTCGATTCCGGAGACAGGAACGGCAATGATGCACAACTCCATCCATATACCATTCCAACATGAGGTGTCTATGCGACTCGCTACGATCGCGCTGCTGATCGTTCTTTCCACGGCCACGGTCCTGGCTCAGGGAACCGGAACGATCAGCGGCAAGGTGACCGACGAGGATGATTTCTCCCTTGCCGGAGCCAACGTGTTCATCAAGGAAATCCGCAAGGGAACGGCGACGGACAAGAACGGCGAATTCACGCTGATCAATGTTCCCGCCGGTACACACACGATGACCTTCTCCTACCTCGGCTTCCGCACCGAAACGCGGCAGGTGGAGGTGTCCGCGGGCGGCGTGGCGGAAGTGGACGTCACGATGCAGTCCGGCGTCATCCGCGGCGAGGAAGTCGTCATTCTCGGCGAGCGGCTGAAAGGACAGGCCAGGAGCCTGAACCAACAGCGCAACAATCCCAACATTACCAACATCGTTTCATCCGATCAGATCGGCCGTTTCCCCGACGCCAACATCGGCGACGCGCTCAAGCGCATCCCTGCCATCACGGTGAACTACGATCAGGGCGAAGCGCGCTTCGCCAACATTCGCGGCACCGAACCGCGCCTGAATTCCATCATGATCAACGGCGAGCGCATCCCCTCCGCGGAAGCGGAAATTCGTTCGGTGCAGGTGGACCTCATTCCCTCCGACGCCATCGCTTCGATCGAAGTGAACAAGGCCGTCACGCCCGACATGGACGCTGACGCCATCGGCGGTTCGGTGAATCTCATCACGCGCGGCGCACCGAGCGACCTGCGCCTGTCGGCCACGCTCGGCAGCGGCTACAATATGCTGTCGGAGGAACCGCTCCTGATCGGATCCGCCGTCGTCGGTTCGCGCTTTCTCGATGACCGCGTCGGCATCATGCTCAGCGGTGCGTATCATAACCACCAGCTCGGTTCCCACAACTCTGAAGGCGAGTGGGATCAGGAGGATGGAAACATC
Source organism: uncultured Ignavibacteria bacterium (assembly GCA_913061095.1). Taxonomy (GTDB): domain Bacteria; phylum Bacteroidota; class Ignavibacteria; order SZUA-365; family SZUA-365; genus BM516. Next base: position 64,352 of record CAJXVM010000022.1, read on the forward strand.
TTTGTCGACGAGTGGGAAGTGCGCCGCTACGTGATCCAGCGCGTGCGCCAGAGCGTATCTGGTACCGTCGACTACAAGCTCGACCCGACCAACACGCTCTTCCTGCGCGGCATCTACAACCACCGCAATGACTGGGAAAATCGCTACGCGCTGGCGTACGGACTCGGCCAGCCCAGCGGTGGTGTGTTCGACGAGGGAGAAATAGTGCGAGAGACCAAGGGCGGCATCGGCGACGATCTCAACGACGGCGCGCGGCTCGAGGATCAGCGCATGTATTCCTTCAGCCTTGCCGGTGATCACCTGTTCGGCGGCTCCGTGAAGGTGGACTGGTCCGCCGCATATTCCAAGGCGTCGGAAGAGCGTCCCAACGAGCGCTACATTGCGTGGGTCGCTGAGGATATCCCGGTCGGCGTGGACGTCTCCGATCCCGAGACCCCGTATTTCAATCCCCTCAATCCGGATGACGTCGCCCTGACCCGCTTCGAACTCGACGAACTGACTGAAGAGTACCAGTACACCGACGAGATCGACTTCAACGCCCGGCTCGACCTGGAGATTCCGATTGTCGGACAGGGAGAGTATAAAAGCAGCCTGAAGTTCGGCGGACGCATGCGCATGAAGGAAAAGCAGCGCGACAACGATTTCTACGAGTACGAACCGCTCGGTGACTTCCTCATGACGGACACGCAGATTGAGGATTATACCGTGGAGGATTTCCTCGCCGGCGATTACCGCTCGGGATACTTCACTTCAAGTGACGGACTCGGCGCGCTCGACCTGAACAATCCCGCCCTGTTCGAGAAAACACGTCTCAGCGAGGAGTTCGCCGCGGATAACTATACGGCAACCGAAGACATCTACGCCGGTTACCTGCAGCTGAACCAGCATCTCGGCCGCAAGCTCTACATGATCGCGGGCGTGCGCTTCGAGCAGACCAGCGTCGACTACCAGGGCAACCAGTTCAACGACGAGACCGAGGAAGTCACGCCCACCGAGGGATCCGACGATTACATGAACGTGCTGCCCGGACTGCATTTCAAGTACAATGTCGACAACAACACCATCCTCCGCTTCGCCTGGACGAACACGCTGGCGCGGCCGAACTACTTCGACCTCGTTCCGTACCGCTCCATCGCCGTCGAGGATGAAGAACTCGAGGAAGGAAATCCCATGCTCGAGCCGACCCGGTCGATGAACTTCGACATCATGGCGGAGCAGTATTTCGAGAGCGTCGGCATCATCTCGGGCGGACTGTTCTACAAGGACATCACCGACTTCATCTACATTTACAGCCAGGACGACTACCTCGATCCCGTCAGCGGCAACACCTACGAGTTCTTCCAGCCGCGCAACGGCGCCGCGGCGACGCTGCTCGGTTTCGAGTTCGCCTTCCAGCGCCAGCTGACCTTCCTGCCGGGCGTTCTCAAGAACCTCGGCCTCTACACGAACTACACCTTCACCTCGTCGACCACCGACAACCCGGATTTCCCCGAGGACCAGGACGTGGAGCTGCCGGGTGCCGCGCCGCATACGATCAACGCTTCACTGACCTACCAGGATCAGCGATTCGTCGTCGGACTCTCCTTCAATTACACCAGTCCCTACCTCGATCCCGACGACCTCGACCTCACGCCCGGGCTTGAGCGCTATTACGACGCGGTCACCTATCTCGACATGAACGCGTCCTATGCCATCACACCGCAGCTGCGCGTATTCGTCGAGGCCAACAACCTGCTCAACCAGCCGCTGCGCTACTACGCCGGCGAAAGCATCCGCACCTACCAGGCGGAGTACTACAACCGCCGCTTCTCGGCCGGCATCAAGTTCGATCTCTGATCATCACATGCACAGGGAACGGCGGACTCCGGTCCGCCGTTTTCCGTATTGAAATCACAACATGCATCACATTCATCAACCAACCGGCACACCGCGCATGATTCGCATCAACGTCACACTGCTCCTCCTGTCCGCCCTGCTCATCCTCGCCGCCTGCGGCAGAACGGAAAACACCGACACCGCCGCGGATGCCTCCGCCGCAGACTCTTCCGCCGCAGGCATCCCGGTGATCATCGAGGAATTCCTCACCGACTGGGATGAGACCGACAACGTCGACTCGCCCGCCGTCTGGCACGGTCCGGACGGAGAGCACTGGGTCATCTCCACCTGCAAATCCACCGACCGGCTCATCGTGCATGACGCCGCGACCGGCGAACTCGTGCGCTACGTGGGCTCGACCGGCGAGGGTGCGGGACAATTCCGGCGTCCCAACGGCATCGCCGTCGTTGACGACCTCGCCATTGTCGTCGAGCGCGACAACCACCGCGTGCAGGTGCTGCGCCTGCCGTCGTGGGAATCCATCGGCATCTTCGGCGCGGATGATCTCGTGCTGCCCTACGGCATCGCCCTGCGCCGCGACGCCGGCGGCTACGTGCTGTACGTCACCGACAACTACGAAACCGCCGACGAGCAGGTGCCGCCGGATTCCCTGCTCGGCGAACGGGTGAAGATGTTTTCCATGGATGTGTCGGATGGACGGGCGCGCGGCGCGCTGCTGAAACGCTTCGGCGCTGTCGACGGCGCGGGACGCCTGCGCGTGGTGGAATCCATCGCCGTCGACACCGTGCACAACCGCCTGCTCCTCGCCGAGGAGGATGCGCGCTTCAACGACATCAAGGTGTACGATCTCGACGGCCGCTTCACGGGACGCATCATGGGGGATGGCATATTCCGCTATCAGCCCGAGGGCATCGTGCTCTACACGCTGCCGGACGGCGAGGGCTGGTGGATTACCACCGACCAGGACGAAGGAGACAACACCTTCGTGATTTTCGACCGCCGCACACTCCAGCACGTGGCCTCGTTCAAGCCCGCGGTGATCGCGAACACCGACGGCATCGCCCTCACACAGCGCTCGTTCGGTCCGTTTTCCGCCGGCGCCCTCTTCGCCGTGCACAACGACGGCGGCGTCGGCGCGCTCGACTGGCAGACTATCGCGGATTCATTGGGCCTCGGGAGGTGATTCGCCGACCCCACCCTCACGGGTGGGGCTAGCGCGCCGGTATCGCGCGCCGTCGAGCGGCGCGCTGGGGGATGGGGATAGCGTCTGCGCGTGCGACCACACGCTCACGCGTGTGGCTAGCGCCTTCAATTCATGGCATGCGGTAACCCCACGCATAAGCGTGAGGTTAGCGCAACCCATTCATGGCATGCGGTAACCCCACGCGTAAGCGTGAGGTTAGCGCAACCCATACATGGCATGCGGTAACCCCACGCGTAAGCGTGGGGAGACAACGGCTAACGGCCAACGGCTAATGGCCCTTATCAAACATGCATATCCGTCCGGTTTACGCTATATTGGTTGAAAACCACCTCCACTGAATGACCACCGCTTCATGATCACCGCCTTCAGCGCACTTGATACCGTCGTCACCTGGCTCGAAGAAAGCATCGGCATCCCGCCGCAGGTGCAGGAGAACCTGCTCAAGTCGCTGATCGTCATCTTCATTCTCTGGATGGCACGCTACGTCGTGCTGAAGGTCGTGCGCAGGCGCACATCCGACGTGCGCACGCGCTACCAGTGGCAGAAGACCTCCACCTATGTCAGTGTTGCGCTCGGCATACTCGTCATCGGACGCATCTGGTTCGAGGGCATCCAGTCGCTGGCGACGTTTCTCGGACTGGTGTCCGCCGGACTCGCCATCGCCTTGAAAGACGTGCTCACCGACATCGCCGGCTGGGCGTTCATCCTCTGGCGTCGTCCCCTCGAAGTCGGCGACCGCGTGCAGATCGGCGCGCACGCGGGCGACATCATCGACATCCGCCTCTTCCAGTTCAGCATCCTCGAGATCGGCAACTGGGTGGACGCCGACCAGAGCACCGGCCGCGTCATCCACATCCCGAACGGGAAAGTCTTTACCGAACCGCAGATCAATTATACAAAGGGATTCCAGTTCATCTGGGATGAACTCGCCGTGCTCATCACCTTCGAAAGCGACTGGGAACGCGCGAAGGAGATACTCACGGAGATCGTCGAGAAGCACACTGAAATCATGAGCGAGCATGCACAGGAGGGCATACGCGAGGCGAGCAAGAAGTTCATGATATACTACACCACCCTCTCCCCGAAAGTGTACACCTCGGTGAAAGACAGCGGCGTCATGCTCACCCTGCGGTATCTCGTCATGCCCCGCCGCCGCCGGGGACGCCAGGAAGTGCTCTGGGAAGAAATCCTCCGCGCCTTCGCGAAAGAGCCGAACATCGATCTCGCATACCCCACTACGCGCTTTTACAAGCTCGGTGAGGGCGGGGATGAAAAAAACGCGGGCGAAGACAATTCTCGTAAAGGCAACTGACCCTGCTCAATTCGCAGAGCCGCTCTGTGCGCAGAAAAATGGAATAGAACATCATTTTCAATACTCACATCCGTACGAACTGACGCACGAAGAGGCGCTTCCCGTTCGTGGCCTTTGTTACAGCAGTGAGTTCCATAAAGGCATCAGGTTCTCATCTGATCCATTCGCTCAGCGATCAGGACCTCGTACCGGGCGACGAACTCGCCGCTCACAATACTCGAACGCAGCGTCTCGATGGCTGCGGGCATAGCATCCAGAACTGAGTCGATCGCCTTCTCCGCCGCAGCGGAAGGGATATCGAGCGTCTCCGCTGCGCGCAGGTATGCAGCACGCGTGAGATTTTTCTTCCTTCCGTCGACGGTGAGAGCACTTTCTTCCTCATCTTCGGGCAGCAGCAGCTTCGTCGGCAGGAGGTCGTACGCGGGCGCAAGGCGGGGACCCTCTTCCGTGTGAAGCAGGGAGAAATTCTTCAGATGCATGTCGGCGTTGCCGGTGAGAAAGCAGAAGATCAGCAGTTCAAAGAAGTTGATGCGATCGAGTCCGGGCGCGGCACTGTATCGCCAGATCATTTTTCCGGCCTGCTCAACTGAGCCCCGGTATTTGTGCTCGGTCAGTCGTCCCCCAACCTGGCAGAGATCCTCCATGTGCACTTTCGCACCGGTGCGTGTGCGGTCCACTCGCCGTGTGATGTACGCGCGCTCGCCGGATTGGAAACGGATCAGTCCGTGCGGCACAACATGAATCCCACAAGCTTCCGCCATGTGCATGGTTGCATCCTCAAGTTCCGGGAGTTCGGGATAAACATCCGACGGAGGTTTGAGGATATACGCCGCGCGGTAACCGACAACGGTCAGCCGGCGTGCGCGTCCGCGCTCCTTCTGGAGATGGAGTGAGAGCTTTTTCTGCACTCCCGGGACAGTGATGTGAGCGAGGACATGTTCCTTCGCCATCGCATCGATGTCAGAAAGAGAGAATGGCAGACGGGCATCCATATCCGTGAGGAAGAAGTCGCGAATGCAGCGCTGGTGCATATCGCCGTTCTCCTCGCCAAGCGACCGGTAACAGAGAAGGCATTTATCCATTGCCTGCCTCCTCATCTTCCGCCGGTGGCGCGGGAAGGATACTGACCGCCCCGATGCAATCCTCGCAACAGGCGAGCAGGAGCCCCATGCGATCACGCGGATCGAGCTTCCAGTGTTCACGGGCGATGTCGAGCATCCATCCTTCCGGGATGAGTCCGTCGAAGAACGGGAACATCGTGGGCGATGTGAACTCCTCCTCCTGCAGCGGCAGGGTGAGACTGACCGGCTGCGAGTCCTGACCCCCGAGATATGCATCATCGTAGCGGAAATGAAATCCCGTCTCATCTTCGACGATCCTGCCCGCGAGTCTGTCATGCATGTATACCAGGCCGCTGCGCATGACCTCACTTCCTCCTGAGGGGCATCGGACCGAGTTCCGACCCGAACAGTTCAAGCAGCTGATTGACCTTGTCCATTCGCAGCGTCGTCTTCCCCTGCTCGAGGTCGCGGATGAAACGGAGTCCAACACCCGCCTTCCGGGCAGCCTCCATCTGCGTCAGTCCCAGTTTCTTCCGCTCACGTTTCACAAATTCACTTAGCGTCATCATTCCATCCAGGGATATTCTCCCGCAATTATATATCCTTTCGGGTATAATGTCAATAGCCATACCCGAAATTATACCCGATAGAATGCAACATCGAATCCGACAGATGCATTATACCCGTCCGGGTATTGCATGCAGTCTCATGCTGATTGTATGCAATGCACGCTCTTCTTCACCCCTTCACCCCTTCACCTCTTCACCTCTTCACCCCTTCACGCCTCACTCCACCACCACCTTTCTCCTGCACACGCCCGCACTCGACTTCAGCTGGAGCACATACATCCCGGGAGCGAGCGCGCCGGTGGACCATGTCACATGTCGTCCTTCCGGACCGAGTTCGCCCTCGAACAGACGCCCAACCACGCGTCCGGAGAGATCGTGCACGGTCACGCTGACCTGCGCCGTGTGGTCGCTCTGAAGATGCAGCGTTGTGGATTCTACCGTGCGCAATACCGGATGAGGATAGGGCGTGCCAACACTCAGTGGTAGAGGTGGACTCGTGAGCGGTATCACATCGGTCACTTCTGGAAAATCTATGCGGTGGATAGATAGTGCTTTCTTGTAATAAACGCTTATGGCGTTGTCCGGATACAGGGCATTGTTCAAGTCAACTCCGGGCACTGAACTCGTCTCAAGTACCAATGTATCTGTTCGTCCATAATTTGTACTTGCATACAGTGATACTGACACAATTTTTGAACGGTATACATAGTATTCGGTGACTATTCCTCCGTTCGCCAGTATCGTTGCTCCGGCATCATTCTTTGTTTCCCGGTCGTCGGAAGATCGTATCATCTCGTAGGACTCCCACGAGTCTCCATTATCATCGCTGTACATTGTCAGTATGTTTTTCTCTCTCGCGTTGTTCGTATACTTCAGGACTGCCACCGCCAGGACTTCTCCTGTTTCAAGTGGTCGTACCGTGGATATATGGTACACGCGCCGCCTTTCCTCCTGCGACAGTTCGAGTACAACTTTCCACTCCCGGAAATCCGGACTACTGCGCACCACCTTATACGTTCCCGTAGAATCCTTTAATGTGTACCAAACAGCCCCATCAAACGGAGATATTTGAATAATGACAGGCCCGCGATTCGCACTCCACTCCGCGTTCTGTATCCATGACCATGTCGATCCACCGTCAGAAGTATAGAGCAATCCTTTCGTCATCGGAATCACAGTGCAGGCAGAATCATATGTATGAATCCGTGAGCTTAACAGACGTGAGTCTGTATCGACATATGCCGCATGCCAGCTCTCACCTGCGTCCTCGCTCCTGAATATCAGCGTGTCGTCATCTCCTCCTATACGAGCAAGACTATACCAGAGCCGTGTAGAAGCTGGTCTGATTGAATAACCCGGGATATCATCAACAAGATCGATAGACGCGAAACCGTCTGTGGTTTTGTATATTGATATTTCTCGTGTCTTCCAATCCATGACGGATATGACTGCATCATCATTTTCCGCCCAGAGAAAACTGGAAACCATGAAAGGAGTCTTCCTCGGAATATCCCAACTCACACCCATGTCGTTCGTGATGTAGATCTCCCCCATCGAGTTGACAGCAACGATACCGCTTGAGCCGAAGAACCCCAGATCATACTCCACTTTGTACGTAGTATTGTAATTTGCATGCAGCAACGTCCATGACTCACCATCATCGTCGGATGAAAATATTCCGCCTTTATCGCTGCACACGATGATACTACCCGAGGGCGATAGTGCAAGTGCGGAGATGTCTTCAACTGGAGGATAGCCCACCACCGACCACTTGCCCGTCGTGTCATTCATCATCAGCGCCCCCGTATCGCGTGCATGAATAAGTATACGGTCGTCACCGAGATAGAGAACTGCCGATTCAGCATAGTCGATATAGGACGCGATCGGGCCGTCAAGCTGCTTCCATGATTTTCCCCCATCCCGACCGATAGCATATTTTCTTCCCAGCCCATCTGGCGCAACAACGACAATGTCGTTTGAATCTGAGCCAGTGTAAAACTGAAAGGAAGCATTCACTTCGAGGCTGTCAGGGACATCCAGTTCATTCCAAATCATTCCTCCATCCGTTGAAACCAGGTTGCCACGACTATCCCAATTATAGCTCAAGTACAACGCATCTGGTGTTGCCGCAAGACTATATAAGTTAATTTGTGTTGAATCGGTCCGCTCTGGTACAGGAATCGCGATATGGCGGAATGTATTACTCCGTGTTTCATACTTGTACAATGCGAAAGGGTCCAACCCAGGTACTACATCCGGCCGTCCAGAATGGAGATAAGGACTCGCCATCATATAGAGATCCGTACCATCAGTCACGATCTTCGTAATGTGCAAGCGGTGGTCGCCAGTCGACAATTGGGCCCAAGTTTCACCCCTGTCCGTACTGCGCAGAAACGTATTATTTACGCCGGCAGCATAGAGCGTTCCGTCATTTGTGGTGACGACACCAAATAGCGGATTATGCTCCCTGTCGGGATATACTCGTGAAGCATCCTGTGCTCGCCCTGAGCAGCACAACACGAAAATGAATACGGTACATATCAATGTTCGCATTCGTTGTCCTCCATTTCATCCCTGCAATGATGTACCGTCGCAATCAGCGAGAGACGATTATCCGAATGCCGTCTACGGCTCGAACTCCTCGATCTCCAGCTTCTTCGGCGTGCGGAGTTCAAAGACCATCCCCTGTCCCGGTTCCAGCTTCAGCGCAAAGGCGTCCTGGTCGTTCTTGCCTACTTCGGCGCCGCTGATTTCGTCGGTGAGGATGTCGTATTCGGAGTCCAGCCACACACCCGCTTCCGCGGCGTTGACGCAGTCGGTGTTGGCGATGACGGCCATGGCGCGCTCGCCGTCGGGCGATTGCCGCACGTAACAGATCATGCGCGGATCGGTGGTCTCGAACACTTTCATGGTGTCGCTTGAGGGATTGACGACGATATCATGCCACTGCTTCCGGATCATGGCCACACGCGCGACGAGTGTGCTCATCTCCTCCTCATTGTCCCAGCAGAGAGCGGACTCGCTGAACAGCGGCAGCGTGTGCGACGGAAGGTTTTCGATCTCCTCGGTCGTGAATCCGAGTCCCGTATTCACCGGGAAGGTCTCGCCCAGTTCGTATCCCTGGTGCAGGAAGAGCACGCCGGGCAGGAAGGCGTTGACCACGGCGGTCATGCGCGAGAAATTCATCCCGCCCTCGCGCTGCGCGGCACGCGGCGTGTTGTGTGTCTCGGGCGTGGAGAAAAACGGCACCGGCACATCCTGCGACTCCAGCATTTTCAGGAATTCACGCAGCTTGTCCCGGTCATGCTCGTCGGTCCACAGGTAGCCGACCGTGGCGTTGTAGCCCTCCTGCCGGCTGCGGATGGAGATGGCGAAGTTTTCCTCCCAGAAGGCGAAGTCCGGATCCACCTTGCGCGCGCGGTCGACAATGCTCTGCTTGAGCCGGCGCGGCAGCGCGTGTCCCATGTCGATCATCACGCCGTCGATCCCGAAATTCTTCTGATAGTGCGGGATGATGTTGATGATGGTGTTCCACAGTCCGCGGTTCTCATGCTCCACCTCCGTGAGGCGCGAGTCGTAGATGCGGATGGTGTTGTACGCGATATAATTGAAGCTCGGATGGTCGAAGAGCTTCAGGTAGGTCACGTCGTTCCACGGCGGCTGCACGTCGTCGGGCGGCCAGTCGGCGAAGGCGCCGGGGATGCGCACGCGGCTGCCGTCCTCCATCAGTCCGATGAAACGGTCGCCCTCCTGCACGATCTCCAGCGGCATGTCGCGGAAGAGATTGCGGTAGGCCATGCCCGGCGGCGGGAGGCTTGCGTGATCGTTGCGCCGCACGCGCTGGTTGATCACCTGCAGCTCCTCGTCGGAAAAGATGGGATTGCCGTAGCCGTCGGGGTGTTCGGGACTGCGGTCGGGCACGCCGGCATCGATCCAGTAGAACCAGTTGGGATGATCAAGCACCCAGTCGCAGTCCTTCGCGGCCGTGCGGAAGACGAACTCCATCACCACGCGCATGCCGAGGTGATGCGCGGCCTCGACGAAGGCCGTGTACTCGGCTTCCACGCCCAGCTCGTGAAAGGGTTCGCCGAGGCGCTCGTCGAGCTTGTAGGGATTGCGGATGGCGTACGGGGATCCGAGCGATCCCTTGTTGCCGTCGTTGCCGATGGCGGTGACGGGAAGCAGGTGGATCGTGTTCACGCCCATCTTCTTCAGGTAGGGCAGGATGGTGATGCATTTCAGAAAGGTGCCGGTCTCGCGGAAGCCGCCGGCGAGGTCGTCGAGCGCAACCGTGCCGTTGCCGTCATGATCCCACGCCGCCGTCAGGCGCGTGAAGATGTTGTAGACGACGGCGTCCTTCGTCCAGTCCCCCGTCGACGCCTCCATCTCCGGCTCCTCGCCTTCCATCTCGATGATGCCCTCGATGGCCGCGCGGAAGAAATTCACCGGCTTGACTTCGACGACGCGGTCGCCCTCGGTCATGACGGGATTCACCCAGAGCGACGGCACCCGGTAGGGACCCGTGTCGATCGTTCCTTCCAGCTCCGCGAGCCGGTCGCGCAATGTCTGCAGTGCGTTGATCATATGCGTGCCAGTGTTCCTTTCTGAATGTGTGTGCGCGTCACCCTAATCCGCGAAATATTCCGCGACCTTGTAGAGATCCGGATCGAGTTCCTTGATCTTGTCCGAAATCTGCGCGATGTCGATGTCGACAACCTTGTTGCCCTGCAGGGCGACCATGCGGCCGAATCGTCCCTCGTGCACCAGCTCCGCCGCGCGCACGCCGTAGCGCGTGCCGAGCACGCGGTCGAACGCCGTGGGCGTACCGCCGCGCTGGATGTGTCCGAGCACCGTGTGCCGCGTCTCGAAGCCGAGACGGTCTTCGATCTCCTCGGCCAGCACCTTCGCGACGCCGCCGAGCATGACATGTCCGAAGGCATCCTTCTTCATGCTCGAGAGCACATAGCTGCCGTCTTCATCCCGTTCCTCGTTCGTGGCCACCTTCGCGCCTTCGGATACCACGACGATGCTGAAATTCTTCCCGGTGTCGTGGCGGCGCTTGACGCGTTCGCAGACCTCCTCGACGCTGAACGGATGTTCGGGCACGAGAATGACATCCCCTCCGCCCGCGACGCCCGCGTACCAGGCGATCCAGCCCGCGTGGCGTCCCATCACCTCCACCACCAGCACGCGGCTGTGGGAATCGGCCGTGGTGTGGATGCGGTCGATGGACTCCATCGCCACGTTGATCGCGGTATCGAAGCCGAAGGTGAAATCCGTTCCCGGCAGATCGTTGTCGATCGTCTTCGGCACGCCGACCACCTTCACGCCCGCCTTGTGCAGCTTCACGGCTACGCCGAGCGTATCCTCGCCGCCGATGGGAATCAGCGCCTCGATGCCGTTCGCCTCCAGTGTTTCGAGCACCTTCTGCTCGCCGCCTTCCACCTTGTAGGGATTCGTACGTGACGTCCCGAGAATCGTGCCGCCGCGCGGCAGGATCCCGCTCACCGCGTCGCGGTCCAGCGGCATGGTGATATTCTCCATCGCGCCCTTCCAGCCGTGCCGGAGGCCGATGCATTCGTGTCCGAGTTTCAGTGACGCGCGCACGACGGCGCGGATAACAGGATTCAGGCCGGGACAGTCGCCGCCGCCCGTCAATACCCCAATCTTCATAAGACGTTACCTCTTCTGATCAGTCGATGAATAGCGCTTCGATTGCCCGTAAAATAATGAATCGGGGGGAAAGAGTACAGGAGAAGCCCCACGCGTAAGCGTGGGGGGGGACGCCGCCGCGCAACCACACGCTCACGCGTGTGGCTAGCACATTCCGATATTCCCCCGATCCTCCTTATCTTAGTTGATTGATGAATACAAGAGAATCCCATATGCTCGATACTGCAATCCGCGCCGCGAGGGAAGCCGGCGACATTTTGATGCATCACTACGGCGACCTGCGGCATATCCGTATAAAGAACGACCAGCAGTTCAACCTCGTCACCGAGGCGGACATGAATTCCGAGAAACGCATCGTGGAGATTCTGCTCGAGGCGTTCCCGGATCACGGCATCCTCGGCGAGGAGGGCGGCGAGCGCAAGGGGTCGACGCCGTACAAGTGGGTGATCGATCCGCTGGACGGCACGACGAACTTCACGCATGCCTTCCCGATTTTCAGCGTGTCGATCGGACTCGAACACGAGGGCAACCTCCTGCTCGGCGTGATCTACGATCCCACGCGCGACGAGATGTTCACCGCCGAACGCGGCAAGGGCGCCTTCCTCAACGGCGAACGCATCCATGTGTCGGATACGGCGAACATCGAAGAGTCCATGCTCGTCACCGGCTTCCCGTACAACATCCGCGAGAACCCGGATTTCTGCTACGAACGCTTCATCGCGTTCCTGAAAGAGGCGCAGGCCATCCGGCGCCTGGGCAGCGCGGCGCTGGACTGCGCGTACGTCGCCGCCGGACGCCTCGACGGCTTCTGGGAAGTTTCCCTGCAGCCGTGGGACAAGGCCGCCGGACACCTGCTGGTCGAGGAGGCCGGCGGACGCGTGACCGATTTCTCAGGCGCGCCGCATGACATTTACGGCCTCCCCTTCCTCGGCAGCAACGGACACATCCACGACGCAATGCTGCGCGTGCTCGAGGAGGCCAAGTCCCTTTCCATCACCGTCACCCCGCGCGACTGACGCGGCATTCCGTGCAACAAGGAGTTTGTTCATGAGCGTACTCATCGTCGGATCCGTCGCACTCGATTACCTCGAAACCCCCTTCGGCAAAATGGACCAGGCCCTCGGCGGCTCGGCCACCTTCTGTTCCATCGCCGCCAGCTACCTGACCGAGAACATCCGCATGGTCGGCATCGTGGGAGAGGATTTCCCGCAGGCGCATGTCGACTATTTCGCCTCGCGTCACATCGACACGCTCGGACTCGAGCGCGTGGAGGGAGGAAAGACGTTCAGCTGGGGCGGACGCTATCACGAGGACATGAACACGCGCGACACGCTGTACACCGTGCTCGGCGTGTTCGAGCACTTCCACCCCGTCATCCCGGACGAATGGAAAAAGAGCGAATTCGTGCTACTCGGCAACATCCATCCATCCCTGCAGCTCGAAGTGCTCGACCAGGTGGAGGAGCCCAAGCTTGTCGTCTGCGACACCATGAATTTGTGGATCGACATCAGTCTCAAGGAACTCAAGCAGGTGCTCAAGCGCGTCAACGTGCTCGTGCTCAACGACGAGGAGGCGCGCATGCTCACCGGCGAGCGGAATATTTTCAACGCCGGGAAAAAGATGCTGCGTATGGGTCCCTCGGTGATCGTCATCAAGAAAGGCGAGCACGGCGCGGTGCTGCTTTCGAAGGATACCACGTTCATCGCTCCGGCCTTTCCGCTCGGTGGCTTCAAGGATCCCACCGGCGCGGGCGACACCTTCGCCGGCGGATTCATCGGCTGGCTCGAGCGCACCAACGACGTCTCCGTCGCCAACATGCGCAAAGCCGTCGTCTACGGCAGCGTGCTCGCCTCCTTCTGCGTCGAGGAGTTCAGCATCGAGGGCATCCGCGAGCTGAGCGAAGAGCAGATAGCCGAGAGGTTCGGGATATTCCGGACGCTCAGTACATTCTGAACGTTCGGACCCCCATCCCCACGCTTACGCGTGGGGTTACCGCTCACGGCTGACAGCGTGCGCCAACCACACGCGTGGGGTTACCGCATCCCACTCGCAAGGGGCGGTATCCACACGCGTGAGCGTGTGGACACGCGCGAATCCGACCCCCATCCCCACGCTTACGCGTGGGGCTACCACATCACACTCACGAAGTGCGTCGACGACACCCATGACTTCATCCACCCCCGACATCATCCGCCTGACGGGCGACGGTCTCCGCTTCCTCGACCAGACGCAGCTCCCGGCCGAGGAACGCGTGGTCGCGACCGCGGACTACCGCGACATGCTCGAGGCCATCCGGTCGCTGCGCGTGCGCGGGGCTCCGCTGATCGGCATCGCTGCAGCGTACGGGGCCGTCCTCGCGGCCCGGGAGATCTGCGCCGGCGCATCGGGGACCGACAGCGGTGATTCTTCCTGCCGCGAGCGCATGCTGGCGGTGTGCGAGGAATTCGCGTCCACGCGTCCCACGGCCGTCAACCTCTTCTGGGCGCTGGAGCGCATGCGCACGGTCATCCGCGAACACGATGCGGCTGATATCCCCCGGGAACTCGAGCGCGAAGCCCGCGCGATTCACGAGGACGATGCCCGCCGCTGCGCCGCCATCGGACGCCACGGCGCGGAGATCATCCCTTCGAACACGAGCGTCATCACGCACTGCAACACCGGCGCGCTGGCCACCGGCGGCGACGGCACGGCCTTCAGCGTCCTTCTCGAAGCCCACCGGCAGGGGAAAGGCATTCACGTGTATGCCGACGAGACACGTCCGCTCCTGCAGGGGGCGCGGCTCACGATGTGGGAGCTGCAGCGCGCGGGCATCCCATCCACCCTGATGACCGACAGCACCGCCGCGATGCGCATGCGGCAGGGAGGCATCGGCGCGGTGATCACGGGCGCCGACCGCATCGCCGCCAACGGCGACAGCGCAAACAAGATCGGCACCTACGGACTCGCCGTCGCGGCGCATCACCACGGCATTCCATTTTACATCGCCGCCCCGCTCTCCACCGTCGACCTGGCACTCCCGAACGGAGACGCCATCCCGATCGAGGAGCGCGCATCCGCCGAGCTCACCCGCTGGGGCGACATCCCCACCGCCCCTGAAGGCACTTCGACATACACGCCGGCCTTCGACGTCACTCCCGCCGGCCTCATCACCGGCATCATCACCGAGGGAGGAATTTGTGCCCCGCCCTTCGGCGAAACTCTCGCCGCCGCGTTTGCGTAGGAGAAGGATGGCGCCATGATTGTCAAAACCGAAGCCATCGTCCTCCGCAGCATGAAATACGGGGAAACCAGCCGCATCCTCACGCTGTACACCCGCGAGTTCGGGCGGATGAGCGTCATCGTCAAGGGCGCGCGCGGCAGGAAGCCGAAGTTCGGCGCCGCGCTCGACCTGATGAGTCGCAGCGACACGGTCATGTATAAAAAGGAACAGCGCGAGCTGCAGCTGATGACGCAGGCGGATCTCGTGCAGCAGTACCGCCGCGTGATCGACTCGCCCGACCGGCTGATGTACGGCTTCGCCGTGCTGGAATTCCTCTACGCCACCGTGCACGGCGAGGAGGCGCACGAGGAACTCTACGACATCCTTCGGGAAGCGCTCGAGGCGCTGGACGCCGAGCGCGCGCGTCCCTCAAACGTGCTGCTGCACTACCTGCTGCGCCTGAGCGGCGCGATGGGCATCGGCATCGACACGCAGCACTGCGCGCGTTGCCGCACGGCATTCGAGGAAGAGAGTGCGCTGCAGGGCAGCGCATCGTTCTCGCTCACCGGCGGTGGATTCACCTGCGCCGGCTGTCCCCCGGCGCCCGACAGCATGGAGACCGCCGTCGAGACCGTCCGCGCTCTGGCCTGGCTCGACCGGCACGCGGCCGCGGACGTGCACACGCTCGCGCTGTCGCCGCGGGCGGCGGGCGAGTCGCTGCAGGTGCTCGAGCGGCATCTGAAATCGCACATCCCCGACATGCGGGCGGTCAAATCCGTGCCCATGCTTGACATTTTTCGCTAGCGTGTTGCATATTTTATCCCTGGGTCCTGTTTCACCAACGGCATTTTTATGACGGATTTGTTGTTACCGTATTACCCGCTTTGCGAGTAAATGACATACGCAATATTTACGGTACTCTGAACAGGAGGTACGAATCATGTCAAAACGTGCAGTTCTCGTGGCGATCACGCTCGTCAGCGCGGGCATCGTCTTCGGAGCCGTGCTGGTCAGCAGCTTCAGCGGCGCAAGCTTGTCCTTCGCCGACACCAACACGGAATTCCGCAGCGACGTCCCCTTCACGCCGTCGGCCGACGCCGCATCACTGAACGAAACATTCCACCAGGTCAGCGAACTCGTCACGCCGCAGGTCGTCTACATCGCGGTGAAGACGCGCGCGCGCAATCCGCATCAGTTCTTCTGGCCCTTCCAGCGGCCGGATCGGGAGCAGGATGAGCAGGATGAGCGCTACAGCACGGGCACCGGCTCGGGCATCATCCTCACCGCGGACGGCTACATCATGACCAACCGGCACGTCATTGAGAATGCCATTGAAGACGGCATCACCGTGACGCTGTATGACAACCGCGAATTCGACGCGCGCGTCATCGGCGAGGATGAGAACACCGACATCGCCGTCATCAAGATCGACGCCGAAAATCTTTCGGCCGCGTCGCTCGGCAACTCCGACGAAATCCGCATCGGCGAGTGGGTGATGGCCGTCGGGAATCCCCTCGGACTCACATCCACCGTCACCGCAGGCATCGTCTCGGCCATCAGCCGCAACATCGGCATCATGCGCGACCGCGGCGGCTTCGGCATCGAGAACTTCATCCAGACCGACGCCGCCATCAATCCCGGCAACAGCGGCGGCGCGCTGGTGAACCTGCAGGGACAGGTGATCGGCGTCAACACCGCCATCGCCGGCAGTCAGCAGGGCACCTATCTCGGCTTCGCCGTGCCCATCAACCTCGCGAAAGTCGTCGCCAACGCCCTCATCCGCGAAGGCAAATTCGTGCGCGGCTACATCGGCGTGCGCATCACCGACATCGACGCCAAGAAAGCCGAGGCGCTCGGCATGGACGTGTATAAAGGCGTGCTCGTCGAGAGTCTCGTTGAGGACGGTGCCGGTGAGGCGGCCGGACTGCGTGTGGGCGACGCCATCGTCGCGGTGGACGACAAATCCGTCGAGAGCGCCAACCAGCTGCAGGCCCGCGTCGGCATGAAGCACCCCGGCGAATCCGTCAATCTCAAGATCTGGCGGGATGGAAAATACATCACCAAGAGCGTGACCCTGAAGGGCCGCGACGGTGAGGAGGTCGCCGCCGTCGAGGAGGACGAACCCGCCGAGGAGAAAGAAGAACTGCGCGAGCCGGTGAAATACGAGGATGCCGGTTTCACCGTTGCGCCGCTCACCCGTCAGCAGCGCAGGAGTTTCGAGGTGCAGTCCGGTGTTTACATCTCCGACATCCGCCGCAACAGCCAGGCCTGGGAGGCCGGGCTCCGCAGCGGCCTCGTCGTGTTCGAAGCCATCCGCAAGGGTGAGCGCATCGAGATCGGAAGCGTCGGGGATTTCAACGACTTTGTGAAATCCCTCAACGATGACGAGTCCATCCTTCTCCGCGTCAAGACCCAGGAGGGCGACACGATGTTCATTCCCATCAAGGCGCCGATCGAGTAAAGGAGAAAGTCGAGTCTCTGTTTTTCAGGACGCCCTCATGGAAACATGGGGGCGTTTGTTTTTGGAGAAGTGGTAGCCCCACGCGTGAGCGTGGGGTTACGGGTGTGGGCTGCATTGCTCCGTATTCGCCCTGAAGGGGCGATAGGTCACAGCCCGGGACGAAGTCCCGGGTTGGCGTCGCGTCCAAACTTCCCCCGCCCGCGCCCTCTCGGGGAGAGTTGATGGAATCATTATTCTCACCGGGCAACAGGAATGATCATGCTTGCCTGTTAGTTATAGCGTGGTTATTTTATTACCATGCGATACGATGTTCGTGTCAGGAAAAAGGTTGCCCGGCGGCTGCTCAGGCTTCCACCCGATGTCCAGCAGCTCTTCTACTTGCTGGTCACGGATCTTCAGACGCACGGACCAATTCAAAAGAGCTGGAAGAACTTCTCCCCGCTCGGTGGCGACCGATATCATTGTCATCTGAATTATCGGAATCTGGCCTGCTGGTCGTGTCGGAAAAATGAAATCGTGATAGAGGTATATTATGCTGGTTCTCGTGAAGACGCCCCGTACTGAAATCTCCCTCCAGGGCGAGGGCGCGGCGGAATTGCTGGAATGGATTCGGGGGAAGTACGACGTGGAGATTCTCGCAGGGAATGAGGTTGACGAATATGTCCCCATTGAAAGCACGGAATTCTGGCGGGAGATGGAAAAGAACCGCATCGGTAATCTGCTGGCAGGTGCGCGGCTGAAAGCCGGGATGACACAGTCCGAGCTGGCCGAAGCCCTCGGCATCCGGCAGAACATGGTCAGCGACTACGAGCGCGGCAAGCGCAGCTACTCCGCCGCCATGGCAAAGCGCCTCAGCAAGGTGCTGAAGGTGAAGGAAGAAAGTATCCGTTACGGGAAAAAATAGGGTTTTTACCCGGGTAATATTGGGGTTTTACCCGGGTAATATCAGGGTTTTACCCGGGTAAAAAGGAGGGGAAGGGAGGACGCAGAGTGGTTTGTAGGCCGTCCTCCCGAGACCCCACGCTCACGCGTGGGGCTACCGCGTTCAACGATGACCTTCACATTTCCTTCCGACGCCCAAGCCACGCGTCCTCCGAGATCCTCAATCTGTCAAATACGGCAAACGTCACCACGGCGAGGACGAATCCCCCCGCGACGTCGAGGAGGTAGTGCTGGCGCACGAGGAGGGTCGAGACGGAGATGCCGGCGGCGATGAGGAGGAGGACGATGCTGACGGGAGCGAAGCGGCGTTCGCGCACGGCGAGCAACGCGATGAGCCAGGGATTGGCGACGTGGAGGCTGGGAAAGGCGTTCCAGCGGGAATCCATGGCATGGAGGATGGAAATCATCATGTCTCCGTCTCCGGAGATGGCGAGGCGGTCGGGTCCCTGCGCGGGAACAATGACGAACAGCGCGAAGGCCGTGAGATTCATGGTGATGAAGGCGAGATAGGCGCGGTTGAGGAAGGCCGGCGAGCGCCGGACGAAAAAGACTCCCAGCACCACGACATACGCCAGCAGGTACACGAACACCGTCTCCGGCACGAAGGGAAACAGCTCGTCCACGCCCAGCGCCGGATCAAACGCCGCGCCCCGCAGCGAGGCGATCCATCCCGTCAGATAATAGAGCGGCACCCAGACTGCGTAGCAGAGGAGCATGATGAGGAAGTACCGGGGGAGAGAGAATGTATTCCGCATGGAGTAAAATACGAATGGAACCACAGATTACATGGATTACACAGACAGCTTTTTCGGGGGGCTCTTCCTGGACGCACCAGCAAATCCGGACGTGCGTCTTCGTCAACGCTCGAGTCTTTGAGATCACGCCGCGAAAAGAACCATCCGTGTAATCAGTGCAATCTGTGGTTCCAATTGACTTGCTTCCCTCCCCTCCAATCCCCATATTCCCCATTAATCTCAACCCGGAACAGGCCCATGCGCACCCGAATTCCACTCCTGACGC
The DNA here is from genome assembly GCA_913061095.1 of uncultured Ignavibacteria bacterium. Taxonomy (GTDB): domain Bacteria; phylum Bacteroidota; class Ignavibacteria; order SZUA-365; family SZUA-365; genus BM516. The sequence continues at coordinate 83,629 of CAJXVM010000022.1, forward strand.
TGCTGTTGACCGCCTTCCTGACTGTCCCGCTCTCCGCGCAGACGGAGGTCGCCAAGTACGGCGGCGAGTTCATGGCCACGGGCTTCGGCAGCCGGGCGCTGGCGATGGGCGGCGCGCATGTGGCGGCCGCGTCGGACCTCACGGCGGCCTACTGGAATCCGGCCGGACTGATGCGCATGGATTATCCCGAGATCGGGCTGATGCATGAGCAGCGCTTCGGCGGACTGCTCTCCTACAATTACGGCGGCGTGGCCTGGCCCTTCGGTCCCAAGTACACGCTCGCCCTCTCGGTGACGCGCTCGGGCGTGGATGACATCCCCGATACGCGCAGCGCGCTCATCGATCTCAACGGCAACGGACAGCTGGATCCCAACGAGCGGCTTGATCCGAACCGCGTGACGTCGTTCAGCACGGCGGACTGGGTGGCATATCTCACCTATGCCTTCCGTTCCAGCGACCGCCTCTCGCTGGGCGTGAATCTCAAACTGCTGCACCGCGACTACTCCATCGAAAACGCTACCGGCGTCGGCTTCGACATCGGCGCGATGTACCGCGCCACCGACGCGCTCACGCTCGGCGCCACGGTGCAGGACGCCACCACCACGCTCATGGCGTGGAGTACGGGACGCAACGAGCTGGTCTCCCCCACCGTGAAAATCGGCGCGGCGTACGCCATCGAAGCGCTGGGCGGTACCATCCTGCCCGCCCTCGACCTCGAAATGATGGGCGAAGGCCGCGAATTCGCATCCACCCTGAACCTGGGTCCCGTGAGCGTCAATCCCCGCTTCGGTCTCGAGTACCGCTTCAAGGATGTCTTCGCCCTGCGCGGCGGCCTCTCCGAGCTGTACTTCGACGAGGATCACGAGAAGAAGCAGTACCTGACCTTCGGTGCGGGAATTCACCTCCCGAAATTGTATCTTGATTACGCCTTCGGCCAGAACGATCTGTTCAGCGAATTCAAGGATGCCTCGCATCGCATTTCGCTGCGGCTGGTGCTCGAGGAACCGAAATTCTCACGATCCCAGTAAGACGCATGCACACACTTCGACATTCCGGAAACCGTGAGCGCTCACTCGCGGTTTTTTCTTGCCTCGTCCTCACAACCGTTTTTCTGCTCACCGCCTGCGGGAGTCCCGAGGAGAAATCCGACGCGCAGTCCGACGTCGACACCTCCGACGTGTACACGATGGAGGTGCGCAAGGACCGTCTCGAGAAGGACCGCTACCTGCTCACGAGCGGGAGCACGCCCATCCGCGCATCCGACATGGAGATGTTCAAGGGCCTCGCCTACTATCCGGTGAGCAAGGATTTCGTCTTTTACACCGCGCTCGAGCCGCTTGACGAGCCCGCGGAAATCACCATCGCCACCTCGCAGGATCGTCCCCGGCAGATGCTGCACATCGGGGCGCTGCCGTTCGAGGTGGATGGCGAGACGCACCGGCTGCAGGTGTACGCACCGAAGGACACCACGGACGGCAACTACTGGTTCATCCCCTTCACCGACGCGACGAGCGGCGACGCGACGTACGGCGGCGGACGCTACATCGACATCGAGGATGTCCGCGCCGACAGCGTGTTCCTCGATTTCAATTACGCGTACAATCCCTACTGCGCGTACAACGAGCGCTACGACTGTCCGATTCCGCCGGCCGAAAACGCCCTGCCCATCCGGATCGAGGCGGGGGAGAAGAACTATCCACTGTACAGCGGACACTGAGATGCGGACAGGAGACGGCATGTTGATTGCTGCGGGAAATGCTGAAGCGCAAAGTGCCAAGGGTGAAGTGCACAAGTCCGTCATCCCGAGTAGGACTCGCCATAGGCGAGGCCGTATCGAGGGACAACAAGTGCAAAGTGCAAAGTGCAAAGGTCGCTTTGCCACTGGACTCCGGGTGTCCATCCTGGTCATGGCGCTTGGGATCGCGGCCTGTGGCGGGGCGGAGAAGGCGGCCGCGCCGGAGAAGCGGGAATTCCCGAAGTACCGCTACGCCGCGGCGGCGGAGCTGACGCGCGACTACGTGTCCTCGCAGGACGGCCGTCTGCGCGTGCTGCGTCCCGAAGGCTGGCGGAAAACCTCCGACCCGAAAAACGCGCCGTCCATCCTGCTCTGGCTGGTGCGGGAGGATTACGCCGCGTCGATATCCTTCACGCCCCTGCAGATGGATCCGGCCCTGTACGAGACGCTGAGGAAGGAGGGGATGGAATCCGTGGCGAAGGTGAGCCTGAGCCTGAAGGAGCGCAACGCCGAGGACAGCATCGCCGTCGTGCAGCCGGTGGAGCTGTTCAAGGTCGGCGACCGCATCTGCGCGGGATACGAGTACCGCGCGGGATCGGCCGAGCCGGTCATCCGCGTCGTCGTTTTCGACAGCGGCTCGGGCTTCATGGAGTGCGTGATGTATCCGGCCTCCGTCTCCGTCACCCCCGCCGAAAACCGCCGGCTCTTCGAAGTGCAGCAGTCCGTGCTCGCCTCAATGGTGGCGCGGTGATCGTGCATCCCGCTGCCGGAATGATCATTACCTGATGCCCTTTTGTCATGATGGATGACGAACCATTGATGCAGACCGCGCACGAGCGGTGGATGGAGCAGGCGCTGCGCCTGGCCGAACGCGCCTTCGAGGAGGGCGAAGTTCCGGTCGGTGCCGTGGTGGTAAAGGACGGCCGCGTCATCGGCAAGGGATACAACCAGAACGAACAGCTCCGCGATCCCACCGCCCACGCGGAGATCATCGCCATCACCGCGGCGGCGAACGCGCTGGGGGACAAGCGCCTGGAGGGATGCACGCTTTACGTTACCCTCGAGCCCTGCGCCATGTGCGCCGGCGCCATCGTCCTCGCCCGCATCCCCGTCCTCGTCTTCGGTGCCTACGACGCCAAGGCCGGCGCCTGCGGCACGCTGAGGAATATCGTGGAGGATAAACGATTGAATCACACCGTGCATGTGATTCCGGGGGTGCAGGATGACAAATCGACCGGATTGCTGCGCGGATTTTTCGGAACGCTGAGGGGGAATGTGAACAACGAAGATAACGAAGGGAACGAAGGGCTTATCGAGGGATAGACCGCCCCACGCAAAGGAGAGCGTCCTGATTTTTGTGTAAATGGTCAAACACGGTTGTCGAGATCCGGCATGCGGTCTTCGTAGAGTAATAC
>CAJXVM010000023.1 GCA_913061095.1 uncultured Ignavibacteria bacterium
CCTGCGAGCGTGGCATTGCGCCGGAACGTTTCGCGTTCGAGCAGCGAGGCCTGCAGGTCCTTGTCCTTGCGCAGCAGGCGCACCTCATGCTCCCGCCGTTCGGTGACCGCCTCCTGCCGAGCGAGGTCCGCGTCGCGGCGGAGTAATTCGAGGGACTGGATTTCCCGATCCTTCTGCAGCAATCCTATCTGCTGTTTGCGCTGCAGTGCTTCGAGCTTCCGGACGCGCAGTTCCTCCTGCTGCCGCTTGAGCTCGAGGCCCTTGATCTCGCGGTCCTTCTCCAGCAGCGCGATCTGTTTCTCGCGCTGATCCGCTTCGTATTTCGCATTGAGTTCGTTGATCGTGCGGAGGTTGTCTTCATTGAGAAGGGAGTCCCGCAGTGCGACGAAGCGGCGGTGGTAGGTGAGGGCACGGGAATAATCTCCATGACTGGCAAACTGCCGGCTTATCTGTTCGTACAACACCCATCTTCCCTCCCGATCGCCGTACTCTACCGATGTGGCGACTGCAAGTTTCAGCGTATCCAACGCCGCGGGTATCTGTCCCATTTCATACAGACACTGCGCAATGAATCCAAGAGTACGCGCTTCATTGTACTCATTTACTCGCATGCTGAAGCTCTGGAAGACTGGCAGCCCATCCCGAAGGAGAGGGAGAGCCTCACTGTAGCGTCCAAGTCCCATCAGACAGACCCCGATATTCATTCTGGCGACAGCATGACTGTTCTCATCCTGGATCACCACAGCCAGTGAATCCATACGCTGATAATGTTCGAGCGCAAGAAGATATCTGCCTTTCGCATAAACGGAATCCGATGATGCAGCGATCGCCTGATTGAGATAGCAATTCCCCATGGCGTTTTCCGCCGAGCCGATATATGCGGTAACTCCGTTTTGCGCAGCGATCCGGCGCATTTCACGGTAGTATTCCAGAGCCTTACCGTACTGCTTCATTGAAACATAAATCTGACCCAGAGAATAGTTCACGTTCACGTGCTCAATGCTTTCGGTATCAGGATTCAGCAGGTCCGCGGCGGCGAGAAAATGTTTCAGCGCTTCGGGATAGCGACCGAGCACTCGATCAAGTTCACCGAGCCCGATCAGAGCCGCACGTTCGTGGTCCGTCATGTTGCTGGTCCGGGTAAGATCAAGCGCCTCGAGATAGTAGCTACGTGCACTGTCGTAACGTCGCAGTCCGCGCTGATTGTAGGCAAGATTCCAGAGACCTTGAATCATTTCCACAGTGTCTTTCAGCGCACAGTACTCCTCATAGCTGCGCTGAAATTCCATCATGGCTTCTTCGCGCCGACCGAGCAGGCCGAGACACGGACCCATTGCCCCCCGAATACGTGCCTGGCGTGGCAGATCAGCTAATTTTTCATTTTCGGCAAGCGTCTGCCGATAGTATGACAACGCTTTTTCGTATTTTCTCTGATTATAATTGTTCAAACCAAGGCTCCACAGGGCTTGAACCTTCATCTCCCTGTTTCCACAGGACACGGCAGCGCGCAGCCCGGAACGAAACCAATCGATCGCCTCCATTCTCCTTCCGCGTTGCCCGATGTCGGCTCCTCTCGCTATGCAGGCGATCGCGATTGCGCTGCTGTCACCGGAGGCATGTGCAAGCTTCACAGCCTGTTCAGCAGCCTTCCCACGCTCCTTCAGTGTTGTCATATCAGTTAATGACAGACCGAAAAACGCTAAGGCCGTTGCCATCCCGACGCTGTCTTCTGCGTGTTCGTACAGACGCTTGGCATTTGTGAACTCCAGCACTGCATCATCATAGCGTTTTTCGATAAAGAGCCGCATCTCTCCCCTGTGGAGCATTGCGTCCCCTTCTCCACTCAAATCTCCAATACTCCGTGAATACTCGATGGCATGATCGAAGAGACCGTTTGCTTCGGCCAGTTCGTTTTTCCTGTAGGCCAGAATGGCCAGTCCCCGCAATGCTGCTGCCATCGTGAGCGTGTCTCGATTCCTCGTGGCGTGCTTCAATGCCTGATCGAGGTGCTCCCGCATTGTTTCTGCTTCTCCCTGAACGATCAGCGATGCCGCCGCCGCGGCATGTGCGCGTCCAATCCCTGTTTCCCATGCGTGCTTTCGCGCAAGGGTAAGGGCTTCGAGTGCCGTGTCGTAAGCCGCCGGAAGATCGGAGGCACGAAGCATTGCTGATTGCTTGAGCTTTGCTTCAATTTTCCCTCTGGGGCCTTCCCTTCCCTCTTGCGAAAACACGAGGAGAAACATTACGAGAAACAGCAATAGTGTCTGTGAGGCAAGGACCTGTTTCATCACTGCTCCCCTCTACGAAGTTCGATGAAAAATGCAGTGAAGCGTCCCTCCTCCGATTCCACGCGAATCTCCCCGCCGTGCCCCTTCACGATGATGTCGTAGCTGAGCGACAGGCCCAGGCCCGTGCCCTCGCCCGTCGGTTTCGTGGTGAAAAACGGCTGGAAGATTTTATCCCTGATCGCCTCGGGGATGCCCGGACCGTTGTCACGGATGCGCACCTCCACGCCCGTTGCCGTCGTGCGCGTGGATACGCGCACTGCCGGGATGTACGCTTCATCACTGCCATCCTGCATGCGTTTGCGCACCGCCTGGAACGCGTTACTCAGTACGTTGAGGAACACCCGACTGATCTCCTGCGGAATAACTTCGATCCGCGGCAGTGACGTGTCGTACTCCTCCTCGATCTCCACGGTGAAATCCGGCACCTGCGCACGCATCCCGTGCCAGGCCAGCTGTAACGCCTCGCGCAGCAGCGTGTTGATGTCCGCTTCCTGTCGCACTCCTTTCTGGCTCCGCGCATGCAGCAGCATGCTCGCCACGATGCCGTCCGCGCGCTGTCCGTGCTGATGAATGCGACCCATGTTCCCCTTCAGTTCATCGAGCAGTGTCAGCACTTCCTGCCTGCGTTCATCCCCGTTGCCGAGTGAGCGAACCTGCGCTTCGAGTTCATCCACCATCTCGGTCGACACCGTCGAGAAGTTCGTCACGAAGTTGAGGGGATTCTTGATCTCATGCGCGATACCCGCGGTCAGCTCACCGAGCGTGGCCATTTTCTCGGTGTGGATCAGCTGATCCTGCGTGCGTCGCAGCTCGCCGAGCGTGCGTTCGAGCTTTTTGTTCGAGCGCTGCTTCTCGCGATAGCGCCAGAAAACGAGTCCTGTTACCAGCAGCAGGGCGGCGAGTCCGACGAGTGTCGCATTGCGCCGGAAGGTTTCACGCTCAAGGAGCGAGGCCTGCAGATCCTTGTCCTTGCGCAGCAGGCGCACCTCGTGCTCGCGCCGCTGAGTAACCGCCTGCTGGCGGGCGAAGTCCGCGTCCCGGCGGAGCAATTCGAGGGACTGGATTTCACGGTCCTTCTGCAGCAGACCGATCTGCTGCTTCCGCTGCAGCGCCTCGAGCGTGCGAACGCGCAGTTCCTCCTGCTGCCGGTCGAGCTCGAGCTGTGTGATCTCACGATCCTTCTCCAGCAGCACGATCTGCTTCTCCCGCTGGTCGGCTTCGTACTTCGCACTGAGTTCGTTGACAAGGACCGTGTTCCGTGCGCTCAGCAGTGAATCCTTCATCCGCGTATATGTGAGATGATATCGGTATGCTTCTTCCTCCATTCCCATGTCAGCGCAAAGACTGCTCAGCAAACCGGCGACATCACGATGAATTTCGGCTTCGACTCCCGCTGCGGATGCCAGCGCTTTTCGTCCCTCACGCAGCGCTGCCTGCGAGTTGCCCAGCTTTCGGTACAGACGCGCGGCTACGAACTGCGTCTCGGTAAGCAGTGTCGCATATTCCAGCGTATCCAGCATTGCGAAACAGCGATTGAGATAATGCTCAGCGAGACTGTCCTCATCTCGCGCCATATGAATCTGGGCAAGGTTCACCAGGCAGGTTGCCTGCGTCGAGGTCGCGCCCTGCTGCTGACTCATTGCATACGCGTTGTTTGTGAAATACAGCGCGCTGTCCTGACGGCCCTGCTTATGATGCAGGAATCCCATGGTCATGTACAGATCGGCCAGATTGGACTGATCCGGCAGTCGTTCCGAAATTTCCAGCGCCCTGCGCAGGAATGGTATCCCCCGCTCATAGCGCTCCTGCTGAAAATGCATAACGGCAAGAGACTGCAAGGTGAATGCCTGGGCAGCCGAATCCTTGAGTTCCTCCGCCACATGGAGCCCTCTCTCAAACAGACGTGAAGCCCCGTATTGATCACCACGCCAGAGTCTGATTTTGGCCGCATTCAGCGAGGCTGCCAGAAGCATCTTTCTGAACCCGCTGCGCTCGGCAATATCGGCGGCCCGTCCATAATAGACGAGCGCGGAATCGAAATCCCCGCGCACGCCGTAGACATGGGCGAGGCTGTGATACCCGAAGCTGATGCCGGTGCTGTCATTGAGATGTTCCTTCAGAATGAGCGACTGCCGGTAGAGGGCCAGCGCGTCGTCATGCTCCCCCTTGACAAACAGCGCATTTCCAAGCGAGTTGTACAGCGAGGACAGCGATACGGTGTCCGAAACCGCGCGGGCCATGCCGAGCCCCTTCTCGTACAGAGCCACAGCATCGTCGATGCTGCCGGACTGAAAACGAACATTTCCCATATTCAGCAGTGTGTTCGCTGCGTCCGGACAGGGATCCAGTGTTTTCCATATCACCTGTGCGCGTTCGAGTGAAATCCACGCACTGTCGAGCGTTCCCATCTGCTGCAGCGCGATACCCAGTCGATCGAAGCCACGCGCGATCCCATGACGATCATTGATCGATTCACTCAGGCGAATGCTCTGCTGCGCGCGTGAGCGGCCCCGTTCGAAGTTCCCGAGGATGCAATCGGCCCATGACAGCTCGGCCAGCGCCTTCGCCTGTCCGCGAACATCCCCGAGCCTCCGGGCCAGCGCCAGGGCCTCGGAACCGTATTCCGTCGCCCGCGCAGGATTCGCGTTGCGAAAATGTGTGCACAGGTCATTGAGGATATTGACGCGGGCGGTATCCTGACCGGCGCTGGCGAGCCGCGCGGTCAGCTGATCAACGCGATACTGCTGGGCGATGAGTATGGACGGGAGTCCGATGACGAATGGGATCGTCAGGATGAAAAGCAACCCGCACGTGATGATTACACGCATCAGCAATGGTCGACAGCTGCGACCGGGAATACCGTTCGTGCCTGCAATGCGGGGTGTTTTGCGTGCTGGATGGATATATGTGATTCCGCCGGGCATACGCGGTCATCGTCCCGTATCTCAATCCATCGAACGGGAGCAGACGGAAACTGCGAGCGGCCACAGGAGCATACGGCAGCTCAATCCGTCAAGTGGACCAAGCGGTCCATAAGCAAACAACGCTTATTGGGGATTGTCAGGGGTGAATATACGATATCGAGAAAAATCTGTCAATCGGTGGTACCACCTATTTTTCCCCGTGGTACCACCCATGATCATCCACGCAAAGCCCAGCGCAGGATGTTCGCAAACTTCGGCGGCGTGCCCTGCATGAGGATGGCGACACGGAAAATGCGTCCCCCCGCCCAGACGAAAAGCAGCGTACAGAGCAGCACACCAAACAGCCCCACGACGGGCTGCCAGAGGGGAATGGATTCGGGAGTGGACATGCGCAGCGTCATCAGAAGCGGCGTGAATGGCGGGATAAGTGATATCCAGGTGGAGAAATCACTCATCGGTTCCTTGACGACCGGGAGGTACACGAACATCGGGAAAATGGCGGGAAGCATGGTCGGGAAACTCAGTGACTGCGCATCCTTCGCCTCGCTGCAGGTGGACCCCAGCGCCGCGCTCATCGCACCGAACATGATCACCGCGAGCAGCATGTATACCAGGAACCATGGCAGCACATGGAATGGAATGTACTCTTCATATCCGAGATAGGTGACAGCAATGATACCGCCCAGAATGTAGACCGCGGAGGTTGTCAACGAAACCGCAATACCACCGACGATCTTTCCTGCCATGAATTCAAACGGACGAATGGATCCGAGAAGCACTTCAGCGATGCGCTGCGTCTTCTCCTCCATGACGGAATGCAGCATTCCCGGGGCACTCATCATGATCATCAGCAGCATGATCATCATGATGCCGATGGGAACAATGATCGCCTCGACGGGAGTCGCCTCCCGCCCGGCATCGATGTCGCCTGTCTTTGCATCGCGCGTGAGCAGTCCGCGCCCCTCGACACGCATCCAGACGAACAGATCCTCCACGGCGGAACGATCGACGCCGGCATCCCGAAGTCGCAATTCGCGCAGATGCATGTTGACCTGGGAGGAAATCCAGTTCCGCAGGTCATCGAGCGCCGTGTTACGCGCGTAATACGTGACGTATGCGCGATCAAGATCGGCACCGGGATGGACGATATTTGAGTCGATGACCAGGAAGCCATACAGTGCTCCGCTGCGGACACTGTCGGAAAGTCGCAGGTACTGATCGGATGACCGCGCCGTGTCGGTCTCCACGACGTGGAACAGATAGCGGGGACGCACTTTCTCGCCCGTCGCGGTGTCGATGACACTATAAGTGTTATGCAGTTCCGCACGGCGCAGCAGTTCAGGAGCCATCCGCTCTGTTTGGTCAATGATGGCGATCCTGCGATCAGTTGTGTCGACACGATCCTTGAGCAGAATGATCGCGATGACGCTGCCGCTCATCAGCAATGGCGCAATCAACAGGCCGATGATGAAACCCTTGGTTTTCACCGCGGCGCGGTACTCGCGTCCGGCAAAACGGAGAATCTTACGCATGCGCTCCCTCCTGCACTGCCTTCTTTGCCGCGGGACCGGCGATGCGTACAAAAATGTCGTGCAGGGACGGCTTGACGACCTCGAACTGCTCGACCGTCGTCTGCAGCATCACTGCACGAAGAATTTCCTGCGGATCCGCGGCGGCATCGATGCGCAGCTCCTGCATGCGACCATAGTCATTGACATGATCGACGCCGTGCAGTGATCCGAGGAATGCCCCGTCGCCGGCAATTCGCAGCCGCACCGTGTCAAGTGCATATGTGTCGCGGATGTCGTTCAGCGTGCCGTCAAGAACCTTGCTTCCCCTGAAGATCATGCAGACGAAATCGCACATGCGCTCGGCCATCGACATGTCATGCGTGCTGAACAGCACCGTCGTCCCGCGCCGCCGAAGTTCGAGGATCGCATCCTTCATCACTTCGGTATTCACCGGATCGAGCCCCGCGAAAGGCTCGTCAAGAATGACCAGGTCGGGCTGGAACACGACGGTGGCAATAAACTGCACCTTCTGACTCATCCCCTTGCTGAGGGTCTCGACCTTTTTGTCCGCCCAGTCCGAGAGATCCAACCGGGCGAGCCAGTCGTCGACACTGCGCCGGATGTCCGTTCCGTTTTTAAGTCCCGCGAGAAACACGAGCAGTTCACGCACCTTCATACGTCGGTACAGTCCGCGTTCCTCGGGCATGTATCCGATGCGATCACAGGCCGCGGGCGACAGCGGGGCACCGAAGACGCGAATCGTCCCGCTGTCGGGGTACAGAATATTCATGATCATGCGCAGCGTCGTCGTCTTACCGGAACCATTCGGTCCGATGAATCCATACACACTGCCGCGCGGGACCGACAGCACGAGATCGTCCACCGCAACGTGTTTGCCGAACGTCTTCGTGACACCGGTCAGCGAGACAGCGGCATCGGGTGTAGATGTCATTGGCAGCTCCCGGTTAAAACTCTCATCGATTTACATCGCCTGGCATGAGCGACAATATCCGCAGATCAGCGGTCCCGGACAAGCCGCATGGCATAATCCATGACCGTATCCCTGCCGTCGAGGAATTCCTTGTACTGCTGCGACACCTGATGATCCGGTTCCACACCGCGTCTGCGATCGAGATTGTCGACTGCCGCCGCGAAGCTCTGGGTGGGAACGAAGAGCAACAGCCGCGTGTGATCCAGGTGCACTTCGTCGGTCGCGGCATTGCAGGTGAACGTCCCGCCCGTCTCGGTGCCGACGAGCGTCCCGATCCCGTGTGATTTCAACAGCGCACAGAAATGTGCGCTTGTGGAAAAATTGCTGCCGTCGATAAGGACAATCAATGTTCCGCGAAACGGACTCTCGGCCAGCGGCACCGGATCGGCAAGTTCCGCGTACTTGCCGTAGGGCCTGGCAAAATAAGGCACCGGCTCCTCTTCCAGGTACGCCAGCAGCGGGGCCGCACAGAACGGATCACCACCGTCGTTGCCGCGCAGATCGAGTACCAACGCACCAATGCCGCGCTCATCAATTATCTGGAAGCAGCTGTCAAGATAGCTCCGGAACATCGGCACGCGATCATAAAACGAGAAAGACGAAATCCGCATCACCGCTGCTTCCGGCTGCTCATGAACGGTGAAGCGCAGTTCCGGCTTCGGAAACACCTTCGCCCGCACCGCGTCGATTCCCGCACCCTCCAGGACTGCCGCAGCGCTCGTTTTTCTGCCCGGCAGTGCATACGTGACATCCCACTTCGACGGGAATCCGTACGCACGGGCATACAGCATCGGGAAGCGCCGTTCGACCTGCGCCATGCGGAAATTCCGATTGCGTGCATCAGCGGTATACAGTGACGCAAGTTCATCGATGATCTCATCCACCGCGCGGCCGTTGATCTCGAGCAGGATGCTGCCGACGGGGACTTCCCGCGCTTCACCGTAGTAATCCGTTACAACCGGATACCCGTCCATCATGGTAATCCTGAGGGGAAAGAGATGATCCTGTGCATGCGTCCAGAAGGCCTCCGACATCCAGAGGCTGGTATGGCCGCAGCCGACAGCGGCGGCTATCGGCGCCAGGACGTGATAGAACTCATGCGGCTGCATCGGACGATCGATCATCTTCTCCTGCTTCGCAAGCAGCTGTTCGAAGTCCTTGCGATCCGTCACGTCGTAGAGGCAGCAATGCTTCTCCTCGAGCACACGGCGCATCTCCGCAAAATCCGCGCGCAGTTCCTCGACCGAAAACATGACCGGCATGTCCACGGCAGCAAGATCATATCGATCGATGATGAAATCCCCGATCGGTTCGTTCTGCGGATTCCCGGTCAGCGTGAGCCGACGGTTTCCGAAGGGAGGGTTGTCCGGATCGGGCTGCCACTCCCAGCAGACCTGTCCGCCGGACTTGCGTATGACGTACTTGTATTCGATCTCACTGCCCGGCTTCCCCGGCAGCGTGAACACACCCTTGTAAACGCCATCCCCGTCACCGTCCGTCAGCTCGAAGCGATCCCCCTCCCAGTTTTCAAAACTGCCGCGCAGAACCACGCGGTCACCGTCCGCGGGAACAAACAGCTCCCGGTCAAGCGCATCCTCCATGTTGACGCGAAAACAGATGTCCGACTGCGCCCGTCCCACCGCCGACACACTCAGGAGCAGAAGCGTAAAAGTGATCCACCGCATGGCCGTACCTCCGGTTGCTCAGTTCGCGCGGACAGCGTTGCTGATACCGCAGTAATCCTGGAATAGACAGGATAAAAGATAGCAGTATCCGGGAAGGAGTCAAGCGCTCACGGTGAGCATTCCGGAGATCGCTCACTTTCGCTGCAGCAGCAGCCGGCGCGTGATCTCCGTTCGCGGACCAATGCGCACGCGTAGCAGATAGACTCCGGGCGGCACTTCGGGGAAATCAAGTGTTTCCCGCACGGCATGTGTCGGCGGATATTCTCTCTGATGGACGTCACGGCCGAGCATGTCACTGACATGCAGCCCGACCGCCATGGGACGGTCCAGCGTGAGCGCCAGCGTGAATCGTCCGTTCGAGGGATTGGGATACACGTCAAAGCCGCGCACGAACACGGGCAGCTCGTCGACGGGCAGGACGGTGACGTCGAAGGGATCCGACATCGCGGTGCAGCCGTTGCTGTCGCTCACTTGCACCGTGTACGTGCCCAGTCCGGGAAGCGCCAGCGCCTGCTGTGTCGCACTTGCAAGCTGCTGTCCGTCGCGGTACCACTGCCACGCCGCCGCGTCGTTCGCATACAGCGAGTCACTGCTGCGCCGAATCGTCGCTGACGGAGCCGGCCATGTCGTGACCTGCACGGTATCGGAATATCCCACACAGCCATTGGTGTCGACCACTGACACATAGTAAATGCCCGGTGATTTCGCCACCTCGATGCGGCTGGTCGAGCCGCGGTTCCAGGTGTAGGACACATAGCCGGTCGGCGCTTCAAGCAGCAGCGAATCATCCGGACACATCGGATTGCTGCCCGTCACATTGAGCAGCGGCCGCGGCTCGGGGAGAACAGTCACGCGCAGCGTGTCGGACACCCCGGTCCGCCCCGCCGAGTCCGTGACGAGGCAGAAATACTCGCCGCTCCGCGTGACCTGCAGCAGCCGCGTCTGTTCGCCCGAATTCCAGCGATACCGCATCCAGCCCTCCCCTGCATCCAACGTTACCGAGTGTCCGGAGCAGAATCGCAGCGGACCGCGGGCGCTCAAATCGAAACTGAATGTCTTTGCGGCGGATGGAATATTAACTTCTCCGCTGCAGGAGAGGGTATCGAATTCCTGGCTCTCAACGAGAACATCGACCTCGTACCGTCGGCCAGCGGTGTCCAGCGGATGCTGCAGCATCCAGGAAACTGTTGAGACTTCTCCCGGTGCGATACTGTTCGGTGAGAACCAGATGGACGGGACCGTTCCGGGTGCGAGCGAGAGGTCTGGAGCGATACGGATACTGCCCGTGTTCAGCTGCGTCTGCCGGCCGCCGATGTTCCGCACGTTGACCGTCACCGGGAAGGGCATGGGGGAATAGGTGTCACCAACGGGATCGTAGAAGATCTGCGGAGCGCTGACATCGCACTGCAGTACAGGACCAAACTCTACCTGCACGGCGCAGTCGATCGTATCGTGATTGTCGAACATGCCGACCACCGTGAAGCGCGCGACGCGATTCTGCTCCGCCCTGACCGCGGTAAACTGCCAGGTCACCGTGGTGAATTCATTCGGCGGCACGTCGACGGGATTCCCGGCCTGCGTCTCCAACTGCGGTGAGATCAGGCGCACGACCGAAGTGTCGTAGGTGATATGGAAACGGCTGTTGAGGGCAAACGCCGAGCCGACGTTGAAGCTCCGCATGGTAATGGTGAACGGATCAGGGAGGAAGGTGTCCGTCTCCGGCTGCCATGTGAGTTCGCTCGGGAAATCAAGGTCACATTGCATGATGGGACTCTCATTCACGGGATAGACGCACAGCTCACCGTCCTCGATCTGCGGGAGGAAACACCCGGCCTCGAACTGCACGTCCTCGGCGGACAGCGTGCAGCAGGTGGTATCCTGTACGTCCGGGATACGGAATTTCAGGTCGAGCAGATGCCCGGGGCCCTGTACAACCGCCCGACCGGATGTCTGCACTCGAAATCCTCCCGGCACGGGGATGATGTCCGCAGTGACGCCGGCGCTGTCGAGAAGCGAACCCTGCGGCACGCGCACATACTGAAGCACGCCGCATGCGCTGTCCGACGGGATCGTGAACGAAAGCGAATGGAAGACGGCAGCGGGATTGACCGGCGTGACAAGATGCAGCGGCACCCAGGCATCCTCCTGTTCCCGCGTGGTGACCTTGCCGAGGCGCATCACCAGCGGGGAATATGGCATGCTGTCCAGCGGCGCACGGTATGCTTTTGTCTTCACGTCCGTCCCACCGCAGAAATCATCGACCTGCAGTTCGACGGTGCGGAGGCCACCGTCCGCACAGTCACGCTCATAGGTGATCACACACTCCTGGAATGACTGGAAAATGATTGTTGCTATGTCCTTGTAAATCGCTGGCAGCTGTCCCGCGTTCGGGGTCTGGTAATACCGGCCGCCGGTCAGCAGCGCGATCATTTCCAGTTCCGTCGCGTTGATCGATGATCCGAGCCCGATGGTAAACACGCGAATGCGGTTGCGGTTCGCAAGCGAAATGATTTCCGCCGGTGTCCGCGTCGAGGAGGCGTCACCACCGTCCGTCAGCACGATGACCATCCGGCACTGATTGATCCCGTTGTTGATCAGCTCGATGATACCCGCATAGATACCATCCCAGACCGCGGTACCTCCGCTTGCAGGCAGTGCGTCCACGGCACTGTAAAGCAGCGGTTTGAGCGATGTCATCTGCTGTTTGATGGTGACGCCGGAAGAAAACCAGATGACAGCCGCCTCGTCGTACACGCCATCCATCTGATCGACGAACGCCCGCCCCGCGGCCTTGGCGCCGGCATTGCCGCTGCCGCCCATCGATCCCGAAGCATCGAAGACCAGCGCGGTGGAAATCGCGCAGCGCACAGTCGGATCCGGACACCACAGCGTGAAATCCGTGACCTCGATTCCGTTCTCATAAATCCTGAAATACTTTTTCGTCATGTTGTAGGCGGGATTGCCGTTGCAGCCGACCACGAAGTACAGCTCGACCGTCGGCCAGTTGACCGTGACGCGCTTGAAATTCAGGTTCGGCTGGGCATTCGCGACAGACGCCATGACAGACAATCCGATGACGACCCACATCACCGCAAACCACTGTGTCCTTCCCGTACGCATGGATGTATCCTCCACAGACGAAATATGATCATTCTATTTTATTGGCTCCTTCATGGTTCACCCGTCACTCTCCATTCTTCACTGCGTAGTCCTCACGGGAATCCCCCGCGTCATCACCCCGCCGCTGCTCAGCGCGATGTGCAGCAGATAGTATCCCGATGCGCCGCGCGGGAGGTGTACATCCCTGCGCACATGCGCAGACGCCTGGAAATCCTCCCGGAACACGGTGCGACCCAGTACATCGAACACACGGATGCGTCCCGCCGAGGAACGACGCAGACGAAGATCAATGCGGAACATGCCGTCGCTGGGATTCGGGTACACGAAAAGCGACTGCACGGATGCGGGCAGATCCGCGGCATGGAGCACTGCGGCATCAAATGGATCCGAAAATGTCGTGCAGCCATTGCTGTCGGTGACGAGCACGGTGTACGTGCCGGTTTCCGCAAGCGTGAGAAACGTCTTCGTCTCATCCGTCAGCGGCTGTCCGTTTCGATACCACTGCAGCGTGCCTTCCGCCTGCGCATGCAGCACATCCCCGCTGCGCGTAATCACGGGCTTCGCGGGCGGAGGCAGAACCTGCACCGCAAGGGTATCAGACCTGCCCTCACATCCCCCGGCATCCGTCACATCCACCCAGTACTGCCCCGCCGTCGTCACCGCGATGCGAGGGGACCGCGCCCCGGTACTCCAGCGATAGCCGGCAAACCCCGTGCCGGCTTCCAGCGTGACCGTATCACCCGCACACATCGGCAGCGCTCCCTCGGCGCGGAGCCGTGGATGCGGGTGGGGAGTCACTGTCACATGCACGGTGTCGGAATAGCCGGTACGGACACCGAGCTGCACGACGCAAAAATACGATCCCTCCTCCCGCACGACGATGCGGCGCGTCGTGTCGCCCGTGTTCCAGTGGTAGGAACGACGTCCGCTGCTCGCATCGAGTACGAGGGAATCTCCCGCACACAGAGCGGCGTCGCCGTGCAGGATTAGGGAAAAGTTGAATGAAGATGTATCCACGCCGGGAAACGTGGCATCAGCGGAACAGGAGGATGCCGCGGTGCTCGAGGACTGCGTAATCACCTGCACCGTCCGTGTGACCGTCCGCTGCATGAGTGGATGTACGACGAGCCATTCGACGTTCGCGGACTGCCCGGGTTTCAGCGTGGGAGGAATCAGCGATTTCTGATAACGGTCGGGCGCATCCACGCCCGCGAGCGTGAGACTGTCGTCCAGCACAATACCGGCAACGACGTTCACCGCGTCACGCGCCCCGACGTTCCGAACCACGGCACGCACCGGGAACGGCATCGGTGAGAGCCGGCCGTGCGACGGATCCACGCGGAGCTGCGGGATGGAGAGATCGCACTCGAGGATGGCATCCGCGCGCGGGATGATGATGGACGTACTGCACGTCACCGGAGGATGGTTGTCGAACAGCGCCGTGACCGATACCACCGTGCTGTCATCCGTGTACCGGCGCGGTGTCGTGAGATCCCATGCCACCGCCGCGTGACTGCCCGGGATGATATCGGCATAGGAGTACACGATTGTATCCGACGGCGGACGCACGCGCTGCAGCTTTGTATCGTCGTATGTC
The DNA here is from genome assembly GCA_913061095.1 of uncultured Ignavibacteria bacterium. GTDB lineage: Bacteria > Bacteroidota > Ignavibacteria > SZUA-365 > SZUA-365 > BM516. Next base: position 14,117 of record CAJXVM010000023.1, read on the forward strand.
AGTACGAAGTGCGCGTTTCTCGCCATGACATTTCCGAAGTTCGGAAAGCGGGCCATCACGGAAAACGGATTGAGTGCGTAGTCCCTGCTGTTGCTGTCCCACTCCAGGCGTCCCGGACCGTACATCTCGCAGCTCACCAGCGGGATGGGACCGGGAGGATAGATGCCGACCTCCCCCGGTGCGACCTCGGGCGCGAGACAGCCCGTTGTGAATTCCCAGTCGGTGATGTGCACGGGCAGGAAAAGCGTATCCTGAATCTGCGCCGCTTCGATGGTCAGATCCAGCAGGGGACCGACACCGCCGAACAGCTTCTTCCCACTCACCCAGACACGGTCATTCCATATGTTCACGGTCATTCCGTCCAGCAGGGAGCCCGCGGAATGCTCGACGCGCTTGAGTTGAAGGTATGTACTGTCGCACTGCACACGGAACGAGAAACCGGTGAGCAGCAGACTGTCAACCAGCCCGTCGAGATACAGCGGCAGCGTCACTTCGTTCCCGCCGAAAGCCAGTGCACTGCCGAGCTGCATCGAGGCGGCGATCGGCTCGCCCGGCACCGAAGACTGGAACGACTGATTGATATCGGCACAGGCCTGCGCAAGTTCAAGATGGACCCTGTGCGTTTGCCCGTCGTTACATGTGTACCGTCTCCACGAAAGAATGTAGTCGCCGTATCCGCTTCGCATCGCGCGGAATAATTCCACCGCGGCATCCACGAGTTCGGAAGGATCAGCGGCCGTGCGTGCGAGTCCGCCCGTCGCCTCTGCGAGCGCGGAAAGCGCACTGTCGCCTGAGGACAGCCGCAGGACATTCACGTGAACACCCCGCTGGCGCGCGGAATCGATGATATCCTGCATGCCAAGCGACGAAGCTGCGTCGGGACGGCTTGAAAGCACGACAAGGGAACGATAGCGGGAAACCATCGTATCCGTGAACAGCTGCAGTGCTTCCGCGCAGGCGTCCCACGGCTCCGCGCCGGAGCGCGTTGGCATGAGGTCAACGGCGTTGCGCAGCAGGTCCGTTTCCGTGGTCCACTCCTGCGCGAGATCCATCCTGCTGCCGAACCACCCCACTGCAGCCCGGTCCGAAATGCCGTCCATCAATCCCACAAACGCCTTTCCCGCATCGATGCATGCCGTCCGCTCTTCCGGTGTGATTGTACCGTTTGCGTCCAGAAGCAGCACCGCCGACACCGCCTCCGCCCCGCTGTCAGGCGCGTGGAGGTTGAACGCCGTAATGGGATACCCGTCCTCGGTCAGCGTGATGTCCCGCGGGAGCACCCGCGGAATGCGGCGCCAGTCATCGGACATCCGGAAGGCGGCCTTCGCGATGGTCGAATCCGTGGTGAGATGCGTAAGCCGCAACGACGAAGAAGCGCGGGTATGAACGATGGGAGTGAAACAGCCGGTGGCGAACGAGGCACTCTCCACATGGACTGGACAGCAGATCGCTCCCGGCGATGCGGCCGTGTGAAAGGTGAATTTCAGCAGCGGGCCGCTGTCCCGAAGCTGACTCCGCGCCGACGTAGAAATGGCCATGCGCCCCTGCCCGTGGGAAGTGATCTGCATCGGTGTTCCCGCGAGGGCGCTGCCCGGCTGAACGCCCCTGAACTCCGCACAGGCTGGATTGTAGCGCAGGACGAGACTGAGCGGCGGAAGCATGGTGCCGGTATCGAGCGGTGTCACGAGGCGCAGCTCCACATCGATGTCACTGTTGCCCATTCCTTCCACATTGCTGATTTCCATGTGGAGGTCAACGAATGTGCTGGAATCGAGTGGTGCGTAGTACTGCTGCATCCCTTCGATAGAACTGCCGCAGAAATTCGACAGCCGCAGCTGAACGGTCCGGCGGTTTCCGTCGGGACATTCCAGCGGATACGTGATACTGCATTCACGGAAATCATCAGTAATGAACGACGTGATGTCCCGGTACAACGCCGGCAGATCGAGCGGATCAGCGACGTTGTGCGCCTGTCCGCCCGTGCGTCGAACGAGGCCTCCGAGCGACCCATGATATCCCTGCGATCCAAGACCGACACCGATGATGTGAATCCGGTGCAGGCGCGCCAGCTGCTCGATCTCGAAGATAGACGCGTTGGAACCCGTATCCCCGCCGTCCGTGAGCACGACGACGGCGCGTGTGTCGTTCGAGCCTGACTGTATCAGCGTCGTGACAGCCTGATAAATACCTTCATAAAGATGCCGTGTGCTCGCGACCGAGGTCGGCAGTCCGTTCATCGCGTTCATGAGATCCGCTTTCGACGTGGTCATCGGCTGCAGCAGCGTGACACCCTGCGCGAACCACAGCACGGCTGCCTCGTCCGTGACGCCGTCCATCTCCTCGACGAACGCCCGGCCGGCATTCTTTGCATTCGTGAGCCTGCTCGCCGTCATCGTCGAGGATGCGTCGAAGACCAGGGCCACCGACATCGGATACCGGACACTGCTGTCGGGACAGCTGAGCGTGAAGTCCGGCACATCGACATCATTTTCCTCGATGCGAATATCCTGCTCCGTCAGTCCGTACACCGGGGTGCTGTCGCAGCCGGCCGAGAAAAACAGCTCGATCTCGGAGCCGACTACATCGATGCGACTGAAATCAAGTGTCGGCTGTGCCGCCGCCGGCATTGCTCCCGCGAGCAGGAAGACCGGCAACAGCAGTATGGCGAAACGGTTCGTGCGTCCACGTCGCGCGGACATGACGGACACCTCAATCCATGTTTACAGTTACGATCCGCGTCAGTGCGTCGCCGCTGCCCAGCGCGATGCGCAGCAGATAATGCCCTGAAGCGGCATCCGGCAGATCCACCCACTCCCGCAGCGACGACACCTGCGTCCGGCGGATACGGCGAATCTCTCGTCCGAGCATATCGGTGATTGTCATCGTCACTGCCGTCGATTCTGCAAATGTCATGGCAACGGTGAACTGACCCTTCGATGGATTGGGATACAGGTCGAAGCTCCGCACCGCCGCCGGAAGGTCATCCGTACCGAGGACGGTAATGTCAATCGGATCCGACATCGCCGTGCAGCCGTTGCTGTCCGTCACGAGCACGGCGTACGTTCCCGTCTGCGTCATTGCGAGGAACTGGTTCGTTTCTCCCGCAAGCGGGGCTCCATCGCGGTACCACTGCCATCGGGGAGCCATGCTCGCCAGCAGCAGGTCGCCGCTGCGCGTCACCGTCGGCTTCTTCGGAGCGGGATACGTCGTTACCGTGATCGTATCGGATATTCCGGCACAGCCATTGCTGTCCACCACAGTGCACCAGTATTCTCCGGCAGATGTCGCCGTCTCGATGCGCGTCGAACCGCCGCTGTTCCAGACATAACTGACATAGCCGATCGGTGCCTCGAGCACCACGGTATCCCCTTCGCACATCGGGATGCTGCCGACCGCAGTCAGCACGGGCTGCGGCAGTGGCGACACCGTGACGGTCACCGTGTCGGAAACACCCTGCGCGCCTGTGGAATCCGTGACGAGACAGTAATAATCACCGGAAGTCCCGACGGTAATCCGCCGCGTACGCTCGCCGGTGTTCCACCAGTACGTGTCATAACCCGCTCCCGCATCGAGTATCACATCCGCGCCGGCACAGATGCGAAGCGGACCGCTGGCCACGATCGGAAAGCTGAATTCCGGTTTCGCGGCCGGAATGCGCAGCTCCGCCTCACAGAGGATGCTGTCTGCAGAGGGGGATTTCACCCGGACGCTGACCGTATATGTCCGTGCGGAGTCGATCATTGCATGTTCCATGTTCCAGTTCACCGCGGCTGTCTCCTGCGGATCGAGCTGATCCGGGCGCACGGGAATGGAAAGCGGGTATCCCGGCGTCAGCCGGAGATCAGGATCGAAGGATATCGTCGCCACCGGACGCTCCGCCCCGAGACCTCCCGTATTCCTCACCGCAACCTCGACTGGGAACGGCATCGGCGTGTACTGTCCGCTGCCGACATCGTAGCGGATTGTCGGGATTGTCAGATTGCATGCGAGAATCGGTCCGAACACAATGGAGGTCATGCAGCGGATGGTTTCATGATTGTCGAAATACGCCTCGATGGCGATCGCCGTCTCGAGGTTGATATCCTTTTTCTTCGCACGCAGGCTCCAGGTGACAGAGGACTCCTGTCCGGGCTGAAGATCGGCCGGACTGCCGGCCTGTGTGTCCGTGGCGGGGTTCACCAGTGCGACCATGGCAGTATCGTAAAACACGCGGAAGCGTGTGTTGACCGCGCTGACATTCCCGTTGTTCGTGATGCGCATGGTCACATCGAACGGATCGGGTAGGAAACTCTGCGAGTGTTCATCCCACTCGAGAACAGAAGGCGCCTCCATCCTGCACGAAACCAGCGGAGTGGATGTGCCCGGAATCACGCAGATCTCCCCAACCTGTACTTCGGAAAGGAAACAGCCTGCCTCAAACTGGAAATCCTCGAGCAAGATATCACAGCAGGTGGTATCCTGCACCGGCGCCGTGAGGAAAGTCAGCTCCATCATGCGCCCACTGCCGCTGATCTGTTTTTCCGCCTGCGTCTGCACACGCATTCCTCCGGAGACGGGGGTAACCGTCACCGGGACGCCATCGAGCAACGAACCGGGCGGGACGGCAATTCCCTGCAGCAGCGCACAGCTCGAATCAGCCGGAACCAGGAAGGAAAACCGCGGCAGCGTCTCCCCGGAGAGTGCGGATGTCAGGTACAGTGACAGCGTGACCTGCTGTCCCGGCAGCGATACCGTCTTCTCGAGCCCCATCCCGAGCGTGGTGAACGTCGTGGAATCGAGCGGTGCGCGGTATGTTTTCGTCTTGATCTCCGTTCCCCCGCAGAAATTCTCGAGTGCCAGCTCCACGCTGCGCATGCTTCCGTCGGCACACTCACGCTCGTATGTAATGCGGCATTCCTGGTTGCACTGTGAAATGATCGTGTAAATGTCCTGGTAGATCGCTGCCAGCTGTCCCGCATTGGGCGTCTGATAATACCTCCCGCCGGTCAGCAGCGCAATCATCTCGAGTTCGGTGGCGTTGATGGAAGATCCGAGCGCGACCGTGAACACCTTGATTTGGTTGCGATTCGCCAGCGAGATGATTTCGGCCGGTGTGTGCGTCGACGAGTTGTCATTCCCGTCGGTCATCACGATCACCGCGCGACAGGGATTGAGTCCGTTGTTGATCAGTTCGATGACACCGGCATACGTCCCGTCCCACACCGCCGTTCCACCCGATGCCGGCAGTGCGTCGATGGCGCTGTACAGCAGCGGCTTGAGCGACGTCATCTGCTGCATGGTGACCACCTGCGTATTGAACCAGATAACGGCCGCCTCGTCGGTCTGGCCGTCCATCCTGTCGACGAATGCGCGTCCACCCGCCTTCGCCCCGGCGTTGCCTGATCCCATCATCGAACCGGATGCATCGAACACCAGCGCGGCGGAAATGGGGTACGTCGTGTTGGGACCCGGACACCACAGCGTGAAATCATTCACCGCTACGCCGTCCTCTTCGATGCGGAAATCGCTCTTTGTCATATTGTACGCCGGCGACCCGTTGCAGCCGACCGCGAAGTACAGCTCGATCGTCGGCCAGTTGACCACGACGCGCTTGAAGTTCATATTGGGCTGGGCCTGCGCGGGCATGACGGCGAGCAGCAGAAGCAGCGCCGTCGCAAACGGCAGTGCGTGATACAGCATACGGCGAACGCACCCGCTGCGAGAGACGGAATAATTCATGGAATACCCCCGGAACTTGCGTGAAAAGAAGAAATCAGCGATCTATTACGTCAAGCGTCACGTGCGAATCGAACAGCGGATGGTTGGGCTGCGCATAATAAAACACATCAATGTGCCGAATGTTACATTCTTCCATACCGGAAGTCAAGCGCTTCCAACAGCTTAGGCAAACAGTGCAAAAGAATGCCCCATGAGTGAAAAAATCTGTCCTCCCGGGCTTCGCTGCGGCCTTCGAATGCCCTCGATCCTGCTCCTGATCGGGCTTCTGCTCCTGATCGGTCTTCCCCGCGCGCACTCCCGCACCCTGAATGTCGGACCGGATCGCCAGTACACCCTCCCCAGCCAGGCGGCGTCCGCGGCGATGGACGGTGACACCATCCTGATCGACGCCGGGGAGTATGCCGACGCCACCCGGTGGCAGGCGAACAACCTGCTCATACGCGGTGTGGGGGGATACGCGCACGTGCGTGACCGCACGTACGGACGCAAGGCCATCTGGGTGATCCAGGGAAACAATACGACGGTGGAGTGGATCGAATTCTCCGGGGCTCGCGTGCCGGACAATAACGGCGCCGGCATCCGGCAGGAAGGTACGAATCTCACCCTGCGTCACTGCCATTTCCATCACAATGAAATGGGCATCCTCACGAACAATGATCCCGCCAGCCATATCGTCATCGAGTACTGCCATTTCGCCAGCAACGGCTACGGTGACGGTTATTCCCACAATATGTACATCAATCACGTGGGGAGATTCACGCTGCGGTACAGTTACAGCCATGATGCGGTGATCGGACACAATGTGAAAAGCCGGGCGCATGAGAATTTCATTCTGTACAATCGCCTCGACCAGGCAGAGGGAGGCAACACCAGCCGGGAGATCGATCTGCCCAATGGCGGACTCGCCGTCATCATCGGCAACATCCTCGATCACGGACTGAACACCGACAATTCCAATCTCATCGGGTTCGGGATGGAGGGATTCAGCAATCCCCGGGCAACGATCGTCGTCGCGAACAATACCTTTCTGACCGCGCGCGGCGCGGGAGGATTCGTGACGCTGCCGCAGTCCGGCACCGACACCGTGCGCATCATCAACAATATCTTCGCCGGACGCGCGACCATGCTCACCGGATCCGCCGCCGTCATCGACACCGCCGCCAATCTCGCTGTGCGGGATATCGCCGAAGCAGGTTTCCGCGACCGCGCGGACCGCGACTATCATCCTACGCCCTCCTCCCCGGCCATTGACGCCGGCACGGATCCCGGCACCATCGACGGCTTCAGCCTCCGGCCGACGCACGAATACATGCATCCCACCGGCAGCCGTCCCCGCGCCGATGCGCCGCCGCTCGATTGCGGTGCATATGAATATGAATCCGCGACCGGCACACACAGCCCGCCGTCCGTCCCTTCCGCACTGACGATAGAGCACATCTATCCTCTGCCCGCACGGAAGAACATATTCATCCAGTTTGCGCTCAGACAGTCTACGGAGCTTCGCATCAGCCTTCATTCCCTTGACGGCCGGCGGCTGCTCACGCTTCCTCCGACCCGCTACGCAGCGGGACGCCACACACGACAGATCACTCTGCCCGCCATTCCGACCGGCATCTACCTCTTCTTCCTTCATGCAGACGGCGTGATCCACACGCATCGCATGCTGTACATGCGATGATATAGGGGAACCTGCCTATTGCGTTTCCGATCCCGTTCTCTTATACTCCCACTGTAGTCATATCCTGCTGTACGTTTGCTGTTCTCGCCCGGGGCTCATCTGCCCCCGGGGCGTGATCGTTGGTATCCGGACGAGTCATCAATTCATCTTCCAGATACAAACGGAGTCCGCCATGCAGTTCTGCCGTCTGATATATCCCGTTTTCATTTTTGTTCTGATGTATTCCCCCTTGATCGCACAGTCAAACTATGCAATCGAGTTCGATGGAATCGACGACCGCATCGAAATGTCCGTCAACAATGAGTATTACAGTGCACAGGGATACACCTGGGAAGTCTGGGTGGCGAAACTCGGCGGCCCCGCTCTCGGAGATCAGATGGTGATGGGCTACATGGATAATGTATGGGGAGAAGACTTCCTGCTGTTCTTCTACGGCGACTCACTCTATTTCCGGGTTGATGGACTGGGAGGACCGCCTGCCCACGACTATTACCCGCTTTCATGCTGTCCTCCCGGCGGATTCAAGGACGGTGAGTGGCACCATTTCGCAGGTGTTCAGGACTATGCGAACGATACAACCACCATCTACCTGGATGGGATACCGGTTGCGGGCAGAAAATGGTCACGCACTCCCATCACCCGTGATCTCTGCACACGCACCGGTTTCGGACACCTCAATTACGATTGCTATACCAATAACCGGTTTTTCAAAGGACGCATCGATGATTTTCGCATCTGGAACGTCGTCCGAACCCGGCAGCAGATTCAGAATACGATGTACGATCAGCTATCAGGTGCTGAACCCGGTCTGATCGGATACTGGCCGCTCGAAGAGGGAACAGGACTGCAGACGTCGGATCAAACGTCCGGCGCAAATCACGGCACGTTGATGGATGGTGCGAAGTGGGTGACAAGTGGCATAATTCAACCGACGCCCCCAGCGGCCCCAAGCATGCTGACCGCTTCCCCGCTGTCTCCGACGAGGATGATTCTGAACTGGCACGACAATGCAACGAATGAATCCCGGTATGTCATCGAACAATTGGAAGGGACCTCCTGGATCAGAGTCGACTCCTCCTTCGCAAACACGACGAGCACCGTCATTGAAAACCTCCAGCCCGAAACAACATATGAATTCCGCGTCCGCGCCGTGAACCCGTACTTCGCATCGGACTACTCCAACACCGCCTCCGCGACGACGCCGGAGTTCGTGGGACCGAGCGACCTTGTCGCCAGCGCGTTCTCCCACGCCGCTGTGATACTGGAATGGAAGGACAATTCCCCCTACGAAACGGCGCAGATCGTCGAGAAAAAGGGCAGCACGCAGGCGTGGCAGGTCTGCGATACCGTGGGACGCGACCAGACACAGCACTATGTCGCCGGACTTGAATCCTCAACGACATATACCTTCCGCATCCGTGCGCTCGAGGGCACTGTCGCCTCGCCGCCGTCCAATGAAGCGTCCGCAACAACGCTGCTCTTCCTCGACGCGCCCGACAACCTGGCCGCGACCGTGCTGAGCTGCACCGAGGTGCGGCTGCAGTGGACCGACCACAGCGCGGAGGAATCCGGCTTCGAAATCGAACAGCGCATCGATAAGGAGGACTGGTCCCTCGTGCACACGACCGGTCGCGACGAAACCGTCATCACGCTCGATCAGCTCACGCCGCGCAGCACTTACCGCTTTCGCGTCCGCGCCGTCGGCGACAACGCCGCCTCCACCTGGTCCAACGAAGCGGAAGCATTTACACTCGTGCCACCCGCCACGCCCGGGGACTTCGCCGCGGATGCCATCTCGCATCATACGGTGCGGCTGACATGGTCACGCGCGTCCGAGGATGAAGAGCGCTTCGACATCGAGCGCCATGAGACGGGCACGGACTGGATGCTGGCGCACACCGTCGCGGCCGGAAAGGAAACGATCGACGATGAGGAACGCAGCGCTTCGACCACGTACTGGTACCGCATCCGGGCGGTGAATGCAGCGGGACCGTCGGACTGGTCCGACGCCGTCGAGGTCACCACCCCCGCCCTGCCCGTCCCCGACACGCCCTTCGGCGTCATGGCCCGGGCCACGGGGCCGACCAGCATCGTCGTCACATGGATCATGCCCTATCCCTCCTGTGAGCAGGCGTTCGAACTCGAGGAGTCACTGACGGGCGATGAAAACGATTTCACTGCCGTCACGCCGGCACCGGAGGGCGGCGACCGTTCATACACGCGCGGGGGACTGCAGCCGTCGACGACGTATTACTATCGTCTCCGCGCGATCAACAGCTCGGGCACCTCCGCTTACTCCGACACTGCCAGCGCCACAACGCTGAAAAAAGACGCACGCCTGCCCGCACCGCCGTTCGACGTGCGCGCCTCCGCCCTGAGCGACAGCAGAATCCGCATCAGCTGGGCCATGCCCGATCCGACACTGGCGGAGGGATTCACGCTCGAGCGCTCACTCAGCGGACGCGAGGATGATTTCACCGAACTCGCCGGTGGCCTCGCGAAGGAACTCCGCACATACGTCGACAGCATGCTCCTTGCGGAAACCACGTACTACTACCGCCTCCAGGCATTCAACGTCCACGGCACATCCGAGTATTCCGCCATCGTGCAGGCCACCACCGCAAAGGAGCCCCTCTCGCCGGAACTGGTTGCCGCCATGGATGCCAAGGAAACGCTCATTCCCGCTCTCGAACGCATATTCCCGGTTCGTGACGCCACGCTCGACACGCTGCGCTCCATGCTGGGCTCCTATACGATGGGATATGACGAATCCGCCGCCCGGAACCTCCTTGCCGACTGGCGCGACGATCAGCCGACCGGCGTCGCCTCGTCGGTGGATGCCATGCAGCGCTTCACGCTCGTCGAACAGCTGATGGCCGATGCGCTCGGGAACTCGGACGTCGATCCCCCCATCCCCGGCGCGATGGCCGTCGCGCAGCAGACCATGCTGTCTTCCGCCCTGAGCGTCAAGAATTTCCTCGCCATGGGGATCGCGTGGGAAAACGAGCGCGTCCTCCTCGACGAGGATGAACAGCGGCTGCTCGACATGACCATGGGCGATCTTAGCACGGCGATGTTCGACGCATCCGCCACGCTGCTCTCGCTGCTCTGGCAGCGCAGACCGGGTCTCTCCTCCTGCCTTGCCTCCATGCACCGTTCGGGCGGCGCCGTGGAAGCCAGTGCGCCGGAGCTGCTCAACACCCTGTCCGATTACTACGGGGAGCGCTTCCTCGCGGACCATTACTTGCCGATCACACAGCTGCTCATCGAGGAATTCGCGGGTGAAGCGCGCAATCGCAGACACAGCGGGACATCCGCAGCCGCACAGGACGTCTACCTGGCCATGCTGGATTCACTGCGAGAGTCCAGCACGAACATGCAAAACGACTTCACGTCGTATCAGCCCATCTGCCAGGCGCTCGACCGCGCGTACTCCATCCATACGACCGAGACTCCGCAGCTCTCCGCGTTCATGCGAAAAATGACGGTCCTGAAACCGGATATCTTTGAGGCCACCTGGAGTGCCGTCCGCGACATGCTGATCCCGATCCATTCGGCAGTATACCTTGCCTTCCAGAGCGGCGTCGGAACGGTGCGACCCCTGCAGCCGCTGCTCCTCACCGGGGCACGGGCGGTCTTCGATCCGTCGCTGTCGCTCGCGCGCGCAGAACAGTCACCGCTGTTCAAATCCCCCCGCAGGATGGTGAAGGCCGCTGTCCCCGACGAGGAATTCGAGGATGACTGGGACATGCTGTATGCCATGCGGGAAAAAATCCTCGCGCAGGATGTCGACTATGTGCGCACGGAATTCGAAAACCTGCGCCGTCAGGGCAAGGAGACCATCACGCTTCTCGACTTCTGGCAGCGCCGCATCCACGGCGTTCCGGTCTGGATCATCGCGATGGATGAGCCGACCGGAAATGATTATTACCGCGTGATCGCCGGCCTGCATCGCGCCAAGGCGCGCCGCGGCGTGCTGTCGGTCTCACTGGCCGACTACATGCTCGATCCGCAGGAATACAAGATCGAGCCCCTCGTCGCGGAAATCGACTCCATCATCGGCTGGATGTTCAAGGCGAAAGATGACGCGGAACTGAAATTCTACGAGATTTTCATGGAGGGATGGATTCAGCTTCCCCTGCTCATCGTCAACAATCCCGCGCTGGAGGGACGACCCGCGGAGGGACCGAAACGCTACGAACTGAGCCTGCGCCTGCGCAATTACGGTCCCATGATGGCTCCCCCGACTTCCGTGCACGTCGACATCATCGAAGGCGATGCATCCTTCACCGCTCCTGCGGATGAGAGCATCGACCAGCTCCCCAGCGAGGACGTCCATGTCTTCCTCTTCGATGTCGACATCGAACCCGGTGAGGAATACCTGACCATCGCAACCACGGTGAACGCGGAGAACAATGAATGCTTCACCCGCTTCCACACCATCCCCGTCCCCGATATCACCACGCGGACCGAACCCGTGGCAGCGCCGGATGAGATCACGCTCCTCGGCAATCATCCGAATCCCTTCCACGCCGACACGGACATCCGCTTCGCGCTCGATCGTCCGGCCGCGGTGACGCTGACCGTCACCGACATGCTCGGACGCGAAGTACGGCGGCTGCGGAATGACGCGATGCTCGGGGCCGGACGCCACAGTGTGCACTTCGATGCGGGCGCGCTCCCGCCGGGCGTGTACCTCTGCCGCCTCCGTGCAAACGGCATCACACGCACGCACCGTATGCTGCTTCTGCGGTAAGGCTCCGGGAGGAGAGAGGGCTCGTTTCGCAGGGAGAATGATTCTGGACAATCCGGGATGAATTGTGTATTATCCGGTCGCGATGTGTGTCCGTCGCAGACACGGATATCTTTCGCCATACAATCACCCAGCAAGTATTTCGGAGGACGGGATGGAACACGTCCGCACTGCTTTCAGCGCCGCACTGCTGCTGCTTGTTTTCACATGCTCGCAGCTTATGGGGCAGGATTGGGAGCAGCTGCCGGGTCCGACCGGCGGCGAGATCACGGCACTGCTGAAGACGCCCGCAGGGGCCCTGCTCGCCTGGCAGATCGGCGGCGGCATCTACCGGTCGCAGGACAGCACGCGCAGCTGGACGCGCGTGCTCAACCATACGAATCACCGGCCGACCGACCCGTTGACTATCGATCCGCAGGGGCGCATTTACTGCAGTTCGACCGACGGCCTCGTGCGCTCCGATGACGACGGCCGCACCTGGATCTCACTGACCAATCCGGGCACCCATGTGCTCGGCATCACACCGCGCGGTACGCTGCTCGCCGCCGGCTACCGCAGCATCCTGCGCTCCACCGACGGCGGGATGCGGTGGGATTCCTCCGCCTACGCACCGACGCGCTATGGCTCCTATGCCGTCGGCATCGGCGTAACCGACGACAGCACCTGCTTCGCCGCCTTCGAGCGCGACAGTCTCGTCCGCTCCATCGACGACGGAGCCACCTGGGAACTCGCATACCTGCCGCCGGGCTGCGGTGAACTCGTATACATGACCATCATCGACGGGAGCGACATCCTCGTCAGCGCGGATTCGGGATGCTGGATATCACGTGACGGTGCCGTGAGCTGGGAAAAAGCAGACATTCCGGATGGCGGAACCGTGCTGCAGGCGCGGCACTCCGGCAGAAACATCATCCTCGCACGCACTGCCGATGCACTGCTCAAAAGCAGCGACGGGGTCGAATGGATACCGATCGACATCCCGGCAACCGCGGCCGTGACATCCGCGCTGGCGCTCGACGACCATGTCATGCTCTACGGAGACGGGTACGGCCTGTTCTACAGCACCGACGTCGGCAGGAGCTGGGAGCGGCGCACGACGAACATGTTCATCCCGCGGTGGTATCTGTCGCTGGATGAGCGTCCCGACGCACGCCTGGTGAGTCTGCCGTGGATTTCGTACGATCACGGGGAGCAGTGGGAACCGGCCCGGTGGGACAGCGGCCGCTTCAAGAATGGCAGTATCTGCCAGCGGAGCGACAGATCGATGGATTTTGTGGGGACCGATGAATTCGGACGCAGCGGACTCTGGCATGCAGACGGTCACAACGCCGTCTGGTCCTGGATCGACACCATCCCCTTCCCGTTCTACAACATGACCATGACGGATATCCCTGGCGGCATAATCGCGATGAACAGCTCCGGGGATATCTGGGTGACAACCGATGCGGGTGCACGATGGGAATCACGAGGCACGCTCCCGCAGGATTCCACCGGGCTCCGCCTTCTGGACCTCCATGCCATGCATCCCCCGTATGACGACATCGTGCTCGCCGCCGTCGGCATCAAGGGTATCCTTCGAAGTTCGAACCAGGGAATGGACTGGGAGACCGTGCCGATCGAAGGCAGCGGTCCCGTCTGGGTAAAACGCATCATCGAGCTGCCGGACGGCTCGCTCATCGCAGCCTCCTGGTTCGATATCTTTCGATCGACCGATCAGGGACAGACATGGAAACTGGTACAAACCGCCGCGCTCCCGGCAAACATCGGGACTGTCCTTACCGATCGTCTGAGCAATCTCTACGAATACCGCCCCGAAGCCGGCGCCCCGGATGAGCTATGGATGTACACGTCCACCGACCGCGGGGATCACTGGCTGCCGGTTGACCTTCCGCCACCGCCCGTCCCCAAACAGGATATCACCGGCATCACCTTCGACGACATGTTCCGGCTCTGCATATCCACCGAGCTCGACGGCATCTACCGCCTCCGCACGCCCCTGCTCGACAGGCATCTCGCACCGGCTGCCGTCACCACCCTGCGCATCGACGCCATGTACCCGCAGCCGCTGCGCACATCGCAGCACCTGGTCGTGCGCTGCGACATTCCCGAAGCGGCAGCGCTGCACGTGTCCGTATTCGACATGACCGGCCGGGAGCGCTATTCCGCCGAACACGCAGCAACGACACCCGGCAGCCGGCACCTGCAAATCCCGCCACTGCAGCTTCCCGCGGGCGTCTATCAGCTTCGCCTGCAGACGGCAAACGCCGTCACCGCACGCGTGTTCAGCATCCTGCGGTGAGCGCAATGTCAAACATCACCCTGAACCTTTCGAATGGTGACGGCTCCCGCTTCGGTCATGCGTCGATAGGCTCAGTATACGCACAATCCAGTGACGGTCTCTGAAAAGAAGACCCATCCCCTATCGGTCGATGACAAGCAGCTTTGATGCGCCTTCACCCGCCGTGTGTATCTGCACCACATACACACCCGGTCGAATACCGTGCAGATCGAAGTTGACGAAATGGTCCGTGCCCGACAGCGTCTCCTGCCTGCGCACTTCCCTGCCAAGCAGATCGCGGAGCAGCAGCAGCGCAGCATGCGAACCCTGCAGCCGCAGATGCACGGTGACCCTGTCATCGGCGGGATAGGGATACAGCTCGAACATGCGGACAGTCGCGGGAAGGACCTTCACGTCGAGCACATCGACGGTGAACGGATCCGACAGGGCCGTGCAGCCGTTGCTGTCGGTGATCTGCACGGCGTATGTGCCGGGCTGCGTGCAGAGATGCTTCCGCCACGTCGCGCTCGTGATCGGCTCTCCGTCGCGGTACCATTGCCAGCCGGCCGCCTCCGTGGTCACCAGCGAATCACCGCGCCGCTCGATCGGCGGTGTCGCGGGCGACGGCCAGACGGTCACCGTCACGGTATCACTGTATACGGTGCCGCCACCGGGATAATCCATCTCGCAGAAGTACCTGCCGCTGCTGCCGACGACAATGCCGGGTGTTCCTTCTCCGTTGGACCAGCGGTACGCGTTGAAGCCGGGACCTGCATACAGCGTCACCTCCCCTCCCTCGCAAAATGCGAGATCGCCGCCGGCGGCAATGCGCGGCGCGGCCAACGCGGGGACGCTCAGAACCGTCCCGCACATGACGGAATCCACATTTCTGCCGTATGTCCATACCTGCACCGAGTAATCCTCGGCAGTCGGGGCGGGTGGATACGCCAGCGTCCACTGCGCGAGCGCCTGCTGCAGTCCGGGGATCCTGGCGGGATACAGCGCCTTCGTGAAACGGTCCGCGTCGTTCCCCGCCAGCGAGAGTCCGGCGGGCAGCACGATGGTCGCGAACACGGAGTCCGACGGCATGGTGCCCTCATTGTTCACCTGCAGCGACGCGGGCAGCGGCAGCGGACCCAGGCGCATCGTCGCGCTGTCGAGCACGACGTCCGGCATGGTCACCGTGCATCGCAGCGACGGCGGAATCCGCGGTGCATGAATGCGCACCTGCGCGCCGTCGAAGCGCGGGATGCGGCATCCCGCTTCGAACAGGCCGTCCACCGCCTCGACCATGCATGTGACAGCGGTGTCGGGATCGGCAAGCACGCGGAAGCGGAAATTCATCAGCGTTCCGCCACCGGATATGACCTTGCGGTCCGCGGTCGCGATTCGGACACCGCCCGGAACGGGAGCACTGGAAACCGGCACACCGTCGAGTGGCGAGCCCGCAGGGATTGACACATCGAGGAATTCCAGGCACTGCGCGTCATACTGCAGCGTGAATTCCAGCGGATGCATCAGCTGTTCGGGACCGAGAAGCGGAATCATCAGCGGCATGGTGAACACCGAATCCGACAGTACATCTCCCCCGAGAAGATCAAAGAACATGTCGGTGAACGTCGTTGAGTCGAGCGGCGCACGGTAGGTCTTTGTCTTGACGTCCGATCCGCCGCAGAAATCATCCAGCCGCAACTCCACGGTACGGAGCGCGCCATCCGCGCAGTCGCGCCAGGAGGTGATCACGCATTCGTTGCCGAACGGGTTCGCTGTGATTTCAGCATAAATGTCATGATACACACTCTGCTGCGGCTGTTGATAGTAGCGTCCGCCGGTCTGCTCCGCAATATTCGTGAGTACGACCGGATTGATGCTCGATCCGATGCCGATCGTGTAAATGGGGATGTGGTTGCGGTTCGCACGCGAGATGATCTCCTCTGGCGTGCGCGTCGACGAGCCGTCCTGTCCGTCGGTCATCACGATCACCGCGCGGCACTGGTTGATCCCGTTGCTGATCACTTCGAGCATTCCGGTATATATCGCATCGTACAGCGCCGTGCCGCCGGCGGTGGGCAGGGAATCAACCGCCGCGTACAGGAGTGGTTTATGCGTCGTCGCCTGCTGCCTGATGGTGATTGTATTATTGAACCAGATGACCGCGGCCTCGTCGACCTGCCCGTCCATCTGGTCAATCCAGGTGCGCGCCGAAGCCTTGGCGTATGCATTTCCGGGCCCGATCATCGAACCCGATGCGTCGAGCACGAGTGCGACCGAACCGGTGCAGCGCAGGGAGGTATCGGGACAGAAGAGTTGAAAATCCTCCACCTCCATCCCGTTTTCAAACAGACGGAAATCCTGTCGCGCCATGTGAAATGCCTGCTGGCCGTCGCAGCCCACAGTGAAAAACAGCGCAACCTGCGGCCATTCAATCTCGATGCTCCTGAAATTCAGATTGGGCTGCGCCTGCAGCGGCGGCGGAGCGTGCAGAAGCAGAAGCAGAATGAACAATGGCAGAAACTTCCGCACAACAGACGGCGGATCGGACGGTAGAAAAACGACATGCGGATTTCCCTCAGGCGAAGCGGTTCTCATGGCATACCCCCGGAACGGTCCTTGATGAAACAGACATTGATCGGTACGAATCGTCGCTGCGAGGCGAGGCGGTCAGGATGCTCGTCTTGTATGCGTCAATACAGTAGCAATATATCTCATATTACTGTGTCCGCCCGACGAAGTCAAGCGCGGGACGCCGCTCGGGCGAATCGTTGAAAGAAATGCGCGCCCTCTGAAAAACACATTGCGCTTCACACCGTAATTGGATATGTTGATCCCATACGCAACATCCATGTATCGTCGGCGTCAGCATCGCGCACTGGTACGAAGGATTCACCTGTGCGGCCGGTGAGGTGCATACGTTCCGGTACGATTTCGAGGACTCCTCATGCACATTCTCCTCGTCTACCCGACCTATCCGGATACCTTCTGGAGCTTCCGCCACGCGCTGAAATTCGTATCCAAAAAAGCCAGCTTCCCTCCCCTCGGTCTCCTCACGGTCGCCTCGCTGCTGCCCCCGGCCTGGAAGCGCGAACTCGTGGACATGAATGTTGAGGCCTTGACGGACCAGGCGATCCGTCGTGCCGACTACGTGTTCGTCAGCGCGATGTCCGTCCAGAGCGCGTCGGCCGACGATGTCATCCGGCGCTGCAGGGAGCTGCATGTTCCCGTCGTGGCCGGAGGACCGCACTTCACCAGCAGTCCGGAGCTGTATCCGCAGGTCGACCATCTCGTGCTCGACGAGGCGGAAATGACGCTGCCGGAGTTCTGCCGCGACGTCGAAAACGGGAATCCGAAACCGGGCTACCGTGCCGAAGGCTGGGCCGACATCGCGTCGACGCCCGTGCCGCAGTGGGATCTCATTTCCCATCGGCACTACTCGTCGATGAACATTCAATATTCGCGCGGCTGTCCATTCGACTGCGAATTCTGCGATATCACCGTGCTGTACGGACGCAAACCCCGTACGAAGACACGCGCACAGATCATTGAAGAGCTCGATGCGGTGTACGCCACGGGCTGGCGCGGGCCGCTCTTCTTCGTCGACGACAACTTCATCGGCAACAAGGCAAAGCTCAAGCGCGACATCCTCCCCGCCGTGGCCGACTGGATGGCCGAACACAACCATCCGTTTTACCTCAACACCGAGGCGTCCATCAATCTCGCCGACGATCCCGAACTCATGACGATGATGGTGCGGGCCGGCTTCGAGGCCGTATTCGTCGGCATCGAGACACTGCATGAAGACAGCCTCGTCTCCTGCGGGAAAAAAGTAAACGAGGGACGCGATCTCATCGCCAGCGTGCGGCAGTTGCAGCGGGCCGGACTCGAGGTACAGGGTGGGTTCATCGTCGGCTTCGACGAGGATCCACCATCTATTTTCGAGCGCCTGACCGATTTCATCCAGGAAAGCGGCATCGTCACGGCCATGGTGGGACTGCTCAACGCCCCGAAAGGAACCCGCCTGCACCGGCGCCTGCAGGAAGAAGGGCGCCTGCTGAATGATTTCAACGGAAACAACACCGACTTCGCGACAAATTTCATCCCGCGCATGGATGAAGACTCCCTGCTCGAGGGATATCGCAGCGTGCTCGACGCCATCTATGCCCCGCCGAATTACTATGACCGTGTGCGTCGTTTTCTGAAGACCTTCGATCCGCCGAAGAAAGTATTCCACTTCAACCCGGGATACCTCGCCGCATTGCTGCGATCGATGGTTGTCATTGGCATCGCGGGGAAGGAGCGGCTGCATTACTGGCGCCTGTTCTTCTGGTCGCTGTTCCGTAAACCACAGCTGTTTTCACTCGCCATCCTTTTCAGTATTTACGGCTTCCATTTCCGCAAGGTCTCCGACGCGGCGGCATAGTGCCGCACGCAACAATTCTGCGGTATTTCCGTATCATGGAGTATTCAATCTCCATATCCGAATCATTTTCCGCGCCGCCACGCCCGATCCGGATCCGTATGCGACGCAAGGAGGCACGCATGACACCGTATTCCCGCCGCTCCCTCACTGTCGTCCTTCCGCTGTTTCTTCTGCTCATCTTCGCCACTTCGCTTCCGACCTGCGCCCAGCAGCCTGGCAGCGGCGATGTCTACTATTATGGCATCGAGATCAGCGATCAGCTCTGCGGCTACGCCGAAATCCGCCTCAGCGAGGGTGAGCATGACGGACGGCCGGTCATCCTTCTCGACGAAGAGGTCTTCGCCATGATGACGGCACTCGGCAGCACGTTCAATTCACGACAGACCATCCGCTACCGTATCGACCCGGAGACCGGCAATTTCATCTGGCACACAAACGACGTCGAACAGGGCGACACGCAACTGGGCGCGGAGTATGCCGTGCACGACGGCGCCGCCTTTTTCCACGACATCGACACGAAAAAGGAAACCCGCATCGATCTGCCCGAGGGCGCCGTGCTCCCCAATACCATTCTGTATCCACACCTCCTGCGCGCATTTGCGGATCCCGCGACAGAGGAATGCAGCATGCAGGTGCTCAACGTCCGCGACGGGGAAGTGCAGAAACATACCTACACCCGCCTCCCCGATGAGGAAATCGACGTGAACGGGAATCCACGCACGGCCATGGTCATCGAGGAAATGAACCGCAAGACGGGATTGAAAGTCCGTATGTGGATCGATCCCGAAACAGGATATTTTCTGCAGGGACATGTACTCAACCGCCGCATCTTCCGCACGGATCCCTCCGTGGTCAAGCGCGTCAAGGTCGCCGACATGAACTCCTCCATCCTGGTGAAAACCAATGAGAACATCGGCGACATCCAGGGCATCACGAAGATGAAAGTCCGCGCGCGACTCGAACCCGTCGGAATATGGGTGACCGAGGACGGACTCAACGGACCCGGACAGTCCTTCAGCGGCACCATCGATGAAAACGCCATCGACGGTGTCTTCGAAATCAGCCACGCCCGCTATGACGGCACGGATGCGCCACCCTTCCCGCCCGACTTCTCCGGCAGCGAGGAATTGCGAACCTATATCGAGCCATCCACATTCTGCGAATCCGATGATCCGGTGCTCGTCGCAAAAGCGAAAGAGATCACTGCCGGCGCGACCGACGCATGGGACGCGGCGCGGAGACTCAGCGCATGGGTGGCGGAGAACATCAATTACGCCATTCCCGGAGGCGGTACCGCGCGGAAAACATATGACGTCCGCGCCGGGGAATGCGGCGCGCACTCGATGCTGCTCACCGCCTTCTGCCGCGCCGTGGGGATTCCCGCCCGCGTGGTGTGGGGATGCATGTACACGCCAAACCTCGGCGGATCATTCGGACAGCACGGCTGGAATGAAATATACATGGGGGATGCCGGTTGGATTCCCGTCGACGCCACCGCCCATGAAATCGACTTCGCTGATTCAGGACACCTGCGCATCGGCGAGATGGAGTCCACCGTCATCGCACTCAATGCCGAGGAATTCGAAATCCTCGACTATCAGCTCGGCACCGGAGAAGTCGATGTCGCTGCCGTCAAACGTCTGCAGCCCTATCTCGGCACGTACAGCAGCGCCGTCGTAAACAACAAACCCTTCGAAGTGCTGGAGCAGAACGGCAAACTGGGTGTCAGTATCCCCGACAAGATGGTGCTCGTTTTCAACGATCCCGGCGAAAACGGACTCTGGCCCTGCCAGCTCGCCCCGAAGCTGAACCTGTCCTTCGAGAAGGACGACGACGGTGCCATCATCGCCCTGAAGCTCATGGAAGACAACCGCATGCCGCGAAAGGACACCGATACGGAAATCCCCGACGACGTGCCCGAACGGCTTCGTCCTCTGCTGGGCGTTTTCGTACTCACCGCGCTGAAAGCGGACTTCAGCATCATCTATGAAACCGAACGCCTCTGCCTGCAGGAACCGCGCGGGAAAATCTATCCGCTGCAATTCGTGAAGGATGAAGGATACTGGGAAGCCGAGGACGGCAGCCGTCGTGTGCGATTCGAGACGGAGAACGGCAAGGCGGCCACGGCCATCATGGCGACGCATATCACGCGACTCGAACGGCAGTAGAACACGGCACAGACGGATGCGCAGTGCGATCCCCGCTCGCACTGCGCAGCGCCGCTGCGCCGGAGGCAGGGGCGGCGTTTCCGCAACTCGTCCGGTGATTGTACTTTAGGGGGAACATTCGTCCGAGGTTCCCCATGAAGCTTCTCCGTTTCGGTGTATCCCTTCCTGAAGACCTGATGAAAAAATTCGACCGGCTGGTCAAGCGCCGACGCTGGCCCAACCGGTCGGAGGCCATCCGTGACCTGATCCGCCGCGAGCTCGTGCAGGAGGATATCGCCAGCGACCGCATCGTCGCCGGTGTGCTCAGCCTGCTGTACGACCATCACAAATCGGCGATATCCGAGAAGCTCACCGCCCTGCAGCACGACCATCACAAATCCATCATCAGCACCACGCACGTGCATCTCGATCATGACAACTGTCTGGAGGTGATCCTGCTGCATGGACGCGCGAAGGACATCAAACAGTTCGCCGACGGCATCATTTCCATCAAGGGCGTCAAGCACGGTGGACTGCATCTCACTTCCAAAGGCGCGGGGCTGGACTGAGTGACACCCGCCTTCGGCATACCGCACACGTCTCCCGCCGGCCCGTCGACGGCTCTCCCCTCCTCCATATCTGCGGATGCACGTTACGGCGATCCCCGCGCGCTGCTGCTGCTGCTCACGGGTGCCACGGTCAGCGCCGTCCTCCTGCCCGCCGATCTGCGCCTCGGCCTGCTCGCCGCGCTGCTCATGCTCTCCGCCGCCGTCACAGGCACGCCCGGAGCGCTGCTCCGCAAACTCCGCATCGTCGTTCCGATGACGCTCGCCATCGGCATCGCCGTCGCGCTGCAGTCCCCGGGCGAGCAACTGCTCTGGCGGATCATCGGTATCGAAATCACGCGTGAGGGAGTTACGGCTGGAGGCGTCGTCGCATTGCGCCTGCTGCTCGTCGCCGCCTCCTCCCTGCTCTTCACCCTGCTCGTGCCGATCTCCGATGCGGTGGCCGCACTGCGACAGCTCCTCGTGCCGTCGACCGTCGTCGCTGTCGCCTGGCTCACCGACCGCTTCCTCACGCTGCTCGCCGCCGATGCGCGCCGCATGATGGAAAGCGTGCAGGCACGTTCCGCCGCGCTCTCCCTGCCCCGACGCATCAGCCTCAGCACGCGCGTGTCGGGTACCTTTCTCGTCCGTGCCGTCGGACGAAGTGACACGCTCGCCGACGCCATGACCGCCCGCGGTTTCGACGGACGCATCCCTGCCCTGCGCATTCTCCGGTGGCGGCGTCGCGACACCGTGATCTCCGCGGCGGGACTCGCGCTGCTGTTTCTCATCTGGCTCCTGCCTCACGCATGGATGCAGCCATGAGTGACACTGCAGTCATTCTCGAGTGCCGCGAGGTGCGCAGCAGTTATCCCGACGGAACACAGGCGCTCACGGACGTGTCGTTCAGCATGCGGGAAGGGGAACGCGTCGCGCTGATCGGCCCCAACGGCGCGGGCAAATCCACCCTGCTGCGCGCACTGATCGGCGTGCAGCCCTCGGAGGGAGACATCCACGTTGACGGTATCAGGCTGACAACAAAAACGCTGCGGGATATCCGCACGCGCGTGGGGCTCATTTTCCAGAATCCCGACGACCAGCTGTTTTCTCCTACTATAGAAGAGGATGTCGGCTTCGGTCCTGCCGCGATGGGACTGTCGCGTGAGGAGGTTCGCGAGCGGGTGCGTGCCGCGCTTGAGGATGTCGGTCTCAGTGCTGCCGGCCGCAATCCCCTGCATCTGAGTTTCGGCGAACGGCGCCTGGCTGCCATCGCCGCGGTGCTCTCGATGCGTCCCGCACTGCTCGCCATGGACGAGCCCACGAGCAACCTCGATCCCGCGCATCGCCGCCGTCTGATCCGCTGGCTGCGAAAGCGCGAGAGCGAAACCATCCTGCTTGCCACGCATGACCTCGACATGGTCGCGGAGACCTGCGACCGTGTCATCCTTCTTTCCCGCCGCGTCGCCGCCGACGGTTCCGCCCGCGACATCCTCACCGACACCGACCTGCTTGCCGAACACGGCCTCGAACCGCCGCTGGGAATGCAGGGGATTGAGTTTCGATGACCCCGCCAAACCCCACCCTCACGGGTGGGGCTACCACCTCCCAATCACATGGACAACGGTATCCACACGCGTACGCGGCCGGCAGCTCACGATCCCACGGACAACGGTATCCACACGCGTAAGCGTGTGGTCGCGCGTATCCCGACAAAACAGACATCTCCCCCTTGTATCCCCCTGATCGCCACCGTATATTGGTAGCACGAATTTGAGTTTCGTGTTACCGAAATATTCAGACGGATGAAACAGATTACAGATTATTTTCCCGCCTTCGCCGTCGCGCCTCCGGCGTTTCGGCTTCGGCGCGGCCTGCGGCTGCTCCTTCTCCTGCTCGTGCTCGTGCTCCCTGCGCAGGCGCAGCAGGATGACATCCCCTTCTATTCGATAAAGGATTCCGCGGTGATCGTGGCGGGACGCTACACCACCACGCTCGCGCGCGAAACGAATTCCATTGCGGTGATCCCGGGCGAGGAGATCACCCGCCTGGCCGACCACTCCGCCCTCGAGGCGCTGCAATGGGAAGTGCCCTCCGCCTTTCTCGCGGAGACGCGCGTCGGTGGCTTCGGCGTCGGCACGCAGGGCACCGGCATGATCACCCTGCGCGGCATGGGCGGCAAACCCAATACGGGCGTCGCCGTCATGGTCGACGGACACCCGGATTTCATGGGGATATTCGGCCATCCGCTGCCGGATGTCTATGGCATGGACGACGTGGAGCGTGTGGACGTGCTGCTCGGTCCGGCATCGACGGTGTTCGGCGGACACGCGCTCGGCGGCGTGATCAACATCGTCAGCGCACCGGTGCGCCGCAATACGCTGCGCGCCTCGGTGGAGGCCGGCACGTGGAATACATACAGTGCCTCTGCCGGTATCTCGCGTGCGCTCGGCGATCATGGCTTCCGTCTCGCTCTGCGGCACAGCAGCTCCGACGGACACGTGCCACAGAGCGACTTCCGCTCCACCCGCGTGCAGGCCGCCTGGGAGTGGCACATGTCAGACGCCTGGCAGCTGTCCCTGCGCGGACGCTACGCTCCCTCACAATACGACGATCCCACGCGCACGAGCGATCCGGCCGGACTCGGCACCTACGCCGACATCCGCCGCGGAATGGGGCAGCTCCGCCTCGAGAATGACCTCGGTTCGATCACTGGCTCCACGCAGGCGCATTTCAACACCGGGCACCATGAATTCTTCGATGGTTTCGTCTCCGACGACCGCACCGTGGGCGTCTCCACCTATCAGCAGTGGCGCGCCTCGAGCACGTTCAGCATCGCCGCCGGCGGTGAATTCCTGCAGTACGGCGGCGAGGCCAATCTCGACAACGTCGAGCACCTCATGAACACGACCGGCGTGTATGCGCTCGCCATGTACAGTCCCGCCGATATCGTGCATCTGCGCGGCGGCATCCGGTATCAGCATCACAGCCTCGGCTTTTCCAGCGTCGCGCCCACGCTCGGCGTGAGCGTGACGCCGCTCGCCGGACTCCGCGTTTACGCCAGCATGCAGAGTGGCTTCCGCCATCCCACGCTGCGCGAACTGTACCTCTTTCCGCCCTCCAATCCCGACCTCACCGAGGAGTTCAGCCGCGGCTACGAGATCGGCACCGAGTACGTCTTCGCACAGGGATCGGTACGCATCGCGGCGTTCCGCAACGACGTGCGCGACATGATCGCCCTCGTCGGCAATCCCTCGCCCCCGCCGCCCGTGCGCTTCCGCAACGCCGTGGACGCAGACCAGCTCGGCGCGGAGGCGTCGCTGCGCTACCGTCTGACGTCGTTCCTCATCGGGCAGGCTTCGTGGAGCACGCTCGATCCCGACGGACGCACTGCCTTTTCGCCCGCACAGCAGTTCAAGTACATGCTGCACGCGCTTCTGGGGGATGTACGTGTGACGCTTTCGGGACAGTATTTCGAGGATCTCTTCGCCGGGGATGACAGCACGCTGCCCATGCCCGACGCGCATGTGCTCGACATGACGGTGAGCTGGCGCTCGCCCTGGCCGGTGGAGCTGTATCTCAAGGGACGCAACATCCTCGACCGGCAGTATTCCATTCTGCCCGGCTACGCCGCGCCGGGCGCCCACGTGCTCGCGGGAGTGCGCTATGCGATGGACTGACAGGAAACGCGCATTACAAAAGGCGCGGCGCGACGACACACCGGTCTCCGGCGCCCTGCTTCCCGAAGACGACGTGCGCCGCATCCCGCTCGCGGCCATGTTCACCGCGCTCGGTGTGCTCTTCCCGCAGCTGTTCCACATGATGGGACTCGGCGCCACCTTCCTCCCGATGTTCCTCCCGGTGCTGACCGCGGCCATGCTGCTGCGCATGCGCCTCGCGCTGACGGTGGCAGCCCTCACCCCGGTGCTTTCCTGGCTGCTCACCGGCATGCCGCCGCTCTCTCCGCCCGTGCTCCCGCTGCTCATCGCGGAGCTGACCGTTTCTGCGGCCGTCATCTCACATCTGCGCCTGCAGCGCGGATGGCGCGTGCTTCCGGCACTCGCTGTCGGACTTCTCGTCGATCGTGCCCTGCTCTACATAATCATCGAAACGGTGACCGCGCTCGCGGGGATACGGCACCCGATGTTCGGTCCTGCCGCCGTGCTCGTCGGTCTCCCCGGCATCGCGTTACAGCTCATCGTCATCCCACCCGCCGTCACGCTGA
This sequence comes from uncultured Ignavibacteria bacterium, assembly GCA_913061095.1. GTDB lineage: Bacteria > Bacteroidota > Ignavibacteria > SZUA-365 > SZUA-365 > BM516. The sequence goes on from CAJXVM010000023.1 coordinate 39,875, forward strand.
TCGTGCGCCGCTTCCCGCGCTTCATCCCCTCCTCCGTCGCGGAGCGCGGCTGATGAACGCACTGCTCCGCAAGCAGGCCTTTTTTGACGGCGTCGTGCCCGACTGGATTCGCGACACCGATGAACGCAGCGCCCGTCTCGCCGAACTCTTCGCCGCATACGACCTCCCCGTCGACGCCCCCGTGCTCGACGTCGGCGCCGGCGCGGGCATCATGCTGCCGTTCCTGCTGAAGCAGCTGCAAATGAAACAGCAGCACACGCCCGAAACCACTGCGGCCGATCCCTCCGAGTTCATTCGCGAACAACAAGAAGCAATCGATACTCCCCCCGCCGGTCCTGCCGTCATCGAACTCGAAATCTCCCCGGAAATGCTGCGCATGGCGCGCGCCACGCACGGTACGGATAACGGCATCGCCTACCTGCGGGCCGACGCGCATCACCTGCCCTTCCCCGACTCGTTCTTCAGGTGCGTGCACTGCTTCAGCGTATACCCGCACTTCGACCATCCCCGGCGCGCGCTCGCCGAGTTCCGGCGCTGCCTGCGTCCGGACGGCGCACTGTGCATCCTGCATCTCATGGGTCACGAGGAATTGAACGCCATCCACCGCGATGCTGGACGCGTCGTCGCCGAAGACCGCCTCCCGCCCGTGGATCGCGTGGCGGAGATTATTGAGGAATCCGGGTTTGTGGTGCGTTACGCCGAAGAACGCAGCGATCTGTACCTGGTGGTGGCGGGCAGGAACGGATAGGATCGCGAGGATCGGTGTCCTGTATCGACCAACGTCACAGAATGCTGGACGGTAGGGCCGAGCCAACGGCTCTGCCTGGGGGATACGGGAAACGCGAGGATCGGTATCGTGTATCGACCAACGTCACAGAATGCTGGACGGTAGGGCCGAGCCAACGGCTCGGCCTGGGGCCAACGGCACGGCTCGGCCAGGAACCTACCGCACAACCACCATCCTGTCCATCACCACCCCATCCCCCGCGCGCAGCACCGCGAGGTACATCCCCGGCCGCAATCCGCGCGCGTCAAAACGCACACTGTGTATTCCCGCCGAACGGTATCCTTCAGCAATCACGGCCGCCTCCCGTCCGAGCATGTCGTACACACGAAGCGACACCACCGCTGCGCGGGGAAGCGAGATTGTCATCACACCCTCCGTGCGAAGCGGACTGGGCGCGTGTGACAGCGTCATCATCACGGGACGGGCCGCCACGTCACGGACTTCCACCGGTGCTTCATCGACGCGATACACGTGCATCACCAGCATCCCCTCGGCCTCGCGCACGAACTCCGTCACATACAGCAGCCGGCTTCCTTCGTCCCAGGTGGTGGAAAAAATTTCACGCGCGGTACCGAAGAATATCGCCGTATCCAGACGCACAGCACCATATGGCTGCGGCGTATGCGATTCCATCTGGCCAGCGGCGACCGCTGCCAGGTCATCCACATCGTAGAGCATGACCGTGGGACATAATCCGTGCGCCCGCCATCCCTTGCCGTCGGGATCGGTTTCGTCGAACGTCGGCATGGGCACGTCGGCGATCACCCAGTCGAGCGGCATGTGCTCGCCGTGATATCCGTACCAGTTGTCGCCGTGTGCCTTGACACCGATCACCGCCGCGGCCGATTGTGACCCAACCGTGAGCCACTGAGCCCCGCGCCAGTCATCCGCGTGATTGTAGTCATACACGGCATCGGGGAAATGATAGTTGTCACTACCCGCAACCGATCCGTACTCGAGCAGGGTTGTGAAATCCAGCTGCGCGTTCGCGGCGGGAGGAGACGTGCCGACCGGCTCCCAGGCATACATGGTCGGCCCCAGTCCGCTGAGTCCGCCGTCGCGGAAACGCCCGACAGCAAGCCGGCGGTCATCCGTATGCTGCGCCGCCCAGTCCGCTGGCAGCGTGCACAGCCAGGATCCGAACTGCGCCTCGATCGGCGGCGTACCGGGAGCGCCGAGATACCAGGGACCGAGGTAGGGTCCGGCGGAAAGGTCACCCGCCGAACAGGCGCTCAGGGTCGCATGCTTTTCGCCGCTGACCGTGTAGTGAATGCTCCATGAACTGTAAAGGCGCTGCTCGTCCTGCAGATACGCGAGTCCAGTGCGCCATATGTCGACATACTCCCAGGCGTTGACCCCGGCCGGACGGATGTTCACCGGGGTTTGCAGGATGGACGCTTCTGGAAGTGCCTCCACGCTGCCCGCGTTCGGCACGGGCGCGGGGATACTCACCTCGCCGACCAGTCCGTTTTCCGGCTGATTCAGGTTCGTCACGAACAACGATCCAGGGCAGCCGTCGAATCCGCCGCCGGGATCGCCATCCACGCGATACGCACTCGCCTCCCCGCCCCAGGCAAAATCCTCCGGCATGCGGAAGGCACCGAGATACACGAACTCGCTCGGATCGATCCGTGTGCCGTCTGTCTGAAACGAAGCGGTACGTACGGTGAGCGGAGCGGAGTGCTGACTTTCATTCCCCATTACGTCCCGCGCGACGACAGTGAAGCGGTATTCATGCCCGGGCTCCAGGTAGCACGCGGTATGGGAATCCTCACGGCTGTATCCCTCGACCGCTCCGTCCATGAACACCAGGTAATCTGCGACCCCCACATCATCGTCCGGTTCGTTCCAGGCGAGCGCAATTCTTGAATCCATCACCGATGTCGCCCGCAGTCCCGTCGGCGCATCGGGCGGCGTATGGTCCGCGGCATCGAGTTCGATGCGGTCGCAGACCAGGTGCTGCTTCATGTCACTCGATCCCCACTCGATGGCGAGGTTGACATTCACAAGCGCGAAGCTCTCGTCGGTTTTATGCACGCCGGCGTCACAGATCGCGAACACCGTGCGCACCGTTTCTCCGGGTTCCGCCTCCGACCAGGTCTCCCGGTAATCGGCATGCGAGCGCATCGTGTACCAAGGACCGGATGATGATCCGCCGTCCGGCTGGTCGGCATCGGTGAAACTCACGCGCGCCGTGAAGCGGATGGTTTCCTGCGAGCGGTTATACCAGGTCACGATCAGACGATCAGCCGTGGTGAACAATCTCGAGGTCCCCCGCACGCCCTGGTAATCGGAGAATTCATCGGCGGAAGCGTCCGCGACGAGTCCGCCCGGACCGTCGGCGGTATACGACACGCCGACACTTTTGATGAGCGTGCTCCACCCGGCCATTCCGAAGGTATTGGCACCAGCATCGGAGCCGAAATCCACCAGCAGCGTCTGCGCCGACAGGGTAGGAACATACAGGCAAAGCAACAGGATGATGACCGGAAAAACGGGCTGCATTCCATGCGTCCGCACATCCGTGAATGATGATTTCATGACGGGAATCCTCGCGAATTACGACTGCAGATGATGGGCAATATCATCTCCCCCCGGACCAAAATCAAGATTTCAAACGAGAATATCGGATGCTCGCCCCGCACCCGGCTTTCAGCGCAAAATGCATCCCTCTCTCCGACATGATTTTTACCCGGGTAAAATAGCCTTTTTACCCGGGTAAAATGGGGGTTTTACCCGGGTAATATTCCGCATCATGTGTCTGCGCAACAATGCGAATGGAAAAAAAGCAAAAAAATCACGATTAACAGGTCATGTCCGTGAATCTTTTGAACTTACTGCACATCAAATACAATGACAAATCTTTCAGCTCTTACACCACACGGAGCACCTCATGAAAAACCTCGTCATTCTCGGTGCCGGAACAGCGGGCACCATGATGCTGAACAAGATGCATGCCATGCTCGACAGCAGTCAGTGGCAGCTCACCATCGTCGATCAGTATGAGACGCACTACTACCAGCCGGGATTTCTCTTCATTCCCTTTGGCATATATTCGCGCAAGGACGTCATCAAACCGAAACGGGATTTTTTTCCCGCGGGCACCAATGTCATCGTCTCCGGTATCGACCGCATCGAAGCGAATGAAAACCGGGTACTGCTCGCCAACGGACAGGTTCTCCCCTACGACCTGCTCATCGTCGCCACGGGCGCGAAGATCGTGCCGGAGGAAATCGAAGGATTGAAGGACAGTCTCTGGCAGAAGGACATTTTTGACTATTACACCATCGAGGGCGCGTGCGGTCTCGCCGAGAGATTCCGTCACTGGGAAGGCGGCAAGCTCGTGCTCAACGTCGCGGAGATGCCGATCAAATGTCCCGTCGCCCCGCTGGAATTCGTCTTCCTCGCCGACTGGTGGTTCACCGAGCAGGGCATCCGTGACAAGGTCGACATCCACTACGTCACGCCGCTGCCCGGCGCCTTCACCAAGCCGCGCGCATCGAGCATTCTCGGGGATTTCCTCGACAAGAAGAACATTCACCTGACCGCGGAATTCAACATCGCGCGCGTGGACAACGAGGAGAAGAAGATCGTCTCGTGGGATGAAACCGAAATCCCCTTCGACATCCTCGTCTCCATCCCCACGAACATGGGCGACGAAATGGTCGAGCGCAGCGGTCTCGGCGACGAGTTGCGCTTCATTCCCACCGACAAACACACGCTGCAGTCCGACGCGCACGAAAACATCTTTGTCATCGGTGACGCCACGAACCTGCCGAGTTCGAAGGCCGGTTCGGTGGCGCATTTCCAGGCCGACATCCTCACCGAAAACATTCTCTCGTACATCGAGGGGCGTCCCCTGCGGTCGACCTTCGACGGACACGCGAACTGCTTCATCGAATCCGGTTTCGGCAAGGGCATACTCATCGACTTCAACTATGACACCGAACCCCTGCCGGGCAAATTCCCGCTGCCGGGCGTCGGTCCCTTCTCGCTGCTCGAGGAGACGGAGATGAATCACTACGGCAAGATCATGTTCCGCTGGATGTACTGGAATTTCCTGCTCCGCGGCAAGGAACTGCCGATCGAATCGCACATGTCGATGGCCGGAAAGAGGATGTGACCATGGACAACGCGAATCTTCAGACTCAGATCGACGCGCTCAACGGAAAGCTCGACATCATCCTCGAGGAGATCGAGCATCAGCGCCGCCACCGGCGCGAGATGGAGGACCTCAAGGATGACCTGATGCGCGTCGCACATGATCTGTATCACACCGCCGTCGAGGAGCTCGAGGAAATCCACGACGAGGTCAGCACCGGCGACATCGCCTATCTCGGCAAGAAGCTGCTGCGCAACGTGAACAATCTCACCAGCGCTTTCGAGCAGCTCGAGAACGTGCGCGATTTCGTCGAAGACTTCGCGCCCATCTCCCGCCAGCTCTCGCTCGACCTGATGCGTCAGCTGCACGAGATGGACCGCAAGGGCTACTTCGAATTCATGCGCGAATTCATGCGCATGACCGACAACATCGTCACCTCGTTCACGGTCGAGGATGTCAAAAACCTCGGCGACAACGTGGTCACGATTCTCAACACGGTGAAAAACCTGACACAGCCCGACATGCTGCAGGCCATCAACAACGCGCTGCATGTCTACAAGAAACTCGACATCACCGTCGAAGGCGACGTCTCGATGATGAAGCTGCTGCGGGAGGTGAACTCCCCCGAAGTGCGCCGCGGCCTCGCCTTCATGACACAGTTTCTCAAGAATCTCGCTGAGACCCAGGAGACCCGACCCAACGTTCCCACCACCATCCAACAGAATTAAGGAGCACATTCATGGAGACACGCGACATCGCCGGCACCAGCCTCGCATTCGATGCGGACGGCAACCTGGCCAATCTCTCGGACTGGAACGAGGAGATCGCCGCGGCACTCGCACAGGAGGAAGGAATCGATGCGCTGACCGACCGGCACTGGATCGTGCTGAATTTCATGCGCAAGGAATACCAGGAGAACGGTGACGCGCCTTCGATCCGCAAGCTCACCAAGCAGAGCGGCGTCGACACCAAGGAGCTGTACGCGCTCTTCCCGAAGGGACCCGCGAAGAAGGCGGCGAGAATCGCCGGCCTGCCGAAACCCAAGGGCTGCATTTAAGCAGGAGGAGCAACAGACATGGCAGAACCCATTGAAAAAGTATCGATCGTCGTCTCGCGCGGATCGCTCGAAGGTGTGTACCCCGGACTGATCATGGCCAACGGCGCGCGCATGGAGGGTATCGAGGCAACACTGTTCTTCACCTTCTTCGGCCTCGACGCCATCATTAAAAAGCGCATGGACAACCTGAAAGTCGCCACGGTGGGAAATCCCGCCATGCACATTCCGACGGTGCTCGGCGCGATTCCGGGCATGTCTTCCTTCGCCACGTCGAAGATGAAAAAGGAAATGGAAGAGCTTGACATTCCCCCCGTGGGCGAATTCATCGAGATGATTCACGACGCAGGCGGTGAACTCTATGCCTGCAAGGCGACGGTGGACATGTTCCACCTCACGAAAAACGACTTCTGTCCCCAGGTGGACGACATCATCTCCGTCGGCCAGTTCTACGAAATGTCCGCCGGCGCGCAGATCATTTTTACCTGACGCGGCTGAACAGAAACGACCTGTGGCGTTGGATCGATCGGACTGATCGATCCGACGCCAGACAGGTTCCGGGGCTCAGCATTCACGACCCCGGCGTATACGGCAGCTCATCCTTTCCCGCTATTCCTTTGCATCCGCTTTCGCCAGGCGCTCATCGACCGTTTCACAGCAGGCCTTGATGACCTCATTCGCTTCCGCGCATCCTTCCGGCGCGCCGTCCGTGCAAAGCTCCTGCAGGTCATGCTGGATCGCTTTCCAGGTCTCCATGTCCTGCACATTTTCCGCCGCCATTTCATAGGCGCTGCGCATGCCATCAATATCGCCATTCGCCAGGCGGTACAGCCCCAGGTTTCCCCAGGCGAACGCGAGCGTGGCATCGACGTCGAGCGCCTGCTCCGTCGCGACGATCGCACTGTCGACGTCTCCTTCCAGGTAATATGCCCAGCCGAGGTTGCCCCATACGATCGGATGTCGCGGCACGATGGCGAGCATGTCATGCCAGGCTTCGATGCTTTCGCGATATTCCTCAAGTTCGATCAGGGAAAACCCGAGTTGAAACAGCAGGGTCGCCTTGATGTTGCGCGGCAGCGCCGTGTCGGTGGCGAGCGTCTCCTCGATCAGTTCGCGTGCCGCGGCATACTGTTCCTCCTGGAACAGTTTCGCGACCTCATTCGGGATCTCTTTCTTCGCAGGAGCATCCTCCTGCGCCCGCAGACTCGTCAGCGGGATAACGGTGATACAGAGCGCGGCGATCAGCGCCGCATGGATCCATCGGATGTTCATGACGGTTTCCTCCTCAAATCGGAAATGGATGTGTCTGATTTCGGCAATCGAATCACAAACGTCGTTCCCTCCCCGGGTGCGCTGTCGAAGTCGATACTGCCGTTATGTCCCTTGACCACGATGTCATACGCCATCGACAGGCCGAGTCCCGTGCCTTCGCCCGTGGTCTTGGTTGTAAAAAAGGGCTGATAGATTTTATTCCTGAGTTCCTCCGGGATGCCGATGCCGTTGTCGCGGATGCGGATCTCCACGCCGTCGGCGCTGCTGCGAGTGGCAATACGCACCGAGGGCGCGTAGTCGTCCGTCGCATCCCGCTGACGCGCTTCGACCGCCTGCAGGGCATTCTGCGCGACGTTGATGATGACGCGCGCAATTTCCTGCGGCACGATTTCGAGCTTCCCTGCGTGTGGATCCGTGTCGACGGTCAGTGTGACTGCGGTTCCGGGATGGCGGGCGCGATATCCATTCCAGGCCAGATCGACATAGTCCTCGACGATGTCGTTAATCGCGGTCATCTCACGAACACCGGGCCTGTTGCGTGCATGCATGAGCATGCCCGAAACGATGTCTTCCGCGCGTCTGCTGTGCTCGGCGATTTTCGCCGTCGCTTCATCCAGCTGATCGAGCACAGCCGAAAGCTCCGCTGCATCCTTCGCCGTGAGCGCTTCCTCCGCCAGCTCGTGCGTGACCTCGGCGAAGTTGGAAATGAAATTCATGGGATTGCGGATCTCATGCGCGATGCCGGCGGTCATCTCGCCCAGCGTGGCCATCTTCTCGGTGTGGATCAGCTGATCCTGTGTGCGCCGCAGCTCGGTGAGCGTATTCCGCATGCGCTCTGCCGTCCGCCTGCGTTCCCGCGCGCGGCGGATGATGATGCCGGCGATAAGCAGCAGAAATACCAGACCGCCGATCAGCGCATTCCGGTTCGTCTGCTCCCTGTCCAGCAGGGAGGCCTGCAGACGGTTCCGCGTGGTGAGCAGTTCGGCCTGCTGTTTCCGGCGCGCGGATGCGCTGCGCTGCCGTTCGAGCTCGGCGTTCGTGCGCGAGAGCTCGAGCCGCCGGATTTCACGGTCCTTCTCCAGAAGCGCGATGTGCTGTGCGCGTTCGCGTGCCTGATACTCCTGCCGCGAGAGTTCTTCCTGCTGACGGGCGAGCGCGAGATCCTTGAGCGCCAGCTCCTCCTTCTGCTCGGCGATATCCCTCTCCCGTTGCTCGGCTTCGTATTTCGCGGACAGCGCAGCGACGGTTTCCCGGTTTTCCTCCGAGAGAAGGGAGTCCTGCAGCGCCACCGCGCGCCTGTGATACGCCAGCGCCTCAGGATAGTCGCCGCCTTCCGCAAATGCCGCACTCATATCTCTGAAATGGTAGTACAGTCCGGAGCGATCATTAAGACTCTCACTCCATTCCACTGCTAAATCAAGGGTGTCTCGTGCGCGGTCGAGACCATGGAGTTCGTACAGTGTCTGACCGATCATGCCGCATACGCGCGCTGCGTCTGGATTATCCAGCCCACCCTGCTCGAGGTACATCGCGAGTGCCCGACGAAAATTTCCCAGCGATTCGTTTTTCCGTGACAGATTGGTGAGACATACCCCGATATTGTGTTCAGCGACGGCGATGCTCCATGGATCCGTCATGGATCTCCCGTCTGCACGGTTGTCCTGAAAGATGTGGAGCGCTTCGCGAAACAGAGTCGTATCCATGGTCTCACTGGCGATATGCACTGTGGCGACTCCAAGGTCGTTCCGGACATTGAGCACCGTCGCTGGTACAACGCGCTCATCTAGAAGCTCAAGGGCCGCAAGACAGTATTTCCGCGCCTGATTCCAGTTCTGCATCGCACGATGCACGCTACCGATATGCGCAAGGCACCACGCATGCTGATATGCATATCTCTCTCCACGCATGAGTGCTTCTGCAGCCAGGTAATGCTCAAGCGCCGTCCCCGGTTCCCCGATCCACTCCTCGAGCGCACCGAGACGCATCAGAATGGTGCATTCAGTGATCAACTGATTGCTGCGGTGCGCGACGGATAATGCTTCGTTCAGATACACGCGGGCACTGTCAACGTTCTGCCTCCGCTGTTGATTCATCCCGAGTGCCATCAAGGCCGTTGCGATATTGCTGCTGTCACGCAATTCGCGCGCGAGATTGAGGCTTCTCTGGAAATAGCCGGCTGTAATATCCGGTCTGCCTTCCTGGGCATATGTGCTGCCGATCCGCATGAGAATGAATGCCGAGCGGTCGCGCTCTCCCAGGCGGTGGTGCAGGGACAGCGCCTCCTCATAACAGGAACGCGCCTTCACGGGCATGCCGCGACGCGCATGGTTCACAGCGATGTCGCGCAGTGCATGTGCGGCAATACTGTTGTCTCCGCACGCACGGGCGCGCTGAAGTCCATCCTGAAAGTTTTCAAGCGCCTTCAGGCGCTTTCCGTACTGGCCGGCGATTTCGCCTTCAAGCACGCGTATCTGTGCACGCATGCGGTGATCCCCGATGCTGTCCGCTGCTCTGGCCGCCTGACTGTAGAGCGAATCCGCCTGTATCGTCTTCCCCAGTCCATACGCCGCGCGGCCCTGCTGCACCCGGGCGGCGATGATCCCCGGCGCATTTCCGCTTTCCACAAAGCATCGGAGTGCACTGTCAGCGCAGTGTCGTGCCTCCTCCTCGCGACTGTGTTGATTGAACCAGCGTCCGAGGAACAGCCATGCACGTCCTTCACCGACCCGATCATCCAGCTTCGAAGAAAGCTCACGCGCTTCATGAAGCGTCTTCAATCCCTGCCGGGTATTGGATGTCTGCAGATCAACCATCCCGAGACCCAGCAGTGCCGATGCGATGGTCACCCCGTCGTGGCGCTCCTCGGCGAACTTGAGCGCGAGCTCGAAATGGTTGCGCACCGTATCCATTCCCCCCTGCGGCAGCATCGCCCGGCCGGCGGCGGCGTGCGCCCGCGCCATGCCGCGCTGGAAAGAGATCCGGTCAGCAAGCGCCAGCGCTTCGGTGGCCAGCGCGTATGCCCTGCGCAGATCGCGCTTCATTGCTTCATCCGCCTCACGCAGCAGTGCGTTGACGCGTACGCTGTCGGATTTCCCGGACGGGAGCGGCCGTGGCGTGGCTGAAGCCCGCACCTGCGTTTCCGTGACGGCTTCTGACTCGAACGCACCGGACAACGATACCCGCACACCCAGTGTGAGGACGGCCATACCCGCGGCGACAGCGAACAGCAGATGCGACAGTCTCATGCTCCCCCCTCCCGCGGCAGACGGATGATGAATGTCGTGTCCTGTCCCGGTCGACTCGTAAAATCAATACTGCCGCCGTGCCCCTTCACCACGATGTCATAGGCCATCGACAGTCCGAGCCCACTGCCCTCGCCGGTGGTCTTCGTCGTGAAGAAGGGCTGGAAGATTTTGTTCCGCAGGTCCGGCGGGATGCCCGGACCATTGTCGAAAATGCGAATTTCCGCCCCTGTCGGGATGCCGTACGTGGAGACATGCACCCGCGGCGCATAGTCCTCCCCGGCCGTGCGCTGCTTCTGCTCAACGGCCTGCAGGGCGTTCTGCAGAACATTCATGATCACGCGTGCGATTTCCTGCGGGATCATCTCGATGGCGCCGAGGCTGTGATCGGGCACGAACTCCAGTTCCACGGCTGTGCCGGGATGCTGTGCGCGATATCCCTGCCACACCAGCTGCACGTATTCCTCGATGACCGGGTTCAGATCGCGTGCCTCACGCACGCCGGCCTGGCTGCGGGCATGCATGAGCATCCCGGCAACGATATTCTCCGCCCGGCGGCTGTGGCTGGTTATCTTGTCCGCTGCCTCCTCCAGCTGTTCAAGGACGCCCGACAGTTCTCCGTCCCCGTGTTTCATCGCCTCGCGTGCCTCCGCAGAAAGTTCGCGTGCGACATGCGAGAAATTGGACACAAAGTTCATCGGATTGCGGATCTCGTGTGCGATGCCCGCCGTCATCTCCCCGAGGGTTCCCATCTTCTCCGCATGGATGAGCTGATCCTGTGTGCGACGGAGTTTCTCGAGCGTGCGTTCGATTTCCTCACCGCTGCGCTTCCGCTCCCGATAGCGGCGGAAGAGCAGGACGATGATGACCGCCAGAATCGCAAGTCCACCGAACAGGATGTTCCGGTTCACCGCCGCCTCATCGAGCATGACCCCCTGCAGCCGATTGCGCGCCAGCAGAAGATCAGCCTGTTCCCTTTGCCGCTCCGCCTCGCTCCGCTGCCGGGCGAGCTCGGCTTCCATGTGTTCCTGCGTGAGGCGGTCGATGGCGCCCTGTTTTTCGAGAAGCGCGATGGACTGCGCACGCCGGCGCGCATCGATCCTGCGGCGCAGCAGCTCTTCCTGCTGTCGTGCGAGATCGAGATCCCTGAGCGCAAGATCCCGCCGCTGCAGGGCGATTTCTTTTTCCCGCTGTTCGGCCTCGTAGCGGGCAGACAGCGCCCTGACCATAGTACGGTCATCCTCGTTCCGTATCGAATCCCGCACCTTCGCATAGAGGACATGCATTTCGTATGCGCGATGCGCGTCCAGCTGTCCGAGCACACTGTCAATCACAGAGTATTCACCATTCGGGTGAGCGATTTTCCCGAGATCATACAGGGCCTGAGTACGCCCGTACAGCTGACCGGATTTCGCCCACAGACGGTCCGCGGTGCGCAGATGCAGCACTGCACTGTCGAGATTTCCCAGAATGAACGCGTTATGCCCGATCCGAAAATGGATCGCGGCGGTCACCGAATCCGCGTGTCGGCTCTGCTCCCGTACGAGTGCCGCCCGCAGCTGCGACAGGGCCTCCTCATGGTGCCCATCACGTGCCGTCCGCATCCCTCGCAGCAGCGCCACGACCGCCTGCCCCCGGGCATAGCCGCTCCCTTCGGCAAGATCGAATGCCCGGCGGATCGCCAGATCCGCCTGTTTGGGATCAAGGAACATTTGTGTGATCGCACGTGACAGCAGCTGGTTGCAGCGCGCGGTATCATCCACTGCCGCGCGCATATGCTGCGTTCGGGCGGTGAACGACGCGGAAACGACGTGCACGTTCATCACACAGAACAGTGCGCAGAGTAGGAGAGGCGCGGAACAGGTCAGACGGCGCAGTGGTACTGACATACCAGTTGACGGATGGCTATTGAAACAGCGCCAGGAAATCTATTTATGCCTGCAGCACCGAAGAAAACAGCGTTCGGCGGTTTGATAGCTGATGATCGTTGATAGGCGAGAATAGCAATTGCGACGTTGAGATGCAACCGGACAACAGATACCGCAGACGGAACGGATGCGACACGGGATGCTGCGGCATGCTGCATGCGCGCAGGCTGCGAATCGACGCCGGGTCTTGCGTTTGATACCGGCCATCACTATAATCCGGATAAGTCGATCCATTCGTCTTGTTTTTTCAGCATCACAGCACACACTCTGTACGCAGCAGAGCGAGTTGCTGTCGTTGGCGCTGACACGGGATCCGCCATCCCGCGGCATACCGTGCGCATTCTCCGCGCACATGCCGCAATTCTTCATACACAGAGGAGAGTCAGTCATGTTTGTGCACTCGGAGAACCGGAACAGCCTGGGGCGCTTCGGTCTCATCACTGTATTCACCCTGCTGCTGTCTGCCGTCTGCAGCGCACCGGCAGCAGCACAGAACGGATCCGTCAATGCATCCTCGGTCACACGGATTCACGACATCCAGTACACCGCGAACCCGAACGGGGTATCTCCGTACGTCGGACAGACCGTGACTGTCCGAGGCGTGGTCACCGCAATCGATTATTACGGCTTCGTCATCGCCGAGGAGGAAGGGCCCTGGCATGCCATCTATGTCTTCACGCAGACGTATGGTCCATCGATCGGACACAAGGTACAGCTGACGGGAGAGGTTCAGGAATATTTCGGAATGACGGAGATCACCGACCCGACAGACTATCATCTGCTTTCCGTCAAGAAATTCGATCACATCAAGGCCTGGCCCGCGTTGGCGCAGGACCTCAACCAGGAAGCCTTCGAATCCGTCCTTGTGAAATGTCAGCAGGTCCAGGTAAGCAGTTTCAACTATTACGGTGAATGGCTCATCAGCGATAACAGCGGCAGCGTGCAGTGCGCGTACAAGATGGATTACAATTATTTCCCCGAAGTGGGCGATATGCATGAATCCGTTACGGGCATCATCATCTACACATACGGAGAGTATTTCCTCATGCCGCGCCGCACCAATGACATGGTGGGACCGGAAATCCCGCATTACGCGCTCCATGGAACTGTCGTCACGATGAACGACAGCCGCGATGTCATTGCGGATGCCTACGTTGAAATCCTGGGCGACCAGATTGTCGGCATCACGAAGAACAGGCCGAATCAGTGCAGCCAGGTGTACACCGTCGAAGGGTATATCTTCCCGGGACTGGTTGACGCGCACAATCATCCGTTCTATAACGCCTTCGGTCACATCCCCTTCCCCGCGTCGTCCCTCCCCTACAACAACCGCTATGAATGGCAGGCATCCCCGACCTATGCCGGATTCAAAACACAGCGTTCCAACCTCATCAGCTTCGCGACATCCGGCTCGGATAACACCCTCAACGTCATCAAGCTGGGAGAATTGCGCGCGCTGTGCGCGGGCACAACCACCTGGCAGGGCGCGAACTGCAACGGATGGGGTAGCCAGGATTATGCACTGCAGGGTATCGGCATCAATAACGCTGAACGCTCTCCCGCACGCATCCGTCATTTGGTGTCCCCACTCAATGCCAATATGCCCACGCTCCTGTCGCAGTACTGGGATCGTTTCGTCATGCACCTCTGTGAGGGAACCGATGCAAGCTCGCTGGCTGAGTTCTATCAGCTGAAAAACGCCGGAGCCCTGAGTGGCCGCGTATCCATCATCCACGGCGTGCCCCTGACATCCGCGGAATTCGCCGACATGGCCGCCGTGAACGCACATCTGATCTGGTCACCGAAGAGCAATGTGCTTCTCTACAGCGCCACGGCGGACGTACCCGCGGCTCTGGCGAAAGGCGTAAACGTCGCACTGGCACCGGACTGGACCGAATCCGGAGAGTTCAATATCCTCGAAGAAATGCGCTTTGCGGAATCGTGGAGCAATGCGAACTGGAACGGCAGTATTTCCGCCCGGCAGTTCGCGGAATTCGTCACGGTAAACGCGGCGGACGCACTCGGCCTGAAGCATCGCATCGGATCGATCGCAGCGGGAAAGCAGGCGGATATCACCGTCATCCCGAAGCAGTCGTCCGATCCGTATGAGGACCTGCTCGATACGTACGCACAGGATATCATGCTCACCATCGTCGGCGGCAGACCGATGTATGGAACTCCCACTGTGATGCAGGCCTTCCCGTTCCTCTCCGGACAGGAAAGCATCGCGATCTGCGGCGTGCCGAAGACCGTTGCGTGGGCAGTGGATTCGAAACATGCCTGGTATTCCTACGAGCCGGTCTCCCTCTTCGTCAATAAACTGATCACTGCCTACAACGCAGTGACACCAAAAGTCGCGCCGTTCCTGCATTATGATGCGTGCACCTCGATTCCGAAGTATGCTGCTTCTGACGATGCGCGCCTTCCCGGTGAACTCGCACTGCGTCAGAATTATCCCAATCCCTTCAATCCGTCGACAACAATCGAGTACAGCCTTCCCGTCGATGGCGATGTAACGATCGCCGTATACGACGCGCTCGGTCGCTGTGTGGAAACGCTGAGAAATGAATATCAGTCCGCGGGCGTCTACACGCTGCAGTTCAGCGGGAGTGATCTTCCCAGCGGCACCTACCTCTGTACGATGATCGCCGCCGGAACGAAACTCACGCGATGGATGATGCTGGCGAAATGACCAACCGTCATCATGTGAACCTGAGCCCCGCGATTGCGCGGGGTTTTTTATTTGCCCTCGATCCCGCCTGCGGCGTGTCTTCGGCCCGCGGCATCCGAGCTCCCGATCATCCTGACAATTCTTTGACATCTCTCCCATACCCTTGTGACACCGCGCGCCCCGCCGTCTCCCATATTCCATGCGGACGATCGAAACAAACGTCACACTCGGACGCAGGAAGGCAACGGAGGCTGCATGTACGAAATCACATTGGTGAAGAGCAGAAAGGAGTGGAGGCAGTTTCTGGATGTGCAGCGCAGAATCCAGAAAGCGCATTCCCACGCCGTGCCGCTGCCGGAATTCGAGGTGCAGCGGCTGCTCGATACCGATGCGAATCCGGCGCTGCGCGGCCGGCAGCTGTTTCTGCTCGTCGTCCGCCGCGGAGATACACCGGTCGGACGCTGTTCTCTGCTCCTGCCCCGCAACCGCGAAAAGCGAACCGCAATTCTCGGATTCTTCGAATGTATCGATGACGCACGCGCGGCACAGCTGCTGTTCAATGAGGCCGAATTCCTCGCCACGACGGCGGGCACGACCTGTATTCACGGACCGTTCAGTCCTACGACCTCCGGCGTCACCGGCGTGCAGCTTGACCGCTTTGATGATCCGAATGTCCTCTCCGAGGCCTGCTCTCCGCCATGGTATGCCGCGCAGTTCAAAGCGGCCGGATTCGAAATCGAACGATACGGGCGCACCTGGCTGAATCCTTCTCTTCAGGGCACGCTCGAATCTCTCGCGGCCCGTCTCCCGGACCGCACAGGGCGATTCCGTATCCGCACTGTCGGAATGCGTGACCTCGCAGCGGGCATCAGCGACCTCGCCGCGATTTTCGAATCCGCATTCTCGGCGAACTGGGGTCGCGACAGCATGAGCGTGGACGACTATCTCTTCACCGCGCGCTTTCTTCTGCCGGCCTGGCAGCCGGGAAGTTTCGCTCTCGTGTATGACGACACGCGTCCTGCCGGTGCACTCATCAGCTTCCCGGACATCAACCCCGCATTCCGGGGTATCAGAAGCCGGGTCCGTCCGCTGGCACTGTGGAACGCGCGCCGCAGGGCACGCCGATCGCGCTCGCTGGTCACGTTTGCCATGGGACTGCATCCCGACTACCAGAACACGGCCGCGGGATTGATGCTTGCCCGTCACATGACCGAATACGGTCGGCGGTTTGACCGCATGTACTCCTCATGGATCACCGAAGGCAATGCGGCATCGGAACGCATCGCGACACGCTTCGGGCTGCGTCCGTGGCGGCGATTCGCCGTATACCGGAAGGATATACCTCAGTAACGCATAGAAATCCCGATCCCTTCAATCACCACTGTCAGAGGAGAGAATCATGAAACGACAACATGCAGCATGGACCGCGATACTGCTCGTGGCGATGCTCTGGACGGCAACGGCACAGAACGGCGCGGTCACGGGCACTGTCACAGACGCTCTCACGGGTGAGTCGCTGCCGGGTGTGCACATCCGTGTGCTGGAACCCGAGAACGGCCGATTCATCGGGGGAGCATACACGGACGCCGCCGGAACGTTCCGCATGGACGGAATTTCCGCCGGAACGTGGCGCATCGTCACCTCCTGCCTCGGCTATGAGACAGACAGTCGGGAAATTCGTGTGGGAGCATCCGCTCCTGTCACGCTCGATATCGCACTCAAAGAGAACATCATCGACCTCGAGGAAGTGGTCGTCACCGCCTCCCGCCGCAAAGAGAAGGTGCTCGACGCCCCGGCATCGGTATCCGTGATCACCGCGCGCGATATCGCCGCGCGCAACGCTCTGACCCCGATCGATCATCTCCAGGGGGTACAGGGCGTGGACGTGGCGCAGAAGGGCGTACTGCAGCGGGAATACGCGGCGCGGGGACTGAACAACATCTTCAACGGCACCATCCGCACGCTGGTCGACAATCGCATGACCAATCTGCCTTCGCTGCGTGCGAACGTGTCCTACCTCCAGAGTATCACCGACGCCGACATCGACCGGGTCGAAGTCGTGCTCGGACCGGGTTCCGCGCTGTACGGACCAAACGTCACTAACGGTGTGATGAATATCATTACCAAGTCGCCCTTCGCCTCCCGCGGCACAGACGTGTCGATCATGGGAGGAAACCAGGCGCTGATGTCCGCCACGGCGCGCCATGCCGGCACGCTCGGCGGGAGTTTCGGGTACCGCCTCTCGGCGGGATATATGAGCGCGGAAGACTGGACGTACACCGATCCCCGCGAGCCGTACCCTGACGACAGCGATCCGGAGCGGTACATGGTCGATGCGCGGCTGGACTATATGCTGGGGCAGAACAGCAGCGTGATCCTCAACGCAGGACAGAGCACCGCGGTGCGCGGTCTGGACCTGACCGACAACGGCGCGGTGCTGGCGGATAACTTCAGGTACTCGCATGTGCAGAGCCGATTCATAAGCGGTGATTTCTTCGCCCAGGTCTATCTCAATGTCAACGATGCCGGCGACACCTACCTGCTGCGTGAAAACCAGAAAATCGTGGACAACTCGAAAAAGATCGTCGCCGAGGTGCAACATTCCAGCGCGCCGGCGGACTGGGAACGTCTGACCTACGGTATCGACATGTATCTGACACGGCCCGAAACCGACGGGACCATCATGGGACGCAACGAAGACAACGACGACGTCAATGAATTCGGCGCCTACCTGCAGTCCGACACACGCCTCGTCGGCGACATGCTCGGTCTGATTCTCGCCGGACGCGTGGACTATCACAGCGTGCTGGAGGACCCCGTCTTCTCGCCCCGTGCGGGAGTGCGTTTTTCTCCCTCGCACAATCACAGCTTCCGCGCGACGTACAACCGCGCCTATCAGACGCCGGTGATCAGCGATCTCTTTCTCGACCTGCCGATCACTGACGACGTCTTCGGCATCGGCATCCCGCAGCTCACCTACGGACTGCGCAACGTCGGCGTGCCGAAATCCGGCTACACCTTCGAGCGCCCGGGAGGCGACCTGCTGTTCCATTCCAATTTCAATCCCGATCCCGCGATGGGACTTGGTGTCGGACAGGCTGCGGCCTACTGGGATGCCGTCGTCCAGGTCGTATCCGCATCACCTGATCTTCCGGAGGACGCGCGTCAGCTGCTCGCGATGATCCCCGCCCCGGATGCCGCACAGGTCGGCGGCACACTCGCCGCGCTGAATATCGAAACCGAGGATTTCGATCCCATCGATCCATCCGCCGTGCAGGATATCGAAGCACTGACGCCGACGAGACTGCAGTCCATGGAAATCGGCTACAAGGGTATGCTCAGCGATCGCATCCAGCTCGGTCTGGATGTTTATCACTCTGAGTACGAGAACTTCACCACGCCCGCCCGCGTGATCACTCCGAATGTCTTTCTCAACGGCGAGCAGACGACTGCCTACCTGTATGCCAACGCTTCGCCGGTCATCGGTGAGGAAGCGGCGCAGCAGTTCGCGGCACTCGTGGCCGGGGGCATGGCACAGGTGCCGGTCGGCACGGTCACGCCCGCGCAGGCGGCATCGCGCACCGAATTGCTCATGGCGCCGATCAATTACGGCACAATCGACTACTGGGGGGCGGATGTGTCGCTGCGCGCCGGTCTGCTGTCCAACCTCAACATCAGCGGCAGCTACAGCTGGATCAGCACCGTGTACTTCGACGACGTCGAAGGCAAGGGACCACTTTCGCTCAATGTGCCGAAGCACAAGGCCTCCCTTGCGCTGCAATACACCGAACCTGCCAGCGGAATCCAGGGCACGGTGCGCTATCGCTTCAATAACGGATTCCGGCTCAAGTCCGGCGTCTACGAGGGGCGGATCGATGCACACAGCCTCGTCGACCTTGCTGTGCGCGCCCCCCTGCCGCTTCCCCTGCGACCGGATTTCGTGCTCTCGGTGCAGAACATTCTCGACCACCGGCACGTGCAGTACATTGGCGGCGCGGAGATCGGCCGGCTCATTACCGGGCGGCTGCAGCTGCACTTCTAGAATGGAACGATGACAGGATGGCACGATCGAAAAATATCGGAGCAGGGCAATGAACGAGAGTGCTGATACGCGAGGAGCAGGGATACGCGGCCTGGAACGTGAGGTCGTTGGATGGAGTTTCTACGATTTCGGCGCGGCGTCGTTCTCGACATCCGTCATCACCGTGTTCTTCGGACCGTTCATTACCACTCTCGCCGCGGCGGCGGCGGATGACAGCGGGATGGTTCATCCCTTCGGGATCACCGTCCATCCCGGCGCCATCTACCCCTATCTCATTTCCATCTCCGTCCTCCTGCAGATCTGCCTGCTTCCCCTCATCGGCGCCCTGGCGGATTACACGCGCATGAAAAAGCTGCTGCTCGCATGCAGCATGATCGGGGGAAGCGGCAGCGTCATTGCCATGCTCTTTCTCGGCGGGGAGGAATATCTCCTCGCCGGGATCCTGTTCCTTTTCGGCAATATCTTTTTCGGTGCTTCGGACGTCCTCTACAACGCGTTCCTTCCGGAGATCTGCGCACCGGAACATCGCAACCGCGTCTCGGCGGCCGGGTGGGGGCTCGGCTACCTCGGCGGCGGTATCCTCCTGGTTCTGCAGTACCTTTTCGTCGCTTCCGCCGAAGCGTTCGGACTGCAGGAACTGGACGCGGCACGCATATCGCTCGCCAGCTGCGGTGTCTGGTGGCTCCTGTTCGGGACCTTCGCGCTTTCGTACCTCAGGCAGCGGCGGACCGTGCGCACGGGCAACGGACCGCTGATCACCGCGGGTTTCCGCGAGCTGAAGCAGACCCTGCGCAGCATCCGGAAATATCCGCAGACCCTGCTGTTCCTCATCGCCTTCCTGCTCTACAGTGACGGTATTCAGACCGTTACGACGATCTCGACGCAGTTCGGCCAGGAGGAAATTGGACTCGCCATGCGCGACCTGGCCGAGGTGATCCTCATCGTGCAGTTCGTCGGCGTGTTCGGTGCCTGGCTGTTCGAACGTATCGCGCGCCTCCTGGGGACGAAGCGTACCATCCTCCTCACCCTGAGTATCTACATCCTTATTACTCTCTATGTCTTCGCGCTACTGCAGGGCAAGACCGACTTCTATATCATGGCCGCCGTGACCGCCATGGTGCTCGTCGGCAGCCAGTCTCTCAGCCGCGCGGCCTTTTCACGGATGATCCCATCCGGACGAGAAGCGGAGTATTTCGGGATTTACGAGATAAGCGAACGCGGCACCAGCTGGCTCAGTCCCCTGCTCTTCGGGCTCGCCCTGCAGTTCACCGGCAGCTATCGCCTCGCCGTCCTCTCCCTCTCCGCATATTTCATCGCCGGCTTCCTGCTTCTTCTGCGGGTCCGTTTCACGCGGGCGGAACAGGGGGCGGAGGAATTCGATCCCGATCCCGCAGCAGCACCCCACCCTTCGTGAGCCATGAACAACCGAGTGCGATGATGGCGATGGCGAGCACGCCCACGGCACATTGAAGATGCTTCGGGGGAATGGAGCGGGGGCGGGAATGTGCGGATGGCGGATTCATGATTCTCCCTTCTTGAATGTTCATGATGCAGTGCTCACCGCACTGAGATATATCCTCCCGGCACTCCGCGCTTCGAAAACACGATCTGCCAGAGCTGATTGCGGCGGGCACGGAATGAACCCGAACAGCTCTGCAGAAAATATTTCCACATGCGGAAGAAGCGGTGATCGTAATGCTCCGAAAGCTGCCCGTCCCAGTTCCGAACGAACTTTTCGTGCCATGCATCCAGCGTCCTGGCGTAATCGACACCAAAATTGTGCCAGTCCTCCATGATGAACAGACCCTTCGCGGTCTCGATGATCTGCTCGGCGACGGGGAGGCGCCCGCCGGGAAAGATGTATTTGTCCGTCCATGGATCCGTTGCGTTTTTTCGCGTGTTTGATCCGATCGTGTGCAGAAGGAGAAGACCGTCATTCTCGAGACAGCGTTCCGCAATCTGCATGAACGTCCGGTAATTCGACGGTCCCACATGCTCGAACATGCCGATGGACACGACGTGGTCGAATCGCTCGTCGAGGTCGCGATAGTCCTGCAGGCGAATTTCTACCGGGAGTCCAGCACAGAGTTCCCGGCCCAGTTCGGTCTGCTCTTCCGACAGCGTCACACCGACGGCGGATACACCGTAGCGCTCGGCCGCGAATTTCATGAAACTGCCCCATCCGCAGCCGATGTCGAGCACGCGCTGGCCGCGACGCAGTCCGAGCTTGCGGCAGACCAGGTCGAGCTTGGCCTCCTGTGCGGCATCGAGGTCATCGGCCTCCTTCCAGTACCCGCAGGAATACGTCATCCGCGTATCGAGCATGGCGCGGAAGAGCACATTGCCGCGGTCGTAGTGCGAGGGAACGTCCTTCGCGGCGCGGCCCCGGCTCTGCAGGTTGGTCAACTGCGCAAGCAGCACCGGCAGGAGCAGGCGCCATGGACGCACGACATGTTCGAGATCGGCGCACAGGATGCGCCGGATACACTCGGCGAGATCGTCGCAGTCCCACCATTCGTCCACGTACGACTCCCCCATGCCGAGCACTCCTTCGCGCAGAAGCCGTTCGAACAGCCGGCGGTCATGCACGCGGACATCCCACGCCCGCGCTCCGTCGATCATGACATCCGCATGCGAGAGAAGATCACGTACGACCGTTTCTGCGTTGTTCATCGCATTGCTCCTGGGGGCCGCCGCGGAATCGGATTCCAGACGCACTCCGCGGCTGCACACATAATGATGGATAGTATTATCCGAATACTATGCGATTCCGGCGAGGATGTCAAGTCCCCTCCGCACCGGATGTCGATCTTCACGCCCGCTGTCCCCGGGCTGCTCAGGTACTGGATTTCCGACTCCTTCTTTACTACATTGCTGCGAGGGATCACAGGCAAGGAGCAGCATGAATCACGCATTGCCAGGTATCGTCGTCACCGGCGCCTCGGGTTTCGTGGGAAGGCATTTTCTGGAAGCCGTTGCCGGACGCTTCCGCCTGTTCTGCATCGCGCGGCGCTCGCAGTTCGAGGCCGGCATTCCGCGCAATCCCAACCAGCGATGGACG
The DNA here is from genome assembly GCA_913061095.1 of uncultured Ignavibacteria bacterium. GTDB lineage: Bacteria > Bacteroidota > Ignavibacteria > SZUA-365 > SZUA-365 > BM516. The sequence continues at coordinate 62,034 of CAJXVM010000023.1, forward strand.
CAGGTGGATATCGCGCATCGTGACGCCCTGCTCGAGGTGTCGCGCTGCATCGAATCCAACGGCGGCGCGGATTACGTCCTGCATCTGGCCGGATATTACGATTTCACCTACAACGACAATCCCGAGTACACCCGAACGAACGTCGAAGGCACACGGAACGTGCTGGAACTGGCTGACACGCTCGGGATTCGTCATTTCATGTACGCCAGCTCCCTTGCGGCCTGCCGGTTTCCGGAGGACGGAGATGCCATTACGGAAGATACCCCGCCCGACGCCGATTTCCCCTATGCGCGCAGCAAGCGCGAGGCGGAGACGCTGATCCGCGCGCATGACGCGCCATACGCGCGCAGCATCATTCGCTTTGCGGCGCTGTACAGTGACTGGTGCGAATATCCGCCGGTGTACGCCTTCCTGAAAACATGGTTTTCGGGAGCATGGAATGCGCATATGCTCGGGGGACGCGGGAAAAGCGCGGTGCCCTATCTGCATATCAGGGATCTGATCGCTCTGCTTCTGAAAATCATTGACCGCACGAATGCGCTGCCGGCCTGCGCCGTGTACAACGCAAGTCCGCCCGACACCACCTCGCATCAGCAGCTCTATGATGCCGCGAACATGTGCTATGTCGGACACACGCCGCGGGCGTGGCACATCCCGCGTCTGCTGGCGCTGCCCGGCGTACTGCTGCGGAAGTTCGTGCTCGGGCTGTTCGGGCGCGAGCCCTTCGAGCAGCCATGGATGATACGCTACATCGACCGCGTCCTGCGCGTCGATCCCTCCCGCACCGAAGATCTGCTCGACTGGAAATCCACCCCGCGCTACGACCTCGAGCGGCGCCTGCTTATTCTCGTGGAAAACATGAAAAGTCATCCCGAGATCTGGCGGCAGCGCAACGAGGCGGCACTGCTCCACCCGGCAAGCCGGCCCAATCTCGTGCTGTACAACCGCCTGCTGCGGCTGCGTGACGAGCTGGTGGAGCGCATCTACCAGGACATCCGCCTCGCCCAGATTGCCGAGGAACAGAACGACTACCGGGCCATGAACCGCGAGACACTCACCTCTTATGTCTCCCTGTTCTACGAAGTGCTGATCACGACCATCCGTACGCGCGACCGAGCGACACTGCGCACATACGCACGCATCCTGGCCTATCACCGCTATCATCAGCGCTTCCACCGCAGTCAGGTCTGCGAAGCCCTCGCGACGTTCAGTCGCCAGATCCGCGCCGCGCTCGAACAGGAGACCGATCTCGCACTCACAACCGCCCAGCTGCACGACAACATCGATCTCAGTGTTCAGCTCGCCTGCGATGAAGTCGAGGAAGTCTATGAGCAGCTGCGCGAGCGCGGCGCCGATACCGCCTCAGTCACGCGATCCGCCGAACTGCTTTCCAACAGCGCAGAAATGCAGCGCCTCGTCGACGAGTTGCACGACATCTGCCGTGACGGCTGGGACCACCTCGACTTCATGTCCGCAAAACTCTGACCGCCCGCAAGACAACCCAAATCCCGCATGGAAAAATCCCGCATGGAAATCGCGCCGTCTGTTCACAGGTCACTTTTCCGACCAGGGACTGCTTTGTACATTGTTTTCCGTTTATTATTATATTTCATATAGGATGACTCGAATTCGGCCAGGGGGCTGTGGAGGAAGCGGCATGCTCGATAGTAGATAGATGGATTCCAATACATCCACTGTGTCACTCTTCACATCCACGAGGCTCAGTATGAGACTATCTGCCACAACGTGCCGTGTATTCACGGCTGCACTGTTCACGCTCATGATCCTGACCTGTCTGGACATCCCCGCTGTCCAGGCGCAGACCATGATGCCGCTTCCCTCGCATTCGAGTACCTACACCGGGTGGTCACGAGGCTTCTGGTTCACATCGCCGACGGATTTCGCAATCTATGGTGTCCGTGTCCCTACAGATGCGAGCACAACGGGCAACCAGTGCGTTCTCATCGTGAAACTGACGGGACCTCCCCCGACTTCTACCACCGGCACCACGAATTACACCGTTCTCGGTTTCTGGGGAAACGTCGCGGGGACGAGTGTCATCCCCTGTTATATCGAGGTCAATACGGGTGACTTCATCGGCGTGCTCGGGCACAGGCAGGAGGCTACCCCGGCGGATTTTAACGCGGTCAACTCGTACGGCAACGTTTATAACTCTAGCGTCCTTGGTCAGCCAGTCACACTTAATCGTTTCGGGATGCAGACGAATTTCATGTATAACCCGTCGGGACCGCCCCCTATTCTTGATCCGGTGTGGGGCACGACGAGTGGCAGCATCGGTCGTGTCGAGGTGTACGCAGGAATCCAGAGCACTGCGCCGAATGACGCGGGCATCGCCTCGATCGACTCACCGATCAACTTCTGCGCCGGTCAGCATGACGTCATCGTCACGCTCAAGAATTATGGCACGAAGCAGCTCACGTCGGCGAACATCAACTGGACACTCAACGGCGCGCCGCAGAGCACCTACAGCTGGTCGGGCCTGCTCGATACGCTCAATATGACAACGCGGGAAACACAGGTGACGCTGGCCAGCGGCATGAATTTTGCCTCCGGTGTCCCGTACGACATCGTAGCATGGACCACCATGCCCAACGGCGTACCGGATACGGTGAATCGCAATGACACTGCACGGGTGACCACGCAGGCGGCACTGGACGGTGTGTTCACCATTGGCGGCGCGTCACCTGATTATCAGACACTCGACGCCGCGCTGACCGATCTGCATGCATTCGGTCTGTGTGGACCCGTCGTGTACAAAATCCGTCCGGGTACATACAACGAACAGATCGTGATCGGCGGAAACAAGTACGGAGGTGCCGTTCCGGGTGTTTCCAGCGTCAACACGATCACCTTCGAATCCGAAACAGGCAACCGATCCGACGTAACCGTCACCTATCACTCCCAGACCGGCAATCCCGTCGTGCATATCAACGCAACCAATTATGTCACGATGCGCAACCTGACACTCAGCGCCACGAATGCATCGAACTGCCGCTGTCTGCACATCAAGGGCGGATCGGAGCACTGTACGTTCGAGAACATCGACATGATCTCCCCCTCGACGACCAGCATTTCGAATGTCACCGCCGTGGTGGAATCCCCGAGCGGCTCACTCGACCACTACCTCACCTTCCGCAACTGCAGCTTCCAGGGCGGCAGTTACGGCCTGTACATGTACGGCAGCGGCTCAACGTCGACAGAGGACCACCTGACCGTCGAGAACTGCCGTTTCACCGGGCAGTACTATCGGCCGTGGTACCTGTATTACTTCGGGAAATCGGATCTCATCGATAACACGATCGAGCACACATCAACATACAGCAGCAAATACCTCGCGTATATCTACTACTGTTACGACATGAACATCGAGCGGAATTCCTTCCTCTCGAGCAATGCGTCACGCTGCTACGGCATTTATCTCTATCGCAACAACTACTCCATGAGCGGCACAACGCGCTTCGTCAACAATTTCATCAGTATTCACAACACCACATCGACGACCTACGGACTCCGTCCCTACTACACCGAGGATCTGCTGGCCGCGCACAACACGATATACATCAATTCCTCGTACAGCAGTGCATACAACGTGTACACGTACAGCGGATCGAATCACGAATACTACAATAATATCTACTACAACAACGGGAACGGACGCAACTGGTATGTGTCGAGTCCGTCAATCATCACGGCGTCAGATTATAACGCATTTTACACCAACGGCAGTGTCATGGCCTACTGGTCGGGCAACCGCGCGAACCTCGCCGCACTGCAGGCGGCCTCGGGCATGGATCAGCATTCGGTCTCGAAGGCCATCACGTTTAAAAATCCCCTGATCGGCGACCTGCACCTCGATGCGCCGTCGGATGATGATACGGATCTCTTCGGAATTCTCCTGCCCGAGGTGACGATCGACATCGACCATCAGAACCGCGTCAATCCCTACCGGGGGGCCGATGAGGCCTGTTACGTCATTCCCGGAAGTCTCACATACGAATTCGTGGACGAAGCGGGGATGCCGGCCGGTTTTGCCGAGGTGCCCGGCACCATCGGAGTCAAATACGGCGTGAGCTTCCCCGAATTTGCTTCGACGGTGACATTCACCGTGCGCTTTTTCGATCCCGTCACCGATCAGCTCGTGTATGAAACCACCTTCAGCGCCCCGAAGAAATACGGTATCGCGCTGCAGGGCACGGAATACCTGACGCTGCCCTCCTCCGTGCCGCCAGGGTATTATCGGATGGAGGTCATGTTCCACACGAAGAACAGCTGCGACGCGTACAGTGAGTACATGCCCTATGTCTCCGCGCTACTGCTCGTACCCGAAGGCCGTCTCCCCTGTGTGGTCTGGCCGGGCGACGCCAACAACGACGGCATCGTGAATTATTCCGACCGCAGGGACCTGAATCGCTACATCTACGATGCGAATATGCGATCGAGCTGGCTCACTGGTCCCGCACGCTACCAGGCCGACGCGGAATCCAATCCGTTCACCTATCTCGAATGGAAACCGCAGGCCGCCGCGCCCTGGTACACGGCGGACGGCTGTTACATGGACACCGACGGCAACGGCGTGATCAACAACCTCGACTACATCGCCATGAAGCTGAACTGGTCCAGCATGACCCCGTGGTACGGCGGTTCGCCGAAACCGGACGGCGGCCTTCCCAGCAGCTTCTCAATGGATCAGAACTATCCGAATCCGTTCAATCCGCGCACCGTCATTCGCTACCACGCACCCGAATCCTGTCATGCGCGTCTGATTGTTACCGATGCGCTCGGACGCACGGTGGCAGTCCTCGTCGACGGACGCGTTGACAGCGGACTTCATGAAACTGCGTTCGACGGCACCGGCCTGCCGAACGGAACGTATATCGCCACGATCATCATGACGGGAGATGCATCAGGCGTGACGTTCACAAAGACCGTCAAGATGGCGCTGGCACGCTGAGTGCCATCTCGATGACCTCATGGGAGCGGGCCCCGGCGACGGGGCCCGTTTTATGTACCTGACGTCATGTCGGGCATTCAGTCATATACATTTTTATCAGATTTATTGGTCTTCTTATTGACTTTTCAGGGGCGACCCCATACCTTCCCGGTACGTCATTTCATCATTTGCGAAAACCGTTTTTCCCGAACCGGTCCCGACCGGAACGGGACTAATCGCATGAACACGAACTACGGCGGGGCAGCATCCTGTGGGTCGCAGGGCAGACTTTGTGCCTGAGCCGAGGGGATGCTTGTCCGCGTGCTGCGTATTGAACCGAGCGGAGTCAGATGGACGATCACATGCTGCGATGCAACCGACACACCGATCCCGAAAGAACAATGTCTGCCGCGATATTCACCGGCCCCGGAAACCCATGAATCATGTCAGCACGCATATCCTGGAAACAGTTGATAAGGAAGCACATCATGACGAAGCATTTCACTTTATTGACCATCGGACTGGCCGTGCTGTTCACCTGCGCTGTCACGTTCGATGCGTCCGCACAGCCCGTCCCGTGCAGCAAGACATACACGCTTGACGCGGACTTCGACCTCGGCAATCTCATCAACGTCAATCACGACAGTCCCAACAACGACCAGCTGCAGCTCAACGAAGTAACCGCCCCGCCGCCGTTTATCTGGGTGGCCTGCTCGGATCGCGGGACAGCGGTTCGAATCGATGTCGTCACCGGTGCGATACTAGGTGAATACAGGACGGCGCCTGACGGTCGGGGAAAAAATCCTTCGCGAACAACCGTCGACCTCTACGGCAACGTGTGGATTGGAAACAGAAACGAAGCGTCGGGAGGACAGGGCTCTGTCGTCAAAATCGGGCTTGTGATCGGTGGCACGCGTTGCAACAAAGACTGGACACCGAATCCAACCGGTCTCTATATTGCACCGCCGTATCAGTATTGCACCGCCGAAGACCGTGACGGAGATGGTCTCATTCATACGTCCGTCGGACTCGGCAGCATTCTGCCGTGGACGAACACCGGCGGGGTGGACAATAACGGCGGCGTAGTGACCGCCGAAGACGAATGTATTATCCGGTATGTCCGTACTGCCGGCACGAATGTCCGCACCATTGCCGTCGACGCGAATAACGACGTCTGGACCGGGGGATACGGAAACAAGGTCCATCAGCATCTGGACGGAGAAACCGGAGCTAGCCTCGCCGTTCACAATCCCGACGGTGGCGGGTACGGCGGACTCATAGACGGCAACGGCGTTCTGTGGTCCTCGAACCTGGCAGCAGGTCGTCTGTATCGCATCAACGTCACAGCGGATCCGATTACGAGCTCGTATATAACCGTAAGTGGCGCGTATTCCTACGGACTCGGCATCGGTCCCGCCGGGAATATCTACAACACGACGTATCACGGAAATTCCGTCGTGAAGATCGACCCGGACGGAACGATTCTCAATACCTGGGGCACGTCAGGAAGTAACTACGACCGCGGTGTCGCCGTTACTTCAGACGGGCACATCTGGGTTGCCAACAGTGGCGGGACAACCGGTGTGAACGTGTCACATCTGAGTCCGATCGGAACGGTGCTCAAGGTGATTCCTGTCGGAGTACAACCCACCGGTGTCGCAGTGGATACGTACGGAAAAGTCTGGGTCACGAATTACCAGACGGACAACGTGATGCGTATCGATCCGGCCCTGGACGGAGGAAATGGTGCCGTTGACCTGACCGTCAGTCTCGGAGCAAACGCCGGTCCATACAACTACAGTGACATGACCGGCGCCGTGGCACTCGGTGCCACGACCTGGAGCGGCAGCTGGACCATCACGCAGATGGGTATCGATGCAACGACCGAGTGGGGAACCGTGAGCTGGAATGAGATCAAACCCGCCGGCACGTCGATCAAGGTGGAAGCACGCACATGTTCGGATCCCTGGGTGGATATTACTGCCTACAATGGTGTCCCGCTCTGCGGCACCGGAAACGCCATCATCGGTCCCTCGCTGACGGTTCGCGTCACGCTGGTCGGCGATGCCGAAAACGATATCTCTCCCGTCCTGGAAGATCTGACCATCGCCCTCTGCGACAACGAAGCGCCGGTGCCGGACGTCGATCCGCTGCCTGTTGTGACCGGAGAGTGTGACGCCGAAATCACGACGACTCCGACCGCCACGGATTACTGTGAAGGGGCAATAGACGGAACAACGACCGATCCGCTGTACTACGATACACAGGGAACATTCATCGTCACATGGTCCTATGACGATGGCAACGGTAATGTCAGCACGCAGCCGCAGACCGTCATTGTCGACGACGTGACGCCGCCGGTGCTGACGCTCAATCCCGACCTCTCGATGTGGCCGCCGAATCACACATATGCAACCTTTACCGTACCGCAGATGGTTGCCTCGGTGACTGACAACTGCAACACCTCGCTGGGGGTTGATGATGTCGAAATCTGGGCCGTCTACAGCGATGAATACGAGAATGCTGTCGGTGATGGAGACGGGAATACCGTCGACGACATCGTGATCGCCGGAGACTGCATGAGCGTCATGCTGCGCAAGGAGCGTGCCGGTGAGCTGAACGGTCGTGTGTACACGATCACGCTGGCAGTCGATGACGGCAACGGAAACATCACGACGGCGGACTTCCAGGTGCAGGTCACGCATGACATGGCCGGAAATCCAGCCATCGACGATGGAATCGCCAACGGTTATGGCGTGACGAGCGACTGTGGACAGATGGTTGCGCGACGGTTCGGACACGTCGCCGTCGGTCCGGAGGTCTGCACGCTCGAGCAGAACTATCCGAACCCCTTCAATCCCTCGACCGCCATTCGCTACAGCATTTCGATGGACGATCACGTCTCCCTGAAGGTCTACGACCTGTACGGACGTGAAGTCGCAACGCTGGTCGACGGACTCCAGCCAGCGGGCAGCTACAACGTGCTCTTCGATGGCAGCAGTCTCGCGAGCGGCACGTATCTCTACGTGCTGAAGAGCAATGGCAGAACACTGCATCGCACGATGAGCCTCATGAAGTAAGGACAGGTCGATTGCACGTCCCGTGCAACATGCAGATCGTCAGCAGCAGAGCCCCGTCACCGGCGGGGCTCTTCTGTTTTCTTTCCCTTCCCGCACTGTCCTGTGAAATTCCTCGGGAAAAACGTGCATGTTTCCCACGGAAGCATTATATTCAGATCACATTATCCATCATTATCCCGGGCACTGGCCATGCGGCCCACACGTCGCATCGGCGCGCCGCCTTGCACTGTTATCCAACGGAGGCAGAAATGACACGTTCAATCCACCGGAGCCGTCTGCTCTCTCATTTATTGATCCCAGTAATCCTGATCCTGCTAACCGGACCACTTTCGTCACAGGACTGGCCGATGGCGGGCGGCAATCCTTCCCGCACATGCTGCTGCGTCATCGGCATCCCGCAGCCGCCGCTGCGTCCCGCGACGCCGAGCCTGCTGCAGATCAGCCGGCTGCAGGTCCTGTCGTATTCCGACGGAACCCTGTATGCGGCGTCGAGCGGAGATCCGAACAGACTCACCGCGATCGACGCCGGAAGCGGTTCGATACTCTGGACCTTCGACATCCCGGCAACCACAGGAAGCATGAACCATGTCCCCGCCGTGACCGATGAACTGGTGCTCGTCAGCGGACAGCATGCGACGGCACTCTACGCGCTGCACCGGCAGGACGGCACCCTCGCATGGTCCGTCCCGATCGGCTCCGCCTACTCGCGGAATGCCATCATCGACGGCGACAGGGCCTATATCGTTACCGACAGCCTCCACTGTATCGATCTCACGGCGGGTGCGCTGCTCTGGTCATACGCGTCGTTCGACGCACAGACCACACCGGCGGTCGATGATGACGCAGTCTATGTCGTCGGTGACCGTGTGCTCACCGCTATCGAAAAGCTGACCGGCCAGGAAATCTGGAGCATCCCCGCCGACGAACGGTCCTACGGACACGTGATCGCCGCCGATGACGCGCTGTATGCGTCCGACCGCTGGGCAGTACGCGCCGTCAGCAAAACCGACGGCGCAGTGCAATGGACCGCGCCGTTCCCGGAGGTCCGCTTCTTCGCGCAGTTTTCGACCGGCTGTCTTGCGCTCAGCGACGATGTGCTCTGCGTGGGGATCTGGGAGGACACAACCGGTGTCGGTGGGCTCGTCGCGCTGGACCGAAGCAGCGGCGACCGCATCTGGTCATACTTCTTCGAGACGGAAGGGGTGTTCTCCCCGGTCATCGTCGGAAACACCGTGTACGTGACGGACTATGTCAATGATGCGCTGTGGGGATTCCGTCTCTCCGACGGCACGCTCGTCTTCGAGAACAGGGAGGCGTCGTATCTCGGTCAGCCCATCCCCGCCGACGGGAAACTGTACGTTCCCTCAAGCGGCGGGATTCGCGTCTTCGAGGAAGGCACGGTGGGCGTCGCGACGCACAATCCACCGGCAGCCGCGATGCAGCTCGACATCGCGCCGAATCCCGCGCGGGATGCCGTCGCCGTCACCGTATCACTGCGCAAACCCACACCGCTGCGCGTGTCCGTACACGACCTGCTCGGACGGGAAATCGCCGTCATCGCGAATGCCTCGTACGATGCCGGCAGGCATGTGTTCAGATGGAATGCCGCCGCAGGGAGCATCGCGACCGTTCCGGCAGGGATCTACCTGGTGACGGCTCGCGGCGGAGATATGCAGCAGACGAAGAGCCTGCTGCTCTATTGAGATCATTCTGGCACAGCGGCGACGCGCTCACATCGGCGCGTCGCCCGCAGCCGTCTGTCAGCCTCTGTGAGCCGCCACTGCCGGCGACCCGCGAACACCGGCGGTTAGTCGATTCCGGCGAACCGGCTCAATCAGCGGTCTGTCACAATAGACGAATCGCCAGGCGCGGCGATCAGTCGTCTTCATTCTCACCGTCGTCGTCCGGTCCGCCGTGATCGGCGATGAGCAGCCATTTGCCATCCTGCTTGAGAAGGATGTCCGTCCAGCGGCCCTGTTTCCAGTCCGGCTCACCACCCTCGCCCATGGCGCTGAGATCGCTGTAGAGGTAATGGACGATGGCCACGTCCCCATGCACCCTGATCGCGAGGGGAGTGATATCGTAGTAAAGCACCTTCGCCAGCGGCAGGAAAAACTGCATCATCTTCACTCGCTTATCATAGGTATCCGGCACGGGTGAGCCCTTATGCCATCCGACGAAGTCCGGATGAAACACCTCGAGAAATCCTTCCACATCCCCTTCCATGGCGAGCTTCGTATAGGCCTCCACGGATTCCCACACCTCCTTCTGTTCGTCGGTCCATTCCTGTGCCGCGAGCGGCGCGGCGAGAAACGCAAAGACGCAAAGTGCGGCCGCAGCCGCGGTCATGGTTCTCATGGCACAATCCTCCTCATTGTGTGAATATGATATATCCGGCAGCACCACGAGACAGCGTACTGCCTCCTGCATACTGCGTACTGCATACTGCGTACTGCATACTGCGTACTGCGTACTGCATGAAATGGGTGACGTTCCAATATACCGAATCCGTACCCGTTGTCAAGCGCTATATATAGTTAGGCAGCGCATATTTTTACCCGGGTAAAATAGGGTTTTTACCCGGGTATAATTCGGTTTTATCCGGGTAATATTCAAATCCAATGCCTCCCTGGAAGAATTGGGTGGTACCACCTATTGACAATTCATCGATATTTGCCGATATAAGGGACGTAGTCATCCCGTACATGTGAACATCATCATGGCCGCGGCACCTGCTTCAGCGCAGGGTGCTTCTGCGTGTGTGAACGTGCTCCCGTATGCTCCGGAACCGCTCTGACGTCAGCGTGCCTGAAACGTGATGAAACATGCACCCGTGTCCATCTCATGTCCTGAAGTGATGCAGATTCGTCTCGCAATCCATCCCCGTTCAGCTGCCAGTGGAGGAACTCATGCGACACCACCCCCGAACGCGGACGACCATGCTCCGACCTGCCGGTTGCGCAGTGATGATCGTCGCCGCAGTGCTGTTCCTGACGGCGCCGCTGCACTGCCAGCGATGGGAGAAAATCGTGATTGATTCCATGATGGTGACACCTGTCATGCCACGCGTGGCCGACATCGACGGTGACGGCGACCAGGATGTCGTGGTATCAGACTGGTCGATAGCCCGCGTATACTGGTTTGAAAATGCAGGGAACAATGTCCGGTGGACCCGACATCTCATAAACGCCGGCCACCTGTCGGCCATGGGTGTCGGGATCGCGGATTTCGACGGCGACGTGAAACCCGACATCGCTGTCGCGGGCTATTATTCCATTGCGCTCGCCTGCTACAGAAATGATCTCCCGGTCGGCGACTGGCCGCAGGACATCCTCGCCTACCGTGAGGAAAACGCCGACGGTGCCTCCTGGGTCGATGTCGGTGACATCGACGGCGACGGCGCTGTTGACATTCTCATGTCGGTTCACCTGGACAATCTGCTCACGTGGTACCAGAATGCGGGCGGAACACCGGTCTCGTGGTGGCGAAGACCCATTGAGAAGGCGAATGGAATCGGTGGCGGACAGATTTCCCTCTGCGATATGGATGAGGACGGTGACCTGGATATCGTCGCGGCGATGAGGAATGAAAACAAACTCGTCTGGCTGGAATCACGGCGGCAGGGCAGCGAGTGGACCGAACATGTGATCGACAGATGGCTCCCGGGAGCGCGGGCCGTCACGGTCGGGGATATCGACTATGACGGCGACCTAGATGTCGTGGCGGGCGGCGACAGCACTAGCAATCAACCGGTGGTGCGCTATGAACAGGTCGGACACGGAGCCATCGCATGGATCAAGTCTATTCTGGATTCAACGCTCAAGGTGCCGGGACGTGTCGAGATGCTCGAGATCGATGGAGGGCCGACGAAGGAAGTCGTGGCGACGAGCTATAACGAGGGAATCGTGACCTGGTATCGAAAGGTCAATCAGACGTGGCACAGGGAATTCATCGACAGCGATCTGAAAAGCGCCCGCGGATCCTGCACGGCGGATATCAACGGAGACGGGATCGACGAGCTCATCGTCGCGGCACAGGAGGGATCGGGCAAACTCGTGTATTACAGGAACCTCGATCTGCTGCCCCACATCAGCTATACACCCGCCACACTCGATTTCGGGAACGTCATGATTGACGACACGGGGCGGATGCCGCTCACGATTACCAACAGCGGACATGGCGTCCTCACCATCGAGCCCCTGGAAATCATGGGTTCCGGAGCCGCCGCATTCAGCATTGATGATCCGGGGCCGTACCGTCTGGCCGCGGGCAAACACATCAGCCCACGGATCAGCTGTGCGCCAACACAGCAGGGTGTGACAAAAGCGACATTGCGCATCCGGAGCAACGACGCGTATGCTTCCCCGCTGTACATCAACCTCATCGTTGACGGCGTCACCGACCGGATTCCGCGGGTCAGCTGCAGTCCGGCCTTGCTGGATTTCGGAGACGTCAAAATCGGCAGCACCGCGCACATGACATTCGAGATAACGAATATCGGCACGGGAAGACTCTTCATCGATTCCCTGCAGATCGATGGCACCGGGCCTGTTCCCTTCACCATCACCGATCCCGCTTCCTTCAGCCTCGATGTACGAAGAACAGCAGGCCGTGAGATACGCTGTACACCGACGGTCGTGGGCATGTTGGAGGAGACGCTGCGCATCCGGAGCAGCGATCCGAACCATGCGGCGCTGTCGGTGCCGGTGCGCGTCAACGGGGTGCGGGGACTCGATCCACACATCAGTCTCGATGCGACGACGGTGCATTTCGGAACCGTGACGGTCGGCAGCACCGCGCAAAAGGATCTCGCCGTGACGAACATCGGCGATGCGCCGCTCAGGATCGAACGGCTGGAAGTCCTCGGCTTCGGATCCTGTCCGTTCCGTCTTGAAGACCCGTCTTCTTTCAGGCTCGATCCCGGTGACACCGAATACAGAATCATCACCTGCACACCGGACAGCGCAGGGATTGCGCGGGTGTCACTGCACATCGCATGCAACGATGCGTCGTGCCCGCACCTGTACGTGGACCTCATCGTCGACGGCATCACGGATGTCGCGGATGCACCGCGCCCGCACGGCATCCGCCTCGAACAGAACTTCCCCAATCCCTTCAACCCGGCAACGGAAATCCGCTATGCCCTTCCCTCGTTCGGAACCGTGCAGCTGAGCGTGCATGATCTGCTCGGCCGCCGCATCGCCACGCTCGTCAATGATGCGCAATCCGGAGGCACGCACCGGGTCGTCTTCGACGCGGCAGGGCTCCCCCCGGGTATCTATGTCTGCCGGCTGCGGTGGAACGGACGGTCCGTCTCGCGAACCATGACACTGCTCAAGTAAGCGAATGCGCACGAACGGAATCCATGGAGGCTCTCATGCAAGAACCATCCCGAACCCGAACTTCCCTGCACCGACCGCTCTGTTCCGCGGCAATGATTGTCGCGGCCGTGTTGTGCATGTCCGCGCCGCTGCACTGCCAGGAGTGGCAGAAAATCGTGATCGATTCCGGAATGGTCGCACCGGTCATGCCGCGCGTGGCGGACATGGATCGTGACGGCGATCAGGATGTCGTGGTCGCTGACTGGAAGGATAACAGAATTTTCTGGTTCGAAAACGCCGGGGACAATGTCTCGTGGAGCAGGCATGCCATTGGAACTGGTCAGGCAGTGCCCATGGGTGTCGGCATCGCGGATTTCGACGGTGATACGCTGCCCGATGTCGCCGCCGCGAGCTATACCACCGCAGGCAGTATCGACATCGCTCTCGCATGGTATAGGAACAGTCTCCCGGCCGGCACCTGGCCGCAGGATGTCATTGCGTATCGTGCTGATAATGCAACCGGAGCAACCTGGGTTGACGTCGGCGATATAGACGGTGACGGGGATAACGACATCCTCCTGTCAGTGGATTGGGACAACATCCTCATCTGGGTCGAGAATACGGGTGGCTCACCGATCGCGTGGTCGTTACGGCCCATTCATGAAACGGCCGGTGTTCAGGGGGGACAGATCGTTCTCCGTGATATGGACGAGGATGGCGATCCGGATATCGTCACGGGCATGAAAGGAAAAGACAGAGTCGTGTGGTTCGAATCGCAGCGGCAGGGCCTGGTCTGGAAAGAGCATCCGATCGACACACTGCTGCCGAACGCACGAGCCGTCACCGTCGGCGACTACGACTATGATGGCGATCTGGATGTCGTGGCGGGCGGCGCGCCCGGCCATGCCGTGGTGCTCTGCAGACAGATCCGGAATGGCGCCGAGGTGTCCTGGACCAGTGAGCTCGTGGATTCAACGCTGGGGGTACCCGGACGTGTTGAGATGCTCGAGATCGACGGCGGTCCGACCAGGGAGATCGTGGCCACGAGCTATCATGAGGACATCGTGGTCTGGTATCAAAAACAGGGAGACACATGGCTGCGAAAATACATCGACGCGAACCTGCCGAGCGCCCGGGGATCCTGCACCGCGGATATCGACGGAGACGGGAACGATGAGCTCGTAATTGCCGCGCAGGAAGGATCGGGGGACCTCCTCTATTACAGGAACAATGACCTTGTCCCCCGCATCAGCTGCTCACCGGGCACGCTCGACTTCGGGTACGTCATGGTGAACGACATGGTGCAGATGCAGCTCGAGATTTCCAATACGGGGAAAGGGATTCTCTCTATCGACACGCTGCAGATCATGGATGCGGGAGCCGTTCCGTTCCGTGTCGTTGACCCGACGCCCTTCCGTCTCGATCCCGGGGAAAAAACGACCCGATCGATCACCTGCACGCCGCGGGTGAAGGACGCATGGCAGAGCACGCTGCGTGTCGCGAGCAGTGATCCGTTCACTCCCGCACTGCAGATTGACCTGCTCGCCGAAAGCGTCACGGACAGCATCCCGTTCGTCCGTGTCAGTCCGCCCGCACTGGATTTCGGGGACGTACGGATTGGCCGGAAGGCGTACCGGACGCTGACCATTACGAATATCGGCACAGGAGATCTGTCCATCGACGCCCTGCCGATCCGGGGAAGCGATCCCGTGCCCTTCGGCATCCATGACCCCGGTCCGTTCACCCTTCATCCACGACAGTGGACGTCGCTGACAGTGCGCTGCACGCCGGTGGAGGGAGGAGAAAAGCGCGACGCGCTGCACATCCTGAGCAGCGACCCGGAATACCCGGACGTGACAGTGCCGCTGCGGGTCAATGGCGAATCAGGACGCACACCGCACATCAGTATCAGTACGAGGACGCTTCATTTCGGGGCGGTCGAGCTGAACAACACCGTGACGCGGGAACTGGTCATCACGAATGCCGGTGACGGACCGCTGATTGTTGACACCCTGCTGATCAGCGGGGATGCGGCCTGTCCCTTCACGCTTGACGACGCCTGCTGTTTCACACTCGCACCGGGAGACACGGCGACCAGAGTCGTCCGCTGCACGCCGACGGAAAAAGGGATCACGCAGGATCCGCTGAAAATCGCATGCAACGATCCCGCGTGCGAGACCGTCATCGTCAACCTCATCGTCGACGGGATCACGGATATCGCGGATGTCCCGATCCCACATGCAATCCGCCTCGAACAGAACTTCCCCAATCCCTTCAATCCGGTGACGCACATTCGCTACGCCCTTCCCTCGCAGGGAACCGTGCAGCTGAACGTGCATGACCTGCTGGGCCGCCGCATCAGGACGCTCGTCAATGATGCGCACTCCGGAGGCACGCACCGCGTCGTCTTCGACGCTGCGGGACTCCCCTCCGGCATCTATGTCTACCGGCTGCGGTGGAACGGACAGACCGTTTCGAGAACGATGATGCTCATGAAGTAGAAAAGCAATACACCCCCGGCGAGAGCACCGCGGCGTATCAGGTGATCTGTAAAAATAGGTGGTATCACCCATTGACATTGTGGAAAAAGAGATTCATACTGCGACTGTCTCATCACCACGACTGTTCGAATCCATCGCATGCTTCTCCGCCCGTGTTCGGCACGGGTGGGAGCGAACGCATGTACGCATACATCCTCAAAAAAGAAGCAGGAGGTGTCTCTCATGACGAACCCATGGATTCGATCGACGTGGCGGGGACTGTGCGCACTGCTCGCCTTTGCAGTGCTTTCCGCATTCGCGACAGCGCAGACGGAACTGGAATGGGCTGCCAGCGGAAGCCATCCTCAGGAATACGAGATGGGTGGAGATCCGGCTGTCGCTCCGGGGACGGACGGATGCGGATTCATCCATTCCATCACGGAGGAAACCAATGGATTCGGGACGTGGATGACGTCCATCGGCGCCGCGCCCTATCGCGGCAAACGGGTCCGCCTCACGGCATCGCTTCGCACCGCCGATGTGGAGCAGGGTGCCCTGCTCTGGCTGCGCGTCGACGACGCGAAACACAACGCGCTCGCGTTCGACAATACGGAGGACGAACCGCTTACGGGCACCTCGGACTGGAAGGAATTCACGCTTGTTCTCGATGTTGCGGAAGAAGCGGACAGCATCGTCTTCGGATCCCTTCTCCTCAAAGGCGGCGAGATGTGGACCGCCGATCTGAAGCTGGACGCCGTCGGATCGGACGTGGCGGTCACATCTTCTCCTCCGCCTCCCGTCTCGCAGAGCGCTCTGTTTCAGCGATTTCTCGGTGTGTGGGAAGGAAATATCGTCAGCACTCAGGAGGGCGTGGATGAAAACATGGTGTGGCCATTCCGTCTCGAAGGACGGCCGATGCTTGGAGGAGAAGGCGTTTTGCTCGAAGGGTCTTTCGATGTGCCGGACTATAAAAGCCATCACTGGTCTCTCTGCCTCCTCCCGGATTCGAGACACGGCGGCATCTCCATGCTCGAGGCAACCAGCAGTGGTGAAGTAAATCTGTTTCGTGGCAGCGCGGATGAATCCGACCCACCTGCAGTCACCCTCGAGGCCAGGGATGTGATCCAGGGTATCGTGACCACACAGGATCTGAACATTACTTTTCCCGATGAAAGCGCCGTGGAGTTCAATACCGTTTTCCGCATGGGCGGCAGGCTCGTGATGACACAGCACACGGTGCTGAAGAAGCAGTAACCGCGCCGTTCCACACAAAAAAACGTGAACATCGTCAAC
>CAJXVM010000024.1 GCA_913061095.1 uncultured Ignavibacteria bacterium
CCGTGCGGGGATAGATCTCGTTTCTCTCAGCCGGGTACGTGGTATCCATTTGACTCGTCATTGCCTGATTGTCGAATACAGCTTCGTCCGAATGCCGGTCACAGTGCCGTCTATTTGTCGGTTACTGCTCCGTCTAATTGTCGGTTACGGCTGTTCGGCTCAGTATACATCAAGGCCATGAATAATGCAAAGATTCGCCTATTTTTCCTGCCTCATGTTGGGACCAGTAGATTTGTCAGCTGATCCAGTTCATTGAAAATAAGCCCCATCTCCGCCGGCAGATCAAGACACAAGTTGCGGAATGAGGCGATGAGGTCCCGCAAAGCCCCCGAAAGCCCCTCATCTTGCGAATGATCTACTTTTCCAACGCGTAGAGGCAGTTGTCATAGCTTCCGAAGTAGATCATCCCATTGATCACCGTCGGAGAGGAATGAACGCCACCGCCCGTACTGAATCTCCACAGCTCCTGACCAAGCATTGCATGAACTGCGTAGAGATTTCGATCCCCGCTTCCGAAATAGACCACGTCATCCGATACCGCAGGTGAGGAGTAGATTTCTCCTGCTGTTCGGAACTCCCATAGCATTCTCCCGCTTTGGGCATCCACGGCATAGAAGGAGCTGTCTCTGCTTCCGACGTATACCACACCGCGGGAAACTGCCGGTGAGGAAGAAACGATCCCCCTGGTTTTATACTTCCATCGCAGTTGCCCGCTCTGTGCATCCATTGCGTAGAGATGTGAATCTCTGCCTCCGACGTAGACAGTACCATCAACGACGGCGGGTGAAGACCAGACCGCGTCCTCGGTCCTGACCTTCCATCGCTGCTGCCCAGAATGGACATCCACCGCGTAGAGACAGCTGTCACTGCTTCCGAAGTAAACCAGACCGTTCGAGACAGCTGGACGCGATTTCACCTGCGCTCCCCTTGCGAATTTCCATGTCGATCCTGTTGCGAACTGCCATCTCTCCTGGCCGCTCTGGGCGTCCACTGCGTACAGTCGACCATCGTCACATCCGACATACACCACATCGTCTACGACGGTCGGAGACGATTGAATCGCTCCGAAGAAGGTGTTGAACGTCCATCGCTTCTCCCCGTAGTATGCCCCCACCGCGTAGAGATTGTGGTCATCACACCCGACATAGATGACACTGTCTGAGACAGCCGGTGAAGAAGCAAATTTGCCACCCGGATACGGTTTGAACTCCCATCGCTTCTGTCCGCTGGACGCATCCACAGAATAGAAGCGACTGTCAGAGCTCCCGAAATAGACGACACCGTTTGATACCGCAGGTGAGGAGAAAATGGACCATCCCGTTTCGAACCGCCAAACGTAGCCCTTCTCTGGTAGAGACGGGGCAGTCGGTGCGTGTTCATCGCTTCCGCTGCAGCCAGTAAAGGCAATGACACATCCGAGAAAAAGTGTGCGAGCATGGCGCCAAATGGAACGCAGTTTCATGATTCTCCTCTATTCACTGTCTCCAATCTATCACCGTGGTTTACCATCGATCGACTCGTCTTCGTTTGATTCGGGGGGGGGTGCTTGACCGGCATATGAAACATTACCGGGCGACGCGCCTCCCATGGAGTGCCCATACTTTGCGCAGCCTATTCTCGAACTCTTCTTCCGTATACACTCCCGTGATACTATCCACTTCGATTTTGTATTCCAGCGTACAGAAACGAGGTTCTCTATCCATACGTGAAGCTGTCGCACCTTGATCCGTGGAGCAGTAGATGTGTCTGTCACCACTGAGCCAGATGCTGCCGTCAGGGGATTTGGAGATTCCGCCGATACCGAGATTGTCCAGTGCAGGCGCCATACGTGTCCATTCTTCATCGGATGTCCTTCTGCCGTATAATCCCCTGCTGGATCCCAGCAACCAGCGATCATTGCCAAGTGGAAGAGCGCTTTCCAGAGTCGCCACGCCAGACAGCCCAGATTTAACATTGCTCCAGGTCGCTCCGCGATCGGTGGACATGAACGCTCCACCGACGATTCCGGCGGCAAGGAGCAGGCCGTCGCCACTTACACCGAAACAATGGATGACATCGCATGCGGGTGAAATCGATGTCTCCGACCAGCTTTCCCCGTCATCCCGAGACTGCGCGATTCTGCCAGAATGTGAGCAGATGTAAATTCCTCCCTCGTCATCCGCCCCGGAATATGGATGTGTCCATGCTGCGGTGTACCGTTTCTCCCATGTGACACCTGCGTCCCTGGAACGATACACGTCCATATCTCCATAATAGCCCACAATCGCAAATAACGTCCCGGTTTGCCGATTGACTTCGAGCGACCATACACTCATGCCAGCGGGTCCAATCCATGCCCAGTTCCGGCCCTGATCCGAAGACAGGGAAATTCCTCCGTGTGGGGATGAGCCCGTGTGTCCTGCAAACAGCAGCCCGGATGTATTGCCGGAATGGGAGTAGATGGCGGTTCCCATGTTCGGTGCCGGTGGCGTAACCGATGTCCAGTTCCATCCCCCGTCCGTAGAACGATGGAGCTCCGCACGATTCACGGCGAGGATGGTTTTCGTACTCACAAAACAGAACCTATCGATGCCGCCATTGCAGCGAAGGACACCACTGGAATCAAGAGCGGCGAATCTACCGGCGCTCGGACTGATCCCGGAAGCGGCGCCATACAGTGTGATGCAGCGATCTGGCAGGTCCAGGCGCGCGGTGCGCAAACTGGATCCTGCTGCCTCAGCCCTCACTAAGGAGAATTCGGCATGAAGCGTATCATCCCCCGTAAGAATGATATCCCAGGTCGATTCGACCTCGACAGTTTCGCCATCATCGGGAGCAGGATTCACAACCTCGCTTTCGTTGCATCCGCCCGTGAGGAACAGACAGAGGCAGGCTGCTGTGACAATCATGCAAGATCTCGTTTTCATCTGATGCTCTGGGAAGGTGTGGATATGCTGGCACTCGCACACCGGGAAGTAGGCAATTTCCATGACCGATGGTGTCACGGATTTGTCAAAATTCATCCACATTCCGACTTGCGACGGGATACGGATACAGCAACGTGGGGGAGTTCTGCCATTTCAGGTTGAATGAAACCGAAATGACGATCTGAATCAGATGATCTACCCTGAAAAATCAACCTTCAGCAGTTTTTCAATTGTACCAAATCCCTGAAAACGAATCTCATCTCCCCCGGTGGATCAACGCACAAGTTGCGGAATGAGGCGATGAAGTCCCGCACAAAGAAAGCCCCTCAGTTGAGGGGCTCCCTCAGTTGAGGGGGTTTTTCGTTTTTGATGCAGTGAAGGACCGGGGAAGTTGTTACCGCATGTGCTGCGCTCCGTACCCCGGTACGGCACCGAACAGTTCCAGCGCCTTCTTCCAGGGATAGCGGTTGCCGTACATCGTGGCCTTCGAAGTCATTGTTCCCTGGAGATTCAGCCCGAGCATCGATCGCCACTGATTTGCGGGGGAATCGCGGTCGAGATCGGTCTGTTCGCTGTACCGCGCACTGAGATATCCCTGCAGGTAGTTCTTATCGACCGGCAGTCCCTCCGGGATCATATTCCGGTTTCCCTCGACGCTGGCGAACTCAAGATCCTCGAACTCGTCAGCGTTAATGAGCTCCTTGGTGTTGCTCTCAGGACTGTACTCGAGGTCCCCACCTTTGTTCACAAAGAAGATATTGTTGTTGAGCTTCAGCCATTCATCCTTGTTGAAACGGCTATTGTCCACGCCGGCCATGATATTGCCGCCGATGATATTGTGATGAATGTCATAGGACAACTTGGTCATAACCCGCACCCCGTAGCCCATGTCCTGGAAATCCTTCCGCCTGCTCCATGTGAACAGAATGGTGTTGTGGGCGATCTCGACGTGCCCGTCCTTTTCCCAATTTGCCGGATTGGGCGCTTTCTTCCCTCCCGTGCCGAAAATTTCGATGGCTGCCATCCGGTTGGAAACAAAAACATTGTTGTGCACAACGAAGGTCCCGCCTTTGTGTCCCGCCTGGATTCCGAACTTCGCCCCGTTGACAAAAACGTTGTTACGGATGGTGACGTCCCCTCCCTTCGGGTTCGTTCGCACGTACACGCATTGTTCGGTTACCGTCGCCTTGTCGCCCTTCGCCCGGTTCTTCTTCGGTGGAAGGAGCAGCATACCCGTTTCGACTCCCTCGGGACGGCCTTCCTCGTCATCGTAGGAATTCCGCTCCCCCATGTCAAAGACGAAACCGTCGATGACCAGTCCGTCAACGTTTTTCTCGCAAAGCAGGAACGCTTTGCGCTGACTTTTTTTGTTCAGAGGCTGAAACAGCGTGGCATGTGCGACGTTGTCCCGCGCGGAGAAATCGAGGGAATAGCCGCCATAAAGCTGTACCGGTTTGTCGCAGATGATGTATCCGCATCCACGTGTCCCGGCGTATACTCCTTCCGCCACCGCAATGACGTCACCGGGGGCGGCCTTCTTCACTGCCTTGTCGATGTTCTTCAGGGGTGTCGCCGGAGATGTTCCGTCATTCCTGTTATTTCCGTTCTGGATGGAAACGTACCAATCGATATGATCCGGGACCTGGGCATATCCCGCCTGGGGAAGGATGATGAACACCAGAAACGTGATGATGATAGTGGCAGTCCTCTGCAGTCGCATGGTCGCGCCTCCTGAAGGTTGCATGCAGTTTGATTATGGTGAGAGTAACGGCTCTGTATGTCCGATGATACGGAAAACGATGTTTTCATCAAACAACTGCATCTGCACGCAACTGTTCGGGCCGCCGGGACCATGGAGTCAAAAGATGAGCGCTGAGCCCGTGGGCCCGTTTGACACATATTCAAAACTACTTGACCCTGATATCTGAAGTATGTACCTTTCCTCGTCTCTTGCATACAACATCCTCGCCGTCTGAGAATTCGGTCTACCGAATTGCGCACACTGCATCTGACGATACATTCGACCCCACAGTACGGATCTCTGTGATGGATACCTCCATCGCGGCGGATCCCGCTGCGGGATGCATACAGGCTCCGACACGACACACTTCCACCATTTGAATGGAGAGGAATCAGATGATGAGGACCGCATTATTTGCTAGTGCACTGTTGCTCATTTGCACCAGTCTCCAGGCGCAGGATGTGAAAACCGATCTCGCGAGCGCGACGGCCGCGACGGGATTTACTGTACACAGGAAAGGCGGGGATACCGTCTTCACCGTGCGCGGCAGCGGCATCGCCGGATTCCCCGGCATCCTTCCCTCTACGCGCCTGTTCGTCAACGGGGGACCATTACACGGTGTGACCGGCTACTCTTCCGCTGCAGGGGGAGCCGGACTCCTGGGACGGTCATTGGCTCCGAAGGGATATGCGGGCATCTTTCAGGGCCGCGTGCACGTCGACGGACGACTGGGCATCGGCACCAGCGCGCCCACGACGGATCTGCATGTCGACGGCCAGGTGCGTATCACCGGCGGGTCACCGGGTGCAGGGAAAGTGCTCACCTGCGATGCCACCGGTCTGGCGACATGGAGCACACCCTCTTCGACGGGAAACACGCTCGACAAAGCCTACGACGAAGGAGGACCGGGAAAAGGTCGCACGATCACCGCTAACGCCGGTGCCGTGACGATTGACGGAGTGGACGGTTTCTGCGTCACCGGTACATACAATAGCGGCAGCATCCCGGCCACAGGCACTGGCATACGCATGATGTGGTATCCGAAAAAAGGTGCTTTTCGTGCCGGCCGTGCAACCAGCACGAGCTGGGAGGATGCGAATATCGGATACTATTCCTGTGCCCTGGGGTACAATAACACAGCCAGCGGTGATTATTCATTCGTAACCGGGTATTCAAGCGAGGCGGAAGGAGAATACTCGGTCGCCATGGGAAGAGACGTCAGCACGACCGGGGATTACAGCACGGTTATCGGCAACGGTATCCTCTGTAACAGGGATGGTTGTTTCATGGTTGCCGATCACAGCACTGGTACGCTTACAGCCAGTAAAGACAGGCAGTTCAATGCGCGGTTTCAGGGCGGGTACCGCCTGTTCACCTCCAGCAATTGCAACGTAGGAGTAACCATCGGGGGAAACGGCAATTCCTGGAGTTCCATCTCCGACTCCACTCGGAAAGAACATTATCTGCCTGCGAACGGAGAATTCATCCTGCGCCGCTTCCGCGATCTGCGTCTCGGATCGTGGAATTACCTGGGACAATCCCCTTCCCGATATCGCCACTACGGTCCCATGGCCCAGGAATGGTTCGCCGCCTTCGGGCATGACGGCATCGGTGTCATCGGGAACGACACGACGCTCGCTTCTGCTGATGTTGACGGCGTGCTGTGCATCGCCGTGCAGGCGCTGGAAAAGCGCACGGCGGATTTGCATCAGGCACAGACAGAACTGCTGAACACAAGAGATGAACTTCGCGCCACACAGCGGGACCTCGAGAGCCTCCGCAACGAGATGGACGCTCTGCGGACTGCACTTCACGCCGTACAGAAACAGCTGAACCTGCCTGACAGGAACGAAGCACGATTCACTTCCAACGATACAGAGTAGAGAAACACATGAAAATCGCAGCACTCTTCATTGCATTCGTCCTGTTCGGCGGCGTGATCCTGCAGGCGCAGGACGTGAAAACCGACCTCGCCAGCGCGACAGCCGCGACGGGATTTACCGTACACAAAAAAGGCGGTGATACCGTCTTCACCGTACGCGGGAGCGGCATCGCCGGATTTCCCGGCATCCTCCCCTCCACGCGCCTGTTCGTCAACGGGGGACCATTAAACGGTGTGACCGGATACTCTTCCGCTGCAGGAGGAGCCGGACTCCTTGGACGCTCACTCGCTCCGAAGGGATATGCGGGCATCTTTCAGGGACGCGTGCACGTCGACGGACGACTGGGCATCGGCACCAGCGCGCCCACGACGGATCTCCATGTCGACGGCCAGGTCCGTATCACCGGCGGCTCGCCGGGTGCAGGGAAAGTGCTCACCTCCGATGCCACCGGCCTTGCGACATGGAGTACGCTCTCTTCGTCGGGGAACACGCTCGATAAAGCCTACGATGAAGGAGGACCGGGAAAAGGCCGCACGATCAACGCGACGTCCGGCGCAGTCACAGTCGCCGGAACTGACGGTTTTCTTT
Organism: uncultured Ignavibacteria bacterium; assembly: GCA_913061095.1. Taxonomy (GTDB): domain Bacteria; phylum Bacteroidota; class Ignavibacteria; order SZUA-365; family SZUA-365; genus BM516. Next base: position 7,119 of record CAJXVM010000024.1, read on the forward strand.
CCACCGGAACACTGAACTCCGGCAGCATCCCCGCCACCGGTGCCGGCGTACGTATGATGTGGTATCCGAAGAAAGCCGCTTGGCGTGCGGGAGAGGTATCTGGTACCGAGTGGGACGATGCAAATATCGGGGTTCACTCGCTCGCGGTTGGATCGGACGTTACCGCAAGCGGAGAAAAATCTCTGGCACTCGGATACAACCTCAAGGCAAGCGGTCAATCGGCCGTGGCCCTCGGCCGTTCTTCAGATGCAACCGCAACGCGTGCAGTCACAATCGGAACCTCTTTACAGTCGACAGCCACCTCTGCGATTACAATCGGGACAGGTGCACGCGCTACCGGTCAATATTCAATTGCTCTTGGATCGTACGTGGAAACCAATGGGAAAGAGGGCGCTGTCATTATTGGCGACCACAGTACCACAACGAGAAAGTTCAGTTCTGTCGACAATGGTTTCACCGGCCGATTCGCGGGCGGTTATCAACTTTTCACCACACCGACAACTTTCGTGGGAGCACAGCTTCTAGGAAACGGGAATTCATGGAGTTCCCTATCGGATTCATCAAGGAAGGAAGGTTTCATCCCCGCAGATGGAGAGGCTGTCCTGGGGCGTTTCAGGGATCTTCGCCTCGGCAGCTGGAACTACCGTGAGCAAAATCCCTTCCAGTTTCGCCACTACGGCCCCATGGCACAGGAGTGGTTCGCTGCCTTCGGCCACGACGGCATCGGTACGATCGGCAACGACACCACGCTCGCCTCCGCAGACGTTGACGGCGTGCTGTGCATCGCCGTGCAGGCGCTGGAGAAACGCACAACGGAACTTCGGACCGCGGTCGAGGAACTGACCAGCGCGAAAAATGAAATCGCGCGGCTGCGCCGGCAGGTGTCCGCTATGGAAATCCGACTCGCAGCGTCGGAGAAAAACAGCGAGCGTATCGATGCACTCATGCACCTCGTACGGTCACTGCAGGAAAACACACAGACGATGCACCCGGCGCAGTCCGCGCTCCTGCATCAGGAGGACACACAATGAAAACAATCGCATGTATCATTCTCCTGTTTCTCCCGCTGACGCTCTACTCGCAGCGGGGAAATGTCACCATCCCGAAAAATTCAACCATCACAGTGCCGAACGGTGCCCAGATCTGTGCGGATAAAATCTACGCAAACAATCCAGGCTACGGAACGTTGAACCTGGCGAATAAAACCTGTATCTGTCCTGGAGCGACCATCATCCCAGTGGAATTGGTCATCCTGTCCGCCAGCGTCCAGAACGGTGCTGTGGTACTGTCCTGGATCACTGCCACGGAAACACGGAATTATGGCTTTGAGGTACAACGAGAAACAGTGCAGGGCAGCTGGGCGGCAATCGGATTCGTTGAAGGTCACGGGACCACGACAGAGTCCCAGTCCTACCTGTTCACTGACGGTTTTCCGCCTTCATCCGCACAGCTGCGATACCGGCTGAAACAGATCGATCTCGATGGATCCTCCCAATACTCTCCTGTGGTCGAGGTGGCGCTTGAAGTACCGGTTCCGCGATTCGCACTCGGGAGCTTCCCATCCCCATGCGACGATCGACTCACTATACGCCTCACACTTTCCGATGCCAGGACATCTACCATCCGCCTCTACGACATCAACGGCCGGATTGTGATGAAAATCGGAGAAGAGATGCATTTGTCGCAAGGCAGTCACACGATGCAGGTCCGAATGAGCGAAATACGGTCCGGTCTCTATCTATTGGTGGCAGAGCACGGAGTGGAAAGACGCATACAGAAAGTGGTCATTCGGCATTGAGCAGCACCACAAGGCTCAGCGAGCTTCTCAGCTGACCCAACTCTTTGAAAACAAGCCTCGTTTCCACTGGCGGATCCATACACAAGTTGCGGGATGAGGCTATGGAGTCCCGTAAAGCCCCTCACATGAGGGGCTTTTATGTTGGCTGCGATGATGAACTCCGTGATAATCGGAAGGGCGAGATCACTCGCCCTTCCTTTGTGGTGCATGTTACTTGCGTCATCTCATGAACAGCATCTTCCGGACAAACACCCCATCGGGCGTCTCGAGACGGTAGAAATACACCCCTGACGGAATGTCCCGTGCATCAAATCGGATGGGATTCGATCCGTTCTGACGCTCCGCATGATCCAGCAGCCGCGTCATCTCCCTTCCCAGCGCATCTGTTACAATAAGCGACACTGTCATCGGACGTGTAAGCTCAAAGCTGATCGTGGTCGTTGGATTAAATGGATTCGGATAGTTCTGATGCAGGGTACAGGACGCGGGCATCTGTAACGGCATCTCGACGGATGTGGTCGTATCCGGGGGTGGGACCGCGATGGTGCGCCGATCGATGAATCGTCGCTTCCCCGCCTCGAGGACGACATAAATGGTCACATGTTTCGTCGTGGGGAGAACGTCGATTTCGAGGCTGCCCTGGGCGGAGCCGCCGCGCGGCAGCATTCCGAGCGAAAGGATGTTCCCCTTCTTCATTGTGACACCGCTGCTGAGAATCGTGACAGTCGCCGCGACATCCTGCGCAGCCGCACCCCCCAGGTTCTCTGTTGTCAGACGGAGATCATAACTGTTCTCACCGCCCGACGACGCGCGAACAATCTCCGCTTCAACCACCCCGAGTGCCGGCAGTGTGATCAGACTCTCGACATCGAGGATCATATCAGCGATCGCATCCACGGAGCCATCGAGCGGAATGAGAATGGAATCGATTTCCGCAAGAAGATTGTCCCTCCGCTCTGTCGTGGGAGTGTGAACATAATCCATCAGGGAGACCGACAGGACAGCGCGACGCATCGCAAGCAGCTGCATGCGCGCGAGGACGCCGTAATAATCTTCACGCAGATCCTGCGCGACGTACAGATCCGCCGGAATGATTCCGAGCAGCGGTCGCTGCAGCAGCGATGCCTCCGCGATCATGGCCGTGCCGCTGCGCCGAAGAGCATAGAAATGTTCGTTGATGAACGCCGTGTCTTCGTCCGCCACCCTGTCGCGCAATTCGCTGAGCGAATTACGATCCGATGAGACTCCCCCGTTCGTCAACAACCTGCTTGTGTGAGAAATACTGGGAGCAGAGCGCAGAGAGCCGTCATCACTCCGGCTCCTCCCGCCCGAGGCGGATCCGCTCTTGCTCTCGCTTTGAACACTGTTATTCACAGGATCGAAAATTGCGTTCCCTGCGTCGCGTATGAGCGAAGGAAGGGACCCGAGCCCCGGGATCTCCTCCGCGGAAGTGAGATACAGCATGCGCGCAACGGGCGTGGCGGCCGCCGCGATCGCGTCATGCAACCCGTCGACCATGCGGGGACGCAGATTCCGCAGTTTGAGGAAGAATGCGTCGAGGGGGGCCCCGGATGCCTGCCCCAGGGCATATGCAGCATCCATTCCGGTACAGACACTGCCGTAGGATGCGAAATCTGTTTTCAGCGACTCCGCCTCCGTGCGTACCGACTGCAGAGCGATGTTGCGTTTCGCAATGGCCGACTGCGTGCTTCCGGTGAAATCCAGCTGCTCGGTTCTGTCCGCGAAAAGCGGGATGAATGGCTGCGTGCCGGGGAGATAGTACGTCCCGAGAATATATTCCTTCCAGTATTCCACCATTGGTGTCAGCGCCGGCTTCGTAAGATCCGGGATTTCACCGCGCTCCCGAAGCAGTGTAGTGTAGAGTTCCAGCAATGCGGCATCGGGGGGCATGCCCATGAGCTGCATCATGAAAACGGCGCCGTCGAAGACGGGGGTGATCATGTCGATGAGAACGGCATCCACAGCCTGATCCTCGGCACCGATGTAGGAGCGTTCATCCCGCCATGCGAATCCCATCGCGCAGACGTTCTTCAGCATCATCCCGATCGGCGCTGCCGCCTGCTTTGCCGTCGCCACTGCCCCTTCGATGGGGGGCGTGTAACTCGGATCCTCAAACCCGCCGGACATCACACGCTCGAGGAAGGCAAATCGTGCGAACGCTTCCGCCGCTGCACTCTGGTCCTCAGGATATCCGGTCTGCCATCTCGCGATCAGGCTGCGCGCCGCTGCTTCATCGTATCCGCGCTGATAGTCCGTGAACACCTGCCGCAGGATCGCCAGCTCTGAACTCCCATCCGGGATAAGTTCTTCGAGACCGGGGAACATCGCCTCCTTGGCGGTCATGGCATCCCTCAGCTCCTGCCCCATCGGCGCACGATCGGTTTTCGCGCTGACGACGGTGGACCAGCGGGAACTCCCGTCACCATTGCGCGCGCGAACACGATACCAGTACTCCGTATTCTGCTCAAGACCGCTGTCGGTATGACTGCTGTCGCCTGCTGCGAGATTCGATGTGAGGAGACGGAAGTCGACGACGTTCGCGGTCTCTGAACGCTCTATCTCGAAGCTGTCTTCGTTCGATGGTGACGGCATCTCCCAGGTGATCCGGATCTCGCTCGTACTCAGGGGCCGCGCATGCACGTTCGTCGGAACCGGCGGCAGATCAAGGTTCTCCTCGGGCGTCATCGCACTTACGACATCCGACCACTCGGATGTCCCGCTGCCGTTGTATGCGCGGACGCGGTAATAATATGTCGTCAGCGGATCCAATCCCGTGCGCTCATAGGTGCGCTTGCCCGGCGCGACCGCGGACTCGATGGTCGTGAAGTCCGCGTCATCGCGTGTCGGTGATTCCTGGATTTCGCAGCCGTCCTCGTATGAGGGATGCGGCAGCACCCAGGTGATTTCGATGGTGTGCGCATCCAGCGCTGTGGCGGCAGGGGAAAACGGTCGGCCGGGAGCGGGTCGCGCGTACGTTCGGGCGCTGTCGACATCGGACCAGCCCGAGGATCCGGTTGCATTCACGGCGCGTACGCGATACCAGTACACCGTATTCGGCTCCAGGTGCTCGTCTTTCACATCGGTGATGCCGGCGGCGGTCGTATGAATGGGAGTCCACGTCGCGCCGTCCTCGCTGCGTTCAATTTCAAAGTAGTCTTCGTTCGTCGAGGCGCGATCCCAGGTCACCTGCACGGTGAAAAGGTCCAGTGCATCCGCAATGAGATTGGACGGCGCAGCGGGTGCGAGGCTGGTAAGAATGGAGACCTCGTTCGAATAGGCGGATGTGGCGTCCTGGCCAACAGCCCGGACACGAAACGTATATGTCGTATCCTCGATCAATCCTGTTGCGTCATAGGTCGTTGCGTCCGCTGACGTGGTGGTCACGACAGTCCAGCTCCCGTGTTTGATGCGCTGTTCAATATCATAACCTGTTTCTTCGGGTGAATGATCCGTCCATTCGAGATGAACGGAATTCTCGGTCAGGAGCGAGGCGGTGAGATCCGCGGGAGCATCAAGGAAGCGGAGCGTCGTCGCCTGCACCTCGTTCGAATACCCTGAGGCGATCGCACCGTCCATCGCGAACACGCGGAAGGAATACGGAGTCAGCGGAGTAAGCTCTGTCACGGTCGCCGTCGTGGTATTTTCCCGCAGGGTGTCCACAGGACGCCAGGCTCCACCGTTTTTCAATATCACGATGTAATCGGTTTCATTGTCGGCGTGGTCCACCCATACGAGACCGACTTCGCTGGAAGAGATATCCGCCACTTTCAGTTCCGTGGGGGCCTTGAATTCCGGCATCGTGATCTGCACCTCATTCGAATAGTCGGATTCGAGCACCCAGTTGACCGCCTTGATCCGGAACGTGTACAGCGACTCCGGGTGCAGCCCGGTGAGGACGTGCTGTGTGGCATTCATCGTGTCGGTCGCGGCCTCCTGCCACGGATCCGCGTCCTCATGCATTTCGACGATGTACTCCGACTCGTTGTCGGCATTGTCCGTCCAGCGCAGCATGACTTTCGTCGGCGACAGCGTGGTGACCGTCAGATTCGTCGGCGTTGCGGGTTTGTACAGTGGGATGATGATGCCGTCCGTCGACATCGACGCGACGAACATGTCGGTGCCTGTCCAGTTATTGCCCGACTGCACGGCATTCAGTGCCGGCTGATGCGCCTTGTACACGGGGAAATCCAGGCTCATCGTCGTGCCGCAGAGGATGACATTCCCGCTTCCGTCACTGTCGATGCTATAGCCCATGTCATAGCGGCCTCCTCCGAGGTACGTCGCCCACTGCTTCCTCCCGAGCGCATCGAGCTTGACGACGAATCCGTCGCCAGAACCGCCGTAGACGGGCTGCCACGGATTGACGACCGGAAGATTGCCGCTGTTTGTATAGCCGGTGAAAAGGATGTTGTCGTTCCGGTCCGTCGCGACGCGGCCGATGCCTTCGGCACCGCTGCCGCCGAAGTACGTCGCCCACGTCCTGTTGCCTCCCGAAGTCAGTTTCAAAATAAACAAGTCCCCTCCCCCTCCGATATACGGCTGCTCGGCTCCGCTCACGGGGAAATCGGAGCTGGCGGTGCCGCCGACCACGATCACGTTGCCGCTTCCATCCGTCGCCACCGTGGAGGCTCCGTCACCGCCGCTGCCGCCGTAATACGTCGACCAGTCCGGAACTCCCGCCCCGCTGAATTTTGCGATAAATGCGTCATCTGATCCCGGATTGCCTATCGCAGACTGGAACGCATTGAGAACAGGGAAATACTGGCTCCCGGTCATGCCGACAAGAAAGATATTCCCGGATGCATCGACGGTAACATCTCTCCCCTCGTCTCCCTGTTCCCCCCCGAAGTAGGTGGACCAGAGCAGCGTGCCGCCGGAGCTGAGTTTGGAGAGAAAAGCCTCGTCCCCCTGTTTTTTCGTCGACTGCCATGCATTCTGCACGGGGAAATTGTCGCTTTCCGTGATCCCGGTGAGAACGACATTCCCGCTTCCGTCGAACGTAATGCCAGTACCGTACTCGCTGAGTGCACCTCCGAAATACGTCGCCCACAGGCAGGAACCGCCGCCGTCGAGCATCAGGAGGAAGGCATCGTCCGTCCCCTGTGAGCCGATCGTCTGCTGCATCGCATTCTTGACGGGAAAATCCCAGCTCGCGACCGATCCGGTGACGGCGATATTTCCGCTCGCATCAACGGCGACGTCGAGTCCCATGTCGTCGTGGGTTCCCCCGTAATACGTCGCCCAGAGCGGTGATCCCGCATCGTTGAATTTCACGATGGCGATATCGTATGATCCGGCGAGCGTGCCCTGCGCACCGCCGCTGACGGGGAAATCCGTACTGGAGGTATAGCCGCACACGATGGCATTCCCGGACGCATCGACAGCGACGCCGTATGCGTTGTCTCTGCCGTGTCCACCGTAATACGTCGCCCATGGATCGATGACCAGGGTCTTTGTGAGGTCATATTCTCCAACGTCGAAGGTCACCTCCTCCCCGCGGAGAACAAACGCCGTTGGGATGTCCTTCCCCATGATCTGATAGGAATACGGGGACTGCTCGTCGATCTCGCCGACCGGAGTGGCGATGGAAAGCCGTCCATTCGCGGCATGCCGCATCGACATTGCGCCGTTGTAGCGGAGACGGATCTGTGCGGGATCGCCCCCCGGCCGAACGATAAATTCATACTTCGTCTTTCCCTGTGCAGCGGCGAACACCATGTCGATATCATCATACACGTTTTCGTACACGATGCGTGCGTAGCTGCGCACATGCGTGATGCCCTGCGGACAATGGGGATAGTAGTAATTGCTGTACGCGGGAAGTGCCTCTTCCGCACGAATGCGTACAAGGGGATTACTTCCGACCAGCTTCATGTCCATGCGGTATGAAGAGAGTCCGGAAGCAGGAGGAACAGCGGGTCGTATCGGAGCGGACACGGCGTCCGTGACAGGTCCGACCTGCCCTGGAGATCCCGTTGCCGATTCCCGAAACACGTAGCTCACACCTGCGGCCGTGAAATACAGCCGTGCCGCGCCCGCATCCGCGCTGTACAGAATATCGGGACGGAGCCTGCCGTCGGTATCCACGATCTGTCCGCGGTTCTCGGTGAAACAGACCGTCCGGCTGTCAGCGTGCCTGTCCATGAGCGACGGTGTTTCATCGGGATCGCCGCGCAGCGGAGATCCGGCCTGAACGGCGGACAGGGGGATGAGGCAGGCGAAGAGGAGGAGAACGATCGGGAGCGTGAGATCGGTACGATTCGTTTCACGTGTGGAAGGGATGGATGACATGGGGATCTCCTTCGAAACGGCACATGATGGTTGAAGTAAAGGGACAGGGACGCGTGATTGGTGTGTCGATGTCATGGGAAAGCTGCATCAAGATTATATGAAAAAAATATCTGATAATCAGTTTCAATCTACATCGGCAGGGGCTCTGTTTCGGGATCGCAGAGCGGAGAAACGGCATGCGGATATCCATCAGCACCGCGTCGGGATGGAAGCGCTTGTACTAAATACACTATCCTCTTTCCCGACGCATCAGTAGGTCTACGGATATTTGGCAATGGCAGTCCACCGGGGAAGGCCGTCTCGCCTGGTCGGCGCAGCAGCCTGGTTCTGAATACCCCTTCCCTCTTGCTTCTGTCTCCGGCAGAGCGTACTATTCATCACAAGAGTGTTCTCTCTCAATCTCCTTCTCCTGCCCTGCCGGCGTTTTCGTCTGCGTCAACGAATGAAGAGCGGGAGTCACGCGTTTCAAACCGCATGGCGCATCGTGCGCCGGGAATGCTGACGCGGAGGATCAATCGACCAGCTGTCTGCTCCGGAGCGTCCTCGAAGAAAATCTCCACAGCCGGGAAATCGCCGCTGTCCCGGTCGACAGAATCGGTAGTTCTACTGATGCATGTCGGTGCTCGGATCCCGTATTTGCGCACAGGTATCCAGAATGAAAAGGAGGTATATGATGTCAAAAGAGAGCGGTCTGTCGCCCGGTCGTGCATGGCTATGCTGTGTTCTTCTGTCCTCTCTCATTTGTCTCGCCACGCATCCGGTCCCGGCCCAGTGGCAGGAGGAAAGCTGTCTGTTCTCAGCGCAAGACAGCGCCCGCACCGGGTATACAAATTGCAGAAACCTTGTTGTCCAGGGTGATGTCGTCCATTCACTGTGGATGGACACGGAAAACGGGAAATGGCGGCCGACATATCGAAGATCGACTGATGGGGGCAACACATGGGAAGATGCCGTACATCTTGCCGAACCGAATACGAGCTGGCCGAGAAATCTGGCCAGTTTCACGGTGCAGGAATCCACTGTCTATGCGGTATGGGCGGACGAGAGAAGCGGGGAATCACAGGTATACTTGCGCATCTCCACAGACAATGGCGAAAGCTGGGAAGAGGACAGCCGGATCACGACGGAGGGATTCGAATGTTCTGTCCCGGCAATCGCGTGTGCGAACTCCGCCATACACATCGTCTATCAAGATACACGGACCACTTCCCGACACATCAAATACATCCGCTCTGCGGACGGCGGCGCACATTGGTCAGACCCTGTTTCGATTGCGGATGCGTCCTATCTGGAAGTCGCCGCCATCACGGCAGTCGGATCGGTTATTCATACCTGCTGGTACGATTACAGCTTCGGAAATGCAGAGATCTTCTACCGTCGATCGACGGATGGCGGCGTCACATGGGAGAACTCCGTGCGTCTCAGTCAGGATCCCGGGGTGCAAAATGGCTGCACAATTGCTGTATCAGGAGATGACGTTCACATTGCCTGGCATGATTATCGCACGGGATTCTTCGATGTTCATTATGTGTATTCCTGGGACGGCGGCGCACACTGGGGAGAGGAGGAGCCAGTCATGGTCACAGCGTATGACTGCTATTTCCCGACGCTGGCCGTATCGGATCAGACTCTGCACCTCGCATGGGTCGATACGAGAAATGATCCGGGGGATATCTACTACTGTCGCTCCGACGACGCGGGGCGCACATGGGGTCTCGAAGAGCCCGTCATCTCCTCGCCGCTGAAATCGCTCTATCCGTTCCTCGCAGTCTCGGGAGATGCTCTGCACCTTCTCTGGACGGACGATTTCAGGGACGTACGCCATATGCGCAATCCTACCGGGAATGCGGGCACGACAGTCGCGGGAGGTCCTGTTGCTCCGACTGGATACTCCTTCGATCAGAATTATCCGAATCCCTTTACGACACGTACACGTCTGCAGTACAGTCTCTCCGCAACGGCGCATATTCGCATCACGCTGCACGACATGCTGGGACGCGAACTGCGCACTCTGCTCGATGACATGCGGAACCCCGGCACGCACATGTTACAGATCGACGGCTCAACACTTCCTGCGGGAAATTACCTCTGCCGCATGACTGCAGGGGAGGAAGCGTTGACCCGGCTCATTACCGTAGTGCATCAGTAGAAGGATAGTATGGTGATGTCGACATACTTCGGAAAGCGATTACACGTTCAGAGCATTGTCATTGCAGCCTGTTTCGGACTCTTGTTCGCGACCGACACCGCGGTTGCGCAATGGCAGGAAGAATTTTGCCTGCGGACGGGACCGGACAGCGTCCGAACCGCAACAAGCCAAGCGCGAAACATTGCAGCAGAAGGGCGTTTCGTGCATACGGTCTGGTCGGAGAAGCAGGACGGCAAGTGGCGTACATGCTACCGGCGTTCGACGGACGGCGGGACTTCCTGGGAGGAAATGGTGCCGCTGTCTGACTACAACACACCCTGGCCGAGACAGGACGCCTCCATCGCCGTGGAGGGCGAAAGGGTCTATGCAGTGTGGTTCGACAAACGGGATGGAACGTTCCGGGTGTATTTCCGTCACTCATTGGATCATGGGGAACACTGGGAAGCTGAACAGTGCCTGACCCCCGGGGAACATGCCTGCTGGTTTCCCTCCATGGCAGTCAGCAGCGGCGAGGTTCATGTTGTCTGGACAGAAAACCAGGGAATGACCTTTGGCATCCGGTACCGGAAATCGACGGACGGTGCCGGGGAATGGAGCGACCCCGTCACACTCGCACCGTTCGGCAGCGTCGAAGGCCCGGTGATTACCGCGTCTGCATCCACCATCCATCTGCTGTGGTATGAATGGACAGGCGGCAGTGATATCTTTTATCGGCGCTCCACCGACCGTGGCGCAAGCTGGGAGAAGGAGGTACGACTCACCGATGATCCCGGATATCAGAACAACTGTGTGCTCGCCGTATCCGGGGATGAGGTTCACGCTGTCTGGCACGACAGACGGACGGGATTCTGGGACATCCACTACTGTTACTCATGGGATGGAGGCGCACACTGGGGAGAGGACGAACCGGTCATGCTAACTCAGTACTACTGTCTTTTCCCGACGATCGCCGTTGCGGGACAGACGCTGCATCTCGCATGGGTCGATACGAGAAATGAATCGGGGGATATATACTATTGCCGCTCCAACGACGCGGGGTATTCATGGGGTCCTGAAGAACATGTCGTTTCGTCACCGCAGAGATCGTCGTATCCCTCACTTGCAGTTGCGGGAGATGCAGTGCACCTGCTATGGACGGACTATCACACGGACCTTCACAGTGAAATCCGTTATCGTGGCAATCCCACAGGGAATACTGGCACCACGGCCTCTGAGGATCTCGTCGCCTCGACCGGCTATTACCTCGACCAGAATTATCCGAATCCGTTCAGCTCCAGCAGCAGCATGCGCTTCTCCATCCCGGCAGCCGCACACGTCAAGATTACCGTGCATGACCTGCTCGGAAGAACGGTGCAGACGGTCCTCGACGGCGAGCGATCCGCGGGAACACATGTGACGACGATCGTTGGGACACAGCTCCCGCCGGGCAGCTATCTCTGCCGCATGCAGGCAGATGATGTCATGCTCAGCAGGATGATGACTGTCCTGAAAAATTGATTGCGGGAGCGGCGTTACAACGCTGCACCGTGTGTACACGGAGTTGTATCCGGGAGGAAAAAGGGTTGCAGAAATTGCATAGCGCAGAGGAGCGATGAAGTACACGACAATGATACTCGCAACGATGCTGCTGGCGACATCCCTGCCAGTGGTGCCCCTGCAGGCGCAGTCCGTCAGCTATCAGGACAGACTGTATTTCACCTGCAAGGTGTGGGGACTGCTGAAATACCATCACTCGGAGGTATCCACGTGCAAGGTGGACTGGGACGCGGCGCTGCTCAATACGCTGCCCGCGGTGAAGACGGCGGAGAGCATCGAGGATTTCAATGATGTCCTGCTGAATCTGCTGCAGGCTGCGGGACCGATGGCGCCGGGCAAAGGTGAGCTGCCATACGTGCCTGATGAACTGATCGTGAACCGCGACTTCGACTGGCTGCAGGATGTGGTGCTCCGCGGCGACGTCCGGGATTCGCTGCAGGCCGTACTCGATAATTTTCGTCCGCATGACATCTGCCATGTGCAATATGGCACCGGATACGGAGGGTGGCTCGTGTTTCCGGGTGACAACCCGAACCTCGATATCACACTGCATGAGACATTCCCCGACGAAAGCAACAGGCTGCTCTGCATGTTCACATACTGGAACATCCTCGCCTGGTTCAATCCCAACGCCGGCATTCTCGATGCGCCGTGGGACAGCACGCTGCATCGCAATATCCTGGACGTGGCGGAAGCGGAGGACGCCCAGGCCTTTTACGACAGCTACCGCCACATGGCGGCCGGGCTCAACGACGCGCATGTTAACGGCATGATCGGTTGGACGGAGGAGCAATACAGGTTATACGGGCCGAAAATTGTTCTCGGCTGGACCAGCGACGGATACACCGTCGTCATGTCCGATATCCCCGAAATCGCCGTGGGCGATCTGCTCCTGAGTGTGGACGGGACCTCCGTCGAAGAACTCGAAGAGGAAGCACGTGCGGTCATGTCTTTCGGAAATCCCGCCGTCTTCCGCAGGGATTTCTGCAGCCATGTGCTGCGGGGAGAGTATTACTCGCCGATCGAAGTGACGCTCCGGAACAGGGATCACGGGGAGTATTCGTACGCGGGCAAGCGCAAGCACGCAATGAATTCCTCCTGGCACAACAGCTATTATCCCTGCGATTCACTTGCCAGAGCGAGATGGAAGATCCTTGACGGCGGCGTCGGATACGTGCACATGGGGAATCTCGCGTCCTACGACGTCTATGCCATGTACGATGATCTTCGCAAACTGCCGGCCATCATATTCGACGTGCGGAATTATCCGCGGGAGACCATTCGGGAGATTGCGGAATGGATGTTTCCCCTGGAGCTTCCGTTCGCCTGGGGTGTATTCCCGGACGTGAGATACCCCGGAACGTACTACGGGCAGATGCAGAAGTATGGGACGAACGGAAATCCCATGGCATACAATGGGAACGTCATCATTCTCTGTAATGCACAGACCCAGAGCCATGCCGAGTGGACCTGCATGATACTGCGGGCGATGCCCGGAGCCGTCGTCATCGGCAGCCAGACGGCAGGCGCGGACGGGAATGTTTCCTACTGGAAACTCACCCGTGACATCGATGCCGGCTTCACCTCTCTCGGTGTGGAATGGCCTTCAGCCAGCGACGGCAGTACGCAGCGCGTGGGCATTGTCCCGGATTCCATCGTCATTCCCTCGGCGAACGATATCATCGCGGGACGCGATCCCGTGCTGGAGAAAGCCCTCGAGGTCGCCGGTGTCCCCGTTGATGTCTCGCATCCACCTGTCGTGCAGAATTTCACACTGGAACAGAACTATCCGAATCCCGTCAATCCCTCAACGACGATACGCTTCACCATTCCACGTGCCGGACACGTGCTTCTGTATGTCACTGACGTGCTCGGTCGCCGCGTTGAGACACTTATTGATGAGCACAGAGCTGCAGGCACTTCCGCCTTCACATGGCAGGCCTCTGAACTTCCCTCAGGCTGCTATTCGTACACCCTGGAAATGGGAGGACAGATGCAAAGCAGGATGATGGCTCTGTTCAAATAAAATGTCCGAGGCCGTTTGCATCCACCACCAGCTATTTCTGAAATCGTTGGAAAAAATCAGTACCTCTACCGATGCGCTCGAGCGCGGGATTCCGTTTCTTGCAACCATAGTCAACGTAATTCCGCTGCGTAAACGCGACGTAAAACTTTTCCAAGGTGGAGGTACAGATGAGTTCGATCACACGCATTTTCACAGTGCTGTTTCTGTTGCTTGCCGTCATCGGCTGCAACGAGCAGGACGACGGTATGAATCCGACCACGGCAGACGCGACCGCGATGCAGAAAAAACCGCCAACCACGACAAACGGACCGGTGATCAATTCCGTGAATACGTCATCTGCCATCATCGGTGACGAGATTGTGATCAAGGGAGAAAATTTCGGTCCCCGGTACAAGTACGCAAGCAATTACGTCAGGATCTGCGGCGTCAAGGCACGCGTGTACTCACTGTGGAGCAAGACGGAAATCCACGTGACGGTGCCTTCCGGCTCCGTTGAGCCCGACGATGAGCTTACAGTGACAGTCAATGATGTCACCAGCGAGGGAGTCCCGTTCGAGATCCTCTGGCCGGGCGACATCATTATCGGGGATCAGACCTGGTCCGGGACGAACCTCGATGTCGATCACTTCAGTGACGCGTCACAGACCGCGATCCCGCAGATCAGCAGTTGGCAAGAGTATGACGCCTGGGTAAACGCCGGAGCCAACACGCCCGCGTGGTGCTGGTACAATTTTGACGAGGACATGGGCAAGCGATACGGCAAGCTCTATAACTGGTATGCGGTGACGGATTCACGGGGACTGGCTCCGTCCGGATATCACATTCCCTCAGACAATGAGTGGTCGGTACTTGCCGACCATCTCGGTGCCTCCTCACCGTATAACGCCCTCGGGTATTTCGGGACGGACGAGGGCGGTAAGCTCAAGGAAGTCGGAAGCAGTTCGTGGAGTGTTCCGAACGAAGGCGCCACCAACAGCTCCGGCTTCACGGCGCTGCCGGGCGGATATCTGTCGTATGAGGGCAATTTCATTGGCTTCGTGTTCTATGACAATACGCCATTCGGCCTGTACGCGACATACTGGTCATCGACGGTCCATGAAACGGATCCGACCCAGGCATGGCTCAGGTTACTGTACAAGCATGAAGCCCGCATCCTCAGGACCTACGGAAGGAAAACCAATTTCTTCTCTGTCCGCGTGATCAAAGGCAACCCACCGTTACCCTGAGGAGTCAACCTTTCTTCACTCTGAAATGACCAAGCTGGCGTTGAATGCAATCCCCGGTATTCCGGGGATTCATTTTACCAGTACTTCGAGAACCGATGCATGCAATGTCGCTATGAGGCCCCCCAACGAATCACAAGCCGTTTTCTTCACCGGAGACGGCCTGGTTCGTTTCACCCCCATCCCCGTAAGTGCAATAGCCGTTATGAGGTCGCGGGAATACGGAGTCGGATGATGCACACGGCATGATCTGGATAGCGGATTTCATGTTCCGGATTCTGCTGGACCGATCCTCCGGGAACACCGCGTCCGGGTCAGCTACCGTAACGGTGCCTCATGGTGCGACTCCCAAGGCCATAGCGGCAGGTGCGGTCCCGGACGCACTTGCTCTCATGAAGAACCATCCCAACCCATTCAATCCGTCGACGATCATTTCCTACCGGATACCCGAGGATGGGCATATCCGTCTCTGTGTATTTGATCATCTTGGACGGGAGATGGCAATTCTGGCGGATCTATGGATGGAAAAGGGTATGCATCAGGCGGAATTTACAGCACGCGATGAACCGAGCGGTCTGTATTTCTATCGACTCGAATGGAACGGCCAGGTTCTCACACGGAAGATGATGTTAGTGAAATGACGCTCGCATGATCGCGGAATGAGAATATGAAGTCCCGCCCGTATTGATGGGAACGTCTTCCGGGGAAAGGTGAGACCGCGAATTGATCGAAAGACATCGGTGACTTCGGTCATGAATCATACACGGGGCGGATCACTCATCCGCCCCGTGTGCATCTCTGCAGAAATGATGGATCTGTTTACTTCATCAGGATCATTTTTTTCCTGTCGAAGAAGGTCATCTCGGACGATGTGGAGACAGCGGTCAGAAAATACGTGTAGATCCCGGAAGCGAGCCGGAATCCGTCGAAGGGAATTTCATACGTCCCGGCTTGCAGGAATCTGCCGTCCACCGGTGCTGCAATTTCGCGACCCAGACCATCCACGACACACAGCGTCACAACCGAACTCGCAGGGAGGTCGAATCGTATCATCGTTGTCGGATTGAAGGGATTCGGGTAATTCTGCCCCAGGTTGAAACGGTTCGGAAGAACGCCGGTCAATGCCGTGGCCTTCGGATTCACGGCATGCGGCACGGAAACGGTGGCAGACGCGCTTGCCGTGTTGCTGGATGCGTCAGTGACGGTGTATGTCACGGTATAAATCCTGCCTGTTCCCGTTCCGGAACGCTCTGCGCGCAGTTCGAACGAAAGATCCGGTGTGTTGAAGCCTGCAGCCTGGATGTCGTTCAGGAAATCACCGTCGCCGAGTCCGTCATCCGGCTCGTTACTCGTGATCGATGTGAGGGCGATGGTCTCTCCAGGACAATTGTCCGTTGTCGATACCGTCGCCGTAATCTCACGCATCTTGTGATTGGCGGGCCAGAGGTAATCAGGGCTCACCGACAGCGTGATCGTCGGTGGCTCGTTGTCGATAACCGTCACGGTGAACGAGCAGGTTTCGGTGTTGCCATGCGCATCAGTGGCCGTGCTGAGAACAGTCGTCACACCGACCGGGAATGCGAAACCGCTGGGCGGAGAGCTGACAACACTCACTCCCGGACAGTTGTCCGTGGCTGTCACCGAATAAGTGACCAGGGCGGAGCAGTATCCAGGATCGTTATACACGACGATATTGGAGGGACATGTGATCGAAGGTTTCTGCGTGTCGTTCACGGTCACGGTGAATGAGCAGCTGTTGTTCGAGGTCGTGGTGACATACACAGTGGTTTCCCCGACGGGGAAGAATGATCCGCTCGATGGAGCACTCACTTTCTTTCCGCATGTTGGGCTGGCGGCTGCCGGCGGGTAGTTCACGATCGCGCCACACTCATCAGGATCGTTCTGGACCACAATGTTTGAAGGACAGGTAAGGACACACGGATCGAGGGATTGAACCGCCGCCAGTATGCTCGGGCGAGGGCCGATATGCTCTGAGACGGGATTGATGCCCGCCTGCTGAGGTGATCCAGTCGCAATCAGCAGGCTCCGCATCGCTCCCGGCGACACAGGTGAGGTGGGGGAATGCAGATCTTCCTCGATGCTTTCGATCAGCGCAACCGCCCCGGCAACGATCGGTGAGGCGCTCGATGTTCCGCCGAACGAACCCCTGTACCACAGATTCTTGCCTTCCGAATTATGGTACGTACCGTATCCAGTGGTCATAACACCCTCACCCCAACCCTGGACGTTCACACGGCTTCCGTAGTTGGAGAAATTCAGACGGGATCGATCCGTCGTCGATCCTGACGGCCTCGCGCCGGCACCAACGATGATTGCGCCGGAATTGATCGACCCGTTGAATGGATAGTGCCCGCCGTTCCCGGTGCTGTACACCGGGTCGTCAAGATTCTGGCTGCCGTTCCCCGCGGCTTCGACGACGTGAATACCATTGCCCACGGCTGTCACAATGGCGTCGTACACCGCTTTCCGCCATTCCGATGGGACAAGCCCAAGCTGTGTGTCTCCCTCGGGATGATTCGGTCCGCTGGTCTGCTGTTCGATCAGCATGATATCCCCGGCATTGAGGTATCCCATCGCGAATGTAATTGCCGCGGCAAGGTTGTATCCGTTGTCCCAGTTTACCGGCGCGACGTACATTTGTGCATTGTAGGCGATACCCGTCGTCCCCCAGCCGTTATCCAGGCTCACCAGTTCACCGAGCACTGCCGTTCCGTGATTATCATCGAAGGGATCGATCGCGGTCCTTCCCCCCGGAATGAGCGTAATGACGCTGGGGAGATCCTGGTGGTTGAGATTCCAGGAATACTCGAAATCGCAGATGTTGACGTAGTACCCGGTTCCACCGGGAACCGTCCACGCATAATTGATTGCATCGATTCCCCCGGTCGCGGCTCCGAGATACCCCTGATGGATTACGTAGTTTCCCGGCAGCGGGGGCGGTGCGGGAAGCGCTCCCGGTATGGCGATCTCGACTTCCGGAAGACTGTTCAGCAGGTCGATCCACTTCTCGGTGTCCTCACCTTCCGGGACGGTGAGAACAAAGTAGCTGTTCATATCCGCAATCTGTTTCCTCAGTTTACGTTGTGCATTGCCTCGTTTTTCGTCCATCTGCTCCTCCGAAAGCGCGGCCATGCGGTGCCAGCGGCCGCCGTTCTTTCGGATCTGCGCCAGTGCTCTTTTCGACTGATGATGCTCCAGTCCTTTCTGTGGACGTTCAATGAGCACGCCTGCAGGATTCACGTCGAATCTGAGACCGTCGAGGAATTTCACCTCGATACGGGTTTGGTCGTCACCGGCCTTAAGCCTGGTGTGCGGCGGCTTCTGAGCGAGCTTTCGTGCCTTCAGTTCAGCACCGCCCGTGGTCTGGCTCGATACAGTTGCTGCGAGGGAGATGAGAAGGGCAGCGATCAGGATGCCCAGACTGCTTCGTCCGAAAAGTGACAGTACCCGTTTCATGGTACCTCCGTTTTGTATGGATAGAATACCCACTGCACGGGTATCTCCAGAGCAAACAGGAAGCATGCCCGGACAGGGATGCGGGATATTCGCGGTTCTTGTATAGTTGTGAGGTTGCAACAGCAAGGTAGGAAGGGGCGAATCCAATGTCAATAGCTATTAAGATCAGAAATACGCTATTAACGACAACCGGGTAGATCCAAGATTCAATGCTCTCCCCCGTCGAATGAAGGACCTCCTGCCATACCGTTACGGGCAGTGCCGGGTTCTTGCTCCCGCCGAAATCCACGTCCTACAGATACTCGTCTGTCAGACCGGGCTGCTCCACGGACCAGCTGTCGCCCTGAACCCGGGAGCGCAGGATGGTTCCGCTCTCGCCGACGATCCACCCCTCGTTCGGGGACATGAATCCGACACGCCGGAGACGCGTCGATACGGGGCATGTGACCTCGGTCCAGCCGCCTTCCGCCGGGGTGCCACCGGCGTCCGTCGGACTGCGGTCATTGTCATCATGGGACAACGCGCACTGATATGAGAGCAGCAACATATCAACGGCCGCCCCGCAAACAAATGCGAGACGGCCGCTGCCTCATGGATAAGGAGTGCATGTGATACTGCTATTTCACAAGCAGCATCGTCCTCGTGTGGATGAAACGTCCCGCCTCCAGACGACAGAAGTAAATGCCCGGCGGCAGGTGCACGGCGTCGAAGCGAATGGTGCGAAGACCGGATGTACCGCCGGTGTCCTGATGACGCAGCAGCACGCGGCCTATCGCGTCGGTGACGATCAGCGACGCCGGCTGATCGCCTCTGACGGTATAGGATATCGTCGTCCGCTCCGTAAAGGGATTGGGGTGATTCTGATGAAGAACGGATCCGGGTAACGTGCCGGCGGCATCCACGCGCACGGGATGGCTGTACTCCGTCCGGCCGTCCAGGTCGATCTGGCGCAGACGATATTGCAGCGTACCGCCGGTGCCATCTCTGTCGAGATAGCTGTATGCGCACTCCTCATTCGTGCTTCCCGCACCGGGAACGAATGCGATATCCGTCCAGATGCCCGTGTCATCCCGGCGCTGCACATTCCATCCGAGATTGTTTATCTCTGCGGCGGTTCGCCAGCGCAGAGATATTCCCTCGGCAGTAGGCAGTGCGGTGAACAATGTCAGCTCAACAGGAACGATGTTCGGGTACTCGATGAGATAATAGAGCTGATTCGACTCGTTGAGATCGTTCCACTCTCCGGCTGTACCCAGTGGCCAGTTCGACAGTGCGATCGCCAGCGCGTCCTGCCCCGGCTTCCCCGGCCCGCCGCCAAAATTGTCGGGCTCATTTCCCCAGTTCGAGTACAGCCCTCCCACCGTGCTTCCGCCATTCGCTGCCGACAGTCCCTGCCAGAACTGCGCACCGCTGCCGCTGTTCTTCCCGTCCCAGATCCAGGTCCCCTCCCGCACACGGTCGGTGCCGCCCAGCCAGACGTAACCGGCTCCTCCACCGTCGTAAGGACGCGTGGCGGTGACGGTGATGTTTGCATACATGATGAGCTGGAGGTAGACGGCGGACTGTTCCGCGGGCGAATCGATTTCAGCCAGTTTGCCGCCCCGCTGCACCGCGCAAGCCGCGGCATCACTCCAGCTGCGGTTTTCCCGGACGACCTCGTAGGTCCTGTTGTCATACACGAATGAGTAAATGTTCGCGCTGCTGGCACACTGGGCGGAGAGTGCGGACGGAAGCAGCCAGAGTGACATGAGCAGCACCGTGGCGGTCATGAGATTCACGGAACGCTCCCTGGAAATCGATTCCGGACAGGGAATGGCGATCATCATGCTGGGAACAATGGTCATTGGACATCTCCTTTGTTGCGATTTTTGGATATACCTGTCCCCTGACGCGCGAAGGCGCGTTTTGACAGGGAAACCGTGGCGCAGGTTACCCGAGCCGCATCTGCTCGATGAAGGTGCGCACGGTCTCGCGATAGGTTTTCCCGATGGGAATGACTTCGTCGCCGACGCGGAGCACGGTGTGATCGACGACCACCACGTGCCGAACGCCGACGATATATGATTTATGAACTCGCAGAAAACCGAAAGACGCAAAGCGCTTCTCGATATCCCGCAGGCTGTCCCGGATGAGGTACTCCCTGGATGTTGTCTGCACGAGCGCGTATTCGCGCAGCCCCTTGATGAACAGAATGTCGCCCACGGCGACGCGGATGTCTCCCCCGTCCGTCCGGATGAACACCGATGCGATGTCCTCTCCCATCGTGAGTGCCGGTGCGGGAGCGGCGTTCCGCAGCTGCGCGTCCGCCTTCTGCACCGCTGTCAGGAAGCGCTCGAACGCGAAGGGTTTCAGCAGATAATCCACGGCATCGACCGTGTAACTCTCCACCGCGTATGCGGCATAGGCGGTGGTGAAAATGACCACGGGTGGACGCGTCAGCGTGCGCAGCATATCGATCCCTGTGAGATCCGGGAGCTGGATGTCGAGGAACAGAATATCCACCGCTTCGTCATGCAGTTTCTCCATGGCCTCCATCGCGGTCGTGCATCGCCCTTTCAGCTCCAGCCACGGAACACGCGAAACGAAGTTTTCGATGACATTCAGCGCGAGGTACTCGTCGTCGACGGCAAGACAGGTCCAGGTCATGACAGCCTCATCACAAGTGTGATGGAATACAGCTCCGGCGTGGAATGCACATCCAGTGCATGCGCTCCGGGATACAGCAGTTCGAGACGACGACGCACGTTCCGTAGACCGACGCCGCTGGTTTTGTCGCGCGCACCGCGGGAAGGAGTGTTTTCGACACGGAAATCCAGCGTTCCGGAATCAACCGTGAGCCGGATGCGCACAGACGTGCCCTTGGAATGGAGATCGCCGTGCTTGAAGGCGTTCTCCACAAGCGGCAGCATCAGCATCGGATGAATGCGGAGTCCGTCCGTCTCACCGCGGACCTCGAATCGCACACGGTCCGGTTCCGGATGCTGCAGATTCTTCAGTTCGATATAGCTGCGAATCTGCGTGATTTCGTCGGTCAGATCCACATGTTCTCTTTCGATATTCTCGAGGAGGGTGCGCATCAGGTCGGACAGCAGCAGCATCGCGCGCGGGGCATCCGCAGGACTGTCGAGCGTCAGCGAATAGATGTTGTTCATGGTATTGAACAGGAAATGCGGGCTGAGCTGCTGCCGAAGCATGGCGAGTTCAGCCTGTTCCCGCTCCCTGCGCATTTCTTCCCGCATGTTCTGCAGGCGAAACCAATCCGTCGAAAACCGCGCGCCCGTACTGATCGCCATGAAGAAAAACGCCTCGAACGTCAGGTACGGCGCGACCGTGAGACGCTCCTGAAAGAATGCATCCCCGGTGCCGAAATACCAGTCGAAAAACCGCGCATGCAGCAGAAACGCGCCCACCATGGCGGCGACCGTGACCATCAGCGATAGCACAAACCACACATACTTCCGCGGGGCCAGAAGACGGGGTGTGTACAGCAGGTAGTTCGCATAGAATCCTGCGGCCATGATGGAATAAAACGTCGCAGTCTTGAAGAGCAGTCCGGGAATACCGAACTGCGCAACAAATCCGGGCGGATAGGTCAGCAGGACATTGAGCACGAAAAAGGCCCATCCGGCAAGGTGGATCAACGGAAGTTTCACGCGCTTCATGCGTCAATAGTACTCACTGCCGTCGGTTCCTGCAATCAACGGGTTACAAACGGCCGAAAAATCGAAGCAAACGGCCTGAAACTCCCAATGACCGGCAGCAGTGAATTCGCAGGGGCTGCGATCGGTGTAAAAAATAGAGGACGGGACCGCCCGGCGCCCCCCTTCGAATGCGAGCGCCGATACTGCTTCCGCATGATCGGAGAAAGATGTGGCCCCCGCCGGACAGCATGTCCACGTTATGCTTCGTGAAAAACACAATCGGTGCATAAAAAAAATCCCCGGAATTCCGGGGATTTTCCGCATCGTACGGTATGATGTTCGCGCTGCGCCGTATCACCGGTACGGACGTGTCGGTGTCCGGCGCACAGCGAACAGCGTGCATGCTATTTAACAAGCATCATCGATTTCGTCTGTGTCTGACCGTTCACGGTAAGCGAATAGAGATAGCTCCCGCTCGGCAGATCCGACGCACTGAATGCGACTTCATGGGAACCGGAGGGAGTCCATTCGTCCACCAGGGTCGCGACCTCTTCCCCGAGCGCGTTGAACACACGAAGCGTTACGAATCCCGATGCGTCGAGCCGGTAGCGAATGGATGTCGACGGATTGAAGGGATTCGGATAATTCTGCTCGAGCACAAACTGCTGCGCATGCGGCATGGCGTCGACTGCGGTCGAGGAGGAATTATAGAAGTACATGTTGTCCACGTACACCGTGTTGGGATCGCTCACCAGCACGATCTGCGCAAGGTGTTCCTTTGTCGTCAGGCCGGTGAAGGACGCAAGGGGGATGTCAAGACTCACCCAGGTCTCCGATGCGATCGCAGGTGTCGTGCTGCTGCTGAAGGTGAGTTCATGATTCACGTCATCACCGCCGCCGAACGCGCCGTCCGCACCGAAATCAACGAGCTGGACTTTGAAGACCGCCGGCTCGGCCGTGGGATCAGGCGTCCAGATGTCCATGTGGAAATGCGTCATGTCCGTCGCATCGATCGTCTCCGACGTGAATTCGATGCCCGCGAAAACGAGATTGGAATACTTCTTCACGTCGTCGCCGGCGACCTGCACATCTGACACATCGGCGTTGTCCCACTCTGCGGACCATGTATCGACCGTCACGTCAGTATAGGCGTTGCTGAACAGCGAGATCACATCGCCTTCAGCCACCGTGGGAGTCGGGGCGGGCTCCGTCGGCTCGGCCGGCGCGCTTCCCCGATAGAAATACACGTTGTCGACATATACCGTGTTCGGATCACTCACCAGCACAATCTGCGCAAGGTGTTCCTTCGTCGTCAGGCCCGTGAAGGACGCGAGCGGGATATCGAGGCTCACCCAGGTCTCCGATGCGATCGCAGGTGTCGTGCTGCTGCTGAAGGTGAGTTCATGATTCACGTCATCGCCGCCGCCGAACGCACCGTCCGCACCGAAATCAACGAGCTGCACTTTGAAGACCGCCGGCTCTGCCGTGGGATCGGGTGTCCAGATATCCATGTGGAAATGCGTCATGTCCGTCGCATCGATCGTCTCCGAATTAAACTCGATCCCCGCGAAAACGAAATTGGAATACTTCTTCACGTCGTCGCCGGCAATCTGCACATCCATGACATCCGCGTTGTCCCAGTCGGCTGACCAGGTATCGACCGTCACGTCAGTATATGCGTTACTGAAGAGCGAGATCACATCTGCCTCGGCAACCGTGGGAGTCGGGGCGGGAGTATCGGGCTCATTCGTTGTCACGATTTTCTCCGAAAACGTGATATTGTCGAAGTAGATGACACGATCATCCGGCCTGCCGGCCAGATCGAAATCAGGGAACACGATGATCTGATCGATATCGGTGGATTCCGGCTGTCCCAGCTTTGTGGAAAAATCGAACACCAGCTCTTCCCATTGATTCACGAGGGTATTTGCAACCTTGATCTCACCGGTCGATGCGCCTGTCGCTGTTGCGAACTTGATGCCAACATCACTGATGACCGATTTGTACACCATGATTTTCACAGTGCAGTTCGTCTCGTCGAGTGTAAATGTGCCGATGTCCGCACCATGCTGTGTCTCGCATCCCGCCCAGGGATTGCCCGCCTGCAGCGCCGTGAAGCGAGCCACGGTTGCCGACGTGTTCAATCCTGATGCGTCAGGATTCGTTACGATTTCCAATGCGGGATTGGTATCGTTTTCAAAAACCGACCATGTCCATGAAGCACCGTTGCCGCCCTGTTCAAAATCAATCGGAGCGTTCTGCGCAAATGTCAGACCGCTCAACATGATCATGCACACAAGCGTCACCATGCCCGTACCATACGTTCTCATTTTATCCTCTGCATAACTGATGAAACAATGACCGCCATACTGGTGGTGCAATTTGTCAGGTTTGGTCATACGTCAATCCATATCCGAACGGGAATAACGGATCATAGGGATCGTCACCCCGGTTCCAGTTGTCCCGATCGCTGCGGGGCCAGGAAAAGCGCAGCTTCCCGGTAAAATCCTCGTCCCCACACAGCACATCCGCGATACCCTGGCCCTCCGATCCGGGCAGCCAGGCCGCGACGAATGCCTGTGATTCCTCAAGTTCACTGTTGACGACCAGCGGCCGGCCGGACAGCAGTACCGCAACAACGGGAATTCCCTGTGCCCGAATGCGCCGGATCGTCTCAAGATCCTCGGGATGCATGCTGGCGAGTTCCAGCGAACTGCGGTAGGGTTTCATCACCATATCCGGACGCTCCAGGGATGATCCCAGCGCGACCGATTCGCCTTCTCGCACATCTCCCAGCCCCTCCGCGTAGGGAAGCTCACCGATAACGACGACGGCGGCATCAAACGATGCGTTATCGGCGGCGGAGCCATCCACGCTCAGCACTGCATCGGACAGCCGCGATTGCAGCGCTTCCCAGATCGACGTGCCGCCCTCAATGGACGCATTGTCTGATACTCCCTGCCAGGCGATGGTGAATCCGCCGCACTGATGCCCCCGGTTGTCCGCGCTTTTCCCGGCGACGAGGATGCGCCCGTTCCCTTTCAGCGGCAATATGCCTTCGTCGTTCTTCAGCAGCACAAGGGATTTGCGGACCGCCTCGCGCGCGACTTCCCTGTGGTCATCAGAGCCGAAACTCGGATGATTCGACAGTTCGCGCTCCGCGGGTCGAGGCTGATCGAAAAGGCCGGCAATGAATTTCACGGTCAGGATCCTGCGCACGGCATCGTCGATGCGCTCCATGGGAATGGAGCCGTTCGCGATGAGGCCGCGCATGGTGCTGATGAACTCTTTCCATTTCTCCGGAACCATCACCATGTCGATCCCGGCATTGATCGCGAGAGCGACGGCCTCGCCAAAATCGTCCGCCAGCTGATCAATACCGTTCCAGTCCGATATCACAAAGCCGCGGAATCCCAGTTCCGTTTTCAGCACATCCGTCAGGAGGTACTTGTGTCCATGGCACTTGTTCCCGTTCCAGCTGTTGTATGATGCCATCACGGTTAGGGCGCCTGCTTCCAGCGCATCATAATACGGGCGGATGTGTGTCTTCTGCAGTTCCGCGAGCGAGACGGCCGTGTCCCCCTGGTCAATCCCGTCCGTCGTGCCACCATCGCCGACCCAGTGCTTCGCACAGGCCACGACATGCTCCTGTCCGAAATCTCCCTGCAGTCCTTTGACAAAGCGCCCGCCGCAGAGGCGCACGGTCTCCGGATCCTCGGAATAGCTTTCGTATGTGCGGCCCCAGTGATCATTCCGCGCCACCGCAAGCGTGGGCGCGAACGTCCACTCCACACCGGTCGCCCGCACTTCCCGCGCGGTGACACGTGCGATGCGCTCGAGCAGATCGGGATCACCCGTGGCGCCGAGCCCGATGTTGTGTGGAAACACCGTCGCACCGCGAACGTTGTTATGCCCGTGAATCGCATCGACGCCATAGAGAATGGGAATCGCGAGATGCTCCGCATCTTCTTCCACCGAGGCCATCCAGTATGCGTCGTTCATCGCGACCCAGTCGGCGGGCGTGTTCTCACCGGGGACCGAGCCGCCGCCGCTGAGCACCGATCCGAGATGATAGGCCTTCACCTCTTCGGGACTGACAGCAAGACGCTCGGTCTGCGTCATCTGCCCTATTTTCTGATCGAGATTCATGCGAGAAAGCAATGCCTCGACCTTCTGCGCGATATCGTTCTGTTCCATAATCTGATCCATGACCTCTGCGTGTTGAAGAGCAACGGTAGTCAGTTCCGGCGAAGTCTCCTCAGCACTCCCCCGCCTTCGTTCCAGCTCGACGCGTACTTCGTGTGCAGTCTGTTCGGTGATGGGGAAACGCGCGATCGCCCATATGGCGATGGCGGACGTCACCATCGGGATCCCGGCATCGAAAAGCCGCATCAGGAAAATGGTGCGCTCCGACTGCATCCCTTCGTTGGCGACATCGAAACCCGTCGCTTCGAGAAGGAATCCGCCGCCGGCCAGCGCCGCCGCCATTCCGAGTTTCACCACCCACCAGAAAATCGAACCGAACATGCCCTCGCGCCGTTCGAAGGTGGTCAGTTCGTCGACGTCGACGACATCCGCGACCATGGAGCCCATGAGTGTGAACAGGCCGCCGAGGCCGAATGCGAGCAGCGGGGCGGGCAGCAAAACGAGCCAGGGATACGACGGATTGTAGCAGAACCACTTGAGACCGTAGCCGAGGATGGAGATTCCCGTCGACCAGAAGAACGCACGTCGTTTGCCGATCTTCGTGCCAAGCCAGGTGATTAGCACGATTACGCCAAACGTGGAGATTGCGCCCAGTGTGCCGGCGTACCCGGCGTACTCCGCTCCGAGCTGCTGATTGCCCGCGAATACGTAATAGATGATCACGTAAAACTGGAAAGAGGAAACCAGCATGAAGCCGTTGAAGACCATGAACGTCGCGACGCACAGCTTGAGGAAGGGGCCGGATTTGACCGTCTGACCGAATCCTTTGAAAAACTCAACCATGTCACGACGAAACGCCTTCGCAGCTCCGCCCACGCGCTTCGCTTTTCCCTCGCTCACTGCAATGTCGCGGAACGGTTCTCGCAGAAAAAGGGCCGGGAGAATGCCGATGCCGATCGTGACAAATGCGATAATGATTGCGAGACCGGCGGCTCCGTCAACCTGATCGTTGAAAAACCCCTTATAGGTCATGATCCAGAGAAACCACGGGGACACGACATAGGCCAGCTGGCCGATAAAGTTCTGTACTCCCATCAGTCGTGTGCGCTCATGATAGTCGGGTGTGAGTTCATACCCGAGAGCGACCCAGGGAGTAGCAAACACCGTATAGCCGAGATAGAAGATGATGGATCCGACGAGGAAAAAGATGAAATAGAATGTCTCGCTCTGTCCCCGCGGAAGCTGCCAGAGCAGCGCAAAGGTGATACCGGCGATGATCGCGCCGACGAAAATGAACGGCCGGCGCCGGCCCCATCGCGTCCGGGAATGGTCGGAAATGTATCCCATCAGTGGGTCGGTCAAGGCATCGGTCAGTCGCGGAAGCGCTCCGAGCAGCCCGACCAGCGCAGGATTCATTCCCAGACCGAGGTTGAGGACGATGATCATCCCGCCGCTTGCCGCGGCCAGTGTATTGTTGATGAACGCCCCCAGCCCATAAATCACCTTATGGGTGAAGGAGATGCGATCTTCCGGTGCGGTGGCGTACCGCTCGCCTGCTTTCATGCGCCTGAACTCCACGTGTCAATGGGTTTCTCCGGTGCGATCGGACAACACAGCGGTTGTCGCCTTCTGCCGTGCTCTATGCCGGAAGGAGCTATGATGCGACCTCCTCGTACACGCGCACATAGTCGATGAGCATGCGCTGCGGGAATATGGTATTCTCGTTCGGCGCGCCGACCCAGCCGCCGCCGACGGCCAGATTGAGGATGATGTAGAATGGATGATTGAACACCCATTCACCGGGAACATCCTCGCGCGAAACGGTGTGGTACAGGGTGCCGTCAACAAACCAGCGGATCTCATCCGCCTTCCATTCGACAGCGAAGGTGTGAAATCCCGTGTCGAAACGGTCATTGGGGAGGTCGTACCGCTTCGTCACCGCCTGGGCCGCGGAATATCCCGGCCCGTGGAGACTGCCGTGAAGGGTGCTCGGCTGCTGTCCGCGATACTCCATGATGTCGATCTCGCCGCACTGCGGCCAGCCGACCGTTTCGATGTTCGCGCCAAGCAACCAGAACGCGGGCCACATGCCCTGGCCCCAGGGCAGCTGAATACGCGCTTCGAAGCGTCCGTACGTGCGTTCGAACAAATCCCGGGTCACGATACGCGCCGATGTATAGGGCTGTCCGAGGTACGATTCCTTTCGCGCCGTGATCACGAGGTTTCCTTCGCCATCGAGCGACGCGTTTTCGGTTCTGTCAGTGTCGTATTCCAGCTGGGCGTTCCCCCAGTCCGTTCCGATGTCATGATCCCACTTCGTCGAATCCGGCGGGAGCCCGGCGGCACCGTCAAATTCGTCCTGCCAGACGAGCCTCCACTGGGAGGATCCCGGATCGGAAGCGTCGTCACCGCAGCCACTGAGGAAAAGGCCGAGAGTCAGCATGGTGAGACAACTCTGTATAAGGATGTGTTTCATATGCGCACCTGATGATATCGCGGAGATGAAAAAAGTGTCGGATCGGCGAATGCGGCGTTGAGGACAAGTGTTGATGCACCAATGGCGACCGCGCTGGGACCAAGCTCACCGATACAGATCTCGGTTGCTGCGACGGATGTAACATAGGTGCGCTCGCGCACGATGGACCGCAGACGTTCGAGCAGCAGATCTCCCGCCCGCGTGAGGCTGCCCCCGAGAATGATCATGGCGGGATTCATCACATTGAGCAGTCCGGCAATCGCGATGCCGAGATGCTCTGCCGCTTCACTGACAACTTTCGCGGCAAGGGGATCCCCCGCGCGTGCGGCATCCGCAAGCTGGAGAATTGTCATTTCTTCCGAGCTGAGAGCTGTCTGCTGATACAGCGATCGCAGCGCCCGGGCACGCGCCAGCAGTGCATCCGTCCCGATAAAGGTTGCCAGGCAGCCCCGCAGACCGCAGACGCAGGGATCGCCTTTCGGGTCAACGGTCATGTGGCCGATTTCTCCAGCCACCCCGGTGCTCCCGCGATAGATTTCACCACCGAGAATGATGCCCGCTCCGATGCCAGTCGCAACCTTGATGTAGGTAAAGTCCCGCACATCCCGGCCGGCCCCCCACCATCCTTCCGCAAGCGCACCGAGATTCGCGTCGTTATCCACCAGTATCGGGACGCCGTATCGCCGGTGCAGATTCTCCAGCCCGATGCGTCCGCGCCAGGATGGCAGCACAACATCTGATATGCGCTGCAGATGGCGAGGATCGACAGGGCTGGGGACCGCGACCCCGATCCCGAGCAGCCTGCGTGTTCCATTGCCATTGCGTCCCATGCATTCGTCACATAATTCCATCACCGCGGATCGGCTTGCCTCGACGTCTCCGTCGACCGGTCGCTCGCGCTCCTTCCACTCCAGCACTTTTCCGCGCAGATCCGTCAATGTGACCGAAATGTGCGTCGCTCCGAAATCCACTCCCAGGATTTCGAACGCATCGTCCTGGAATTCCAGCACGACTGGCCGTCTGCCGCCGCTGGAGGGTTCCATCCCGACTTCCGCCACCAGTCCCGATTGAAGCAGTTTTCGCACGATGTCCGACACCGTCGAGCGCGCGAGCTTCGTGCGCCGGGCGATGTCGGCGCGGGAGATGCGACGCTCCCGCCATATCAGCTCAAGGACGATATCGGCGAGTGAACGCGGTGCCTGCGTTCCCGGGAGCGACAGGTCTGCTCCGTACGTGGCATCGGTATTCAGCCCGATCGAGGCCGCGGGCAGATTCGAGAGCGGTTTATTCGTGGAAGTAAACATTGTCGATATAAATCGTGCGGAGATCACCTGAAATAACGATTTGTGCGATGTGCCCTCGCGTAACGAGTCCGGTGAAGACTGAGAGCGGGATATCAAGACTGCTCCAGTTGCCAGTGGTGATCGCGGGAGTGGTTGAAGCATTCAGCGACACTTCATGCTCGACGTCATCGCCGCCATCGAATACACCATTGGGTCCGAAATCAACCAGCTTGATTTTCAGCACCGCGGGATCGGTGATGACATCCGGAGTCCAGACGTCCATGTGAAAATGCGTCATGGCTGTGGCATCGATGGTCTGGGAGGTAAACTCGATCCCGGCGAACACGACACTGGTGTATTTCTTGACGTCATCCCCCTCAATCGTGATGTCGGCGAGATCGGCGTCATCCCAGACCGCGGACCAGGTGTCCACCAGCACGTCATCATAGGCATTGCTGAAAAGTGAGATCACTTCCGACGCCGGGACGGTCGGTGTGGGAGCAGGCACTGCAGGTTCGGTCGGCATGTCGCCTCGATAGAAATAGATGTTGTCGACGTACACCGTATTAGGATCGCCTGAAATGATCATCTGCGCGAGATGGGCTTTTGTTCTCAGTCCGGTGAACGCCGAAAGCGGGATATCAAGCCCGACCCAGCGATTGCTCGCCAGTGCAGGCATCGATGAGCTCGTCAGAGTGAGTTCGTGCTCGGCATCATCCCCGCCGCCGAATGCACCGTCCGCGCCGAAATCAACCAGTTTGATTTTGAATACAGCCGGCGGGTCCGTCGGATCCGGCGTCCAGAAGTCCACGTGAAGGGTGGTCATGTCCGAGGCGTCAATCAGCTGCGAGGTGAACTCGATCCCGGCGAACACGAGGTTGGAATATTTCTTCACATCGTCACCCTCGATCTGGATATCGGATACGCCGGCATCGTCCCAGTCGGCGGACCAGGTATCGACCGGGACGTTGGAGTAGGCATTGCTGAAAAGCGAAATGACATCGGCAGCGGCGATCGTCGGCACGGGCGCCGGTGCGGCGGGTCCGGGTGCCGCTTCGCCGACCGTGACCGTCACCGTGCCGTCGACGTCCACCGATCCGAGCGTGGCGCTGATCGTGGCCGTCCCCAGGCCGACGGCGGTGATAAGCCCGTTCTCGTCGACGGTCGCAACGCCGTCATCGGAAGAGGAAAATGTAAAATACCCGGGCAATGCGTAGATGGTATTGGGCACCCCGCTCTGATCATAGGTGACGCCGGTCCCTTCGACGGGAAAGCTGTCGTTAATCTCCGCCGTGACCGTACGGCTTGTCATGAACGGTTTCGGATGTGCGAGTGTCCCGAGGCGCTCGAACTGTACGTCATCGATGAACAGCTCGTATCCGTTTCCGTTCTCCGGTCCCTCGGCCAGGAATAGGAGTCCCCGTTCCTGCACGAGTTTCTCGGGAAGCGGAATGGGAAGGGTGTATTTTCTCCATGTCGTGGAGACAGGCAGATCGGACTTCAGCGCGACATAGCGAGAGGTGCCGGAGTTGTCATTTCCGAAGCCGACCTCATTGAGCGTGGCAGGCATGCTCCCTTTTGCCCAGAAGGTCAGCGCGTCATATCCCGACAGGTCGCGTCCGCCCGCGCTGACAAACGTGCCGCCCGCGAACGATCCGGACGGATCGCCCTCATTCGGAATGACGAACATCAGCGACTTTGTGCCGCGGT
Source organism: uncultured Ignavibacteria bacterium (assembly GCA_913061095.1). Classification (GTDB taxonomy): domain Bacteria; phylum Bacteroidota; class Ignavibacteria; order SZUA-365; family SZUA-365; genus BM516. The sequence continues at coordinate 38,896 of CAJXVM010000024.1, forward strand.
ATGTCACCGAAGTCGAGATATCAAGGGCATCGACCTTTGAAGCGCCAAAGGCATGGTATTGAACACCGGGACCGAATTCGTCAATGAACACTTCCGCAGTCGTGGGATACGCAGCAGGCTCGAGTGTGCTCTCGTCCCTCTCGCAGCCGGCCGTGACCAGTATCATGACGACGGCCGCAGAAGCTGCGAAACGGATCATACTATTCGCGGTCATGTCTCGTCTCCAGTTCTATGAAAAATGAATGAACGATCGCGGGAAAGAATTTCAGCCCGGAGGACTGGTTGGCATTGATGACTTTGTTCGATGACAAAATAATGTTGGCAACACCATTTGTCAAGAAAAAAATCATCCCGACCGCCATAATTATCCATTCTTAAGGACTATATGCACATTTTTTTCTTGACATCGCTCAGAAAACATGCTACATTGTTTGCGATTCGAACAAAGTATGCCGCAAGATGTTGCTCGGTGGCCCAAACGTGTTTCCGCCAGACAGACTTTCCATTTCGTGAGGAGGCTCTCATGACTTCGACCCGTGTTCGCGCTACCCGTGTGTTCTTCCTGATCATTTGCACTCTCACGTTCTTCCTTGCAGGAACATCAGCGTCCAACGCACAGGTCGCTGACGTCCGCGTCGTCACTGATGAAGCCGGTATGCGGCTTCAGGTCGATGGAAAGGACTTCATGGTCCTCGGTATGAACTGGGACTACTTCCCCATCGGCACGAATTACTCGTACAGCCTGTGGACCCAACCGGACGACATCATCATGGCGGCACTGGACCATGAAATGACCATGCTCCAGGAGATGGGTGTGAACGCGATCCGGCAGTACGTCGGCGTGCCCCCACGCTGGGTGAAATACATTTACGAGCGCTATGGCATTTACACGGTGCTCAATCATCCGCTGGGCAGATACGGCGTGACCATCAACGGCGTGTACTATGCGTCGACCGACTATTCGGATCCCGACACGCGCGCCTCCATTCTGGCGGAAGTCGAAGCCATGGTCAACGAGTTCCGTGACGTCCCGGGCGTGCTGATGTGGCTGCTGGGGAATGAGAACAACTACGGACTCGTGTGGAAATCCGCGGAAACCGAGGCGCTGCCGGAGGGTGAGCGAGACGCGGCCAAAGCGCGTTATCTGTATTCGCTATTTGGCGACGCCACCCGGCTGATCCACGGCATGGATACGAAACGCCCGGTGGCAATGGCGAACGGCGACCTGCAGTACATCGACATCATCGCCGAGGAGGTCAAGGAACTCGATATCTTTGGCACGAACGTCTATCGGGGCATGTCATTCAGGGATGCTTTCCAGGAGGTCAAGGACAAACTGGGAATCCCCATCATGTACACGGAATTCGGCGCGGACGCCTTCAACGCAAAAGAAATGCGTGAAGACCAGCTGATGCAGGCGCGGTATCTCATCTCCCAGTGGCAGGAGATTTACGAGCAGTCAAGCGGAAAAGGCAGGGTCGGGAATTCGATCGGCGGATTGACATTTCAGTTCAGCGACGGATGGTGGAAATTCAAGCAGGAAAGCAATCTTGATGTGCATGATGTAAACGCCTCCTGGCCGAACGATGCGTACCCGGAAGATTACGTGCCCGGCGAAAACAACATGAATGAAGAGTGGTGGGGCGTCTGTGCAAAGGGGCCGACCGATGCCCGCGGTCTGTACAAGCTGTACCCGCGCGCGGCCTACTACGCGCTGCAGAAGGCACATCGGCTCGATCCGTACGGCCCCAATACCGATCTCAATACGATCCGGGAACATTTCGCTTCCATCCGTCCCATCGGAGCTGTTCTTGAGGCCCGCAGCGATCGGGCAGCACTGCTGACCGAAGCCTTCCAGGGTGTCCGCGTCAGCGGGCTCCGGATCGATATGAGCACGATCAGCACCGGCGGACACAACATCAGCACGCCGGATGAAATCGATCCGAACGACGACAGCCGCCCGTCATTCCGTGGATTCGATCATCTCGAATCTTTCTATGCGAAAATCGAAGCGCGTCCGGCACCCAATGTCTCGGGCAGCGTCGCGGTGAACGTGCTGGGCAATGTCCCCGAAAATCCAATCAATGAAATCTTCTACGAAAACCGAGGCCGCGTCCGCAATGCCGAGCTCGACGGCGAGCAGCTTCCACTCACCGATATTGAACGCGTCAAGGTATACAGCGCGAATGTGTCATGGGACAGCCAGTGGTTCACGCTCGATGGATTCTACCGCACGGGGCACTATCACTGGGGATATGAAGGCGACTTCTTCGGATTGTACCAGGAAGCCAATTACGGTCCGAACATCGACCTGTACAATGGGAACGCCCCGCTCGGTGTTGAAATCGAAGGGAAGAAGCAACTCAGTGGCCTGAAGATCGCGGTCGGACCGGAACTCTGGTGGGGAGCGAATCCCGCGGTCCTTCTGAAATACCAGCGGCAGCTGGGTTCGATCGTGGCAACCGCCATCTATCAGGAGGATCTCGATGATCAGGGACCCGCAGTGAGTTCGATCGCCATCCCGCTTCCGCCCACGCGAAAGGCCACTCTTCATCTGGAGACGGAGTACGGTCCGTTCGGCATTGAAGTCGGCGGTATCTGGTCGGGCGATACGAAAACCGGCCAGCCATTCCAGATCGCGAGCGGATCTCCCGGGAGCTACACGGTGCTGCAGGACTATATCAAATCGGAAGACGCCTTCGGCGCAAAAGCCAAACTGACGCTTTCCAGCGGCCGCTGGAACTGGTATGCGCAGGGTACTGCCAGGGGGCTTGTCGCGGATGGCGGTCCGACGTCGGCGCTCACGTTCACGGGATGGAGGCTCAAGGACAACGGCTTCGGAAACCAGTACAACGTGCTGACAGGGCTCGCCGTGACCATGGGGAGTTTCCAGGTCGCTCCGAACTTCCTGTGGCAGAAGCCCATCGTAGGACCGATCCCGGCGGACGTCCCGGCTCCGGGCAGACCGCGCAACGTGCTGGACGATCCCTTCGCCGTGCGCGTGAACCGCGAGACCACAGCTGGCGAACTCCTCATCACCTACGATCCCACGCCCGCGACCTGGATGTACGCATGGGACAGCGACATGCGTGAGGACGCGAAATTCGCCGCCAGCGTGGGATTCGTATTCCGCCACCATCCGACGACGCAGGATGCCGCGATCGGCATTCTGGCCGACGGTCGAACCACCTTCGCATTTCCCGGCGCTGCGCCGGCGCGTGATCTCTGGGAGACGTACGCGCGCATCGTTTCAAAATTGCGTCCGGGGCTGGGCCTGATTGCGAACATCTATGGCGGCACCGGTGAACCAAACGGCGACGACGACCGTCTGATCCATCGCTATGGTGCCGACATCCGTCTCGTCCTGAACTCCCTGAAATTTGCCGCCATGGCGAAGGTCAACGACTGGGGTCCGTACGACTATCATCGCGACTTCAATCAGACCTTCCCGCTGCAGCTGGTCGGTGACCTCTCCTATATGCTGGGATCGCCCGCCTGGTTCGACCTCCCGCAGACGCGGATTGGACTGTGCGGAACGTGGCGATCCCTCGACGAGTATTCGCCGCGATACTGTCCGGGCCGGACGCCGAATGCCTCTGGTGTATTGGAATGCGATCCCGACCTGCCGGGTGAGAACGGCAGCGAGTGGGAAATCCGTACGTACATTCAGTTGAATATTGGAATGTGAGAAACGCATAGGCGGGATTCCGATGCGGAATCCCCGCCGCTCTCGCAGGAAACTCGTTTTGAAACAACATACGTCCTGAAAAGGGAAACCCATGGAACACACGTCCTCTCCGGATACGCAGATTCGTGATCTGCTGCAGCGCATGACACTCCCTGAAAAGATAGGTCAGCTGCAGCTGGTCAACGGTGCCGGCGGTACTATCCCGGACGACCTGCGCGCAGCGGTCGCCTCGGGAAGCGTCGGCGCTGTCCTCAATGAAGTCAATCCGGCGGTTGTTCATGAGCTTCAGAGCATCGCTGTCCATGACAGCCGTCACGGCATTCCGCTGCTGATCGGTCGAGATGTCATTCATGGTTTTGCGACAGTGTTTCCGATTCCGCTCGGGCAGGCCGCGAGCTGGAATCCGGAGATCGTGCGGCGCGGCGCCCGGATCGCGGCGCGCGAGGCCGCGGCGACAGGGATCAACTGGACCTTCGCTCCCATGGTCGACATCGGTCGTGATCCCCGGTGGGGCAGAATTGCCGAGACGCTCGGAGAGGATCCCTATCTGAGCGGTGTGCTGGCCGCAGCGATGGTGCGGGGATTTCAGGGCGACGACCTGTCGCAACCCTCGAGCCTCGCGGCCTGCGCGAAGCATTTCGCCGGGTACGGCGCCAGCGAGAGCGGTCGTGACTACAACACGACGAATATTCCGGAAATCGACCTGCGCGACATCCACCTTCCGTCATTCAAGGCGGCGTGTGACGCCGGCGTCGCCACCTTCATGACCTCGTTCAGCGACCTGAACGGCATTCCCGCAACCGCCAATGACTTCCTCCTGAAAAAAATTCTCCGTGAAGAATGGGGATTCGACGGCTTCGTCGTCAGCGACTGGGAGTCCGTTTCGCAGCTGTCGATTCACGGACTGACGCCGGACGACAGAGAGTCCGCCTTCGAGGCAGCGCAGGCGGGGCTCGACATGGAGATGGCGAGCACGACCTTCGCCGCGCATCTCGCTTCCCTGGTCGAAGAAGGACGCATCCCGGCTCAGAGAATCGATGCGATGGTGGAAAATGTCCTGCGCATCAAATTCCGCCTCGGCCTTTTTTCACACCGGCACGAGCACACCGAAGATCTTTCCGTTATCGCACACCCTGACCACCTCTCCGCTGCAAAGGATGCCGCTGTCGAGAGCATGGTGCTGTTGAAGAATGACAACAATCTGCTTCCGCTGGCAACAACGGAGCGCACCTCGATTGCCGTGATCGGACCACTGGCGGACGATCCGTACGAGCAATTAGGGACGTGGATATTCGATGGGGATGAACGGCACAGTGTTACTCCTCTGCAGTCCATCCGCCAGGCGGTTCCGGAGGATGTAACCATCCATCATGCGCGCGCGATGGCGACGACACGAAGCCGGGATCGGGAAGGATTCGACGAAGCACTGCGGTGTGCCGCCGATTCCGATGCCGTCATTCTCTTTCTCGGAGAGGAATCCATCCTCTCCGGGGAAGCGCACTGCCGTGCCGATATCCGCCTTCCCGGGAATCAGGAAGAGCTCATCAGGGAAATCGCCGCGATCGGCAAACCCGTCGTGCTCGTGATCATGGCGGGCCGGCCGCTGGCTCTCGAAGACGTCATCGGCAGCGTGGACGCACTGCTTTACGCCTGGCATCCCGGCAGCATGGCGGGTCCGGCCATCGCCGACCTCCTGTTCGGCGCCGCGGCACCGTCCGGCAAACTTCCGGTCACGTTCCCGCGTGTCACGGGTCAGATCCCGATCTACTACGCCCACAAGAATACGGGCAAACCCGCGATTCCATCCGAGGTAATGCACATCGACGACATTCCTCCCAGGGCACCACAGGTGTCATTCGGACTCACATCCTTCCATCTCGACGCGGGAGCCTCCCCCCTCTTCCCCTTCGGCTTCGGCCTTTCGTACACGACGTTCAGATACGACAATATCAGAACGGACACACCCGAGATTCAGCTTGGCGATCGCATCGTTGTCACCGCGGACCTGACAAACACCGGAGACCGGGAGGGCACGGAGATCGTGCAGCTCTACGTGCGTGATCTGGTCGGCAGCGTCACGAGACCGGTCAGGGAACTCAAGGCATTCAAACGCGTCCTTCTGCAGCCGGGAGAAATGCAGTCCGTTTCCTTCGAACTTCATACCGATGATCTCGCCTTTACCAACAGGCACATGCAGCGTGTCACGGAACCGGGTGAATTTTACGCGTGGATTGGAGGCAGCTCGGAAACGGAGCTGAAAGCCCGGTTCATGGTCCGTTGAAATCCCGCTGCGGTAGTGAACAACCGATAACACATCCCTTCACGGAAAACCGCCTGAAGTTTGTTTGCCGGGGAAGTATTTGATAGGTTGCGGAAGATCATCTCTTGTTCTCCGTGTTTCCTTCCCCAAGTGCCCGCGGCGGATGACTGACAAGCTTCAACGATCCGGATGGTTGCCGTACACAGGTCTGCTTCAGTGCTGTATTGTCCTGTGTATCGTGTTCGCGATTGCTCCGAAGAGTTACGCGCAGGCTCCGGTGCAGCTCAGCCTCGACAGCGCGAAACAGTGCGCACTGGATTACAATAAAACAATCGCGAATGCGGATCTCTCCGTCGATGACGCGAGAGCCCGCCTGCGGGAAACCGTCGCCCAGGGGCTCCCCCAGATACATGCCACCGTGGACTACTCCAATTTTTTTGGTTCATCGGCTTCTCTCGGCAACTTTCCGGGTATGCGCATTACGTTTAATCCCACAAGCAATCTGGGATTGACTGTCAGCCAGCTCGTTTTCAGCGCCGGATGGATTGTCGGCATTCAATCGGCAAAGCTGTATCGGGAGATGATGAAAGCCGGCAGGGAGAACACCCGTGCCACCATCCTTGCACAGGTCACCGAAGCGTACACGCTGTGCCTCGTTTCCGAGCGTATCCGACAGGGTCTCACGGAGAATCTCGAGAACATGCAAACCGTCCTCGATCAGACGAAGGTGATGGTCGACGTCGGCATGGCGGAAGAACTTGACTATGACCAGCTCGCCGTTCAGGTCGGGACCATCGGCGATGCACTGAAAGCGGCGGAAAGACAGGTGGAAATCTCGCTGAATATGCTGCGACTGCTGATAGGCGTTCCGGCAGAGCAGATCATCACCCTCACCGACGGCATTGAAACACTCGTCGCGCACGCTGACTTCCGCGGCAGCCTCGACAGACCTTTCTCCCTTGAAGCCAATCCCGAATACCGGATGATGGCCCTGCAGACCGATATCGCCCGGCGTGCCGTGCGACTGGAACAGTCAACCCTCCTTCCGACGATTACGGGATTCTACAGCTATACGGAAAAACTGCTCAAACCGGAATTCGACATTACACCGAAGCATGTCATCGGACTGAACCTGAGCCTGCCGCTGTTCACCAGCGGGCTTCGATTGCACCGCATCGAACAGGCACAGCTCAACACGCAAATCGCTGAAAACAAAATGGAGCTCCTCACCCGCGAACTCGCCATCAGGGAAAAACAGCTCCGCTACAATCTGAGTAATGCCATCGATCAGTACGAAAACCGACGGACAAACATGGAGGTCGCGAAGAAGGTCTTCATGCATATGAACAACAAGTACCAGCAGGGCATGGTCTCATCGCTGGACCTGACGACCGCGCACAACACCTCCATCCAGGCTGAAAATAATTTCTATAACGCCCTGCTTCAGCTGATACAGTCGCAGGTCGCCCTGGACAGACTCCTGAACACGCTGTAAATCCGGAGGACATCCGTCCCGTTTCGCACAGCGCCGATTCGCACGTCCTCGAAATTGATCCAACGGACAAGAGCACCATGAAAGCTTTCCCTCGATTCATCGGCCCCCTCCTTGTTGCCCTTGCCGCAGCAGGCTGTTCCCCGTCCGAAGATGCGCCGGACAACGGCGATTCGGGCAAGGACGGACGGATCGAACCGGTTCGCGTGATGGAATTGAAGCCCCGGGAGATACCCCGGCGAGTGTCGTACAACGCGCAGCTTCTCGCCATCCGGGAGGTTCACCTCGCTCCCGCATCCCCCGGTCGTGTGGACAGGATACACGTTGATGTCGGCGACCGCGTATCGGAGGGAGAGCTTCTTGTCGAGATGGACAGAACGCAGCTTCAACAGGCGCTGGTACAGATGCAGAATCTGGAAACGGATCACCGGCGCCTGGATACGCTGCGCAAAACGGGCAGCGTCTCGCAGTACCAGTACGATCAGCTTGCCACGCAGTACGAGATTGCGAAAACGAACGTCTCTTTTCTCAAGGAAAACACCCGGCTGAGTGCTCCGTTTTCCGGGACGGTGTCCGGGAAATATTTCGAGAATGGCGAGATGTACTCCGGTGCTCCCAACACGTCCGCCGGGAAAGCGGCAATCCTCTCCCTGGTCAAAACGGACAGCCTCAAAGTGCTGATCAATGTCGCGGAGAGTTATTATCCTCTTATCAGGAAGGGCATGGCATCGACGCTCCGTGCCGACGTCTATCCGAACAGAGAATTCCGGGGAATCGTGACCACCGTCTTCCCGACCATTGATCCCGCGACGCGAACCTTCGTCACGGAAATCAGCATGGGCAATCCCGGCGGACTCCTGCGGCCCGGCATGTTCGCACGCGCCGAACTGACGCTGCAGCAGGTGCAGGCTCTCGTGGTACCCGCCATCGCGGTGATGAAGCTTCAGGGTTCCAATGAGCGTTTCGTCTTCCTTGAGAAGGACGGGCATGCTCACCGCGTGGTTGTCGAAATCGGTGAGCGACACGACGATATGCTGGAACTGATTTCCAGGGAAATCCGCCCCGGTGATCGACTCATCATCGCAGGACAATCTCGACTCGTTGATCAGAGCCCCGTCAGGGTTAGCAAATAACGTGTTCCACGTCCGCCGTTTCATGACGGCGCGTGCTTGATCCCCCTCCGATGCAGACTGGAGTCCGCGTAGAAATATGAGCATTTACAAAAGCGCCGTCGATCGACCAATCACGACCGCAATGATCTTCACGGCGGTCATCGTTCTCGGGATCTATTCGCTCGTGTATATCCCGATCGATCTCTTTCCCGAGATGGAGCCGCCCGCCATCACTGTGATGACGGTGTACTCCGGCGCGAACGCGCGGGACATCGAATCGAATGTCACGCGTCCGATCGAGGATGCGCTCAATTCCGTCGAGGGACTCAAGGAAATCCGCTCCGTCTCGAGTGACAACGTGTCCGTCGTCAGCCTCGAGTTCAGCTGGGATACGAACCTCGACGAGGCGTCCAACGACATCCGCGATGTCATTGATCTCGTGCAGGATGCACTGCCGGAGGATGTCGAGCGGCCGACCATCTTCAAGTTCAGCATGAGCATGATTCCCATCGTGTTCTATGCCGTCACCGCGGAAGCGAGTTATCCCGGTCTGGAGAAAATTCTCGATGAGCGGATCATCAATCCGCTCAACCGCATTGACGGCATTGGTTCGGTCAGTCTCATCGGGGCTCCCAAACGGACGATATACGTCGAGGCGGACCCGCTTAAACTGGCGGCCCACAATCTCACGATCGAGCAGATTGGCAGCGCAATCCAGGCGGAGAACCGCAACCTCCCCTCCGGGAACGTGAAGATGGGGATGATCGATTATCAGCTGCGCGTTGAGGGAGAATTCGCCGGGAGCGCGGAGCTGAACGATCTTGTCGTCAGTCATTTCCAGGGGAAATCAGTGTTCCTGCGGGATGTCGCCACCGTACGCGACACGCTGAAGGATCTGTCCCTCGTGGAACGGATCGACGGCGGAAAGGGGCTGCGGATGTTCGTCATGAAGCAATCCGGCGCCAACACCGTCAAGATTGCCCGGGAGGTGAAGCAGGCTGTCAATGAACTGAAAAAGGATCTGCCGCCTGATATCTCCATCAACGAGATCATCGACACCTCCGTGTTTATCAATCAGTCGATCAGCAATCTCTCGGAGACCATGCTCTGGGCGATTCTCTTCGTCGTCATCGTGGTGCGGTTTTTCATCGGGAGATGGCGGGCGACTTTTATCGTGATGATGACCATCCCGATTTCTCTCATCGTCTCATTCATCTACCTGTTCATCACCGGCGGTACGATAAACGTCATCTCACTCTCCGCGCTTGCGATTGCGCTCGGAATGGTCGTCGACGACGCAATCGTCATTCTCGAGAACATCTCCCGGCATGTCGAACGTGGAACCACCGCCAGGGAGGCGGCCATTTATGCGACCAACGAAGTCTGGCTGGCCGTCATCGTCACGACGCTCGTCGTCGTCGCCGTTTTTTTCCCTCTCACGCTTGTCGGAGGGATGACGGGCGTTCTCTTCAATCAGCTCGGGTGGATCGTATCGATTACGGTCGTGACGTCGACCGTCGTGGCCATTTCCCTGACCCCGATGCTTTCATCGAAACTGCTGGGATTCAGACGCAAGAGGAAAAGCGGCCGCTTCAGCCATGACGTGCTCATCGAACCGCTGCATGAACGGATGAGTGCATTCTACGAGAGAATCATCCGCACGGCGCTGAGAAACAAGAAAAAGGTTCTCGTTCTCTCCCTGCTGGTGTTCGCCGGCTCCCTGAGCCTGCTCTCGATGGTGAGCGTGGAATTCATCCCGGAGGCGGATGAGAGCCGTATTCTTATCAACGCGGAATGCACCACCGGCATGCGCGTCGAGGAGACGAGCAGCATCGCAAAGCGGATAGAACGGATCATCCGCTCGCGCTGTCCCGAGGTGCAGGTGATGGCGATATCATCCGGCGCGGATGATGCCGGCAGCATGTTCTCCATGTTCATGCGCACCGGAACGAACATCATCAACGCCATGATACGCCTCGTGCCCGTATCGGAGCGCGAGCGCAGCGTCTGGGAGATCATGGAGGATCTCCGCGCGCAGCTGGACAGCATTCCGGAACTCATCGAGTATTCCGTTTCGGGAAGCAGCGGCGGCTTCGGCGGGCAATCCACGAATACGGTCGACGTGGAGATCTACGGATTTGATTTCGACATCACCACCGGAATCGCCGAACGGCTTCGTGAAAAGATCGCGCGCATCCCCGGCGCGCAGGATGTGCTCATCAGTCGCAAGGACGACCGTCCCGAACTGCAGGTCGTGCTCGACAGGAAAAAACTCGCTGAAAACGGTCTGAACACGGCCATGGTGTCATCCGCCCTGCGGAACCGCATCGCCGGATTGACGGCCACCATGCTGCGGGAAGAAGGAGACGAGTATGACATCGTGGTCCGGTACGCGGAGCGATACCGCAGTTCGATTTCCGACGTCGAGTCCATCCCACTGGTGAACCACCTCGGGAAAACGATATACCTCAGGGAGGTCGGCACCGTCAGCGAATACTGGAATCCCCCTAACATCGAACGCAAGAGAAGGGAGCGCATGTTGACGGTATCGGCCACGCCGGCAGGCATATCCCTGGGGGACCTCGCGGGAGAGATCTCGAAACTCATCGACGTGACCGATCTTCCCGACGGCGTGATGATCGACGTGGGCGGCGCATTCGAAGATATGCAGGAATCCTTCGTGGATCTCGGGCTGCTGCTCCTGCTCAGCCTGATCCTCGTCTATCTTGTCATGGCTTCCCAGTTCGAATCCTTTGCCATGCCGTTTGTCATCATGTTCTCGATCCCGTTCGCGTTTACGGGTGTCATCCTCGCGATGGTGCTGACGGGGACCACATTGAGCGTGATTGCGGGACTCGGGGCCGTGCTGCTGATCGGCATTGTGGTGAAAAACGGCATCGTGATGATCGATTACATCAACCTGATGCGTGACCGCGGACTGGAGCTGAACGAAGCGATCGCGGTTTCCTGCCGGTCGCGTCTGCGTCCGGTATTGATGACGGCCCTGACCACGATTCTGGCCATGCTGCCGCTTGCGCTCAGTACCGGCGAAGGTGCTGAAACCTGGCGTCCGATGGGCCTCGCATTGGTTGGCGGTCTCCTCTTTTCCACCGCGGTGACCCTGATTCTCATCCCCGTCGTCTATGCCCTGTTCTGCCGTCTCGGTGAGCGAGACAAGGTCGCCAGGGTCCGGCAGAAGTTCACGTTCCTCGATGAATCAACAAAGGTCTGAGCATGCGATGAAAGCGGTCATGATCATTTTCAATCAGACACTGCGTGACAGGATCGAGTTCATTTTCGACCGACTGGAAATTCGCGGCTTTACGTTGTGGAAAGAGGTCCAGGGCCGGGGATCGGAGACGGGAGAGCCGCGCATGGGCACGCACACCTGGCCGGAACAGAACTCCGCCGCGCTCGTTGTCATCGCCGACGACATGGTGGATCCCCTGCTCGACAGCGTCAGGAAACTCGATGCGCTCAACAAGGAGATCGGCGTGCGGGCGTTCGTGTGGAAGATCGAGCAGGGGTACTGAACCCGTTCCTTCCTCCGGCGTGCAGCCTGCGGTGGGACGGGCTTGCCGTGAATGTGCGCCATCCCTGCGCGTGTCGTGGCGCAGGGCCGGGTGGCGGCAGGCCGGACCACATCATTCCAAAAAAAGTCTCATGAAAGCGATCGTATGCGCGGACTATGGCCCACACGAATTTCTCCTGGAGCAGATCGTGGACACACACAGATGCGTGGAAGCGGGACAGAGACCAGGGATATGGCGAGATTGTATGATGCAATACCTTGACAACTATTCATAAAAGATTAGTTTAATCCTTATCAACGCATCCCGACAGAAAATTTCCGGAGGCTGAATGTGCACATCATCCTCCGCAGAAATGTACACGGACCATGGTCTCCGGAAACTGGACGGTAAACCCGAAACAGTTACATGGAGATCCTGCAATGACACAGTCGCGAACGCACCTCATGTGCACAGTCCTGCTATCGTTTCTCGTGCTGGTCATACTCCCCGCGACAACACAGGCCCAGGACCGGATGATCAGCTATCAGGGCGTATTGACAAACGCCCAGGGGAATCCTGTCGCCGATGCAACACACACACTCACGCTTTCTCTGTATGCCAGTAAAACGGGTGGCGCCCCCCTCTGGTCGGAAATACAGAACATTGCCACGTCACAGGGCATCTTCAATGCCTATCTCGGACAAGTCACTCCGCTGGACCTTCCATTCGATCGCACGTACTGGCTGGGACTGTCCGTGGACGGCAGTGTGGAATTGACACCACGGACACGACTCGCGATGGCTCCGTACGCCATGACCGCACTGCGTGTCGGAAGTCTCGAAGGACACGCGGCCGGAGGCGATCTCGATGGAACCTATCCCGATCCCGTTCTCAGGATCGGCGCGGTCGATGCGGATCAGATCGGCGGCGGCGAAATTGTGAAAAGCCTCAACGCCCTGCATGATGACGTTTCGCTCGTGGCCGGAAGCAACGTCAGCATCAACAGCGCCGGCAATACCATCACGATCTCGGCCTCGCCGGGAGGCGGGAGCGGCGACATTACGGCCGTGTACGCCGGTGAGGGACTCGCAGGCGGCGGGGATACCGGGGACGTGGCACTCTCACTCGCCGACGGCGGCGTTACCGCCGGGAAGATCGCGTCGACGAACGCTCCCATGGATGGAAACAGCCTGCTGTACACCAACAGCGGTCTGCAATGGCAGACAGTGTCGGGAGGAGGCGGCGGTGACATCACAGCCGTGGAGGCGGGCCCCGGACTAACCGGCGGAGGCCAGAGCGGAGATGTCGAAATCGCTGTTGCGGACGGAGGTATTTCCGGGTCCATGATTGGCGTCGGGGTCATCACATCCGTGCATATTCGTGACGGTCAGATTGATGCACAGGATCTTGCGCCTGGCTCAGTGGCAAAATCGCATCTGGCTGCGGCAGGTGGAACCGCCGGACAGATGCTTGGCACAAACGGAAGTGATCTCCTCTGGACGAACGCTCCAGGTCTGACACTGCCGTACGCCGGCACCGCCGGTACCGCACCGCCACAGTACGCATTCAAAATTGCAAATTCAGGGACGTCGGGCGGCATCATTGGCCGGCACGATCCGAGTGGAAATTCCGGAACGCTCGGTCTCCCGGATGTCGGTGTTCGTGCGATCGGTATCGGAACGGGTGCCGGTCTGAACGCCGGCGCAATCGATGGCAATGCGGTCAATGCCGCCAGTGAGAGAGGGAGAGGTGTCAGCGCGCAATCAACGACCAATGTCGGAGTGTTCGGTGTCAGCACCGGACAGGACGGTGTCCGTGGATACTCCCACGCGTCGGACAAGTCGGGCGTCTACGGAGAGAATGATCAGACAGGCGGATTCGGTGTGTACGGAAGAAATCCGACCAGCGGTCTTTTCGGATATCTTGGTGGAACGGATGCGGCCGTACACGGTCAGGAAGACAACAAGCTGTACGGATATATCGCGGGCAGCGGGAGAGGCATATACGGAGAATCCGATGATGAATATGGCGAGGGAGTGTACGGGCACGGTACGGGAAAATTTACGGAGGGAATTCTCGGATTAAGCGAGACCAATTTTGGTGTGTATGGGATCTCAAATGGAAACAGTGCAAATGCAATCGGTGTCTACGGATTTTCCAGAGATGGATACGGAGTGTTCGCAGAGAGCATCAATACGACTGCATTTGTGTCCTTTGGTTCCGCACATGTCCAGGGCAATTTGACCGTCACAGGCACGATAACCGGTGCAACAAAGAACTTCGCAATCGATCACCCTCTCGATCCGGAGAACAAACTGCTTTACCACGCCGCGGTTGAAAGCGCCGAAATGCTCGTCGTGTATTCGGGAAATGTGATTACCGATGCCATGGGTGAAGCAGTCGTACATCTGCCGGACTACCTCGAGGCACTCGGTGAGAATATCCGCTACCAGCTGACCTGCATCGGCAGCTATGCGCCGGTTTTCGTTGCGGAAGAAATGCACGGCAATCAGTTTCGTATCGCCGGCGGTACTCCCGGACTGAAGGTGTCGTGGCAGGTTACCGGCAAGCGGAAAGACGCATGGGCGAAGCACCATCCGCTTGTGCCGGAGGTTGAGAAGCCCACCGGTGAGCGCGGGAAATATCTGCATCCAAATGCTTTCGGCGCGCCCGAATCATCTGGAATCGGGCATGAAGAATTTCTGCAGCTCCGAAGAAGGACAGAAACGAAATGATTCCGTTCTGCCCCTGCTATCGCACCACGGTGATTTTCCCGAGCGCGCGCCCGCCGTATCGCGTCCGGGGCCGCTGAATCATGAATTTAGGATACAACCTATTTTATTTTGCGGATAAGACGGACAAACACAAGGGAAATCTGGGGCAGACTCTGGCGGGAATTATCCCAGATAGTGTGCGAACGTCTGTAACAAATGCATACATGCCATTGTCATTCCAGATAACCCCGAATTCCTTTCCGGGGTCCCATCCTCCATCATTCACAGATAGGAGCAGTGCTGATGACACGGCGGATACCACTCCTTCTCCCGACTCTCTTTCTCATTTCCTTCACGACAGTACATGCGCAGTGGTCCTCGGATCCGAACCAGAACACCCCGATCTGTCGCGCGGGCAATAATCAGACCGCTCCGAAAATCATCAGTGACGGGCAGGGTGGTGCGATTATCTGCTGGACCGACGAACGGGTCAGCCAGAATACGTTCGACATCTATGCCCAGCGCATCGACGAAGATGGGTTTGTGCAGTGGACCGTCAACGGCGCTGTCGTCTGCAACGAATGGGCCTCGCAGTCGGGACCCGATATCGCCGCCGATGGCGAGGGCGGCGCGATCATTACATGGACCGACACGAGAAACGGCGACAACGACATCTATGCCCAGCGCATCGATGCCTCCGGCAACGTGCTCTGGACGCCGGAGGGCGTTGCGGTCGCAACCGGTACGCTCAACCAGGCCGATCCGAAGGTCACCACCGACGGCAAACACGGCGCCATCATCACCTGGAACGCCGCGACCGGCGGCTTCCCCCCGACGAGCAAAATCTACGCCATGCGCCTCGGCTCGGACGGCACCCCGCTCTGGACCGGGGAGAGCCTCGTCTCCGGTTCACTCCGATTTTCCAATGCTCCCAGCATCGCCCCCGACGGCAGCGGAGGCGCGTATATCGCCTACGCATACTTCCCCCGGCCCGAATATGACGTGTACGCCCAACGGATCGACTCCAATGGCACGGTACTCTGGGACAGCAGGGGTGTCGGAATCGCAACGGGCAGCGGCACACAGGATTCGCCCCTCATCGTCCCCGACGGAAAAGGCAACGCCTTCCTCGGCTATCTCGACTGGGGCTCCGGAGCGACACCCACCGTGCATGCCATCGTCCTGAAACGGAACGGCTCCACAGCCGGCGGCCAGCGCATTACTTCGACCAGCGGCGGACAGAACAGCCACAAGCTGTGGAATATCAGCCCCGGGCTGTGCGGCATCACGTGGGAGGATGGAAGAAATACGGGTATCACAAAAGCTTACGCACAGATCTTCGATACGACTGGACAGAAACGCTGGGCGGCGGACGGCGTCGAGGTTTCCAGCCGTTCAGGCAACCAGGCTGCGCCGTTTGTTATCTCCGACGGGGACGACGGTCTGATCATTGCCTGGGAGGACAAGTCGGGCGGAACGCTCAAGACGGAAATTTGGGCGCAGCGGCTTTCGGACACCGGCACACCGCTCTGGACGACCGCCGGCGTCGCGGTCAGCACCGCCGACAATATCCGGCAGTTCCCGCGCATGATCCCCGACGGGGCGAATGGCGCCATCATCACCTGGGAGGATTATCGTCCCTCGTTCTCCAACGTGGAAATCTATGCAAGCCGGGTTCTCGGGGATGGGACGTTCCCGGTCGGGCCGCCGATGCTTGTGCTCTCCGAGAAATCCATCGCCTTCGGCGTTGTCGCGCTCGGGAACACCGAAACTGAGAGCATCAGGCTGACGAACTCCGGCGGCGTTCCGCTGACAATCACCGGCATTACCTCAAGTGACGCACAGTTCAGTCTCACGACGGATACTACCACGATCGAGCCGACCGGCAGCGTCATGGCGGAGGTGGCCTTTCATGCAACCTCGAAAAGCACCACCAACGCCTATATCGTCATTGAAAGCAATTCCTTCCTCGGACCGGATACCATCAGGGTTTCCGGACGCGGGACCGGCTCGGCCTCGATCGAAACCGATCAGCGCTTCCTGAACTTCGGCACCGTGAGCGTGGGAGCGAGCAGGGCCCTCGCACTCAATATCGAAAATTCCGGAAACGATACGCTGATCATATCCAGCATCACCTCGTCCGATCCGAGATTCACGGTGGATGTCGCCTCCCGCGTGCTTCTGCCCGACTCCTCGTTCAACGACACCGTGCGTTTCTCCCCGACATCCCCGGGTCCGGCAAGCGGCGAGCTGACGATTGTCAGCAACGCGCCGACATCCCCAACGATCGTGCCGCTTTCGGGGACGGGCACCACCGAAGTGACCCTGACCATCGATCCCGAGTCCATTTCCTTCGGGGAGGTTTTCAGCGGCAGTTCCGTGGACACGACGGTAACGCTCACGAACGGCGGAAACGATACGCTGCGAATAAGCTCATTTACCTCGGGCGATCCCTCCTTCACGCTTGAGTCACCGATCACGGACATCGCACCCGGCAGCGCTGAAATATTTACCATTCGATTCACCCCGAGTGCCCTGGGCCCGGTCAGCAGTACGTTCACGATCACGAGCAATGCCGCCTCCTCGCCGCATACGATCAGTGTGGACGGCATTGGTGCCGAGGAGGCCGGGATCAGTTTCATCCCGTCTCAGCTCTCTTTCGGCGACGTCGGCGTCGGACGGCAGAAGGACCTCGTTCTCATGATTCGCAGTACGGGCAGTCAGACCCTCACCGTAACCGGGATCACTTCAACCAATCCGGATTTTACCGCGCTCATCGATCAATTCGAAGTCCCTGGCGGCACGGGCTTTGAAGACACGATCCGTTTCGCACCGAGCGTGATTGGTGCCCGGAGCGGCATGCTCATCATTGCAAGCAACGCGGCGACCTCGCCGGATACCGTTCTCGTCGACGGTACCGGTACGGATGTCTCGCCGGTACACCAGACGGAGACGCTGCCGGATGCATTCACACTCTCCCGGAATTACCCGAATCCGTTTCATGTGTCCACCGGCATCGATTTCCGTATTCCACGCAGCGGCCAGGTCCAGCTCGCGGTGTACAATCTGTTCGGCCGACGCATCGCCCTGCTGGTCGACCGCCGCTTAAGTGCGGGCACATACCACGCGCAGTTCGATGGCGCATCCCTCCCTGCGGGCGTGTACCTCTTCCGCATCGAATGGAACGGCCGGAGTATCACCCGCATGATGACGCGGATGCAATAGCGACAGACCGCGATCCAGAACGTGCCACGGCCCTTCGGGAGCTTCCCGCTTCCCGGAGGGCCGCTTGGCAATCCGCATCTCAATAAAAGATCTTATTATCATATTCAGGGGCAGTTGCCAGGCTCAACGTCCCCCTGCCGGCCGGCGATTCTGCCCGTCGGCCTGTTGATGCGCACCCACAGGCCGACGACGCATGTACCGTTTCAGGAAGCACGATCCTTTTGCATCCGACTTTCGGTCATGCTCCCCTCCCGCTGATGGATAATCTTCCGCGAAGCCCGTTGAGCGGTGCGCCCCTATTGATTTTCATAAATCAATAGCTTATACTCTGCTTAAACACATTCACATGGTTTCTCACAGCCGGGACACGGGATAGCCGCGTCCATGGTCGAGTGTGCTCCGAAGACTGTATCACCCGTAACAGCTGAATGGTGCCATCATGGCGGAGTGTGCGCATACGTGGAACATGACGAACCGTCAGTTCGGTTTCGCCGTTTTTGAACGATGCTCTCATTGCAGGATCATCCGGGCGTACTACGCGGAACAGGATTCCTGGGATGACTACAAGGAGGGCGAACATCACTGGAGTATCGTCGAGAACGCACAGACCTTCCGTTTCGACCTCGAGTGCGAGGAATGCGGGATGTACGTTTCGTACGATGATTTTCTCGGACTGCTGTACTGCACGTCCTGCCTTGACGACTGCCCGGTCGAAATTCTGCGGAAAAAGTACGAGGAGGATAATACCTGGATCCTTGTCGGATTCGGGTTTCTCCCGGAATCCAGCGCAAATCCGTACTCGGCCGAAAAACTGGAAGTTCTTTCGGAATACTTCAATCAGCGGCGCGACACATCCCGTTCGAGAGTGAAAATCCTCCCCAACAGTCTCATCGACAAACTGTCGCTCTGCCGGGGAGATTTCATTCATGACGTCGGCATGCTGTCTCTGGAGCCGCCCGAAGAACGAAAACCGCTCTTCTGATCATCGACATCATCTCATATTGCAAGGAGCACGGGTATGACAACCCAGGAACTGACTGATCTTCTTGGACTGAAGGCGCTCAGCACGTTTGAACCCAGAGAAATCACCGGTGTGTTCATCTCCGATATGCTGAGCGACGTCATGGCAGGGGCGAAATCCGGAAATCTCTGGATTACCGTGCAGACACATAAGAACATCGTCCCCGCAGCTAATCTTGTCGACGCCTCGGCGGTCATTGTCACGAACGGGAAACAGGTCCCGGAAGAAACGATCGAACTGGCGAACAAACATGACATCGCGATTCTGTGGACGGAATCCCAGACGTTTGAACTTGTCGGACGACTCTACAGTCTCGGACTTGCGACGCAATAGCCGCCCGCAGTAATAGACTACCGGATATTCCCACGTACCACCGACCTCAACTCGTTTCATCACTGATTCCGGAGCATGTCGGGCTGTGACCTTCGAAACGATCAAATCAGTGCTGGGAGCGAATGTCCTCGCCGGGACAGACCTCCTGCAGTCAGAGGTCAGCCATGTCTATGCCTCCGACCTGATGAGCGACGTCCTCGCGTTCGGGAAATCGGATTCCATCCTCCTGACAGGACTGGCCAGCCAGCAGTCCATCATTTCCGCGCACATGGCGGAGTTCAAGGGCGTCGTGCTCATCCGCGGAAAACGCATGAAGGATGAAGCAAAAACCTTCGCTGATACACACGGCATGGTGCTCCTCTCAACGGCGATGGACATGTTCGAGGCCTGCCTCGCGCTCGGCGCACAGCTGAACGGCAGCGTGACCGCGCCGCGTCCCGCGCCCGACAGAGCGACGCATGAAACCATTATTCTCAACAGCCGCTTCAACATCGAAGGCAGCGATTTCGCAAGCGCTGGACTGGTGTCGACGGAGGTGAAATCCGTGCTCAAGAAAATCGGCATCGACAGCTCGATCGTGCGCCGTGTCGCCATCTCGATGTACGAAGGCGAAATGAATGTCATCATGCATGCGAAACGGGCCGACGTCGATCTCGTGCTGACACCGCAATACATCGAGCTGCTGATTGACGATGAAGGAAAAGGGATCCCCGACGTAAACCTCGCGATGCAGGAAGGGTTTACGACCTCGACGGAGGAGCAGCGGGAAATGGGATTCGGATCGGGGATGGGACTGCCGAACATGAATCGGAATGCGGATGAACTGACCGTGACCAGCGAAGTCGACAGAGGCACGGTCGTACGAATGCGATTTCACATTTAACGAGACGGAAGCGATACGATTTTCCCAATGATGCCGGAGCGGTACGACCATGGGTACCTATCTGCACGCGCACAAAGTGATCCGGGGGTTGTGCCAGGGCCACATGCGCTGCATGCGCGAGTGCCCGACGCAGGCCATCCGCGTGCGTGACGGGAAATCCTCGTTTTCCAATGAACTCTGCATCGACTGCGGCGGATGCATCAACGTGTGTCCATCCAGCGCGATCGTGCCAAGTATCGATCACGTGGAGAACATCACGGAGTTCACCTACAAGGTCATTCTGCCCACCCCCGTGCTCTATTCGCAGTTCGACCCGCGCATTCACCCGTACGTGATCCATCTGGCATTGAAGCAGCTCGGCTTTGATGAAGTCGTCAACCCGACACAGCTGTACGCCAAACTCGCACGCGCACTGAAACTGTACCTGCGCGACTACAGCGGCCGCCTGCCGCTGATCTCCTCCTACTGTCCATCTGTCGTGCGGCTCATCCAGGTAAAGTATCCCGATCTGGTGGAATTGATCGCGCCGCTCGACGTGCCGCGGGAGATCGCCGCGCGGGAAATCCGCAGAACCTATCCCGAAAAGCTGGGCATCGCCCCCGAGGAACTGGGACTGTTCTATGTCTCCAACTGCACGGCCAAAATCGTCGCCGTGCGCCAGCCCGCGGAACGACAGAAATCCTGGTTCGACGGCGTGCACTCCATCCGCGAGATCTACTCCGCGCTCGTCCCCATCGTCAACGAAATCATGAAGTATTTCCGTCCCGAACAGGTGCCGGATGATTTCACATTCACCCCCGGCTGGATCAGCTCGGGCACACTCACCCGGGCACTCGGCATGGAGAAATGGCTGGTGGTGGCGGGGCTCGACAACGTCATCAAGATCTTCGACGATATCGAAACATCGCGTCTGCGGGATATCACGTTCATCGAGGCAACGGCACACATGCTCGGATGCGTGAGCGGGACGTTCAATGTGGAGAACCCGTATGTCGCCCGCGCCAACAGCATGAAGCAGAGCGAGAAATACGAGACGCCCGTCGATGTGGATGAAGAGGAGATCGAACGCGAGCTGCGGGAAGGACATTTCTTTCTCGAGAACCCGGTGCGCCCGCGTCCCCGGCGCTTCTTCGACACCGACCTCGAACTGTCGATCAAGCGCATGCGTGAGCGGGAACGGGTCTTTGCGAAACTGCCGCAGATCGACTGCGGTTGCTGCGGCGCGCCGACCTGCATGGCCTTCGCCGAAGACTTCGTGCACGGACTCGTCGAACTGTCTGACTGTCCGTTCCTCTGACCCGCTGCCGCCGCGGCAGGCGTGCAGCGACCGATGCGCTTCCGGTATGGCAGCCGCGAAGCAATCGCCCCGCTGCAGGCGCGGAATCACGAAACATCTGTCCTATCACGCTGCGGAGAAATATCCATGAGTGAAGACATCTATCAGGACGTGTTTTCCAGCTTCAGGGGTGAGGAAGGAGAACTGATCTCCATTCTCCTCCGCGTGCAGGAGCGCATCGGCTACATATCCGAGGAAGCGGTCATGCGCATCTCCCGCTTCCTGCGGCTGTCGGAAAACCAGGTTTACGGCGTGGCGTCGTTCTTCTCGCGCTTCCGCTTCGACGCACCGGGGAAGACATCCATCAAGGTCTGCATGGGAACGGCCTGCCACGTGCACGGCGGCTCACTGCTCGCCGACGCCGTGGGCTGGGATCTCGGCATTACCTACGGACAGGCGACACCCGACAGACGCTTTGACTTCCAGCGCGCCAACTGCCTCGGCTGCTGCACGCTCGCACCGGTCGTCGAAATCAACGAACAGATCCAGAGCAGAGTCCTGGTGACGAAACTGAAGGAGACGATGAATCGCCGTGAAGAATTTTAAACAGAGAGAAATCGAAGCCGTCCGGGAATGGAAGGCACTCCATTCCGGATCGACGCCGGTCATCTACATCGGCGCAGCGACCTGCGGCATCGCCGCGGGAGCGCTCGACGTGTCAGAGCGCGTACGCGCAATCCTGGAAAAACATGACATCGAGGCACATCTGGTGCACGTCGGCTGCATTGGTCCGTGCTATCTCGAGCCGCTCATGGACATTGCCATGCCGGGCGCCCCGCGCATCAGCTACGCCAACATGACGCCGGACCTGGCCGAACGCATCATCGAGAACCAGTTCCTGCGCGGGGATCCGTCGCTGGATTTCGCCATTGCACAGTTCAGTACGAACGGGCATGACGGCACTGCCAGGCTCCCCGATTTCTTCGACCTGCCCATGCTGAAATCGCAGGTGCGCCTCGTCCTACGGAACTGTGGTTTCATCGATCCCGAAAACATCGATCATTACCTCGCGAATGATGGATACCGGGGAATCCAGCATGCGTTTGAACTCGGTCCGCAGGCGGTCATCGACGTCGTGCGCGACGCGGGCGTTCGAGGACGCGGCGGAGCGGGATTTCCCACGCATAAGAAATGGCAGTTCTGCCGCAACGCGCCCGGTGAGGTGAAATACGTCATCTGCAACTGCTCGGAAGGCGATCCGGGCGCGTTCATGAACCGCTCGCTGATCGAGAGCGATCCGCACTGCGTGCTCGAGGGACTTCTGATCGCCGGCTACGCCATCGGCGCCACGGAAGGCAAAGTATATATCAACGCCGATTACCGCCTCGCCATCGCGCGGCTCGAAAGCGGCATCGCGCAGATGAAGGAACTCGGCCTGCTCGGTGAAAATATCCTCGGATCGGACTTCTCCTTCGACATCAGCGTCAAGGAAGGCGCCGGCGCATTTGTCTGCGGTGAGGAGACCGCGCTCATCGCCTCGGTGGAAGGACGCCGCGGCATGCCGCGCTCGCGTCCCCCATTCCCCGCCGTCTCCGGACTGCACGCGAAACCGACGATCATCAACAACGTTGAAACACTCGGCACCCTGCCGAACATCCTGCGCTACGGGGCGGACTGGTACCGGCAGTTCGGCGTCAAGAACAACCACGGCACCAAGACCTTTTCACTGACCGGGAAAGTGCGCCGTCCGGGACTGATCGAAGTGCCGCTCGGTATCCCGCTGCGGGAAATCATCTACGGCATCGGCGGCGGGCCCTGGAAGGCATTTAAGGCCGTGCAGACCGGCGGTCCTTCCGGCGGCTGCCTCTCGGAAGAGTACCTCGACATCCCCGTCGAATACGAGGCGATGGCCGGAGCGGGATCCATCATGGGTTCCGGCGGGATGATCGTGCTCGACGAGGATACCTGCATCGTCGACCTCGCGCTGTATTTCCTGCGCTTCACGCAGGCGGAATCCTGTGGGAAATGCGCCCCCTGCCGGGTGGGCACCTGGCACATGGTCACACTGCTGGAAAACATGACGCGGGGACAGAGCAAACCCGAAGACATCACGCGCCTGCAGGTGCTCGGAGAAACCGTCAAGCGCGCCTCGCTTTGCGGCCTGGGACAGACCGCACCGAATCCGACGCTCACCACCCTGCGCCATTTCCGTGCGGAGTATCTCGAGCACGCCAGAGAAGGATACTGTTCGGCGGCGGTGTGCAAGGAACTGGTGACCTATCATATCGATCCGCAGCGCTGCAACGGCTGCCAGCTCTGCAGGGACGTCTGTCCCACCAACGCCATCACCGGCGTCCGTTCCGAGGTGCACACCATCGACCTCGAGCGCTGCATCAAGTGCCGCGCCTGCTATGAGGTCTGCCGGTACCATCCCCAGGCCGGCAACGCGGTCGTCTATGAATCAGCGAGGAGGGTCATGGCATGAAACAGCACACGACGCGGATGACCCTTACGATTGACAACAAAACCGTGACCGCCGACACCGGAGCGTCCATTCTCGACGTGGCGCGCCAAAACGGCATCGACATCCCCACGCTGTGCTGGCATGAGCAGCTCTCGCCGCACGGCGGCTGCCGCATGTGCATCGTGGAAGTGGAGGGACTGAGCCATTTCCCGACCGCCTGCACCACCCCCGCAGCCGACGGCATGATCGTGCGCACTCACACGGCGCAGATCCGGGAGATGAGGGCGGAAATCCTGCAGCTCTTTCTCAGCGAACACACCGCCAGCTGCCTCGTCTGCGACGAACAGGAGGAATGCCGCGAGTACATGTCCACGGTGCGCAAGGCCGGAGTCACCACCGGCTGCCGCTACTGTCCCAAGGACGGCCAGTGCGAGCTGCAGGCGGTCACCGAGTCGCTCGGGGTGCGCGACATCATCTATCCGATTTACTACCGCGGCATCCCCGTCGAGACGGAGGACCCGTTCTACGACCGCGACTACAATCTCTGCATCCTCTGCGGACGCTGCGTGCGCATGTGCCAGGAGGTGCGGCTCGCCGACGTCCTCGCATACAAGCACCGGGGACGCGACGCCATCATCGGTCCCGCCTTCGCCCGCACGCATCTCGAAGCCGGCTGCGAATTCTGCGGCGCCTGTGTGTCGGTGTGTCCCACGGGCACCCTGCGCGAAAAGGCACGCGCCTGGGAGGGCGCGCCGGACCGTGAGGAAATCACCACGTGTACATTCTGCGGCGTGGGCTGCCAGGTGCGGCTTCTCGTCAAGGAGGACCGCATCATTGGCAGCCTGCCCGCGGACGATCCCACAGTCAACCAGGGCCAGCTCTGCGTGAAGGGACGCTTCTGCAACACCGAGCTGGTCAACGGGCATCAGCGCATCCGGCACCCCTACCGGCGCGAGAACGACATCGCGTGGGATGTCTCCTGGGATGCGGCCTTCGAGCTGATCGCGGAGAAACTGCGGTCCAGCGCGCCGGAGCGCACGGGCATGCTCGTCTCGTCAAATCTGACAAACGAGGATCTCTACGTCGCGCAGAAATTCATGCGCGTGGTGATGAAAACACATCACATCGACTCCACCGCGCGACTGTTCTACGGCAGCGGATTCAGCGCCTACCTCACGCTCATGGATCGCGCCGTGCCGCTGTCGGCCATTCGCGATGCGTCGGCCGTGCTGATGGTCGGACTCGATACCCGCTTCAGCCGCTCGGTCGTGGGCGTCGCGATCCGCACGGCCATGAAGCGCGGCATCCGCATGTTCACCCTGCATTCGCGTGAGCACACCTTCTCGCTCAACGCCGATGTGTGGCTACAGCCGGAGGTCGGGGAAGAGTACCGTTACGTTGAGGCGCTCGTGCGTCTCGCCGCCGGAGAGGACGTCACCGACAGATCCATCCCTGCCGACATGCGGGTCCGCCTGGCCGACGTCGCCCGCGCGCTTTCGGAGAGCGACAGTCCCGTCATCCTCGTCGGTGCGGAATTCCTGCAGTACGATTCATCGCGCGCCTTTCTCGCGGCCGTGGCACAGCTCGCCGATCATGTCGGAGCGGGCGTGCTGACGCTCCCCGCGCAGAACAACCTCTACGGATCGCTGCTCTCCGGCAGCTTCCCCGAATTGCTGCCCGGCATGCGTCCGACAGCCGACGCCGCCCGGCTGCAGAAACTCGAATCGCTCTGGGGCACATCGCTTACCGGACTCACCGATGCGTGGAACGCCGATCATCTGCTGCGCGATGACTGCGCGATGCAGTTCCTCTACGCCGTCGGCGCCTTGCCGCCCGTACATCGCGGAGCGGCGAAGTTCACCGTCTTCCAGAACATGTATCCCCCCGAGCCCTACTGCTCGGCGGATCTCGTCCTTCCCACGGCTGCCGCGACGGAAACCGACGGCAGCTTCCTCAACGGAGAGCGCCGCGTGCAGCGTGTCCGCCGCGCCGTCGCACCGCCCGGTATCGCCCTGCCCGACTGGGACATCCTCTGCCGCCTGGCGCGGCACATGGGTGCGGAGGGATTCGCATTCACCCGTCCCGAAGAAATCCGCGAGGAGATGGCGCAGGTGATCCCCGGATTCGGCGAGGCGGAGATCGACGCGCGCGGCATCCTGCCGCTGGCATTCGACGCGGTGATGCATGTTTCCGGAAACGGCACAGCGCAGAGGCCGCCGGATTCCGATCATCCATTCATCCTGCACAGCTCCGTGGTGGAGCACACGCACCGGGGATTCCCGCTCGCCGCCTGGGTGGAAGGATCGCGCATCCTCTTCCCCGAGGGTGTGCTGGATATCAGCGCGGAAGATGCCCGCGCACTCGGGCTGCGCGACGGCGACAGTGTGCATGTCAGTGGCGCGTCGTTCGAGGAGATATATCCCGTGCGCATCGTGCGCCAGCAGCCCCGCGGCGCGCTGCATGCCTCCATCCTTGAATCCGCCCTCACCCACCCGAATCCGCAACCAGTATCCGTGAGGAAAGCCGATGTTTAGAATTCTCGCATGCCGCATGATCGTACCGAACATGCACATTCTTACCGTCGAGGCCCCGGCGGTCGCGCGGGAAGTGCAGCCGGGACAGTTCATCATCATCCGCGCGGAAGAAGAAGGTGAGCGAATCCCGCTCTCGGTGTCGGACTGGGATCGCGAGCGCGGCACTGTCACCACCATCTTCATGAGCATCGGCCGCACCACGCACCGTCTTGCCCGGCTGCGGTCCGGTGAATACCTGCCGACCGTCGTCGGTCCGCTCGGCAACGCCTCCGAAATCGAGCACTTCGGCACGGTACTGCTGCTCGGCGGCTGCTACGGCATCGGCAGTCTCTATCCCATCGCGCGTGCTCTGAAGGAAAAGGGCAATCGCGTGTTCGTCGTGATCGAGGCGCGCAGCTCTTACCTGTTCTACTGGGAAGACCGCTACCGCATGCTCGTCGACGGTGTCCATCATATCACGCGCGACGGCTCGAAAGGCATCAAGGGGCACATCGGACGCGTGCCTGAAATCCTCGCCTCCCTGGGAGAACCCGTCGACCGCGTCATCATCAACGGCTGCACCTTCTGCCTGAAGCGCGGCTCCGACGCCACGCGCGCGCTCGGGATCACGACCATCGTGGATCTGAATCCCATCATGATCGACGGCACGGGCATGTGCGGCGTCTGCCGTGTCACCGTCGGCGGTGAAACGAAATTCGCCTGCGTGCAGGGACCGGAATTCGACGGTCACGAAGTGGACTGGGAGGAGCTCTCCCAGCGGCGCAAAACCTACATGGCCGAGGAAGTCATTCCCCTGCGCACGAGCAAATGCGAGGAGCATATGCACGGCGAGGAGCACGAACGGAAGGAGAAGCACGGCCAGGCTGCGGCGCCGGGTGAGCCGCCCGGACGAGAACGCAAGCAACCACAGCATACCGGGGAGGTGTCGTGATGGCGGAGAAAAAAGAGAAAAAACCGCTTGATCTCAATCGCCGGCAAATGCCGAAACAGCCGCCGGAGGTGCGGAAATACAACTTCAACGAGGTGGCCTTCGGGTATCCCGAAGACGTGGCGGTCGAGGAGGCCAAGCGCTGCATCATGTGCAAGAAGGCCCGCTGCGTGCAGAACTGTCCCGTGGAAATCGACATTCCCGCATTCATCCAGGCCGTCGCCGACCGCAACTTCGCCGAGGGCATCCGCATCATCAAGCAGAAGAACTGCCTGCCCGCGATCTGCGGACGCGTCTGTCCCCAGGAAGACCAGTGCGAGAAAACCTGCACACTGGTGAAAAAGGAAGGACAGCTCGCGATCGGCCGCCTCGAACGCTTTCTCGCCGACTGGGAAGCGCGGCAGGGGCACGTGGAAATGCCTGACATCCCGGAATGGACCGGCAAAAACGTCGCCGTCGTCGGGGGCGGTCCGGCCGGACTCACCGTCGCGGGCGATCTCATCCTGCGCGGACACAGGGTGACCATTTTCGAGGCGCTGCACAGGCTCGGCGGTGTGCTCGTGTACGGCATCCCTGAATTCCGTCTTCCGAAGGAAATCGTCAACCGCGAGGTCGAGTACCTCAAGCGTCTCGGCGTGGAGGTGCATACCGATTTTGTCGTCGGAAAAACGCGCACGATCGACAGTCTGCTCGAGGAGTATGACGCCATCTTCGTCGGTTCCGGCGCCGGACTGCCGTGGTTCATGAACATTCCCGGCGAGAATCTCAACGGCGTGTATTCCGCGAACGAATACCTCACGCGTCTGAACCTGATGAAGGGATACCTCTTCCCCACCTATCACACGCCCATCAAGGCGCACAGACGCGTGGCGGTAATCGGCGGCGGCAACGTCGCGATGGACTGCGCGCGCAGCGCCCTGCGGCTCGGCGCGGAATCGCGCATCATTTACCGCCGGTCGCGCGAGGAACTCCCCGCGCGCTTCGAGGAAGTTGAAAACGCCGAGGAGGAAGGCGTGATCTTCGATTTCCTCACCCTGCCGCTGCGTTACATCGGCGACGAGAATGGCTGGGTGAAGGAAATGGTCATTCAGAAAATGGAGCTGGGCGAGCCCGACGATTCCGGCCGCCGGCGGCCGGTACCGATCGAGGGATCCGAGGAGACCTGGCCCGTCGACGCCGTGGTCTGCGCCATCGGCAACAGTCCCAATCCCCTCATCGGTACGACCACACCGGGACTGAAACTCGGAAAAAAGGGCAACATCGAAGCCGACGAGGAGACGGGCATGACCTCCCGCGAGAAAATCTGGGCGGGCGGCGACATCGTCACCGGCGCAGCCACGGTCATCCTCGCCATGGGCGCGGGACGCAAGGCCGCCAATTCCATCCATGACTATCTCATGGGGGGCAACGGCCACGGGAACGGTGCCGATGATGGATCCGGCGCGAATACTGCATCTGATGCGAACGCCGGAGCGGACCAGAACACCACATGACAGTCAGATAATACACCGACATACACGATCGATATTCACTATTGCCGCCGAGGATGCCATGCATTTCGATTCACTGGTGGATGCGCTGGAATTCGCCATCGAGAAGGAAGAAGAAGCAGAACAGTTCTACACGGAACTTGCGGAAAAGATGGAGCGTCCGCACATGGCGCGCATCTTTGAGAATTTCGCAGAGGAGGAGCGGGGCCACAGGCGCATGATCAAGGATGTCATCATGGGACGTCCGTCCTTCGTCCCCCAGCCGCGTGTCGCCGATCTGCAGGTCAGTGATCACCTGATGGATGTCGCGCCGTCGCCGGACATGGACTACCAGCAGGCCCTGATATTCGCAATGAAGGCCGAGAAAGCCGCCTACGCCCTGTACACGCAGCTTTCCGAGGCCTCCGAGGATAGCGCGATGAGGGATCTCTTCCACCTCCTCGCGCAGGAGGAAGCGAAGCACAAACGCCGCTTCGAAATCGAATACGACGAGCAGTTTTCCGGGGAGAACTGACCCGCACTGAGAGCGCCCTGAAGGGCATAATGTCACAGCCCGGAGCTATGCCTCGTCGAGATGACGCGCAATCCCCTCGATGATTTCCCTGCACCCGCCCTCCTGAAGGTGCGCGGCATGATCCGTCGCATGTTCGAACTTCCGGCCGACGATTTCGTCGCATTGGAAACGGTAATCGGCGTATGCAAGAAACTGTTCGATCAGTTCCTGAATCCTTGGATCCGTATAGTCGACCTTCCCTTCCGTTCCTTCCTGGAGCTTCAGTGCCAGCAGCCAGACAGCCGCTCCCAGCACTCCGCAGCCGCTGCCGCTAAGTCCGATCCCGCCGGCCAGTCCTGCGGCCATGACGACCTGCTGTTCGGTGGCCCCCAGTTTCCGCGCAAGCTCGGCCGCGCAGCTCACGGGCGCATCCGGAACCGGGAACG
Organism: uncultured Ignavibacteria bacterium; assembly: GCA_913061095.1. Classification (GTDB taxonomy): domain Bacteria; phylum Bacteroidota; class Ignavibacteria; order SZUA-365; family SZUA-365; genus BM516. Next base: position 68,767 of record CAJXVM010000024.1, read on the forward strand.
ACTCCTGAGCGAGGGCTTCCTCGACGATATGCGCGGCGTTCGGTGAGAACCTTCCCGCCATGCCGAAACAGCGGATGGGACCCCCCTTGAGCATGTATCGCCGTATCTGTTTCTTGTTGGTCCAATCGGTGTCGATCAGCTCGAGGCAATTGATTTCGCGGTATCGCTCGTGAAACGACGCGATAATGCGCTGCGACGCG
>CAJXVM010000025.1 GCA_913061095.1 uncultured Ignavibacteria bacterium
CTCGAAGCGCAGGTGCGGTCGCTCGGCAACGGGGATGAACGCAGGCAGGAAGTGCTGACGCTGCTCGAAGAACTGAAGGGCAACATGGGCCGCATTCATCAGCACGGACAGCGCGCGGACGGTATCGTTGCGAGCATGCTGCTGCATGCGCGGAGCCAGAAGGGCGTACGGCAGGAAGCGGATATCAACACGCTGCTGCGCGAAGCGGTGCAGCTGGCCTGGCACGGGATGCGGGCGCAGGTGCCGGACTTCACCGTGGAGATCGAGGAGGACTACGATGCATCGCTCCCGAAGATCGAAGTGATCCCGCAGGAGATCAGCCGGGTGTTTCTCAACGTGCTGAGCAACGCGTTCCAGGCGGTGCGCAAACGCATGCAGGATGGCAGTGAGGACGCGTACATCCCGGCAGTGCGCGTATCCACGCGCGGGACGGCAACGGGCGTGGAAGTGCGCATCCGTGACAACGGTCCCGGCATCCCCGAAGCGATCAGGGACAAGATCTTCCAGCCATTCTTCACAACGAAGCCGACAGGCGAGGGCACGGGCCTGGGCCTGTCGCTGAGCTATGACATCGTGGTGAAGGGGCATGGCGGGCAAATCCGTGTAGAAAGCGAGGGGCATCGTTCCACCCAGTTTGTCATATCCCTTCCGGTCAAGGAGGACGCATGAAAAACAGCATTCGGATTGCTGCATGTCTCATCATGTTCTGCGCTGTGACCGGGACCACACCTGCACAGAATTTCCGGATCGACAGTCTTCGTGATGTTCTGTCGCAGGCGAAGGGAGCAGAGCAGCAGCTGCAGCTTCATCTCGAGCTGGCGGAAGGTCTGCAGTTTGCACGGCCTCTGGTCTCATTGCAGCACGCGAAAAACGCCAGGGTGCTCGCAAAACGCCTGGGGCGTACTGAAGATGAAAGCAGGGCCCTCCTCACGATGAGTCTTGTGTCGGGTCTTCTCGGCAATGTCAGAGGCAGCCGGCGGATGCTTGAGCAGGCTGACAGCATCGCATCTTCGGAGGATATATACGAACAGGCGATGATCGCGCACCTCAGAGGAAATCTCCTGACGAATGATGGTTTTCCGGAACGTGCCGAACCATGGCATCACCGCGCTGATTCCCTTCTCCGTCTGATACCCGGCCAACGGATGCAGGTTGATGTGATCAACAATTACGCATCATGCCTGAGTAATCTGGGCCATCTGGAGCGAGCGGAGAAGCTTCTGGAAGAATCCATGGCACTCGCGAGGGCACGGAACGATACGTCGCTTATTGCGGCATGCATCTTCTTCCGCAGCGCCATCCTCCCCCCGCTGGAAAACGTCGCGGAAGAAGAAACCCCGATGCGCCTGGCGCTCCAGCTCTCGAGCAGTCAGGGCGACAGTGTCACAATGTCGGCGATCCTGTCGAATCTCGCAGGCACGTATCTGCGTCGCGGGAATATCGCACTGGCCGAGGAGTTCTACCGTAGATCGGTCCTGATTGCAGAGCATATTTCCTACAAGCGGGGACGACTGTTTTCGACGATCAATCTCGCGTATGTCCTGACGCAGCGGGGAAGACTCGATACTGCTCTTGTCCTGCTGCAGAATACGCGGTTGCTGGCCCGAGAAGTCGAGGAGCCCGTGTATGAAGCTGTCAGCCTCGGATTGATGGGGAATCTGTATGATCATCAGCGCAAGTACGAAAAACTGCTTTCGTGTTCTCTTGAAGCGCAGAGCATTCTCGAGGACCTTGGGGAGAACAATGAGCTTGCCAGTGCATACGGGACGACCGGTATCGCTTACTGGCGTCTCGGACGTGTCGATTCCGCCGAATTCTATCTCCAGGCCTCGATGGTACTGGATAAGAAATTCGATCAAACGATGGGATTATCTCTCAGCGAGGCGACCTATGGGAACGTGAAGCGGTTGCGCGGCCAGTTCGACAGTGCCCGGTACTATTACGAGCGGGCAATCGAAGATGCAGAGCGGACCGGCTTCATGGTGGCACGGATTTTCGCTTTGAACGGTCTTACCGAACTCGCAATCCATGAAAAACACATCGCCACCGCCGACAGCCTCTCTCAACTGGCCGTGCACCTGGCCGAGGAATCCGAGACTGTTGAAATCATTCGTGATGCGTATGAGATCCGCAGCAGAGCGGCCGCGATGGCAGGGCGGTTCCATGACGCTCTGGACGCGCACAGACAGTATGTCATGGTGAAAGACTCTCTGCTGAATGAAGACAACCTGCGCACGATCAACGAACTCAACGCGAAGTACGAAGCCGAACAACGGGAGAAGCAGATCGCCCTGCTGGAGAAAGGCCGCGAGATCAAGAATCTCGAGCTCAAGCGCCAGCAGGAGGAACTGCATGTTCGCACGCTCGAGGCGCTGCAGCGCGAGCAGCAGATCGGTCTGCTGCAGAAAGATCGGGAAATCCAGTCCCTCGAAATCGCCCGCCGGGACGCGGACCTCGCTCGCCAGGAGGCGGTTACCGAACGGCGGGAACACGAAGTGCGCCTGCTGCGCAAGGACAAGGATCTGCAGGCTTCGCTCCTTGAGCGTGAAACCTTCCGGCGCAATGCGACACTCGTCGGACTCGCAGCCCTTCTGCTGGTGACCGGACTCGTCTTCTGGCGCTACCGCGAGAAACAGCGCTCGAACCGAAAGCTCGAACGCACGCTCGGGGAACTGAGGCGCACGCAGGATCAGCTGATCCACACCGAGAAGATGGCCACGCTCGGCGAACTGACCGCGGGGATCGCCCACGAGATCAAGAATCCCCTCAACTTCGTGACGAACTTTTCGACGGTATCAACCGAGCTGGTGGAGGAACTCGAAGAGAAAGTGCAGTCGCTTTCAGACGGCGACGAGCGCCGCGCCGGTGTGTTCACACTGCTCGAGGAACTGAAGGGGAACATGAGCCGCATCCATCAGCACGGACAGCGTGCGGACGGCATCGTGGCGAGCATGCTGCTTCATGCGCGAAGTCAGAAGGGTGTGCGGCAACAAACGGACATCAACACGCTGCTGCGCGAAGCGGTACAGCTGGCCTTCCACGGCATGCGTGCGCAGATGCCGGATTTCACTGTAGAGATTGAAGAGGAATACGACACGGCACTGCCGAAGGTCGAAGTCATTCCGCAGGAGATCAGCCGGGTGTTTCTCAACGTGCTGAGCAACGCGTTCCAGGCAGTGCGGAAGCGTACACAGGAAGGGAAGGACGAATCGTACATCCCGGTAGTCCGGGTATCGACACGCGCGACGGCGACGGGTGTGGAGGTTCGCATCCGGGACAACGGTCCGGGCATCCCCGCCTCGATCCGCGAGAAAATTTTCCAGCCGTTTTTCACAACCAAACCGACAGGCGAGGGCACGGGGCTCGGGCTGTCACTGAGTTATGACATCGTGGTGAAGGGCCACGGTGGAGAAATCAGTGCCGAATCCGAGGAAAACCGTTATACCGAGATAGTGATGTCGATACCGGGTAAGGAGATGAGAACGCGATCAACAGCCCGCACAGGCTGACCATATATCAACTGAGAAGGAGGCCGCGATGAAACAAACGCTGTCGTGTATGATCCTGCTCCTGCTGTTCCCTGCGTTATACTGCGCAGGACAGACGGGAGGTATCAAGGGTCGCGTCATTGACTCGGAAACCGGTGCTCCCCTTGTGGGCGCGACAATCCTGCTGTACGAGGGACAGATGACCGACATCCGTGATCAACGCACACCCACCGAGCTGGCCGTTGGCAGAGCCAGCAATCTCAAAGGGCAGTTCACGTATGAGAATGTCTCACCCGGACAGTACACCCTCAAAGTAACCTACATCGGATTCCGGGATCATATACAGCAGATAACCGTCGAGGCCGGTGCTCCGATGGATATCCTGATCGGCCTGCTTCCGGATATCATCGGTCTGCAGGAAGTCGTGGTTTCCGGCGCGGCCTCCCGAACGCAGAAAGAAGTTGCCGAAGTGGCGGTGGCTCGTCTGAATGCCAATGAACTGACCAGCGTCCAATCCTACAACGATATCGGCCAGCTCCTTACCGGCAAGGTACCCGGAGTGCGTGTAAGCACGACGTCGGGCAATGTCGGCGGCGCGATGAAATTCGATGTGCGCTCCGGGGCGGGATTGCTCGGCGGCCAGCCGGTGATTTATGTCGATGGTGTCCGCATGCTCAATGCATCGTATGGTTTTGGTGTCGGTGGACAATTCAGCAGCACACTGGCGGATATCAATCCCCAGTACATTCAGAATATCGAGGTGCTGAAAGGTCCGGCAGCGGCAGCACTCTACGGTACGTCCGGTGCAAACGGTGTCGTGCTCATCAGCACAAAACAGGGTTCCCGCGATATCACCGTGGGTGACTACCGTTTCTGGTACCGGGCAACGACGGGGTGGAATGAACAATTGAATGAATACACACAGGATTATGCCCGGTCGTATCAGGATGCCAACGCAATATTCCGGGACGGAAGCATTGCCGAACATGCACTCGGTGTTGTCGGGAACGCCGGACTCTTCAACTATTTCCTCGCCTATGAAAATCGCGCAGAGGACGGCATTCTCAGAAACAGTTCCATGCACCGGAACTCCATCCGCGCCAATTTCAGTGCGTTCCCGAGCAACAGGCTGTCGCTTGATGTCCATACCAATTATACATTCAACAATGTCCTCCGCCCGCAGAATGATAACAACATCCTGGGACCGCTCGGCAATACGCTGCTCAGCGGACCGGCGGAAGTCGGCGGGTACGGGTCGTATGCTTTCACCGACAGCGTTGCTGTGGATGGAATAGAAACAATGAGCAACGTGAATCACTTCACGGGATCTGTGCAGGCGAACTGGGTTCCGATTGACGATCTCGTGCTCCGCGGAGTCATCGGGTACGACGGTTTCCTGAACAACGAGGACCAGACCTACCCGCAGAATCTGAATTACACCGGTGTGGGAGTGATAAACGGTATGCGATCACTTGGGATGGAGAAGTATGAAGCCTTCAATCTCGATCTGTCCGCAGGGTATACGTGGCAGCCGGCGGACAACTGGCGCGCGCTTTCCACACTGGGATTCCAGGGGTATCAGCGCACAGCACAGGATTACTACTTTCAGAAGATGGACTTCCCCTCAACGCTGATCACCAACATCGGTGCGGGACAGGAGTTCATGGGCGGGGATCAGACGTATATCCAGTTTCGTGAAGCCGGTGTCTTTTTCCAGCAGGACGTCTCCTTCGCGCACACCTGGTTCTTTTCCGCAGGTATCCGCAATGATTATGTCAGCAGTGTCGGTGAGGAAGCCCCGAGCATCTTCTATCCGCGCGCAAGCGCCGCGGTGCGGCTGGACAGGCTCGACCTGCTGCCGGAGTCCTTCAATTTCGTCAAACTTCGCGCAGCATACGGTGAGAGTGGCATCCTTCCCGGTGTGCTCGACGGATCGGCGCTCCGATGGGGCGGTCAGCCTTCCGGCTTCGGTGCCGGCGCTGTCATTTCGTCCATCGGAAACGCAGCCATCGAGCCGGAGCGCACGCAGGAACTGGAAGTCGGCCTGGAGGCCGAATACGATCGAAGCTATGGCATTGATCTGAGTTACTACTGGCGCTGGGGAAACGAAGCCATTGTTTCATTCCTGAATCCACCGTCCACCGGACTGACGGCAACATCCGTGCCCCGGAATGTGGGTGCGATCAATGGATGGGGGTTCGAGAGCAATCTTTACGCGCGTCCGATATACACCAAGGACGTTCAGCTGAATCTCAACTTTATCTATAACTTCGCGAACAACGAGGTCGACGATCTCGGCGGTGCGGCACCGATATTCAGTGGTCCGAATGCCATCGTCGAGGGACAGCCGCGGTCCGCGTTTTATGTGTTCGCCATTCGCGGTGCGAATTTCGATCAGGACGGTAATTACGCCGGCCCGGTCGTGGATACCGTGCGCAGTTTCCTGGGCACGCCGGTGCCGCCGCACAGTGCCTCGTTCAGTCTGTCGCTGACCCTGTTCAATGATCTGACGATTTATGCCCTCCTCGATGGTGCATGGGGAGGCACGCTCTGGAATCAGACACGCATGTTCGGCACGCTGTACGCGAACAATATCGAGTACGCGACGCTGGCCACACAGCTTGGAATCGCGGAGGCCATGGGTGTTGTCCCGGTCGAGGGAGTCGAAACGCTGACACCCGGCTCGGATGCATACGTCAATGCCGGCAATCAGTTTGCCCGTCTGACACCGGGCACCAATCAGGGCGCAGCATATTATGAATCCTCAGATTTCATCCGCCTTCGCGAGATCAGTGTCCGCTACGACCTGACGCGGCTGCTCGGGAATCTTTTTGACAAGCGCCATGTGCGTTCGCTTGCGCTCATTCTTTCTGCACGGAATCTGTTTCTCAGCACCAAGTATTCCGGACCGGATGTGGATGTTCAAACGGATGCGACCACACAGGTATACCGTGGCGTCGACTTCCTCACGCTGCAGAATCCCCGTGTCTATAACCTGACCCTTGCCATCGGATTTTAATCAGGAGGAAATGATGAAACGCATGATATATATCCCGCTGGTCCTGACTGCCGTCCTCCTGCTGACCTCCTGCGAGGAGACAGTACTGGATGTCAATCCCCCGATCGCTTCGGTCGAGGATGCCCGGCTCGACAATGAAGCACAGATTCCCTTTCTCGTCACCGGGATACAATCGAAATTCGCGGAAATCTATGGCGCGTTGGCCGTGATGTCGGGCGCCCTTTCCGACGAACTGGTGTTTGACCGGACGGTCCCCGGTGCGACGTATCCCTCATACGCCGAACTCGAAACCGGTCAGATCACCCTGACAAATGCTTCGGTACAGGGAGACGGCCTCCTCGTGCTCGGAGAGTATCGCCTGCTCGCCGACACACTCGTCGCCCGCGTGGGACGCATCACGTTCACCGATGAATCACTCCGGGGGTATGCGCTCTATCATGCATATCTCCATGGAGCCATTGCCCGATATTTCTGGGGTGCCTATTTCGGACTCGAGCCGGAGCGCGGTGGCGGCGTGATCAATGCCGGGCCGTTCATACCCTCAGCGGACATGTACGCGCAGGCACTTACGCTGCTTGATCTGGCCATACAGAATGCGCCGGCACCCACCGATGCGGCGGTCGCATCGAGTCTTACCGCGCGCATTCACCTCATCGAGGGGCGTTTTTCCGAAGCGTCGGCAGCGGCCCAGGCCGGACTGCAGCAGGGTGATCCGTCGTTCTCCGCTCTCTACAACACCGATCAGCCAAACTACTGGTACTTCTCCGCGGGCTCCGGGCGCACGCAGTTCGTCGTCGACGATCGCTTCCCGGCATATCTGCAGGAGGATCCCGCCGAGAGCGCACGCATTCCTGTCGTGCAGGTGACACAGACGCGTTTCCGGCAGGACAAATATCCCGAGCTGGACAGCCCTCTCCCGTTTGTTACATGGCAGGAGATGGCGCTGATCCAGGCTGAAGTGGCTCTGCGCGACGGGCAGGCCGGTCCGGCGCTCGATCTTGTCAACACCGTTCGGCAATCGCATGGCCTCGCGGATCTTGATGACCTCACGCTGGAAGGCATGCTCACCGAGCGGGACAAGGAGCTGTTCTGCATGGGCATCCGGCTGATTGATCAGCGGCGGCTGGACATCTGGCATCTTCCTGACGGAACCTGGAAATATCTGCCCATCACCCAGCGTGAACGCGACAGCAATCCGAATCTGAATTGACGTAATGAGATGCGCGAGTCCGCTTGACGGACGTCGTGCCTGCCGCATCGGGCATCGCTGCGGACCGGGTGTTTCTGATATTCCGGTCCGCAGCGCGCGGCAGCTGTCCGCTGCGCTGACAGAACCGTATGGCGTGCATTCAATCTGCCCGCAAGACGAAAAGGCGAAAAACTTGTCCGATCTTCCTTGACATTGATCCCCGATTTCGCAACTATGAAGATGTCTTCATCCACTCATCGTTTTGGCTGATCTGCTTCACCGGATTGTCGTTCAGGTTTGTGAAGCGTTGCTGCATCATAGCCATCGGACCGGAGATGCGGCCGGTTAAGGGGCTTCCGTATCATGATTGCGACGATTGGATGATCTGTCCCGGCGATCAGTACTGTGCATAGTGGCAGGAGAAACGACAATGAGATATCCGCTTTCCTTCGCATTCCTTCTGATCAGTACACTTGTATGCTGCTCGGATCATTCGATACATATTCCAGATCCGCCCCATAATCATGTCGTTGATATCACCGACACGCTGCACGGCGTTGTTGTTCGCGATCCTTATCGCTGGCTCGAAGATGGCAGCAGTGCTGAAACGCGCGACTGGGTCACGCAGCAGAATGCATACTGCGATACGGTTCTCCGGCAAATCAAGGCCAGGAAGACACTTCGGGAGCTCATCAGGCAGCTGGTTGTCGTTGACCGCGTGAGCTGCCCGGTCGCGGCGGGTGGACGGTATTTCTATAAACGCTATCGAGGCGGGGATGATCTGCCGGTGCTCTGCGTGCAGGACGGGAATAAGGGGACCGAACGCATCCTGGTCGATCCGCACCTGATGAACCCGGATCATTCGGTGTCGGTGAAGTTGATGGATATCTCCCGAGACGGGTCCGTGATTTCCTATTCAGTGCATGAGGGTGGGACGGATGAATCACATATCCGTTTTCTGGATGTTGAAAGCGGAAGGGATTATCCGGAAATTCTCCCTCTCGGACGGTATTCCAGCCTGTGCTTCAATCAAGACAATACAGGGGTGTACTATACCCGGCAGGAGCGGGACGGCCCGCGGCTGTATTACCACCGGCTGCGCAACGGCATGGTGCATGATATTGAACTGTACGGAGATCACTGTGGTCCCGGAACGATTCTCTGGGTGGAGCTGTCGGAGAACGGCCGATGGATGCTTGTCACGGAACTGCAGGGGTCGGTCGGTCCCACTGCACTGTATCTCGCGGATCTTTCGGAAGGTGCAGTGTTCAGACAGGTGATCAACGATGGGGAAAGCCGGAATTATGCATGTTTCGCGGGGAACGATCTGGTGATCCGAACCAACAGGGGGGCACCCCACTGGCGAGTTATGAAGGTTCCCTGTGGCAGCAATCTTCTCGGGGAGTGGACGGAGGTGATCCCGGAAAACGATGAAGCTGTGATCCAGGATGTCGTGCCCGCCGATGGCCGTCTGATGGTCCGGCTGCTCGTGGATGTTTCACACCGCCTGCGATTGTACGACATGGAGGGGACACTTGTTCGCGAACTGGATTTTGGGACTATCGGTACGATCAGCAAGCCCAGTGGCAGCTGGACAGACAGATTCGCCTTTCTCGGGTTTTCGTCCTTCCACATTCCAGACCTGGTACACCGCGTTAATCTCCGGACCGGGGAGCAGACGGAATGGTTTCGAACGGAGATTCCGGTCGATACGGAGAGTTTTATTGTGCGGCATGTGCGGTACACTTCGGCCGACGGGACGAATATTCCCATGTTCCTTCTGCATCGGGAGGGGATGACTCCAAACGGGGATGCGCCGACACTCATGTATGGATTTGGTGGTTTCGGTTTGAATGTGACGCCGGAGTTCAGTGCGCTTGCCGCGGCTTTCGTAAACGCCGGCGGCATATTCGCTGTCCCCAATCTCCGTGGCGGAGGAGAATTCGGCGAGCAATGGCACGAAGCCGGTCGGCAGGCCCGCAAGCAAAACGTGTTTGACGACTTCATTTCGGCAGCGGAGTATCTCATCGCCGAGGGATATACCAATCCTCAACGGCTGGGCATCTGTGGTGTGAGCAATGGCGGACTGCTGATCGGTGCCTGTCTCACGCAGCGGCCGGACCTGTTCGGCGCCGCGGTCGGTTGCTACCCGTTATTCGACATGCTTCGATATCATCTTTTCCACGCCGGACGGTTCTGGCTGACAGAGTATGGCTCCAGTGACGATCCCGGGCAATTTCATTACCTTCATGCCTATTCTCCCTATCATCACGTCCGTCACGGAACAGCCTACCCGGCAGTGCTCATGATCACCGGAGATGCCGACACACGGGTCGATCCGCTGCATGCGCGGAAAATGACCGCACTGCTGCAGGCCGCAAACAGCGGCGACACACCGATTCTGCTGCGCTGCAATCCGTTCAGCGGACATGAAGGGGGACAGTCCATGTCCGAGATCGTCGATGAATGTGTGGACATCTACAGTTTCCTTTACTGGCGGCTGGGTCTTCGTCTCGATCCCGGGACATGACGTGTCGGCTCCCTCCGACACCTGTTGATCTGGGGATATGGCGCCCGGGGAAGCGCAAGGGGGCTTGAATCTGAGAAGCATTTCCATATCTTGTTTCAGCCTGAACATCCCAGATACTATGTATGGTGGCACCGTTGTTTTTTGCCGCGGGGAAATTGAGAGGGCATGCGGCCGTCCTCCTGCTGCTGTTCGTCGTTTTCACGACAGGCACTGCCCAGCAGCATATCGGCATCAATCACCTGCGCAGCGACAGCGGGCGCATCCATCTCACGTTCACACTTTCCTGTGACAATACGCGTCTGATGAATGTCGATCCGACGTCGCTGCGAATCCGGGAAGACGGGCTGTCGGTGACGGAATTCACGTTGCGCGCTCCGGCAGCTGCCCGCGCTCCGGTCTGCGCCATCCTCGTGTTCGATGCAAGCGGGAGCATGGGAGCCGAGGGCGTCGCTGGTGCGAAGAACGCGGGGCATGCCTTCATCAACATGATGGATGGAATGAAGGACCGTGCCGCGATCATGTGGTTCGGTGACACCGTGACGCTCGCACAGCACCTGACGACCGACAGAACGGATCTCCATGCGGCGATGGACCGGATGCCGCGGGGCGGCGGCACGGCCCTGTGGGATGCCTGCTTCCAGGCACTGCAGCTGCTCGGGGGCATGCCTGACAGCGTGTATCGCTCCCTGATCGTGCTGTCAGACGGAACGGACAATTCCAGTTCATTCACCGGCGGGGCGATCACCAACGAAGCCCGCCGCCTCGGAGTGTATATCAATTCCGTAAGTCTCTGGTCTGGCTGGAGCGGGCTCAGTTCCGTCGCTCAGATGACAGGAGGACTCAGCTTTTATACGGACGATCCTGATGACCTTGCGGGATATTACACCGAGATATTCAGGGAAATGCGAGACGCATACGGCGAATTCTTCCTGACGTGGAAGAAACGTACCTGCGATGACGGCGAGAATCATACCGTACAGCTCGATGTGGATAGTCCCTGCAGCAGCTCATACACCGCGACCGGTGTGTTTCGCGCCGATCTCGACAGCGCGTCGTTCGCCAGCATGCCCATGCATCTCGGCAGCACGTTCGTGCAGGGCGGGCAGGAGGCAACATCGACACTCTGGCTCGATGCGCCGGTGGATACGACACTTCTGTATGACTTTTCGTTTCGTCTGCTTTTCGATACGGACAGACTGCAACTGCAGCAAATCGATGCACCTGCAGGGACATTGCTTGAAGGATTCCAGCTGTCTTTTACCAACACGGCATTCGGAGCCGAAGTGACGGTGAGCGGCACTACGCTGTTCAGCGGCATCGGCGCCATGGCGGATCTGACATTTCTTGCCCAGAAGAAACTGGATACGGCCTACGTATCGGTGGATATCGTCGACTGGGATTTCGAAGCGGGCTGTCTTCGGCCTGCTGTCAAAGCCGGACACATCGGGATTTTTCCTCCCACGCCACACCCGTTGATCGCCTGCGAGATCTTTGCTCCCGAGGTGCTGGCCTGGGAGCGTTCCGCCGGTGACTATGCGCCAAATCCGTTCTCCGTGTCGGCCAGATTTCTGAATGCCGGCGGAATGACGGCGCGGAATGCGCGCTTCGCGATCGCGTATGACAGCACAAAGCTCAGGCGTATCCTGCCTGCGGAGGATACGATCGCATACGCCGCGGCGGATATCACGTCGGGAAGTCACGCTGCGGTGGCATGGGATCTCTGGACGCCCCGCCTCCTGTATGATGACACGACTGATGTCATGATCACGGCCATGTTTGACAATCACCCGCCGGTGACGTGCAGAAAGACGATTGTCATTCCACGCGCCGATGCGGTGCTGACCTGTCATCTTCAAACACCGGAGTTCTGGGCCGATCCCGCGCGCGGCCGTTTTGGTCCCATGCCGTTTTCCGTCAACGCAGTCATCCGCAACATCGGCGGGCGGAACGCGAATCAGATTACGGCGGGCATCGTGCTGCCGGACAGCATGACACTCGCGGGCGCTGACGCGCCGGACCGCTTCGTGAAAATACCCATCCCATCCGAACTCGCTCCCGGTGATTCCGCCGTGGTCGAGTGGCTTCTGCAGCATCCGCCGGTGCGGCATGCACAGTCTCCCGAAGTTCAGGTGATTGTCCAGTCATCCTCCACGGCGGCTTCATCCTGCACCGCACCGGTCAATCTTCCCGCCATCGACCTGTCACCGTTTCATTTTACGTTGACGCGGAAGGGTGGTATCGTTCTTTGTGAAGGCGATTCCGTGCTGCTTGATGCGAGCAGCGGGCGTGACAGCTGGCGCTGGAATACCGGTGACAGCACGCGCGTCATCGCGGTGCGCGAGGAAGGGATCTATTTCTGTGTGGTCCGTCTCGGCAATCGTACCGGCTATTCCGATACAGTGCGTGTGACGGTGCGTGAAGCACCGACGCCGGTGCTGACAGTCGACGGATCCCTGCCGTTGTGTGCCGGAGATTCGCTGCTGCTCGATGCCGGGGAAGGCTTTGCCGGATACGCCTGGAATACGGGGGCCGCGACACGCATGCTCACGGTCATACTGCCCGGTGCCTACTGGGTTCATGTCACGGATGATGCAGGATGCACGGGTTCTTCCGATACGGTGCAGGTGAACGTCGTGTCCCCTCCGCGCAGACCGGAAATCACCCGCATTGATGACAGGCTGGTCGTCGACTCCGCGGGAGCGCTGCAGTGGTACCGTGACGGACGCGCCATGGAAGGGGAGACGTCACGGATGCTCGCACTTGTACGCACGGGCACATATCATGTTCACGTGACGGATGCAAACGGCTGCGCGGCGAAATCGGAGCCTTTTGACGTCAGCGTGCTCGACATGAAGCATCTTCCTCCCGCCATCCGCTCGTTCAATGTGTTTCCGAATCCCACGGGAGACGTGCTGCAGCTGCGGCTCACACTCCGTGATGCGGAGGCGGTATATGTCAGCATCACCGACATGCTCGGACGCGTCGTCATCCGGCAGACCCTGCATCCCGCATGGCAGCATCGAAGCAGTCTCGACATGGGATCACTCCTGCCCGGCGCCTACGTGCTGCATGTCGATGCGGCGTCGATGCACATTTCCCGCATGGTGATTCGGAAGCAAGCTGGGTCGCTCGGTAGATGACGCGATACATGAAAAAATCCCCCGCCAACCGGCGGGGGATTCCTGGAGTAAAGGGGCGAACTGAGACCCGTCAGTTCATCACCACCATTTTCCTGCTGAGCGACATCTCCTCGAAGGAGATGACGCAGAAGTACACGCCGTTCTGCAGCGGTGAAGAATCGAAGGCGATTTTGTGTGCGCCGGCATCGAAGCGGCTTTCGCGCGTCAGCGACTGCACCGCGCGTCCGCGCGCGTCATAGACGTTCATCGTGACCATGCCGCTGCGCGGCAGGGAGAAGTTCAGGACGGTCTGTCCCGTGCTGGGATTCGGGAAAGTCTGACCGATCGTGAACATGAAGGGAGTGCTCGGATCTTCCGCCGATGTGGCGATGCCGCGGAGCGTCTGCGCTTCCTGCTCGCTGTATCCGAGTTCCTCGAAAGGCATCACGCCTTCCGGCGTATGGCAGTCGGTGCAGGTCAGTCCCTCTCGCACGGTGCCGTGCCCGGGATTTCCCCACATCTCATCCCATTTCCACTCATACTCTGCGGTGTAGTTGCCGTCGTTGTCGAGCGGGAAACCAAAGCGTGCCGCGGTCAGTTTGGCGCCAGTGCGGATCGCGGCGTCGATCTTCGCTTCCATATCCTCGATGCTGGAGGATTCGGGCGAACCGAACACCATGCCGAGCTTGAGGGGAATGTACACGCCGGTGCTCTTGTCGACAGGCACATATGCGCGCGTCAGCTTGAACGGATGGATCTTTCCGTCTTCACGGGAGCCCAGCGGTACGACATGGACGTGATCAACCTTGCCGTTGAACCACTTGTAATGCGGACGGGTCGGCTCGAGGAAATCCAGCTGGAAACTCCACTGTTTAAACGAGCCGTTTGCCATGACCTTCACGGGCGTGTCGAAACGCTTGTTTGTCATTCCCTTGTGGAACGGAACGTGACAGGTGCCGCAGTCCATTTTCGCGTAATGTGCATTGAGCACCGATGCATTGTCGACCTCGGCATGCGGCTCCGCGGTATGGCAGTTCTCACAGCGGTTTTTCATCAGCACGTTGGCGTTGAGTTCGTCGCGCGCGACGAGAGCCGGATCCGGACGGCTGAAGGCGATCTTGTGATTCTCGGTCGCATGGCAGGTGCTGCAGGTGAGTCCCTTGTCGTAGTGCAGATCGTCGACCAGGTAATCCAGTCCGCGCTTGAAGGTGTATCCACCCCCGTTGTAGCTGTGACAGCGGCTGCAGGCTTCGGCGGAGGGCACGCGCGTGATACTGGCGCTGGTGACCTTCAGATCGTCGCCGGAGGGATAGGGAAGGACTTTTTTCCCGTTGCCATTCGTATAGGAAAGCCGCTTGCCGGCGGCGTCAATTTCAACACCGTTGACCCTGTACGTGCTCGAATGGCAGAGCAGACAGTCGATACGCTTCCACGCGTCATCGGGATTTGCCGCACCCTCGTCGGGATTGAACTCGGCGTTGCTGATATGACAGCGGCTGCATCCACCGGGAAGGGTGCCATCGAAAAAATTGCCGAGCCAGTTGATGGCGACCACCGAACCGGGCAGGCCGCAGTAGCGCGTCCATTTGCCGTTTTCCTCATTGATCAGCTCAATTCCCTTATCATCGTACACGTCCTTGCCCCAGCCTTTGAACTTGTAGTGCACGGTCTGCATGATCTCCATGGCTTTGGCCTTGGCGTCGAACTTCAGTGCGCCACTGTGACAGGGGACGCAGCTTTCCGCGCCATTGTACGATGACATTTCGGGGTGCTGAGCGGATACCGTGCCGGCAAGCAGCAGCACGAGAATGCCCGGAAAAACGGTGTTCCAACATTTCATAGCTGAATATCCTTTGTGAGAGGTGCGATTATGGAAAGGGGTAACAGGTGACAATAGAAATAGTTGGTAATAGCAAGAATTGATGGAAATAAATATCCGCTTCGTGCGGATGATGCGGCATGCTCTATTTAGTTGCTACTAGCAACATATAGCGCTGTTACGTAAAAGTCAAGAGAAAGCACCCTGATTATCGGAATTTTCTTCCGACGTAATACGGGAGGTCGCGAAGGTCTGTACCGCTTCAGCACCGATGGCAGGAAGTGAGTCAGCTGCCGGAGTGCTGCTCGGCCCTGCGGACGATGGCCCGAGCCATGCCGCGAAACACAAGGACGTGTATGGGATAAATGCTGTACCAGTACAGCAATCCCGCCAGTCCGCGGGGATAATACCGGGCGGTCTGAATGAGACGCGATCCGTGATCATTGGATTCGACGCGGAATTCAAGCCATGCGCGCCCCCAGACCTTCATTTCCGCGCGCAGCAGCAGTCGCTCACCGGGATCGATTTCTTCCACGCGCCAGAAATCCAGCGCCTCTCCCACGCGCAGATTCGTCGGATGACGGCGCCCGCGCCGGAGTCCCACACCGCCAAGCTGCTTGTCGATGAAACCGCGGAAGCGCCAGAGTCGATTGGCGTAATGCCAGCCGTTGATGCCGCCGATCGAAGACACGACGTGAAAGAGCCGCGATGCGGATGCAGCGCAATGCACGTTCTGCTCGTCCGTTTTCAGATGCGAGGGATCGAGTGGCTGCTGAGCCGGCGGCGAACCGGCTGCGGCCCAGGTCGTTTCCACCGATGCTGTCTGCAGCTTCTGCAGCGCCCGACGTACAGCCTCTTCGAAGGGCATCGGCCGGATGTCGAACAACTCCGCTGCACGGTCGTTCTCGCAGACGGTTTCGGAGCGGACACTTTCGATCAGGGAGCGGGCGAGGGAAAAGGGGATGGGCGTGACGAGATTTACCCAGTACGACGAGAGTTTCGGGGTCAGGACCGGAACGGGAAGAACATGGCGGCGCAGTCCCAGTACGTGCGCTACGGTGCGCATCATTTCCCTGTATGTGAGCACCTCCGGACCGCCGATATCGATGACCTCACCGGCTGTCTCCGGCTTCTCGACGGCATCGAGCAGGTAGGAGAGGAGATCGGCGATGGCGAGGGGCTGTGTGCGCACGCTCACCCAGCGGGGCGTGATCATGACGGGAAGGCGGTTGACGAGGTGATGCATCATTTCGAAAGAAGCGCTGCCCGATCCCACGATCACCGCTGCCCGGAATTCCGTGACGGGAATACCGGACGACCGGAGAATATCGCCGACTTCGTGACGGCTGCGCAAATGCGGTGTCTGATTCGCATCCCGCCGCCCGAGACCGCCGAGGTAGACGATGCGCTTCACGCCCGCTTCCCGTGCGGCTTTCGCGACATGCTCCGCTCCGCGACGATCACGCTGTTCAAAATCTTCCTCACCGCCGGACATCGAATGCACGAGGTAGAACAGAACATCGGTATCGGCGAACGCCGGAGGCAACGTCTCGGGATTAAGAACATCCCCCGCGAAGACCTGCGTCATTTCTGCGTCCGCGGGAGGGATTTTGTTGGGATTTCGCAGAAGACAACGGACGTCATGCCCCCGCTGATTGAGTCGGGGAAGGAGGCGGCCGCCGATGTAACCGCTCGCGCCGAGAAGAAGGATACGTGCCATTAATACCTAACACTGCCGGAAGGAAAATGGTTGAACCAAGGTGCGATTCCGCCCGGATTACTGCGCAGATGCCGATCGTCAACGTAGTCGTTTCGTCCCTGTGCCTTGGGGATGTCTGGAAGGACTATGTCGACGCAGCAATGCTTGCGAAAGGGCGTTGTTCCTGCAGATATCGGCATAGGCAATCGCACTGCCGCGTGGCGTGCGCACCTGTGTCTGCCGATTGAGCTCCCAGAGACCGAAGCGGTGAGACCATCCCTTGTCCCACTCGTAGTTGTCAACGATGGACCAGTGAAAGTAGCCGCGGACATCAATCCCTTCCTGCAGCGCTGCCCAGACGCGTGCAACGTGCTCGACCAGAAAACGCGGTCGCAGTGCGTCTTCGCTGTCATCGACACCGTTTTCCGTGATGATTATTGGCCGGCCGTAGCCCGCGGCCCAGCGCATCGCGCGGGTGAAACCGTCGGGATGGAGAGCCACAAGTCCTGTCGCACTACGCGCCGCATCGGGCGGATAGAAGTAATACAATCCGAGGCGTCGAATATGGCGAAGCGACCATCCGATATGAACACCGGTGTAGTAATTCAGTCCGAAGAAGTCCAGTGTGTCCTGCGGAAGATCACGGCGGGAGCGAGCGAAAAGGGAAGGCATGCGGCCATAAACGGCAGCGTCCGGGAAAAAATCATTGACAAGATGCGAGAGCACTTCGACGAGACGGATATTCCATCGGCGCTGCGGATGCGCGGGCATGAGATCGTAGTGCAGGATGACGATGCCCACACGTGCCACAGACTGCCGTTCGTGGATCGCATGGTACGCGGCGCCATGTGCCTCGGCGAGCCGTGCCGCCACGCGGAACGCACTGCGGAGACTCTTTTCGCCGGGAGGATAATTTCCCCCGACATGTCCCTGCAGTACATAGGCGTTGGGTTCATTGAGTGTGCACCAGTCCGAGCAGAGATCGCCAAACCGTTCGACAACACCTGAAACATATTCACTGAAACGCTTCACTGCGTCAGGAGCGCGCCAGCCGCCGCGATCCGCAAACCAGATAGGATCGGTGTAATGATGCAGGGTGACGAACGGATGGAGACCGCGTTCATGCATCCCCTCCAGCATCATCCGGTAGAATTGAACAGCTTCCTCGTCCCAGCTTCCCGGCGCTGGCTGCAGCCGGCTCCATTCGAAGGAGCAGCGATGCGCATTCTGACCGCCCGCGGCCGCATGGTCGAGATCGTCACGCCAGCGACCATGAATCCATGCCGAGGCAACACCTGAACTCGAGCCGTCGAGAATATGCGCGGGATTCTGCTCCCAGCGCCACCAGGTGTTCGCGGTATTCTCGCCCTCAACCTGATGCGAAGAGGTTGCGCTTCCCCAGAGGAAGCCGGGAGGAAATGCAAAATCCTCACTCTGTGTCGAGGCGGACGCCATACGATCCCGTTCTGATAATTTGTTGCAGCAGTTGAAGGCAATATAATGAAAAGACCGCCCCGCGGGGGACGGCCTTCGCATGTTCAAATATCGTGCATCGATGGAACGCTCCATCACGGATGCACGAAAACCGGATGCCGCATCTGTCTCGTGTTTCAGTGAAGCACAGCCAGCCGCTGTGTTCGCGTCTGTCCGTTCCAGGAGGCACTCAGCATGTGGATGCCGGTCGGAAGCCCCGGCAGCGCCAGTTTCAGCCGGTGGGTGCCGCCGTGATGCATCCGTACCGTACAGCGATGAATCAGGCGGCCGAGCAGTCCGTAAACGGCGACCTCCACGGATCCGTGCTCCGGCATCCTGACAATGCATGTGAGCTGATCATGAACCGGCTGCGGGAAGACAGCGATGAGTTCAAACGACGGCGCTGCGGTCGTATTCAGAGTTTCAACCGCGACGGTCGTATTGTCTCCGTCATACCAGAAGCCGAAAAAGCCGGCGTGACTGTTCGATTTTGCTGTCCCGACAGCCGCCTGACCGACGGTCCCGTGAATCTGATGGCCGCTCCCGGATGCCTTCACGCAGCCAGAGGCCATGACAGAGCGCGGAATCCTGTGCTGCGCGTGTGTATTCGTGGCAGCAGTGATGATGATCAGAGTGGAAATGGCGAGAAAGAAGAACCTGGTCAATTGGGTGGTCATGGCGTCCTCCTGTCAGTGATGCGCATGATGGGATTGCCGTGCGTGGTCCTTGTCAGCGTTTGTTATCGATTCGAGTATCCGCATGTGCTGCTCGTATTCGAGACCCGCTTCTTCCGGAGCGCCGTACAGTGAAGGGTGGATGTACTTTCCGAGCCTGTCACCGGTTTTTGAGACCTCGGGAACAAGAGGATTCCTGCGTGCCCAGGCATCCTGTCGCTTCCCGGTCACTTCCCAGGAGATCTTGAGTCCGGGTGTGCCCCCGGCGATGCGGAACCTGTTATCGTGAACTTCTTCCGCAATGTACACCCGCGCCCATCCTCCGATGCAGGTCAGCTGGTATCGGATATCGGTGTTCACCGCCTCAAAGTAGGAGGGAAGAATTACGGTTGCTTCTCCGCGTTCGTCGAGAATGACATTGCCGGAATACGTGTTCAGCATTTCGCAGCTCTCTATCGCCATGTGGTAGAGGTATTTCCCGGCCGGATCAAGCGGGTGATCGATCGCGAAGCCCTTGGCACCACCGTGAATTGTCCCGCTCACCGAGAGGTCGCCTTCAATACGCACGTCACCGCGAAAGAATCCGGCGCGGGTAGCCATTCCAAGGTATCCGTAGTAGTTCTGCGGTTTGTATACCCCGACAACGCCGCCGTCCGAGTAGCCGATGTAACCATGATAGTCGCCCCGCTGACCAAAGACGCCGTTTGCTCCGCCGAGATATCCCCGCGTACTGTTCGCGGTATTCAATAGCAGCAGAAAACCCATCAGGGCCAGGGGGATAATGCAGAACACCGTACTGGAGTGAGTACTCATGGCGTTGGCTTCCTGTTGGAATGAACGGGATCTCTGGCATGCGGCACGCAGGCAGGAAGCGATGTGCGGAACCATGAATACACACGACCGCTCATTCCCGCCCGGCGTCGAATGCGACGGGATTCGTGCAGAAATGATGATGTTATCTTGAATACAGAAAAACATATCGAAATCAGACAGGTTTGTCAAGACCGCACGGGTTTGTATTTATCCCGATATAACACTATTTATATCTGCCTCTCCATGACACAGCCCGACACCGATTCACGTTGGTGCGTGTGGTGTTGTACGCCCGCACGCCTCCGCATGTGCTGTTGGAACAGGAAGGGACACCATGGAACTCGTGTTGTTTTCGGAAAGCACCGTTGGTGAGTTCTATGAGCGCGTCGTTTCCGAACGCGCGGAACGCAGGATATTCAATCTCCCTGCCGAGGACCTCTGTGCAGGGTCGGTCAGGGAGCATGTGGACAGCATTATTACCATGTTCTGTCCCGGCCGTCTGCTGCTTGATCCCGAACTGTTCGAGTCCGCCGGGAATCAACCGGAGGGACAATCGTGGAATCTCCACATGTGGCTTGAGTTTACCGGCCCCGCACGACTGTTCCATCTGCGTCCCCGTCAGCATTATACCGTGGCGCCGCTGGCAACACGGCTGCAACCGCCGGGCGGTGGCGTACCGGGATGCGTGATCATTCAGAAAGCCATCGTCTCCGCTTCCGATGTCACGGAGTACCGGCGATTCGCGGAACAGCAGTTCCGTGCCATACGCGACTGTGTGCAGTGGGTGAATGATGATCTGGATTATTACGAGCAGGGGCTTCGCGGATGGTTGTGGTCACTGCTGGAAACGAAGCGGAAACGGATCTGCTCCGAATTCCATACTGACATTCCCGAGCGCCGGCACTGAGCGACACTGTCGAGAGAGGGTGCAAGTCCAAACCTTTCAACCTTTTAATCTCAGCTTCATTGTTTCTTTCGGGAGCAAGCACTATTCTTTTTCTACCAGACTCAATGAGTTCCATTGATCTCCGTTCCCGCCGCACGCACCGAAGGATGAGTGTCGCATGAATCAGTTCCTGTATGCCGGATATGTGCTGCCCGGCGTGGCGAATGCACTCAGCGCATCCGGCACGGAGGACGAAAATGTTCTGTCCATCCTGCGGCAGCGCTTCTGTTCGACCGCTGCGGAAATCGCTTCGCCCGGTGGTAAGCCACCACCTGCCGATCCTGTCGTTGCCACCGCGGCCAATATCGTCTCCCGCGGGCTGCCGACCTTCCCTTCATATGAGATTCAGCAGGCCTTTGATCGCGCGATCGGACTGACGCGGAGCAGCGTCGATGATCGGGGACGGATACGTGGCACACTTGCTTCACCGGATCGTTCCGTTGGTGACCGCTTCCACGCAGCACTGGCTGCCGCTCAGACGGCACTGTCGCCGAAACGGAAGAAAGCGGATACGCCCGCGGACGGAGATCATGTTCTCGAAACCCTGCTGCGCGAGAGCGGGGCCGAGGTGACGGCGCTGCTCTTTTCGCCGCTCCTCATGGCGCGGATTCAGCGTGCTCTGCTGCACCTGCTCCTGAAAGCCGTTCTGGACCTTTCGGCTGATCGATGGCGAATCACCATCATCGAACGAGATGTCCCTGCCGCAGCGCTCGCCATCGCAGATCTCAGGGCGCTGTTCGATGCGCTTTTTGCACTTGAAGGGAAAGGACGTAGTGTACCTGATATCACGCTGACCGTATTGCCGTCGAAGGCGTTTGCGGATTCCCCGCTCCACCGTCACGCCGATGCCACGATCGCGAAGGATGCCCGTCATCTTCCCGCATCGGACTGCTGCATCGATGCCGCGATTCTCTCGTTTCCCGGTGCGGTGCATCCCGAGATTCCCTCAGACACGGCGGTCCATGTCACGCTGCGGACAGCCGGCGACGAAGGCGGTGCGCGGGAGTTCATGGCAGTAGAAGCAGTGCCCTGGGCTCCGATCGTGGACGCCGGGGCGCCAGACCGCAGCGACGCAGCGGTTCACCTCCTTCGACGGCTTTTTCGTCTGGATGCGTTTCGCGAACAGCAGCTTCCGCTGCTGGACCTTGCACTGCGGCAGCGGCCGATGCTTGTCAGTCTGCCCGCGGGGTCGGGCAAGTCACTGATCTACCATTTTGCGGCATTGCTGCAGCCGGCACGGTCGCTGATCATTGAGCCGCTGTCTTCTCTTGCTATCGACCAGGAACAGAGTCTGCGCGACTGTCTCATCGACGGTGTTGCCTGTCTGCACGAATCCCTGGCGGCGGAACAGCGGCGACAGGAAATCGCCAGCATGAAAAGAGGCGAGGTGTTCTGCACGGTCATGACTGCCGAGTTGTTTCGTGACGAGGAATGCATCACCGTCCTGCAGGAACTCCGCAATGCGAATGTATTTTTCTCACAGTGTGTGATCGACGAAGCGCATACGCTTTCGGAGTGGAGTCATGACAGCCGATGTACCATGTACGGTGCCGCGGAGGCTGCGGCGCAACGGCTCCGGGGCGGGAAGAAAGCCGTCGTTCCGCTGCGGCTGTTCACCTCCGCGATCGCCCGGGATGTCATCGAGGATCTTCGCCGTCAATGTGCGGCGGCCGGTCGAGCCGGCAGACTGTCAGACGGGGAAATCGTCGTTGAACGGAAATCCCTGCATTCCGCCACACACTATTCCGTGTATCCTTCCCCCGTCGGAAATTCCGCTCCGCGGGAGCTTCTGCGCGGCAAACGCGCGGCCATTGACAGCCTGCTGCAGCGGCTTCCCGCATTCTTCGATGAGCTGCAATCAACCGTGCCGCTGTCAAGCCGACTCCCTGATTTTCGTCCCGATACGTTTTTCTCCCGTGAAACGGGATACGCGGGAGTGCTGTACTGTCCGCGGCCATCCGGTGTTCTCGGCGTGACGAGCAAGTTCTCGCCGGCGGGCGGCGACTATACGGTTGCAGAAAAGCTCGAACGGGACGACCTCCGCATCGGCGTCTTTGTCGGAAAGGAGGAGGGGGTATCTCATGTCGGACGTCAGGTGCTCGAGGAAGCGGCGGCCGAGCGGAGCCGTTTGCGCGCGGGCGATATCAATCTGCTCGTCGCCACAGGGGCCTTCGGGATCGGCATCGATAATCCCCGTATTCGCTACACTGTACATCTCACCCCGCCGCCCAGTATCGAGCGCTTCGTGCAGGAAAGCGGACGGGCAGGCCATGACGGCAGATCAGCCCTGGCAGCCGTGCTCTTCGCTCCCGACGGAGCATCGCGCAGTGCCGATGCCGCCATCGCCACGGAGACGCAGGCGATCGCAACCAGCAGTGCCGCCCGGGAGAAACAGCAGCTGCATGATCTCCTGCATGAAATTTCGTATCCCGAGGATTCGAACACCGGACGCGTCGCGAACATGATCGAAGATGAGTTCGGCATCAATGTGCGTGTCAGCTACTGGCAGCGTGGACTCGACGAACGCATGTATGTGTATGAAGCAGGGAACGCCTGCGGTTACGTTGATCTCGTGACACAGGATGTCGTGACCGAGTCCGCAGTGCACGACGCGGAGTTCGCGCGCTCCATTCTGCAGTTTGCCCATGATGTCAGCCTCGCGGAGGCCGGCTCGGGACCGACCCTCTCATCCTGGGTCTCTGCAACCTTTCCGTCCGATGTGGATGACGGTATCGCGCAGCAGATGGTGGAGTTCGATCCCGACGCGACCTTTACCCTTCGTATCGGGTTCGAAAACGACCGGGAGCCGCTGCTCAACAGGATTCACCAGCTGCTCTGGCATGATGCAGACATTCAGATTCAGCGAAAGCTCCTCTCGCAGGCCAGCGCGCAGTCATGGACCGATTTCTGTTCGCAGCTGGAAATGCGCAGCAGGAAAATCGGTGCCTTCGAGGCGCTCGATGCCGATCTTGAACAGCGCCTCATCGCACTGTTCAATAAAATCCGCACGCGCGCGGATACCGAACGCGTTATTCAGCGCCTCGCCATGCTGGGAGCGGTGCAGGACTACACGATCAACGCCAGCGCACGGAAATTTTCGCTGACCATGCACGTGCGCCACGATAACGAATACCGCGAATCGCTGCGCGCGTACATGGGGACTTTTGTCCCGGAAGCACATGTCGAGCGCCTGCTTGCCGGACTGTCATCGTATCCGGGGGATTCCGAACTTGAGCGATGCCTCTATTTTCTCGTGGATTTCACATATCAACAGCCCATACGCCGCAGGCAGGAGGCCGTCGCCATCATGCTGCATGCCTGCGAGGTGGGAGCCGGGGAGGGAGCCGCGGCGTTTCGCCATGAACTCGATTTCAGCCTTCGCGCGAAATATGCCCGGCGTGACAGGCTGCCGCGTGACCTCAAAAGCGCAGCGGACCGCTTCGCCGTGCTGCAGACCTACCTTGGGCTGATTGAGGAGGATGCAAGTGGAAGCATGTTTGAGAATGCCGAGCATCTTGAACGCTCCTGCATCGAACTCGGTCAGGCAGGGGGGAATGATCCGCTGCTTGATGCTCTCGCCTCGTTCGCGAGACTGCTCATGTGCCGTAATGACCAGCGAATTCCCGCGCTACGCGCGCAGTTTGTTGATGCCGTGACCGAGTGCGCCGCTGCATCCGGCATCAGCGGTTCGCGGTATCTCGAGGCGGTGACGCCGCTTTTCCAGTTGTTTCGCCGCTATTTCTCACAGGAGCTTACCTCGCAGCTGAGAACGGAACTCGAAAATGCTGCAGATAGGATCAGGAAATCGGTACCGCGATCCATGCCAACTCTGACCGGGACTGCCGGCGACGACGTTCCGGGAGCAATGCACGATCTCACCGCTGCGCCCGTATCTCCACCGGCACGGGATGACACCCCTGCATCCAGGGCGGCAGAAAAGTCCGGCGGAACAGACGCTGAACGCAGGACTGAAGGCACGGGGAGGGTGGACCGGAAGCGTGAATCTCGCGCGCCGCGCCGTGCTGATACGGAGCACGAACGCAGACCTGCGGAGAGACCCGAAGCGGAGGAGAAGCATTCAGAGACACCGGAGAGTGAAACGGATATCGAGGCGATCCTTGCGGATCTCGAGCGGACACTCGCCGGTGATCAGGATACTCCGTCAGAAAAGCCCCCTCGTCGGCACAAAGATCCCGCAACAGATTCTGCATCGAAAGAAGCGCCGGGCGAAGACCGGAAACGTGTCAGTGAGAGGGAATCGCCATCCGGAAAATCCCGGGCAGCGGGAAAGAAATCATCGGCGGAGCTCAGTGCCGCTGCGAAGCAGAAGCCGTCCGCAGAGAAGGCAGCGCGGCGAAAATATACCGCAAGGAAGAGTGCCGCTACACGTTCAGCGGAGAAGCACGACCCCGGGGAAACGGATCCTGGCGCGACAGTGGATCCTGCGGTTGACCAGGCTCTTACATGGCTGCAAACATTCAACAATAGATTCCTGAAGGATTATGAATCCCGAAACGCTCGCATCCCTGCAGGCTCTTGAGAAGGAACTGGAGCGCCTGCGCTCCGCTGTGGACCACATCGATCAGGCGAAGTCTGTCTCCCAGAAAGTCGTCGGTGCCGTCGCGCTCATCCAGAAAAAATACGGGGAACATCTCGATGCGCTGCTGGCCGCGCAGAAAGAAGCAGCGGAGCAACTCGGTGAAGGGACGCAGGACCGCTTTGAGGAAATCAGTGGCAGTGCGCGCCGCCATATCCTCGAGTCGGCCGCACGTGCCAAAAAATACCTCGAGGATTACAACAGGCAAATGCGTGAAGCGCTTGACAGCGCGGGCAGTATCGCGGGTGATCACGTCGAGGAGATTTCCTCGAAAGCCGCGGACGTTGTGCGCGACGCCGGGGCGCAGCTTGAGAAACTGACCGAGCAGTCTTCCGAACTGCTGGATTCTTTCCGCCGGGAATCAGAGGAACAGATTCTGCGGTCGGGAGAAAAGATCGAGGAAGATGTCAGGAATCTCCTCCAGCAACTGCGGGAGGATTTCGATGAGCTGCAGCGTTCGGCGGCGCAGTCTGTCCAGAAGGCCGGAGGCGCAGCCGCGAAGCATGCCAATGACATCACCGAGAAGGCGCGTTCCGCACTCGATGCGATGGATGCGTCGGCGCGGCAGAACGTGCAGGAAATCACTGCGGAGACCCGGACCGCGCTCGAGAAACTTGAACATTCCGTAAAGAGACATATCGAGGAAGTCGGCGTCCTCGCGCAGGGTGGGGTGAAGGAAACCGCGGCCCTTGCGCGGTCAGCTGTGGAGGATGCAGGAAACCAGTCCAAGAGAATTTTTGCCGCCATCAAGAAGGCGCACGATCAGCAGATCACCGATTTCGAAAAAGTCACCGTCTCATCGGATGCACTGATCGCCGCCTCGGGGAAACTCGTTCGCACGATCGATGCCATCGATTTTCCGTCGCGGCTGCAGGGTATCGAAAACGACATTCGCTCGCTGCACTACAATTTCAACACCGCCATGTCCCGTCTCGATGGACTGGAAAAATCCACGGAAGCATCCATGGCATCCATGGGTGATGAAATGGTAGGCAAAATCGGCCGGGTCGAAGCGTTCACGGACAAGACCATCCGCACATTCAGCGACGAGGTTGAAAAGCGCTTCGCGGAACAACAGAAAACGCTCGGAGCGACACGGGTCATTGTCATGCTGCTTCTGCTGCTCAACCTGCTGATGGCCGCCGGAATCTACATGCTGTGGAGCGGCAGCGACACGTCGGAACCGCAGGGAGAGCCCGAACTGTACGAGACGCTCGACTCACTTGCCGTGCCGGAAGCGGATCAGCAGCCGTAATCCGAAACGATCCGCGACGAAACGCTGCAGGGACTGCGCGCGGCCCGTCAACGGATATACTCGTTACAGAGATGGTCAAATCTCTCTTGCGGAATTTTGTCCCCGTGTTGTACATTTTTCCCCGTGGGAGCCGCGGAGGATGTGCTCCTCCGGCGGCGGAAACTCATCTGAAATAATCGGAGGACACAATGCGCACACAGCTCGGAATGACCGCTGTCCTGCTGCTGATGCTCGCAGGCTGCGGATCTGCGCCACCGCAGAAAACGATTATCTCGGAGTTCAATCCGGAAACCGACTTCCGTCTGTACAAGACCTATCGATGGTTCGACGGACCCTTCCTGCCCGGTGATCCGGCCACGTCAGAAGAGACGCAGTATCATACGGTTCGCAACGCCATCAATAAAATCTTCCGCGCAAAGGGATACGAGTGGCAGCAGTTCGAGGCTACCGATCTCGTACTGCACATCCACAGCGGACTCGACACGCCGCCGGAAATCGACCAGTGGATGACGTACAACTGGTACAAGCCGTGGTGGGGCGCCTACGGTCCAATGGTGGAAGTCAGCCGTTTCGAGCCCGGCATGCTGGTGCTGGATATCATCGATGCAAAAAACGTCGAGCTGATATGGCGTGGACTCATTCCCGATTTCTATACTCCGGAGGGCAGACTGCGCGACGTCGAGGGCTTTGCCGACCGCATACAGCGGGCATTGCGTGATTTCCCCGCAGCTATTTGACCACCATGCTTCAGTATACGCGCATCCTCATTGTTGTTCCACTGATCCTTCTGGCGTCCTGCGCACGGCAGCAGCCCGGTGTCGTGTCTGCCGCCGCACCTGCCGCGGCCGAAGCGGGATGGGACATGCTGCTCGCCGGCGGCAATGCTGCTGATGCCGCCGTCGCCGCGGCCTTCACACTGGGGGTGGCGGAACCCGCGGGTTCGGGCATTGGGGGGCAGAGTGTTGTGCTTCTCCAGCGGCCCGGCGAGCTGCCCATTGTCCTCGACGGCAGTTCCTCTGCGCCGCGTCAGCTGCCGTCGGAGGTGATCAGCGCTGGAGCGGGAGCCGCCGACGCCTCGGCAGAAACCGGGCTGTCGGAAATCGGCATCAGCGCCGCGCGGGATCCGTTCGCGGGGAGGCGCGGGACGACTGTTCCGACGACGGTGCGTACGCTCCACGCACTGTGGCGCGACTACGGCAGCGGGGAGCTGTCCTGGCAGGATGTTCTCGCACCCGCCATCCGCGCCGCCGAAGAGGGCGTGCGCTTCGGTCCCTTCGCCCGGTCCGCGCTGCGCTCCTCGCGTGAACATCTGCTGAAGGACAGTCTTGCCCGCACGGTGTTCCTCCCCGGTGGCCACATCCCTGCCGTAGACCGGATCGTGCGTCAGCCGCAGCTCGCACGCACGCTTCGACGCATCGCCGCTGACCCGGAATCCTTCTATACGGGTGAGATCGCCGATGAGATCGTCGCGGACATGCGGCGGCACGGCGGCTGGCTCAAGGCGGAGGATCTCGCATCCGTGGAGGATCCGATCGAGCGCAAACCGCTGCACGTGCGGTATCACGGGAAGGATATCTATAGTGTACCGCCGCCGTACGGCGGCTGGGTGGTGCTGCAGGCGCTCGCCTTGCTTGATGGGGAGGAACAGACCGGCGGGGCCGGGGGAAGTGATGCGCTCATCGAAGCGCTGACTGCCGCGCACCGGTCGCGTCGTGAGTATCCCGTCCGTGCGCTGCGAGGAGAGGATTCAACCGCGGCCGGACATCTCACACCGCAGCGAATCCGCGCACTGCGCCGTGACGCACCCGGCAGCGGGGAGACCACGCATCTGAGCGTCGCCGATGCTGACGGGATGGTCGTGGGAATATCCCAGAGCGTCAACTACTATTTCGGCGCGAAAGTCATGCATCCGACGCTCGGGTTCTTCTACAATGATTATATGCGTGAATTTGTTCGCGACGATGCGCGGCATCCCTACGCGCTCAAACCGGACGCACTTCCCTATTCGTCCATGAGCCCCACGGTTGTCACGGAAAACGCGTCCCCGCTGCTGATGCTGGGCAGTCCCGGAAGCGCCCGCATTATCTCGGCGGTCGTTCAGGTCATTCGCGCGACGATCGGCGAGGGCGCAGATCTGGCTGACGCCGTGTCCCGGCCCCGCCTGCACGTCATTCCCGACAGCGCCGTGTTTTTCGAGGATGCCGGCCATCGGGATGCATGGATCCATCGTGGGGGTGCAAATGGCAAGGCCGGAGATCCCCCTTCGGATGTATCGATCAGGGGACGCAACCCCTGGTTCGGGGGAGTGCATGCGGTGATGCGGACGGAGGAAGGGTGGATCGGCGCAGCTGATCCGCGGCGGGACGGCGCCGTGCGTCCGGATTCACGTTCGGCGCGATGAAGAAATTTCCAGCCGTCTTTTGACCTTTTCCCCGCGCAGTACTACATTTTTCTTTCAGGATATCACCGTTCCGTAATTTCCTGCGACGAGCATGTTTCCCACAAGCACGGGAGCGCATCATGGCCGCACCAGACGATTTCTCCTACTCCGCGGAACCGGAGCCGCACAAGGCCCGGACCAAGGCGATTCTTGCCGCCCATCCCGAAGTCCGTGCACTGATCGGCCGCACACCGGCAAGTTTTTTTCTCATCCTCAGTGTGGTCGCCATCCAGGTCACCGCTGCCTGGCTGCTGCATACGCTGCCATGGTGGACCGCCATCATCGCGGCCTGGCTGTTCGGCGCATTCGCCAGCCACATGGCCTACGTTCTGATACACGAGGCCGCGCACAACCTGATCTTCAAAAAGAAAGCGGCGAATATGCTGGCCGGCATTTTCGTGGACATCGTCAACGTGGTCCCCAGTGCGGTGTCATTCCGCAGTTACCATTTGAAGCATCATTCATATCAGGGGGATTATGACTTCGATGCGGACCTCGCGAGCAGGTGGGAAGCGCGTCTTGTCGGTCATACCTTCATCGGAAAAGCGCTGTGGCTGCTGTTCTTCCCCGTGTTCCAGGGACTTCGGCCTCCGCGGCTGAAAAACATCCCTTTCATGAGCGGCTGGGTCGTACTCAACTGGATCGTCGTCTTCGGCTTTGACGCGCTGGTGATCGTTTTTCTCGGACCGACGGCCTTCCTGTATTTCGTGCTTTCCTTCGCCTTCGCTATCGGACTGCATCCGCTGGGTGCGCGGTGGATTCAGGAGCATTATCTCACCGCTCCCCCGCAGGAGACCTACAGCTATTACGGTCCGCTGAACATCGTCGCGCTGAACGTGGGCTATCACAACGAGCACCACGACCTGCCGTCGGTGCCCTGGAACCGCCTCCCGAAGCTGAAGGCGGCGGCACCGGAATTCTACGAGAACCTTCACTCGCACAGTTCATGGACCCGTCTTCTCCTGCGCTTCATCTTTGACCCGAAGCTGTCCCTGTACAGTCGCATGGTGCGCGTCAGGCAGTAGGCATAGCCCCACGCGTGAGCGTGGGGATGGAGGAGGCAGTAGCCCCACGCGTGAGCGTGGGGATAGAGGAGGCAGTAGCCCCACGCGTGAGCGTGGGGATCGAGGAGGCAGTAACCCCACGCGTGAGCGTGGGGATGGAGGAGGCAGTAACCCCACGCGTGAGCGTGGGGATAGAGGAGGCAGTAACCCCACGCGTGAGCGTGGGGATAAAGGAGGCAGTAACCCCACGCGTGAGCGTGGGGATAGAGGAGGCAGTAACCCCACGCGTGAGCGTGGGGATCGAGGAGGCAGTAACCCCACGCGTGAGCGTGGGGATCGAGGAGGCAGTAACCCCACGCGTGAGCGTGGGGATGGAGCAGCAGGCACAATTCCGCACTCCCCGCGAAAAACTGCCTGCTGGCAGCGCAGATGTTCAATCAGACTGATAAAAGGATCCCATGAACAATACATTTGACTTCGGCGGCGAGATTGTGTGGCGTCCCTCATGGGATGACATTGATCGCAGTAACCTGCAGGCATTCATGAAGGAGCACGCCATCGCCTCGTTCGATGAACTGCTGCGCCGCTCCACCGGGGACGTGGCCTGGTTCACCGATGCCATTCTGCGCTTTCTCGATATTCAATTCGACACTCCCTACACGCAGGTGATGGATCTCGAAAAGGGCATGCAGTTCCCGCGCTGGTGTGTCGGCGGGGAAATGAATATCGTCACGAACTGCGTGGACAAGTGGGCCGCGGATCCTGTGCAGCGCGATCGCGACGCCTTCACATGGGAAGGGGAGGAAGGCACGGTGCGGAGTCTCACCTATGGGCAACTTGCGGCGGAAGTCAATCGCTGCGCGAATGCATTACGCGCACTGGGATTCGGGAAAGGTGATGCCATCGGCCTCTACATGCCCATGACGCCGGAAATCGTAATTGCTCTCTTCGCCATCGCCAAAATCGGCGGTGTCATTCTGCCGCTTTTCTCCGGGTATGGCGAAAGCGCCGTGGCCTCGCGTCTACGGGATGCCGATGCGGCGGGACTCTTCACGGCGGACGGTTTTTTTCGTCGCGGCGAAGTGGTGGATCTCAAGCGCGTCGCGGATGCTGCCCTTCGTGACGTGCCCACGATGCGGCATGTCATCGTGCAGCGCCGCACGAGGCATGACATCCCGATGCAGGAGGGACGCGATCTCTGGTGGGATGACATCGTGCCCGAACAGTCGGCGCAGGCGCAGGCCGAGCGGACCGCAGCCGAGGATATCCTCATGATCATCTACACATCGGGCACGACGGGACGTCCGAAAGGCGCGGTGCACACGCACTGCGGCTTTCCGGTCAAGGCGGCGCAGGACATGGCCTTTGGCACCGACGTGCATCGTGACGACCTGATCTACTGGATGACCGACATGGGATGGATGATGGGGCCGTGGCTCGTTTTCGGCGCCACTCTGCTCGGGGCAAAGTTCTTCCTGTTTGACGGCGCGCCGGATGTCCCCGGCGTCGACCGCCTGTGGGACATGGTGCAGCGGCATCGCATCACAGTACTCGGCATTTCTCCCACCCTCGTGCGTGCCCTGATGAAGCATGGCCTCGATCCCGTGCGCGCGCACGACCTGTCCACGCTCCGCTTTTTCGCCTCAACGAGCGAACCCTGGAATCCCGGTCCCTGGATGTGGCTCTTCCGCGATGTGGGTGAATCCCGCTGTCCGATCATCAATTACTCCGGGGGCACGGAAATCAGCGGCGGCATCCTCATGGGCAACCCGCTGCTGCCGCTCAAGCCCGCGGCGTTTTCGGCGCCATGCCCGGGCATCGCCGCCGACGTATACGACGAGCTCGGGAATCCGCTGCGCGGCGCCGTCGGCGAACTGGTTATCACCGCACCGTGGATCGGGATGACGCGCGGTTTCTGGCGTGATGACGAGCGCTATCTCGAAACCTATTGGTCACGCTGGGAAAACGTCTGGGTGCACGGGGATTTCGCCGCGGTGGATGAGGACGGCCTCTGGTACATCCTCGGTCGCTCGGATGACACCATCAAGGTTGCCGGCAAGCGCATCGGTCCGGCGGAAATCGAAAGCCTTCTCGTGCGGCACCCGGCCGTCAACGAAGCCGCGGCTATCGGCGTTCCGCATGAACTGAAGGGAAGCGAGGTTGTGTGCTTCTGCGTGCTCAATCCCGGCCACGCCCCGGACGGCGCGCTCGTCACGGAACTCCGTGAATCCGTCATGCGCGACATGGGCAAGCCCCTCGCGCCGAAACGCATTCATTTCATCGGCGACATCCCGAAAACACGAAACGGGAAAATCATGCGCCGCATCGTCCGCAGCGCCTATCTCGGCGAGGATCCGGGTGACGTATCCAGTCTCGTCAATCCCGGCGCGGTCGATGAAATCGCCGGTATCGGCTGACATCGAACCACCATTCCGCGCGCACGGTCGGCGGGGAGGGAATCTACGGTCGGAGGATCATCCGCGCAGGGGAAAAAAGAAAAAAGAAATTTTTTCCGAAATAGGGAACTTCCCCGGATACGGGGCGTGTTGTCATATCGATACATCGACATATCTATATGTGGCAATACGACATGACAATCACCATTGAAAAGACAGACCAGGAATTGCTTGAGGAAGCCAGCAGCATGCTGCGTGCCGTCGCGCACCCGGTGCGCCTGGCGATTGTGGAGCTGCTGGACAACGATACGCGCTTCAACGTGACCGAGATTTTCGAGCGTCTGGGACTCGAACAGGCCGTCGCATCGCATCACCTTTCCATTCTCCGGGACCGCGGTGTGCTGAACCAGGAGCGGGAAGGAAAACACGTGTATTATTCCCTGCGTCATCCCCGGCTGACCGAAATCGTGCACTGTGTCAAAGACTGCTGCATGGTGTGAGATGGAAGCAATGACGACTCTGTTCGGATTTCTTGCCGCCGTGCTGATCGGCGTGACGCTCGGACTCATCGGCGGCGGCGGATCGATTCTGACTGTACCCGCACTCGTGTACCTGGTCGGCGTCGCACCCGTGCCGGCAACGGCATATTCTCTCTTCATTGTGGGACTGACGGCGCTTGTCGGCGCGGTCGCTTACATGCGCAAGGGGCTCATCAGCTACCGCACCGCGCTGGTGTTCGGCGTGCCATCCTTCATCGCAGTATTTCTGACACGCAGCTTCCTCGTACCGGCGATCCCGACGGAGCTGTTTTCCGTCGGAGGATGGATGATCACGCGCGATATCGGCATCATGCTGCTGTTCGCCGCCCTGATGATCGCCGCCTCCGTGTCCATGATCCGCAAGAGCAGGAAGGAAAGCGCTGGCGAGGAAATCCAGTACAATTATCCCATGATATTTGTCGAGGGACTCGTGGTCGGGGTGCTGACCGGGCTGGTCGGCGCCGGCGGGGGTTTCCTCATCATTCCGGCGCTCGTCGTGCTCGCACGGCTTCCCATGAAGCTCGCCGTCGGCACGTCACTGCTGATCATCGCCGTCAAGTCCCTGATCGGATTTACCGGCGACATGATCACCATGCCGATCGACTGGGGCTTTCTCGCCCTGTTCTCCGTGTTCGCGATTGCGGGCATCATCCTCGGCAGCTGGCTGACGCGATACGTCTCCGGCGCCCGTCTCAAGCCCGCCTTCGGCTGGTTCACGCTCGCGATGGGCGTCTACATTATCGGAAGAGAAATAGCAATCAACACATTGTAACATCATTCACGGACGAATAGATCATGTTCAACGATATCTTCTCCGCCCTGCGCGGAACACAGGTCAGGGTCCCGAACATCGGGTCCGAGGAATTCGCCCGGCTCATGCGCGAAGAGAAAGACGCCGTCATTCTCGATGTCCGCACGCCGGGTGAGTTTGCCGCGGGACATATCCCTAACGCGGTAAACATCGATATGATGGACCCGCAGTTCCAGCAGAAACTCGACTCCCTCGACAGGGGGAAACCCATGCTGCTATACTGCCGCAGCGGCAACCGCAGCTATCACGCGGGCAATGCCATGCTGAAAATGGGCTTCGAGCACGTGTACAATCTCGCCAGCGGTCTTCTCGACTGGCACGACTCCCTGGAACGATAAATACGACCTGATGAACGAATACCGGAGAAAATGAGTCATGTTTTTTCAGCATATATACGAACGAGGACTGGCACAGGCGAGCTATTTCATCGGATGTCAGGCGACCGGCGAGGCGCTGGTCGTCGATCCCCGCAGAGACATCGATGTGTATCTCGAACTCGCCGAGAAGCACAACATGCGGATTACGCACATCGCGGAAACGCACATCCACGCAGATTTCCTGAGCGGCTCACGTGAACTTGCTGCCGCCACGGACGCGACCATGTACCTTTCCGACGAGGGTGGAGCCGACTGGCAGTATGCCTTCGATCATGTGGGTGTCAGGCATGGCGATCATTTCATGGTCGGCAACCTTCGTGTCGACGTCCTTCACACTCCGGGACACACGCCCGAGCATGTATCCTTCCTGCTGACGGATACGCCCGCGAGCGATCGTCCCGTGATGATTTTCACCGGCGATTTCGTGTTTGTCGGCGACGTCGGACGTCCCGATCTTCTCGAAAAGGCCGCCGGCATTCAGGGCACGCGAGAGAAGGGGGCACGCGACATGTTCCATTCCCTCAAACGTTTCAAGGCGCTGCCTGATCATATCCAGGTCTGGCCCGGTCACGGCGCCGGATCCGCCTGCGGAAAATCGCTCGGCGCCGTGCCCAGCAGCACTGTCGGGTACGAGAAGATCACGAACTGGGCACTCCGCATTGATGACGAGAAGGAGTTCGTCAGCGAACTGCTCGCCGGACAGCCAGAACCGCCGAAGTATTTCGCCATGATGAAAAAGCTCAACAAGGTTGGTCCGAGCGTCCTGGGCGGTGTCCCGCATCCCGCGCGTCTGACACTCCGTCAGTTTGAAGACGCCGTGAAGCAGGGGGTTACCGTCGTCGACACGCGCGACAAGCTCGCGTTTGCAGGCGGTCATGTGCCGGAGAGCCTGAACATCCAGGACAACAATGCCTTCAGCACCTGGGCTGGGTGGATGCTGTCGTATGACAGACCCTTCCTGCTCGTCGCAGCCGACAGCCGCATCGAGGACCTGACGCGTGCGCTGATCCGTATCGGGCTCGATCATATGGTCGGATATGTCAGCGACATGGATCGTATCGGCGACACGGGGCATACCATGCGTGTCATGGACCAGATCACCGTTGAGGAATTATACGCCAACCGTGACCGGTATCACGTGATCGACGTCCGGGGCTATACCGAGCATGAAGCGGCCCACATCCCCGGAGCGCAGAATATCCATGCCGGCTACCTGCGTGAGCATCTCGATCAGATTCCTCGCGACAGGACTGTTGTCGTGCACTGTGTCAGCGGCGACCGCTCGAGCATCGCGACCAGTCTGCTGCTCTCCGAGGGCGTTCGCAACGTGCGCAATCTCACCTGTGGATTCAACGGCTGGCGTCAAAACGGATATCCGATCGAGACGGCACTGCCACAGGACGCTGACGTCCTGGCGGCCTGACCGTTTCACATCCCCGGTCCGCGCCCTGTATCCCGCTTTCACGTCATCGTCGTGAAGCGATCCATCGTCCCGTCTGTCTCCGTGCAGGCGGGACGTATTTTTTTTCGTGAAATGTTGTGGAAAAAGTCAACTTTAGGTATTCTTAAACTTAGTCAGTCCTTTATCCGGAGCCTTTCATGAAATGCTTCGACCCACCCTCTCACCGTTCCGATCGCAGTGCAGCTTTCCTGCTGGTCACGGTTGCTGTCATCGTTTCCCTGTGTGTTTGCACACTGGAAACCTACGCGCAGAGTGACAGCGACCTGGACGTGAAAATCGGGCAGATGCTGATGGTGGGATTTCGTGGGACGAGTGCCCGCGAGCAGAGCAGTATAGCGAAGGACATACATGATCTTCATCTCGGGGGAGTGATTCTCTTCGATTTTGACGTCGAGAAAAAGGAATACGGGAGAAATATCGTCTCACCGATGCAGTTGCTGGACCTGACGGCACAGCTGCAGCAGCTCTCGCCGAGTCCTCTGCTGATCGCCGTGGATCAGGAAGGTGGGATGGTCACCCGCCTCAAGAGCAGCGAGGGATTTCCGCAGAATGTGTCGCATGCGTATCTCGGGCGCATCGATATTGCCGACACCACGAGGTACTACTCCGATCTGTTGGCCCGTTCCCTGGCCATCGTCGGTATCAATGTGAATTTCGCGCCGGTGCTCGATCTGGACATCAATCCCGACAACCCCGTCATCGGCAAGCTGGACCGCAGCTTTTCCGCCGATCAGGATATCGTGACCCGGCATGCTGGACTGTTCATCGATGCCATGCACAACTGGGATGTGCTGAGCGCGGTCAAGCACTTCCCCGGCCACGGAAGCTCCGTCGAGGATTCCCACCTCGGCTTCGTCGATGTCACTGATACATGGTCGGAAGAAGAACTCGCCCCGTACCGGGCGCTCATTGCGCAGGAGAAGCTGGATCTCGTCATGACCGGACATATCTTCAACCGGGATCTGGATCCCGAATGGCCGGCGACACTTTCAGAGAGCATCATCGACGGGACGCTGCGGGAGCAGCTGGGATTCGACGGTGTGGTCGTCAGCGACGACATGATGATGCGGGCCATCACCGAACACTACGGGCTGGAAACCGCGATCAAGCAGGCCGTCAATGCCGGTGTGGATATCCTCATATTTGCCAACAATACCTACGCATATGATCCCGACATCGCCCGGGTTGCGTTCACGACGCTGAAAAACCTTGTCATGAACGGTGATATCCCCCGTGCGCGCATCGACGAATCCTACGACCGCATTCGTGCCCTCAAGAAACACCTCCACTGACAATTCCCCTCATATCGGTTCCGCATCTTGTCTTTGATCGTGGATTGAAGTATATTTCATTTTCGTGTTGAAAACGGAGATTCTTGCGATATGTTCACCGTACTCATGATCCTTATCATCCTCATCAGCATCGCCATCACGGGCACTGTGCTCATGCAGAACCCGAAGGGCGGCGGACTTTCCAGTGCGTTCGGCGGAAGCAGCGGCGGCATCGGCACCATGCTCGGTGTCCGGCATGCCTCCGACATTCTCGCCAAGACGACCTGGGGACTTTCCATCGCATTCGTGGTGCTGATTTTCGCGGTCAACATGTTTTTCCTCCCCACCGAAGGGACGCAGGAAAGCATTATCCAGCGCGAGGCCAGTGAAGCGCCGATCTCCCCGATGGAGAAGCAGCAGCAGATGCAGGAGCAGGCCGCGCCTCCCCAGGGCGCCGAGCAGGCACCGCCGCCTGCGGGCGGACAGACCGCCCCGGCAGGTACACAGACCGCGCCGGCCGACGGACAGGCCCCGCCACCGACGGAGTAACTTCTGTACATCCAGAATTGAGCGGAACCCCACGGGGTTCCGTTTTTTTTTTGTCTCCACCGCTCCACAGATCCGGTGTCCGTTGAATGATCGCCGTAGCCTGTGCTGCCTGTTCGCCTGTCCTTTGTAACATAACGGACTGAGAGGTGTTTATGGATTAAACATGCCACTTTGTCCAACACAAAAAGCTGCCCTCCGTGTCACATCGTACCCCGCACCGCTTCTGGCATCCCCATGGATGGGGCTTTCTGCTGGTTTCATCTCTTGCCGTGCTTCTGCTCTGGATTGTTGCCTCTCCTGCCTGCACGGCACAGCCTTCCCTTACACTTCATCGCGCCGTCGTGAACTATCCCACGGTCCGGCTCTATTTCACCGTACGATGTGACAGTATCGTGCAGAGAACCTTTTCGATCCATGATTTCCGGATCTTCGATGATGGAATCGAAGTCCCTGGCTTTTCTATCCAGTGCCTCCCGTTTGGCTGTCCGTTCTCCGTCGGACTCGTGCTCGATGCCAGCAACTCCATGACGGGCGCAGCCACCGATGTCGTCAGTGGTGCCAGCGGGTTCATCAACAGTATGGAAGCCGGCGTGGATGAAGCTGCTGTCGTCCTGTTCAACCAGTCGTCGAGCATTGTACAGCACATGACAACCGATCAGTCGGCGCTGCTGTCTGCTGTGGCACAGATGACGATACAGGGACACACGGGCTGGCGCGACGCCACATACGAAGGGATTATGGAAGTCGCGGATCGTGCGAGCCATCAGACGAAGGCGCTTATCCTCGTCAGTAATGGCGGCGACAACACATCGACACACTCCACCGCAGAACTCATCGATTCTGCACTTCACAAAGACGTGCGGATCTTTTCAATTATCGTCGGAGGTGGACCGGATTACGAGGATATGATACTCCTGTCTGACACGACGGGTGGCGTCGCGCTGCATGCGGCGCAGTCCTCGATGATTCCGTCACGCTTCGCGATGATCTATGATATTCTCAAGGACTGTGAATGCAGTCTCGAGTACAAGATCAACTGTCCTGACGGATCGGAGAATCTCGTCGAACTTCAGCTCGTGAATTATTGCGGGGGAAATGACACTGCCTACGCCAGGTACAGGGTGCCCCTTATGCCGGAGCTGTTCCAGGAACTCAGGATGCATCTGTCCGCGGCCAGGAGCTACGGTGGTCGTGATGTGACGCTTACGCTGCGCAGTGAGAATGTGCCGCCGGACCTTACGTTCTATCCACTGACCTTTCTGCTGCATCATGATCCGGTTCGCATGCCGCTGAAAAGCGTGCGCATTCCGCCGTCCTCGATTCTCTCAGGCATGTCCGTGACGGCAACTCCGGCGGCAAACGGTACCAGAATTCGAATGGCCGGGCGGAGTCCGCTTGCTGATGCCGGTATCCTTCTCGAATGTACGTTCCATCCGGAACCCCGGGTTTCCGATACCGTCTGTCATGAAATCTGGGCGGTGGATCCCGCGTTCGAAGAAGGGTGCCTGATTCCCGTTATTGACACGGGGCGCATCTGTGTTCTACCCGATCAGGCGGAGGTATCGTGCCAGATGACGGGACCCACACGAGTCTCCTGGTCACACAGACTTCAGCGATATGCGCCCGACGTATTTCCGGTGACGGTCATGATGCAGAATCAGGGGACGCGAGACGCGGAAGGGATGCGCCTGCAGTTCAGCGTGGATACGTCGGTTGTGCGTGTGCTGTCGTTTGTTTCGGATTCGCTCACCGGAACGAATGACACACTGTGTGCTTCACAGGAGCTGTCAGCCACCTGGATGCTCGAAGCGCTGCCGCGGGTCGCCCCGGATACCGTCGAGATATGCGTGACGGCGACGTTCGCGAACCATGCCCCCGTTCGGTGCTGCATGACCGTCGCCATTTCCGCCGCGGGGCCCGAGCTCGACTGCTCTCTCGTCCTTCCTGTCCTGGAGGCGGATTCCGTGCATCCACGGTATGTTCCGGA
Source organism: uncultured Ignavibacteria bacterium (assembly GCA_913061095.1). GTDB lineage: Bacteria > Bacteroidota > Ignavibacteria > SZUA-365 > SZUA-365 > BM516. Next base: position 39,458 of record CAJXVM010000025.1, read on the forward strand.
GCGTTTTCCCGTTCGCGTGGATGTGATGAATCACGGGGTGTCACCGAGTGATTCTGTCATGGCGACACTTGTGCTGCCAGCGGACATGCTGCTCGACGGCTCCGATCTGAATGGAAGTATGAGCAAATTCATCAATCCGGCCATGCTGCAACCCTCGGAGCAGGGAAGCGTATCCTGGACGGTGCGTCATCTCCCCCGCGCGGAAGCCCATCACGATACGATTCTTGTCTATCTCACAGGAACCGATGGAAGCGAAACACACTGCTCGACCGAACTGCTGGTCCCCGCACTGCGGCTCTACCGCCTGGGTGGCAGCTGCCTGATCCCGGATTCGCTTCTGTTCGACTGCAGCACCGGGACGTACACGCCAGCGCCGTTTACGGCCGAGGTGACGCTGACCAACCACGGAATCAGCGCCGCACACCATGCGACAGCAACGATTCTGCTCCCACCTGAAGTGACGTTCGATCCGCCCGGACAGCCGATCACAAAGGCCTGGCCTGACAGTATCCTTCCATGGCAGCCGGGGGATTCGATCAACGTGATGGACTGGACGCTGCGCTGGACCGGGAGGTATCCCGACCGTCGCTCGGCGACGATCACATTTGTCCTGGCCGCGCGGACGGGGGAAGGAGCCGCGTTCGATACGGCGGTCGTATCCTGTCCCGTTTCCGCTGCGGGAATCCCCGATTCGCTGTACTGTGAACTCCGGATGATGGACAGTCTGCATGTCAGCGACGGAACGAGTCTTTCTCCGAATCCCTTTCCCGTCCGGTACCTCCTCCGTAATGACGGATCTGCCGACGTGGACATCGACAGCATCGAAATATTCATCATGGATCCTCTCCTGCATCTTCATCCGACATCCCCGCACGGGATGAAGGTGCCGGTGGGTGTTCAGTTGCAGTCCGGAGAAACCATCTCCTGGGAGTGGTTTGTGTCAGCCAGTGGAACTGATGCCGACCGCGAAGCCATGATCCGCGCATGGATTATTGACGGAGAGGGAAATCGTCTGTATTGTGAAAAGAGCATCCACATCCCCGCCATCGCACCCGACGACATCGTCTGTGACCTGACAATACCGTCGATCCGTGTTGACCGGGACAGCGCACGCTATGAGCCCATGCCATTTCCTGCCGTTGTTACCGTGTCCAATTACACACAGTTACTCTCCGACTCGATACAGGTGGAATTGCATCTTCCGGCGGGATTTCAGCTCGCGGGACAGGATGCCCCGGATCGGTTCCGGAAGTTCATCGTTCCCGGTCGACTGTTCCCGGGTCAGTCCGGAAGTGCTGCATGGTGGGTCACGCATCCACGGGTGGCTTCGATGCGGATGGAACCGATTCAGGTATCGATTCTCCAGCCCGATTCGGTTCTGCGGTTCTGTGAGGGGCTTGTATCCATCCCCGCATTTCCATCCGATGTCGGCGTAAACCTTGTGGCGGATGGTCCACTCAGGTTCTGTGATCGCGACTCTGTCACGCTTGATGCGGGTGAGGGGTGGGTCGCCTACAGGTGGAATACCGGGGAAACCTCGCGGGTAATTGTCATCCGAAAGAGCGGTTCGTATTTCTGCCATGTACGGGACGGGAACGGCTGGACGAGTTATTCGGATACACTCACGGTGACGGTGGATCCGATGCCATCCAAACCGATCGTGTGGCAGGACGGGACGGTTCTGCGCTGCATCGCCGATAAAGGGGTGACATTCCAATGGCTCAGGGACGACCAGGAGGTCATCGGGGCTGTGAATGATACGCTTCACCTGATGCGGATCGGCCAGTACCGCGTAACGGTCGCCAACGGGGAGGGCTGCGTGACGGTATCCGATCCCTTCGATGTGACAACACTGGTCCTGAGGAGTGATCCCACCCCCGCAGGGTACAGCCTGCATTGCTGGCCGGAGCCCGCCAGGGAACGACTGCATATCGAGGCACGGATCCCTCCGGGGAAACGCATGTCTCTCGTGCTTGTGGACCTGCTGGGAAGGAAAACGGTTCTCGCGGAAACCGTACTACAGGACGGTGAATTTCGGACGACTGTGGACTTTCCGGAGCCGGGTGGCGCTGGTGTCTGGCTGTGCGTCCTTCGCAGTGGGAACGTACTGAAAGTGCAGCGGATCACACGCCTGAAATAGCGCCGTCTTACACGGCGCTCTGTTCGTCGGCATGATAGCTCGAGCGCACGAGCGGACCCGATTCGATGTGCGAGAATCCGAGCTCGAGTCCCCGCCGTTTCCATTCCGCGAATTCCTCGGGGGTGACGTAGCGCTCCACCGGCAGATGCGCCTTTGTCGGCTGCAGGTACTGCCCGAGTGTGATGATATCCGCATCAACCGCGCGAATGTCACGCATGACCTCGAAAATCTCCTCATCCGTTTCGCCGAGACCGAGCATGATGCCGGTCTTTGTGGTGAGACCCTGCTCCTTGCACATGTGCAGCAGGTCGAGTGAGCGCTGGTACTTCGCCTGCGGCCGCACGCGGCGGTAGAGGCGGGGGACCGTCTCGACGTTGTGGTTGAAGATATCCGGGCGCGCGTCGATCACCGTCTGAATTGCGTCGGTCTTGCCCTGGAAGTCAGGTGTGAGCACCTCGACACGGCAGTGGGGGAGACGGTTCCGGATCGCACGGATCGTATCGGCGAATATGGATGCGCCGCCGTCTTTCAGTTCGTCACGGTTCACGGAGGTGATCACGGCATGACGCAGTCCCATGCGTGCCACGGCCTCCGCAACCCGGCGCGGCTCGTCGGTGTCGAGTTTCAGCGGCCGGCCGGTTTTCACCGAGCAGAATCCGCAGCTGCGCGTACAGATGTCGCCGAGAATCATGAACGTCGCCGTGCCGCGATTCCAGCACTCCTCCATGTTGGGACAGCGGGCGTCCTCACACACGGTATTCAGTCGCTGCTCATCGACGAGGCGCCGCACTTCGGAGAATTTCGTGCCGAGGGGCACCTTGATTTTCAGCCATGACGGACGGCGTTCACGTTCGCGCTCCCGCGCGGGCGTCTTTCCTGGAATGTCGATATCTATGGGATTCATACTGCCTTTCGTTCAAATACTACGCAGAAGAAAAGATACTTTCACTCCGTGAGAAGACAAAACCCCATCCGTGAGGATGGGGCGTAGAGCTGCCATTGTCTGTCTGATGCTGTAACCCCACCCGTGAGGGTGGGGCTCAACACCCGTGAGGGTGTGGGAGGCGTCAAAACACTGTCATCACGATCACAAACGCCGACACCGTCAATATGACAGACGCGACGGTGAGCACGATGAGTGAGAGGCTCTGCACCGGAGAGTCGGGCAGTCCGTAACGGCTCAGCCCACGCTGAATGCTCGTGTGCGCCTTGTAGTAAAAAACACCGGATACGGGGATGCCGAGGAAGCCGATGGCGAGCAGCATCTGCTCGAACGGAACACCCTGACTGATGTCATTCTCGAGATAGGCCTGCGCGCCGGATATGAGCAGAATGACACCAACGAGCGCAAACAGCAATCCGATGAGGGAAACCAGCACGGTGACGAGTTTCCGGAGTGGAGAAAGAGCCATAGGTATCGGATGGAGATGCTCGATGCCGTATCCCGACGGCAGCGCATTCTGCGCCCGGGAGACATGTTATTTCCTATAAAATTACACAAAAAGGAAAAAAAGTAAATAGCGGGGAGTCGAACGGTGAGATAAAAAGAGAAACCCCCGGAACGCGTGCCGGGGGTTTCAGATACCGTGAGCGAGGGATGCTCCGCTGTGGCAGAGGCATGTACACCGCTGTTGTCTACACACCGTCGGGATTGAATTCCTCGAGGTACTGCCTGACACGCTCCAGGAAGCGTCCGCCGAGCGCCCCGTCCACGATGCGGTGATCGAAGCTCAACGACAGCTGCATCATCGAACGGATGGCGATACTGTCTTCGCCGTCATGCTCGACGACGACCGGTTTTTTCTGCACCGCGCCCACACCGAGGATGGCCACCTGCGGCTGGTTGATGATCGGCGTGCCGACCACGTTGCCGAAAATGCCGAAGTTCGTGATCGTGAACGTGCCGTCCTGGATTTCCTCCGGATTCAATTTACGGGTGCGCGCCCGGTACGCGAGGTCGGCGATGCCGCGGCCGAGCCCGACGACGTTCAGCGTGTCGGCGTTCTTGAGAACCGGTACGATCAGTCCGCCATCGTCCATCGCCACGGCGATCCCGAGGTTGATCATGCGCTTGAGAATGATATTGTCGCCGTCGATCGAGCTGTTGACCAGCGGAAAATCCTTGAGCGCGCGGATCGTCGCCTCGGCGATGAACGGCATGTACGTCAGTGAAATGCCTTCACGCTGCTTGAATTCCACCGTGTGCGCCTTGCGGTATTTTTCGATGCGCGTCATGTCCACTTCCGAAATCACGGACACATGCGGCGAGATCTGCTTGCTCTTGACCATGTGTTCGGCCATGAGCCGTTGCATGTTGTCCATCGGAATGACTTCCGTGCCTTCGCCAGCCACGCGCGAGGGAGCGGGCATCGATGAGAGCGAAGGCGCGGCGCCTTGCTGCGTACCCGTGGCAGGAGCGCCCGCGGGAGCGGCACCGGATTTTCGCGCCTCGAGCCAGGAGAGCACGTCGTTTTTCGTGACGCGTCCGCCCATGCCACTGCCCTCGATCTGTTCGAGCTCCTGCATGGGAATGCCCTCCACCGATGCGATTCGCATTACTACAGGAGAGTAAAACCGTGCGCTGCCGGACTCCGTGGATGCGGAAGCGATCTGCTGCGCCGCGGCTTCCCGCTTCCCGGCACCGGCCTGCTGCGGACCGGACTCCGCTTCGGCACGTTCCACCGGCGCCTGCTTCGGCGTCTCTTCGGCCTTTTCTTCCTCCTTCGCCCCGGCTTTCTCGTCCGTGGCATCCCCGGCCTTCGCGTCACCGGATGAGCCGGAGTCCTCCACTTTCGCATTCTCCGCATCGGTCTCGATCACGGCGATGGGCGTTCCCACCTCGACGGTGTCGCCTTCCTCAGCCATGATTTTCACCAGCACGCCGGCATTCGGCGCGGGGACCTCGGTGTCGACCTTGTCGGTCGCAATCTCGAGGATGGTCTCATCGCGATCGACGCTGTCGCCCGGCGATTTCACCCATTTGAGGATGCGTCCCTCGGTGATGCTCTCGCCCATTTTGGGCATCTGTACTTCGACTTTCATGACGAATGAACCTCGTTATGCTGTAAAATGTATCCGAATTCCATCTGAGTCGGCAGGCCTGTTTCAGTAGGCGAGCAGGTCGCGCGCCGCTTCCATGACATCCCTGTCCTGCGGAAGAATTTCACCCTCCAGCGTCCAGGAGTAGGGGATATGGCAGTCCTTCGCACCGAGCCGCCGCACCGGGGCGTCGAGCAGTTCAAAGCCCTCCTGCGCGATGCGTGCCGCGACTTCACCGCCGAAGCCGCCGGTGAGATTATCCTCGTGTGCGACGAGCACGCGGCTGGTTTTCTCCAGCGAGCGCAGCACGGTTTCCATGTCGAGCGGCACCAGCGTACGCAGGTCGATGACTTCCACCGAAACGCCTTCCTTGTCGAGCAGGCGCGCGGTTTCAAGGGATTTCTGTACGAGCGCGCCCCAGGCGACGATGGTCAAGTCGCTGCCCTCGCGGCGAATGGCCGCCTTGCCGAAGGGGAGGAGGTAATCCTCGTCGGGTTCCAGTGAGGCGGCATAACCCTGCCGGTACATGCCCTTGTGCTCGAGAAACATCACCGGATCGTCCATGCGGCAGGCGGATTTCAGCAGTCCCTTTGCGTCAGCCGCCGTGGAAGGATAGGCGATGTACAATCCCGGCGTGTGCGTGAAATACCCGTCGATGCTCTGGCTGTGATAGAGCGCGCCATGGATGTACCCGCCCACGGGCACCCGGATCACGACCGGGGATGCGAAGTGATTGTTGGAGCGGTAACGCATCGTCGCAACCTCGTTGCGGATGTGCATCATCGCCGTCCAGATATAGTCGCCGAACTGGATTTCCACCACCGGCTTGAACCCGCGCACGGCGAGTCCAACGGCCGTACCGACGATACTTGATTCCGCGAGCGGTGAATTGAAGCAGCGGTTCGTGCCAAATTTCGTCGAGAGACCCTTCGTCGCGGTGAACACGCCGCCCTTGCCGTCCTGCACGTCCTGCCCATACACGATCATCCGTTCGTTCTGATCCATTTCCTCCATCAACGCATGGTTGATCGCATCGACCAGTACGATCTTGTTTCCGGCCGGCGGATTTTTCTCGTACTCCAGCGCAGGCGGATCGGGCGTGTACAGGTAGTTGGTCGCTGTGGTGGGATCCGGGGTTGATTTTTCCTCGGCCGTGTCCGTGGCGTCGTTGACCTCGTCCGCCACGTCCTTCTCCATCTGCTCGAAATCCTCCTGCGTCAGCATCCCCGCATCGATGAGCGCGTCCTTCATGCGGTTGATCGGATCGCGCTGGCGGTCACGTTCGAGTTCCTCCTTGCTGCGATATTTCGTCTGGTCGTCGGAGGAGGAGTGGGCCAGGAGGCGCACCACGTCGGTGACGAGTACTGTCGGACCGTCGCCCCGGCGCGCGCGTGACACCGCCCGGCGGAATGCCTCGTAGGTTTCGAAGAAATTCGTGCCGTCCACCTCGATGCGGTCGAGATTTACGTACCCGGCTACCATGTCATAGACCGATCCGCCCGTCTGCTGCGAGAGATGCACGCTGATGGCGTACTTGTTGTCCTGCACACAGAAAATCACCGGCAGCTTGGCGCGGCTGGCCCAGTTGACGGCCTCGTGAAAGTCGCCCTGGCTCGTCGTACCCTCGCCGGAGGAGACGTACACCACCTCGTCGGTGCCCTCGAGACGCGCACCCTTGGCCGTGCCGACGGCCTGCAGGTACTGGGTGCCGGTGGGAGAGGACTGCGAGACCACGCGCGCGTCTTTCATGCCGTAATGCTGGGGCATCTGCCGTCCGCCCGAATTCACGTCGTCTTCCCGTGCGAGGAAATTCGTCATGATGTCTTCCGAGGTCATCCCCATGCCGAGCATGTAGGAGAGGTCGCGGTAGTAGGGATACGACCAGTCTTTGCCAGGTTCGAACGCCTTCGCTGCGGCGATCTGCGCCGCCTCATGTCCCGATGCCCCGATGTGGAAAAAACTTTTTCCCTGCTTGAGCAGAGTCAGCATTTTCTGGTCCAGCCGCCGTGACAGCATCATCGAATAGAGGATGTCACGCAGTTCGTCGGGTGAGAAAGGATTGTTCTTCGGGATGGTGAGCGCAAACGGGTTGTGTGAGGCCCCCGGGGTGGCAGCGATACCCGCCGGCTGCTTCCCCGGGGACGCAGCAGCAGCCTTCGATTTCGTGGATGCCTTTGATTTCGTCGAGGCTTTCGATTTCGGGGACGCCTTCGATTTGGCAGAAGCCTTCGATGTATCAGAGGCTTTCGATGCTGCTGTTGCCTTCTTGCCGGCGGCGGTGTCCGATTTCTTGCCGGCGGCGGCCCGGCTCTTCGTTCCGGACGTCGCCGCTGTCTTCCGGGTGGATGCCCCGGCAGGTGCGGTTTTCCTGGATTTCTGCGCGGATTTTGCCGTGCCTCTCCTGGATTTGGACATGTATGATCTCCGGATTCAGGTTTGTGTAGACTCAGAAATCTAACCCCGGAAGGGCGAAAATAATTCCCTCCATGGAAGCAACGGGATCGTTGTACCGCTGATGCCGAAAGAGGACAGAAAACCTCCGAAAGAACATGAAATATAGGCGTTCATGCGGTGGATCGCAACGCGCCGCGTTTCGATGGAAAAGTGCCTTTGCTTCTTGCGAGTATCCTCGACAAGTGATATCATTACGCATTCGAAAGTCTGCTTATGTATCTGAGAGGGAGGTCCCGTTTCGATCGCGTCATTCCTCTATCCATCTTATCATAGCACGGAGGTTCCATGTACGAGTACGAATACGAATACGGTAGTTCCGGCGGACTTGAGGCACTCGGCATCGGTTACATCATCGTGATGCTGCTGCTCACGCTGCTGGTCATTGTCAGTCTGTGGAAGATTTATGACAAAGCCGGACAGCCGGGCTGGGCCGCCATCATTCCCATTTACAATATCTGGGTGCTTCTGCAGATTGTCGGCAGACCGGGATGGTGGATTATCCTGTTTTTCATTCCATGCGTGAACATCGTGATCGGCGTCATGGTCTATCTGGATCTCGCCAGGGTATTCGGGAAATCCGTTGGATTCGGCATTGGTCTGATCCTGCTGTCATTCGTATTTCTGCCCATCCTTGCCTTCGGTGACGCGGAATATGTCGGCTGACGTCGCGACTGCGTGATCATGCCGGCGCTTGATGACATATCTTCTGCAAGTGAAGGGAGCGGGACGCAGCGTTCCGCTCCCTTCGCTGCGTTCGGGCGCCGTATCGGACGGACGGCCACGGTCGCGGTTATCACCGGGGGACTGATCCTGCTTGCCGTCTTCTGGATGAAGGTCATCGTTCCGTATACACCCGTCTCCACTATCCCCTGTCCGTTTGAAACCGTCACCGGTTACGACTGTCCGGGCTGCGGACTGCAGAGTTCACTGATGAACCTCGCGCAGCTGCGGTTCAAATACGTGTTCATGTCGAATCTCCTCAGTCCGATCCTTCTCCCGCTTTTCTACATCATCGTTGTATCCTGGACCGCCGACACGCTTTTCGGCGTCACTGTCTGGCGTTTTCAAATGCCGAAACCGATCATCATCGCGGGAATTGTTCTGCTGATCCTCTATGGCATCGCGCGAAACATCCCCGCACTCGGTGTGTGGTAGACAGCTTTTAGCTGTTGGCTGTTAGCTGTTGGCTGCCGAATGGCTGCAGGGTGCATTCGATACCACCTGCCTCGTGCCCCACACGCTTACGCGTGTGGTTATCGCTTTGCCCGGGGTCTCCCCGCGTCCCATCCCCACGCTGACGCATGGGGCTATCCCTTCATTCCCCCGTGGCGAGTTTCTTGAGTTCTTCCAGCAGCTTCCAGGCTTCGACCGGTGAGAGAGAATTGATGTCGATGGCGCGGAGGCGGTCCTTGAGCTCTGCGTCGCTGGCTTCGAAGAGGCTGATCTGGAACTGTGAGGGACGATTCGCGAGCTTCCGGTGGGCTTCTTCATCGTCGGCCGCGGCGAGCACGGTCAGATCCTGGCCTTCGAGGGAATGCAGCACGTCGCGCGCCCGCTCGATCACGCGATCAGGCAGCCCGGCCATCTGGGCGACCTGAATGCCGTAACTGTGATCCGCCGTGCCGCGCGAGACGTTGCGCAGGAAGATCACCTTGTCCTGATATTCGCGCACCTCCACCTTGTAATTGCGGATGCGCGGGAAGATGTCGGCCATCTCGTTGAGCTCGTGGTAATGCGTGGCGAACATGGTCTTCGCCCGGCACTCGGGATGATCGTGCATGTACTCGGTGATCGCCCAGGCAATGGAAATGCCGTCAAACGTTGACGTGCCGCGACCGATTTCATCGAGCAGCACGAGGCTCTTCGGCGTCGCGTTGTTGAGGATATTCGCCGCCTCGTGCATCTCCACGAGAAAGGTACTCTCACCGGCGGCGATGTTGTCGGATGCGCCCACGCGCGTGAAGATGCGGTCGACCAGTCCGATGCGCGCCTCTGCGGCGGGCACGAAGCTGCCGATCTGCGCAAGCAGCACGACGAGTCCCACCTGCCGCAGGTACGTGCTCTTGCCGCTCATGTTGGGACCGGTGATGATCATGATCTGCTCGTCGGTGCTGAGCAGCGTGTCGTTGGCCACGAAGCGCTCGCCGGGAGGCAGCATCTGCTCGACAACCGGGTGGCGTCCGCCGCTGATCTCGATCTCCTCGCCCTCGTCGACCGAGGGACACACGTAGTTGTGCTCCAGCGCGGCGACGGCGAGCGCATTGATGCAGTCGAGCACCGCGACGGCGCGCGAAATTTTCTGAATCCGGTCCGCCGTGGCGGCAACGGTCATGCGCAGCTCATTGAACAGCTCGGTCTCGAGCATGAGAATCTGGTCGCGCGCATTCAGCACACGGTCCTCGTACTCCTTGAGTTCCGGCGTGATGTAGCGTTCGGCGTTGACCAGTGTCTGCCGCCGGATGAAGGTGTCGGGCACCTTGTCGAGATTCGCTTTCGAAACGTTGATGTAGTACCCGAAGGCCTTGTTGTATTCGAGCTTCAGCGACGTGATACCGGTTTCCTTCCGAAGCTGCTCCTGGTAGTCGCGCATCCACTCCTTGCCGTGCACAGAAATGTTGCGAACTTCGTCGAGTTCCACATGGAATCCCGGACGAATGACGCCTCCCTCCGCCAGAGTGATGGGAGGATCGTCGACCAGTGTCTCGTCGATCAGCAGCGCCACGTCCTCCATCGGCTCGATCTGCGTATGCAGCGAGCGCAGCAGGGGGGAGTCGAGCGACTCGAGCGCTTCGCGCAGCAGGGGAATGCGCCGCAGGCTGCTCCGCAGTGCCGTCAGCTCGCGCGGCGTCGCGCGCCCCGTGCAGATGCGCCCGATCAGGCGATCGAAATCCACCATTTCCGCCAGCATCCCGCTGATGCCATCGCGCGCTTCGTGCGCCGCGGTCAGTTCCCGCACCGCGGCCAGCCGCTGCTGGATGGCGTCGAGCCGTTTGAGGGGATGTGTGATCCAGTACTTGAACAGGCGTCCGCCCATACTCGTCGCTGTTCGGTCGAGAATGGACACCAGCGTGCCGTCCCGCGAGCCCTCGTCCATGGATGTGATGATTTCGAGATTGCGCCGCGTGGCGGCATCCAGCGTGATGTATTCGTCGACGAGATAGTGTCGGAGGGACTGCAGGTGGGGAAGCCGCGCCTTCTGCGTTTCCCGCAGGTAATGCACCGCCGCGCCAGCCGCGATGATGCCGGCGTCGAGATCCTCGATGCCGAAGCCCTTGAGGGACTGCGTGCGGAAATGCTCCACGAGGATTTCATATCCCACATCCCGCGCGTACAGCCAGTCGTCGAGCTTCGTGATCGGCACGCGCAGGGGATCGCGTCCGAACAGGTCGTGGAAATGATCCACGTCGCGTTTGGCCAGCAGCACCTCGCTCGGCGCGATTGTCTCGATCTGATCGCGCAGCGTATGCTCCGGCATCTCCGCGGTGAAAAAGTCGCCGGTGGATGCATCGACAAATGCCACGCCCGCGACGCCGTCGCGGAATGCCACCGAGGCGAGGAAATTATACTGTTTGTGATCGAGCAGTTTGTCGGTGAACACCACGCCCGGCGTGACCACCTCCACCACGTCGCGCTTGACTATGCCCTTCGCCTTTTTCGGATCCTCCAGCTGTTCGCACACCGCGACGCGGTGTCCCGCCCGGATAAGCTTCGGCAGATAGCTGTCCAGCGCATGATGCGGAAATCCCGCCAGCGGTACCTCGCTGGCCTTGCCATTGGAGCGCTTGGTCAGCGTGATCCCCAGCACCTTCGCAGCCGTCAGGGCGTCATCCTCGAACGTTTCGTAGAAATCGCCCATGCGGAACAGCAGAATCGCATCGGGATACTCCGCCTTGATCCGCTGATACTGTTTCATCAAAGGTGTGGACATATCAATTTATCTTGGGGACACGAAGGCTCGAAGTCACGAAGACACTAGTGAATTTATAATATAACGCGTTTTATTCCATTCTTCAGAATGGGGACGTTGAAGTTCATCAAAAAGCCCAGCCGGATGCCGGTCAGCTTCATGTACGTCAGCAATTGCGATCGGTGAACGTTCAAAAGCGCGTCGACGGATTTGATTTCAATGATGACACGATCCTCGACCATGAGATCGAGACGAAATCCATATGGAAAATCGACTTCCTTGTAACTCGCGGGTACAATGACCTGCTGTTCCACGTTGAATCCACGTTCCCTGAGTTCGTATGCCAGGCTGCGCTCGTAAACGGACTCCAGTAATCCCGGACCCAATGTCGTATGCACCTCGAACGCCGCATCCACGATCTGCGTCGCCAACCGCTCCGTCCAAACATCCAGTTTCGGAAATATCTTCACGATAATTCTCCCTAAATGTGAATGAATCTACTCCCTTCGCGTCTTCGCGCCCCCAAAAAAATCCCTTCGTGTCTTCGCGTCTTCGCGCCTCAAAAAAAAATCCCTTCGTGTCTTCGCGTCTTCGCGCCTTCGTGCCTTCGTGCCCCCAAGATACATCACACAAACAGGGACGTCAATTCGAATTTCTCCGCATCCACCAGGCCGCGGTCTGTCACTTTCAGCGCGGGGATGGGGGAGAGGGCGAGGAAGGAAAGCGTCATGAAGGGGTCGGGAAGGCCGCAGCCGAGCTGCTGCGCGGCGGCGATGAGGTCATCTACCTTTTTCCGCACGAAGGCCAGCGGTTGATCCGACACGAGACCGGCGATGGGCAGCGGCAGCTCTTCGACGACCTTCGCGTCTGCGACCACGCACTGCCCGCCGCCCATGCGGATCAGCTGCAGCGCCGCGACGTACATGTCCGCGTCGTTTGTGCCCACGATGATGATGTTGTGTGCGTCATGCGCCACGGTGGATGCCAGCGCCCCGCGCTGCAGGCCGAAGCCGCGCACGAACCCGAGTCCGATATTGCCGGTGGCGTTGTGCCGCTCAATGACGGCGAGCTTGAGGATGTCACGCGCGGGATCGGCGACCGCGAAGTCGCCTTCAATCGTTGCATCCTCCACGGCGGCGCGCGTAACGATCTGTCCCGGCACGAGATCGATCACGCGTATCCTGCTGTGGGGAATGAAGCCGATTTCGAAATGCTCCTTGCCGAATTCCCCTACTTTCATCGTGTCGGTCATGTGCGAGAAGTCGACCTCCGTCTCGGCGCTGAATACGGCCGCGCCGTTTTCGGCCGCCAGCGCACCGCGGTAGTAAACGCGCTCGGCGCGGATATCCCGCAGATCCGAAAACACCACCAGGTTCGCCCAGCGGCCGGGAGCAATGGCGCCATGCCGGCGCAGACCGTAATGCCGCGCGGTATTGATCGTCGCCATCTGCAGCACGGTCATCGGATCGAGGCCGAAACGCACCGCCTCGCGTACGTGATGGTCGATGTGTCCCTCGTCCTCGAGATCCGCGGGATGCTTGTCGTCGGTGGCAAAGGAGCACTGCGCGGCGTTCTCCTTAGTGACCAGCGGCAGCAGGTCGTGCAGGTTGCGTTCGGCCGTGCCCTCGCGGAGCAGGATGTGCATACCGCGCCGCAGTTTCTCGCGCGCCTCCTCGAGCGTGGTGCACTCGTGGTCGCTGTGCACGCCGGCGGTGATGTAGGCGTTGAGGGCGGGACCGCCGAGTCCGGGTGCATGTCCGTCGACGGCCTTGTGCCGAGCGGCGTCGATTTTCGCCAGCTCGGCATCCATGCCGCTGACCACACCCGGGAAGTTCATCAGCTCGGCCACGCCGACGACGTTGTCATAATTCATGTAGTGGAGGATATCCACCGCGCTGATGCGCGCGCCCGCGGTTTCGAGGGGAGTGGCGGGCACGCAGGACGACATCATGATGAACAGGTCGATCGGGAGATCGCGGTCGGCCTCGCGCACGTAATCCACGCCGTCGAGTCCGACGACATTGGCGAATTCATGCGGATCCACCACGGCGGCCGCCGTACCGTGGGGCACCACCGCCCGCGCAAATTCCCGCACGGTCAGCATGGTGCTCTCAACGTGGATATGCCCGTCGATGAAGCCCGGCGCCACATACCGTCCCTCGAGGTCGACGACCTCGCGTCCTTCATACGTACCGATACCCACGATCATGCCGTTCGTGACGGCGATGTCGCCCTCGTGGATTTCCCCGCTGAGCACGTTGATGATCTTTCCGTTGCGAAATACGGTATCCGCGGGTTCGTCACCCCGCGCAGCCGCAAGATTCTGCCGGATGTCTTCCATGATGTCCTCCGCCTTTCTGTGTACCCGCAAGAAACGCTTTTCGGAGGAGGAAATCAATCACCTGCCGCAAAATGACGCAGCAAAAACGCCCGTATTGCTGTGGATTGCCCATTGAGAGAGGGATATCGGGCTTCGGGGGATGCCGGGCTTCGGGGGATGCCGGGCTTCGGGGGATACCGGGCCTCGGGGGATACCGGGCCTCGGGGGATACCGGGCCTCGGGGGATGCCGGGCTTTGCGGGATGCCGGGTTTTGCGGGATGTCGGCGGCGTTTGTGTGTCAGGCCGGCAGGATGATGCGGAAGGTGGTGCCTTTGCCGGGAGCGGTTTCGTGCACGAACAGTTTGCCGCGGTGATAATCCTGCACGATGCGCCGCGCCAGGCTGAGGCCGAGTCCCCAGCCGCGCTTTTTCGTGCTGTAGCCCGGACGGAAAATATCCTTCTTCAGCCGCAGGTCGATCCCCTTGCCGTTGTCCTTCACGTCGATGATGATCTTTTTTCCGCGCCGGGAGACGAAGTATTCGATGCGTCCGTCAGTCTGCTCCATCGCGTCCAGAGCGTTTTTCATCAGGTTCTCGAACACCCATTCCAGCAGTTCGGCGTTGTAGCGTGCGGTCACCGATGCGATTTCGGGCACGATGATGGATACTTTTTTCCCCAGCTGCGGCGTTCGCCGGCGGTAGTAATCCGCGCTCTTCCGGATGGTATCCATCAGATTCTGCTCGCTGAGCTGCGGCTTCGATCCGATCTTGGAGAAGCGCAGTGCGATGCGGTTGAGCCGGCTGACATCCTTTTCCATTTCCGCGACTGTCTGCTCGAGCGCCTCCGGATCGTCGGTCTGCTCGCGCAGCAGCTCGAGCCAGCCCATCATGCTCGAAAGCGGCGTGCCGAGCTGATGCGCGGTCTCCTTCGACATTCCCACCCAGATGTTCGCCTGTTCGCTGCGCTTGATGTAGCTGAATCCGATGTAGCCGATGAGGATGAACATCCCCGCCACGAGGATTTCGATATAGGGCAGGGCGCGGAGATCTCTGACCAGCTCGGATTCGTCGTAGAACACATACCCCAGCACCGTGGAGTCTTTGTACTTGACCACGATTGGCGGATTGACCTCCGCCATGTGATCGCGCCGCTGCACGAAGAATTCGTGCAGTTCCTCGGTCGTGAATGCTGCGGAATCCACGTCGATATTGCGCTGACTGTAAGGCGTCAGGTCGGCGTCCGTCATGAGCAGCGGAAAGTCGATCACGTCGGTCACGCTCTGCTCGAACGTATAATCCCCGTTCGGAGAATCATCGTTTGCGATATACTCAAGCGCGCTGATATGCAGTTGAAGGCTGACATGCTCGCGCTCCTGCAGTTTCTCGACGATGGACTGCGTATAAAACAGCACGGCGATCACAATGAGCATCGCGAGGGCGACGAGGGCGATCTTGAAATTCGCGGAAACCGGTCTGCGTTGCATGATATCCGAGCGAATGTGGCAGAAAAACACAACAGATTACGGAACTCGCACGCTCGATCAAAGTCCAAAAACGGGGATGCATGGAATTTTCACCCCGTCTGCACGGTCGCAGGATGCAGGAGGCAGGATGCAGGAGGCAGGATGCGGGAGGCAGGATGCGGGAGGCAGGATGAGGGAGGCAGGACGCGGGAGGTGTTGAGCGATGCCGTATTCACACGCGTGAGCGTGTGGCTGTCGAATACCGCCCCGGTTGATCCGCTGCCGTAACCACACGCGTAAGCGTGTGGCTGTCGCATGCCGGATCCCGATCCCCCGAGTCCTCCTCCTGACGACGGACGTCGGTAAAAACATGCTCATTTGCTCGAAAAAACCGATTTTAGGTTATGCTAAAAAATATTTTAATACACCCTAAAACTCGTTTTCGCTTGATTTTTGCTTCGAATCCTGCTAATGTGAGCCATTCCCAGCTCAGACCGGGAGGCAAATTTGGCGCAGCCGCTTGTTTCCATCATTCTTGCAACCTACAACCGGTCGGACCTGCTTCCGCGGGCGGTGGAGTCGGTGTTGCTGCAGTCCTGGCACAACTGGGAGCTGATCATCGTCGACGATTGCAGCACTGATGGCACTCCCGCTCTTCTCGAAGAATTTGCGCAGATCGACTTCCGGGTGCGTACCATTCGACAGCAGCGGTCGGGTGCGGGTCCGGAGGGACCCGGTCCGACCCGCAACAGGGGACTGCGGGAAGCTTCCGGGGACCTCATCACCGTGCTGGATTCCGACGACGCCTACGCGGTCGATCATCTCACGCTGCGCGTGCGCTACATGATCGATCATCCGGAAGTGGATTTCATTTACGGGGGATATCGCGCCATCGGGAACGACGCACAGATGCGGGTACCCGACATCGAGGATCCCTCCATCATGATTCCGCTGGACGAATGCATCATCGGCGGTACCTTCTTTACGCGCCGCGGCGTGATCGAACGCGCCGGCGGCTGGGATTCCGGCTACGGCGAGGATGCGCGGCTCTTCTCCCGCATCCGCGCAAGCTTCGTCGTGCGCAAGGTTGATTATCCCACCTACCTCTACCACCGCGACACCATCGACAGCCGCTGCAGCCGTCTCATCCCATAGCCCACAGCCCATAGCCGTCAGCCCATCCGCCTTCGATGCGCTCCGGCGGACCTGCGGCAGCCCGGAAAAAATCCATTGAATCCCCGCCAAATTCTCCGTACATTACGAGTTCGTAACGAGTTGCGGCGAAACAAGGATAGACACATATGCTCATCAGTATGACGGGATACGGGACGGCGACGGCGGTGAACGGACAGATGTCCGTGACTGCGGAAATCCGTTCGGTCAACAGCCGCTTCTATGAATTCTCGGCGCGGCTCCCCAAGCACCTGCAGGTCAAGGAACTCGAGCTCAAGGAGGCCGTGCGCGGACGCGTCAAGCGCGGCAAGGTCAACCTGGCCGTCAGCGTCGACCGCAGCAACGGCGACGTGCTGCCGGTGCATGTGGATGAGGAAGCCGTGCGCGCGGTGATGACGCTGCTGCGCCGACTCAACGAGGTCTCCGGCCTCAATGAGAACATCAACCTCGAAACGCTCATGAAATTCTCTGAGGTGTTCACCACCGAGGATCAGGACGAACTCCCCGAGGAAGAGTGGAAGCTCGTGGTCCAGGCCGTGGGAGAGGCCGCCGACGCCCTGCTCGCCATGCGCTCGCAGGAAGGCGCGGAGCTGACTCGCGATATGCGCGAACGTATCGGTGGACTCGAAGACGTCATCGACAAAATCGAGAAGCTCACGGCGGGACGCAGCGAAAAGGAGCGCGACCGGCTGCGCGAGAAACTGCGCAATCTCCTGACCGACGAGAAAATCGATCCCGCCCGGCTCGACATGGAAATCGCCCTGCTGGCGGATAAAATGGATATCACCGAGGAAATGGTGCGCTTCCGCAGCCACACGAAGTTTTTCCTCGAAGCGCTCGACGCGGACGAATCGGAAGGACGCAAGCTTTCCTTCCTCCTTCAGGAAATGAACCGCGAGGCGAACACCATCGCAGCAAAAAGCTACGACGCCGACATCGCGCATCTTGTCGTGTCTGTGAAGGAAGAACTCGAGCGCGTTCGCGAACAGATTCAGAATATCGAGTAGTCCCGCCCATGCTCTTCGTGCTGTCCGCCCCGAGCGGATCCGGCAAGACGACCATCGCGCGAAATGTGCTCCGGCACTTCGACGATCTCTCCTTCTCCGTGTCCGCCACCACGCGGCCGAAGCGGCCGAAGGAGATCGATGGCCGGGACTACCACTTTCTCTCCCGCGACGACTTCGAGCGCCGCATCGAGGAAGACGGCCTCGTCGAGTGGGAGGAAATTTACGGCAATCTCTACGGCACGCTGAAGTCGGAAACCGACAGTGCGATAGGCGCTGGCAGTCACCTGCTCTTCGACATCGACGTCAAGGGCGCCCTGTCACTCAAGAGGCTGTACTCCGACGATGCCGTACTGATCTTTATTCGTCCTCCGGATCTCGACGTGCTGCGTGAGCGGCTCGAACACCGGGGAACGGACGATGAAACGGTGATCGCGCGCCGCATGCAGCGTGCCGCCTGGGAACTCGAACAGGCTCCGCAGTTCGACCACGTCGTGGTTAATGATGACCTCGCGCGGTCCATCCCCGAGGTCGAGCGCATCATCGGCATCTACATGAATGGATCGAAACAACAGCAGTAACGTTCTCATACAGGAGGAAGCATGTCACTCGAACCCCTGGATCTCACCAAAATCGACAGCCACGCCGAGAACATCTACGAGGCGATCGTCGTGCTCTCGAACCGCGCGCGGCAGATCAACGAGGAGTTGAAAATCCGCCTCAACCAGGAACTGGAAGCCTTTACCCCGCGCTCCGATTCCGAGGAAGAAGTGGAGCTCAATCCCGAGCAAACGCGCATCAGCATCGAGTTCGAGAAGATGGCCAAGCCGACGCAGAAGGCCGTCGAGGATCTGCTCGGCGATAAGATATCCTACCGCTATAAGGAAGAGTGAGCTTCGCGGGCAAACATATCATCGTCGGCGTAACGGGAAGCATCGCGGCCTACAAATCAGCCCTGCTCGTGCGCGAACTCGTCAAACGGGGCGCGGAGGTGCGCGTCGTCATGACACCCGCCGCCTGTGAATTCATCACACCGCTGACGCTGGCAACGCTCAGCGGCAGCGATGTCGTGATCGACATGTTCCCGGCGGACCGGTCGAAAGGCACTTGGCATATCCACCTCGGGGTGTGGGCCGACCTGATGATCGTGGCGCCCGCATCCGCTAACACCATCGCGAAACTGGCACACGGT
Source organism: uncultured Ignavibacteria bacterium (assembly GCA_913061095.1). Taxonomy (GTDB): domain Bacteria; phylum Bacteroidota; class Ignavibacteria; order SZUA-365; family SZUA-365; genus BM516. The sequence continues at coordinate 58,150 of CAJXVM010000025.1, forward strand.
TTCGCCGACAATGCGCTGACCTCGCTCGCGCTTGCCATCCGCTGTCCGATGGTGATTGCCCCCGCGATGGATACCGACATGTATCTGCATACCGCCACGAAAGACAACCTCGATATTCTCCGCCGCCGGGAGGTCGACATCATCCAGCCCGAAAGCGGGGAACTGGCCAGCGGACTCACCGGTCCGGGACGCCTGCCCGAGACACACGTCCTGATGCACGCGATTGAGCGGCATTTCCGGGCGGGGGATAACGACCTGCGGGGCATGGCAGTGCTCGTCACCGCGGGGCCCACGCAGGAGCCCATCGATCCGGTGCGTTACATCGGCAACCGCAGTTCCGGCAAGATGGGATTCGCGATCGCGGAGGCCGCCGCCCTGCGCGGCGCGGCCGTGACGCTGGTCAGCGGTCCGGTCGCCCTGCCGACGCCCGAAGGCGTCACACGTATCGACGTCGAAAGCGCCCGGGAGATGCACGACGCCGTCATGAAGTACTACGACGTGCAGAATATCTGCATTCTTGCTGCCGCTGTTGCGGACTTCACCGTTTCCACGCCTGCCGAGCAGAAAATCAAGAAGCACTCCCTCGGAAGCGGCGGCATGCAGCTTGCGCTCGACCGTACGCCCGACATTCTCGCCGGGCTCGGGGAGCGCAAAGGCGACATGCTGCTGGTGGGCTTTGCCCTGGAGACGGAAAACGAGCAGGAGAACGCCCTGCGGAAACTGAAAGAAAAAAACGCCGACATGATGGTGCTGAACAATCCGCGTGTGGAAGGCGCGGCCTTCGGCAGCGACACCAATGTCGCCACGCTGCTCTTCGCCGACGGGGAGCACGAGGAACTCGAGCGCATGAGCAAGGCGCAGCTGGCCGACATCATCATCGATCGCGCGCTCATTGCCCTGCGTAAGCGCTGAGTCGCGCCGCGCATGCACTGCGCTTCTCGCGATTACGCTGAGTCGCGCCGCGCATGCACTGCGCTTCTCGCGATTACGCTGAGTCGCGCCGCGCATGCACTGCGCTTCCCTCGCAAGCGCTGAATCGTTCCACGCACGCACTGCGCTTCCTGTGCAAACACTGATTCCGCGGGAGCCACCGGCGACCCTGTTGACAGTTCGACCTCCCGGTCGTACTTTTTCTTTTACCCATGAACCACGAAACCGTGTCAGATCTTCACCGGTATTTACGCCAGCAGCGCGAGCGTTACGGAGACGAGCTCTATGTCGAGCAGGACGTGCTTCGCGCCGCGGAGCTTGCCGCGCAGGGACTGACCGAGGAAAACGGAGAAGTGACCGAAGCCTGGAAATCAGCGCGCACGCTCGAGCATCTCTACGATCTCATCCACGACTGCCGAAAATGTCCGCTTGCGGAATCGCGCAACAAATTCGTCTTCGGCGTCGGCGATCCCGAGGCGGATATCGTGCTCGTCGGCGAGGCGCCGGGCGCCGAGGAGGACCGCCGCGGCGAACCTTTCGTCGGTCGAGCGGGACAGCTGCTCGACAAAATCCTCGCCGCCGTGGAACTCAGCCGTGAGGATGTGTTCATCTGCAACATCCTCAAATGCCGTCCCCCGAAAAACCGTGATCCGCTGCCCGCGGAGGTGGAGCAGTGCGAGCCCTATCTGCACAAGCAGCTGGAGGTGCTCAAGCCGAAAATCATGCTCGCCCTCGGACGCATCGCCGCGCAGACGCTTCTGCGCACGAAAGACTCCCTCACGAAGCTGCGGGCCGGTGTTCATGAATATCAGGGCATCCCCCTCGTGGTGACCTATCACCCGGCAGCACTGCTGCGGAATCCCAACTGGAAACGTCCCACCTGGGAGGACGTGCAGAAATTCCGGCAGCTCTACGACGAACTGAAATCCACCGCAGAATAAGCACGTTGCATCAGAACGGATAACAGGCATGCAGGATCCAGCATACTCATCGCGTCCACCCATCGATGAAGGCCCGCCGTCGCGGAGTGAGGGACGCGAACGCAGTGCGGGACGCGTTCCGCCGCAGGCGGTGGACGTGGAGATGGCCGTGCTCGGCGCCATGCTGCTGCAGGCCGACGCCACCGTCTCCAACGTGTTTTCCCTTCTTACGCGGGATGCATTCTACAAGGAAGCCCATCGCACGATTTTCGATTCCATCTCGCGGCTGTTCGAAAAGCAGGAGCCGATCGATCTGATCACCGTGGCGGAGGATCTCCGACGCAGCGACGAACTCGAGAAAATCGGGGGCATGTACTATCTCACGGAGATGACCAACGAGGTCATCTCGCCCGCGCACATCGAGCATCACTGCCGCATCGTGCTTGAGAAGGCCATCAAGCGGCACCTGATTGAGATCAACACCGGCATCATCAGCGACTGCTATCTTGACAGCAGTGACGCGTTCGAGCTGATCGACGAGGCCGAAGAACAGATCTTCGAGCTCTCCGAGAAGCACATCAAGCAGAGCTTCACGGAGGTGAAAACCATTGTCAAGCCGCTGCTCGACCGCATCTACAAAATTTCGCAGGATCACACCGGTGTCACCGGCGTGCCCTCGGGCTACGAACTGCTCGACGAGAAAACCGGCGGCTGGCAGCCGACCGACCTGATCATTCTCGCCGCGCGTCCCTCAATGGGAAAAACCGCACTCGCGCTGTCGATGGCGCGCAACGCCGCGATCGACAAGGGCATGCCCGTCGGTATTTTCAGTCTCGAGATGGCAAGCGATCAGCTCGCTCTGCGCCTGCTCTGTGCCGAGGCGCGGGTGAACATGCAGCAGGTGCGCACCGGCCGCATCCGCGAACAGGAGTTCCATCGTCTCGCCAGCTACGTCGGCAAGCTCGAACGGGCGAGCATTCTCATCGACGACACGCCCGGCATTTCCATCCTCGAAGTTCGCGCGAAGGCCCGCCGCATGGTGCACGAGCACGGCGTGAAGCTCATCGTCATCGACTATCTGCAGCTCATGAGCGCGCCGATGGTGCGCGAGAGCCGCGAGCGGGAGATCGCATCGATCAGCCGATCGCTGAAAGGGCTTGCCAAGGATCTGCGCATTCCCGTCATCGCGCTTTCGCAGCTCAACCGCAGCGTTGAGCAGCGTACCGGTGGGAAGCCCATGCTCGCCGATCTCCGCGAGTCCGGGTCCATCGAACAGGATGCCGACGTGGTCATGTTCATCCATCGCAGCAAGGATCAGGACGCGCCGCCCGAGGAGCGCGGAAAGGCTTCGGTGATCATCGCCAAGCAGCGCAACGGCGAAATCGGGGAAGTCGATCTCGCGTGGATCGCCGACTATGCGCGCTTCGAAAACCTGGAGACGCGCATGCCCTCCACCGCGCTGCCGCCGCCGGAAGAGGAAGCGAATTTCTGAGATGACCGCTTATGACGTCTCGCCATCCCGGTCCAGCGCCGCGCACCGTGTCTCGCGAGAAAATCCTGTCCCGTTTTTTCCATTGTCTGCCGGGGAGCAGACACGTAGTTTTCCCCAGTAATTCGACAATCGAGAGAAAGATGCGTTCATACCTCGTTTTCGTTCTGCTTCTCGTTCCGTACTGTTCCGCGCTTACGCAATACATCCCCACGGCCGGGGGGCAGGAATCCGTATCGCCGGCATCCCGCGAAGCGGCCCCCGTCACGTCGGCATCCCGCGAAGCGGCCCCCGTCACGTCGGCATCCCGCGAAGCGGCCCCCTCCGACATGCCGCCCTGCGCGGATGCGCCTGTATCCATCCTGATGGAGATGAAGGGATACGGCACCGGCCGCATGCTGACCGATGCGACTGCAGTGCCGCGTCCATGGACGGCGCTGCCGTCGCGCGAACCCGTCTACGGAAAGAAATCCCCCTTTCTCGCCGGTGTGCTGTCGCTGGTTGTGCCCGGAGCAGGCGAGCTGTACGCCGGCAGTTACTGGCTGGCGGCGCTGTTTGCCTCGATCGAGGGCGCGGCGTGGTATTTCAACATCGACCAGACGAACAAGGGCGATGAGCAGACCGACGTCTACCGCGCCTACGCCGACGATCACTGGAGCGTGGTCAAGTACGCGCAGTGGCTGAACGAAAATGCGGGGAAATTCCCCGGCGGGGAGGACGCAGTGCATATCGCGATCGATCCCAACGAATCCCTGCCGCCGTGGCAGCGTGTGGACTGGGACGCCATGCACACCACCGAACTCGCGGTGCCGGTGTTCTCGCACAAGCTGCCGCCGCACGGTGACCAGCAGTACTACGAGCTGATCGGGAAATACAACCAGTACAGCTACGGGTGGGACGACAAGCTGTCGGGTGATTACTGGAATCCGTCGACGAATTTTGTTTACTACTCCGGCCTTCGCGGCGAGGCGAACGACTATTACAACACGGCCGATACCATCCTGAATCTGATCATCCTCAATCACGTGCTCAGCGCCGTGGATGCCGCGTGGGCCGCCGCGCGTTTCAACAAGTTCGCGAAGCTGTACGCGCGCTCGCGCCTCGAGCGCACGCCCGCCGGACAGCTCGATATCCGCACCACCGCGCAGCTCTCATTCCGGTTCTGAAAACGCGCCGCCCATGAACGCATCCCGCCGACTGTTCTTCGTCTTTGCCGCGCTTGTCCTTGCCGGACAGGCGTCGCTGCTCTGCGGCCATTCCTCGCCGCTGTACGGGCAGGATGCAAATGATAGCACCAGGCAGGATGCGTTCGGATCGGACTCGCTCAGGCAGGGCACCGCCGGGACGGGCACCGCCGGGACGGGCACCGCCGGGACGGGCACCGCCGGGACGGGCACCGCCGGGACGGAATCCGTTACACGGGAGGGAATGGGGGGGGGCATCGACACGCGGGCCTCCACGCAGACCAAACCCCCTCGCGCGCCGGTGATCAGTGCCTTCGCCGTCATCGGCAACGAGGTGACGCAGCCCGAAATCATCGTGCGCGAACTGCCAATGGAGGTGGGAGACACCATCGATCTCGAGGAGATCGAATTCGCGAAGTCCCGCATTTACAGTCTCGGTCTGTTCACCCGCGTCGACATCAGCTGGCCGCCACTTGACAGCACGACACTCATCATCGAGGTGGAGGAGCGCTGGTATCTGTATCCCGTGCCCATGGCCGGCATCGTTGAGCGCGACTGGGAACACTGGTACTTCGGTCTCGGTGTCAAGCACGACAACTTCCGGGGCTGGAACGAGAAAATCTTTGCCGGATTTGTGCTCGGGTACAATCCCTGGGTGTCGCTCAGCTACAGCAACCCGTGGATCCTGGGGGATGATCAGTTCTTCACCACCACCGGGTTTTCCTGGTCGCGCGTGGAGAACAAGAGCCAGGAATCCCGCGGCGAGGGACCCAACTTCGATGAAATCCATTACGCTGTTTCCGAGATGTTCGGCAAGCGCCTCGACGCCTATCACAGCGTATGGTCTTTTCTTGCTTACAATTATATCGAAGTCACCGAGAATCGCACGGGCCGCACGCTGGATCCTTCCGGTATCGACCGCTTTCTCAGTGTTGGCTTCGGTGCGGCGCATGACACCCGCAACCTGCAGGAGTATCCCACAAGCGGCATTTACTCCAGCGCAACGATCACGAAAAAGGGATTCGGCATCGGCGAAGTGGACATGGTGTCGTACAGTCTCGACATGCGCGCCTATCAGCCGGTGTATCGCGACGTGTCGCTCGGAGTGCGCTTTTTCACGCGGCTCAGCAGCGGTCCCGCCATCCCAAACTACGCCCATCATTTCTTCGGATTTTCCGAGCGCATCCGCGGTCATTTCCATCGTGAGCTGGAGGGAGAAAATTCCGCGGCCGCGTTCGCCGAGCTGCGCATTCCGATCGTGAAGGAGCTGTACATCACCGTGCCGGAGGTGCCGATCCGTCAGTTCGCCACCTGGAAACTCGGCTTCTACGCCGCCCTCTTCGCCGATATCGGCACCGTCTGGGACCGCCACGATCGTCCCGCCGACACTGACCTCCCCCGCGGCTACGGCGCTGGACTCCACTTCCTATTTCCCTACGGCGTGGTGCTGCGGCTCGACCGGGCGTGGAATGAATACGGGGTGGGGGAGTGGATTATAGACGTAGGCGCATCGTTCTAGAATGCAAATTACAGATTGCAGATATCAGATTGCAGATAGCAAATTGCAGATAGTGTTAGCCACACGCGTGAGCGTGTGGTTGCGGGAAGCGCCTCACCGGGCCCTCCGGGGAAATTGCAGATAGCAGATTGCAGATATCAGATTGCAGATAGTGTTAGCCACACGCGTGAGCGTGTGGTTGCGGGAAGCGCCTCACCGGGCCCTTCTGGGCGATCGCACATTGCAGATTACACATGATTCAGGAATACCGGAAATTTGACTCGGCGGAAACAGTCCGTTCGCGTATCATTCGATACTGAAATATCCAGGGGCAGGGAGACCCGCATGAAGTACAAACGATTTGAAGATCTGCCCGTGTACCAGCTCGCAGAGCAGTTGAATATGCGGCTTGTGCCCGTTGTCGCGGATGCCCGTGTTCGCCGTGATTTTCGATATGCGGAGCAGCTTCGCTCGGCCGCCCTGTCCATTACCAATAATATCGCTGAAGGCTTTGAACGCGATTCGATACCCGAATTCATCAATTTTCTGCGGATCGCGAAGGGCTCGGCCGGTGAAGTCCGATCGCTGCTCCGCCAGGCGTTGCATGAGGAAATGGGAGATCCATCCGAACTGCAGACGCTGCATGATATGACACGACAATTAGGGCGAGAGCGTCCTGATTTTTGTGTAAATGGTCAAACACGGTTGTCGAGATCCGGCATGCGGTCTTCGTAGAGTAATACC
>CAJXVM010000026.1 GCA_913061095.1 uncultured Ignavibacteria bacterium
GGTTTCGCTCCGCGCGTGATCATCCCGATTTACCAGAAGTCTGACACCACGGTTCGCGTGGAGATCTTCCCGTACACTGCTGCGGCGACCTCCCCGATTCCGCTGCCCGTCGACCTCGTGAAGCTGCAGGTCCTGGAGCATCACTCGGTTTACGCAGACGCTGGTGCATCGTTCGGTCAGATTCAGAACTACGCGCCGAAGTTCTTCGCCTACTCCGCCAACCCGCTTGCGCAGGAGGATCGCGCGACGCACTTCAACCGCGTGGCAAACACCAATATCCGTCCGTACATCCCGGATACGCTGAACCTTGCGAACAACGATCCGATGGATGTGAATTCTGTCACTGCCGGCCGTATCGTGACGCTGCTTGCGCGCGAGTATGACCGCTTTGGCAACCTGGTTGACAACTTCACTGAATTCGAAGACACCGCCCGTGTCCGCTTCCGCATGTGGGGCGACAACTGGTCCGCACCTCCGCAGCCGTACACGTCTGCCGGCGCCGGAACCATTGCTCCTGCACTGAACTGGACGCGTGACGAGTTCGGCCCGATGCGTAAGGCCCGCTATCGTCACACGAAGGTTGGTAACCTCGTTGCCGGTGTGCACATCAACCAGACGTCCTTCTTCAACGCTCTCGAGTATCCGACGCCGAAGCTTTCGAACGCCACGGTGTTCTTCGAAGCCACCGCCACGGCAGTGCTGCCTGGACAGGGCCCGACGAACATTCACCGTGACACCGTCAAGGTCGTGTCGGTCGTCAAGGATCCGACCCGCTTTGACATCCTCCGTGCCGGTCAGGAATACGTTTCCCTCGGACCTGGTCTCGGAACGGTCGGTACCTTCGAGCTCACCGGTGATCCCGAGAGCCGTTCGATCTCCCCCGTCCGCAACATTCAGCTGCCGCCAGGCGCAGATCCGAACCTCCACAGCCTGACCGACCAGGGTCTTGATAACATCCTGCTCTCTCAGGTGTACAAGCGCAACGTCAGCCCGCTTCCTGTCGGCAAGTACGAAGTCGTCAACGAAGACGGTGTGCCTCTCGACAAGGACGGCGACGCGCTGTATCTCGCCAATGGCGACATCAACCCCGACTTCGATCTCGATCCAGTTTCCGGCATGCCGATGCTGGTCAAGCTCGATGCATACAACAACCTGAACCCGCAGACCGCACCGAACGACCGTTACAACGACCTGAACAACGGTGGCAACAAGTATGTGGTGCCGCCTGGTGCACGTCGTGACGGAACGATCTTCGACGTTACCATCGCTGGTGGTGGCGACGGAATCGGTACGAGCGGTATTGGTCAGGATTACGATCCCGAGTCCGCATTCAAGGATGATCGTCGTCCCGTGCTGATGCGCGTGACCCCGATCTGGGAGAACGATCCCCCGATGGGCGGCAACGCCTATGTCGTGACGGATCAGCCTGGTCAGACCCGTGAGTACGGTCGTCTCTATGCGGATACGATTTACACGTACATCGGTACGCTCTCCCCGCTGAAGGCCGGTGCCACCCGCGCCGAACTCATGGGTACGCGTACGGACATGGGCGAGCCGGGTCACTACAAGCTCACGGGCGAAGGCGACCGCATCACGCGCGTCGGCATCACCCGCTGGAGCCCTGCGGACTACTTGCGCGCCGGTCTCCCGCATCGTCCTGTGAACGGCCTCTTCCCGCCGATCCAGACCTTCCGTACCCGCTTCAACGTGGGTATGCATGGTGGCGCGACGGCAACGGGTGGCTCGTTCGGTGACTTCAACCGCCGTGTTGCGCTTCTCGGTAGCGCGTTCGGTCGTGAAGCTTCGGTTGGCGGCAATCCCAGCCTGACCTTCGCACCGGGTGCCTTCCTGCGCATCATTGACTCGACTGCCGAGCAGGTCGTTGACCTCCGCGTCGTTGATCCCAACCTGACCGACATGGCAGGCAACACCGTGGACGATACGCTCAGCTACGACCAGTCGAAGATGACGGTTGTGCGTCGTGTGAATCGCCTTAATCCTTTCAATCCCCTGTTCCATCTCGACGACACGTATTATGACCTGAACGTCGCAGATATCCAGGGTCCGAACCTGAACGTGAATCGTGTCGGTGAGCAGCCGATCCAGCGCACCAACCGTGCAACCCACGGTCTCATGGCCGCTGCGGTCCGCCAGTTCTTCGGCCCGACGCGTTACAGCATCCTGCGTCACACCTTCGTGGTCGTGCCGTATCGTATTGCTTTCACGTCGATCTTCCCGAGCAGTTACGACATGACGTCGAATACGTTCGACAAGTCGACGCTTCCTGTCGGTATCCTTCCGGTCCAGGCAGACATCGATACGCTTCCGCGTCTCAGCCCGATGTTCTACCAGGATCCGTATGGCACGCCGATCTCGAAGTTTGAAATCTTTACCCGTCTCTACGGACAGATTGCACATGGTGCAACGACGGATCAGATCCCGAACAACGTCGGTACCCCGTATGCCCGTCCTGACACCATCTTCCGCGATGAGTGGTACACCTACGCCGTCACTCCGTATGACCGCTATGGCAACCTCAACACGCGCGACACGATGTATGTCAACCTGGGCACGCGCTTCACGACTTGGGAATTCCAGGGCGTGAACATGGGTGCGACCGGTAATCTCGAGATCGCAGGCGGCGGCCGTTACTTCAACGCCAAGCCCGTCGGCTTCCCGCAGAATACCGAGATCCGCCGTGACTCACTGATCCTCTACAACCTGTCCCTTACCCTGGCAGGTAATCGCAACGACTTCGTGGGTATGAAGCCTGACGATCCTCGTCTCGGCGACGCTGTCGGTGAACGTGCCGGTGATCCTATCCGTCACGGTCTCCTTCCGGCGAATGCAATTGCGACGCGTCCGGTCAACATCAAGAAGCCGTTCAAGCCGGCCGACTTCACTCTGAGCACCCCGGCCCTGCAGAACACCTCGCTGTTCCGCATGGATCACACCGGTAACTGCACGGATACGAGCGGCAACCCGGTTGACGGTCTTGAGCGTGACGTGCTGCGTCTGCAGTGGCAGCCCGCAAGTTACAGCGATCCTTCCATGAACAACCCGAACGACACCATTCGCTACGAGTGGTATGCCATGATCGACAGTATCGGTCCTGGCGGAACGAAGGGTCTGACCGTCAGCCTCCTCGCGGACAATGATGGTAAGAGCCCGTCGCTCACGCTGACCGGTGACCAGGTTCGCGAACTGCTGTTCCGTCCGAACATGCTTCCGCAGCCCAACCAGGATTCCCTGGTGATGCGTGTGAAGTGGTTCGTCCGCGCCTTCAGCAAGATCGCCGGTCTGGAAACCTTCTCCGACACTGCCGGTGTCACGGTCCGCAACAACCCGCTGCCGACCGAGCCGCTGATCATTTCCATCAACCGTCTGCCGGACAACCCGCCGCAGGCCGTTCAGCCGCCTGATGGTGGCACGGAGTTCGTTGATGGTACAGCTCCGCTCGACGTGCTGTGGACAGCTGCCAGCGATATCAACAACCGCAAGGGCGACGACCTTGACGGTGACCTGAATCCTGCCGGCGATCCCGGACCGTTCATGATCTACAACCCGACGACCCGTGAGTGGGAGCTTGATCCTGCGCGCACCATCGACACGCTGTCTTACCAGTGGGTCGGACGCGTGGTCAGCACCTTCCCGGTCGGCAAGGGCGCACCGCTCGGCTCGATGCTCGTCATCAACGCCGGTTCGTCCACGGGTATCCAGGTCCCGACGACAGATCTCGACGCTCTGTTCGGTGGTTTCTCCTCTGATCCCACCAGCACCAGCGCCGACTCCGTGAAGATCGAGTGGTTCGTCTACACCAAGGACTTCAATGTGACCGACGGTCTGCCTCTCGAGCAGGTCGAGTTCCCGTTTGTTGAGGGTCTCCATGTGAACCCGGATTCGACGGCACTCAACGGTGACACGAGTCGTTGGAGCCCGACGAGCTGCCAGCCGCACTGGATTGTCAGTGGTCCGTTCCGTCTCAACCTCACCAAGCTGAAAGGCGGTGGCGTTGAGATCGAGCCTGCCGCAGGCGACCCGGACGTCAACGCGCTTGTCGGTGAAGAGATCTGCTTCACCCTGACCGCACGCGATGAGAACGGCAACATCATCCGTGACTGGGACAGCCCGAGCAAGAACAATCCGGCCACCACGCTCACGCTCAATGGTTCGACCGCGAATACGGATACGAGCCAGGCCAGCTGGAACGCGGACCCGGATGGTTACACCTGGGCCCTCATCACGAAGGATGGAACCGCCCTCACGCAGATCAGCGATAACGAGTGGTCGATCCCGGCCTCTGAATTCAAGGATGGCGTCGTCGTCGTCTGCCTCGTGCACACGAAGGCCGAAGATGGCGTTACCATCGAAGTCTCGCCGACCGTGGCGAACCTGAATCAGACGTCCGTGACGATGAACTTCACCGCTGATGAAATCACGAACTACCTCGTCGAGCTTACCAGTGCAACTGGTAATCCTGACGAAGTGTACCTCCTGCGCCGTTACGAGATCGTGGTGTCGCCGCGTGACCGCTTCCTGAACGTCGTTGACGACAGGACGATCCGCACCGACTTCTCGGCTCGTTTCCCGGGCGAGTTTGACCAGAATCTGCCTGGCCTCTCCGACATCTTTGCCGGTTCGGTGTTCATCAAGGGCACGACGAATTACTTCCTCGCGTCCCGCATCACCCGTGAAGATCCGACTGAGCGCCAGTGGGTCCGTGCCTTCTCAACGGCCGATCCCGCCAATGTCTACGGTCAGACGAATCCGTATCAGATCCTCGACCACGCACCGAATCCGTTCGCACTGCAGACTCCGGCAGACCAGACTGAGCTCGAGCTCAATGCCGCGTCGCAGGTCGAGCAGTTCACGTGGGTCAAGGCAACCCCGCAGGATCCGTACACGGATATCCAGATCTCCCGCTTTGATGCTACCACCTACACCGACGACGTCCGCTACGAGATCGTCTATCTTGATGCCGCGAGCCTGACTCGCTCCATCGTATTCGACTCGGACGACAACGGTAAGGAAGCAACGTTCACGAGCAATCATGGACAGCTTGCCGGTATCATCGACCAGATTTCTGGACTTCCGACGACGAAGGAACAGGATGTTGTGTGGTACGTTGAGGCGACCGACGGTCTGTATATTACGCAGTCCACGCCGCCGAACAACGATCCGCAGAACCGTCCTGGCTTCCGTCTGAAACTGGTGAAGGAAGGTATCCTCGGTGTCGAAGGACCGGCCCCGGCCGAATTCGCACTGAGCCAGAACTATCCGAATCCCTTCAACCCGACGACCACGATCAGCTACTCGATGCCGAAGTCCAGCCAGGTTACCATGGTCATTTATGACCTGCTCGGTAACAAGGTGAAGACGCTCGTCAACGAGTCGCTCGACGCCGGTACGTACGAGGTTATCTGGGATGCCACCAACGATATGGGCGTGCAGGTGCCTTCGGGCAACTACATCCTCAAGATGGTTGCTGGCGACTTCGTGCAGACTCGCAAGATGACGCTTCTGAAGTAAACCCGGATAGGGACGGTTTCACCGCCCGACCTGGCGCCCCGGTCCTCGTGACCGGGGCGCCTTTTTTTTTGCACCTTCGACACTCGTATATTCCCACCATGATCGCTCTCGATATTGCCCGCCGGCTCATTGACATTCCCTCCGTGACGGGTGAGGAGAAAAACGTCCTCCTCGCCCTCGAAGAACTGCTCACCGGGATGGGACTCCCGGTCGAGCGCCAGATGGTCGCAGAAGACCGGTGGAATATTTACGCAGGATGGCGTGGAGACGACACGGTGGCATTCTCCACCCATGTTGATACCGTGCCGCCATGGTACCCCTCGCGTGTGGAAGATGACATCGTGTACGGCCGCGGCGCCTGTGATACCAAGGGTATCATCGCCTCAATGCTCATCGCAGGTGAACGGCTGATCGAGCGTGGTGTTCCACCGGCGTATCTCTTTGTCGTGGGAGAAGAAACCGACAGCATCGGTGCGCGATCCGCCACGGCGGGCGGCGCACGCGCATCGGCGATCATCGTCGGCGAGCCCACGGACAACCATCTCGCCAGTGGACACAAGGGTGTTGTCAGTTATTATCTGCGCACTACGGGCATCGCATCGCATTCCGCGTACCCCGAACGCGGCCACTCTGCAATCCACGATCTGCTGGATATTATCCGTGATATTCAGAGCGAGGACTGGGGAAAAAACGATATCCTCGGAGATGCGACGCTCAACATCGGACTGATCAAAGGCGGCGTCGCACTGAACACATTCGCGCCGGAAGCCGAGGCAAGTTTCATGCACCGCATCGTCGACGATGCGGCGGCGCGCCGGCAGCAGGTCGAGGATGTCGTGCGCGGCCGCGCGGCAATCACGTTCCAGACCATCTCGGAACCACAGTTTCTCGAGACGCTGCCAGGGTTCCCGGTGAAAAGTGTGAATTTCGGCACGGACATTCCGCATATGCGTCCGATGGGTCGCTGCTTCCTTGCCGGTCCCGGCTCGGTGCATGACGCGCATACCGATCATGAACGTATCGGTATCGAAGCAATGAACGAGGCGGTTGAGCTCTACGTGAAGCTGTACACGGACCTCATGGAGCAGGTATGAAAGAGCATCCTCGCATCGGTATCATCGGTTACGGGCGCATGGGAAAAACGCTCGCACGGCTCGTCGATGAGCGCGGCTGGCCTCAGCCAGTGATAGTCGATCCGACAGCGGATGCCGCGTTCTCGAGCGTTGCCGACGCACCGCTCGACAGCGTGGATGTCTGCATCGAATTCACGCAGCCTGATACCGCGGCGGATAATATTCTCAGTCTTCTCGCCGGCGGGATGCCGGTGGTCAGCGGCACGACCGGGTGGGACAGCCGCATGGACGCGGTCGGTGCGGAAGTACGGCGCCTCGATGGCGCGTTCCTGCATGCGAATAATTTTTCCATCGGTGTCTACCTGTTTTCCGAACTCGTCCGCAGAACTGCGGAGCTCATGAGCGCATTTCCGCAGTACGATCTGGCCCTGCATGAATCACATCATCGCGGCAAGAAGGATGTCCCGAGCGGCACGGCGAATACGCTGGCGAAGCGCATCATCGATGCGCATGCGCACAAGCGCAGCGCGGCGCTGCTTCCCGTTGAAGGACCGCTCGATCCGGAGACACTGTATATTTCGGCTTCACGTATCGGTCACGTCTTCGGAGAGCATCAAATCACGGCCGACAGTGAAGCGGACAGCATCACATTGACACATCGTGCAAAGGGTCGTCTCGGCTTTGCTGACGGCGCGCTGACCGCTGCGCAGTGGATCATCGGCAAACACGGAATTTTTACGCTGGAGGATATGATACATGATCTCACAACCGCTTGAGGGAGTCGGGACTGCCCTCGTCACTCCGTTCCAGGAAAATGGCAATCTGGATATCTCCGCCGTACGCCGTCTCGCGCAGCGACAGATCGATAACGGTGTGGATATGCTCATCCCCTGCGGCACGACGGGCGAAGCTGTCACGCTCTCCGCTGAGGAATATGACCAGGTCGTCACGACGGTCGTCGAAGCGTCTGCCGGCCGTGTCCCCGTGATCGCAGGGGCCGGTTCGAATTCCACCGCTGCGACGATCGCGAATGCGAAGCGTGCGGAATCCTGCGGTGCCGATGCCGTGCTCATCGTCGGACCGTACTATAACAAGCCGACGCAGGAAGGCTATTACCGGCATTTCCGCGCCGTGGCCGAAGCGGTACGCTGCGCCGTCGTCATGTACAACGTGCCCGGCCGCACCGGCGGAAACATCACCGCGGATACGCAGCTGCGTATCGCGGAGATCGAGAACGTTGTCGCAACGAAAGAAGCCAGCGGTGATCTCGGGCAGATAGCACGCATCGTGCGTGGTCGTCCGGAGGGTTTCTCCGTGCTGTCAGGAGATGACAATCTCGTGCTGGCGCAGATCGCGCTCGGCATCGACGGCGTCATCTCCGTCGCGGCGAATGAAGTGCCCGATCTGTTCTCTCGCATGGTCCACCTCGCGATGGACGGAAATTTCGCGGATGCGCGGGATCTCCACTACCAGCTTCTCGATCTTCTCGACGGCAATTTCCTTGAATCCAATCCCATCCCCGTCAAGACCGCCATGGGGATGATGGGACTGCTGACCGAACACTTCCGTCTGCCGCTCGTCCCCATGCAGGAGGCCAACCGGCAGGCGCTGCGAAACATTCTTGTGGAACGTGATCTGATACGGGATTGAAACAGCGGTGCTTTCCGCCCCGGCTGAAAACGGGCGATCTTCTCGGGCTCGTCTCGCCCGCCAGTCCCCCGAAGGATGATGCGTCAATCCCGAGGGGGATTTCCTCCCTGCTGGCACGGGGATATTACGTGCGCATGGGATGGGGCGTGGGGTTGCGCGACGGTTATCTCGCAGGTCCCGATCGTGTTCGCGCACAGGATATCATGGACATGTTCGGCGACGCGCGTGTCGGCGCCATCCTCTGCACGCGCGGCGGATACGGCTCCGCGCGGCTCCTGGATATGCTTGACTATGAGTTCATTCGCCGGAATCCAAAAATCCTCGTCGGATTCAGTGACATCACCGCTCTCTCCCTCGCCCTGTTCGCGCATGCAGGGCTCGTGACCTTCGCCGGTCCCATGGTCGCGCCGGATTTCGGCAGCAGCATCCTGCCGGCGGTCGAGGATGCGTTCTGGAACATGCTCTGCGTGCGCCATGAATCGTTTCGCTTTTCGGGCGGACAGGAGCGGACGATTGCGCGGGGAACAGCGGAGGGGCTGCTGCTCGGTGGGAATCTCGCCGTGTTCTGTTCCCTGATCGGCACATCGCACATGCCGGATCTGCGCAACGCCATTCTCTTTTTCGAGGAAGTCGGCGAAGACGTGTATCGCATCGATCGCATGTTTCGCCAGCTGCAGCAGGCCGGCATTCTCAACAATGCCGCGGGTGTGGTGCTGGGAAGTTTCACCGGCGTTCCCGACACCGACAGCCGACGGGATCTCGAAACGGTATTCAGGGAATACCTCCTGCCGCTGCGTATTCCGGTCCTGGCCAATTTCCCTTTCGGACACATCCCCGACAAATACACCATCCCTCTCGGGACGCGCGTCCGTCTGGACGCCGACCAGCGCAGCCTCACGCTCCTCGAAGCGGCGGTCAGCTGAGCCGACCGCGGTCTTCGACCATTCCACGTATGAACTGTCACACGCTCAATGTGGATCGTCCCGGTCAGGAGCCGGCGGGAGCCTGTTTTGCCTTTTTCAGACTTGTATCCTCGATGCCCAGCTTGCGTTTGCGCTTCCATGCGATATGCACGAGGAAGGCAAGAAGAGCAAACAGGCCGACCATGAGTGCACGCGCACCCCAGATGTACGGCACATCGGCGTCGTTGACGGGCTGTCCGGTCGGCGTCTTGTTGAGCATGAGGATGTCCCAGGCGTCCTGGTAAAACCACACCCCCATGATGATCAGCAGATACAGCGGGGTGACATACTTGATGACATACTTGAAAAACACCGGTATGCGGATGTCGGACCCGCTGTTGATTTCTCCCCAGGCCCTGTCGATTTTGAACACCCATGCGAAGAGGATGATCTCGATGGTGGCGAAAACGACCAGTCCGAACGTACCCGACCAGTAATCCATTTCATCGAGGAAGCCGTGGCCGAGGAAGAACACTACCGGCTGCACGCAGATGATCACGAGTGCGGCGAGTGCGAGCACTGCGCGCTTGTGCGTCATGCCGAACTGGTTCTTGAAGAATGCGACGACCGGCTGCCCCATCGCCACCGAGGAGGTGATGCCCGCGACGAAGAGCAGGAGGAACCAGAGCATGCCGAAGACCTGGCCGAGTGGAATTTTCCCGAAGATCACCGGCATGGAAACAAAGCCGAGATTGAACGCGCCCCCGGATGCGATTTCTTTTGTCATGTCGAGTCCGAAAAACGCGACGGCGACGGGGATGGCGATGCTGCCACCGAGCACGACTTCCACGAATTCATTGGTCGCGGCGGTGGTCAGTCCGCTCAGCGCGATATCGTCTTTCGGACGCAGGTAACTGGCGTACGCGTGAATTGTGCCCATGCCGACGCTGAGCGTGAAGAAAATCTGTCCCGCCGCGGCGATCCACACGCTGGCCTTGCTCAGTTCGCTCAGGTTCGGTTCCCATATGTATGCCAGGCCGCTCGCGATGGAATTTTCCGGTTGCGAGGGATCGGGCGTGCCGAGCGTGAAGACGCGGATAAGCAGAATGACGGCGAAGATGAACAGCATCGGCATGGCGAATTTCGCCAGCTTTTCGATGCCACCGGAGAGGCCGCGCCAGAGGACGAAAAAATTAACGAGGAAAGTGAAGAGCATCAGTCCGTAGGCGGGCCACATCGAGGTAAAGTGTGTCCCGGATTCCAGTCCCTGATAGCTTGACAGAAACCCGCTCATCGCTTCGAGCGATTCCTCGCCCTGATAAAGGCCGGTGATGCTGAAGATGCTGTATCCCAGCGTCCATGATTCGATGTACGTGTAGTAGATCAGGATGACCATGGAAATCAGCAGTCCCATCACCCCCATGTATTTCGCGACAGGATTGTTCCACAGCACGTCGAACATGCCCGGCGCGCTGCCGTGTCCGTATTTCCCGCCGTGCCGGCCGATGCCCCATTCCACCCACATCAGCGGGATGCCCAGCAGCAGAAAGGCGATGAAATACGGAATCATGAACGCACCGCCGCCGTTTGAAGCGGCCTGAACAGGAAAGCGGAGAAAATTCCCCAGTCCGACCGCATTCCCGGCCACGGCGAGAATGAGACCGAATCGGGATCCCCACTGTTCTTTTTCATTGGACATGGTGTGCCTTCAGCATGTGAAGAATAGGGATTGCCCTGATCGACAGGGTGGGACAGATAGGCTCATCGAAAGGAAAAGCTAAAAAAAGTCACATTGTTTTCCAATGAATCCCCACTGTTCCTGCGTGTCCGGCGGGCGTCAAAGCCGTATATTGCAGTCTGAAAATTCATGAATATCGCGGAGGCATCCCATGACCAAGACCGTTCTACTCATTCTCATCGGCACGCGGAAAGATTCGGCGGTAAGCGTTCAGAAAGTGCTCACTGCCTGGGGATGCATCATCAAAACGCGGCTCGGCATTCATGACGGTGTGCTTGAGAACTGTTCCGATGAAGGACTGCTCATCCTCGAACTGCATGGCCCGCGTGACGACATGGAAGAGCTCGCGCGCAAGGTGTCGCTGATCAAGGGTGTCAGCTCCCGGCTCGTTGATCTGACGATTTAACCTGACGATCGGGGGGAGGCAACGAGGGCAACTTTTCCTGCCCTGGTTCGTACACGGAACCGATGTGCGTACGGGAGACGTTCTATAATGTATGCAGAAGCGAAGGTAAAGCGGGAACCTGACAGGAAGGCTCAGCGTCAGTCCTGGCCCGAAGCGCATCGAAACGAAAATTATTTCCCATTCGATTTTTCGGACATCATCATTCATGAAATCCTTCATCATAAGTGTCATCGCAGTATTCCTGTTTGTTCCGTGGCCGGGTCATGCGGCGGCAGAGGGTGAATCACCGACACGAAAGAGTGACAATGCAACCGTCAACGGCTATGTGCGTGATCAGGAAACCGGAGAGACGCTCGTGGGCGCGACGGTGCAGATCGAGGGGCGGCAGATGGGAACGATCACGAACAAGAGCGGTTATTACTCTCTCTCCGATGTGCCGCCGGGTTCCTATACCATTGTGTACAGCTTCCTCGGCTTCGAGAGGAAGGCCCTCCCGGTCGAGTTGAAGCAGCGGGAATCCCGCCGCATCGATGTGGAGCTGGAGCCCGAGGCGTTCCGCCTGGATGAGGTGGTTGTCGAAGGCGACCGGCTCGACGACAGGCGACAGATTACGGTCAGCCGCATCAATATCCCGATCCGGCAGATCACGGAACTGCGCATCGGCGGAGAGGCTGACATCTTCCGCTCCCTGCAGTACCTGCCGGGCGTTCTTTCCTCCTCGCAGATATCCAGCGGCCTGTACATACGCGGCGGATCGCCGGATCAGACACTGGTGCTGCTCGACGGATCGACGGTGTACAATCCCACACACCTCTTCGGTTTCTTTTCCACCTTCAATCCCGATGCGATCAAGGATGTCGACCTTATCAAGGGCGGCTTCCCCGCCGAGTATGGCGGACGCATGACCGCGGTGCTGGATCTGGTGCAGAAGGACGGTAACCGCAAGGAGGTGGGGGGCACGGCATACCTCGGATTGATCTCCTCGCGGCTCTCACTCGACGGCCCGGTCGGCAACGGCTCATGGTTCTTCGGTGCGCGGCGCACCTACATCGACCTCCTGACGAATATGCTGGAGACGGAGGAAGACCCGCTGCCCGATTATTTCTTTTACGATATCAACGGGAAGATTTCGCAGGATCTCGGTCCGTCGAACAAGCTGTTTCTTTCCGGTTTCACCTCCGAGGATGCGCTCGATTTCAACAATCGCGCCGGGTTTGAGGGAACCATCGGCATAAGCAACCGGGCGGTTTCTTCGCGGTGGACGCATCTGTTCGGCGACAATCTCTTCTCTGTATTCAATGTCAGCTGGAGCCGGTACCGCAACAGTTTCACCGCGAACAATGCAGGATTCCAGACCGAAGTGGAAAACATCATTCAGGATTTCACGCTGAAGGGGAATCTCGAGTGGTTCGTGAACACGCACTGGACGGTGAAATCGGGTTTCGAGGCGAATCATTTCGTGCTGAATTACCTTCAGAATTTCACGGGCAACGCGGACTCCGCCATCGCGGAGGGGACCAATGAGGGAGGGATCACGAATCTCGAGGAAAGTGATAACACCGCATCCGCGTTTGTGCAGTCCACCTACGAGTTTTCCAACCTGCTTTCCCTTCAGACCGGACTGCGTGTGAACTACTACGAGATGCGCGACATCTTCAAAATCGATCCGCGCATTGCCCTGCGATATCAGCTCGACAGCGATGTCGCGCTGAAAGCCGCCTTCGGCGTATATCATCAGTATTTCCGTCTCGCGTCCGTGCCGGATTTCAGTTTTTTCGATACCTGGCTGCCGACCGATTCCACGGTTGATCCCAGCCGGGCAATTCATTATGTGCTTGGACTGGAAACGCGTCCCTGGCAGGGAATCGATTTCAACGTCGAGGTCTATTACAAGGATCTCCATCACGTCAGTGAGCTGCAGGAGTTTCAGACACAGGGCACGACGGTAAACGATTTCTTTTACGACGGGGAGGGATATGCATATGGCATCGAATTTTTCCTGCAGAAGAAAACCGGGCGGTTCACTGGCTGGGCGGGATACGCGCTCGGATGGATCAACACGCGCTTCGATGCACTCAACAACGGGGAATACTTTCGTCCGAAATGGGACCGCCGGCATGATCTGAAACTTGTCGGTCAGTATTCGATCAATGATCGCTGGGACGTCAG
This sequence comes from uncultured Ignavibacteria bacterium, assembly GCA_913061095.1. GTDB lineage: Bacteria > Bacteroidota > Ignavibacteria > SZUA-365 > SZUA-365 > BM516. The sequence continues at coordinate 13,468 of CAJXVM010000026.1, forward strand.
CGCCACATTCACATTTCAGACCGGACAGTCGTACACCGGCCAGACATCGCGTCTCGAGACGCGACTGCCGGGTTCCGACTACGGGAAGGGCCTGACCATTCCGGCCGACCGCTACGGTCTGCGTCTGCCGCCGTCACATCAGCTCAACCTCAACGCGAGTTATCACACGACACTGTTCGGCCTGAAGACGGACATCATGATCGACATCTATAATGTGTATTCCCGCCGCGACATCTGGTTCCGTTTCTATGACACCACCGGGGAAGTGACGACGGTGGAAGACGTGCGGCTCCTTCCGATTCTGCCGAGTGTTGCGATCGAGATCAAGTTCTGAGGAGACAGAAATGAAAACAGCCATGCTTCGATACAGTGCTCTCATCCTGCTGGCCGTGGTGTTCACCGCATGTGAAGACGAACCGCCGACGGCGTATGATCCGGTTCCGTTTCTCGAGGCCTACCTGACGGTGGACGAACCGGTTCAGGGCATCGTCCTGGCCATGTCGCAGCCGATCACGGAACCGTTCGATTACGGTGACATGATGATTCCGGACGCCGATGTCACCCTTTCGGCCAAGGGGGTGGAGTATCAGCTGCAGTATGTGGAACGTAATGGAGTGGGTTCCTATCTGCTGCCTGACAGTTCGATTACCGTCAAGCCGGAAACACACTATGAGCTCACCGTGCGCCTGTCGGATGGAAGGACCATGCGTGCGGAGACGGTCACACCGCAGCGCATCGGGTGGGTCACACCCCCGCGGGAAATCCTCCAGTATCCGCAGGATACGACGCGCCTCTTCAGCCCGGATTCCCTGCGCATCGAATGGACACCCGGAAATTCCGTAGAGTACATCGTACGCGTACGCGTTCTCGACACGCTCGGCTACGGAAAGTATCTCGATCCGCAGACGGTGGAAACAAACGAGCGAACCAACAACATCCCGTTTGAGGATCCGGATGACCCCACGTTTTATACGTTCACGCGCTGGGGTTTTGTGCAGACGAGCCAGGCGCCCACGGTCTGGGCGGCGTTCCGCTGGTTCGGTCTCAATGAAGTTGCGATACTCGCACCCGACAAGCCGATGCTCGACTGGTTCAAGTCCACCCAGTGGGGTGGACGCACCGTGGAGTATCGCGCTGAGTACAGCAATGTCGAAGGCGGTGTCGGCATTTTCGCGTCGGCATCGATCGTTAGGCAGAATGTGTTTGTGCTGAAAAGGAAAAAACAGTAACATCTTTGCACAGATCCATCTCTGCACGATTATCCTCGCTTCTCGACCTTCGGGGAGCGGGGAATTTGTTCCTTATTGAGACGAGTATTGCGATGAAACTCATCCGTTACGCCATTCGCAAGGATGACCTGCATCAGCTGCTTCACGCCATCGGCGTGCTGAAGGAGGATGAGCAGCTTCTTGCCGTCAACAACAATGATCTCGCGCAGCAAGATCACGACATCGTCGTGGTGACAGTCAATGCGGAGCCGTTGCATGAGCTGCCGGAAGACTTGGCTGGCTGGACAGACAAGGAGATTCAGCAACGTTATGCCGAGCTGACTGTGCTCGAAGATGCAGCAACAGTGCAACTTCGCAGCATCGTCGAGGAAATGCGCCAGTTGCGGGAAGAACGTGAGAAGCGTTCCACGGATCTCGATCTGTCCGCGGACGGCATACCGGGCACGGTTGAAATGAACATTCGCGAACAGCTTCGCCGGCTGCTTGGCGGAACCGATGAATCATCGCAGCAGTAGCGGCAGTCTGTATTTTTTACAATAAGTGTGAAAAATACTTGCATGTTTCCATTCCGTACGCTTTTTTTGCATGTATTCCATAAAATGTCGATCTTTCGGCAAAGCATAGGCTAGATGGGACCGGGATCACTTCAGCATCTGGAGGATTGTCCCCGGTGTGAGCGTTTGTTTTTGAGCGTATTCAGATAGAACAGAGAGCGTTATCAATTCTTCAAGGAGTGATTCATGAGAACGGTAGTGTCATTGTTTATTCTCATGCTGCTTTTCTCCGGTGTGAGCCTGTCCCAGGACCGGGAGGAAGTGCGGCGGGACGACCGTCCCTATGATGAAGATTTTTCCCGGCAGCAGACTTTTGGTTTTGGTCTCGCGCTGTCACTGAATCGCTTTGCGGGCGATTTGCAGGACGGGACAAATTTTCCCGGTGCGGAAACGAACTGGAAGCTGGGCGGCAACATTCATGCGCTATGGCGTTTCGCGGATGCGGGAGATTTCGCGACGCTGCATCTGCTGGGAAGGCTGATGTATTCTCCGGTCGCCTCTGAACACAGCAGTGATCGGTATCAATTCACGTATGAAGATGATCTCATTCATTTCATTGCCGCAATGCAGATGCAGCTCTTCCCTGAGTATGACCTTCGTCCCTACGGCTACGCGGGTTTCGGATACCTCACGTTCAGCCCGGATCTATCCGGAGATTCGCGCTTCTTCGGTGCGCGCGACCAGCGATTCGAGGAGGAATCCGGTTCGCTGACACTTCCGCTCGGCATCGGTCTGACATGGACGCTGTCCGAGCGCCTGGATTTCTTCGCAGAGTACATGAAAACCCTGACGTTTTCCGATGCGATGGATACCTGGGTATCCGAGGACAATGACAATTACAACATGGTGAACTTCGGAATCACGTTCTACCTCGGTGAACGCGAGGAGGCGGTGCAGCCGGAGGCCCCGGCCGTGCCGGAACCCCAGGATACCGACGGTGACGGCCTGATGGATGACGATGAAACCAACATCTACAATACGGATCCCAACAACCGCGACACGGATGCCGACGGCCTGATCGATGGAGAGGAGGTCAATCGATATAAAACCGATCCCACGCTCCGTGATACGGATTACGACAGGCTGCTTGACGGTGAGGAAGTCAATACGCACAACACCGATCCGCTGGTCAAGGATACCGATCAGGACGGCTGCTCCGACGGTGACGAAGTGCTGGATATGAACACGAAGCCGCTGGAGGTGGATACCGACGGCGATGAACTGAACGACTGTGACGAGAAAAACGTGTATCGCACGAACCCGCTGGTCAAGGATACCGATGGTGACGGTGCACAGGACGGCAAGGAAATCCGTGACGGCACCGATCCGCTGACCGCAGACGTTCTCAAAATCGAAGAGAGCGGTGAGATCGTGCTCGAGGGTATCAATTTCGAGACCAATTCCGCGCAGATCACGGAAGATTCCCAGCCTATACTGCAGAAGGCGCTGAACACACTGCGCACGAATCCCGATCTCCGTGTTGAGATTCAGGGACATACCGACGATGTCGGCAGCAACGCGGCAAATCAGCGTCTCAGTGAGCGCCGTGCCAATTCCGTGCGTGACTGGATGATTCAGAATGGCATCGATGCCGGTCGCATGACAGCACGCGGTTACGGAGAGGAGAATCCCATGGTCCCGAACGATTCTCCCGAAAATCGCGCAAGGAATCGCCGCATCACGTTCCGGATTATTCAATAGCACTGTTGTACCGGCCGGGGCGCTGTCACGCAGCGCCCCGGTTCGAGCATACCTTTTACAGAGTTGTGCAGGTGTGCGGACAGGCTCCTTGAAGACCTTTTCTGAATACCATTCCCTGTTCGCGCGCCCGCGCTTTTTCGTTTTCTCCGTTGTTTTCTCGCCTTGGCTTTGAGAAGTGATTGTGAGGTGGTGTGAGTTTGGTCACGCGATGAGATCCGGATTCATAACAATATGGAATGAGCCATGGCAAAGCATCTTTTACACATCGTCGACGATGAGGATTCCGCACGGAAGATGATTCTGCAGAAGCTCCAGAAGGACTGGGGCTTCGATGCCAATGGCTTTGCGACTGCTGAAGAGGCCCTCGAGGCGCTGAACGCTTCTCCCGATGTCCTTCTGCTGAACAATGCCATGACCGGGCCTGGAGGGGAACACCTGCTTCCACTGATTCATGAGCGAAGACCTGAGCTCCCTGTCATCCTGTTCGCACCCGCTGAAAGCAGCGCTGCAGCCTGGAGAGACCTCGGGAAGACGGCAATCAACATTCTCTTCAAACCGGTCGATCCGGAACGCCTGCAGGCCACACTGAGAAACGCCGTGTACGTTCATGAACTGCGGCGTGAGAACGAGCGGCTGCGCGATATCGTTGAACAGCGTATCGTTGAGGTGCAGCTTGTCGCCGAGTCGCGAGAGATGCAGCTCGTGCAGCGGCTAATCGAAAAGCTTCGGGGGAAAGACATCCCCGTTCTGATCACAGGCGAGTCCGGTACCGGAAAGGAGATGGTGGCACGCACCATTCATTTCCAGGGAGGCAGGCGCAGGCATGCCTTTATTGTCATTCATTGCGCCGGCAGACCACAGGAGGAACTCGGACATATGCTCTTCGGGTCTGTCGGAGACACACTCGCCTCGACCGGACACCGCCGGACGGGCGCATTCGAAGAAGCGAACGGCGGAACGGTATTCCTCGATGAAATTGAGGCGCTCGGACCAGAGCTGCAACAGAAGCTTCTGAATCTGATCCACCGGAAATCCTTCCAGCGAGTCGGCGGAACGCAGGATATCCGCACGGATGTCCGTATCATCGCGTCCACGTCCCGGAACCTGAAGGAGGCCGTTCGGAACAAGACGTTCCGTGAGGATCTGTATTACATCTTCGCGTCGTATCCGATCCATATTTCTCCGCTGCGTGAGCGCGGATCCGATGTCATCCGTCTCGCCGAGCATTTTCTGCGCATTGCCGCCGAGGAGCAGAAGAAGAAGATCAAGGGATTCTCACGCGAGTCCATCGAAGCGATGTATCATTATCCCTGGCCCGGCAATGTTGATGAGCTGGAGAGTGTCATCCGGAATGCCGTGGCAAGCGCGGAGACGGATATCATTTCCCTCGAACATCTTCCGGTGGCGGTGCAGCCGTTCCGTGATTCGTCCATGGAACTCGAGACCGAAGGAAAACTCTTCCACGACAACAAGATTGTTCCGCTCGACCGTATCAAGGAGCAGGCGGTGCGCCGCGCGATTGAGATTTCCCGCGGAAACCTCGCGCAGACGGCCCGCGAACTTGAGATCAGTCGTTCGACCCTGTACAAATTGATCGAAAAATACGGTATCCAGCTCTGACGCCCGGTATGCCGTGACCGGCGGAGTCGGTCGTGAGACCGGCCCGTACCGACGGATGTTTCCTTTACCCCGCTGCTGCGTGAGGCGCGGAATCCTTTTCCCGCGTTCGCGCAGCAGCGCCTGTATGCAGCGTGCGCTTCCAGATCATTCTTCCATATTCACATTCCGACGAACAGCTGCGCGAGGCCGTGCGGCAGCATCTTGGCACGGACACGCCGTTCCGTATTCTCAAGCGCAGTGTCGATGCGCGTCAGCATCGGAATATCCGTGTCGAGTATTCCATCAGTACGGATCTCACGGATCCGGTCGATGCACTGCGTGACAGGATCGCCGTGCAGCGCGAGAGATTAAAAACCCTCGCGCGCTCGAAGACGCCGCCGCTGGTGGTGGGCAGCGGGCCCGGGGGGCTGTTCTGCGCCTACTGGCTGCAGCTGCATGCGCTGCAGCCCATTCTGCTCGAGCAGGGACCGCCGATGCGCCGGCGCGTGCGCGATATGGCGCGTTTCATGAAACAGGGTGAACTGCATCCGTGGTCGAATATCTGTTTTGGTGCGGGCGGTGCCGGGACCTACAGCGACGGCAAGCTGATCACGCGCATCCGGTCTCCATGGATTCCGTTTATCATGCAGACTTTTGTGGATTACGGGGCGCCGGAGAATATTCGCTATCTCTACAATCCGCATCTCGGATCGAACCGGATACGGCAGTGTATCACGCGCATGCTTGACGATCTGGGGCAGCGGGGGATGGAGATCCGCTATGACACGCGCTTTACCGGATATGAGACCGACGGGGAAGGGCGAATCATCGCAGCGCGCTCGGCGGCGGATGAACGCTTCTCTCTCGACGCGCTTTTTCTCGCCACAGGCCATTCATCGCGCGAAGTCTATGCGCTGTTACGGGGCAGGCAGGTCGCGATGTCACTGAAGGAATTCGCGATGGGCGTTCGCGTGGAACATCCGGCGGAAGCGATCAACGCAATGCAATACGGAAGCGGCTATCAGAAACGCTATCCGCGTATTGAGACCGCGCAATACCGTCTCGCGAAAACGTGGAAGGAAGACAACCGCGCCGTGTACTCGTTCTGCATGTGTCCGGGCGGTTACGTGCTCAATGCCAGTTCAGACACGCACGGTGTCGTGACCAACGGGATGAGTAATTATCGCAAGAGCGGCCGCTTCTCAAATGCCGCCATTGTCGTCAACGTCTCGCGCGAGGATCTCGCAGCACTCGGGTATGACGGTACCGATGCGGGAATGGAGCTGCAGCGTGAACTCGAAGAGCGCTTCCGCGCCGCCGTCAACACGGCGGGATCCTGCAGCGTGCTGCCCGGCCAGCGCCTGGCGGCTTTCCTCGACGGGCGTCATTCAAAAACCCTCGGTGAGACATCCTGCCTGAATCCCGTCGCTCCGGCACCCATGCACGATCTGTTTCCGACATTCATCGGCGACGGACTGCGGCGGGGATTCGCACGCTTCGAGCACAGGATGCGCGGCTTCGCAACACATCCGCAGGCGCAGGTGTTCGGTATCGAAAGCCGCACATCCGCGCCGTACCGTATCGATCGCGGTGATGAAACGCTTACATCGCCGCAGCATCCAAATCTCTATCCGGTCGGTGAGGGAGCGGGGTACGCCGGGGGAATTACTTCCGCTGCCGTCGACGGCATCCGCGCCGCCCAGGCATATATCACCGGCCTCCTTGGCGAGGACATTTTCGCCACGGCCAGCGAGCGCCTTCCGAGGGAACCATGATATCGCAACCAATCTGCACAGCTGACGAAGGAGGAATACATGTCGCTCAATGAAATCACCACCCTTGTGTTCAGTGTGCTCACACTGGTCTTCGCAATCTGGGGATTCACGCTTTTCGCGAAAATGGCACATCGCGTGATCCGTGCGCTGGACGTCTACATCGGGAAACACGAGCAGGAGCACGAGCAGGAGCACGAGAAGAAATCAGCGGCAGTGTGATCGGTCGATTCTGTTCCTGGGTACGATCGACTTGCGCGCGAGGGCAACGTGACGGAATACTGGCGTCATTATTCCATCACGAGCAGCTTCCGCGTCTGGCGCTGGGTGCCGGACTGCAGAGCGTAATAGTATATGCCCGGGCGCAGATCGCTTATATCGATGGATGCGCGATGGGTGCCGGCACGGAAAAGTCCTTCCGCTACCGTGCGTACTTCCTGTCCGAGCGTGTCGTACAGCACCAGTCTGATCTGCTGCTGCGACGGCACTCCGAAGCGAACTGAGACGCTGCTTACGCTGCCGCGCATGGCAGGACTGGGAAATGCCGGCGAGAGCGTCATCTCATCCGGGAGTGTACCGGAAGCATCTCCGACGGAGGTCACCGTCGGCTCGAACCGGAAGATCGAACCGCCGAACGTACAGATGTAAAGTCCGTTGTCGGCATCCGTTCCGAAGGAGGCGATATTCTGATTTGAGCTGAGCAGCAGCTCATTGTCCACATCGCCCGGACCGTTGTAGGTGAGTCCCCAGATGCGTCCGGTCACGAAATCCGCATAGATATATTTCCCCTGCAGTTCAGGCACGCTGCTGCCGCGGTACACGTAGCCGCCCGTGATGGAAGCTCCCTGGTCGCGCCCGTACTCGATCACCGGCAGCGTCAGTCCTGTCTGGTCGCATCCGCTCGATGGATTGAAGCAGGAGAAGCCTTCCATGATGCGCCAGCCATAGTTTTTCCCATTCTCAATAATGTCGACCTCCTCGAAGCGATTCTGGCCCACGTCGCCGGTCCAGAGGCGCCCCGTCTCGGTGTCGAAGCTGAAGCGCCACGGATTGCGCAGCCCCCAGGCATAGATCTCCTCGGCATATCCTTCGGTGTTGCCGGCGAAGGGGTTGTCACCGGGAATGCCATACTCCTTTCCTGCTTCCGGATTGTCGACGTCGATGCGCAGGATTTTCCCCAGCAGATTCGACCTGTTCTGTGCGTTGTTCTGCGGGTCGCCGCCGGATCCGCCGTCACCGGTCGCGATATAGAGGTATCCGTCCGGTCCGAACGCCACCTGTCCGCCATTGTGATTGCTGTAGGGCTGCGGGAATTCCAGCAGCACCGTTTCACTGCCGGGATCCGCCGCATCGGGATCGTTTTCTGACACCTTGAAGCGCGAAATGACCGTCCGGTCAGGGTTCGTGGCAGTATAATTGACATAGAAGTACCCGTTGCTGGCATACTCGGGATGGAAGGCTAGACCGAGCAGCCCCTCCTCGTTCCCGCGTGTGTCGATACGCGGACGGATATCGAGAAACAGCTTTGTGCCGCTCACGGCCGGATCGTTGTCGAACACGAGGATGCGTCCCTCCTGCTCGACGACGAACAGCCGCTCGCTGCCGTCGCCGGCATGCTGCAGGTCCACGGGACGGGTAAAGCTGAGGTTGGGAAAGGCGTTTTCTATGGGATACTGCGCTCTGGTCGTTGTTACAACTACCAGCGCGAGAATACACGTCGTCGCAATGCGGAATGTCATGCGGATGCTCCGTTATTGGAAATGCGATGAATATGGATAAAACGGGATTGCACCCCGGTGTGGTTCCGCGAGGATCATGAGGATCGTGAGGATCGGGTGGGGAATCACAGTCCCGAAGGGACGCCATCCCGGGCATAAGCCCGGAGAAGCTGACCTCGCGGGATTAACCGCAGGCGTAAGCCTGCGGACAGTCGCAGCTGAAACAAAAAAAAACGCCCTCGCGGGTTTAACCGCAGGCGTGAGCCTGCGGACAGTCGCTGCTGAAACAAAAAAAAACGCCCTCGCGGGATTAACCGCAGGCGTGAGCCTGCGGACAGTCGCTGCTGAAACAAAACAAAAACGCCCCCGCGGGGAACGGGGGCGCTACCTAGCGTTTATTCTAATCCCGGTAGGGAGGGCCGAGATTAGAGCAATAGGCGTAAACAATCTAACACATTCAAAACGAAAAGTAAAGGGATCTCCTGATCACTCCACCGCCGTCTCGGCCTCTTCGAGCAGCTTCTCAAGTATCTCGAACGCATAGCGGAGATGCGGAATCACGATGCTCCCTCCGATGACCAGCGCGATGTTCATCGCCTCCATGATCTCCTCCTTCGAGGCGCCCTCGGTCACGCAGCGGTCGAGATGATAAAAAATGCAGTCGTTACAGCGCAGGACCATCGATCCCACAAGTCCCATCAGCTCCTTCATCTTCACCGGAAGCGCTCCCTCCCGGTAGGCACCGGTATCCAGCGCGAAGAAACGATTGAGTTCCTTCATCCCCGCACCGAGGATTTTCTCGTTCATTTCAGTGCGGTACAGGCGTGTTTCCGCAGTGCTCTTCGCCATCGGCGGTCAGGCCTTCTGTTCGTACAGCGACGCGATGGTCACGATCGTCTGCACGGCCTTCTGCATGTCTTCCAGGCTCGCCCATTCGCGCTTGCTGTGGAAGCTGTGTTCGCCGGCGAAAATGTTGGGGCAGGGCAGGCCCATGTACGACAGACGCGCGCCGTCGGTGCCGCCGCGAATGCTGCCGATCTCCGGCGTCAGACCGATGCTCTCCATCGCCTCTTTCGCGATTTCCAGCACCTGCGGATGATCGTCGAGCACGTAGCGCATGTTTCGATAGGATTCCTCCACGGTGATATCCACGCTGCCCTTCGGGAATTCCGCGACGGTCTCGTCGGCGAGGCGCCGGATCAGCGCCTCCTGCTCGCGCAGCTCCTCGGTGGTGAAGGCGCGGAGCAGAAACTTGATCGTTGTCGTTTCGATACCGCCCGTAATCCCGTGCGGATGCACGTAGCCTTCCTTTTTCTCGGTGGTTTCGGGGGAGAGCGTGTCCTTCGGAAGTTTCTCGATGAAACGCGCGGCCATCTTCACGCTGTTCACCAGCTTGTCTTTCGCGAAGCCGGGGTGGATGCTCACGCCCTCGAATTCCACGGTCAGCGAGTCGGCGCAGAATGTCTCGTTCTCGATCGTGCCGAGCTGTTCGCCGTCCACCGTGTACGCATACTTCGCGCCGAACTTCGGCACGTCGAAATACTTCGTGCCCTGGCCGATCTCCTCGTCCGGCGTAAAGCCGATGCGGATCGTGCCGTGCTTCACTTCCGGATGCGTGAGCAGGAAATGCGCCGCGTCCATGATCTCGGCAAGCCCGGCCTTGTTGTCCGCGCCCAGCAGCGTCGTGCCGTCGGCCGTGATGATGGTCTCGCCGACCTTGTTTTTCAGCAGCGGATTGTCCTCCACCGAAATGACGATGCTATCATCGGCCGGAAGCGCGATGTCCTTTCCGTCATAATTCTCGTGAAGGACGGCATTGACATTTGCGCCGGAAACGTCGGGCGACGTATCCATATGCGCGATGAAACCGATCACCGGCACATCCTTCTTGTCGGTATTCGCCGGAATCGTGGCCATGACATAGCCGTACTCATCCATGATGGCATCGGAAAGACCCAGATCCTTCAGTTCTTTCACCAGGTCGGCGCCCAGCACTTTCTGCTTTTCCGAGCTGGGAAAGGTATCGGAATTCTCGTCCGACTGCGTGTCGTATTTCACATAGCGCAGGAAGCGTTCGAGACAGGTGTAGTTGTAATCGGTGGGGATCATGGGGACCTCGGAATATATTCGCTGTTGAGTTGTTGTCAAGATTGCCGGGGATGTATGAAGTGCAAAGTGCAAAGGGCAAAGTAGGAAAAATCCCGTCCTACTCATATCGTAGCGCTTCGATCGGATCGAGGTTCGACGCTTTCCAGGCGGGATAGACGCCGAAGACGATGCCGATCAGGGATGTGACGACCAGTCCTACCGCGGCCCAGCCGATGGGCAGTACCGGCGGGATGGAAAGCATCAGCGCGAGGATGTTCCCGCCCCCGAGTCCCATGCCGATGCCGATCAACCCTCCAATCTGGCAGATGACGACCGCCTCGATAAGAAACTGCGTGAGGATGGTGCGCTTGTTGGCGCCGATGGCCTTGCGCACGCCGATCTCGCGCGTGCGCTCGGAGACGGAGACGAGCATGATGTTCATGATGCCGATGCCCGCGGCCAGCAGCGCGATCGCCGAGACGGCGCCCGTGCCGGCGCGGATCAGGAAGGTCAGGTTGTTCACCTCGGAAATCAGCGTCTCGTTCGAGACGACTTCGAAATCATTTTCGGCTCCCGGAGGAACACGGCGCACCACGCGCATCAGACCGATGATTTCGTCGGTCATGGCGTCGTACGAGGACTGATCGGGCGCCTTCGCCTGAATATTCACGCGGCGGGCTTTGCCGTAGTGATTGGTGAACGTGCTGAGCGGCATCAGCAGGAAATTGTCGGCGTTGCCGCCGAACATCCCGCCCTTCGGCTCAACCACGCCGATGACGCGCATGGGATACCCGTCAACGCGGACCTCCTTCCCCACGGGATACTCATTCGGAAACAGCATGTCGACGACACTCATCCCCAGCACGATCACGTTGCGCGCGTATTCGAGCTCCTGCTCGTTGAACACGCGGCCGAACTGCATGTCGCGGTTCTGCGTGTATATGATCTCAGGTGTGCCGCCGATGATCTGCACGTTGGGATTCGTCTTTCGGCTCTCGTACTGAACCACGCCACCCCAGTCATTCGCCTGCACGTTGACATACGAGGCACGACGGCTCTTTTCACGAATGTACATTCCCTGCTCGACGGTGATATCCTTGCGGTTGCGGTATTTCTGCCGCGATCCCGGCCCCGTGTGAATCGCGGGATATTTCTGAATCAGCAGCGTGTTCGATCCCAGCACGTTGAAGCTGGATTCAATCGAATCCTGCAGCACGCTGATGCCGGTCATGACGCCGATGAATGAAAACACGCCGATCACGACGCCGAGAAGGGTGAGAAACGCGCGCAGCTTGTTCGCCTTGAGTGCTCCCCACGCCATCGCGATGCTTTCCCTGATGTCAATCGTTCGCATTGATAATTCCGAAATGTGCACTAAACCCAAATATACCCAAATGGCCTGCCGGTCGAAAGACCATTCATTATCTCTGATACGGTGTGTTTCTCAACGGGTTGCACTCATCGCGGAGCGGCGGGCGCGCGGAAGGTGATCCAGAGCAGTCCGGCCACGATGAGCATGAAGCCCAGCACTTCACGCAGACCGAATTGTTCGCCCAGCAGCATGACCGCGAGCGAAGTCGCAACGACGGGCTGCAGCGTGGTGTACGTCGCCACGAGTGTTGAGGAAGAGCGCTTGATCGCCCAGGTGTTGAGCAGATAGTTGATGAGCGTCGGGAAGAGCACCACATACACCAGCCCCGTCCAGGCCAGTGCGGGAAGCCGCTCCCAGGGAACGGTCAGCAGGTCGGGCGTGGCCACGACGAGGATGCCGGAGCCGCCGAACACGAACGCCCACGCGGTGACGGTGAGCGTAGGAATGCGCAGCAGGACGGGACGCGCGAGAACGAGAAACAGCGAATAACTCAGGCAGTTGACGAGCACCATCAGGTTGCCGATGACGGTGTCTTCTGTAAGGGAGAAGCTCGTGACGCGCAGCAGAATCAGCGCGCCCGCCACCGCCAGCCCGATACCGAGACTGCGCTTCCACGTGATGCGCTCGATGCCCATCACCATCGCCACGCCGACGGTGAATACCGGAATCGACGGCATCAGAATCGATGCGTTCGTCGCCGTGGTGTAATCGAGTCCGGTAATGAACAGCAGCTGGTTGAGAAACACACCGAAGAACCCCAGCACGGCGAGATGCAGGAAATCCTTCCCCCGGGGACGCACACGGTCGAAGCGCAGCGCAAGCAGCATGATAATGGGACCGGCGAACAGCACGCGCAGCGCGGCCACGGCCAGCGGCTCGACGTGTCCGAGCACGTACTTTCCGAATACGCTGAAGCCCCCGAAACTGACCTGCACGAAGAGCAGGGCGAGGTGCACACGGAGATCGATATGGCGGGGACGGTCGGAGCTGGTCATGAGTGACGCACGTCAATGATTACAGAAAATGAGGAATGAAGGGATAAGAATGAAGGAGTATTTGTCGATGCCGGGGGATGCGGGTTCCGGCGATTCGACCTAGATTTCACGATTGCATTTTGTAACTTTCTATGATAGATGCCGCGAGGATGAAACGGAAGCCGCCATGCATGAACTTTCCATCGCCGAACAGATCGTTGACATCGCCCGCGAGTACAGCGAGCGTGAGAACGTGACGTCCGTGCGGGAAATCGAACTGGAAATCGGCACGCTCTCCGGCATTGAAATCGACGCGCTGACTTTTGCGCTGGATGTGGTGACCAAGCAGACCGTCCTGGAAGGCGCCACAGTCACCATCATCGACGTGCCCGCCATGGCACGCTGTGAGGCCTGCGGAGCGGAATTCCTTCTCGAGGATTATTTCGCTCCCTGCACCGAATGCGGCGAGTTCAGAAATACGCCGATCCGGGGACAGGAACTGCGCGTCAAATCGCTTATCGTGAACGAATGAACTGATGAGGACACATCATGTGTGATACCTGCGGCTGCACGCAGCCCGACGACGCCGTCACGATCCGGAAACCCTCCGACGAAAACGCCGAACACGCGCACGACCATCATCACGCGCATGATCACGTCCATGCGCATGACCACGCGCACGACCATCATCACGCGCATGATCATTCCCATCCCCACGACCACGGGCACAGCCATGACCACGGGCACAGCCATGACCACGGGCACAGCCATGATCACGGGCACAGCCATGATCACGGGCATGAGGGACGCAGTATCGCGGTCGAGACCGACATCCTGCGGAAGAACAACCTGATGGCCGAGCGCAACCGCGGATATTTCGAGGCGAAGAACATCCTGGCGCTCAACCTGGTCAGCAGTCCGGGATCGGGAAAAACGACGCTGCTCGAGCGCACTATTTGCGAGCTGCGCGAGCGCATACCCATCGCGGTGATCGAGGGTGATCAGCAGACGATGAATGATGCGAACCGCATCCGCGAGGCGGGTGCGCCGGTGGTGCAGGTGAACACCGGCAACGGCTGCCACCTCGACAGCGAGATGGTCAACCGCGCCGTGCGCGAACTGCAGCCCGCCGAGAACAGCGTGCTGATGATCGAAAACGTGGGCAATCTCGTGTGTCCCTCGCTGTTCGATCTCGGCGAATCCCAGCGCGTGGTCATCATGAGCGTGACCGAGGGGGAGGACAAACCGATCAAGTATCCGAACATGTTCCGCACATCACAGGTCTGCATCATCAACAAGACCGACCTTCTGCCGCATCTTGATTTCGATCTCGAGAAGGCGAAGGAGTACGCCCTGCAGGTGAACCATCACCTGCGCTTCATCGAGCTTTCGGTGAAGACGGGCGAGGGATTTGATGCCTGGACGTCCTGGCTTACGGAACAGCGCTGAGTTCCTGAGGAGATTATTCATGTCGTACCGCCGCATGCGAATCACTGCATCCGCGGTGATGCTCCTGTGTTTCGCCGCCCCCGCCGTGGCGCAGCAGATCACCGTCATCGAAAAGACCACTCGTGAACCCATCGAGCATGTCACCGTCGTCAATCCCCGCAGCGGCTTCTCGACGCTGACCGACGCGAAGGGACACGCACAGCTCGAACGCACCCGGCCCGATGACACCCTGCACATCCAGCATCTCGCGTACTATCCTGTGCGGCGCACCCTTGCGGATATTCAGGCCGACGCCGGCGAGGTGCGCATGGATGAGCGCCTGCTCAACCTCGAGGAAGTCGTGGTCTCGGCGAGCAAATGGGAACAGAACCGGCGCGACATCCCCCATGAGATCCAGACCATCGCCCCGCGTGAAATCGCCTTCATCAATCCGCAGACCGCGGCCGACATGCTCGATCACCTGCCCGACGTGTTCGTGCAGAAGAGCCAGATGGGCGGCGGCTCTCCCGTGCTGCGCGGCTTCGAGGCGAACAAGGTGCTGATCGTCGTCGACGGCGTGCGCCTCAACAACGCGATCTACCGCAGCGGTCACCTGCAGAACGTCATCATGCTCGATCCGAACATCGTGGAAAACGCCGAGGTCATCTTCGGTCCGGGTTCGGTAATCTACGGCAGCGACGCCCTCGGCGGCGTGATGGATTTCCACACGCGCAGTCCCCGTCTGAGCATCGGCGGCGGCGCGGAGTTCGGCGGACACGCGTGGGTGCGGCATTCCACGGCGAACATGGAAAAGACCGGGCATGTGGACATCAATCTGGGATTCGACCGCGTCGGTTTCCTGACGAGTGTGAGCTATTCGGATTTCGGGGATATGCGCGCGGGCAATATCCGAAATCCCTTTTATCCCGACTGGGGCAAACGCTTCCACTATGCCGACCGCATCGGCGGAGAGGATGTCATGCTGGCCAATGATAATCCCAACGTGCAGAAGTTCAGCGGATACAGCCAGCTTAACCTCCTGCAGAAAATCCGCTACACGCCCGATGCGCTGACCAACATCGAGTACAGCCTGCATTACAGCACCACGAGCGACATCCCGCGTTACGACCGGCTCGCCGAATACACCGATGGCACGCTCAAGTACGCGACCTGGAAATACGGTCCCCAGTCGTGGATGATGCATGCGTTCGCGGCGGCGCTCAGCACGCCGAATCCCCTCTACGACAATCTCCGCATCGTCGCGGCATGGCAGACAGTGGACGAAGACCGCATCGACCGCCGCTTCGGCCGCACCGACGAGCGGCACCGGGAGGAGGACATAAGCGTGTACTCGCTGAACGCCGACGCGTATCGCCTGCTCGACGATGCCGACCGGCATCGCCTGTTCTACGGTGCCGAGGTCGTGCTCAACGATGTGCAGTCCAGCGCCTACAGCCTCGACATCACCACCGGCGCGCGCGCCCCGGAATCCACGCGCTATCCCGACGGCGGCAGCACGATGAACACCTTCGCCGCGTACCTCACCTGGCGCTGGCACATGAGCGAGCGGTGGACGCTCAACACGGGCATGCGCTATTCGCATGTGCTGCTGGATGCGAGCTTTGAAGACAAAACGTTTTATGATTTCCCCTTCGACGAGCTGTCGATCAACACCGGCGCGCTGAACGGCGCCGTCGGACTCGTCTATCGTCCCGAGCCGGATTTCGCGGTGAACCTCAACCTCTCATCCGGCTTCCGCGCCCCGAACGTGGATGACGCCGGCAAGGTGTTCGACTCCTCGCCCGGCAGCGTCGTCGTACCCAATCCCGACCTCTCCCCCGAGTACGCCTACAACGCCGAACTCGGCATCGAGAAAACCTTCGCATCCTCGCTGCATGTCAGTCTCACCGGATGGTACACGCATCTGACCGATGTGATCGCGCGGCGCGATTACCGCTTCAACGGACAGGATTCCATCATGTACGACGGCACGCTCAGCCAGGTGCAGGCGAACGTCAACGCGGGCGAGGGACGTATCTACGGTGCCAGCGCAGGCGTTCTCGCGGATATCACGCCCGATTTCTCGATCAGCAGTTCGCTGACGTGGACGCAGGGATGGGATATCACTGACGATGTACCGCTCGCGCACATCCCCCCGATGTTCGGGCAGACGCGTTTCATCTATCGCCGCGACCGTTTCAAGGGCGAGTTCTTTGTCATCTACAACGGATGGAAGCACATCGAGGATTACGCGCCGAGCGGCGTGGACAATGACGCCGAAGCCACCGTGCACGGCACGCCGTCCTGGCTGACGCTGAACCTCCGTGGCTCCTATCAGCTGACCGACACGTTCCAGCTCACCGCCGCGCTCGAGAACATTCTCGACCAGCACTACCGGCCGTTTTCATCCGGCATCAGCGCCGCGGGACGCAACCTCGTCCTCGCGATCAGATCCAGTTTCTAATCCGTCAATTCGGTCCCCCCGACCCACACCCGCCGCACGGCCGTCTCCGCCGTGCGGTACACGATCACTGACGCGATCTCCACATCCGACAGCTCCTGCAGGGATTTCCCGCGGCAGAACTTCCGCTCGACATGCACGCTGATCATATCGGCGGATTTGCCGGCGTCGAGACTCCCGATCTCATTTGCGAGCCTGAGCGCTTCGGCGCCACCGAGCGTGCCGGTATGAATCGGCAGGAAGGGGTGCAGGCTGCGCCCCTGCACGTAGCTCATCGTGCGCATCACATGCAGCATGCTCAGCGTCGTGCCGGCGGCGACATCCGAGCCGAGTCCGACGCGGATGCCGTGCTGCTCATGCGGTTCGATCGGGAAACGGCCGCTCCCCAGGAACAGGTTGGAATCGGGACAGTGCGCGACTGCACAGTCATGCGCGGCGAGCATCGACAGCTGCGCGTCGTCGGTGTGAATGTTGTGACCGAAGACGGACTTCGGCGTAAGCAATCCCGCCTCGCGGTACACGTCGGTGTAATGCGCGTTCTCGGGAAACAGCTCGCGCACGCGCGCGATTTCCGAATCGCTTTCATTGAGATGCGTCTGGATATACGTGTCGTAGCGCTCCGCAAGTTCAGCCGCGCCGCGCAGCAGCTCCGGTGAAGAGGTGGGAGCGAAGCGGGGGGATATGACGTAGGAGAGAAGCGGCGTCCGGCGGTGCCAGGCCTCGATCAGCCTTTCTGACGCATCGAGCGCCTCGCCGGCAGGGAGCAGGAGATCAGCGGGAGCGTTGCGGTCCATGAGCACGTTGCCGAGCAGGATGCGCAGTCCGGCGCGATCCGCCTCCTCGAAGGCGATATCCGTCGCACGCTCGTGCACGCTGCCGTACACCATGGCTGTCGTCGTGCCCGCGCTGATCAGTCCGCGGTAAAAGCGCCGGGCGGTATCGCGTGCGACTTCCTCCTGGGCGAAGCGGATCTCCTCGGGATAGATGAAGCGGTCGAGCCACTCCAGCAGCGTCGTGCCGAATTTGCCGCGGCAGTCGAACTGCGGAAGGTGCACATGCGTGTCAATCAGTCCGGGTAGCAGCACATCGCCGCCGCGCAGTTCCGGAAGCGCCTGCAGTTCTTCGGGAAGATCGCGCTCGTCGCCGCGGAACAGAATGCGCCCGTGCTCGCCGACCGCCACCGCACCGCGCGGATGCCAGGCGATGCGGTCGCGCGCGACCGGCGTGACCACAGGGGCATGGATGCGAAATGGTGCGTTCATCGGTTCGGGCGTGATCCTGGTTTATGAGCCGTTCCGTGATGCAGAGCCGTTCCGTGATGCGGTGAGCATCGTGCGCTCCGGGGAGCGCTTCAATGCGTGCCGCTGTGTCCGAATCCGCCGCTGCCGCGGGCCGTATCGTTCAGCGAGGCCGCTTCATCCCACTGCACCTGTATCACGGGAGCGACGACCATCTGCGCGATGCGCTCACCACGTTTGATCGTATAGGGCTCGCGTCCGATGTTCGACATGATCACCTTGATCTCGCCCCGGTAATCCGCGTCGATCGTACCCGGACTGTTCGGAAGGATCAGTCCGTGCTTCAGCGCGAGTCCGCTGCGGGGACGCACCTGCGCCTCGTAATCCTGCGGAAGCTCGATCGCCAGGTTGGTCGGCACGGCCACGATGTCGCCGGGATGCAGCTCCAGCGGCTGCTCGATGGCGGCGCGCAGGTCGACCCCGGCGGACTGTCCGGTGGCGTAGGATGGAAGGGGGATGTCGTCGAAGCCCGGCTGGACGCGGGTGATGCGGACGCTCAGATGCAGGTCGGTCATGGATGCTGTGCTCAGGGCATGTGATGATGACAGAGAAAGGGCCGATGCGTGCACCGGCCCTTCAAACATACGGAAAATATCAGATCGGCGTCACTCAGCGCAGCAGCGACACCTTCTTTGTGGAGTGGAATCCGCCAGCCTGCATACGGATGAAATAGTATCCGCTGTAGGAGGCATTTGGTCCCGGATACCACGAAGTCTCATACACGCCGGCAGGATGACGGTAGTTCGCGAGCATCGCCAGTTCGCGTCCCAGCGCGTCATGCACCGAGATGCGCACCTGCGCATCCTCCGGCACGCGGTAGCGGATGCGCGCGCGATCGTTGATCGACAGCCGCACGGGATTCGGATACACCGGTGAGAGTTCGAACCCCGTGGATGCGAGATCCCCGACATGCACCTGCACCGGTGCGTAGTCGTAGCGCGTGCCGTCGAAATCCTGCTGCATCAGGCGATACCAGTACACCGGTGGTCTGCCGCCCGTGAAATCCTCCCCGGTGATCCCGTCGCGGTACGCATAATCCTGCGGCAGCGTGGTCGTTCCATTCCCGGCAACGAACCCGCGGGTCTCCCACGGACCGTCGGGATCCCTCGCGCGCTGGATTTCAAAGTGGAAATTATTTGTTTCGGATTCCGTGCGCCACTGAAGGTGCACCTCGTCGCCCTCCACCTGCGCGTTGAACAGTGACAGCTCGACGGGAATGGGAATATTGCAGCACATCTTCGTCTCGAACACCCAGTCCGTGCTCACTCCCAGTGCCTGTGATGTCGAAGTAATACTCGTGCGTGTGGGGAATTTGAAGGAATGCGGATTGTTCTGGTACATCGACGGGGTAGTGAATTTCCATTTCACCTTGTGCGTGCTGTCCCCGACGACCTGATACCCGATCAGCACATCCGGAAGCGGGCTGCCCGTGAAAATCGGCCGGACGTTCAGCGGCGGCACGATGGGCGGATCGATTTCGAAATGCCCCTCGTTTTCACCGGAACGCGCGAGAAAATACGTCTCGTAGATGGTTGCGTACGGCGGAGTCGCCCGGCGCACGAAAATCCGGATAGTATCCTTCTCGGTGAGCGCTGCATCGAGGAGTTCGAAGGAGACCTTCACCGTCCATACCGTGCATGCCGATGCGGGCGGATCCGGGCTGGTGACTTTGACGGCCCACTCCGACGTCGGAAGGTGTTCTTCGTGATAATAGAAAGATGCGGTTGGTCCGTTCTGATAATACAGCCAGAGGGGACAGACAAACGGCGGCGGTGTCGCGGTTTTTGAAAACGCTTCGTTCGCGATATTCCGGAATGGGGATTCGAGCGGCAGGCGGTCAACGGCCTCCCGCAGCTGGTGTTGCTGTGTTGTTCCCGTTTGCCCCTGTGCCACGCTGATGAACGGCAGCAGCAGTGCGAGCACGATCAGTGTTTTTTGCATACCCTTCGTATCCTCCGAGCGTCAGTGCATGAAAACGCGGCCGCGATTGCGCGGACGTATGGAATAGGCATCCTCGTGGTCAGATAAAAAAAATAGAAAATCCCTGCCCGCAAGTCAACGCAAAGAAATCCCCCCGGAATCAGCAGATGCGCGGCAGCATCTCCCCGCTGAGCACGTTGACGATGCGCGTGCCGCCAATGCCGGTGTTCATGCGCACGATGCCGGGCCGGTCCTCCACCACGCGTCCGATGCGGCAGGCGCCCGCGCCCTCCGGAGTCGCGCGCATGGCATCGAGCACGGACTCCGCATGTTCGTCGGGAAGGATGGCGATGAGCTTGCCCTCGTTGGCGAGGTACAGCGGGTCGAGCCCGAGCAGGTCGCAGGCGCCGTTGACCTCGTCGCTGACCGGCAGCGCCTCCTCGTCGATTTCGATCCCGACGCGGGACTGTCCGGCGATCTCGTTGAGCGTTGTCGCCACGCCGCCGCGCGTCGGGTCCCGCATGACATGAATATCCTTCGTCACCCCGAGCATGCGGCGCACCAGTTTGTGCAGCGGCTGCGTGTCGCTGACGACGGGAGTGGAGAACTGTACGCCTCGACGCTCCGACATCACCGCCACGCCGTGGTCGCCGATGCTGCCGGAGATGATCACCGCGTCTCCATGACGCGCGGCCGCGCCGTCGATGTTCACTCCCTCCGGCACGATGCCTACGCCGGATGTATTGATGAAAATCTTGTCACAGCTCCCGCGCTCGACGACCTTGGTATCGCCGGTGACGACGGGAACGCCGGCCTCCTCCGAGGCGGCTTTCATGCGGCGCACGATATCCTCGAGCAGCGCCATCTCGAGCCCCTCCTCGAGAATCATTCCCACCGACAGTCCCAGCGGACGCGCGCCGCCGACGGCGAGGTCGTTGATGGTGCCGTGCACGGCCAGCTCGCCGATGGTACCGCCGGGGAAGATCACCGGCTGCACGACGTAGGAGTCCGTGGTGAACGCGATGCGTCCGCTCGGCGTCTCGAACAGCGCCTGGTCGTTGCCCTGGCGCAGGTAGGGATTGTCGAATGCCGGCAGGAAGAGGTCGCGGATCAGCGCGTGCATGCGGGTGCCGCCGCTGCCGTGCGCGAGCAGGATATGCGTGTCGCTCATGTCAGACCGCCTGTCGCTTGTAATGATAGTAGGCCGCGCAGCTGCCCTCGCTCGAGACCATGCACGGACCGAGGGGATGCTCGGGCGTGCAGGCCGCGCCGAAGGCCGTGCAGTCGGTGGGTTCGGCCACGCCGCGCAGCACTTCGCCGCAGCGGCAGGCCGGATGCTCTTCCGAGGGAGGAATGTCGAGGGGGAAGCGGCGGTCGGCATCGAAGGCGGCGAACTCCTCGCGCAGGGCGAGTCCGCTCGCCGGGATGTCGCCGAAGCCGCGCCACGACGCGCCGCGCAGCTCGAAGACGCGCTCCACCGCGCCCCAGGCCTTCCGGTTGCCCTCGGGTTTGACGATGCGGCTGTAGGTGTTGACGAGATCCGGTGCGCCGTCGTCGATCATGCCGAGGATGGCGTCGGTGGCGGCGAGCAGGTCCAGCGGCTCGAAGCCGCTGATGGCGACGGGGATGCCGTATTCCTCGGGAAGGAAACGCCATGCGTCGGCCCCGATGATGGAGGCGACGTGGCCCGGACCGATGACGCCGTCGACGTTGACTTCGCCCATGGAGAGCAGCGCCTTCGCGCCCGGAATGGTGAGCTTCATCACCGAGCAGAGCGAGAAGTTGCGGAGCTTTTTCGCCTCGGCCTGCAGCACGGCGGCCGCGGCGGCGGGAGCGGTGGTCTCGAAGCCGATGCCGAAAAAGACGATCTCGCGGTCGGGATGCGCCGCGGCGAGCTTCAGCGCGTCGAGCGTGGAGTACACGACCTCGACGGGATAGCCCTGCGCCTTCACCTCGGCGAGGGATTCATGGCTGCCGGGCACCTTCAGCATGTCGCCGTACGTGGCGAGGATGACGCCCGGGAGCTTTGCCAGCGCCGCAGCCCGGTCGAGGTCGGCGTTGGAGGTCACGCAGACCGGACAGCCCGGTCCCGAGAGCATGCGCACGCGTTCGGGCATGACCGACCGGATGCCGCTGCGGAAAATGGCGACCGTGTGGCCGCCGCAGAATTCCATGATGGAAACCGGTCCGCCGCGGCGTGCGCGGATGCGTTCGAGAATGGGTTTCGCCCGCGCGCTGTCGCGAAAGGAGGCGAGCAGGCTCATGCGAAGGGATCCTCTCCTTCGGGCGCGGGCGCGTTGAACTCTTCCATCTGCGCGAAGAGTTCGAGCGTGCGCTGCGCCTCTTCCTCGTCGATTTTTTCGATGGCATACCCCACGTGAATGAGCACGTAGTCGCCCGGAGCGGCATCGCCGTCGAGCACCATGAGACTGATTTCACGCTGCGTGCCGCTGATGTCGACCAGCGCCATGTCGTCGTCACGCAGCTCCAGAACCTTGGCCGGGACAGCCAGACACATAATTCAACCCTGGATGTGTGTTCGTGCGATCACCGCCTGCCCGAGCGCGACGCCGCCGTCATTGGCGGGTACCTGCGCATGCGTCAGCACGGTGAAGTTTCGTTTCGTGAGCGCGCCGCGGAGTCCTTCGAGCAGAATGGCATTCTGAAAGGAGCCGCCGGACAGTGCGACGGTGCGCAATCCGCTGCGCGCGGCGATGCGCTCGACCGTCTCCGCGCAGGCGGCGATCAGCGTCCCGTGAAAGCGGGACGCCACCATGCCGGCAGAAGCGCCCGAGCGCATATCCTGTACAATTTCCTGAATTGCGGGGAAAAAGGAAAGGACAATCTTTTTCTCCTCATCCTCGCGGAGGGACCAGGGATACGGCGCCCGTGCCGCGCCATGGGCCGCAGCGGCATGCTCCAGCGCGATGGCCGCCTGCGCCTCGAAGTGGACGGCATCGTGGAGTCCGACGAGCGATGCCACCGCGTCGAACAGCCGTCCGCAGCTCGACGTGCGCGGCGCGTTCACCCCGCCCTCCAGCGCGAAACGCGCGGCTTCGAGCTCTTCCGCACTGCGGCGCGCGAACCATTCGGGGAAAACCGCTTTGATATGTTCGCCGGTCACCGCACCGGCATCCGCGCCGAATGTCGTAGCGGGCTCTCCGCCATGCTCTGTGCCGGCATCCCCGCCGAACGCCGCGTGCAGGCAGGCATACGCCATGCGCCACGGCTCCTTCACCGCCCTGTTCGCGCCGGGCATGGCGAGGGGAGCGAAGTGCGCCGCGCGCTCGAAGCCGGCGCTGCTGCCGGTGAGAAATTCCCCGCCCCAGATCGTGCCGTCCGTTCCGTAGCCCGTGCCGTCGAGGATCACGCCTATGGCGGGGTCGTCCGTGCCGTGCTCGGCGAGGCAGGAGACCAGGTGCGCGTGATGATGCTGCACCGGGATGCGCGGCAGGCCGGCGAAGCGCCGCTGCAGCGCGCTGTCGAGATTGCCCTTCGCCCACTGCGTGCCGAGATAGTCCGGGTGCAGGTCATGCGCGACGGCGGCGGGCGCGACCTCGAAGATCTTCAGCAGATGCGCCAGTGTCTCCTCGAAAAAGCCCAGCGTCTCGAAATTCTCCAGGTCGCCGATGTGCTGGCTCAGGAAGGCGGCCCGGCCGGATGTCACGCAGCAGGTGTTTTTCAGCTCCGCGCCCGTGGCGATGACGGCGGGACCATCGTCCGCGAGCAGGACGGGACGCGGCACGTATCCGCGCGCGCGGCGCACGGGCTGCGCCTCGCCGCCGGTGACGCGGAACACCGAGTCGTCGCAGCGCTGCAGGATGTCGCGGTCGTGATGCAGGAAGGCGTCGGCGATGTCGCCCAGCCGGCGTTCGGCCTCCGCGGTGTCCGTGCAGATCGGCTCCTCGCTGATGTTGCCGCTGGTCATGACCAGCGCGTCGCAGGCTCCTTCCATCAGCAGGTGATGCAGCGGCGTGTACGGCAGCATCACGCCGAGCGTGGGATTGTCGAGCGACACCTCCGGCGAGATGCCGTTGCCGTCGCACTGTTGGAGGATGACAATCGGCCGCTGCGCGGATGTCAGCAGCGCGGCCTCCGCATCGGACACACGACAGAGCCGTCGGGCCGCGTCGAGATCCGGTACCATGACGGCGAGGGGCTTTTCATAGCGGTGTTTGCGCACGCGCAGCAGATGCACCGCTCTGTCGCTGCGCGCATCAACGGCGAGGTGATAGCCGCCGAGTCCGCGCAGTGCGAGGATGCGTCCCTCGGCCACCTCCGCCAGCGCCGCCTGCAGCGCGGGATCGCCCAGCAGGTCCACGTCACAGCCCACCAGCTTCGCGTTGCGGCGGAACAGCAGGCGGGGGCCGCAGACCGGACACGCATTCGGCTGCGCGTGGAAGCGGCGGTCATCGGGATCCGCGTACTCGCGCGCGCAGTCCTCGCACATCGGGAAATCGCGCATTGAGGTCGACGGACGGTCGTACGGAATCGACGCGGTGATCGTGTATCGCGGACCGCAGTTCGTACAGTTCGTGAAAGGATAGCGATGGCGGCGGTTCGACGGATCGCGCATGTCCGCGAGGCAGTCGTCGCACGTCGCCACATCCGCCGGAATCATCGCCGACGTCACCGCGGATTCCGCGCTCCGCACGATCACGAACTCCCCGGCATCGCCCGGCGGCAATGCCTCTTCCCGGATATCCGTGATCAGCACCAGCGGCGGCGCCTCCCGCGGCAGCCGTTCGACGAACTCCCGCACCCGCGCGCCCTGCACATCGATCTCCACCCCGCGTCCGTCATTGCACACGCACCCCGCGAGCCCGCACTCCCGCGCCAGCCGGTACACATACGGACGAAATCCCACCCCCTGCACGATGCCCGTGACAGTGAGTTTCAGGCGATATGGCGTTTCAGGCAAACCCATCCCACAAAAATACAAAAAATGGATAGATGGAAAGATGGCAAAATGGAGCACGGTAGCCCCACGCGTGAGCGTGGGGTTCGAGCGCGGCCCTCCTGCCATCCTCGATTCGCCCTGAAAGGGCGACATGTTCCAGCCCGCTGTTTGACACGGAACACATCTCCCTCTGCCTTCAATATGATCGAAAAAATCCCGTATATTAATGACTGACTTGAATAAGGAAGTTTTATGAGTACATGTTCAAGGCAGCGGGTGGTATGAATTCGGATTCACGAAAATTCCGATCCGGCCGATATGTGCAGCAGTCTGCTGGTTATCGTGCATTTATTCCGGAGAAGCTGCCGCCGCATCCTCCGATACAGATTGATGAAGAATTGCAGTTCCTCCTGTCGAAAGCGGATCGTGCACTGGGGAGACTCGACGGCTCCATTCAAACCTTGCCACACCCGGATCTTTTCGTTGCCATGTACATTCGGAAAGAGGCCGTGCTATCCAGTCAGATTGAGGGGACACAGAGTTCCCTGCGCGATGTGCTGGCAGCCGAGGCACGAATCCTTTCTCCAACGCGTCCTGATGATGTGGGTGAGGTACTCAATTATGTGAATGCGATGAACTATGGACTCGAACGGCTCGTAACGTTGCCGGTATCAATTCGCTTGATACGTGAGATTCATGAGCGCCTGCTGTCCGGGGTGCGAGGCAGAGAGCAGTCGCCCGGAGAGCTGCGCAGAACCCAGAACTGGATCGGTCCTGCCGGCTGCACACTGGGTGAGGCATCCTTTGTTCCACCTCCGTCACATGAACTTTCCCGGTTGCTGGGTGACCTTGAGCACTTTCTTCATTCAGAGGAGCCGATACCGCTGCTTGTGCGTATCGGACTCGCCCACGCCCAGTTCGAGACCATTCATCCGTTCCTGGACGGGAACGGCCGTATCGGACGGCTGTTGATAACTCTGCTTCTCTGCCGGAGTGACGTGCTGCAGAAGCCCGTATTGTATCTCTCGCATTTCTTCAAGCAGCATCGGCAGGAATATTATGACTGCCTGCAGGCAATTCGTGATGAAGGAGACTGGGAGCGATGGATGCGCTTTTTCCTGGAGGGAATCTTCGAAGTGAGTCAGCAGGCAGCGGAGACTGCGCGACAGATTCTCCTCCTGCGCGAGCGGCATCGCCAGATTATTACCGAAAGCTGCGGCCGTGCCGCCAGCAATGGCCATCGCGTACTCGACTTTCTGTTTGAGCTCCCGATTGTATCGGTTCGTGAGGTTCAGGATCTCACCGGGAGTTCGTACCAGGCCGCGAACAACCTCGTGGCTCAGTTCGTACAACAAGGCGTCCTTCATGAAATGACAGGACAACGACGAAACAGGCGCTTTCTGTATTCTGAGTACATACGGTTATTCCATGACGGACCAATGACACACGCGAAATGATCTTGTGGTGAACGAAGCTACCTGTCACCTTCTCTCTGTTCGATGATGACCACCGATATGACACGCACGAGCATCCGATTCCATGTCCTTCTCTTTGCGGCGCTGATCGTGCCGCAGCCGGCTGTCGCACAGGACCTCCCGCCGGTGGAACTGTCGTACGCCTCGTACGCGCTGACCGCGGACGGCGAAGTGCTGGACTACTATGGCGCCGAGCGGCGGGTGGAGCTGCGAAGCACGGGCGCGGTGTCGCCGTGGGTGATCCGCTGCCTGCTGGCCACCGAGGATCGCGACTTTTACAATCACGACGGCGTGTCGTACAAGGGACTCGGCCGCGCCGTGCTCGAAACCCTCACCGGCAACACGCAGGGCGGCAGCACGCTCACCATGCAGCTCGCGCGCAACCTCTTCCTTACGCATGAGCGCTCCATCTCCCGCAAGCTCAAGGAAATTGACCTCGCCCGCGAGCTGGAGAAAAAATACAGCAAGGATGAAATCCTCCTGCTGTACCTCAACACCGTGTACCTCGGCGGCGGCAGCTACGGCATCTGGTCCGCGGCCCGCGAATACTTTGACAAGAATCCGGCGGACCTGAGCATCACCGAAAGCGCCACGCTGGTCGGACTCCTCAAATCCCCCGAAGGCTACAATCCCCTCAAACACCCGGAGAAGGCGCTCAGCCGCCGCAACGAAGTGCTGCACAACCTGGTGGAGGTCGAGCGCATCTCCACCGACGAATACCGCAAACTCAAAACGCAGCCGCTCGCACTCTCGCCGCGCAAGCACATCGGACGCCATTTCGCCGAGTGGGTGCGGCGTGAGGCAGTCGAACTCCTCGCAGGGAAAGGAATCTATCTGCAGAAGGATCAGCTGCGCATCTTCACGACGATGGACAGCCGCATGCAGACGGCGGCGGAGGATGCCGTCGCGGCGCAGTGGGAGGAGCTGCCCGGGAACATGCGCGACGTGCAGGTGGGCGCCGTGCTGACGGATGTGCACACTGGCGCCGTGCGCGCGCTCATCGGCGGCAATCCGGAATCCAGCGGACGCGGACTCAACCACGCCGTACAGATCCGGCGCCAGCCGGGATCGTCCTTCAAACCCTTCCTGTACGCCTCGCTGCTCGAGCAGGGCTACACGCTCGCCACACCGATCATGGACAGTCCGATCGTCGTCGACTCCGGTCTCGCCTGGGAGTGGCGTCCGATGAACGACTCCGACACCAGCAGCTACGCGCTCGTTCCCATGCGCTACGGCATCCTGCGATCGCTCAACCTCGTCGCCGCGCATGCCATGGTGGAGCTGACCGATCCCGCCCGCGTGGCGGCCTTCGCGCACCGCATGGGTGTGGACGCCGAGCTGCGGGAATTCCCCTCGCTCGCCCTCGGCACCTCCGAGCTGTCACCGCTCGAGATGGTGGAGGGATTCGGCACCATCGCGTCGATGGGACACCGCGCCCGGGCGCATTTCATCACACGCATCGAGAACCGGCACGGACGCACGCTGTACCGCGCGCGTCCCGACACCGCGACCGTGCTGGATTCCGCCACGGCGTACATCCTCACCGACGCCCTGCAGGCCGTGGTGGACAGCGGAACGGCAACCGCGGTGCGGCGGTATTACGCGGGTCCTGCCGCCGGGAAAACCGGCACAACGCAGAACTCCACCGACGCCTGGTTCGTGGGATACACGCCCGCGCACGCCATGGCCGTCTGGGTGGGATACGACGACGCGGCGCGCAAGCTCACCGGCGCCTACCGCTACGGCGGCACCGTCGCCGCGCCCATCTGGGGACGCACCATGTCCGCAATCTCCTCCTTCACCCCCGCCGACAGCAGCTTCACGCAGCCGACCACCGTCGAATACCTCCCCCTCTGCCGCGACACCGGACTCATGGCCACCGACGACTGTCCCGACACCGCCCTGTACCCCGTCAACACCACGCTCCTCCCCGCCGAATGCGACGAGCACGGCGGCGGCTGGCTGTTCGGATGGTAGAAAGGCCGAGGGAGTACACCTCCACCGTGCCGTTCTGCCCGTAGTCGGCGGCGTCGGTAGTGGGTATCCCGCAATCCCTTCCCACAAAAAACGCTAAGCTTTTCTTATTACTTGACATTATCAGGATGGATCTGTAATCTACCGTTCACAGTCTGATAATGAAGTATTCACTCGTGTTGCCCGGGGGCGGGCGACAGAGTGGTGAGGATTTCTGATGATGATTCACTCGCTTACGGGGGCCATGAGCTTCTTCTCTCGGCTGTATATGCAGCAGGGCGGGACGCCTGATCATACATTTCCATTTTTCAATCATCTAAGGAAGGAGTGAATCCTCATGAAAGCACCCACCGACACGACAGACAGGATCTCAGGATCTCAGTTACGGCATGATTTTTGCTGCACTTGTACGTAGGATCACGGCAGTTCTTCTGCTGCTTGCCCTGACCGCCTCACCACTCATCTCCCAGATCAACTTCGACGCAGGGAACAGCGAGGTTGTGTTCTGGAATAATTCGTCTGTAGACCAAGTTGCGCTAACATTTTACGCCACGAACCTGATATTTGATGACGAACTCGAGCTTACACACAGGTTTGCGCATGACGACAACCAACAAAGCCTGAATGCTGATCAGTCCTGCGGATATGACGGACCATGGTCGAAGGACGGATTGTCAGGTGATGTAGATTTCTGGGCCGATACGCTCGGTTGCGGGGAATACGAATTCTACATCTACGGTGTAGGTTACTTCCGCCTCAACCTTATCGACGCGAAATGGGGAGCGGGCAGCAATTCCTCGGTGTACAGGATCCTGATCGAATACGACGGCAGCGATGTGAATCTCCATGTCCGCTCACCCGGCGTGAACGGCACATGGATGGAAGCGGCGACGGTCACGAACGGCAGCACGTACGACTACTGGGAGCTGATCCAGGCAACCCATCTCAGCACCTACGAACGCGAACGCACGACATACAACGACGAGATTTTCCACGTCGAAGGCGACGACAACCTGCTCCCTCTGCCGTCCACCGGAGTGAAAGCGGCGCTGCTGGATGTGGACCTGACAGTGTATACCGATATCGCGGTGCCGGATGGCGCATCGCTGGTGATCAATGGCTTCGACGAGGGGCCGGCCGGGTATTCGAATACCACGATGCTGTTCGACGCGGGCACGGGATTCACCGTGTACGGTGAACTGATCACGATGCAGACACAGTATCAGAATGAATTCGTTTACCTGCAGTCCCTCTCGGACACGCCAGCGGCGGGGGACTGGAACGGCGTGCATTGCGATCAGTCGTCGAGTCTGTGGTTGAATCGCTTCAATGTTCTATATGCCGTCACGGGGCTCTTCATCGATGGCTGTGCTGATGTCGAAGGGTATACCATCCGAGTCTATCACAGTTCCGATGACGGTATCGAAATTGACGGGAGCAATGGCATCATTCACGATGTCACCAGCAACTGGTGCGGAGCGAATGCACTGCTCATCACGGATTCGGAAATTGAGCTGTACAAGGGCGTCTTCGGGAGCAGCAGTAATCAGAACGGTATCGTCGTCGGTGAGGGTTCGACCGCGCGGCTGCATCGCTGTTCGATATACTACAACCGGCAGAATGGCGTGCTCGTCTCCGGCGCATCGCGGGCCATCATCGACTCGTGCGATATTTTCGATAACAATACCGTTGCGGGAGAAAGCTGGAACGGCGTGTACGGTTTTTTCAACGATGTCTGGCTGACGGTTCGGCACAGCACCGTACACGGACAGAACACCGGTCTGTGCATGCTCTATGCCGCGGTAAACGGTTATGAATCTCCGTCGCACCCGCCGCGCTGGGATAACCCCGATTCGCTTGCGCGGAACTGCATCTACGATAACAATTACAATCTCTTCGGGCATTACGCCACATTTGAATTGGGTCGTGCGTACTACAACGGATCGGAGCCGCATTACCAGGGCGGTGAAAGCTCGGTCTATTATCCGACCACGCTGCAGGGGTGGTTCCAGTACTCGACAGCGTATCTGCACCGCGACTTCTGGAACGGGAATACGATATTCAACGTGGATAACTCCACCGTGGATACCCGCGATGCACTTGTGCAGGATATGGCGAATTGTCATTTCGAGGATCGCAGTTCCTCCCCCGCTCCGGGCGGGATATATAATGCGCAAGCGCTCGCGCTGTGTGAATCATGGGAGGCGCTCGCGGCGGATTCGCTGCGCACGCTTCTGTACGGACAGCGCAATACACTCTCGGCGCAGAATGCGGCGATGGGTCTGGGACTGGTGTGGCGCATCGCTGAACCTGCCGTTGTTGAATCGTACTGCAAACAGATGATCGCGAACTGCAGCCGCCCGGAGGTGCAGCTTCCCGCCTATCGCTATCTCGCTTCGGCGCGGATGGCGGCGGATGACTGGAGCGGTGCGGCACAGGCCCTGCTCGCAATGACGCAGCAGACGGCACGTGGGAGCCAGGCGTATACATCGGCACATGCCATGGCCGCTCTCGCAATGTACTGGGATGGATCGGCAGCAGCGGCCCGTGCGAGTATCGATACGCTTCTGCAGGCATTTCCCACGAACCGGGATATCATCATGGTGCATCGCCTGATCGGCGGCTCCTCGGCTTCCGCGACACCGAAGCGCTCCGATACCGCACCGGATGCGCAGGGATACATGCTGCACGAAGTCCACCCGAATCCCTTCACCGAGTCGGCGATGATCACGTTCACGCTTCCTGAAGCGAGGAACGTCACCGTGTCCGTCTACGACATCAACGGCCGCGAGGTTCAGCGTCTTGCGGAAGGCTGGTATGCGGAGGGTGAATCGCGGGTGGTCTTCCACCGTGGCACGCTCCCGAGTGGCACTTATCTCGTGCGTCTGACGGCGGGAGCGGTGACACGCACGCGTATGATGCAGATCCTCAGGTGACCATTGACGAACGAAGTGTGATCAGTGATCACGACATGGAACCCGCCACTCTGCGTCTTCACATGGGCGCAGGGTGGCGGGTGGATGTTCCGATACCGTGAAATTCCAGAATCCAATGGGTGCATCATGAAGCTTCGATATAGATATTTGATTTCAGCAGTCCTGCTATCCTGTCTGCTTCCGGAGCTTCTTCCGGCGCAGCAGGATATCGTGACGCTGACCAACGGCCGGGTGACGGCGGTGCTGGACCGGAACACCGGACGGTTCGCGGCGCGCACCGCGGACGGAAGGTCGCTGCTGTTCGCCGATGATCTGGGACTGACCTCGCATATCAGCGTGTCGATCGGCGATGCGATATATGCGAATTACAAGGGTTCGGAGATGAGTGCATCTGCGCCGGTGCGGTATCTCGGTCGCGGGTCGGTGGAAGTGCTGTCCGACCGTCTGCGCTGCACATGGCGTGTACGGGCGGGAGCCGGTATCGCGCGGATCGTCCAGGAGCTTGAACCGGTGTCGGACAGTCTCTACGATGAAGTACGCGTGCATGTGATCGTGGAGAACACGAGCGGGGAGGATCTCGACGTCGGTATGACGGTGATGGAGGATCTCGATGCTGCCGGCAACGACTACGTGACCGTTCGCGGGAATGCCGAGCAATTCACCCGTGAACAGCGGCTGAGCGGCGGCGAAATCCCCGATCGCCTGGTGATGCATTCGCCGGCGTTCCTTCCGGATTCAGCCGGATGCAGAATCCGCGGTGAGGCGCTGAGCACACCGGATGCGGTGACCGTGGGACGCTGGACGTATCACGGGTATCTCGGCACGGCCGTGTACGGCTACGAAGCTTCCGGCCTACTGATCACCGACGTTGCCGTGCTGCTGCAGTGGAACAGGTATCCGCTGCGGTCAGGTGCAACCCGTGAGGAAGTGACGGCGGTGGGACTCATGCCACCCCCGCCGGCGGAAAAAGGAGCGAGCACATTTGCCAGGCACTATGTCGTGCCGATACAGGTAGACGCGATTCTCAGTCTCGTGAGCGACTCCGTGGCGACAGCGACGATCACCTTTCCTTACGGTGATCAGGTAACCGAACCGGCCTCTGAACGTGATCTGTACTGGGATACGACCGTGACGGTGCGGCCGAACAAGCCCGTGTCCGTCATGCTCAGTCCCCGGGGACCGACAAGAACCCAGGCACCCGATTCCGTGACATACTATCGGAAACGCTTTGTCACTGTCGACACGGACCGGGAAATCGGACTTTTCCGCAGGGATCATGGCGCATCCATTGCTCTCGATGGTTTCACGGTGTGGCCCGTCGTCTGGTGGGATTCCCTGTATTTTTTTCACGGGAACATGCAGAGCGGTTCTGCGGAAATCACGGGGTGTGGTAACAGCCATGTCATTCGCATGCAATGCAGTAATGAATACAGTTTTTCGTCCTACACTCTTTGGTGGTTCACACAGCGCTCGCCTGCCGGCACGGTGATCGACTTTGTCCTTCCCGCAAGCGGGACTTTGGGAGCGTATAATCAATCCTATGGACTTATCCGAAACCGCTATAACCATTGGTCTCCGGGATTTCAGAACGACCGAGACCTCAAGCCGGACGGCGCGGGCGATTCGATCGTCAGCGAAGGCCCGATCTGGCTCTCCATGGTCATCATGACACAGGTATTTCCGGGACATAGAAATAATTTTGGACTCCGGTTTCATCCGTTGCGTTCCCTGTATCATCCTCCGCGTAGTCACCTGGGGACGGAATATGTATTCGTGCCGTTTCACAAGAAAGGTGCACGCACGCAGGAGGACCTGTTGCGCATCATGGCATACGAAGATGAGACAGAACTGACACTGTTCGACGGTACGGAACCGATCCGCCTTGACCGCGCGGAACATGTCGACACGCTCATTTCGGTCCCGACCATTATCCGATCCGACAAACCGGTCGCGCTGTATCAGCATCATCTCGACTGGGAATATCTCGGTACCGATACGACATACTATGGTGGCTGTCTCCCCCTTTTGCCGCCGCATCTCTGGGGTCGTCGCTATTATGTCGTGACCGATGATCTCTATCAGCCGAATGTAGATCATCGAGTTTTCAGCAGTGCTTTCGAAGTTCCACCGGCGTATGAGAACCTGTATCTCATCCTTGTCACGAGAGCGGATAGCCGCAACGGCATTCGTATCGATGACAGAGCGGTCGATCCGGCGGCATTCACTGTCTTCGGTGATTATGCCTATGCCTATGTCGACATGACCCCGGGATACTCCGTGGTATCA
This sequence comes from uncultured Ignavibacteria bacterium, assembly GCA_913061095.1. GTDB lineage: Bacteria > Bacteroidota > Ignavibacteria > SZUA-365 > SZUA-365 > BM516. Next base: position 47,153 of record CAJXVM010000026.1, read on the forward strand.
GGGGATACACCATTTCTGACCGTCGTTTGCGGTGGTGGTGACGCGAATCCGGACGCCGATCCTATCTTTAACACCAAATTCAACATGTCCTGGATCCCCCCCTTCAACGACGGCACCGCCATCCCGCAGGGTGGCCCGACCGGTGAGGATCCCTCACAAGATCGCAAAGACAGGAGAGACGATCCGACAGAATAAAGCAATTCACTCTACCGCAACCATCGAACTCGGAATCACCCCCACACTCAGCGTGCGCTCTTTCGTCCCGCTCAGGGAGTACACATCCACCGTGCCGTTCTGCACGAAGTCGGCGGCGTCGGTGGCGTAGATCTTTCCATCCCTCACATCCACGAAGAGGTTGTAGAACGTGCCGGGGATGAAATCCTTCGTGACGGATTTCGAGGCGAGATGGATGCGCGTGATCCCGCCGTCGATGGTGTAGACGTGGCCCTGCTCGTCGCGCGCGAGTCGCGTGGGATGGCCGCCGAGCGTGAGTGAATCCACCACCGTGCGCGTCGCGGGATCGATGATGTACAGTCCGCCGGGGGTGTCGTCGTTCGGATCCTCCCAGTTGTTGGAGGCGCCGGTGCACAGCACGGCAATGCCGCCGCCGGGCAGGTGCAGCATGGCGGTGGGATAATCACCCACCTGCAGCGTGCGGTCCACCTGCCGGGTGACGAGATCGATCACCGAGACGGTGTTGTCGTTGCCGAACCCGCTGTTCGCCACGAACAGGCTCCCCTCCGCGATGGCCATGCCGTCGGGATTGTCGCCGACCGGGATCTCCGCGATGAAGGAGTTCGTCACCGAGTCGTACACGGAAACGGAGTTGCGGTACAGGTTGCTGATGTATCCCGTGCCGGCGTCGTCGAAGACAATGTGCCGCGGACTCGCATCCGGGAGACATTCGATCGACCGGATCGGCGCGTGATCCTCGGTGGTGAGCACTTCGATCCTGTTCGAATTGTTGACCACGATCCAGAGCCGCCCGTCATGCAGCGTCATGCTGTTGCCCACGTCGCCGAGCGCGCGTCCCGCGGCGGTCTCGAACACGTCGTTGAACACTTCGTTGGAGTCTGGAAGATACAGGCTCAGCGACGCGTTGCCGCGCTGGAAGCTCCCCTCGTTGAGGATGTAGATCTTCCGCGGGGAATCCACCGGCACGGTGGGCGTGATGCCCCCGTCGTCATCCGAGCATGCGGGGAGGAACAGGCTTGCGGGAAGGAAGAATGCGATGGTCAGCAGTGCAATGAACAGGCGTTTCATGAATCTCTCTTTCAGGGTACAGATGTGGTGAATATCAGGCGCAGATGCCGTCCGGGCATCGGATAGAAGGCGATGACTTCGTAGGCGCTGTCGAACAGGTTGCGCACTTCGAGCTTCAGCTCGTGGCGCACGCCGAACAGCTTCGCCGTGCCGGATGCGGCGAGGTCGATGACGGCATGCGCGGGCAGGACGGCGTCGTTGCTCTCGGTGGTGAAGCGGCTGCCGAGCACGCGCGCGGTGGCGGTCAGCGTCAGTGATTGCAGGGGCGCGGCACTGAGCACGGCGGCACCGCTCCATTCCGGGACGTACACGAGCTGCTTGCCCTGCGTCGCGTCGCCGGGGAAGGAGGTGTTCATCTTGCGGGCGGACATCCACTGTCCGCTCAGCCGCAGCGCCAGCACGTCGCGCAGCAGGCGCAGCGATGCCGCGGCCTCGACGCCGTCGGAGATCACGTGCTGCACGTTGCGCGGCGTCCAGTACATCCCCTGTCCGGGCGCCCAGACGATTTTGTCGTCGATGTCGTGCCGGAAGGCCGTGACCTCGGCGGATGCGAGCATTCCGCCGCCGGTGAATACGAGCCCGGTCTCCCAGGCGGTGGAGTACTCGGGCCGCAGGGCGGGATTGCCGCCCTCGCGCCAGTACAGCTGGTTGAACGTCGGCGCGCTGAAACTGCGGGACCACCGCGCGCGCAGGGCGAGGCGTCCGGGCAGCAGCGCGGCATGGATGCCGAGCGATGGCATCACGGCGTTGATCTCCCGCTCGTCGACGCTGTCGTAGATCCCGTCGTAGCGGAGCGAGGGATAGATGCGCAGGGGGAGTCCGGCGAGCGCGAGGCGGATATCCCCCGCGCCGAACACGGCCGCCTGTCGGCGCAGCGGCACCATGCGGATCTCCGCGCTTTCGAGTTCGTCGATCCCGGCCTCCACGCCGACCGTGGCGCGGTGGTCGCCGGGGAAGGACTGCTCCAGCGAGGCCGTCACGCTCAGCTGCCGCGCGTCGTAGATGCTGTGCAGCTCCTCGCCGCTGATGCGGATGGAAGGATCGCGGTATTCCTGGCGGCCGATGCGTCCGCTGCCGCCCACGCGCAGGATGCGCGACTCGTCGAGGCGCCAGTCCAGCAGCGCGGAAAACAGCGCCGCGTCGTCGTTCTGCCGGGCGCGTCCCTGCGTCGCGGAGAGCGCCGCCCCCGGTGTGCCGACGCGCGAGCTGGAGAAATCCGTGTACAGCGACAGCGTGGCCTCGGAGAACAGCAGCGTGCCGCCGGCGCTCAGATTGCGGCGGATCACATCCGCGTTGCGGCGGACGAGCGCGTTGCCGTTCCATGCGGGAGTGAAGGAGAAATCGTTGTCGGCCTCCTCGTAGCGCACATCCGCGAACACGCGTCCCGCGCGTCCCTGCGTGCCGGCGGATGCCGCGCCCTGTTTCCAGCCGAAGGCGCCGTAGCCGAGCTGCAGCGCGGGAGGCGCGGCGCGCCGCGTGGTGACGATATTGATCACGCCGCCCAGCGCGTTGCTGCCGTACAGCGCCGCCAGTCCGCCGCGCGCGATCTCGATGCGGTCCACCTGCCGGAGGTTCAGCTGACCGAGATCCACCAGCGCATTCTGTGCGCCGTTGAGGCGCATGCCGTTGAGCAGCACGAGCGTGTACTCGGCACCGAGTCCGCGAAGGGACGCCAGCTGCAGCGCTCCCGCACCGCCGTAATCGCGCACCGTCGCGCCGGGCGCCAGCGCCACGACATCCGACACCGTGTTCGCCGGGAGGCGCTCGATCTCACGGGAGGAAAACACATCCGTCGCGCCGGGCGCATGGCGCAGCGCCGTCGGCAGCCGCGTTGCCGTCACCGTCACCTGCTCCGCCAGCGCGAAAAACAGCGTGTCGTCATTGTGCAGCCGCTTCTGCGCGAGCGCGGACGACGTTCCCGCCGCGAACAGGAACATTACCAACACCGCCGCCGATCGCCGGCGTGGTGGAAGGAAAGAGCTGAAATTAAAAAACCGCAGGGTCTTCATATCTGATTATTGTGGCCTGCGGGGGATGCGCGGACGCAAACGAAAAAACCCCGTGTCGAAACGACGGGGGGCAAGGGAGCGATGGCGCGCACGTCATCAGGAACCTCACCCGCGAAGGCCTGTGTCGAAATCCCATGGCAGGTCTCCTGACTCGCGGCGCGTCTCCCGGCGGGGAAACCGCATGCGCTCCTTCCCGGCGCGTGCCGGTGGACGTTGCGCATGGTTGACGCCGCTCACAGTTGCGGGGCAGTCGCCGAATCACACGGCGTTCCCGTTTTCATCCCGTGAGGGAACCATGGGGGGTGTCAAAGAACTGTGTGTAACGTAATTGGATTTCGGGTGAATGGCAAGTAGAGTGCAAAGTGCAGAGTGCAAAGTGCAAAGGGGGGATGATGGAAAGATGGCAGGATGGTAAGATCGGATTGGATTGGTGCGCCCTGAAAGGGCGCAACGCCTCAGCCCAGGGCGAAGCCCTGGGAAACGCGCGGGTGCCCCGCCCCATCTCTTCGCCCTGAAAAGGCAAATATGTCTATGGATTCTTTCCCTGAAGATTCCAATCTTACCCCACCGACAACCACCCCGAGGTACCCCACCCATGAGCGCAAAGATCAAAACCATCGCCCAGGCGCGCCGATTCGTGCAGAAGGTGAAGGTGTGCACGGTGTTCCCCAGTGAGAAGGTGGAGCATACGTCGCTGTGGGAAAACGTTGATCTCCCGGACAAACAGGAGGGCGAGTCGGGATGGGGAGAAAAAATGCATGCGGTGTGGACGTGGAAGACGCGGCTGCCGGCGGAGTATCCGGAGGATATCTATTACGGAAAGATCAAGGGCGGCTTCGCGGTGCTGATGGACATGGAATACATGACCGAAATGCACTTCCCCCGCGCATACAAACCGGTCCGCTCGCTCAACCGTCTCGCACAGTCCATCAACGAACTGGTGGAGGAACAGCCGTGGGATACGACGTCACTGCGCCGCGCGGTAATGGAGGATATCGCCTGCAGCAAGAGCCAGTTCGACACCGCCCTGAAGAACCTGCAGATCACGTTGAACATCGTGCGCCTCAACGATCCCCGCGCCGAGCAGGATACCTGGGTGCCCTTCCGCGAACTCTACCTCGACGTCTGGCGCCGGCATGTGGATGATGCGTAGGCAGCACGCCTCAACACGGATACCATCGATCTGCTCCACCGCACCGTGGATCTGGGCGTCACGCAAATTGGTTGACGCCGTCAAGCCGGTCGCTGCAATGAAGAAATGCGCTCCCGTCGTATAAAACTTCAGAATTCATTGTTCGGATTGTTGCATTATGGATCGTAACGGCCTATATTTGCAGTTACAGACCACATTCTAGTTTTTTGCTTTCCCTGGAAGTCGTATGGTGAGGGTATCAGGCTGTTGTTATTGGCGCACGGTGCACCAACTCTTATCCCCCCCCGCACTACTTCTGAGCTATCGTGGAACAGAGACCAGAATCATGAACCGGTCCATGTTCCGCCCCCCGCTTGAACAGCGGCAGCCATGATGGCATCGGTGCCAGAGCCAGTGTTCCCAGGCAGAGCGCGCGAGTCCCGGGATTACCATAGGCATGTACCGCTCTGCAACTCTGACAACTATGCTGGCAATGGTCTGTGTCGCCGTCTGTTCTGAAGCTTGCTCCGAGATCGTCTGATAGTTGATACATGGATGGAGAGGACAATGAAACGAATGAAACTGGCGGTTTTTGCGTGCGCGGCGATTCTTGCGCTGTGCGCGTTCTTCGGTTCCTGTTCTGATGACCAGCCGACAGAACCGAACGGCGGTGTGGACACGACGAGTCACTCCTTCATCTGGCACACCGACACGCTCGGCGGGGTACTATCAACCGTGAACGACATCTTCTGCCTCTCGGAGGACGACGCCTGGGCGGTCGGGCATTTCTACGTTCGCGAGAACGGTCGTACAGGGAAAGTGATCGACCTGAAAACCGCGAACGTCGCGCACTGGGATGGCGAGGAATGGACGCTGATGAGGGTGGAACCTATCGTGGACGGAATGAATACTTTCGCCGAACTCTGGGCCATTTATTGCATTGATGCAACGGATGTATGGGCACCGGCACGCCACTGGAATGGAAAGAGATGGAAAGGTCACAATCTCAACGGTATCGCTCAGGGACGACCCAGGAAGATTTGGGCGGCAGACCGAAATAATGTCTTTTTCGTTGGCGAAAAAGGGTCCATTCTTCGTTGGGATGGGAGTGGCTTCACCGAATTCGGTTCGCAAACCACGGCCGCGAATCTGGACATCTGGGGGTGTGATGACACGATGTACGTCGCGGTGAGTGATTACGATCAGGAGAGCGGCAACTGGGGGTACCTTATCCGTCTGGAGAATGGCGAGGTGGTGGGCACCGAGCAGGCGGGAAGCGACGTGATGATCACGGTCTGGGGCATGGACGGCGTCTGGTACAGCGGGGGCTGTCAGGGAGTGTTCCGCAAAACCGGCGATTCCTGGCAGCGTGTGCTCGCGCCGGGATCATGCGTTACAGGGATTCGCGGCACGGCGTTGAATAATATATTTATTTTCGTGGATCGGGGATCGATGATTCACTTCAACGGCCGCACTTTTTCCACGATCCTGAGCCCTGACGGAGCAGGAATGTATACATGCTCAGTCTCAACGGCTGGGAAAATGGTTCTCTCTTGCGGACGAGCAAATGGTTATGCACTTGTCAAACGAGGCTATCAACAATGAATGGCACAGTCCTGGCGTCTGCGCCGTCATTTTCCGGGAGGGGCATGCCGGAGCGCCGATGGACACGTCTGGTACGGAATCGATTTTATGCATGAGGATTCGGATTCTTGGAGTACAGTGATGAGACGTATGAAACTGGCGGTTTTTGCCTGCGCGGCGATTCTTGCGCTGTGCGCGTTCTTCGGTTCCTGTTCTGATGACCAGCCGACAGAACCGAACGGCGGTGCGGACACGACGAGTCACTCCTTCATCTGGCACACCGACACGCTCGGCGAGGATCTCTCCCGAATCAATGATGTCTTCTGTCTTTCGGAGGGTGACGCCTGGGCGGTCGGGTATTTTTACGTCCGCGATGAGGACACCGGACAAATCAACCACCTGAAAACCGCGAACGTCGCGCACTGGGACGGTGAGGAATGGACGCTGATGAGGGTGGAACCACGGGTAGACGGCCTCGGTACTTTTGCAGAGGCGTGGGCGGTTTTCGGCTGGATTCATGATGATATCTGGGTTGACAACCGGCACTGGAATGGCAATTCATGGACAGCTTACAACATGAATGGTATTGCTCACGGTCGTGGTCGAAAAATCTGGGGAAACAGAACGGACAATATCTTCATAGTCGGTGAAAAAGGGTCCATTCTTCGTTGGGATGGGAGTGGCTTCACCGAATTCGGTTCGCAAACCACGGCCGCGAATCTGGACATCTGGGGGTGTGATGACACGATGTACGTCGCGGTGAGTGATTACGATCAGGAGAGCGGCAACTGGGGGTACCTTATCCGTCTGGAGAATGGCGAGGTGGTGGGCACCGAGCAGGCGGGAAGCGACGTGATGATCACGGTCTGGGGCATGGACGGCGTCTGGTACAGCGGGGGCTGTCAGGGAGTGTTCCGCAAAACCGGCGATTCCTGGCAGCGTGTGCTCGCGCCGGGACCATGCGTTACAGGGATTCGCGGCACGGCGCTCAACAATGTGTACATCCTTGTACAACGTGGCCAGGTGATTCATTTCAACGGCAGCAATTTCGCAACCATCCTTCCACAGCAGCCGGAAGGCATGTATACGGGACGCATTTCAACTTCAGGGAAAATGGTCATGGCAACCGGATATCTTGGACCATATGCTGTGGTAAAACGAGGCTATCAACAATGAATGGAGGGCGATATGATTGATCCAATATAGATCACTCCTCCGCGGCCACGGAGGAGATATGAAGCCAAAAACCAGTGCAAGGAACTGCTCACACCCGTCAGGTGTGCCGGCTTTGCCGTTTCCCACGACCCATGAATTGCTGAACGTTCAAACAATGGAGGAATCCATGAAATCGGTATTGATATCTTTCATGGGCTTGCTGCTCATTACCTCCCTGCTTCCCGCACAACCTGCCGGAGGAGGTGGAGAGGAAGAAAACCACATCATGCACAGTCAGAATATTCACCAGTACATCGTTCTCGAGGCGTTTAAAGTCCTTGAGGCCGCCGCCCCGCGAGTGGCCTTGAAACTGAAGGACCATATCGGCACAATGAACACCTCCGGTGCACCCTGGAGTCAGCGTACGATTGCTGCCGGTGCCTATAGGGAGGATGAAGAAGATGTCTGCTACGCGTATGGAGGACCGATCGCGAGCTATGACCCGGATATGGATATGACGAAACCCGGGTGGTGTATCGGTGAAGTGTATTATCAGATCGAAGACAGGCTGAGGAAAGATGCGGATTATCTCCACGGTCTCGTGACGACCACGCATTTCTGGGATCCCGACGCATCGAACAACTTCCTCACCAAGGACGATATACTGATCTCGGGGACATGGGGTGTCGTATGTCTGGGAACGAATTCACCGATGAGTATCACAATTAAACCAGACCATAACGCGATGGACAAGGTCCGCCGCCTGCTCGCACCTGACAATCAACTTGCGATCATCGATTTCTGGTGGGATCCGAATGATCCATACTGGCTGGAGCCCAATCAGACCTTCTGGGTTCCAGCTTCCGTGAATGACGGGATGACAGAGGTAACCATGGCGTATGAATCACTGGCGGATCTATACAACACCGGCGAATGTGCGTTGAGCACCGGGGATCCGGCCAATTTTCCACCAGCTCCCGGTTTTGTTCTCAGTGAAGCACAGCGTGACAAGTATGTCTGGGAGATATTTGGTCGTGCATGCCATCTGCTGACGGATATGAGTGTGCCGGCACATACTCACAGGGATATTCACATGCCGAATAGTAATAAAACTGTGCCGGTGATTATCGCAGAGGTACATGTAGGCAACATTACCATTGAGATCACCGACGCCGACAGTTACGAAATCTGGGTCTCCCACTCGGGATCCGGGAATCCACCCGATCTGAGTAACATCAACTGGGATGCGCAAATGGTTCTGAATCAGTATCCCCAGGAGCCGTTCATCGATCCGTCCAACGAACCGGATCCGCTCTTCTTTCTCATGAATTCGATGCGGTCGTTGGCAGCCTCGTTTGCATCGGACGAGTTTGACGGCAGCGGTGGGAACGGCTTGCCTGTCTATACGACGGATATTCCTGTCCCGCACTGCGACGTTCTTAATCCATCCTCCAATCAGGTGGCGGTCATGGAAAATATCCGCGACGTGACCGTTCCATCGATCATCAGAGGGATTTCATCGTGATGGACGACAACGGTAATTTTGAGGCTCTCTACAAGGAGGCACACAAGACAACGGTTCCCACCATCCGTGTTCGGTTCGAATACGGTGACTTCACACCGGCGAACCATCCGGACGTGCTGCTCCGGAATCCGTGGCACGTCGATCCTGACCAGAGTGATGCATTCAGTGTCATGCAGTTGGACGGCTTCCTTCCCTATCCCGCGAATCCAACCATTCAAGGGGCATTCGGAGAGACGCCGACGCAGAACGGAGGGTTGTTTCTGGGAGCAGGAAATCCATCTTGGCTCGAACCACCGTACTACTCTCTTGGATTTCCCCGTCAGGTCGATCACTGGACGATGGATCCCAAAACGGAGTCGCAACTGGCGGTCGGGGACTGGTTCCTCTTCGATACGTTCAAGGATCAGAACACACATTTCGTCGCCGATCCGCAAAGTGGTGATCCCGGGTTTCCGGATCTCGGTCTCTACGACACGAGGGCGGCGATCTTCGGTTCCGCCACGGGCTGGCTGTATGCGGAATACAAGGGACACCTCGTTTCGAGTCTGTATTTCAGCACCATCGATTCGCGTGGCCCAACCAGTCCGAACTCGCAGCGCAAGATCGACTGGATCGAATCCCAGACCGGCATTCAGACGATCGCGAACGGCGTGTACCAGCAGGTCTACGAATCCGCCTCGGGTATCTGGTACACTCATTCCACCGACATGGGTTTGAGCTGGACGAAGGAACTCGATATCGGCCCAGGAGAGCGTCCTGCCATCAGCGCCGGCTACTCGTCGTCCTGCATCGCATACTATTTCGACGGCGATATCGAGATCAAGAAAATTACAGGTGGATCAGCGATCGAGCAGATCGCAACGATTGACTGGCTCGTTTCCGATGACGCGGCACCGGCAATTGTCTACGACGATGTCCAGGGAACGATATTCGCGGTGTGGGAACGTCATGACGGGACGCTCGGGTATTATGTTGATTACGGTGATGGAAATCCATTGAACTGGTTTGTGGAAGAATCCGGGCAGACGGGACATGACGCAGTACGGCCCACGATAGGCCATAAACCGGGATCGACCGAGTACCATCTCGCCTGGCGCGAAGGTACACAGATCCTGTATTCCGCTGTCGAACTCCTGTCATCACCATGGGCAACGATTCATCCCCCCGAAATCATATCGAACGCAGGCCAGAATGCATACGGTCCTCCAACGGCAACGGTCGACTGCAACGGCAATCCCGCGGTCGCATGGTCGGGATCAAACTACTCACACGGTGCATTCATCAATTTCCGGCAGCGAATCGCGGGCAACTGGGGTGGTTTCGCAACCATGCTTGCATATCCCAACCAGGCTTACTGGCTGCCCTCGATTACCGGCGTTTCGGATGTCAGCGCCGATCAGGGACTTCGGATCGCACATAATGTCGACTGCGGTATGATCGGTGTTCTGAAGCTTGAGAATGTCGGAGGTCTGAGCACATGGAGCATACCGGCACATATTCAGACTCCTCTTTTCGCGATGCATCCCAATTTGGTCGAATATGCTCCCCAGGATTACCTCAAGCAGGTTTCGTCAGCCCAGTCCGCCCAGTATCCCGGCATCCTCAGCGAGTTGAGTTACACGAATGAACATCTTGCCAAATCGGCGAAGAGTACAACGCTTTCCTCTTCCCGCGAGGTGATACTGAGGCAGGACACCAGCAGTATAGCCGTGCGTGTAGGTGAGATCACCGTCAGATCCATCGGTGTGGATGAAGGGATCGATTGGGGAAGCGGTTTTGATTCCCTCATCGTCGGCAGGACCAAAACCGTCGCGGAGTACGTGAAGACCAAACCATTTGTCGTCCCCGCGAACGGCCAATTGCGACTGCGCATCGCAACGGACCGGAATGGATCTCTCCAATCGACGCAATCGCTGTTATACTCTATCGAAATCGTCGACGCTGCGACCGGAGCTACGCTTTCTACGCCGCATTCTCTCGCTCCGAACGCAATGAATAACGGACGGATGGATGCGCAGTTCAATTCCTCTATGAATGCGCTCGCAGGTAAAACGGTATTCGTGCGTATGACGCTCTCAGGACGCGATTCCACGATCACGATCGTCACGAACGACTATTTCCACGATCCGAATGTCACGATCCCGAAGGCCATTGAGGAAAGCGCAGCGAATACCCCTCTGACAGTTGGTATGTGGTTGGGACAGAACTATCCGAACCCATTCAATCCTTTGACGGAGATTCCATTTTCACTCAATGAACCAATGAACATACGGCTTGTCGTCCTCGATGTGTTTGGAAGAGAATTGATTGTGCTGAAGGATGGTGTTTGTGATGCGGGATATCACGTTGCGAGCTTTGATGGCGCGGAGTATCCGAGCGGTACGTACATCGTGCGGCTCGAGTCCGGGCGCGGTTCTCTGACAGAGCGAATGATGCTTTTGAAATAGGTCACGTGACAAAAGCCTCTCCTCCGCGGCCACGGGGGAGAGGCTGATGCAAAAACCAGTGCAAGGAATTGCTCACACCCGTCAGGTGTGCCGGCTTTGCAATACCAATATATACACTCCAATGTCGGACGACAAACACAATGATTCTATTCAGGGAGACAGCTGTTCGATCGCTTCGACAGCCCGCACCGCTCCTCCCGCCTCCGCAAACGCGCGCGCGATCCTCTCCGCGCCGTCTTTGCGCGCCATCGCCTGCTGGACTGCCGCACGCAGATTCTCCTCGTTGAGTTTCCCGAGCGGCAGCATGCTGCCCGATGCGCTGACATCCACCCGGCGCGCGGTTTCCGACTGATCGCGTCCGCAGGGGATGACGCACACGGGCACGCCCGCCGCCAGCGCGCGCTGCGTTCCGCCCATGCCGCCGTGCGTTACCACGAGATCGATGTTGTCCATGATGGCCGCGTGTGAAAGGAAGCGCGTGATGCGCACGTTTTCATGGCTGGCGGTGAACTGCGCGGGATCGAGCGCCGCGGTCGTAACGATCAGGCTTCCCTTTTCATCCGCCAGCGCCCGCAGCGCGGTCTCGATGATCGCGCCGTCATCCTGCTTTTCGGTCGACACGCTGACCAGAATCCGGGGCGAAGGCAGCGCGTCAATCCAGTCCGGCGCCCCGGCAGGGGGCGCCCACAGTCCGGGACCGATGGCGAGGATGTTCTCCGGCCAGTGCGTGCGCGGATAGTCGAAGGGCTCCGCGGTACGGTAGAGCAGGAGGTCGGGACGGCCGTACATGTCCTCCTGCTTCGTGAAAGTCGGGACTCCCATCTCCGCGCGGATCGTGTTGAGTCCGTCGAGCTGACCGCGCACGGCGCGCCGGACGAGGCCATCGACGACGCGGTCGCGAAGCCGGTGCAGGGCGTTCGCGGGGGGAGCGAAGCCCGGACCGAACGCCGGCGTATCCGGCGAGGCGATCGGCAGGATGTACGGCATGAACATCACCCATGGCTTCCCCTGCGCTTCCGCGAACGCCGCGGCGCCCCAGGTGTTGACATCGACGATGAGCAGATCAGGCCGGATGCGCGCGTGACTCGCGCGCAGATCCTCGATCTCGAGCGGCGCGCGCTGCAGCCAGGTGCCGAAGGCGGATGTGAACTGCGCCATGGGACCGCGCTCCCGGTAATCCTCCAGCGGCAGGGCCTCGATCTCGGGGGAGATGGGGATGTGATGGATCCCTTCCGCCGCAACCGTGTCGTGTTCCGCAGCGAGCGTCTGCACATGGACGTCATACCCCCGCGATTTCAGTTCGAGGGCGATGTCCATCATCGGGTACAGGTGACCCCGTGCGGGGGATGTATATATCAGTATGCGTTTCATGCTGCCTCCAGTATGCGTGTAACCATGTCCGACATCACGCGGCGTGTCGCGCGTGCGCTGCGTCCGAGATCCAGCCGCAGCAGCTTCCAGGCATAAATATCCGTGGCGACCACGAGGGCGTCGATCTCCGCCGTATCGCCGCGGGAGATACCCCGCGCGAAACAGCGGCGGACCCACCTTCGGTGGAATGCGCGTCCTTTGCGCATCATTTCGGCGACGAAGGCATTGCCGTCCCGCTCCTGCGCAAGGAGGTTGAGGATCAGCCTGCCCTCGGCTTCATAGTGGTCGGTGAGATCCGCGATGGCAGCTTCGATGCTGTCATACGCGGCATTCCCGCGCTGCTCGCGCACCCGTGCGGCCACCTCGCGCGCGACCGCGCTGAAACAGCCGTCCCGCGACTCCATGTGCCGCAGCACTGTCTGTACCGTCGTCCCGGCCTCCTCCGCGATCACCCGGAGGGTGATATCCTCCAGCCGCCTGCTCGCCAGCAGCCGCTCCGTGGCGGCCAGGATATCCTCCCGCGTCTGCGCGGCCTGCTGCGCGCGCCTGGAATTGTCATAGCGTCGTGTCATCGGGAATGTAATTTAATGTTAATGAGACTTACATGAATATAGCACGCGGCAGAGCGAATGTCAAACAGGGCGTCGCACCGATGACTCCGGCATGGATGCCAATACCACCAAGGGTTGCTCCTTGTGACAGCTAGCAGCCTGTTAAAAGAGAATAAGAAAAATATATCTTATGAATTGACAGTGGTGTTCGAATTTTGTAAGGTTAAATGAGCCTATAGGCCAATTGAAATCACGTTAATTTAAGGAGGACTGGTATGATCAGATACGTAATACCCGCATCCTTCATCCTCCTTATCATGGGATTCGTCGCCTGCGAATCTCTCGACAGCAATGGTCCCTTATCTCCTGATGCACTCAAACGAGTGTCGGTCGACAACTATGCGGTAGGGATCAACAACGACAACCCGCACGACAGCATCGGTATGTATCACAACTCGGCATTGAATTATGCGCTTCGGCGTTCGGTCTCTGACACAGGCGATCAGGAGGATTTCCAGGACTCGTTCATTGCTGCGCTTGAAGAGTGGAAAGACTCCATCAACGTATATTCTACTGACTGGATTCCTGCAATATCAGAGGCAAAGGATACGGTTGACAATAATCTGAGCCGCGATTGGGCGGCCTATCTCGAGAACCTCTCTGATGCGGACTATACCGCTAAGGAGCAGTACTACATCAACAGAATTGGTGCCTTGGGATCAATTTGTTCTGACCCCCAGGATGTGGAGGATTCGATTCTTGCGATCGAGACAGACATCTGTAACGACTCATTCAACACAAATGAGAGAGCAGCGTATGTGACGATCTCAGTGATGAAACACTCATTCTACTACTGGAGCTACCTTGCCGGAGAGGATTACTTGGCGAAGCGAACCGAGAACCTTCCCGAATGGTTGCAGATCGTTTTCGCCGATGCTGCTGGTGCGGCAATAGGGACATATCGTTACGGATGGCCCTGGGGCACGATCAGCGGTGCAGTTCTTACATCTGGGTATTGGGGGATCAGGACCTTCTGGGATGACATAACCGATTGGATTTCAGGTTCTGTCGAAACTGTAGGAGGTTTGCTTGAGAGCGCATACGAGGCAGTCATCAGCTGGTTCTGAGGCATTTCCTCACGATTATGAATAGTGGGAGGGCGGTTTGCCCTCTCCGCATCTAAAACGAGATACTCATTTTGTAAGACGATATGCTCTGCAGCAGCTTATTACATACCCTCAAGGTGTCATCATGAAGATCTCCCTATTTGTTGTAATCGGTATTCTTCTCTACTCGACATACGTTTGCGCTCAACCGATGCTCACTGCCAGGCAGTACTACGCGACAGTTGACTCCAGCGTCTCGATAAATCACGGTGGCAAGGTCTCGTTGATTCAGGTCATCGCACGGAATGTATTTGGGACGACCGCCATCAATCTAGATGCACAGACTGGAACGGCAGAGGTCTGGTTCTATTTATTTCGTTCTCCGTCTGATGGAATGCTCGTTACGGGAGTTGCGGTGGATCATCCCACACTTGGCACTTTCTTCGGTGAAGCAAACAGTGAAGGATGGCCGAGTTCCCTTGACACGACCGCCTTGCCTACAGAATGGATCGATTCTGATGTGGCCTCCACTGCATGGAAGAATAGCGGTATGTCCAACTATCTGACCACCCGCCCAGGTGCAGAGACATTAGCTCTCCTCCTTGCATATGATCCCGATGGCCGAGCGTCTTGGGTCTCTCTTCTTACGAATCACATTGATTCTCTGTCATGCATCATTGATGGGGTGACAGCAGAGCTAATAGAATGTGGTGGAACGAGTGCAATTAATGAGGCTATTTCGTCACCAATCGGATTCGCTGTTGATGCACAATACCCGAACCCAATTAGACTAGGTGCCACGTCTTATCTCATGATCAGCATGGAAAAACGTGGTATCGTTCGTCTCGATCTTGAAAACCTGCTGGGGCAACAGATCGCTACTGTTTATGAGAAGGAGCATTTGCCGGGTACAAGTGCTGTATCATTCTCAACAGCTGCTATCACGCATCCCGGTACCTATATTGTTCGTATCACTGTCAACTCAGAGCTACAACATCGACGTATAGTAGTCATTCGCTAATCTATCAGGTTGGGGCGATTATGTTCATCAAATATCTGGCATCGTGTGTTCTCGTTGTGACGATGTTTATCACGGCATCGGGACAAGATCGTAAGAATTCTGCACATGACTATCGGCTTGCCCTGATGTTCAATCTTTCCGCCTATCAGCTTGTTGACAGTGACAACATATCGTCATACTCAACAGCGTCGACGAATACATCCGGGTCCTTTGCACTGAGATATTTTCTTCCCGTGCATGACGAGGCGAAGCTCGGAATAGGATTGAAACATAGTAACATGTTCACGGATGTTGAATCGTCCGCTACCAACCTAAGGATTGACGATGCGTGGCTAGAGGTGCCCATTTCACTGCATTATGATCTGTCAGATGGGCGTGGTGTCGTTGATACCCACGCAGGAGTAGGCATTGCTTTCTCTACGCTCCTAAGTCGCGAGAAATTTGTGAAACAGACGATTGATGTTCCTCAAAACCAATTGTCATCGGTTGAGGCATTCGGCTACAGCAAGCTAGGATTATTCGTAGACTACCATCTATCATTTGACGTATCTTCCTCGTCCTTCACTCCGATTGTTGGTCTTGCACTCTCAACAGACTTGACCACATTTGGAGAAAGTGATGTTCTGAATTATCCAGCGATGCATCG
>CAJXVM010000027.1 GCA_913061095.1 uncultured Ignavibacteria bacterium
TCTTCTCCTCAGCTTTGCATTCAAGTAACGAGATGTTTCTTCGAACCACCCCAGTACATGCATGAAGCGTGCCAAAGATTAGGTAAGGCTTGTGAGAAGACCGAACGGAGGGGAGGAAACTGCAGATTGCGGATTTCAGAGTACAGATAAATCGCTTTACTGCAACGGATTACGGCTTTCGAGCTGAAAAATCGCTTTCAATGTTTCGCGGCCGGCGAAAAAATGCGGCCGCGTGACGCCGTCACGGAATCTTACAAAATGTTCATGTTGGATTGTATACATCGAATTGCGCAACTATGCAATCGGTTGAATAGGGAATGAATTGCATAGTTGCCGATGGGGGAAATGAAGGGGAGAAAAATATCCGTCCGCCACCACAGGACGGGCTCAGCAGGACGAATTTCGCGATGAAGCGCGACACGGATGCCACGGGAAACCGGAGGATTCACCGCACCGCCCGCCTTCCTCCTTTCCGGAATATTTCGGCGCAGCAGGCTGGCGCGGCAGGCTGGTTCGACGCTACTGCTCCGTCCGGAATGTCAGCTCGAACGTGGCTCCCTTTTCCACGGTGGTGTCGAGCTCGATTTTGCCGTCGTGATCCTGCATGATGAAATAGCAGAGCGTCAGACCGAGTCCGACGCCCTTGTCGGTCTTCGAGGTGGTGAAAAAGGGATCGAAAATGTTGTCGACGATGTCGTCGGGAATGCCCGGACCGGTATCCGACACACGCACGAGCACGCGCTCCCCCTTCTGCTCACCTTCCACCCGCAGCGTCCCTGATCCCTCCATGGCGTTCAGCGCGTTCATGAACAGATTGAAGAACAGCTGCACGAGCATCTCGCGGTTGCCCAGCACGAACAGCGGCTTGGATTTGAATCGCGAACTCCTTTTGACCGTCCCCAGCAGCGGCTGCTCGTCGAGCATCGCAAAGGCCTCTTCCACCGCCTCGATCAGATCAATCTGCTTTTTCATCAGCTGTCCCTTGGGCTTGCCGATGAGCAGCAGGTTCTCGACGATCTTGTTCGCCTTCTCCACCCCGGTGTGGATGGCCGTGCTGTACTTGACCCGAAGCTCGTCGCTCATGTCCTTCTTCCGCAGCAGCATCTGCGCCGCGGAGGATGCGTATCCCAGCGGATTACGCAGCTCATGCGCAATGCCCTCCGAGAGGATGCCAAGCGAGGCGAGTTTCTGGGACTGCAGCAGCTCGCGCTCGAGCTTCTTCCGCTCGGTCATGTCAATGCCGATGCCGACGTACCCGGTAACCTTGTCTTCATGCCGGATCGCATTCCACATGGCGTACACCGCCAGACGGTCGCCGTCCTTGCGCACGCGCTCCAGCTCCCCCTCCCACGCGCCCTTCGCGCGCAGCGCGGGCATGATCACCTCGGCGAATTCCTTCCCGAAGGTCGGGATGTCGAAGATTTTCTTACCCTCCACCTCATCCGCGGTCCAGCCGTAGAGCGTCTCTGCAAAGGCGTTCCAGGAGGTAACATGGCCGACGGGATCAATCGCCACCACGGAATTGCGCACAATGCTCAGAAGCGAGGCCTGGAAACGGATGTACTGTTCGGCGGCCTTGCGCGCGGTGATGTCGTTGAAGAAATTCAGCGTCGCCGGCTCCCCCTCCCAGTCGATCAGCACGTCACGCACCTCCATCCACTTGATCGTGCCGTTGGTATCGAACATCCGCACGTCGTAGCTCTCGGGCAGAAGCTGACCCGACACGCGCTTTTCATACTGCAGGCGCACCTCATCGTGGTCCTCGGGATGCACGAATTCGAGAATCGACAGCCCGACGAGATCCTCCTCGGCGAGACCGGTGAGCTCGAGTACCTTGTAGTTGAAGAATTTCAGCCTGTTGTCCTGCAGCACCATGATGGCTTCGTTGGCGTTTTCGAGGACGTTCCGGTACTTGGATTCCGAATCCTTGAGCGCGAGCTCGACCTGCTTGCGGCGCGTGATGTCGCGGGAGGTGGCGACGAGCAGCGTGCCGTCGCTGATTTCGAAGGATCGCACGAAGACTTCGGCGGGAAAAATGTCCCCGTCCTTGCGGCGATGCTCGGTTTCAAACACCCCGAGCTCGGTGCGTCCGTCGCGCACGTCCGCGTAAATGCCGAGCGTATCCTCCTTTCCGCTCCCGGCCTGAATGTCGGCGGGACCCATGGTGAGCAGTTCCTCGCGCGAATACCCGAGGGCGTGCACGGCGCTGTCGTTGAGATCCAGGAACTTCATGGTCTTCGGATCAACGATGTAGATGTTGTCGGCAGCGCTGTCGAGCGCGAAGCGGAAGCGCTTGAGTCGTTCATTCGCCCGCTCCAGCTCGAGGGTGCGTGCCTCGACCAGTTCCTCGAGATGGTCGCGGTAGCGGTGCAGCTCCTTATCCGTACGGATACGCTCGGAAATGTCGACCGCCACACCGATGACCTGCATCACCGTGCCGCGCTCATCCTTCAGCGGAGAAAACCAGGTTTCGAAGAAATGATCGGCAATATGGATCACCGACACGAAGAAATCTCCTCGAAGGCTGCGCTCGATGTCCCTGATGATATCCGGATAGTCGGCGTAGACGCTGAAGATGGACTGCCCGACGACCTGTCCCGGACTGAGGGACAGCGCCTCGAGGCCTTTTCCCTCGGAAAGCGTGAAGATGCCCTCGGCATCAAAGGAAAACAGGATCACCGGAAGATTGATGATGATGGTGCGGAGGCGTTTCTCACTTTCGATCAGCGCCAGTTCGGCCATTTTCCGCTCGGTGATGTCGCGGCCGACGCCGATGATGGCTGAAATCTCGCCGTTCCCGTCGAGTTCGGCGGTGTCTGACCACGCGAGCCAGCGCCAGCCGTCTGCGGTCAGCGCCCTCTGCTCGATATGCGCCGTATGCGGCGGTTCGAACAGCGACTTCATCGCCCTGAGCGTGGAGGCGCGATCGTCTTCATGCACCATCGGATAGAATTCCGCTCCGAGAAGCTCCTCTTCGCTCTTTCCGAACATGCGGCAGTAGGAGGGACTCACGAACAGGAAATGTCCCTCGGTGTCTACACGCACGACCAGATCGGTCTGATTCTCCACGAGCAACCGGTACTTCTCCTCGCTGTCGGAAAGCGCGATCAGGGCCGTTTTGCGCCGGTGAATATCGCGCGTGTTGCCGTGAATGGTGAGCAGCCTGCCACTGCTGTCGACAACGGGCGTGGCCACGATCTCCACCCAGAGTGGATCGCCGTTCTTTTTTCTCACCTGGATTTCCAGGCGCAGACCGCGCTCGTGCTGCTCCTCGATGCCGCTGCCGTGAATCCTTGCGTGCAGCTCTTCGAGCAGCGACGATTTCCCGCTCTCATGCACAATCTCGGTGAAATCCGTGCCGATCAGCTCCTCCGGAGCGTAGCCGAGAATGTGCTTCGCCGAGGGACTGACGAAGGTCAGCTTGAATTCCGCATCGGCTGTCCAGATGATGTCGGTGGAATGCTCCGCGAGGAGACGGAATTTCTTTTCGCTGTCTTCGAGCGCAATTTCGGCATATTTCCGCTCGGTCAGATCGAGGAAGGTGCCGGCCACGCGCACGGGACTCCCCATCGAGTCGTACTCCACGACCTTTCCCCTCTCGAGAATCCATTTCCATTCACCGGATGCCGTAATCACCCAGTTTTCGTTCTGGTAAAACGGCGTCTCACCTGCAAGATGACGATCGAGCAGTTCCTTCACGCGCGGAATATCCTCTTCCGGAAGGGTCTGCTCTCGAAACGCGGCATACAGCGGCGGGTCATCAAGACTGTACCCGAACATCTCCGCCGAACGCTGATTCAACAGCAGCGCATCGGACCTGAGATACCACTCCCAGGCACCCAGGTCGGCGCCCCACAGCGCCAGTTCGATCAGCTCACGCGACCCGCGGACCTCCTCTTCGATACGGCGCTGTTCGGTAACGTCTTCCCCGCTGCTGAGCACACCGGTCACCCGTCCGCGGGCATCGTTAAGCAGCGCGTTGTGCCAGCGCAGCTGCCGTTCTTCCCCCGCTGCGGTCAGAACGGGATTTTCATGAATATCGGGCTGCGTTTCCTCGCCGCGAACGATGCGCTCGAAAAAGTCGCGCATGGCCTCCCGCTGTTCTTCCGGGATGCAGACATCGAACCAGTTCCGTCCGATCAGATCCCGCTCCGCGTAGCCGAGGATTGTCGCGCCTTTCTTGTTGATGGTGAGGATGCGCCCGTCAAGACCGAGTGAGAGGATGGCGACTTCGGCGATGTCGAGATACTGCTGCGTCTGGTTCCGGATGTCACGCAGCGTCTCTTCCATGCGACGCTGGTCGGTGGTATCGGATATCACACCGGCGATTCCCTGCAGCGTGTCACCGATCATCTGGCGACGGCTGGTAAACCGCAGCGTGCGCTCCTCGCCCCCGCGTGTGAGGAAGGGAAATTCAGCCGTGGAGATCTTCCCCTCCAGCATGCCCGGGAACTGCTCCTTCCATTCCTCCCGCCGGTCGGGAGGGATGAATGACGCGCAGTGCTCACCCGTCAGTTCCCCGGGTTCGTATCCGAGAATGCCGCGGATCACGGGACTGACATAGCGAAAGCGCCCCTCGGGGTCGACTTCGTAGATGACGTCGTCAATGTTTCCGAGCAGCGTTTCGTACCGGCGCTGCGTCAGCGCGAGGGAGGATTCCGCGCGGCGGCGGCCGGTGATATCGACGACGTAGGCCTGCTGCGCCGTCACGCGTCCGTCGGCATCGCGCAGGAAGCGCGTGATTTCGTGCAGCCAGACGATCTCGCCGTGCGCGTCATGGATGCGGTATTCGATCTCCAGAACGTCACCGCCGGATTCTCGCCGCTCGTCCATCTCCCTGCGGAAGCGGGCGCGGTCGTCCTCGTGCACGAGGGTTTCGAATGGAGTGGATGCAGCAGTCAGTTCCGCGGGACGATATCCGAAGCGGGAGACATTCTGCGATACGAAGTCGATGGGAAAACCGTCCGCCGCGCCGCGCCGGAAGACGACGGTTGGACCGGCGACAAACATGTCGCGTTCGGTCTGCAGCTCCCGCCGGGCCTGTTCGAGCGCCGCGTTCTGCCGCTCCAGGTCGGTGTGTGCGGCATCGAGTTCGCGCATGATGCGCTTGCGCTCAACGGCGTACTGCAGGCTGCGCGAAAACAGAGGCTCGCGAAGATCGCCCTTGAGCAGGTAATCCTGTGCACCGAGCCGCACTGCCTCGACGGCGAGCTGCTCGTCGCGGTTCCCGCTGAAAATGATGACGGGAATGTCATCCGCAGCGTCTTTCGCCTTCCGGAACGTCTCGAGTCCCGCACTGTCGGGAAGATGAAGGTCCAGCAGCAGCAGATCCGGCTGCAGCGCGCGAAGTGTCTCGAGTCCGGCGGTCAGGGTTTCCTCGGCATGGATTTCCCCGACCGCACCCTCGCCCGGCCGCAGAATCGTGCGAACGAACTGAATCTGATCCCGATCATCCTCGATGAGCAGAATCGTGTAGCGCTTTTCCTCGGGAAGGTTCATAGACGGAGGGCCGGGTCACCCGCTGGGATTCTGGAGGTCGTAGTCGTTTATTTTCGAG
This sequence comes from uncultured Ignavibacteria bacterium, assembly GCA_913061095.1. Taxonomy (GTDB): domain Bacteria; phylum Bacteroidota; class Ignavibacteria; order SZUA-365; family SZUA-365; genus BM516. Next base: position 5,558 of record CAJXVM010000027.1, read on the forward strand.
AGAAGCGTATTGTAGGCGATCTGCAGCACGCGTGCCGTCTTCGCCTTGTTCCAGTTGGTCGAGCGGAGGGTTTCGAGAATGATCTGCCGTTCGATCTGCGCGATATGTTTCTTCACATGATCCTTGAGCGGCTCGCCGTTCTCGATATGGACGGGCGGTGCCTCGCCGCCGGAGGACGCAGTGTCGCCAATATCAAGGAATTCCAGATGGTTGATATCCACGATATGCGTTGCCTGCAGTACACCGCCGCGGATTGTCGAACGCAGCTGACGCACATTGCCCGGCCAGTCGTACATGATCAGCGCATCCATGGCGGAGGTCGTACAGCCCTGCACTTCCTTTCCCAGTTCCTCATTGGTCTGCTGGAGGAATCGGTCGACGAGGAAGGGGATGTCGCCCTTGCGCTCGCGGAGCGCCGGCACATGAATCGAGAATTCGCGCAGGCGGTAGAACAGGTCAGCGCGGAAGCGCTTTTCATCGATCAGTTCCTGGAACTCGTTGTTGCTCGCAGCGATGACGCGAACGTCGATGCTGATGGGCTTGCTGCCGCCGACACGGAAGATCGCACGGTCCTGCAGCGCGCGCAGCAGCTTCGCCTGCGACTGCCACGACATGTTCGGCACTTCGTCGAGAAAGATCGTGCCGCCGGTGGCCAGCTCGAATTTCCCCTTCTTCTGGCTTCTTGCATCCGTGAAAGCGCCCTCTTCGTGACCGAAAAGTTCGCTTTCAAGCAGGGCTTCAGGGATGGCGCCGCAGTCGACAGGAATGAACGGCTGATCCGAGCGGCCGCTCATCGAGTGGATTGCCCGGGCGATCAGTTCCTTGCCCACGCCGGTCTCACCGGTAATGAGAACATCGAAATTGCTTTTTGCGACCTTGCGTGTGCGCGCGGCCAGCTCGGTGATCACCGCGCTGGTACCCATGTTGTGCAGGATCGGATCGGTCTGCTCGGCCGGATCGCCCGCGGAGGCGATCGCACTGCGCGTTTTCCGGCGCTTCAGCGCCTCACCGACGAGCTTGAGAAGGTCCTCATTGTGAAATGGCTTGGCGATGTAGTCATACGCGCCGCTGCGCATGGCTTCGACGGCGCCGGAGATCCCCGCCATCGCGGTCATCAGAATCACCGGCAGCGTTTCATCGATGCTCGAGACGCGCCGCAGCACCTCCATGCCGCTCAGTCCGGGCATGATGATATCCATCAGAATCACATCGGGCAGCTTTTCGCCGACGAGCCGCAGGGCATCCTCGCCGCTCGTCGCGGTACGCACCGTGTACCCCGCGTCCTCGAAGACACCTCCGAGCACCAGGCACATCATTTCTTCATCATCAACGATCAGAATATCACACGAATCAGACATAAACCCCTTCCACACATGGACTTCGTGCTAATGTGAACCACACGGAAACCGGAATTTCTCCATTGCCGAGTTTATCGATTTCGGGGATGAATCGCAAGCTCGCAGTTCGTATTATACAGCTGACAGGCAGCAATCATGAATCCGACAGCGGCGGAAAACAGGCATATGAATCTCAACGGCAGAACAGCTCTCGTCACAGGCGCCTCGGAAGGCATCGGTCGCGCGACCGCGCTGCTTTTTGCGCGGCAGGGCTGCCGTATCGTCGCCTGTGCCCGGAACCGCGAGCGGCTCGAGGAACTGCGCGCGGAAATCAATGCGATGCCGGGGGGATTCTGCGACATCCTGCCGCTGGATGTCTCCGACAATCAGGCTGCGCTGCGGTCTCTGCGTGAGAGCGCGGAGGTGCATCGTATCGATATCGCGGTCGTCAATGCCGGCATCGGACAGTACGGCCGCTTCGCGGATTCCGACTGGCGGGATATCGCGCCGCTGCTGCGTACCAACATCGACGGAGCGCTGGCCACCGTCAGCGCCGTGCTGCCGCAGATGACCGGGCGGCGGACGGGAAGCGTAATTCTCATCTCCTCCGCGCTCGGCAAGCGGGCGGTGCCGTACAATGCCGCCTATTGCGCCAGCAAATACGCACTGCACGGTTTCGCCGATGCCCTGCGGCTCGAGGTGCGTCCTTTCGGCATCCATGTCGGCATTGTCTGTCCCTCACGCACCGAAACACATTTTTTCGACCGCATGACGTATTCGACACCGCAGCACACGCGCCGCGAGGTGCCGACCAGCAGTCCCGAGCAGGTCGCGGCAGCCGTGCTGCGCTGCGTGCGCCGACGGCGTCGCGAAATCGTGGTCAGTTCAGCAGGACGGCTGTTCGCGTTCGTCGGGTATCATTTCCCGCGTCTCACCGACTTCCTGCTGTATCATTCTGTTCCAAAACCCGCTGAACAATGAAAAGCTACCAGTATCTCCGGCTCATTCTATTCGACATCGACGGGACGCTCATTTCGACGAACGGTCTCGCGCGTCAGGCATTCTCCGAGGCCATCGAAGAGGCACTGGGCCGCGAAAGCATCGCGAACACGTACGACTTCGCCGGGAAAACCGATCAGCAGATCTACACCGACATCCTGCGGGGATCAAAAGCGGGCGATGAGGACATCGAACGACTGAAAGACACCGTATTCGCGGCGTTTTTCCGACGGCTGGAAGAGCGGCTGACTGCCGACAACGTCACGGTGCTCCCCGGCGTACGTGAACTGCTCGCCGCACTCGAGGTCGAACAGGCTGCCACCCTCGCCCTGCTGACCGGCAACATGATACAGGGCGCGCGCATCAAGCTCACGCCGCCGCAGCTGCTGCCGTATTTCGGCTTCGGCGCCTTCGGAAACGACGCCTTTCACCGGCACGAGCTGCCGCAGATCGCCGTGGAGCGTGCCTACGACCGCACGGGCGCCACGTTCAAGGCCAAGGACATCGTCATCATTGGAGACACACCGCATGACATCGACTGCGGACGGCATCTGAACGTACGCAGCATCGGCGTCGCCACTGGAGGGTACACCCATGACCAGCTCGCCGCACACAAGCCCGATTTCCTGTTCGAGGATCTCACCGACATCGACCGGCTGTTCACCGCGATATTCGACTGAACCGCCGCACGTCGTCTCATCCTCCCTGGCCGCGCGCGTCCATCCTGCACGCGCCGCCTTCGCCATAGCGCATGCGAGACTGCTGCTCACTGGAGCGCTCCTGCTCAGTGCCGCGCTGCTTGCGGCCGTCCTCCTCCCTGCCCCGCTCTCCGCACAGCAGGAACTGCCCTGGCGCAGTGTCGTCTGGGAAGAGGATTTCAGCGCGTTCCAGTCCTCGACCTATTACCTCGGCACCGACACCCGCTATGACGCGGCGGCGGAGCAGCTCGTGCTGACGCCATACGAGCAGTCGCAATCGGGACGCATCTTCCTGCCCCGCCTTCTCAGCATGGAGTATTTCGACGTCTCCTTCCGCGGACGCTTCGGCTTCAATGGTTCCGCCAACAACAGCGGCGCGGACGGCATCGTTTTTGTCATGGGGGCGCTCTACGACTATCCCCCGAGCGGCGGCGGCGCGCTGGATTTCGACGGCTGCCTCGGCTATGGCATCGAATTCGATACCTACGACAACGACGACCGCAACGACCGCTCCCCCGAGCACATCGCCGTGATCAAGGATGAAAGCGGCAATCACCTGATCTCCGAGACGCTGGTGGTTCCCACGCTCGAGGACGACGCCTGGCATCGCATTCTCATTCGCTTCCGCGACGGGCGGGTGGAGGCGTTTCTCGACGGCGTCAGCCGGCTGACGTATGACATCCCCGCTTTTTCCGCCTATGATGGATTCTACGGCTTCAGCTCCGCCACGGGCTCCGCGTTCAACGAACACAGGATCGACGACATCCGCCTTGAACTCCCGACGCGTACCTCGATGGATTTCGGCGTGGTCAGCCTCTGCGATCCCGTGCGCATTGACACATCACTGCTTGTGCGCAACAACCATCCCGACGGCACGGCGATCACCATCACCGGCATCGAACTGCAGACGTCCTCTCCCGATGTGTTCTCGCTGCCGCAGGTGACCGTGCCTTCGGTCGTGCCGCACGGCGGACGCGTGCGCATTCCCCTGCTCGTCACTCCCACGCGGGAAGGAACGTTCACCGCCATCCTGCAGCTTCGAGCGGACAACGGCGAGCGCGTCTTCGACACGCTGCGCATCACCGCGGAGCGTCCCCGCCTCGAGTGGGAGCCCGCCGGTCATGACTTCCCTGTCGTGCTCGTCGGGAACACGGCCACGACGACGCTGACGCTGCGCAACACCGCGCGCGTGCCCGGAACGGTGACAGCGTTGCGCTGGCGCAACGGCGGACAGGGCGTATTCAACGCGCAGGCCGTGCTGCCGAAGACACTGCAGCCCGGCGACACGCTGGGGGTGACGGTGCGCTTCGCGCCGACTGCCGATGCGAACTATGCGGACTCGTTGTTCGCGGATACCGACTGCGACGTCTCATCCGGAACGCGCTTTCGCGGCACGGGCATCAACGAGCGGATGGTGCTGTCCGTGCAGCCCCTGCTGCTTATCTCCCCGGGTGAGACCGATCAGCTCCAGATCCGCCTCGATTCGGTACCCACGCGCTTTGCGGTGACGCATATTGTCGGCGAGCTCGTCATCGACCCGGCATTCGTGGAGTTCGCTGGTTACGAACGCAATGACGCGGTGCTGTCACCGGGAGCAAACCTCGCCGTGGCTTTCCTTGACGACAGGGTGGCATTCGAGATCGAGCGCGATACACCCTTTGATGTGCCCGGAGAGCTGTTCAGTGTCGGACTCACCGCCATGGCGCCGGGACCGGAATGCCGTCCGGTGCGGCTCACAGGCCTGCGCGTCATCGGGGGCGGCGGCATCAACGATTCCTCCCGTGGCCGGGTGTGCATCAATCCATCCTGCCGCCACCCGGACGGACTGTACGCGGCCGAGCGTCCCCTCCTGCGCGTCTATCCGCATCCCGTATCGGAAGGCAGTCACGTGCTGCTGCGCATGCCCGCGGAGCATGCCGTCGGTCTCACACTGGTCGATGTGCTCGGTGAGGAACGCCGCCGCATCGCTGAAGCGGTCCTCCCTGCGGGCGATCACATCTTCCCACTGCCCGTGGGCGGACTCCCCGCAGGGATGTACATGCTGCGCCTCAGCTGGGACGGCGGAATCGAGCATCACAGCGTGCTTATCCCGCGCTAAGAGCTCACTGAACGCATGTCACCACCTGGTGACACCCAAAACAGCCCGAGATCGCCAATGTCACCACCCGGTGACATCGATACCGGCATCGCAACCGCGCATGTCACCACCCGGTGACATCCATCCCGCCTTACAATATTTTCATGCCGGGGAGATGGAAAAATGCCCGATCCGGCTTGGAGAGCACGGATGAAACCCCTAGATTTCTGTATCCTTCCTCGAAAGCGGACGCGGTCCGATTTCGCTCTCCGGCAGCCTGAGCCGGTCGATTCATCATGCTTTATGAAGGAGTGTCCATGAAAACGCTGCTACCACTGTTAGTTCTGTTCTGCTGCCTGCCGCTGGCGGCGTTCGCACAGGCGCCGGTGAACTACGACGACGTCGGCGTCATCATCAATACAAACGACACGAACTCCGTGGCGATCGGCGAGTATTTCGCCAGCGAACGCGGGGTGCCGGCGCGGAATATCATCCGCATCGACGCGCCCCCGCAGGAGACGATCACCGGCGGACAGTTCGACACCGTGCGCGCGGAGATCGAAGCGTATCTCGTCTCCACCGGACTGGTGGATTCGCTGAACTACCTCGTGACCACGAAGGGTGTGCCGCTGCGTGTGAATTACGGCGGAACGCTGATCCAGCCCGATGCGCGCAATGCCTCGTTCGACGCGGAGATCATGCTGATTCTCGGGGACAACGCGAGCCACATCGGGAGGAATACACTGATCATTCCGCCGAACAGCGTGCGGGCGCATCAGTATTTCATGAAAGACGAGCCGTTCAAGCGCTCCGGGATCATTCCGGGGACCAGTCCCCCGCGCACCTATGACATGTTTCTCACCACGCGCCTGACGGGACTGACACGCGAGGATGCGATCGCGCTGGTCGACCGCAGCGGTCCGTTCACCTTTGTCGACAAAGACAGCGCGATGTTTGTCTTCGACCGCGATCCGCGGCCGATTCAGCTCGTGCCGTACGATTCGAATCTTGCGGTGGCGGGCGCGATGGTCGGATCGCTCGGCTGGAACGTGCTGCTCAATGAGGATTCCGTGTTCGTCACCGATCAGCGCAATGTGATTGGCTATGCAAGCTGGGGAAGCAACGACCATTACGATCATCACTACACGACGAAAGCGCGTCCCCGGAATCACTGGCTGCCGGGTTCGCTGGCGGAGACGTATGTGTCCACCTCGGCGCGGAATTTCACGCCCGGACAGACCGGCGGACAGTCGCGCATCGCCGACCTGATCGAGGAGGGCTGCACCGGTGCCAGCGGTTACGTGTTCGAGCCCTACTCGGTGGCGCTGACATGGGTGAACATACTGTTCGACCGATACCTCCGTGGATACAACCTCGCGGAAAGCTATTACATGTCGAATCCCACCATCTCGTGGATGGCCGTTGTCGTCGGGGATCCCAAGTCATCGATCATCACGGAAATCCCGCCGCTGCCGGATCCGCGCATCGTCGCGCCGGCGACGGCCTGCGTCGGAGCATCGCTCGTTCTGCAGGCGGAAGATGTTGCGGAGGGATGGCAGCGCTGGTTCCTCGGCGATTCGCTGACCGTGATCAATTCCGGCGGACCCTATGACGACACGCATCCGCTGTGGGCGGGCGACGGGGCAACGCTCTCGACAATCCCCACCCAGACAGGCGAGGTGACATTCACATTCATGAATGAAAATTTCATCGGGCGCCGCTTCACGGAGTCGGCGGTGACGGTGCTGCCCGAGCTGGTCGTCTCGCTCACCATGTCGGCCGACACGGTGTACCTCGACGAGAATCCCGAGGTGCGGTTCGATGCCACTGCACAGGGCGCCATCTCGTGGGAATGGACGTTCGGTGACGGAGCAAACGGCAGCACACAGTCGCCCACGCACACGTATTCGCGCGTCGGCACGTATCCGGTGTCCGTGCGCGTCTCCGACGGCACCTGCGAAACCACCGCGCGCGACACCGTGTACGTCCGCGATACGCGTCCGCGTGTCGTGCCCGATCCCGATGCGCTCGCCTTCGGTGACGTCAGGGTGTACGCGCAGATCGATCGGACTGTGAGTGTTCGGAACAACCTTCCGCTCGCGGTTGACCTGCAGTCCGTCTCGATCGAAGGCGATGACGCGGCGCTGTTTACGCTCGCCCCGCTGTCGCTGCCCGTATCCATCGACGGCGGAAGCAGTCTCGACCTGACGGTCACCTACGCGCCGCAGGATACCGGCATGCACGCGGCGACGATGCAGATCATCGTCAGCAGTCAGGCCGCTCCCCTCATCGTGCAGCTGCGCGGACACGGAATTCCGACATCGACCGGCATCGCAGATGACCCGCCGGCTGCCTCCGCGCCGACGCTCGGTCGGAACTATCCGAACCCCTTCGCCTCACGGACGGTCATCCCGTTCGTGCTGCCGGCGCGTGCGCATGTCCGTCTGAGCATCTACGACGCGCTCGGTCGCCGCATCGCGGTGATCGCGGACGGGATGATGGATGCGGGACCGCAGACGGCGCTCTGGAGTGCCGGAGAAACGATCAGCGGCAGCGTGCTCTGTGTGCTTGAAGCAAACGGACAGCGCGTAACGCGGCGCATGACGATCGTGCGATAGGCAATCCCTCGCACATCACGTTTCAGCGGCGGGATCCGGACGGATTCCTGTCTTGAACCCCGCCGCGAAATCATGTAGATTGGGCCGACATGCTCCGGATTTCATGGAATAGAAAACTCCTGCGCGTTCTGCGTGGGGCACCCCTGTTCATGCTGCTGTTCGGCAGCTCCCTCGTCGCTTCCGCCCAGTCTATGCTCCTCAGCGGCACCGTACGCGACCGGAATTCCTATCGTCCCATTCAGGATGTGAACATCACCGTCGAGGGCAGCACACTGGGCACCAGTACGGACGTAAGCGGCGCGTTCCGGCTGCGGCTGGACGGCATCGCGGGGGAACGATCCATCACATTCCGGCACATCTCTTACGAGACGCGAACGCTGACGGTGGACGAAGTGAAGCGCCGCGATGAAATCCTGCTGCAGCCGCGCGTCATTCCGCTGCAGTCCGCGGAAATCACCGAAACACGGCGCGAAGGTGTCGCGGCGCGCGATATTCCGCAGCGCGTGGTAACCATTGAATCGCGTGAGTTCGAAGTGCGCGGATATGTCGACGCCGGGGACCTGCTGCGCACGGATCACAGCATCCAGGTGGACGAGGAGCTCAGCGGCCGGAAAAGTGTATCGATCCGCGGCGGAAATGCCGATGAAGTCATCGTGCTTTATAACGGCATTCGCCTGAACAGCTCCTTCTCCAATGAATTCGACCTCTCGCTGATCGAGCTGTCCGACATCGAGCGCTTCGAGATCATCAAGGGCAGCAACACTTCTCTCTATGGTTCGGAAGCCTTCGCGGGAGTCATCAACATCGTGCCGAAGCGAGAGCGTGACTACACCGTCCGCGCACATCAGCAAATCGGTTCATACGACTCGGGGATCTGGGGTGTACAGCTGTTCCGCCGTTTCGGGAAGCTGACCGGCAGCTACAGCCTGCGCAGCGGGGGAATGACACGCGCCTTCGAGGATTTCCCCGATGACGCGCTGACCAACAGCAGCGTCCATCACGGCGCGCATTTCAACTGGACGTTCGGAGATGCGGAGGACCACGGTCCTGATGGCATGCTCACCGCGCACTGGCGGCACGCATCGCAGGAGTACGTCAACGAGCGCGACAGCGAGCTGCTCGATGACCGCAACCACATCGGCGGACTGCAGTACAACGGACGCATCGGATCGATCGAGGATATCTCGCTCGCGACCTCCTACAGCCGCCTCGACCAGGATGTGCAGCTGCGCAGCGGCGACATCACCATTCTCCGCGGGATCGATGAGCATGGCATCCAGGCCCATGTAGAAAAAGGACTCGGCCTCGGAGATGCAGACCTGCGTTTCGCATATCAGTTCGCCGGATCGTCGCTGGATTTTTCCGACACACGGCAGAATGTCCGCCAGCAGTCCATCGGCCTCGAATCGGCCCTGCTCTCGCGGACGCGGCATGGACTGGTCGCCATCGGGAAACTTCACGGTGAGACGGGATCGACGTTCCTGCGCACGTTTGATTTCGATGTCAGCCTGCGGCAGGATTTCGTACGGGATGCACAGGACGAAACCGTGCTGCGCACGCCGTCATCCGGGACCGGACTGTTCCAGGAGCATGACTGGAGTCACTCGCTGTTTAAATTCGCCGTCAACCTGAAGGGTGTGCAGGACGACCTGCTGCTCGATGTGTTCCTCAGTTACGGAGGGAATGTGAAGTATCCATCCCTCATGCAGCAGATCAGCGCTCCGGTGCTGGTCTCCGCGGAGATGGCCACCCCGTCGCTCGAGCCCGAGACGAACCGCAGCGTGGAAATCGGCCTTACGCTGTTGCGTGAGATCACCGGACAAACGGTCACCGGCTGGGAAATCACGGGCAGCTTTTTCCAGAACAGCTACACGAACAAGTTTCGCAGTTACAGCAGTGCAAGCATCCCGGTGCTGCTCTATGACAACGTCGACAATGCGCAGATCTCGGGATTCGAGGGCGGCGCGGGACTGTACATGTTCTCGAAAAAGGTGCTCGCCGAGATCGGGCTGTCGCGCTATTTCATTTCCGAACGTGCGGCATTTCCGTTCAAATCCGAGAGCAAACGCACGCTCAGTCTCCGCGTGGATCACGCGGGCTATTCCCTGCACGCGCTCTACTTCTTCGAAAGCGAGCAGATCGGTATGCTGCGACAGAGCAACGGTGATTTCACCGAAGTGGAGCTGCCGGAATTCAGCAATCTCGATCTGCATGCCAGCAGGTACATTCCCGTCGGCGGAGCGCGGCTGTTTCTCAACGTGAGTTTCCGCAACCTGCTCGGCGGGCAGGATGTCATGCTTTCAGGGCTGGCAATTCGCGACCGCCGTTATTACATCACCGCCGGCATTCAATATTGACGCGCCCATGAGTTCGACCGCATCTGCAAGTACAAAGCTCCCCCTGCTCACAGCGCTGCTGCTGACGGGTGTGCTGCTGGGTGGTGCGGCACTGCCCGGCTGCACCGACAATCCCTTCGAGAGCACACCGACCATCGAGGCATCCCAGCGCGAAATCCACGGCACGGTGCGCCTCAGTGACGGAGGAGATCCGTCGGGCATCTATGTCTGGATGCAGGGCTTTGATATTGCCACGACCACCGATCCCGACGGGAAATTCACGGTCACCCTCCCGCCGCCTGAAGCGCAGGGTCCTGCCGGCGGAGCCGACGGCGTGTATTCCCTCTATACCTTCCTCGGGAATTATCGGCTGAGAAGCGTGCGCTCCGCCGTGCGTGACGGCGCATTCATCTTCCCCACCGATGACATCAACGAGCGCGGGGAAATCAACGAACAGCTGGTGATGCAGCAGCTGTTCTCCATCAGCACCAACCTCAGCCGCACGCATATCGAGGCCGACAGTCCGCGCACCATCGCCGTGCAGGTGGAGCTGCGCTCCGACGTTCCTCCGGTCGAGGTGTATTTTCCGAGCATGCTGCAGGGTATCGAGGGACCAGTGCTGCTGCACAATCTCGGCACGGGAGAAGTAGACATCTATCCCACTGTCGTCACGGGCGTTGAAATCCAGAATTACGTGCAGCTGGGTCCGATACCCTACACGCGCAGCCTCCTGCTGATCATCCCGAAATACAAACTGCAGGCCGGAACATACGAAGTCATTCCTTACCTCCTGCCGCGCGTGCAGTCGATACCAATCCCCCTTCTCAACAGCCTCGGCAATGACGTCGCTGCCCTCAGCGAGAACTACGTGTACTATCCCTTCCGGCGGGACGGGGGGATACTGACGGTCATGCCGAATTGAGGGATCAAACCTTCTGCGTGTTCACTGGTCCAATACGGGACTGCCCCCATGATGCACATCAATGAGGACGTTTCATGATTCGAATCACGATCCGGCACATTCAGCGAATCTGCATTGCAGTACTCGTAACGATGTTCGCGGGCGGAACCGCGCGGGCTCAGCTGCCGTTCGAGGACGTCGGCATCCCCATGCGCGACGGCAAGTCGCTCGCGGCGGACATCTATCACAACGGTGGCATCGCGAGCAAACCGGTAATCCTCATTCAGACGCCGTACAACCGTCTGCTGTACCGCGTGACGCTTACGCGGCCGGGATCCGCGTTTCCGCTCGACACCATGCGCTATCACTATGTGTTCGTGGACTGGCGCGGTTTCTTCGGTTCGTCCGACGCCACTGTGCCCGGCTATGATCGGGGACTCGACGGCTACGACGCGGTGGAGTGGATCGCCGCGCAGCCGTGGTGCAACGGAAAGGTCGCCACCTACGGCGGGTCGGCGCTCGGGAAGATTCAATTCCAGACGGCGCGCCATCAGCCGCCGCACCTCGTCTGCGCGATGCCGATGATCATCGATTACCGCACCGAGTACTCAGACTACTATTACGGCGGTGTGCTCCGCAGGGAGCATGTGGAATCACTCGAGGGACTGGGATTCATGACCGTCAATCAGATCACGGCTCAGCCCGTTGAGACAGTGTTCTGGGACGTCGTGAAAAGCAGCAGCGATTATCCCGAAGACATCGCCGTGCCGTTGCTGATGGTGAGCGGCTGGTTCGACCACTATCCGACGGATGTGCTTCGCGCGTTCACCGATCTGCAGGACCGCAGCGATGCGTCGGTGCGGGAGGCACACCGGCTGATCATGGGTCCCTGGCTGCACGGCGGTGTGGACCGGGAAAAGCAGGGCGAGCTGACCTTCCCCGGGACGGCCATGGTAGCACGGGATGCAGCACTGCAGTTTTTCGATTATCATCTCAACGGGGCAAAGAATGGCTGGCCGCTGACGCCGAATATCCGCTTTTACCGAATGGGATTGAATCGATGGCTTGACATCGACAGATGGGGGATGTGGGACACGGGCCAGTTCACCCTGTATCTTCATAAGGATGGCGGGATCGCACCCGACCCGGAAGCGGGTCCGGCACAGGGACGTGCCGTCAGCTACAATCCGCGTGATCCCTCGCCCTCGCACGGTGGTGCGCGTTTCAATCCGTTTGATCCATCGCTGGAAGCCGGTCCCATCGACATCCGCGACGTGGTTGAGAGCCGTGATGACGTCCTTGTCTATACATCTGACACGCTGGAAGAAGCGATCCATTTTTTGGGCGGTCTGCGGCTCGAATGCAGCTTCAGTGCGGACCGGACCGACACGGATATTGCCGTGCGCATCTGCGACGTCTACCCCGACGGTCGCTCGATCATCCTAACCGACGGCATCCACCGGGCGCGTTTCCGGAATGGGACCGATCACGAGGAACTACTTACCCCCGGTGAGCCGGCGACATGCACCGTCGAGCTGCAGGAAATTTCGCATGAATTCATGCCCGGGCATCGCATCCGCGTGGTGATCAGCGGTTCGAACTATCCGCGCTTCGATCTCAATCCCAACAGCGGCGGAGCGCTGTACGAACCCGGCGATACGCTCATCGTGAACATCACGATCTACAGCGGTGGGCAGGATGGTTCGCGACTCGTGTTCGACGGCTTCGTTCCGAGCGGAGTTCCCGGCCTGCCCGATGCATCCACCGCGCTGCATATTCATTCCGTCAGTCCGCAGCCGTATCACGCCGCAGCGCCAACGGGTGTGACCGTGCGTTTCACCACCTCTCCCGCGGGGACCGATGACGCGGAAATCACCGTCATTGATCAGCTTGGACGCAGAATGCTGACACGGAGGTTGCCGCCACGCGACGGCATGCAGCAATGGACATGGAACGGACGCACACGGGACGGTCGGATGACGTTGCCGGGCACGTATTTCGTGGTCCTGCGTCAGGGGGATTCCCGCACTGTACGCCCGGTCGTGCTCGTGCGCTGATCCAACCGTCTCCGCACAGGGGAAAAATCGCGGAATCATCCCCCCGACGGCGGTGTTTTACATGCATGGAAAAACTGACCGTCACAAAAGAAGATGCGCTGCGTGATCCGCTGATCGCGAATCCGCCCGAGAAGACCGAGGGACCGTTCACGACTGTCGTCCGCCGCACGGTGAAGCGCGGCAAGGAAGAAGATTTCGAAGAATGGCTGAAGGGCATCATGAAGGATGCCATGACGTTCGAGGGGCATCTGGGCGCGGGCATCATCCGTCCGTCGCGCAAATCGCGTCCCGAATACATCATTGTCTTCCGATTTGACACCTACGAGAACCTGATGGGCTGGGAGACATCTTCCGTACGCCGCGGATGGGTCGAACGCGTGCAGCCGCTGATCACCGGGGAAACGTCCGTGCAGCGTCACACCGGTCTCGAGTACTGGTTCACCGTGCCCGATCACCCGGGCAGCACGCCACCGCGCATCAAGATGGCGTTCGTCACCTGGCTTGCGCTCTTTCCACTGGTGCTTGTCGTGCCGCCGATCCTGGTGACCTATCTGCAGCCGCTGCCGCAGTGGGGACAGATCATGATCATCGCCGCCGTGATGGTGCTGCTGATGACCTACGTCGTCATGCCGCAGATGACGCGCCTGTTTTCCCGCTGGCTCTACCGCGGCCGCGACTGACTGGCGTGATGACGCAGCGTATCGTATTTTTCCCGCGATACCTGTATCCCTATCCTTTCATCCGTCATGACGCATTCATCCCGTAATACAACCATCGCTTCTGCGCCTGAAGCGCTTTCCACCCGATCCGGCGATTCCCTTTTTCCCGCCTGCGCCCGCAGCGCCTCGTTCAGCCGCTGTGCGATGAACAAACAAGTCCGGCACGGCCCCGTCGCGCTCCTGCTCATGCTCCTGCTCCTGCTCCCATCCCATCCGGCCGTTTCACAGGAGCACGGCTGCGATGTCGCCATCACCGACTGCACCATCATTCATACGCATGAACGCAGCGTGCAGCACGACGCGACTGTGCTGATCGCCGGTGGGAAGATCGCATGGGTGGGACCGTCGGACGAGGCAGCGATCTCGGGCGACTGTCGCATGATCGACGGACGCGGGAAATATCTCATCCCGGGACTCGTTGATGGACATATCCACTTCTTTCAGTCCGGCGGACTGTATACGCGTCCCGACGCGCTCGACCTCCGCGACCGCGTGGCGTACACCGACGAGCTTGCATGGATACGCGCGAATATTGATGACGTCCTGCGTCGCTACCTTCGCTGCGGCATCACGACCGTGGTGGACTGCGGCGGACCGATGTGGAATTTCGACGTTCGTGAGCAGGCGCGCAGCAACGCCATCGCACCGGACGTATTCCTGACCGGTCCGCTGATCGCATCGTATCAGCCCGACGCGCTGACAACGGACGACCCGCCGATCATCCGCGTGAACTCGCCGGAGGAAGCGCGGGAGCTGGTGCGGAAGCAGGCGGCGAAGGATCCGGATTTCATCAAGGTGTGGTATGTGGTTTCGAAGCGGCTGTCACTGGGACGCGAGGAATTCTATCCCACCATGGAGGCGATCGTGGACGAGAGCCGCAAAGTGGGGCTCCCGGTCTGGGTGCATGCGACGGAGCTGGAGACCGCCCGCGCAGCGGTGCGCGCCGGCGCCGACGTGCTCGTGCATGACGTGACCGATGCGCCGGTGGATGAAGAATTCATCGCGCTGGCACGTGAGAGCGGCGTCATACTCATTCCCACGCTATGGGTATTTCAATCGTACGCGCAGGTGTTCGCAACGCAGTTCGATCCCACACCGGCAGAACGTGCACTTGCGAATCCGCACGTACTCGGCAGCCTGTTCGAGATGCGGGAAATCCCGCAGGATGCATTGCCGGAGGGCATCCGGAAACTCCGCAATCGAACAGACCTGCAGGAGCCGAAGCCGGTGCTGCTCGATAATGTGCGCAGGCTGCATGAGGCGGGCGTGCGTATCGCGGCCGGCACGGATGCGGGAAACATTGGCGTGCTGCATGGTCCCT
Organism: uncultured Ignavibacteria bacterium; assembly: GCA_913061095.1. Taxonomy (GTDB): domain Bacteria; phylum Bacteroidota; class Ignavibacteria; order SZUA-365; family SZUA-365; genus BM516. The sequence continues at coordinate 20,621 of CAJXVM010000027.1, forward strand.
CCCTGTTCCGCGAACTCGAGCTGATGCATGAAGCGGGAATGGACGCACACGACGTGCTCATCGCCGCAACGCTGAATGGCGCCGCGCTGCTCGGACGCGAAGACCGCGCGGGTTCGGTGGAGGAAGGGAAGGTAGCGAACCTGGTGCTGCTCGACAGCGATCCGCTCGCGGACATCGGCAATGTCGAGGATATCGCGTTCGTGATGAAAGACGGCAACGTGTATAAGCCGGACGCGCTCATCCCTCCTTCCCCGGCGGACCTGGCGCAGATGCAACTCAACGCATACAACCTGCGCGACCTGGAGGCGTTTCTTTCCGTGTACACTGTCGACGTGGAGGTGTACACCTTCCCCGACACACCGATTTATACCGGCATCGACGAGATGCGCCAGGTGTACGCTGATTTCTTCGAATCCGCGCCGGGTCTGCACTGCCGTCTTGTCAACCGCATCGACTACGAGAACATGGTCGTGGATCGGGAAATCGTCACCGGCGTGCCGGGGCACGAAACGGTGGAGGCCGTGGCCATCTACGAGGTGCAGGACGGCCTGATCCGCAGAGTCTGGTTCATCCAGTAACAGTCGTTCTATCGCTGGATGCCTTCAGGGAGCTGATACCTCCCGCTGTTATTTCCGCTCGAGAAAATCGAGGATGAGCCGGTTCACCTTCTCAGGCCGTTCGATCTGCAGCATGTGTCCGGTATTCGGAAGCATGTGCAATTCGGCGTTGGGCATCTCCTCCGCTCCGCGCCGCATGATCGGCTCCGTGAACCCGCCGTGCAGGTATGGATTGGGGATCAGGTTGTCGTTCGCGCCGCCCACGATCATGACCGGCACGGTAATCTTTTCGAGATCCATCCAGACCGGTTCGTCGATCATGGCGGCAACGGATTGCGAAACGGCGTAGGCGAACCCGCGGAACTCAGGCGTTTTGGCCATGCGTGCGCGCTCTTCCACCATCCATTCGAGCTCGTCGCGCCAGCAGTAGAAATTCGCCGCGAGGTTCGCGCGGATGTGCTCTTCCGGCGTGTTGATCACGAACTCCGGCGTCACGGATTTCTTCAGCCATTCGCCTTCACCCTGCTTGAAGCGTTCGATGCCCGCGGGTGAAAGCAGCACCAGTCCCTTGACGCGCGGACATTCCTGCAGCACGAGCGTCAGAGCGATCTGCGCGCCCATGGAATGACCGATGACGGTAACGGAACTGATGTCGAGATGCTCGAGCAGCGCCTCGAGCGTCCTGGCATAGAATCCCAGTCCGTACGGGATGTCATAGGATTTTCCGGATTTTCCGTACCCGGGCAGATCCACTGCAATGACACGGAGACCGGCGGCCCGGAGATCCGGCACATTGTATCGCCAGAAGCCCGCGTTACTCGCGAGTCCGTGCACAAAGAGTACGACCTCACCGTATCCGCCGCTGTCATACCAGGCGAGAGGCACACCGTTTATTTCCCCTGTCTGCATCGAGAAGGTGTAATCGATTTCCGAAAACGGCAGCGGAGGCGCGTTGTGATAAAAGCGAGCGGAGGTACAGCCGGATATCATGGCGGCGGTCACGAGGAGAATGATGGAATAGTGCTTCATCGAAAATACCCTGCAGGGAAATGGCACAGTGAACATCGTCAGAACATCAGCCAGGCGATACTGGCGAACACCACCCAGGGATCGTCCGGCCGCTGCTGTGTATTGGTGACGAACGGACTGTCATAAAAGTCACCCGGAACCATGTACGCCATATGAAGGCCGAAGGTCAGGAATACGGCGTAATTGTATTTCAGTTCGGCATTCACCTCGTATCCCATGAAATCACCGCCGAGCTGGGGACTCTCATTCGCCAGCGCGGCCGCGGCACCAAGCTTGAGCGCAAACTTGTTGGGCACCAGGTCGTTGTAATAGTTGAGGAACAGCGCCGACGTCCCGTACCCGAGATTGGAGATATCGTGCACCGCGGAATAGTAGCGGTTGATCACCTGAGCATCGGGAAAGAGCAGAAATGCGCGGTGCGAACTGTAGATGCCGACAGGTGATCCCCAGGTATTCCCCGTCACGACGCCGGAGTATTCTCCGTCTGCCGCGTTATCCGGATCACCGGTGGTATACAGCGCTTCAACGGCGAGACGGTCATTCATCGTCTGACCGTACTTGTACGAAAGCGAGGCATGCGCGGTGAGTCCCATGATGTCGACCGATTCGCTTTCCTGATCGCCCTGCGGCACCGTCTCGATACTGCCGAAATTCAGCATGCCGAGCGCACTGCCCCACCATCGTCCCGCACGGAAATCACGGTTCCATGCGGTATTCGCGCCGAGCCAGAAGACGTCGGCGGTGTAGCGGGGGCTCGGCAGCAGCAAACGCGCGGCACCGTTGTAATCCGCCAGCGTGGAATTGAAACCCTGTCCCAATACCGACACCCCGCCGCTTCCGGCGCCGCGGTCACGCACGTACCACGCACTTCCGCCGAGTTCCCAGCGTGGAGCGAGTTCCGTTTCAAGATCGGCCATCCACAACACAACATCGTCGTCAAGCTGCACCCTGTTTTCATAGAGCTGATAATACGCCAGACGGGCGTCCGTGACAGGCGACAGATGCATGAAGCTGCTGACGCCCACGGCCTGCGTGCCCCAGAACATCAGCCGGTTGCTGCTGGTCTGATTGGTGAGCAGCGTATTGACATTCGGATCCCGCACGTTGTCGAACAGTCGCTGCAGTCCGACCACGACATTCCAGTTCTCAGCCGGACGAAGCTCAAGATTCGCCATGAGCGTCTGGATGTTTACCGTTCCGCCACTGATGGCGCCGCCGGCATTGTTGCCGACGCCGTAGTTTACATCCCCCCAGGTCATGTCGACCTTGAACAGTCCACGAAATACCGCCGATCCGTCGAGAATGGAAGGCCGGTAGACGAAGAGCGGCACGAAGCGCGTCGCACCGTACGCGGCCGTCTGCGGAACGGTCGTCGTCGTGTTCGCTCCGAACAGGCGCCCGATGATCTGTCCGCGGAGAAACTCATTGGTCGGCGCCACGTTCGAGGTCGCGAAACGATTGAACATGTATCCGATGAACTGCAGTTCGGATTTCGGCTGATCGGGCATGCCGTGCTCGTAATCCTCATCGACCGGATAGTCCGGCATCTGCGCGAGAGCCGGCATGCTGACCAGAAACAGGGAGAGCAGAATGATCGTGCGTCGCATCAGACCACCTGTAGAAAAATGGGGAAAGGAAACGGGGCCAAGACCGCCGCTGCGGTCTCAGCCCCGCATCGGATTTGTGCTAATCGATTTTGACGTAGTTCTGAACATTCGCCGTGCCGATGGCGCCGTTGGCCGTGCTGCCGAAGCCGCCCTCCGGAGTCGGCTTCGTCACGCCGATGTCCGGCTGTGTCTGCGCAATTTCGTATTGCATTGTCACTTCAGACGCACCTACAGTCACCTCGTAGATGCCCTCGGCGGTAATCGATGCCGGGGATCCCTGGTTCACGGTGACCATGCGGATGCCGTCGTTGGGCGCCGCCGCACCGCCGTCGGCCGTGACATAGCTGCCGGTCAGCGTGCTGCTCACATCGCTTGAATCCGTCTGCACCACGATGTAGGAGCCGTCGGATTTGAACGTCGCTTCGATGCTGCGAATGTTGAACGGCGGATTGTACAGCAGGGGTGCGACGTCAGTGCCTTCCGACAGCCACTTGCCGACAATGGGATCCTCGACGGTGAACTGCAGTGTCACGATCTTTCCCGTCTGCCGCTGGACGAGGATCGAGGTCGTGCCGATGGGCAGATCGGCCGGGACACGGATGGTAATTTCAGTATCGGTCATGGATACCGGCGTCACGGCGATACCGCCGAAGGTGATGTTCATCTCGGCGGGATCCGTGCCGAAGTTGCTGCCCTTGATTCGCACATCGGAGCCGATGGGACCGGAAATGGGCACCATGTCGCTGACCACGATGTCGTAATCCGGTGTCACCGGACCGTTGTCGTCATCGTCATCGGAACACGCGACGAACACTGTCATCGCCGCGATCAGGAAAAAAGGAAGAAGACGGAATTTCATTGCGATACTCCTTCGCGTATGAATGAAGTTGAGAGTGAATTAATCTACACAGGGGAATCCGGCGAGGCAACTATGCGCGCCGGGGCATCAGCACGGACTCGCCTTCCGCGACGACGGCACCGTCCTGATTCCTGCAGCGGGTGGCGAAACGCACGCGATTTTTATCCTCGTCGCGATGCGCCACTTCCACCTCGGCTGTGATCGTGTCTCCGATATACACGGGTTTGAGAAAACGAAGCTGCTGTGAAACGTATATCGCACCGGGACCAGGCAGCTGCGTGCCGAGCACCGCAGAAATGAATCCGGCGTAAAGCATACCATGCGCGATGCGCTTGTTGAAAATCGTGTTCGCCGCATATACCGCGTTGACGTGCACGGGATTGAAATCACCGGTGATGCCCGCATAGGCATAGACATCATGTTCGCTGATGGTCTTGGCAACTGATGCAATGTCGCCGACCTTCATGTCGTAAATGCTCTTACCTTCCATCCTGCTTCTGCCTGAGTTGTTTCTTGAGAATTTTTCCGCTGTCGCTCACGGGCAGCGCGTCCACGAATTCCACGTATTTCGGGATTTTGAACTTCGCGAGATTGCCGCGGCAGTACGCGAGAATGTCGTCGGCACCTGCCGACGCCCCATCCGAGAGAACGATGTACGCCTTCCCTACTTCGCCCCAGGTGTCATCCGGAACGCCGATTACCGCCGCGTTCTCCACCTCCGGGTGTGTGCGCAGGAAGTGCTCGATTTCCGCGGGATACACGTTCTCCGCGCCGCTGATGAACATGTCTTTCTTGCGGTCGACCACGTAGAAATATCCCTCCTCGTCGCGGCGTACTAGGTCACCGGTATGCAGCCACCCGTCACGAATCGTTTCTGCAGTCGCATCCGGATTGTTCCAGTACCCCGGTGTGCAGACAGGACCGCGCAGGAGCAGTTCTCCGACTTCCCCGCTCGGAAGATCGTTGTCCGCGTCATCCACGACGCGCGTATCAATATAGAAATTCGGGAAGCCAATCGACCCGATTTTCCGCACCGCATCCTCCTCGTTGAGGGAAAAGACATTCGGCCCGAACTCTGTGAGTCCGTATCCCTGCCGGATGGGAACGCCCTTCTCCTGCCATGCCCGGATCAGTGCGACAGGCATCGGCTCACCACCGACGATGGCGTAGCGGACGCTGTCGAGCGTGACCTCCGCGAAGGCAGGGGTGCGGTACATCATGTCCATCATCGTGGGCACACCGAAGAGAACGCTGACGTGGAGTGCATCACAGAGACGCAGCACCTGATCGGGATCGAATTTTTTGAGAAGGACAATGTGCGCGCCGCGATGCAGGAAGGGCGTCGTGAGGACGTTCCAGCCGCCGGTATGGAAAAACGGCGCGAATGTGAGCGTGACATCCCACTGCACGATGTTGAGCCGCATGCTCGTGTTGACGGAATTCCAGAACATCATCCCGTGCGTGATGAGCGCACCCTTCGGTGCTCCGGTTGTGCCGGAGGTGTAGAGAATCATGCACGGCGTGTCGAAATCCGCCTCCTGCGGAACATGCGCATCGTCGAGCTGTTCGTTAAACATCCTGCTGACGAGGCTGTCGGCACCGTCGAAATACAGCAGGCGTGCATCCGTCTGCGTCGCCGCCTGTCGCTGCGCATCCAGCGCGGCATCCCCGAAATCCCGCTGCACGATAAACAGCCGTGGCGAGCAGTCCTGCAGGATGTGCGCCACCTCACGCGGAGCGAGACGGTAATTGACCGGCACCATGATGGCGCCCGTTTTCTGGAGGGCGAAAAACAGGAAGATGTATTCCACCTCGTTCGTGGCCAGCACCGCGACGCGTTCGCCGCGTTTGAGGGTGAATTCGTCAATGAACACGCGGGCAAGGCGGTTGATGATGCGGTTGGCCGCCTCCCAGGTGAACGTCCTGCCGGATTCATGATCGGTGATTGCCGGACGATCCGGGGAATACAGTGCCCAGCGCTCGAACCAGTCGGTGCGGATCATGTTTCAGCCTCCGTGACGGATCGCCGCAGGGCGCGTCCACCGAGCATCACGAGCATGCTCGCGATGAGCGCACATGCCGCGGTGACCCCGGGATTGTTGTGATACATGGTTATCTCTCCGTAATACATGCCGAAGTGCACGATCAGCGCGGTCAGCGACGCGGTGAAGACGAGCCTGGTCTCGGTGCGCTCGCTGAATATGCCGTAGAGCACGGGAACGAACGTGGCCGCGAAGAGTCCGTAGACGCCGTTCTGCGCGAAAATCGCCACCGAAAGAGAGGGATTCAGGATCTGCTCCCATGACAGCAGCAGCGTTACGGGAGCGAGCGCGATGAGGAAGAATTTCGCGTAGCGCAGCGACCTGAGCTTCCACTGCTCCGAAGCGGTGACGCGCTCGGGGAGAATGCCCCGCAGGAAATCATTCGCAAAGATGGAAGACAGCGCGACCAGAATGCCCTCGAGCGTGGAAAAGCCCGCCGAGAGGATGCCGAGACCGATGACGGCGCGGAGGAATGGGGGGAATTCATGGACGATATACGTCGCGACCACGACATCGGGTTCAAGCACTTCGCCACCGAGGGACAGACGTGCGAATATCCCGGTCATGAGGACGGCGAAAAACAGGGTTGCCACGACGATGGCAGTGCCCAGATACCGGTTGACATCTTTCTCCGTGCGCAGGTAGAGGGACTTGGAGATGATATGCGGCTGCAGGATGATTGCGATGCCGATGATGAAATTGGCGGCGAAGACTTCGAACCAGTCCCGGAAAAGCAGGCTGTCGGGATTGACGACCGCACCGTAATGCGGACCGACGGCGGACAGCCGTTCAAAGAAGCCACCGATACCGTCCGTGAAGTACTCCAGGCCGGAGGCGAGAAAGATGACCGCCACCACGATCATGATGAATGCCTGTATGGTGTTGGTCATGATATGCGCACTCGCGCCGCCGAGCAGGATATAGCCGAAGGTGAAACCGACCACGACCATGAGGGCTGTTTCGATGCTGAGGCCGAGCGTGCTGCGGAGGACCATCGAGAGTCCGACGACGATGAGCACGAGAAAGGTAATCTGCAGCAGCGCGAGCAGCGAGAAATACACCTTGAGCATCGGGGCGCCGAAACGGTCACCGATCCACTGCGGAACGGTGATCACGCGCGTCCGGTCGCCGATGCTGCGGAACTTCTTGCTGAACACGACAAGCGCGATGTATATGCCGAGCGGTGTGGCCACCGCGTACCCGAGCATACCAGACCAGCCATAGAGATAGATGAGGCCCGGATTGATGACAAACGTCGCGGCACTGGTAAGATTCGCGGCGAGCGACAGTCCGACGAAGTACGGACTGACGGTGCGCGTGCCGACCGAGAATGACTCCATCGAACGTGCGCGCGTTCTGCTCCAGATCGCCACACCCGCGATGGCCGCGGCATAGGCGGAAAAGAATATCCATGCATAGAGAGAACCGTCGGGCATCGTCACTCCGTGATCAGGTGTCGTATGACCATCGCAGCGCCATCGCTGCCATCGAAATTCCTCCCCCGGATCCGACGAGCATCACCAGGTCTCCCTTCCGGAGTACATGCGCATCGGCCGCATCCGCGATCGCCATCGGGATGCATGCGCTGCCGGTGTACGCGTAGCTGTCCATGATATTGTGCGCTCGGTCGGCGGGAACGCCCAGCTCTTCGAGGGTCTGGTTGATGCTGTTGATATTGATCTGCGTAAAAAAGTACCGTCGCACATCGCCGGGCGAGTGGCCGGTGCGCTCGAGGACGGTGCGGACGAGCCGCGGCCAGTGCTGTGGATTCGTCTCCGGCGGAATTTTCTTCGCGAAACGCAGCAGCGTGTCCCTGCGATCCACGGCCTCATGCGTCGCCGGCATGTATGTGCCGCCGGCGTAGATGCCCATGTAATCGTGGAAGCTGCCGTCACCGTAGAGCGTGGAAGCGAGGATGCCCTGTTCGTCTCCGACAGCGCTCACCACGGCGGCACCCGCGCCGTCTGCGAACAGTGTCGCGATTTTGTAGTCGTCGAAGTCCAGATACTTGCTCATGCCGTAAGCTCCGGCGACAAGGATATGCCGGTACTGCTCATCGGCACGAAGGAACTTCCCTGCGGTATCGAGTGCCATGACAAACCCCGCACAGGCCGTATTGAGATCAAAGAATCCCGCGTTGTGCGCTCCGAGTTTGTGCTGCACGACAGCCGCGGTAGCCGGAGAGATATAATCCGGCGTGTCGGTGGCGACGATGATCAGATCGATGTCCCCCACCCCGATGCCCGCCTCGGCGATGGCATCCAGAGCCGCCGGCACCACGAGATCGGACGTCGCCTGATCTTCGTCCATGAAATACCGCTGCCGAATATTGCGGTTTTCGCGCAGAAAGTCATCGATATTCTCGCCGTGGCGTTCATCGAAAACCCTGTTTGGGATCGGCTCCCCCGGCGCGAAGAGCCCGGTTCCCGTAATGGCGGCAGATCTCATCCGTTCTCCTTCCTGTTTGTCAGAATGCTTTCTCCATCGTCATCCCGGGCGGGACCCGCGAGCCAGCGCGCGGAAAACGCACTGAAGAAAGACTCCATCAGTGTATAAAAGCTGTGCATCGTGCGCAGATGCTCACGCATGCCATCCAGTCCCTCGCTCTCCGCGGTCATCTGCAGATACTGCTCGGCGATGGCGCGATTCTTCCGCACGGTCTGCATGTTGCGCAGGTGATTGTGAAAGAAAACATCCGGATCGACGGCATAATAGTTGCGGCGGTGCTCCTCCCCGCCGACCTTGTGAATCAGTCCCTGATCAGAGAGATGCCGCACGGTTTCAGAGATGGGACCTTTGCTGCGATCGAGGTCCGCGCAGATGTCGTCAAGCGAGAGCGTCTCCGCGCGCGCGAGCAGCAGTCCGAGAATGAGTCCGTCAAGCCGCTTCCAGCCATACGAAGCATAGAGATTTCCGAACGCCTCGATGAAATCCCTCTGCACTGGAGCAAGTGGCTGAACCATATTTGTTTTATTTGGAATATTGCAAATTTTCCGAAAAAATACATGTTTTTGTGATGCCTGTCAAGCTCACCGGAGGGAGGCGTTGTTGCAAAACGGCTGGGTCAATCGTAGCTTACAGGATGGATTTTTCTGCACCACTCCCTGAAGGAACAATGGAAACGCTCTATCTCGATGGAAACTCACTGACACTGGACGACGTGATGGCCGTGACCGAAGGCAGCGTGCAGGTGCAGCTGGCGGAAGCGGCACTGCCCCGCATGCAGGCATCCCGCGATCTCGTGGAGGAATGGGTCCGTGACAACAAGGTCATGTACGGCATCACTACCGGTTTCGGTGAGTTCAGCAACGTGCACATCGGTGCCGATAAACTCGAACAGCTGCAGCACAATCTGATCGTCAGTCACGCCGTGGGCTGCGGCGATCCCATCCCCCCCGCCATTACGCGTATCCTGATGCTGCTGCGGGCGAATGCGCTCGCGAAAGGACATTCCGGCATCCGCATCGCCACCGTGCAGCAGCTCCTCGATATGCTCAACCGTGACATCGTCCCGGTCATCCCCTCGCAGGGATCGGTGGGATCGAGCGGAGACCTGGTGCAGCTGGCGCATCTCGTCTGCGGAATGATGGGACTCGAGGAATGCTGGACGGCGGAAGGCGGACGGCGGCCGAGCGCCGAGGCACTGCGCGAGGCAGGACTCGAGCCAGTGCGCCTGAGCGCCAAGGAGGGGCTGGCACTGATCAACGGCACGCAGATGATGACGGCGTACCTGAGCTACACCGTCGTGCGCGCCCGCGCCCTCTCGCGGCAGGCTGACATCGCGGGCGCCATGACACTGGAGGGATTGCTCGGAACGACCAATGCATGCGATCCGCAGCTGCATGCCGTGCGGCCACATCCCGGACAGCAGTCGGTCGCACGCAACATCCTGCGCCTGCTCGAAGACAGTGAGATCCGTGAATCCCACCGCGAGGGTCATGACGCGGTGCAGGACGCCTACTCGCTGCGCTGCATCCCCCAGGTCCACGGCGCATCGCGCGATGCGATCAGCTATGTCGAAGACGTGCTGCTCCGGGAGATCAACGCGGCGACCGACAATCCGCTGATTTTCCCCGAGACGCGGCAACTCATCGAGGGCGGCAATTTCCACGGGCAGCCCGTCGCGCTCGCCGCCGATTTTCTCGGGATCGCCATGGCCGAGCTGGCCAACATCGCGGAGCGCCGGGTCGAACGCATGGTAAACGGCAAGCTCAGCGGACTGCCCCGTTTCCTGACCGAGAAGGGCGGTCTGAACAGCGGACTTATGATCGCCCAGTACACCGCGGCATCCCTGGTCTCGGAAAACAAGGTGCTCGCGCATCCCGCAAGTGTGGACTCCATTCCCACCTCCGCCAATCAGGAGGATCACAACAGCATGGGATCCATCGGTGCGCGCAAGGCCTGGCAGATCATGCGCAATCTCGAAAACGTGATCGCCGTGGAGTTCATGACGGCCGCGCAGGCGCTGGATTTTCATGGTGACATGGGCAAGGGCCGCGGGACGGGCATCGCGTACCGGATGATCCGTGACGAGGTCGCGCATCTCGACGCCGACCGGCTACTGCACGACGATCTCCGCAGAATTGCGCGTCTCGTTGAGAAAAATGCTATCTTGGTATCCATTGAACGTTCCATCGGATCTCTGGAATAAATTTTCCATCAGCAGGAAAGCGCATGCCATGAGCACGGATTCTCCTCACGATATGGCGCTCGATCCAGGCGACGAGCAGAATATTATGGCCCTCGAAGTTTCCGACCTGCGCAGGTCGCTTCGCACACTGATGAAGCCCGCGATCACGGTCGATATTGACACACCCATCCGCGACGCGGTGCACCTGATGCAGACGAAGCGCATCGGCTGCGTGCTCGTCACCAGCCACCGAAAGCTGCTCGGCATATTCACGGAACGGGATGTGCTGAAGAAAATACTCGGCAGTTCTTTCGATCTGCGCACGACTCCCACCTCGGAGGTCATGACGATAAATCCACAGGCGCTCAACGAGAGCGATACCATCGCCTATGCCCTGAACTTCATGGACCTCGGCGGGTACCGGCATATCCCCATCGTCAACGAACTGTTCGAGCCCGTGGGACTTGTCTCCGTCAAGGATATCGTCTCGTATCTCGTACAGCATTTCGCCGACGAGGTGCTCAACCTTCCGCCCCACCCTCTCACGATCTCAGGTGAGGACGAAGATATTCCCGTGCCCGAAGACGGGCTCTCGGATGAGGGGCTGGATCACGAGGAAGAGGAAGGCTGACAGAACCAGGTAAACACCGTACGGCATACTGGCTGTGCAGTGCGCACGAATCATGCGCATTCAGGGAGATTGCCGCTGGAGTTCTCTTATCCGCATGATATCACGTTCGATCTCACGGCGTTTCGCCTGATCACGCTCGAGATCGGCATACGTTTCCAGATGCTGCAATGCTTCCTGCAGGCGTCCGGCACGGAATAGCAGCAGTCCAAGATTCCGATGCGCGGCGGCGAGCCGCGGCTGCAGTTCCAGCGCTTTTTTCCATGCCCCATATGCATACTGCGGTTTCCCTGTCTGCATCAGGAGATTCCCGTAATTGAACCATGCGAGCGGAGCGGTCGAATCCTGTGCGAGTGCCGCCCGATAGGCATCTGTTGCGCCGGAAGCCTGCCGCTGTGCCGCGAGCGCGTTCCCCAGATTCGTCAGCCCGTCGACGGTACGTTCTTCCTCGACCGAGGAGCGGAAATGTGTTTCTGCCTCCGGGAAATCGCCTCGATCAAACGCCAGCTGTCCGAGCTTCAGGTATTCCTGCGCGAAACTTTGCTGCACGGAAGGCTGAAAGAGCAGAATGGCCACCGCGATCACGGCACCCGCGAACAGTGGAACAGACACCTGCCTTGCCTCCGCCTGTTTGCGAAGGATTCCCCATATCTGCAGGATGGCATGCGATACGGCGATCATCATGAGCGGCATAATGGGCAGGCGCAGTCTTCCGCTTACAAAAAACAGGGCGTTAGCTGCAACGAAAACAAGCAGAAAAAGCAGCAGGATGCGACCTTGCCGGTTTCCGCGCAGCATCGCGGCGAAGCCGGCGCATGCGAGGATGAGCAGTACCGGAAACACCGCGGGAGGGAGCCCTTTCACCGCTCCATACTGCTCGGTGAAGAACTCCATGCTCATCCCGAGCTGGTCGATTTCCTCGGGATGGAAAAACAACAGGAGCTTCTGACCGAACAGTGTCACCGCCTTTCCGGGATGTTCTTCCATCCATGACAGGGCACGGTCGCGCCACCATGCCGAGACCTCGGCGGAGTTCATTTCCTTCCCCGCTTGCTGTTCCACCCATGCTTCCCCGTTGGGATCAGCGTAAAGATCCACCGGTTCCGGCATGGTGTAGAATCCGTCAGCCTTCGCGTTGTTCCCCGCATAAAGGTTGTATCCGAACGAGGATGTCACGGGAATGAACACCCCCTCCTCCATTGCGTTGTGGACGGCGGTGGGAGCGAGTGTCAGGAGTGCGGCGAGTGCGTAGGCAGCGATCTGCCCCTTCCGGACAGCGGAACGCATCCACGTCGTGACCATCCATGCGAGGATGAAGACGGGGAGAAAGAGCAGCACATTCGCGCGCGTAACGGCTGCGAGACCGAGAAGGAAGCCCGCCGCCATCCACCATCCCGTCTGGTTGCGCTTCAGGGCGAGCAGCAAAAGGAGCATGTGCGCCGTCAGCAGCATCGTCTGCATCGATTCCGTGAGTAAAAGTCCGTCGTAGTAGACAAGCGGAGCATAGAGAGCGGTGAGCAGCCCCGCCAGCAACCCGGTCCCCATGTCAAAGAGACGACGGGCAATCAACAGTGTGAGAAGCGCAGTGGCCGCTCCGAAGACGACCTGCAGGACGCGCATCCACAGTTCCGGATTACCCGTGATCTTCCAGACGACAGCAACGAGATACGGATACAGTGGCGACATGAAAAAGGCGCGCTGGACGCCGTCACCGAATGCGATCTCCCGGGCGAGCTGCATATACAGACGCGTATCGGAAAAATGCCCGATGAAGAAGGGTGTTTCCTTCAACTGGAAGAGAAAAAGTATCCGCACAATGATTGCAATACAGGTTACCGATCCCACGGCAAGCGCAAATGTGCGTCCCGTATCACGCGCGATCTGTCTGTCTCCCTTTTTTCCGTGTCCTGAAACGCGGTTCTTCATGTCAATGGATTATTCCACGACAGACATGCGTCGAACGATGCTGCGTTCTCCGGCGATCAGGCGGTAAAAATACATTCCGGGACGAAGACCATCGAGTGTGATTTCCTCGACATGGCTGCCTGCGGAGAAACGTCCTTCCGCGACCGTCCTGACAACACGACCGAGGGCATCATGCAATGCGATGCTGATATCCGCCTCCTCGGGGAGATGAAAACTGACGGCGGTCCGGCCGGTCGAGATCGGAGCGGGATTCGGATAGTTCTGCTCAAGACGGAAACCGCTTCGAAGCGGTACGCGAACTTCAACTACGGGATACATCGTCGATCCTCCGTCGTAGTCGATCTGGCGAAGCCGGTATCGCACCACTCCCATGGGCTGCAGGCCCTCAGCGGGATCCGTATCCGCAAATCCATAGGTCTGTGCGCGCGTGGTGGTTCCGTTGCCTTCGACAAAACCGATGCGTTGCCAGAGCCTGGCAGAGGCAGCTTTCCCGGCGGGTACCTGCCGCAGAATTTCGAAACCCATGTTGTTTTCTTCGGTGGCGGTTCGCCACTCTATCGTCGTCATCCCATCCCGATACACCGCGGTAAAAGATTCGAGCTCCACCGGCGGCCAGAACGGATAACAGACCCGAGCCTCCGCCCAGAGATCGACGGAATCATCGCGACCGAGTCCGAGTTGCATTTTCACGACATCCGTGACCAGCGTGGTATCGCCAGTCGCACCGATTGTCACCGAGCGCCGCGGATGCTGTGCAGGTTCCTTGAGACGGATTCGCGCCCGATCACCGGCAGGACCACGAAGCCGCCATGACAGCCAGAAATCCGCCACAGGATCGATGCGGGCGACGGGAGAAACGAATGCGAATTCAGCGACGTAGTAACTGTCCGGCACCTTCCCCTGGATATTCGGCGGAATGATGAGTGTCATCTCGTCGAGAATGATCTGCTGAGGGAGTTTGTCCTTGAGCACCCGGATATCAAGCGTATCCGGTGTTGCACCGCTGCTCGACGCACGGTCTACCCCGAACGCGAAATAGGCACTGTCAACATCGGCGATCGCCTCAGGACTCATGCGTACGGCGAACCATGGTGTCGGCATTGAGGTATTGTACACAAGCTCTGTCCCACTTGCGTTGAAATATCTCAGTGGTTTGCAGACCTTCGTTGTCTGTGCCTCCGCCCTGGCAGTGAGGAAAAATGCAGCAGCGAGTACAGCAGAAATCACTCGAAATCGCATATGCTTCGATCCTTTGAACATGATATTCTTTCGAAGGTAAGAAGTTTGCATCAAACAACCTACCGAGGGAGACGCTGTCGCTGGATGCAGAAACCGCAACACGTACGCCAACACGTTTCTCTGTCGAAACGCCCCCACGGATGATCGGCTGATCAGTTCGATATCGACATGTCGGCATCAGCCTCAACAAAGCAGGCGTCCCGACCCGCTGAGCGGATCGGGACGCCTGAATGGTTTAGCAGTGTCCGTAATTGGCGGAACCCGCCGCTTACTTGGACATCAGCATCTTCTTCGTGCTCGTGAAGGCTGCGGCACCGTTGGTCGGCACTGCATCGAGACGATAGAAGTAGGTACCGGACGGAACATCGATGCCGTTCATGTCCACGCCCTTCCAGTTGATCGAGTAGCTGCCGGCATCCTGCGTCTGGTTGACCAGCATGGCGACCTCACGGCCGAGCACGTCGGTGATACGCAGCGTGACGACACTGTTCTCGGACAGCGTGTAGGAAATCGTCGTGGAGGGGTTGAACGGATTCGGATAGTTCTGCTCGAGCACAAAGGCAGCCGGGGCGGCTTCGTCGACGACGACACGGCCAGGCTTGCGCATACTCGGCACCGTGTAAATGATACCAAGCGAGCCCTTGCTCTCGCTCAGGAAGCGGATGTCTCCGTATTCACTGCCCACAGCGATCGGGAGAACGTTCGCGAACGAGGCACCCGAAGATTTGCTCTTCTTCGCGGCCTTCGTCGGGGCAGAGACCTTCAGATTGGCATCGCTCAGATACTTGAGCAGATCTTCCTTCGACTCGACGGGCGGAATGACAACGGGATCGACCGTTTTCACCGTAGTCGTGGGATCCACATTGATGTCGGGAGCGATGTCCGCGGTGGCGTAGTTGACGTCCGCCGCACGTTCGATACCGTAGAGCTGATCGATCTTCTGCACGGTCGGTCCGAGCTTGCTGTCTTTCTCGTACACGAACGCAACATCGTTGCCTCTGGCAATGGCGGCGCTCAGTTCGCTCTGAACCGACGCATTCATCGAGCCGAAGAAATAGATGGTGCTGTTGTCGAACGAGGAAAGATCGCTGTTTGCGACATTGACGAGAACCGGATCCTGGCCACGGTCACGAATCACGTCGCGAAGCTCGTTGAGCCTGCCGAGATCGGCATTGTCGTCATACGCGATGATCGGAGCGGCCTCGACATAGAGTTTGTACTCGATCATGTCGTTGACCGGGTTCTGATCATCCGGATTCCGCGTGAAGAAGGCCTTCACTTTGTAGATACCGCCGTTCTGCGGCGTCCACTCTTTCAGGTTGATCGAGATCGTTTCGTAGCCGGCGATGCCGTTGATCGGGGCATTCGACGCATTCACCTGGTCGCTGTAGATGAGGTTGTTGCCCGCATCATAGATACCGAGATAAATGTTGAAGCCCTTGGTCTGACTGTTCTGCGTGGAATTGGCCGTGATGTTCACGGTCGGAGTCACGCCGATTCCAACACCAATGGCCTCGGTCGGTGAATTCTGGCTTGAGAAACGCACGTAGTTGACGGAGAAGTCATTCTTTTCAGTCATGTTCACGCGCATGGGAAGCACGTGGTTGCTGTACGCCTGCGCATCGGCAACGTTTTCCCAGCCAAACTGCGGCGGTGCCGTGTTGTCCGTGCTGAAGTACATCATGCGGGTGCCGAGAACGTCATACGGACCGAGCGGACCAAACGTATCGCCAAAGAGATAATCCCAGTACCGGTCCTGAAGGGCCGGAATCGCACCAAAGGTGTAGGGATAGATCCACAGGTCGTCATTGCCGACGTTGTCGAGCATGATGATGTACGTCCCCTGCGGCAGATTCACCGAACCGCCGGCGTTGAGATCGGGATTCCCGTTTCCGTCGACCGGATAGATCGGGAACGTGCGCCAGTTGCCCTCGATGTAGGCATCCATATTGACCGTCGTAGAACGCGCGACGAGAGTCTGCGGTCCGCCGGTCAGGCCGTTGGAGGCTGACCAGATGCTGATGCGGCAGTCACTGCGCGGCGTCACGATGTTGGCTTCATCGAATTTGTAGTCGATGCTGGTCAGTGTCGTGTACGGATTGCGGAAGAGCGTAAAGCTGACACCGTAGCCGCGGCCGGCAAGCATGGGAACACTCGTCGGATAGAACGGCTGATCCGGATCGACGTACTTGCTCCAGGTGACGACTTTGTCGCCGTGATAGGACATCGAGGTCGGAGTGACATGATATTCAGGCGACTCGAACTCGTTGTCGGCAAGATCATCGTCGTAGCGTGCCTGCATGAGGTTCACGCGGAAGTTATAGGTCCCCTCCGGCACGAGGCTCACCCATGCGTTGACGAAGTTGCCCGCTTCCGTGGGATCCTCGTCCAGCGCACCGGGATAGGCATACGGACCGTGGTAGCTGATATCGTGGTAGTTGTTGTTCTGATCCACGGCCATGAAACGCTCGGTGCCGACGGCATCGCGCGGATACATCTTCTGCGTGTTCCAGAACACCAGGATCGGATCCTGCGCCTTGGCATGCTCCATGTACGGCGGCACTGCGCCGATCACGTCAGTGAGATACCCAAACGGCGTTCCTTCGATGACACCCGGGACGGGCACACCGTGGAGCGGACCGACAAATCCCTGATGACGATCGGGATCGGGCACTTCGCCGCCACCGACGATGTACTCGACCTGCAGATAGGTCACACGAATATGGCCGTAAAAGTCCGGGGGATTGGTGTTGTCGTTGAATGCATCATAGACCGTCACATACCAGAGTCCGTCGACGGGCAGACCGTCAAGGGAGCTGAGCGGCTGCATCGGCTGGAACGGACCGGTAAAGATCGGCGGCTGCGCGGGTGCGGGAGGCACGCCGACGCCGTTGTCGATCTGCGTGAACGCGAAGTCGTCGAAGACCACGCGATCATATCCTGTCGCGTCGGAAATCGTCGGGGAGATGCATGCCGCGAGCCGGACACCACCGAAGGCACCGGACGGTCCCTGTAGTGAGGAAGCGACAGCATTATTCTGACCGGAGGGCCAGCCGCCGATGTACTGCTGCGCCTTGTAACCGGCGTCACCCGGGGAAGGAGGCGGCGGCAGCGGGAGATTCAGGTCCGCATCGGGAACGCGGCCGAAGTAAATCGCGATATCCTCGGTCAGACCGGCAACAGGCGACGCGGGATAGGTCGGCTCGACCGTAATGGTGATGCGGAAGCGGCCGGCGGGATACCCGTTGGCATCCTGACCGACAACTGCGCCGGGATGACCGCTGACCAGGATCGGGAAGCAGTCGCCGTTCTCACCGACGAGCACGGACGGATCGTTCGGGTAGTTGCACTGGCTGCCCGGGTTCTGGGCGGTGCCGTCATTCGGGATCTGAGCAAGATTCTGCGGATCGCCGAACTGTGCCGAAACACCGTTGATCTGACCGAAGAGGCTGCCACCACCCGGCCAGAGAGCATTGATCGGCGGACTAAACGGCTGAATCGGCTCGACGACCTGCTCGTTGAAATTCAGCGTCCACGCCTCGAGGAAACCGTCCTGGGGGATGGCATTGACGTTGGTGTTCCGCTCGTCCTTGATCTCGAGCTGCCACCACCCCTGAGAGAGGACGCCGTTGAGCTGGGCCAACGGAGAGACCGGCGAAACGACCTGGTCGTTCGGCTGGTCCGCAAGCGCGTTTCCGTTATCCCGGAAAAGAATGTGGGAACGTGCACTACCGAGTGAGCCGTAGAGCGGATTCCCACCGGGATTACCAGTTTCTTCTTTCAGCAGTACTGTCACACCCTTCGGTGACCGCAGTGTGATGCGGAGAGAACCGTACATGATGACCTTCGCGTGAAGCGAAACGCGGACATCATTGACCGGCACATTGACGGGAACGTAAATCGCGTCAATGGTGGTCTGGGCGCTCTGAATCCGGACGTGCGGTTTGCTCGCGTACCTGTAGGTACCGTTCGCAAATCCCACCTCCGTCAGCAGTATGCCAAGAAGAAGAACTGCAGAAAGAAGAGTCAACTTCCTCATGAAATACCTCCTAGCAGTTGGGGATAATTGAGCTGTTATGGTTCATGAACTTCAGAAATCTCTATCTCGAGTGGTCAGTTGAAAAAGTCACACCCCAAGGGAATACGGCAGAGCTCGGGTGCGTAAATCGTGGTAGTTCTCCGTGTGCTCCAGGGTGTTGCCGTACGAATTGATTCACAATGAGAATAGAATGTGAACAAGTTAACCAAGGGTTGTACGAATGTCAAGCTATTCAGGCGTTGTTTTTCAGGGCAAACTCCTGCTTTCCGAGCACCCGGAATGCCGTTCCCCAGCCTGAATTCAGTGTGCAAGATACATTTTTTTTGTCAGAGAACCAGCACCGGTTTTCATTTTGTAAAAATACATTCCGCCCGGAAGATCCGCTGCTTCGAAACGCACCGCGTAATCCCCGGGATCCTGCCGCTCATTGACGAGCTCCGCCACCTCCCTGCCCGACAGGTCATAGACGATCAGCTCAACACGGGTGCGCTTCGTGAGCGTATAGCGAATCTCCGTCGACGCCGTAAACGGGTTGGGCACATTGTCCTCCAGCACAAAATTGAGAATGGCTTCGAGGCCAATGGGGACTTCCTCGGAAAACAGCACGGTACCGTCGGTCGTCACTTTGCGAAGCCGGTAGTACACGACCTCCCGGCCGCTCCAGTCGTCGGTCACGAGATATTCCTGATGCCGATCCGCCGCGCGCAGCGGCTCGATTTCGCGATACACCCGGTAGCGGCCGGATTCCGTGCGCTTCTCGACTTCATACACCTTCACACGAGTCTCGTCGAAGGTCTCCCAGTTCATCCGCACGGTGTCGTCGACAAGGTGCGCGTTGAAGGCCAGGAGTTCGATCCGCAGCGGCGCGGTCGAGACGACAAGACGCGGATGGTTGTATGCCAGCAGGGAGAGACTGTCTCCCTGTGCGTTCCCCGGTATGCGCCCCTCTCTGCCCGAGTCGAACGAGAACAGGACCGAGAGAGAAGTTTCGTAACCGCTGAGCGCGAGATCCCTGTAATAGGCAATCTCCTGTTCGTTGCGGCAGGTCTCCCAGAAGCGGAGTTCGTCAAACTCGGCGCGGGCAAAGCGCGTTCGCGCGAGATTACTCCCAAGAAGCAGCTGCTTCGCAGTGACCCCGCGCATGGTCGGGGGAAGCGACAGTGTGTCTGTCGCTCGACCGTCAATGCACAGTGTGAAACGGAGACTGTCACGGCAGAAACTGACTGCCAGATGATGCCAGCAGCCATCGGCGATGAACGGGGACTGATCACTGCGGTATACTTCCCTGCCATCCGCACAGAGAATCTCTGCCTCCCCGCGCGCGGAGATCTGCAGCTCCAGCGGAAAGGCGGTCGTAAAGTCATCCGGCCGCGTGCTCAGCAGCGGAAAATCCGTTCCATGCGTCCGGCACCAGGTCTCAACCGTGAAATCCCGCTGCATATCGATTGCAGTCAGCTCGGCATCCGGAAACAGGAGGTACTGACGCTGTCCGGCAAGAGAGAGTGCCCCCGTTCCGTTGCGCTCGGGATGAACCACCCGCACCGGGAAGGCCCGGTCGGTGCTGTCAATCGCTGCGAAGTCCCGCGCATCCGCGGGATCAGTGCTTTTCCAGTGCAATCGTCCGTTGCGCTCTTCCGCAACGCCGGAAACGAACATGCAGGTGAACTGCCCGGTCTCCCGTGGCGTGAACCGGAGGAGCACACGGACGGGAGCATCCGTCTCGCGGCTGAAGCGGATGCTGTCGGTGACGGCATACACGCGATGCCCCGGCAGAGCGCTGTACCGGCTCGCGACACCGGCACTGCGCTGCAACACACGGCGGGCATTCGAGGCCACGAGTGTGGCACTCTCGAGCTCGAAGGATTCCGGAACGTGCAGCACCAGACCGGCCATGCCCCCGCCGTGACCGATGACCGATCCGTCCACGGCAATCGTGAACGTCTCGTCCACCACGACGTTTTCGGGCACGTGTACCGTATCGATGAGCGTCAGGCAGGAGGGGAAAAGGAGTATCGCCCCGATCAGGGGCGATACACACAGAAACAGTCGTATTGTCGAAAATCGGGCGGGCGCCATGATCGCATCAGCGATGGGCGTGCAGATACTCGAGCCGCGGACGCAGCTCTTCGACCGGCGTGAGCAGCTTTTCCTTGTCGAAAATCGCATCCTCGTAGCGCGTGAACGCGAGCTCGTAGGTGGGACTCATGACGATGGCTTCCTCGGGACATACTTCCTCACAGAAGCCGCAGAAAATGCAGCGCAGCATGTTGATCTCAAACAGCACCGGGTAGCGTTCCTTCTCGTCCTCGGTTTCGGATGCCTGCACCTCGATGGCCAGCGCGGGACAGACGCGCGAACACAGCCCGCAGGCCACGCAGCGCTCCACCCCGTTTTCCTCCTGCACCAGCACCGGCGCTCCGCGATACGAGGGAGGTGGCACCCATTTCTCCTCAGGGTACTCCCGCGTCTCCTTTTTCTTGAGCATCTGCTCGAGTGTCAGACGCATCCCCTTGAGGATCTCGGGGATGTATATCTTCTCCCAGAATGTCAGCTTGTATTTGTGTTCTTCCTTGGTATGCATACGGTTATCCTTTCCTGGACATTGCGACTTAGAGCAACAACATCACAATTCCTGTGACAATGACATTCGCGAGCGCGATGGGCAGCATCACCTTCCAGCCCAGGTTCATGAGCTGGTCGTAGCGGAAACGCGGCACACTCCAGCGCACCCACTGGAATACAAACAACATGAAGGCAACTTTCAACATAAAAGCGAGTATCTGCAGCGCGATGGTCACACCGACGGGGAGGTTCAGCAGCTCGAGGTACGGGACCTGCCAGCCGCCGAGGTACAGCGTCACGATGACCGCACTCGCCGTAATCATGTTCGCATATTCCGCCAGGAAAAACAGCGCGAATTTGAAACTGCTGTACTCGGTGTGATACCCGCCGACGAGTTCCGGCTCGGCCTCGGGAAGATCGAACGGCGCACGGTTGGTCTCTGCGAAGGCAGCCACGACAAAGGTGACGAAGCCGACCGGCTGCAGGATCATGTTCCACATCCAGCCCGACTGATGTGCGACCACGTCGGTCAGGCGAAGCGAGCCGGTAACCATGATCACGCCGATCACGCTCAATCCCATGGCTAGCTCGTAGGAAATCATCTGCGCGGACGACCGCAGACCGCCAAGAAGGGAATACTTGTTGTTCGATGACCAGCCGCTCAGCGTGAGGCCGTACACGCCCATCGACGTCAGCGCGAGGATGTACAGGACGCCGATGTTCACATCCGCGATCACCATCTGCACTTCCCGCCCGAACAGGCGGATGGTCTCACCCGCGATCGGGACCACGGCCAGCGTGCTGAACGCAACGGCAATGGATATCACGGGCGCGAGCGTATGGATGAAACGGTTCGCCGCCGTCGGCACAATGTCTTCTTTGAGCAGCAGCTTGAGCACGTCGGCATAGGGCTGCAGCAGACCTTTCCATCCAACGCGGTTGGGACCGAGACGGTTCTGGATGAATGCGCTGATCCGCCGTTCCGTGTAGACCAGTTCCGCGACGGTCAGCAGCACGACGCCGAACATGACCACAATTTTTATGAGGGATATGAGTATGTCGGTGAAATCCATGGTCTCAGTCTGGCTTATGGACGAACATCGCTGTAAACATAGGGGAGAAGATGATCAGGAGTTTCGCCGCTCAGACGCACGCCCCAGCGGCCGATTTTCTCGTAGTCGAGATCCCTGAGCATATCGATTTTCTTCGCCATCTCTTCGAAGATATCCTCGGGCTGGCGGAAGCGCCACGACGCGCCCATCAGTCCGGCGAGATCCGCGAAGATCTGTCCCGTGCTGCGCGCGTCATATTTTTTCATGCGGCCCCAGCGGTCGAATTCGCTGGCGAATTTGTCGAGCCGGCTCATCGCATAGGTGCCCATCCAGCGCTCGTTTTCCGCCGTCACGATGGAGGGACGCAGCAGCTGCAGCTGCTTCTCGAAGTTCAGCATCGTACCGAGTTTCTCGGCGAAGGTGGCGGCCGCAAGCACCGCGTCGGCCTTCTCTGTCAGCGCGGAAGTGTTGCTGACGACGGCGACCGCGTACTGAGCTTTCTCCACCGCCTCGATGAGGGCGGGATGCTCGGCCGCGCGGTAATCCGTGACAATGAGTGCCTTGATCCGTCCCTCACGCACACCGTCGAGGATGGCTGCAAGCGCGTGCGATTCATCCGCGGGCAGTATCCCCGCCATGCGCGCGCCGGCAGTGTTGGGCGTTTTATCCTCCCGGATGAGAAATTCATCCTGGTCGCCCGGCACGACATGCGAGAGCAGATCGACAAAACCGGTCTTGAGCACCTCGTGCGCGAAACGGCCCGCCGCGTAATTGTCCTCACACGTGTCGAATCCGGATCCGATCAGCGCGACCTGCTCACCCTTGAACGTCTTCAGCTCCGACGCCACCGAGGCGAGCGCCTCATCCCATTCGACGGGCTGCAGCGCGCCCTCCTTGCGCAGCATCGGCTGTTCAACGCGGGTTTCACTGTTGACATGCTTCCAGCTTTCCAGACGCCCCTTGTCACACATCCAGAAGTCGTTCACTTCCTGATTCTCGCGCGGGGTCAGGCGGAGAATGGCGTTCTGCCGCACCCAGACATCGGTGTTGCAGCCCCGGGCGCAGCCGGTGCAGATGCCCGGCGTTTCCGACATGTCCCATGCGCGCGCCTGGAAGCGGAATTCCCTGCTGGTCAGTGCGCCGACCGGACAGATGTCAATCACATTCATCGAGTAGGGATTGTCGAGCTTGCGGCCCGGGAAGGTCTCGATCGTGACCTTGTCGCCGCGCTCGACGAAGGTCAGCTGAGGATAGCCGACGATATCCTCACAGAAACGGATACAGCGTGAGCAGGAGATGCAGCGCTCCGCGTCGAACATGACATGCGGTCCGAGCTCGTCGCGCTTGCGCTTGTGCTCCTTTTCCTCGTCGAAGCGGCTCTCGCCGACACTGTAGCGGTAGGCGTAATCCTGCAGCTTGCACTCCCCCGCCTCGTCACAGATCGGACAGTCGAGGGGGTGGTTGATCAGGATGAATTCCATGACGGCTTCGCGCGCCTGAATGGCGTTTTCGGAGTTCACATGCACCACCATGCCATCCATGCAGCGCGTCGAGCAGGCGATCACCTGCTTGGGCATTTTCTCCACCTCCACGAGGCACATGCGGCAATTGCCCGAAATCGAGAGCCCGGGATGCCAGCAGAAGTGCGGCACATAAATGCCGTTTTCAAAGGCGGCTTCGATGATGGTCTTCGAGGGATCAGTCTGAATTTCCTTGCCGTCGATCGTTACGGTTATCATGGAGGATCACTACCCCTTTCTTTTCATACTGTTGTACTGCTCGATGCCGTGGGCGACGAGTTCCACAGCGCGGCGGCATTCGGGTGCGTTGAGCACATAGGCGAGACGTGCTTCATTGTTCCCGCGGCCGCGCGTGGCATAAAAACCGGGACCGGGCGCAAGCATGGTCGTTTCATCATTCTCACTGAAATCGCT
Source organism: uncultured Ignavibacteria bacterium (assembly GCA_913061095.1). GTDB lineage: Bacteria > Bacteroidota > Ignavibacteria > SZUA-365 > SZUA-365 > BM516. The sequence goes on from CAJXVM010000027.1 coordinate 44,725, forward strand.
GAGCATCCAGGCTGAGAAATCCTCGATGTCATCGACCGGAAACTGCGCCATGATATAGAACGCACCGTTCGGTTTCCGGCACAACATGCCGGGGATCTTCTGCAGTTCCTCGAACGTCGCGTCACGGCGCATGCGGTATTCCGCAATCATGGGGTCGAAATACTTCGCCCCTTCAGCAACGAGCGCCGCGGCACCGACCTGCTCGAGTGTCGCCGCGCAGAGCCGGGCCTGACCGAAACGCAGCATGACATCCATGAAGCGGCGGTTGCGGCTGATCACGGCGCCCATGCGTCCGCCGCAGAGGCTGTAGCGCTTCGACAGGCTGTCCATGACGACGCCGTGCTCCTCAAGCCCTTCGATTTCCAGAACGCTGCGGGTCTTGCCCTCGTAAACGAATTCCCGGTACACCTCGTCCGAAAGCACATAGAGGTTGTGTTTCAGCGCGAGATCGCGGACCACCTGCAGCTCGTCTTCGCGCAGCACGGTGCCGGTGGGATTATTGGGATTGCAGATGATGACGCCGCGCGTGCGCGGAGTGATGTATTCCTCGATTTCCTCCATGGAGGGAAGATGGAATCCGTCCTCCGCCTGCGTGGCGATCGGCACCAGCCGCACGCCCGCCATGATCGCGAATCCATTGTAATTCGTGTAGAAGGGTTCGAATACAAGAAGTTCATCGCCCGGCTCGGCCACGGCCATCATGGAAAACAGGATCGCTTCCGAGCCGCCCGTGGTAATGACGATGTCATCGTAGTTCAGGGGAATATCGAGGGAGTCATAGTACTGCTGCAGGCTTTCGACGAAGACACGAATGCCCTGCGAGTTTCCGTACGCGATTACTTTTTCCCTGTAGGTGCGCACGGCATCCAGAAATTCCGGCGGCGTTTCGATATCCGGCTGCCCGATGTTGAGATGGTACACATGCGTGCCGCGCGCCTTCGCGGCGTCGCCGAGAGGCACAAGCTTGCGGATGGGAGATGCCGGCATGATCGAAGCGCGGTGGGAGAGCTGAGGTGCGGATATCATGGTGTGCTGCGTTGAAGAAAACAACCGGAAATATGCTGTATGTCGATCCGTTCCGGGTCGGAGTGGAGGAACGGGACGTTTGAGATCCGTGTAATCCTAACAAATGTAGCGAGAGAAGCAGGAATTACCAAAAGGAGACGCATTACGGCCCCGTCTCGAGCCGCAGCTCGGAAAGCCGTGAAGGATCGAACAGTTCGGCAGCAAGAACGCGGAGATCCTCGGGATTGACAGCCTGGATGTCCTCGACGATGCGCGCCACGGGGATATCCCTCCCGAACACCATCGCATCCCGCGCGATGCGCGTCATGCGGTTGGTCATGCTCTCCAGCCCCATGAGAAGGCCACCGATGACCTGTTCCTTCGCCCTGTTGAGTTCACGCATCGACACCCTGCGATCGACCAGTGTATCCAGCTCCCGAAGAATCAGTTCACGCGCACGGGTGCAATGCGCAGGTTCGAGCCCGGCATACACGCCGAACGTCGAGACATCTCCGTACATGCTGAGGAAGGAATAGATGTTGTACCCAAAGCCGTAACGCTCGCGCACCCGCTGGAAAAGCCGCGAACTCATCCCGTCACCGAGCAGGGCGTTGAGCACTGTCAGGGTATGCCGTTCTCGTCCATGATATCCGGATGTCACGCTTCCGAGCAGAAGATGTGTCTGCTGCACCGGACGCCGACGCACATCCGAGCGTGCGCCGCTTCGACGCGGCTTCCGTCGCCGGGGCCGCGGGCCGCGCGGCAGCGCAGAGAGTTCCTCCTCGCACAGTTCGACGAGCCGATCATGATCAACCGCGCCGGCGGCCGCCACAGTGATGTTTTCCGCCGTGTAGTGCCTGCGGATAAAGGACTGCAGATCATCACGGGTAAACGAACGGATCACATCTTCACGACCGAGGATGGGACGCCCGAGAGGGTGCTTCCCATAAAGAAGCTCCTCGAAGAATTCGTGTGAGAGTTCCTCCGGGTCATCCTCCGACCCGCGGAGCTCGTCGACGATGACCTGCTTTTCCTTTTCAATCTCCTTTTGCGGGAAGGACGGATTCTGCACGAGATCGGCAAGCAGGTGCACGGCGCGCGGCAGGTGCGGTCGGAGCACGCGCGCATAATAACAGGTTGCGTCCTTCGACGTGAATGCATTGATGTATCCGCCGACGGCCTCGAGGAACTGGGCAATATGATGTGTGCGGCGACGCGCCGTGCCCTTGAACACCGAATGCTCGATGAAATGCGCCATGCCGCTGCTGTCCACCGTCTCATCCCGGCTGCCCGCATTGATCCAGATGCCGACGGCGAGTGAGTGCACGGACGGCACCTGCTCGGTGACGATGCGCAGACCCGATGGCAGGAGGGTTTCCCGAAACGGCGTTTCGCTGCGGGCCAGGCTGTGCGTCAGTGCGCTGTGACTGTGTGATTTCATTCTGTATCTGGAATCCATCAAGTCCTCATTCAACGTTCACGCGTCGACGGAAGCGGCTTCCGGTTCCAGCCGGCTTCCGGTTCCAGAAGAACAGGCCAAAGTGCGCATGTGGATCTCCGGTGTGATGGTACAGATGATCATCACGGATCCGGCGGAACAGCGCGAACCTGTCGAAAACGCGCAGCGGCAGCCGCTGATGAATATACCCGTCGTGAATCAGCGCGTACAGTAGCCCGTACACGCTGACACCCGCTCCGGCAGCGGTGAGCCAGTCCACACCGGCGGCAAGCCCGGTGAACAGGATCGCCATCGCTCCGGCTGCATGAAGCAGCACGAAAATATCGTTTGTTTCGAACAGTCCATCACGCCGCTTTCGATGATGTGATCGGTGAATGAACCACAGTCTGCCATGGTACACGTTGCGATGCACAAACGCCGCCCAGAACTCCATGAGGACGAGTGCCAGGACAAATGCGAGAACCGTGGTGGGAGCCATCACTGCTGAAAAATGGTCTGGTCAGTGGATGTGATTATTCGGCCGGACGAAGAAGAAACGTTATCTGATGCAGTTCCTGCTGGTGATTGCAGAGGTTGATCAGGATCACGTTCATGCGCTGCGCGTCGCCATCGCGGTGCCGCAGCGACGCGACGGTCGTGGTCTTATCACCGCATTGGGCCGAAGCGGAGAGCTGCATGAATTGTTCCGACAGCTCTTCCCCGAACAGCGCCGCGACGGGCTGACCGATGGCATCGGTCTTTTCCCATCCGAGAAGATGCATCGCACCGGTATTCCAGGACTTGAGCGTGCCGTCCGGTGTGAGAGAAAAAATGCCGACCTCGGTCAGTTCATCCGCAATGGTCAGTGAAAGCTCTTCATACGCGCGGGAGAAATACTGGCACTGCTTGAACTCGGTGATATCGCGGAGGCTGATCCGAATGCCGATATGCTTCCCTTTGCGGGTCGTGACAGGGTACCAGTGCGCTTCTACGTAACGCGGATCACCCTCCCGCGTACGGATGCGATACTCAACGTTTCCCCCGCTGGTTCCGTCAAGTGCCGCTGCACGGTCCTGGCGGAACTGATCGATATATTCGTCATGCACCAGCTGTTCGAGACGGAGATCACCGCGCGTGAACGCCTCCGGCGCGTACCCCAGAACGGATTCGCTGGATTGGCTCACGTACTCGTAATTCCCATTGACATTGTACCAGAATTCCAGACTGGCGGTCATGTCGGCAATGATGTGCAGGCGCTCATGCGTTTCGTGCAGAAGCTTTTTGTATTTGTTCTTCTGCGCGGAAAGGATTCGCGTCACCGCGATCTTCTGCGGATTGGTAAGATTGAGATTATCTATGGATTGGCTTCGTTTTTTCTTCATCATGCCGCGATGATCCCGTTGGCAGAATTCAAACAACAAATCCTGAATGTTGTAGACATGAGCGCGCGAATGACTGATATGAAAGGTATGAAATTCGGCGGTTGAAACCTACAGCGGATGACGACTGCATTCAGGACAGTCGCTCGCTGAGCCGCTCACGCAGGCGCCCGTGACGCCTGTTTTCGTAAGGTGAATTGACAGCCGTCGCAATGGCTGCGCGGGCGCCGAGCAGGATGATCATGTCTCGCGCGCGCGTCATGGCGGTGTAAAGCAATGTTCTCCGCAGCATGATGCGATGCTGCAGCACGAGCGGGACGATCACGATGGGATATTCGCTGCCCTGGCTCTTGTGAATGGTGATTGCATACGCCAGCACGAGGCTCTCCAGATCGTCGGGAGCGTACCGCACACGCCTTCCGTCGAAATCGACGAGCAGCTGTCCCTCATCCTCATCGTACCCGTGCACATAACCGATGTCACCATTGTACACATCGCGTTCATAATCGTTGCGGATCTGCATGACCTTGTCGCCGTTTCGGAACAGCCTGTCTCCGCGCTGGACTGCGACGCGGCTGCCGCCGTTGACGGACTGCTGCAGAACGCGGTTGAGGTGTGTCACTCCCGCCGGAGTGGCATGCATCGGTGAGAGCACCTGGATGTCACGCACCGGGTCACAGCCGAGCTGCGTCGGGAGACGCGTCACGATCAGATCGCGGATCAGTTCCGCGATGCTCTCCCCCTGCTCGACCGCGCGGAAAAATGTTTCTCCGCCATCGGACAGACGCGTGTCGAACACCGGCATGAATCCCTGCCGCACACGGTGGGCATTGGTCACGATACTGCTCTGCGCCGACTGGCGCAGGACGAGCGTCAGCACAACGGTTTCAATGTTCCTGCTGCTGATCAGATCCCTCAGCACCGCTCCCGGCCCCACCGGCGGCAGCTGATCCGCATCCCCGACGAGTACGATGCGGCAGCCGGAAGCCCGTGCACGAAGAAGCGCCGCCATCAGCGGCAGGTCAACCATCGACATTTCATCGACCACGAGAAGATCGGCCTCCACCGGCCGGTCGTCGCTGCGCTGAAACACCCCGGAGACGGGATCAAACTCAAGCAGACGGTGAATCGTGCGCGCTTCGAAACCGGTAACCTCGGAAATGCGCTTCGCGGCACGTCCCGTCGGTGCGCAGATGGCCGTCTTCCAGCCCATCTCTTTCGCGATCTCGAGAATGCCGATGAGTGTGGTTGTCTTCCCGGTGCCGGGCCCCCCGGTCAGAATGCAGATCGGACCAGCCAGGCACTTGTGCACCGCCTCGACCTGCTGGGCGTTGAACTGCAGGCCGGTGCGCTCCTCGGCGGCGCTGAGCTGCTCATTGAGCTGCAGATGATCCAGATCGTTCCAGTGTTCGCCGAATGCTTCTGCGATAGCTTCCGTCACGGCATGTTCCGCGTGATAGAGCTCCGGGAGAAACAGCATGTCGTCGTCTTCGATAACGCGTGCGTGCGCCATCGCATCCCGCAGTCCGTCAAGCACCGACTCCTCACTGGCTTCAAGCACCGCGGCCGCGTGGTGCAGAAATTCTTCCCGGGGCACGCAGCAGTGTCCGTCACGCCGGGCTGCCTCTCGCAATGCGTAGCCGATCCCCGCGCGCACACGCAGCGGATCCTCCACCGTGACGCCGAGTGAACGCGCGATGCCATCGGCGATGACGAATCCGATTCCCTCGATGTCGTCGACCAGCCGATACGGATCCTCCTGCATGACATGGATGGAGTCTGCGCCGTAGGTACGATAGATGCGCACTGCCCAGGTCGTACTGATGTCATGGGACTTGAGGAACAGCATGACGTTCTGAACGCCGCGCTGCTTCTCCCACGAGGCACGGATTTTCTCGAGCGTTTTGGGACCGATGCCTTCCACTTCCGCCAGCCGGTCAATGCGCGTGTTCATGATATCGAGCGTATCGCTGCCGAACTGCGCGACGATTTTCCCCGCGGTACTGCGCCCGATCCCCTGGATCAGTCCGGAAGCGAGATAGCGTGCGATGCCTTCGGGCGTGGTCGGATACTCCACCTCGTACGCGGTGAAGCGAAACTGCCTCCCGTATTTCGGATGCTCATCCCAGCTGCCTTCGAGCACGTACCGATCCCCGACCGCGGGGGATACGATTTCCCCGACCGCGGGGATGGGAAAGAGCTCACCCTCCACGCGGAACTGCGCCACGATAAAGCCACTGTCGGGCGCCGACCAGATCACGCGTTCCAGCGTGCCTTTCAGAGTTTCGCGCGGTTGCGTTTCATCACCGTCGCGGCTATCATGTCGGGAAGAACGCGGATTCATGACAATGGAGGATGAACGTGAAATTTCACACCGAATACCTGTGGTTCAATACCCGCGCGAAGAGGGAATATATCAACATCACCACCGACGTGGAGGGAATTCTGCAGAAAAGCGGCATCCGCGAAGGCATGATTCTCGTCTCTGCGATGCATATCACGGCTGGAGTCTGGGTGAATGACGCTGAATCGGGATTGCTGCAGGACATCGACGACTGGCTTGAAGACCTGGCCCCCTACCGCGACGACTACCGCCATCACCGCACCGGGGAAACGAACGGCGACGCGCATCTGAAAAATCTCATCGTGCATCATCAGGTTGTCGTGCCGGTCACCGACGGTGCCCTGGACTTCGGACCCTGGCAGCAGATTTACTACGCAGAGTTTGACGGCCAGCGACGGAAACGGCTGATCGTCAAGGTCATGGGAGAATGATGCGAATGGCGTATTCCCATCCGGTTATTTCTTCGTAATCACGATTTCCGTCCGGCGGTTCAACCGGCGGCCGAGTTCAGTATCATTGGGCGCGATGGGCTGTGATTTGCCCATGCCGCGCGTAGTGATGCGATCGGCTTCGATGCCGCGGCTGACGAGGTAATTCTTAACCGCCCGGGCGCGGGCATCCGACAGAGCGATATTGTATTCGTCGCTGCCAATGAAATCGGTATGCCCGCGGATCTCAATGTGGATGTTCTCATACTTCCGCAGCATTGCAAGGATATTTCGCAGTTCGTCAGTGTAGGCCATGTCGAAGGTGGCCCGGTTGAAATCGAACAGGATGTTCTCGAGCACGAATTTCTTGTCGACGTCGAGAACCGTCACCTCCTCGCGCAACACCACTTCGTCCTGCGTATTGCGAATCTCCAGATCCATCGTCTCCGGTGGGATTTCCTCGCTGATGCGGTATTTCACCGCGTAGAGATTTGTGAGCGACTCACTGAAGTCATCGAGAATGGAGCTGAAATCCTCAATGATATCGAAGCGTTTGCCGCGCGTCGCTTCCGTCAGCTGCACGTAGTCAGGGATCTGCGGAGGTGTGATGGCGAACAGCTTGATGTTTTGCTTGAGCAGGAAGTCCTCCATGGAGTCGGTCGTGAACTCCGTCTTCCCATCGCCGCGATCGCCCTTCTGATGAAACATTGCGTCGGTTATGAGAATGAAGATGCGCTGGGCGCTCTGGCGGAACTTGAATGAACTCGCTTCAAAGAGTCCTTCCAGCGCATTTTCATTGTCATCACCCCCGCCGCTGATTTTCAGCCCGTCGATCCAGCTGATGAATGTCTTGACGTCCTCGGTAAAATCCTTGTAGCGTTCGATGCGGTCGCTGAATGTAATCAGCGCCAGACGGTAATCCACGCCGCGGGAAGCCAGGCGCCGCGTGAAGTCGATGATGTTGCTCTTGACCTCGTACACCTCCTGCTTCATGCTTCCCGTCTGGTCAATGATGAACGCGATATCCACGGGGAAGGAATTCGAGGCGGAGATCCGGTCCAGTGCGGTCACATCCACCGGTGCGCCGTCCTGGTAGATGACCATGTCATCCTGCTTCAGGTGGGGATAGTGGTTCCCCAGAGAATCGCGCGCATCGAGAATGACGCTGACCTCGGGATACCGGCTGATATCCACCGCGCGGACGGAAACGGTGACCTGCTCCGGATGTCTGCTGTGTGCGGAGATGATGGTCGGTTTGCGCAGGCTGTCATCCGGTGCGACATGTACGCCGACAGGCACTGCGTCCGCAGGGGCAAAGCGAAGCAGGAGAAGCGGGAAACAGATGGCCGTGATGAAGTGGTATCGGTGCATATACTCGTTGTCTGGCGGACCAGTACTTGTGACACGAGAGCAGGGACGCAATTGTTCCGCCGGAATCAGGCGCTGGCGGGAAACATATGCAGGCGATGACCAGAGATCATCGCCTGCATATTCCCGTTCAGTGCTTGCGCTCGGAAGCGCTAGAATGCAAATCCGAAGCGGAGGCCGGGCACGATCATTTCTTCGTGCTCCCATTTCTCCGCATCGCGGAAGACGAGACGCGAATACTTCACCTCGGCACGCAGCCAGCTGAAGATATTCAGGTACACCTCGCCCATCATGCCGCCGTTGAAGTACTGCACGGCGACTCCGTACGTCGTTTTTCCGACATGGTCGTACGACAGACGCGCCCAGAGATCGAGCGTGCTGTGATCCGATACGGTCTTCACGCTGTCGAGGAATACATAGGGATCGACGCTCGGCAGGCGAACATCTTCCCACTCGTTCTTCCGCGCGGCTTCGATGACCTTCTGGTAACCGAAACCGGCGTGGATGCGCAGTCCGTCAAGCATGAAACCGAGGTCGCGCCAGTAGTAGGCGACGGCGGAGGAAGCCACGTAATAGAAGCGCGAGGTCACGAATTCACGATCCTCGGGATTGGTCGGACTGAGATCCGGCGCTTCGTCACCGTTGAGGATTCGACCGTTGACGTCGGTGATCTTCTTGTTGCCCAGCTTGTTGAGGCCGAACGACACGAAGGCCGCGGCACCGATACCATCGGCGTCGGAGCCCGGTGCGCCGGAGATGTTGGACAGCTGCTTGTAATACTCACCGCTGGCGCCCCACGTACCGTTGAGCGTGCGATTCTTGAAGATTGCGAACTCGTCCTGGATGCTCTGATCGCCCCAGGTGAACGGAATGGACGGTCCGATCTTGATGCGCTCGGTATTCGACGGTTCGTAGACGAACATCGTATTCCACTGCGCCCCGTACAGGAACGGCAGATTGATCCAGTCGTTTCCGATTTTCAGTTCAAAGCCGGCGCGGATGCGGGACGGCTGCAGTGCGACGCCGTCAGAAGCGCGCTCCGGCGAGTCGAGGGTCCACATGAAACCGCCGCCGAACGGCACGCTGATATTGGCTTCGGCCACGTAGGGCTGCGGCTTCAGCGCACCCGTCTCATCGAGACTGGCATACTGTTGACGGTCGACAACCGCGTCATAGAGATCCGGAGTGAGAATCTCACGAAGATTGCGGCGTCCGACGATGCGGTAATCATCGAAATCAGGATTGTCATCATTCTCGATGAATCCCGCGGACAGGTCATCGGGGTCATGCGGACGCGCCTTTTCGATGATGATGGCGATGAGGTTGCGGTCGTCCTTCGGACTCTGGATAACGCGCATGCGCGCCTTGCCGGTAAGCACGCGCTCGGCGATGTCCACCGCCTGTGCGTCGAGCAGGTCGTCGCGGTTGTCGCGGACTTTGCGCATCACCTCGAGAATCATCGGCTCATCCTGGATGATCCACTGCGGGAAGTACTTGTCCACGAGCGGATCGAGCGTGGTGAGCGCGCGCAGGAGGATACGCAGACGGTCGTTTTCGTCCTTGTAATGTTCGATCGCAATGTCGAGGAGGCGGAGATAGTTCAGGCGGTCGTCCTCGGAGGGACGAAAGCCGACCATCCCGTTGACGAGCTGGTCTCCCCAGGCCATGCGGCGGAGGAGGTCGTCCTCGGAATAATTGGCGCTTTTCATGTATCGCATGATCTGCTCAACATTCGTCAGCGCATCGTCCGAGCTCTGTGCCTGCAGCACCGAAGGAGCCGCCGGCACAATGAAGACCAGTGCGACGATAATCGTGAGAAGTCGGTATTTCATCTGCATGCTGAGTGTTTCCGTGCTTGGTAATGTGAATTTCTTCATGATGCTGCCTCCCGTCAATTAAAGATTGAAGGAAGCCCGATACGCAGGCGCGGGGTGATCAGGAAATAATTCGATTCGCTCTCCCAGATCTCCTGGTCGCGCAGGAGGAAGGAATACTTCGCCTCGACGCGGAGCCAGCTGGTCAGCTCGAGAAAAGCATCCGCCATCATGCGGCCGGAGAAATACTGGACACCCATGCCGTATCGGTTGCTGGCACGGAGGTTGATGAAGGACATGCGGACGTAGATGTCGACGATATCCTTCTCCTTACCCAACGTCACCATGGTACCCACCTCGTTCTCGGTAAACTCGCGTCCGAGCTTCGGCGCAAGCAGGTCGCTCTGCTGTACGAGATGGTCGCGCTTGACCTGCATGAATGCACCACCGAGGTTCAGGCGGAATGCGAGCGTGGGATTCGTGTTGTTATCCTTGAACATGATCGGATAGTACACCTGGGCGATGGTGGAGATATGGAAAAAGTCATTCTCATAATTCTCATCGCCGATCCCGGTGCTCGACTTGATCACCTTCAGATGATCATAGGGATCGTCCGCCTCGAAATCATTGATAACGGTCAGATTACCGCCGATCGAGAACGGGAAACCGAAGGTGAAGTCGAAGTTCACGTCATAACCGCCTGCCGAAGAAAGCAGGCCCTTGTCGAAGGCCAGCGGCGACGGCAGATCGGGTGCCGACATGTTCATCGGCAGCACGATACCGACACTCATCTGGTTCTTGTATCCAACGCTGAGGGAGGAAATTCCCGTGGCCCAGCGCGGCATGCCGATCTCGTCGTTTCCGAGCGTATAGGCGAGCTTCCAGTCCGGCGCAAAGCTGGAACGGGAAGGCGAGCGCAGCTCGATACGGTCGAGCGAGGCATCGACAGTAACAAAGTCGGCAGGATAGAGCCCCGGATTCGCAATGATGTCGACCATCTGCGACATGTTCGCATCCTTTGCCTCGATCATGAGCTGACCGCGGACTTCGTAGGGCGATTCGCCGATGTATTCGAAGTTAACATCGAGATCGTCCTCTAAGCCACCCTTCGGGTCTAATACCTTCGGCAACTTTACCCTTACCGCAAATTTGTCGGCATTAGCTCCGACAAATGCCGCATTTGTGATTTTCAGTTGTGTGTTTCGTTCGGGATTACGCACACGGACAGTCTTATTCACATCAGAATAGAACTTCGGTACTCTACCAGAATAGAGCGGTCCAGCCGCGTCGAACTGAGGGATTTCAACAGCGCTTTCAAGCGTATCGCGCTTGTTCCAGAAATCGTTGAACCGGCTCGTCATGGTCTCCAGCTCACGCTGTGTCATGACGATGAACGGTCCGACCTTTCCGGGCATCCAGTCTCCGCGTTCCGGAAGCTCGATGCTCGTCGACTGTGCGCGCTTCGAGAGGATGTCTTCGTAAAGGTTTTCGTCGACCATGTCCATGATGCTGACGAGATCCGAACCGGACAGGGAAAATCCCTTCGCGATCGGTTCAGTCGATCCGCCCATCTGGAACATGAGTGATCCTTCATCACCGGTCTCACTGGCTTCTTCCGGCGGGAGTGTTTCGAGCTTCTCGACGTAGACTTCGATGAGATGGAACGGGTCGACACCGTACAGCTCCTGCTCATCGGGTCTCGCCTCGACATAATACACCTCCACGCGGCGCATCTGCGAACTGCCCTGGCCCTTGCGGCCGGGGACGGGGAAGGTTCCGTCTTCACGGTACTCTTCCTCGAACATGCCGAGTTCATTGGCACGCGCAAAGACATTGTCGATGCGCTCGTAGTACTGACGAAGGAGGTAACCCTTCACCTGGGTGTAATCATACCCCGTGGTTTTGGCCCGACGACTACGACCAGTAGTGGGGGTTGGCTTATCCTCCGCTGCCGATTCAATGATGAGATTCTTCTCCTGGGCGTTGTTGTACTCCTCCTTCAGGTTCCCCTGCTTCTCCTTGACCTGACGGTCCGTCTGGGCGGAGAGCTGGGGCAGGAGGCCTGCAACGAGCGCCACAACGAGGAAGGCACGTAAAATG
>CAJXVM010000028.1 GCA_913061095.1 uncultured Ignavibacteria bacterium
ATGCAACACTTTCCGGATGGCTGCTGGGCAATCGTGGATGTTTTTTGGATGTTCGCGTGTCCGAAAAGTGCTGGAAGGCCTGTAAATAAAGGGTAAAATGAAAAATGGCGAAGAGTCCCTCACCCTCCGCTCCCTGTACGAGACAGCCCGGAATGCGTATTTCCGGGCTGTTTTCGTAGATTCGCATCCTCCTGATCCACCTGAAACACATGATGGAAGAGAACACTTCTGGATTCGGCCCTTCCAAGGGATACGTCAGCAACGGCGTCGCAATTCTCGCCGCACTGATGCTCGGCTACAAGATCAAACCGTTCGATTGTGACGACCCGAACGTCCTGATTGCCGTGAAAGCAAGGTAAAGAGAAGCAGGTGCAAGCCTGCGCTGATTCATTCTCCAAGGACGTCAGGCTATTCTACACTTCCTGGAGCAGCTTTCATTTCTTCGAGGTGCTACCGCAAGATGACCACCCTCTTGGAAAGCATCCGTTCATCTGTCGTGCGACGCTGATCCGCGGGAAAGGCCGCGCGCATCAGATACACGCCCTCCGGCAATCTGGAGACATCGAAGGCTCCACTCTGCACACTGGTTCTGCCTGATCGGGCAACCACCCTGCCGGCGAGATCGATGAGGAGTACATCGACCGGGTATTCCATCCCCTGGAGCGACCAGGCAAGTTCGTCATGCGCGGGCGTCGGCCACGCTGAAAGAACCGGCGCTTCCGGCGATACCGCGACCTGCGGTGCGGATAATGGCACGGCGCCATATGCGAACAATCCATACTCGCAGTTCACAAGCAGACGGCTCCGGTCGGTAAAGCCGATTCTTGAATATATGATGTAATTCCGTGGCGTGAAGAAGGCTGCTGGCAGACCTTCCCCGATCGACTGCCAGGATAGTCCGTCATCTGTAGAGAGCACGACATCCTGAATCGGATGCAGTTTGTGTCTCTCGTCGAGGAAGCCGCGGCAGACAATCCCCGCGAACGTGCCATCGCTGTTGACAGCCACGTAGACCAGACCGACATCCAGTCCGGTTTCAGTTGGTCCTTCCCAGTCCTCACCCTGTGTCCGCGATGTCCATGCAAGGTTCCCGACCGTGTAGACGAGCACGCGGTCGTTGGCGATGAGATTTCTGTACCCTCCCTGACCCTGCGGCAGGGAGAACTCCGTCCAGTTGACGCCTCTATCGGACGAACGCAGAAGCACGTCCCTCGTCAGGGCATACAGCATATTCCCCTGCTCTCGGAATGCCGTTACCCGTGAAGGGTTCGAATTCGTGAGGACGAAACTTCGTCCCTGATCGGTCGAGCGAATGATCGTATTGTTCGTGACCGCGACGAGAATGACGTCATCGAGGGCGAGAAAGTCTTCGATCTCCCAGCCGTATGGCTGCTCCCAGGTCCTGGCGCTGTCGCGTGAGATTCGAAGATGTCCGCGGTTCTCGTACATGATGCCGTCGGAGGTCACCTGCAATGCGAACGGGTTGAGTCCGCTCCCGATTCCCGGGTAGGACCAGCTTGTCCCGCCGTCACTGCTCAGGGCATACCTTCCCCCCATAACATGGACCCGCTGACCCCGCGTTTCGAAATGTACGATCGATGGTGTGGACACTATATGCATGCATTCCTCGAAAGCGATGCCGTCCGAGGATCTCCGTATGACACTCTCACTTGCTGCGAATATCCGGCCGCCATGCTGTCCATAATACTCGAGGGTGGAGCTCAGCGTGGAGTCCGCGATTCTCCATGTCATACCGTCATCGCTGCTCTCCTGGATATAGCTGTGTGGCCCAAAGGGTGACCCATGGGATACGAGCAGACGACCGTCCTCTGTGGCGATGGCACTGAATGCAAACGGCCAGAGGTTATCCCGGTTATATAACTCTTTCACCGTGTCCGCTGCAGCATCATATTTGAGCAAGCGACACCAGCTGTTCATATAGACATCGCCATTCGGCTTATGAAATACCGTTGGAGAATATGTGCCCGCCTCCACGCCTCCTTCATATGGAACCCAGCTTCCCATGCCTTCATCGAAGCGCAGCAAAGCGGAGCGGGTGTTGCACCAGAGGCTGCCATCATGTCCCAGGCTCAAGATATCCTCGGTATACCATTGCGGCAGGCTGAAATCCAACGGCGCGATGCCGGTCCAGCGTGCGCCCTGATTCTCTGATACAACGACGGAATCCGCGTCCTCACCATGCATGAGACCGTACACCTTCCCGTCAGAGCTGCAGCAGAACGCCCATATCGGACGTTCGGTTGGAACGAACGTAAAAGTTCTCCCATGATCCGAGCTGCGGTAGAATCTTGTTGTGGAGGAAGGCGTATCCGCAAGGAGATACAGTTCCTCTCCTCCTACCTCGAGATTCCGGACACCCATGGAGTCTGGGGTGGAGCGCAATTGCCATGAATCCCCGCCATTCGTCGAAACATAGAATTCGTTCACCGAGGAGGGAAGGGCATACAGAACCCCCGACTCCGATATCTCAAAGTCCTGCACGAGAATACCTTCGAGCGACATCAGACGGGTCCACTGGCTCTGAGCCATTGGTGGCAGCACGGCAAGCAAGCTGAGTATTGTTACCAATCCCTGAATTGCGTTTTTCATGAACCCTCCGACCATGATATCTTTGAGCCATTGTCCGCCGTTCTGTGGGGAGATGACAGCAGGATCGAACAGACCGTGCTTCACATTACAATTTCCAGATAACAATGTCAATTTCCGCCTTGACTTTGCTCGCACTATCCTCCTCCCACAGCTCTTCCGCAACCAGCTCATGGCGGAGGCATACCTTCAGCACAAGGACTACGACGTGGTGTACACCGGCCTGTTCTGCCACGAGGAAGATGCGAGTGCTCAGCGTGTGGGATCCGTCCCTACCGTGACGCGCAGGATGGTTCTGCTGCGATAGCACACACTCGAAATTGCATGCAACAATGCAACACTTTTAGTGGCCGCCGATCCCTCTGGGAAAAGGAGGGGTGCCTGACGGCTCCAGATCGACAAGTATTGAGTTTGGAATCGAATTCGGGCTCTCACCGCAGAAGCAGCATTTTCCGACACATCACCGATTCGCCTGAGACAGCGCGAATGAAATACAGGCCGGACTTGAGTCCAGCCGCATCGAGCCGGAACACGTGTCGGCCGGCGGCTCTGTACCCATCTGCCATTCTTGCGACTTCTCTTCCCCAGAGATCGTGCACGGTAATCCTCAGCGAACCAGGCGCATCGAGATTGACGCTCAGTGTGGCAGTCGTGGTAACAGGATGCGGAGAAATCGGGTCGAGAGTGAACGCTGCAGGTGTCTCAACGCGTCCTGCTGACGTCGTGGACACGAGCCGCATTGTATCTCTGTAATGAGATGTCATCCCATCCGAACGATACCCCAGACGAAAAATGCCGAAATCCCGTTTGAGGGAGGCGCCAGCACCGTAATCTATGGGGCTCCCAGTGATCCAATAACCAATCCAGATAGTCTCGCGGCCTGATGAAGTCCAGAGACTGTCAGAAGAAATGAAGCGTTCACCAGAGTACTTGAAAAGATCCCTTCCGGCGTCCCCCACAATAGATACAGAACGTCCGTCCCCATTCCACCATGGTGCGAAAAACAGGGATAAGCGCCCCCACCCCCAGTAACCGCCGCCCTGTAAATCGAGACGTGGAAGACTGTCGTACTTGCATACAATTCGAAAAATGGAGGTATCATAAATTCCTCCTTCTCCTTCACCGATATACCGGAACGGATAGATATGGACGTGATCAGAATCCTGCACTGCGCTGTGTGCCCGGTAACGTCGTGTTCGTGTCCATATATGATCATCCATATAATTGTGGCTGTACTCGTACACCAGTTCGATGCGGGGACGAGGGATGAGGTAATCGAGAAGGTCGATCATCACATCCGGAAGCGTTGTGACCGTATCTCCCCATTCGATGCGGAGGGTGTGATCGGCCATGAACCGCCGCGCCCTGTACCGGTAGGTCTCCCGGCTGCTGACGGAACTGTCGACCATGGACGCCGCCGGGGATCGGACTATTCCGACCGTCTGCCAGACGGAGTCCGCGGCACAGCGCTCAATGGTGACTTGCAGCCAGGGCGCGATCAGGCTGTCGCTCCATGACACGAGAACCATCGGTGCGCGATCAGTGCTGACATTCTGGACCGCCAGTGCCGGTGCCTGCTGGGCAGCAAGCGGTAAGGCCAGGCCGGATGCGCAAATGATGAAGATGATTGCCAGACGTGAGAAAGCCATGCATCCTTCCCCGTATAATTCAGCGATGTCGTGTACAGGATAACCTCGTCATTTATCGATGCGAAGTCAAGTACATTGCAGGGACCGCCGATCTGCTCGCATCCACACACTCCAGATTGTAACATTCCTCTGCTCATGGTGTTCTATACGTGGAGTATCATCATGATTCGATTTTGTTACGCGATCTGTGCGCTATTACTCTCCCATTGTGATCTGTTCGCGCAAGTGACTTGGGAGAAAGTATACCCGGTACCAGATGCTCACGAAAAATGTGCGGTGGCGTCACCTCTTGCCGGTCAATTCATTGTCGTAGGTGCAGAAGGACGCATCTGGAGGAGTATCGATGATGGTGTACAGTGGAGCACCATGCCATCACCGGCAGCAGCCAAACTGAACGATATCATTTTTTCAACAACATCTACGGGCTGTATTGTCGGTGAGGGAGGAGTCATTCTTCGAACAGAGGATGCAGGTGAAACATGGGAGCTTGTTCCCAGCACGATCTCGGCAAACTGGTCTGCTGTCACTGCTGCGGATTCGAACACCTTCATTGCAGTAGGATCAGGGGGAAACATCGTTCGCTCGGAGGATGGAGGGCGCAGCTGGAGCAGCGTGGCTGCGCTGGGTGAGGTCGCAATAACAGATATCGCGTTCGCGACCGAAACCCTGGGGGCAGCGGTGGGAGATGATGGTTTGTTTGCCGTGACGACGGATGGGGGACGCAGCTGGACCACACAGTCTTTTTCCCATCTGACGTATGGAGATCTGCGCGTTGTTGAAGCACTGGATGATTCGACGATGGTGGTGTGTTCCCTGATCGACTACTGTGCGATTGCATTGCATCCGGACAACGCGCAGGTCCATGATTTGCTCTGGTACGAACCTGCATACGACACCTACTATCAGAAGAGCGCGAGGAGTGTTGATGGCAGCGTCTGGCTTGTGGGATACTGGATGGCCTGGTGCCAGACGCCCCCGACACCCCGGCATGGGAATCTCATCGAATGCACGCCACAGGAGCATCCGAAGCGCGCGATGACATTCGGACTCGGTCCCGGGAATGTCTTCTGTCCTTCTCTTCGGGATGCCGCGGTTTCTGATGAAGGGACCTGCGTCGCGGTCGCTGAGGACGGAATCATTCTTCGGGGTGATACCAGCTGGTCGAGCTGGACGACCAGTAATCCCGCCACTGCCGATCTTCACGGCCTGGCAATCGATGGTGACGGAATCATCCACGCTTACGGAACTTCTGCGGTAAGTCTGGCCTCCTTCGATGGCGGCACAACCTGGTCACAGTCCACGGACAGCTGGGTCGAGACGCTGACCTTCGCGGGGAGGACAGCCGGACTGAAGCTCTCCAACTACATCGGCGCGTATAACTGGCATCTCTCCCGCACACCCGACGGTGGGAACAGCTGGCTCCCTGCGTTCAAGGGAGGCGCACCTCGTTTCCTGGCCGCGGATATCCACCATTCCGGTTTCTGCCTCGCCATAGATGCAAATCTGAACCTGTTCAAATCCACCAACAGCGGGGAGACCTGGTTCGAATGTCCATCGATAGCCAGCCTGCCTTACATCGAGGCATCCATTGTCATCGCGGACGAACAGCGTGCCTATGTTATCTTGGATCGTCGCGAAATCCTCGAAACGACGGATCAGGGACGCACCTGGACGGAATCCCGCGCACCGATAACCGGACCACGGAAGTGTTCTTTTCTGGATTCGGGAATTGGTGTGGCTGAAGAGCATGGGCTCTGGCTTACGCGCAATGCCGGGGTTACGTGGCAGCGTGTGGGATCCGTCCCTTTTTCGGTACGTGGGATTCACCTGTATGACTCCCTCCGCATCCTCATTGTCGGCGACGATGGAAGTGCCGCATTGAGCACGGACGTCGGCAGTTCGTGGGAAACAAGCGCGTCGATCACGACGAATGATCTTTTTGCATGCCGAATCCTCGATGAATCACATTGTGTCGCGGTTGGGGTAAACGGGACCGTCCTTTATGGGACTGTCTCGTCGCCGACATCAATTGGAAACGCTCAGGATCGGACGATGGATTACAGGCTGCATCAAAACTTCCCGAACCCCTTCAACCCCTCGACAACCATCGAGTTCAGCCTCCCGAACCGCGGCAATGTTCGGCTCGCTGTCTTGGATCATCTGGGACGAGAAATTGCAGTACTCACAGAACGTGAGTATCTGGCTGGGACACACTCATGCCAGTTCAGCGGCGCGGAGCTGCCGTCTGGCGTGTACATGTATCGTCTCAGCTGGAACGGCAATACCGTGACGCGCAGGATGATTCTGCTGCGATAGCACATCCCTGAACTTGCATGCAACAATGCAACACTTTCCCGATGCCTGCTGGGCAACCGTGGATGTTTTCTGTAGCGCCGTGCCGAAGTGCCGCGAAGTGGTACGAAGGCGGGCAGGTGATTGCTCTGCGAGGCGGTTGCCCACGCAGTCTCCCGATTCAGAATATGCTGAGCAGCGCCAGTGCGATGAGCATGAGAATGATGTAAATCGGTGGAAATGTCGCGCGGGGGGTCTCTCTGTCCATATACTCCTTCCTGGCTGAGCTGGTGGCGAAGAAATACAGCATGCAGCGATACGTTCGGCCCGTGCCGTGCCGCATCGCAGTGAGAGGAGTTGGAGAGAGAGTACGCGCAATATTGTAAGTCAGGATGAGAATGTCAAGTATGCCGCGCGTGCTTCAGATATCCCGTGTGGAAGGCAGGAGGTAGGTGGTCCGGGGATCCGTCATGCCGGGCGGATCGCTCCAGTGCATGCCGCCCGGTGTCTCGATGAAAAACATGCGCCGCTCGAACTCTCCGTTCGACCCGAGTTCCATGAACTGGAAAAACCAGGCGCCGTCTTCAAACGAACCGGACATGAACAGCGAATCCGGTGTCGCATGATTCGACAGACGCGTATCCTCTCCGTAAGGATCCGGCAAACACCACAGATGCAGCGGGAAACTCTGTACCGGCGCCATGCGGCTGCTCAGAATCCGGATGACATTGCCCTCGCGTTCAGTGGAAGTCCTCCAGCGCAGCCACGGCTGGAAATCAAACTCCTTCGCAACGAACTCCTCTCCCGCAACATAGAGGGAGATGTGCTCGATGTTTTTCAGCCAGAGGGTGTCCATCGACCATACCCGGAGACGCCCGTCCAGCAGGGTCACCGTCGGCAGTTGCCAGGGTGTTCCGGTCAGTTCGATGATTTTCGCCTCGGTACGATCCTGTGCGCGCAACGCTTCAGGCAGCACACAGGCGCACAGCATCAAGACGGCGAACAGGGAAAGGGTCAGGAAACGCATCGCTCCTCCGCTCCGCGTATTTGTGATGTCTTTCTCTGAACATACGGCATACCGGACGAAAAGGAAACAGCCGTCCCCCAGCCTTCCAATGCCGGAGGCATTTTGTATATTTCCCGGAGATTCATCCAGATCAGGAATTCAGATGATCATTCGTCGCGTACCGGATTTCACCCTGCTGTGTCTGCTCTGGGGAGTGCTGTTCGCCGGAGAGGCGGCCGCCCAGGAGCGCGTGGCCCTGCATCTCGAGGAAGGAATGTCCGGCGCAGTGTGGGATCTCGCGGTGGGACCCGACGGCCACACGCTGTACACCTGCGGCCGCGATTCCACCGCGAAGTCCTGGGATCTGCGCACCGGCGAAAGCATCCGGATGTTCAAGACCGATCAGCCGACATTGATCACGTCGCTCGCGCTCGATCACACGGGCACCTGGCTCGCCCTCGGCGACATGCACGGAACGCTCACGGTCTGGAACGCCCGCAGCGGCGTGCAGTATTACAGCGCTCCCGCGCACGACCGCTACGTGACCGCCGTTGCGATGACGCCAGACGGCAGCACGATACTCACCGCGGGACGCGACGGCAGGATCCGGCTCTGGAATACCGACGACGGTCGGCCGATCCGAACACTCGAGGCGGGCATGCTGTGGGTGCAGGATGTCAGCGTGTCGCCCGACGGAACGACCATCGCAGCCGCCGGGCAGGACGGCACCGTCCGTCTCTGGCCGCTCGCGGGAGACGCTCCCGCAACGGAGCTCGGCACGCACAGCCGCTTCGCGCGCACGCTGCTGTTCTCCGGCGATGGACGCTTCCTGTTTTCTTCCGGTGCGGACGGCCATGTCAAGGTGTGGGATCTCGAGACAATGGCCCTGTATCGCGATATCAAACTGCAGGACGGCTACGCGCACGGACTGGACCTCGACCGCACCGAGGAGCACCTGCTCGTCAGCAAAATGAACGGCCTGATGGAGATCTGGGACTGGCGCCGCCGCCTCCTGAAACGGAAACTTCCGCCGTCTTCGTATGGTACAATGCAGTCGGTGTTCAACGATGCCGGCGACCGCATCTTCAGCGCCCACACCAGCGGTGCGGTCAAAGTCTGGCGAACGGAAGACGGAGCACTGCTTCTCGATATGGTCGGATTCAGCGACGGACAATGGCTCTCCTTCACTCCGGACGGGTATTACGACTGCTCGGCCTACGGTGACCGCTACGTGCAGTGGCGCCGGGGACAGGAGCTTTTTCCCCTGGAGCGCTACAGTGAGCTATTCAAACGTCCCGCGATCATCGAAGACGTCCTGCGCGGGGGCTACGACCCCGGCGACGGCATCGAGCGCATCATCGATCCTCCCACCGCGACGATCCTTGCTCCCCGCGACGCCCAGCTGTTCGCCTTCGGCAGCGAGCCGCTTGAAATCATCGTCGAGGCCGAGGGGCGCGACAGCGAACGCATCGAGCGGCTCGCCGTCAAGCTCAACGGAAGGCAGCTCTCTTCCGTGCAGATTCTCGATCAGCGTATCATCCGGCGCAGCGACAGCCTGCTGCGCATGCGATGGCGTATCCCGGTGCTGCCGGGCCGCAACGCAGTCGAAGTCGTGGCTGTGAATGCAGCGCGCGTCCGCAGTGAAGTCCGCCGCGCCGAGATTACCGTGGAAACCGGACGCAGCCTTGACCCGAGTCTCTACGTGCTCGCAGTGGGTGCCGACGACTACGCGCCCGCCTATCCCGACCTGGAGTTTGCCGTCGTGGATGCGCAGGCCGTGGCCGACGAATTCATGCGGCAGGAGGGCGGGATGTACACCCGCGTATACACGACAACGCTGACGGATCGCGATGCTGCGCGGGAGAACATTTTCCGTGCGCTTCGCGAATTTGGGGAGATGAAGCCGCAGGATGTGCTGCTGCTGTTTTTCAGCGGCCACGGGGTGCGCGACCGCGACCGCTCGGGAAGGATTCGCTACTATTACCTGCCTGCGGGCGTGACACCGTCCACCCTGTCGACGCGCGCCATGGCCTGGGAAGATTTCTCCGGCGAGATCCGGCGGCTGAATGCCGGACGCGTCATTCTCCTGCTTGATGCCTGTCACTCGGGGGATGTCTCAAGCGGTGCATCCAACGAAAAAGTGGCGGCCTCGATGGCGGGCGATGTGGGCATCGTGTTCACGTCCAGTTCCGGCAACGAGTTTTCCTATGAGGACCGCAGCTGGGGACACGGCGCCTTCACCCGCGCGCTGCTCGATGGACTGCGCGGCAAGGCCGATTTCACCGGCGACGGCATCGTCGACTGGAGCGAACTGCAGCTGTATGTCAGCACGGCCGTGCGCAGCATGACGCAGGGCAGCCAGAATCCGATGGTCCCCCGGCTCGAACAATTCGCAAACTTCGAACTCGTGAGAGTGCCATGAAACGCCATACAATGTTCATCACTGTTCTGACGATCATGCTCACCGCCGTGCCCGCGGTTGCGCAGGAAGGCGCCGCGACAGACGGGGAGAACAGCCCGGAAGCACAGCAGCCCGATGTCGCGATGGTCACCTCCGTTTCCGGCACGGCCACCTGCTTCACCGGCGGAGAGGAACTGCCGCTTGAACTCGGCGTTCGTCTTCGCGAGGGGGACGAAATTGTCGTGAAGAGCGGACGCGCCGCGCTGGTATTCCTCGCGGGTGACTATCTCGCGCTCAGCGAGGGCGAACGGCTGACACTTGGTCCTTCACTCGAGGAAAGCACGGTCGAGCAGGGAGGTGGCACGCGCGGTCTCTCCGCCGATGACGGCACGAACGTCGCCGCGGGCGGTGTGGATGCGGGACGCAAGCGTTACCGCTGGCAGTCCCAACTCGCATCGGTCTCCAGCATCCGTGCCGATGCAGCGGCGATCGCCGTCGCGCCGCGCCTGACCATCTCCGATCCCAATCCCGTCTTCTGCTGGTTCGACACCGACACGGCATCCGGCGACGCGGAACGAGCCTACACGCTGGTGCTCTATGACGCGGACGGCGCGCGCATTGCGACCCAGCAGGTTCGCGGACGTGTCGGCGTGCTCAACAGCCACCGTTTCGCCGCTCCCCCGACGGGACTCACCGCATCGCCGCGGACGCATTACTCCTGGACGGTCATCCCGGCGGGAGAGACCATACCCGAGGGCAGGCAGGATGCGTCGTTTGTCTATGTCGATGAGGCCGGGCTCGCGGCGGCCGCGGCACACCGGCAGCGCATCGCGCAGCTGCACGAAAGCGGGCAGGTGGACGACGCATCGATGCACATGCTGCTCAGCCGGTACTTCCTCGATGAACGTGAGCGGCTGTTCGCCGACGCCATCCCGCATCTCATCGTCCTGCAGTCGCAGCACGGCGGCGGCACGTACGCGCGCGAGCAGCTCGCGGAGATGTTCCTGCGCTTCGGAAATCAGGTGTCCGTTCTCGCCCCCCGCATCCTGCAGTCAACGGTGCTGCTCTCCGCTCCATGAGAACGCTTCTGCTTCTGCTTTGCGTGACGTTTGCGGCAGGGCTGCTTTCCTGCAGCGGCGGGAAGGAGTTCGCCGCGGAGGACCCGCGCATCCGCGAGGGCCGGCTGTATTATGCGCGTTCGGAATTCGACCGCGCGCAGAGACATTTCCGCGATGTGCTTTACGAGGCGCTGGCCAGCGGCGACCGCCTCGTGGCGGCGCAGGCGCAGAAGTGGCTCGGCAGCATCTTCCTCGCCTACGAGCAGCCCGGTGAGGCGGTCGTCTGGTACGAGGAAAGCCTCGCTCTCCTCAGCCAGGGGCTGGACGAAGCGGCGGTGACGGACCGGCAGACGCAGCAGCTCTGGCTGGATGAACGGCACAACGTGCTCAGCAACATCGCCGTCGTGCACAGGAATCTCGGAGCCTATGACCGGGCGGATTCGCTGTTCCGCGTCGTGCTGCATTATGACAGCCTGCAACGGGATGATCTCGGGATCGCGCTCTCACTCAACAACCTCGGGGATCTGTACAATCAGCGTGCCGCGGCGGCGGATGAGGATTACGACTCCACCGCGTTCCGCAAGTATCATTCCATGGCGCGCCGGTACCTCGGGAATGCGCTGTCCGCCTCCCCGATCCCTGATGCCTGGCTGAACCTCGGAAACAACTTCGCCAACGTGAGTGATCTCGACAGCGCAATCGTCTGCTACCGCCAGGCGGAGGAGATCTACCGGCGGGACGGCAATCCCGTGCAGCGGGCGCTGGCGCTTGGCAACATCGGCGTGCTGGCGCGGAAACTCGGCCGGCTCGACGAAGCCGCCGGGGCGCTGCGCGCGAGCATCGCCATTGTCGAGGAACTGCGCGGCAGCATCTCATCGATCGACATCCGCAGCAGTTTCATTTCCGATAAATACTACATATACGAGAATCTCATCGACATCCTCGTCGAGGCAGACAGCGTGCACGCGGCCTTCGAATTCGTCGAGCGCGCGAAGGCACGTTCTTTCCTCGACATGATCGGCAGCAAATCCGTCGGCGAAGGCAAACAGCGGCCGCCGGAGGTGCAGGCGTTGGTCGACAGGGAACAGGCGCTGCAGCGCCGGATGGGTCGGCTGCTGACGCAGCCCGACAGCAGCAGGCGGCTGGTCGAAGTGATCGAGCAGCACAAGCAGGTGCTGGCGACGCTGCGGGAAAAGGATCCGGAATATGCATCAGTGAAGAGCATAGATCCGATTCCCGCCGCCGAGCTGCAGCGCATGCTCGATGACAGCACGGCCCTGGTGGAGTATTTCATTGGCCGGGAGGCGGGGTATGCATTCCTGCTCCGTCGGGATACCGTCTTT
Source organism: uncultured Ignavibacteria bacterium (assembly GCA_913061095.1). GTDB lineage: Bacteria > Bacteroidota > Ignavibacteria > SZUA-365 > SZUA-365 > BM516. The sequence goes on from CAJXVM010000028.1 coordinate 12,357, forward strand.
GTGAAGCCGCTGACGCTGGATCCGCTAATCCCGCTCGAAGTGGAAATCGAACGGCTGCGGCGGAAACTGTTCTACGATTTTCCAATGCAGAAGGCGCGCGTGATACGCGAGCAGCGGCTCGGTGAGGGCAAGAGCATGGAGGAGGCCCTCGCCGCCTGGCATGCGATGGTGACGGAGACCGAATGGCAGTTCATACTCGGCGATATGCATGCGCGATTCTTTCGCCCCGTCTCCCGGGCACTTGAGGGAATTACGCAGCTGTACATCGTCCCGCACGGTCCCCTGCATCATCTGCCGTTCCAGGCGCTGCTTGACTTATGGAACTCGGATCAGCGGAGAGACGTCCATATCGCGCGTCCGCGGTATCTGATCGAGGAGTATGCCATCGCCTACCTGCCGTCGGCGAGTGTGCTCGGCTTCGCGCTCCGGAAGAATCTCGAGAAGGCACGCACGGCGCTCATCGTCGGAGATCCGGTCTACGCTGACCCGAAGTACCGGCGGCGTCCGCTCGAAGGCGCGCTGATCGAGGCAGATACCGTCGCCCGCTACGCCCGCGATCCGCTGGTGCTCAAGCGCGGGGAAGCGGATGAGAAAACGGTACGGCGGAAGATCGGTGAAATGGACCTGCTGCATTTCGCCACGCACGGCGAACTGAACAAGAAGGACCCCATGCAGTCGCGCATTCTGCTCGCGTCTGCAGAACCCGACAGCGTGTACGACGGCGACCTGACCGTCGCGAAGATTTTCAACCTCGATCTGCGGGCGATGCTGGTGACGCTCAGTGCCTGCCAGACCGCTCAGGTTGCCGGTGAGGAGGGGGAATTCACGCCGGGTGACGAACTGGTTGGACTCACGCGCTCCTTCATGTATGCCGGGTCTCCTGCCGTGATCGCCTCGCTGTGGTACGTCGACGATGCCGCGACACTGGCCTGGATGCGCCATTTCTACCGCTCGTGGCTGGAGAATGGGCAGAGCCGCATGCAGGCGGCGCGCAGCGCGGCACTGCACATGCTCGAGCAGCCCGGCGATCCCGACTGGATTTTTCCGTATTACTGGGCGGCGTTCGTCTACATGGGCGACAGCCGCTGATGCCAGGTGCCGCCGTATCCCCCCCAAGGGAACCGCTCCTGCGCCGGCAACGTATCACAACCCTGAATCATTGCCTCATCACTGCAATCCCGGAGGTGCCGGATGATACGATTCATTCCGATTTTTTTCACCGTCCTGCTCTTCGCCGAAACGGCGGCCGCGCAGGAAGGCACAACCTCGAAGCTGGGCGAACCGGTGTTTCCCAAACTGGAATACGTCAACCTGAATGTGGAATTCGATTTCGCAACCGACGTCATGCGTGGCTTCGGCGCGCGGGTGGACGACGCCCGGCGTGACGCGGATGCCGCGGCAGTGTCGGGACTCGCCGTGCAGCTGCAGTTCGCCGAAACACTCGCCGGGAAAACCGCCGAGACCGTCAATGCCGTGCAGCTGCTCGCAGAGGCCGCCCGCATCGCGGAGGAGCAGCAGAGCATGCCCGCCGTCGAGGCGGTCGCACTAGCGTCCGGACAGATCCCCGACACGGAGGGCATCGTGCAGCGCCTTCGCGAATCCGCGCAGCTGTTCGCGCAGCGCGGGGAGGGCGAATTTCTCGGCTTCGTGCGGATCGTCAACGGCTGCGATCGCGTTCTCGATATATATGTCGACGGCAAGTACATGGGCTTCCTCTACGACGGCGAGGAGAACGTTTTTTCCACCGGAAACGGAACGACGCATACGCGTGTCACTGATGCCTTCGGCAATACCGTCAGCGAAATACTCTACGTGAAGCAGGATGAAACTGTGACATGGACGATCGAACCCTGAGCTACGGCGAAAGCATCGACTGGCTGTTCAATCTGCAGTTTTTCGGCGTCAAGCTGGGACTGGAAAACATCCGTGCGCTCGCGGAAGCGTGGGGGAATCCCGAGCTGCGCTATCCCGTTGTGCACGTGGCGGGGACAAACGGGAAGGGATCGACGGCAAGCTTCATTGCGGCCGCACTGCAGGCGGCCGGTTATCGCACCGGACTGTACACCTCTCCGCATCTCGTCGATTTCACCGAACGCATCCGCGTTGACGGTGTGCCGATCGCGCCGCAGCGCGTCGCTGAATATGCGCAACGTCTGCGGCCCGACGTCGAGCGCCACAACGCCACCTTCTTCGAAGCCACCACCCTCATGGCGTTTCAGTATTTCGCTGAATGCGGCGTGGATGCCGCCGTCATCGAGACGGGACTCGGCGGACGGCTCGACGCGACCAACATCGTCGAGCCCGCACTCTGCGTCATCACCAGCCTTTCGCTCGACCATCGCGAACATCTCGGTGACACCATCGCGGATATCGCACGCGAGAAGGCGGGAATCATCAAGCGGGGTGTGCCGGCGGTTGTCGCTCCCGCCGTGCCGGCGGCCGGGGATGTCATCACCACGCGCTGCCGTGAGCAGGATGCCCCCCTCGAGATTCTTCCCGCAGGAGGGGAGGTCCACGCCTGGCGCGACCTCAATGCCATGGACTGCCTTCTTCCCGAATTCCCCGACCCCGTCTGTCTTGGTCTTGTCGGCGGGCATCAGATCGAGAACGCGCGTCTCGCCGTCCGCGCCCTCCGTCAGCTCGGCAGGACCGGTTTTCCTCGCCTCGATGACGACGCGGTTCGTGAGGGACTCTCTGACGTGCGTCGCCGCAGCGGTCTTCGGGGACGGCTTGAACGGCTGCAGGAGCACCCGGAGCTGGTCATTGACGTCGGCCACAATCCCGAAGGGATCCGCGTCATGATGGAGACCTGGACCGCGCTGCGCGACCCACGCGAAACGGATTTCGTGTTCGGGGTATTGAAATCCAAGGACCTTCGCGCTATGTTTTCCGTACTGGCGCATATTCCGATACGAAGCCTGACGCTTGTCGAGGCCGATTCCCATGAGGCGCAGTCACTCGACCAGATGCTGGTATCGGCCAGGGAAGCAGGGCTGCCGGCAGTCACCGCATCCAGCGTATCCGACGGCGTGGCTGCATTGCTCGATGCGAGCGGCGCGGACAGTATACTGCTGTTCGGTTCACATTACGTCGTCGGCAGTTATCTCCGCCAGTGGCATGACAGCCATGATCGGAACAAAAACTGAGAATCGTTTCCGAACACCCTTGATTCTTTCCGTGCGGAGTCTGATATTAGCAGGTGGAGCCTCATCCTACCAAGTACCGAGACGTACTGCACTTCCAAAGGCATTCCTTGGTTTTCCGTTTTTGACTCCAGACAGCACGGCCGGACTCCGAAATCCATTTGTCCTTGCTATAGAACTTTCGGTCGCATAACAGAACGCGTCGCGCTGAACCGCCTGACGCCTGATCCCTGCGGATCAGCCTTCGCGGCGAACTCCCGGTCACAACCGATGGTCCTCCCAAGATAGATTTCGACAATTGTTTTACCGTTTTCATTCCACAGGGTACACATCATGACGATGGACATTGCGGAACTCAAGTCCAAGCGCATCGCGGAGCTTTCCAGCATCGCCAAGGAGCTCGACATATCGGGTTACAGCGACATGCGCAAGCAGGAATTGATCTTCCGAATCCTCGAGGCACAGACGCAGAAAGACGGCATGAGCTTCAGCAAGGGAGTGCTCGAGGTGCTTCCCGACGGCTACGGCTTTCTCCGCTCCGCCGATTACAACTACCTTCCGTCACCGGACGACATATACGTGTCGCCAAGCCAGATCAAGAAGTTCTCCCTTCGTACGGGTGATACGATCAGTGGCCAGGTGCGTCCGCCGAAGGAAGGCGAGCGTTTCTTCGCGCTGCTGAAAGTGGAGGCCGTGAATTACGACGGGCCGGAGAAGATCCGCGAGCGCACGATTTTCGACAACCTCACGCCGCTGTATCCCAATGAACGGCTGGAGCTCGAGGTGGCGCCGAACGACCTGTCGACGCGCATCATGGATCTGCTCACACCGATCGGCAAGGGGAACCGTGGTCTGATCGTATCCCCGCCCAAGAGCGGAAAGACGATCCTGCTGCAGAAAATCGCCAACAGCATCAGCGCCAATCATCCCGAGGTCATTCTCCTCGTGCTGCTCATCGACGAGCGTCCGGAGGAGGTCACCGACATGGAGCGTTCGGTCAAGGCCGAGGTCATCAGTTCCACCTTCGACGAGCCGCCCGAGCGCCACGTGCAGGTGTCGGATATGGTGCTCGAGAAAGCCAAGCGCCTCACCGAATCCAAGAAAGACGTGGTCATCCTCCTCGACTCGATCACGCGTCTGGCCCGTGCACACAATACGGTTGTTCCGCACTCCGGGAAGATTCTCTCCGGTGGTGTGGATGCCAACGCACTGCACAGGCCGAAGCGCTTCTTTGGTGCCGCGCGCAACGTGGAGGAGGGCGGCAGCCTCACCATCATCGCTACCGCGCTGGTCGAGACCGGCAGCCGCATGGACGAAGTGATCTTCGAGGAATTCAAGGGCACGGGCAATATGGAAATCGTGCTTGACCGCAAGCTCTCCGATCGCCGCATCTTCCCCGCAATGGATGTCAACCGCTCCGGTACGCGCAAGGAAGACCTGCTGCTCACGCCCGAGGAGCTCAGCCGCGTCTGGATTCTACGGAAGGTGCTCAGCGAGTACACGACCGTCGAAGCGATGGAATTCCTCATTGAGAAGATGCGCGGCACCAAGAGCAACAAGGAGTTCCTGAAGTACATGAACAGCTGACGCGAACAATCAGTCATTTTTCATCAGCGCAGGGAATCGATATGAATTCTGTGGTCATTGTCAGCGGCGTTCGTACGCCCATCGGCGCCTTCAACGGCGCGCTCGCATCATTCACCGCTCCGCAGCTCGGGGCGCTCGTCATCAAGGAAGCACTCAGCCGCGCGAACGTCAAGCCGGAAGACGTGTCTGAAGTCATTATGGGGAATGTGCTGACTGCCGGCGTCGGACAGGCGCCTGCACGCCAGGCGGCGCTGTTCGCCGGTCTGCCGCAGTCCGTCCCCTGCATGACCATCAACAAGGTCTGCGGCTCGGGACTCAAATCCGTCATGCTCGGAGCCCAGGCGATCATGGTCGGCGATGCCGACATCGTCGTCGCGGGCGGACAGGAAAGCATGTCCAACGCCCCCTACATGCTCGACAAGGCACGCACCGGCTACGGATTCGGTCACGGCACGCTGGTCGACTCGATGATCAAGGACGGCCTCTGGGACGTCTACAACGATTATCACATGGGCATGGCCGCCGAGCTGTGCTCGACCGAGTGCAACATCCCGCGGGATCGCCAGGACGAATACGCCGTCGAAAGCTACAAGCGCGCACTCAAGGCCCTTGAAGACGGGGCGTTCAACAACGAGATCGTTCCGGTTGAAGTCCCGCAGCGCAAGGGCGATCCCATCGTCGTCACCGAGGATGAAGACATCAGGAAAATCAAGTTCGAGAAAGTCCCGTCCCTGCGTCCCGCCTTCAAGAAAGACGGCACCGTGACGGCGGCGAACGCATCCTCGCTCAACGACGGCGCGGCGGCAGTCGTGCTGATGTCGGAGGAGAAGGCAAAGGAACTCGGACTCCAGCCGATGGCGCGCATCGTGGCGCAGGCCTCCGCGGCGAAAGCGCCCGAATGGTTCACCACCGCTCCGGCGGATGCCGTGAACAAGGTGCTGCAGAAAGCCGGCATGAGCACCGACGACATCGACATTTACGAGATCAACGAGGCCTTCTCGGTTGTGTCGCTGATCAACAACGACCTGCTCAAGCTCGATCCCGCAAAAGTCAACGTGCACGGCGGTGCGGTTGCGATGGGACATCCCATCGGCGCCTCGGGTACGCGCGTGCTCGTCACCCTGCTCTACGCCATGCAGCGTCACGACAGGAAGCGCGGACTTGCTTCGCTCTGCATCGGCGGAGGGGAAGCCAGCGCGGTCGTGGTCGAACGCTGAGCCATCGGCGGAGGCACCGTGCAGTGACCGTCTGCGGCCGTCACATCCGCCCCGGTGCGGGCGTGGTGCGGCGGCCGCGTTGTTCCCCGCTTCCGCGGACGCGGACATCCATCATGAATCCATTCATGTCCATCTGATACAGGAATCCATCATGCAGAACGTTACCGTCGTCGGCGCGGGCACCATGGGCAACGGCATCGCCCACGTGTTCGCCATGAACGGATACCAGGTGCACCTGGTCGACATCAAGCAGGATTATCTCGACCGCGCACTCGCGACCATCACGAAGAACCTTGATCGCCAGGTCAAAAAGGAAATCATCACTGAGGATCAGAAGAAGGAAACGCTCGATCACATCACGATGACCACCGACCTGGAATCCACCCTGAGCAATGCGGATCTCGTCGTTGAGGCCGCCTCCGAGAATGAAGATATCAAGAAGGATCTCTTTCGGACCTTTGATGCGAAGACCGGTCCCGACTGTATCCTCGCATCCAACACCTCTTCGATCTCCATTACGAAGATCGGCGCCGTCACCGGGCGCGCGGACAAGGTCATCGGCATGCATTTCTTCAATCCCGTGCCGGTGATGAAGCTCGTGGAAATCATTCGCGGTCACGAGACCTCCGACACCGTCTACAAAACCATTCACGAGCTGGCGGAGAAGCTGGGCAAGACGCCTGTCGAGGTGCAGGACTACCCCGGCTTTGTGTCCAACCGCGTGCTCATGCCCATGATCAACGAAGCGATTTATGCGCTCATGGAAGGCGTGGCCACGGTCGAGGACATCGATACCGTGATGAAGCTTGGCATGGCACATCCGATGGGACCGCTGACGCTGGCTGATTTCATCGGGCTGGATGTCTGTCTCGACATCATGAACGTGCTGTACGAGGGTATCGGTGATCCGAAATACCGGCCCTGTCCGCTGCTCAAGAAGATGGTCGCCGCCGGGCATCTCGGCAGGAAGAGCGGCCGCGGCTTCTATGATTACTCGCAGTCCTGATCACCGCTGCGCAACCTGTTTCCGTTTACTCCAGAGCAAGGAAGGTAGAACATGCAATTCGATCTGACCGAAGATCAAAAAATGATTCAGCAGACCGCGCGCGAATTTGCGCGGGAAGAGATTGCGCCCACCACCGTTGAGCGCGACATCAACGCGGAGTTCCCTCACGAGATCGTGAAAAAACTCGGTGAACTCGGTTTCATGGGCATCATGGTCGATCCCGAGTACGGCGGTGCCGGGATGGATACGCTCAGTTATGTGCTGGCCATGGAAGAAATTTCCGCGGTCGACGCCTCCGTGGGCGTCATCATGTCGGTGAACAATTCCCTGGTCACCTATGGTCTGCAGAAGTATGCATCCGATCACGTCAAGCAGAAGTACCTGGCGCCGCTGGCCACCGGTGAGAAACTGGGTGCATTCGCGCTGAGCGAGCCGGAGGCGGGCAGTGATGCCACATTTCAGAAAACACAGGCCGTGCTGGATGGTGAGAACTGGAAGCTGACCGGCACCAAGAACTGGATTACGAACGGTACCACGGCGGATTACTATCTCGTCATGGCACAGACGGATCCCGAGAAGGGATACCATGGCATTACGACGTTCCTCGTCGAGAAAGGATGGCCCGGTTTCGAGCAGGGCGCGAAAGAGGACAAACTCGGGATCCGCAGTTCAGACACTTCAACGCTGCTCTTCACCGACACGCCCGTTCCCGACGAAAACCGTATCTGGGAAGTGGGCAAGGGCTTCAACTTCGCGATGGATACGCTCAACGGTGGCCGCATCGGTATCGCCGCGCAGGCGCTGGGGATCGCTGCCGCCAGTCTCGAGGCGGCTGTCAATTACAGCAAGGAACGCAAGCAGTTCGGGACGGAGATCATGAACCATCAGGCGATTCAGTTCAAGCTCAGCAAGATGGCATGCGATCTCGAATCCGCACGCCTGCTGACGTACAAGGCGGCCTATCTGAAAGACACGCATCAGAAGTTTGTTAAGGAATCGGCGATGGCTAAATTAGTGGCATCCCGCGTCGCAGTTTCGAATGCCCTGGAAGCCATCCAGATTCACGGTGGTTACGGATACGTCCGTGAGTATCTTGTCGAGCGCTATCTCCGCGATGCCAAGATCACCGAGATCTATGAAGGAACCTCGGAGGTGCAGAACATCGTTATAGCACGAGAACTGCTAAGGGATTAGCCGAATTATCCATCACCACTCATAGAGGAGTTCACTATGAAAGTATTCGTGAAAGTCACGCTTCTTACCGTTGCGCTGTCGTTTCTGTTCACCGTGAACAGTGACGCGCAGTTCCGCCATCGCGGCAACTGGCTGGGACCCGTGCTGACGCTGGCGACTGACCCGATCGGCTTTGGTGCCAATTTTGAACATGGCATCAGCAAAAATGTCGGCATCGGCGGTATCATCCGTTACTGGGGTGATTCCGAGGAAACGGCATTCTATGACATTTCAGCCACGACCATCATTCCGCAGGCCCAGGCAGCCTATCATTTCATGCCGGGCGAACAGCTTGATCCCTATGCGGGCGGTCGTCTCGGGTACGCAATCAACAGTGTCTCTGTCGACAGTAAATCCGCATTTGGTCCCGATTATGATGATTCCGGTACCAGCGGACTGTTCCTGACCGCGTATGGCGGCCTCCGCTATTTCTTCTCTCCGAAGGTCGCCGCAAACGGAAGCCTCGAATTCCGCGTGGCGGGCGAGGACTATTTCGACGGAGCGCTGCAGCTTTCGGTGGGTGTGGATTTCACGCTCTAAGCAATTCGTCTCATAAAGTTGAAAAAGCGTCCCGCTCCCGGCGGGACGCTTTTCTCTTTTCAGGGAATTTCATAGATTCCAATGCACAGGAGAGTTGTGGAACCGATACCTTTTTTCCATCCCCTCCATTCACGTTGTTACTGGTCGCACATTCGCGATATTCCTGATACCGGTATCCCCGGACCCTGTCATTTCATCATTCACTTACTCAAGGACGGCGGGATGAAACGTTGGTTTACCATTTTCATGCTGACACTGCTTGCGGTCATTCTCACTTCAACGACCGGGTACGCGCAATACAAACCCGGTACGCACACCATCGGCGTCAATGCGACCGCCGTCACCGACCCTGTTGGGTGGGGCGTCAACTACGAGTACGGGTATGATGAAAATCTGGGCCTGGGCATGCTTGTCCGCTACTGGTCCCCGGAAGAGCGCAAGGCGTACGAATCGACCGGTGAGGCGAGCATCACGCGGGCAACATACATGGTGCAGCTGCAGGCACTTTACCACGCACTGCCGACCTCGGCATGGGATCCGCATGCGGGGGTGCGTGTCGGCTATTCCTACTATGATGAAGAATTCTCCACCAGCGGGATCGTTGTCGGCATCAGCGAACCCGAGCCCAAGGCCGAGAGCAATATTTCTCTGAGCATTGTCGGCGGCATGCGGTACTACCTCAGCGAGCAGCTGAGCCTGGGGGCCGCGCTTGAGTATTTCCTCTTCAACGACGAGAATTACTTCGACAATGAAAGCACGACCGGCGTCGTGTTTGACCTGAGCTTCACGCTGCGGTAAGAATCCTGCCGGTCACTGACGATCTTCACGCCCCGCACACTCTGCGGGGCTTTTTTTTCAGCCTCCTGCTTCCTGCCTTCCTGCCTTCCTGCCTTCCTGCCTTTCATATCCCTGCGCGTTTTCGTAATATTCTGTTTCGAGAAAATTGATTACAACAGCATCACATATTTCACTGGAGTGGAGATGAAAAAGAATCTCACCTTGATCATTATCGGCGGTATCGTCGTCATTGTCGTACTCTGGTTCATCAGCGCACAGAACAGCCTGGTGTCCAAGGAGGAAGCGGTCACGGCGAAGTGGAGCCAGGTCGAAAACGTCTATCAGCGACGCCTGGATCTGATCCCCAATCTCGTTGAAACCGTCAAGGGATATGCGCAGCAGGAACAGGAAGTGCTCACGCGGGTGACGGAACTGCGTTCGCGGGTCGGACAGATGAATGTCAGCAGCGATATCGTGAACAATCCCGAAGCCCTGCAGCGCTTCCAGAGCGCGCAGAATGAGCTCGGCAGCGCGCTCAGCCGCCTGCTCGTCGTGGCGGAGAAATATCCGGACTTGAAATCCAACCAGAATTTCCTCGCGCTGCAGAGTCAGCTCGAAGGCACGGAAAACCGCATCGCGGTAGAGCGGAAACGCTTCATCGAAACCGTGCAGGAGTACAACACCGCAATTCGCCGCTTCCCGACATCCCTCGTGGCGTCGATCGGCGGCTTTGACCGTATGGAAACCTTTACCGCCGACGAAGGAGCGGAAGAAGCACCACAGGTGGAGTTTTAATGTATTTATCGCGCTATCGGACACTGATTCTCACACTGCTCCTGTTCATTCCGGCGGCCACCGCCGGGGCGATTGAAGTCCCGGAGCTGCAGCGCTATGTGACCGATCGTGCGGGCGTTCTGTCCTCCGGCGAAGCCGAACAGATCGAACGGCTGCTTCAGGAGTACGACCGATCGACGTCCAATCAGTTCGTTGTCCTCATCATTCCGTCGCTCGAAGGGGAGTCGCTGGAGGATTTCTCCATCCGCGTCACCGAGAAAAACGGTATCGGAACCCGGGAGAATGACAATGGCCTGCTTTTACTCGTCGCGGTCAATGACAGGAAGATGCGTTTCGAGGTCGGGTACGGACTCGAGCCCGTCCTTACCGACGCACTGACTTCGGTTATCATCAGTGACGTCGTGGCGCCGGAATTTCGGCGAGGTGATTACGCCAACGGCATCTACGCCGGATTGCAGACCGCGATGCGGGCGGCGAGCGGGGAGTTTACCGTCAGTGAAACCTCCCGGAGGCCGAAGAAGGAAAAGAAGGGCAACTTCGTAGGACTGATCATCTTCCTCATCATCATGTTTATCGTCTTTCGCGGAAATCGCCGCGGCGGAAGGGGCGGCGGAATCTGGTTTATCGGCGGACCCTTCGGCGGCGGCGGTGGATTCGGCGGCGGCGGTGGATTCGGCGGCGGTGGCTTTGGCGGGTTTTCCGGCGGGGGCGGAAGCTTCGGCGGCGGCGGCGCCTCCGGAGGCTGGTAACGCACGCACAGGAGCATTTTCTTGAACAAATACATCCATGCACCGTTCGGCTGGAACAGCATCGTGAGACCCACACTGACGATGATGATCTGCGCCGCGGTGTTCCTCGCTGCATGTGGGGACGGACAGCGGCGTAACACGGGTGCAGCCGATGCAGCGGACTCCACCGCTCAAAAACAGGGCGTGGATTTCAGCGGCCGTACTCCGGTCGATACGCTTCATGTCGACTGCACAGGCGATGGCACACCGGAAATGGCGATCGCCTCGCGTTCGGACTCGCTCGAGCAGGATCCCATGCTCCGCGGAAGTTTTGATCGTGTGGATATCCTCACATCTGATCCTCCCGTGCGGCGTCTGTTTTTCGATCTCGTCGATTACGGACGATCGATGGAATCCCGTGATCTGACCGGTGATGGCGTCGGCGATATCATCGTGCATCTCGATGCGGGAGGCAACAATCCCATCACCTCGCGTGGGATGCATTGTTACGGATTGAACGACAACGATGAAGTCACCCTGCTGTTCTACGCCGCGAGCGGACTGCCGCGCCTGCAGGATCTCGACGATGACGGCGACAGTGAAATCCTCCTCTCCGATCAGTTCTGGGGGATGGTGCCCCATTCCGAAGCGATTGGTTTTACAGTACAGATATTCACCTACGAGCACGGGCTCTACGTCCCGGCCCGGGAGCGCTTTCGTCCGTATTTCACACCGATCCTCGCCAAGAGGCGCTCCGCATACGAGCGGCTGCGGCGCGCACCGGTGGATAGCGAGGAGGCGCGGCTGCAACTCTACCTGCGCATGGCTGACTATCTGGTGTGGAGTTATGCCCGCGGTGGAGCGACCGAAGCTGCGGCGCGCTGGCGGGCGGAACGTGAGTTTCTCCGCTCGGCGCTCAGCGCGGAGCAGTTCGAGGATCTCCGCTCGTTTGTCGACGACGTGCAGGAAATGGATCATGAGCAGATCGGGGGTATGAGCTGAGCAGCTTGATGCGATACGGATTCTCTATCCTGCTGGTGTTTCCGGTGTTCCTGAATGCCCAGCAGGTCACCGACACGGAAGCTCTGGCTTCACTCCTGCGACCGGTCGCCGCCGAATCCGCGGCGCGTATATCAGGCGAAACCGTGTATCTGACCGTCCTCCCCGAGCACGCACCTGTGCTCGTGACACAGATATTTTCGGAGGAACTCCAGAAGCGCGACCGCCAGGTATTTTTCCGGGAGACGGAAACGGCATCCGCGCTGACCGTGGATGTGAGGGAGATGGATTCGTATGCTGTGTCGAGTGGAAAATCTTCCTATTTTCGAAACATTAACGCCACGCTCGGGATTCTGCTCCGGGATCGCGAGGCGGGGCAGGTGTCGTGGTCCCGGGAGTTTCAGCTTGCCCGTACCGACACGCTCGATGGTGACGCTCCGTACGTGCGCCGCTCGTGGCTCGAAGAGGACTCGTCTTTCTGGGACGACCTGTTCGAACCCCTGCTGGTGACCGCCAGCGCCGTTGTCATCGCGATATTGCTTTTCACCGTTCGAGGATCCTGATGCGCTTGCTGTTCAGAACCGTTCCCCTTTTTTTTGCAGCCCTGCTTCTCGTTGCCTGCGGCTCCAGTGACGTCACGGAAAATCCCGGCGCGAGCGAGCGTTTCCGCCTGGGAATGAAGGAATATGAAGACGAAGATTACCTCGAGGCGTTGAATCACTTCGAGGTCATCCGGCTGCAGTTCCCGGGAAGCAGTGTGTCTGACAGTGCGCGCTATTTTACCGGTATGTGCCGCTTTCATCGGGAGGAATATCTGCTCGCTTCCTATGAATTCAACAGGCTCATCCAGGGCAGCCGCCGCAGCGCACTCGCTCCCGATGCCTATTACATGTTCTCGCAGTGCTATTACCAGATGTCGCCCAAGGTGCAGCTCGATCAGACCAATACCCAGCGCGCCATCGATGCACTGCAGAGTTTTGTCGAGCAGTATCCGAATCATCCGAAAGCACCGACGGTGGAAAAGCAGGTCCTCGAACTCGTCAACAAGCTTGCGGACAAGGAATACGAAACAGCGGTGCTCTACGAAAAAATGGAAAACCGGCAGGCGGCGCTGATTTACTTCAGCACCATTGTGGACCGCTATTACAACACGTATGTCGCCGATGATGCCCTGGCCGGAAAAATCCGCATGCTCATATCCCTGAAACGCTACGATGAAGCCGCATCGGCGGTCGATGACTTCCTCGAACGATATCCCGAAAGCGACTGGCGTGACGATGTCACGGACATGCAGGAGGATCTTGCGGAGCTCCGGCAGGAGCAGACTGCGACGCAGTAAGTTTCGACAATCACGAAACGGGCATACGACCATGAATGAAGAACGCTCGACGCCGCCGCACAGCGTCCGCGCCTCACAGGTGGAAATGACGGAACTGGTGCTGCCGAACGACACCAATCAGCTCGGAAATCTGCTTGGCGGACGACTGATGCACATGATGGACATCGCCATGGCCATCGCCGCCGCGCGGCATTCCGGCCTGGTATGCGTGACGGCCTCCGTCGATGAGATCAACTTTCTGCACCCCATCCGTCTCGGACAGGTGGTGATTCTGCGGTCGTCGGTAAATCGTGTGTTTCGCACGTCGATGGAAGTCGGGGTCAAGGTGTTCTGCGAGGATCTGAAATCCGGCAAGCGTACACATACGAATTCCGCGTATATGACATTCGTGGGATTGAACGCCGAGGGCACACCGACACCGTCACCGCAGGTTATCCCCGAGACGGAGGAAGAGAAACGCCGTTTTGAGGATGCGCAGCGACGGCGCAGACATCGTCTCGAAGGAAAAGCAAAGGGTGAAGGCTCATAGTGAACAGGATCAGTCATGACAACGATATCATCTAAAAACAGACAGCGCACATTCCGCGCCATCGTGCCTGTACCGGCGGTGCTTGCGCTGCTTCTCATGCTTTTGCCTGCCGGCCGGGCAGACGCTCAGGAGCAGGCAATGAGTGATCTAAGCAATCAGGACTTCATTTCCTTTGTCCGCACCCTGCGCAATCCGCAAATGCTCTCGGCAAACGCGGGGCAACTGCCGATCCCACGGGGTGCGCGCTGTGGACTCGGCATCTCCGCCGAGGCGGTGCGCCGTCTCCCGACCATGCCACCGGACCAGGCCGATGAACTGCGCAAACTGCTTTCCCTGCAGCGTCGGGATATCAGTGTCGTCAGTCCTTCCGGCAGATTCCGCATTCATTTTGATACAACGGGCTATCATTCCCCGGCCCTGCTCGACGAGAACTTCAATCGCATTCCCAATACCGCATATGCCTACGCGGATTCGGTCGCGCGCATTTTCGATGAGGTTTATGAGGTGGAAATCGGACAGTACGGCTTTGATCCACCGCCGTTCCGCGCCGGAGAGACGGAATACCAGATCACCATCCTCGAATTTCTCGGCAATTATTACGGGCAGACGCTGTTCAACGCCCCGCTGCCTAACGGCGGCACCGTGCGCAATACGTATGCCACGCACATGGAAATCGACAATGACTTCCTGCGGTACGACACCCGCGGGATCGAAGGGGTACGAGTGACCGCCGCCCACGAATTCCATCATATGGTGCAGCTCGGGATGTACGGATTCTGGGATACCGATCGGTGGGTGCATGAAATGACATCCACATTTTTCGAGGAAGCCGTTTATCCTGAAATCAACGACTACTTCCAGTATATCGGCACCTTCATGCGGAAGACCGACCTGCCGATGTACGCGTGGAGCCCTGATGGATACGAGCTCGTGCTCTGGCCAATCTTCCTCGAGTACAAATACGGGAACACGCTGATCCGTGAAATCTGGGAAGGGATGCGGCAGGTCGAGCCCGTCACGGCGACGCGTGACGCCATCCGTGATCATCTGCCGGTCGGCGGGGATGTTGCTTCGGATTTCTGCAGCTGGACGTCGCAGAATTATTTCACCGGGTATCGCGCCGAGCGGAAGTCGCCGAATATGTACGACGATGCCGCGCAGCTCGCCTCGGTCGATCCGACCGAGCTGGAGCTGGTCGCCGAGTCGGCGCGGATGACCGGCACACTGCTGCCGCTGTCTGCGGAATACCTGCGCGTGTACCGCGGCCTCGATTCCCTGACCTTCGTCGTCAGCAATTCCGATATCACATCCGCCATCAGCCGCAGCGGTGCCGGTGTGTCCTACGAACTCGAAGTGCGCCGCTCCGGATACGACGAATCATGGATCTCGCTGTCCAACGGCTGGGCGTACAGATTTACCGCCAGCCAGCCGAACGCACTGTGCGTGGCGCTTCTCGAAGGGGGGACAGCCGCGATGGTGGAGCGGGACGCTCCGTTCCCGAATCCGTTCTTTCCCCGTGAGCATACCCGCCTGCAGTTTCCCATTCCCCGCAGCGTCGAGGCCAACCGCGCTGACCTGTATCTCTTTTCTCCCAGCATGGAAAAGGTGTTTGCGAGCGAGAACATGGCCATCGAACTCGACGACATGACTGGTGCGCACGTCGCCTGGGACGGCCGCGGCGAAGACGGTGATTTCGTGTCCAGTGGCGTCTATTTTTATGTGCTGCAATACGGTGGGGAAACGGTGAAAGGAAAAATCGCCGTGGTGAAGAGGTAGGCATGCACGTTGCGGCCGAGGCGGTATCCAAGAAATTCAATCGACGACAGGTGTTCGCCGATGTCAGTTTCGAGGTGGCACCCGGTGAAGTGTTCGGCATCACCGGCCGGAACGGTTCCGGGAAATCCACGCTCCTGCGCATCATCGGGGGGCTGCTCACGCCCAGTGGCGGACGCATGCGCTACCGGCACGGAGACGCCGATGTCGAGGCTGAAAAACTCTATCCGCATATCGGCTACGCGGCGCCATACCTGGTTCTGTACGAGGAATTCAACGCGGCGGAAAACCTGGCGCTCTATGCCCGGATCCGCGGTGTGGGACTAACCGCGGGGGAGATTGACGGACTGCTGCAGCGTGTGGGACTCCCCACCGACCGCAGGGATCCCATTCGTTCGTTTTCATCGGGCATGAAACAGCGCATGAAACTGCTCTTCGCGATTTTTCACCGGCCGCCGCTGCTGCTGCTCGACGAGCCGATCTCCAATCTCGACAGCGAGGGGATGGCGGTCGTCTATGATCTCGTGGCGGAGCAGCGGAAACGGGGCAGTGTCATCATCGCGACCAATGACGCGGAAGACATCCAGCAGTGTGACCGCACCTTTCGTGTCGAGGGACGCGCATGATCCGTCAGGCGATCGCGATTTTCACCAAGGATCTCATGAGCGAGCTCCGCACGCGTTACGCGATCAACGCGCTGCTGATGTTCGTGGTCGTCACGCTCGCCGTGATCATGTTTTCCCTCGTGGGTGAATCCCTTTCCCCGGGCGCGCTTACCGGCATGCTCTGGGTGGTGATGTTTTTCGCCGCCATGAGCGGTCTTTCGCGAAGCTTCGTCGCGGAGGAGGAACGCGGAACCACGATGACGCTGCAGCTGCTGGCCTCACCCATGTCGGTGTACCTCGGGAAGCTGCTGTTCAATCTGCTGCTTGTCGTTGCACTGAATATCTTCATCGTGCTGCTTTTTCTGCTCGTGATGGATCAGTTCACCGTCGCCCAGCCCGATCTGTTCTGGACCGTCATGCTGCTCGGCAGCGTCGGCATCGCCGCCGCGACGGCCATCATCGCGGCTATCATCGCAAAGGCCAACACAAAGGGGACGCTGTTTCCGGTGCTGTCGTTTCCCGTGCTCCTCCCTCTGCTGATGGCGGGCATCGCCGCGACCAAAGTCGCCGTCGAGGAACCGGTCTGGGATAATGCCCTGCCCGAACTGCAGATGCTTGCGTCATACATCGTTGTTGTTGTCACGGTGTCCTTTTTGCTCTTCGATTTTGTGTGGAAGGACTGAATTCTGGCCGCTTTCATGCCGCGTCCTCCGATTTCCATTGCGTAAGTCTTTGAAAATGTTATCTATGAATCCGGATAATGTGGGTATAAACCCATTCATTGTAAGTTTTCCGCGATGTTGCTACATTGTTGTTTACTACCATTGACGAAGGAAATAATTGCGCATGTGGTGGAAAATTCTTCTCTTTTTCTGGATCGCGGTTCTGAGCGCTGTCGCCATCGTCACTCCGATCGCGGGCACTCTCGGTGACCTCGCCGGCGTCGCGCAGTGGAGCGAGACGAAGATGATTCCGATGCGCTTTACCGTCACCGACCGCGGCGGTGCTGCCGATGATGGTGGCTGGCTGCTTCGCGGTGCGGATGAGGATGGAAGGGAGGCGGATTTTCACTTTGCAACACGTCCCGATGGTCTGGATCAGGCTGAGGGCTACCTCGTCCTTGCCCGCTATGACACGGAAGAGCACCGTGTGGAGGTCGCGGAAATCCTGGGTGACTATCCCGCGTTTGCGTTTCCCTTCATTCCGGGACTCGAAGAACGCGCAAAGATCATATTCTTCCACGTCCCCATGTCGTGGATGACCGTTGTGGCCTTTCTCGTGTCGATGTGGTTCGGCATTCAATATCTGCGGAAGAAGGACCTCGAGGACGATTTCCGTTCCGCGGTATCCGCCGGACTGGGATTGCTATTCTGCATTCTGGCGACGACGACGGGATCGCTCTGGGCCAAGTTCAACTGGGGATCCTTCTGGAACTGGGATCCGCGGCAGACCTCGATTTTCGTGCTGCTTCTCGTATATGGGGCGTATTTCGCACTTCGTTCGGCCATCGAGGTCGACGAAAAGCGTGCCTCCCTTTCGGCAGTCTACAGCATCATCGCCGCGGCGACAGTCCCGTTTTTCATTTTTATCATGCCGCGCATCATGCCCGGACTGCATCCGGGATCGGCGGACGACACCGGATCCGGCCCCGTTTTCAGCAGCGGTATGGACGCGGGCATGCGCGTGGTGCTGTACTCGATGCTGCTCGGGTACCTGGTGCTTTACGCGTGGCTGATGCGCATCCAGATGCGTCTTCACCGCATCAAACTTAAACGTGCCGACGTGGCACTGTAACGTTCATCGCGGAGTATAACATTCATGTATGAATTCCTCGAACAGAACGCCATTTACGTGGTCATGCTCATTGTCCTGATGATCTGGACGGGGCTGTTCATCTATCTTTTCCGAATTGACCGGCAGCTGAAAGAACTTGAATAAAGGAAAGGTCTGAGCACATGAAGAAACGGTATGTCATCGGCGGCGCCATCGTTGCGGTGTTTCTCGTCATCGGAGGACTCTCGTTCCTGAACTCCTCCGTCGAGTACGCGACGCTGAGCAAGGCCGAGCAGTCTGGCAAAAAAGTACAGGTGACCGGCAAGTGGGTGCAGGATATGAGCACACACTACGACACGGAAAACAACACGTTCATGTTCTACATGCGTGATGAGAATGACCGTATCGCCAAGGTGGTACTCGACGGCCCGAAGCCCAACAACTTCGATATCGCAACCAGTGTCGTCACCAAGGGCCGCTACGAGGATGGCGTCTTCCACGCCTCCGAAGTGCTTACCAAGTGTCCCTCGAAGTACGAGGGTGAATCGGCGAGTGACCATCCAGACGGAATCAAGAAATCATCGCTGTGACAGGATCACGACGGGAAGGCTCCCTGCGCCTTCCCGCTGTTTTGCCTGGAAAATCTCTATTCAAGATCATAAATATCCGCCTTTGAGATGACGCCGCCGCAGCGGCTGCAGAAAGGACGAGGACATGTATAACGCACTTGGTTTTCTCGGAAACGCCGCAATCATCGTTGGCTTCGTGGCCGCGGTGCTTGGAATGGTGAGTTATTTCCGGAGTATTCAGCAGCCCCGGGTGATCGGTTTCGCCCGTACGGGTTTTCACATCGCCGTCACGACGGTGTTCATCGCATCGGCAATTTTGCTGATTCTCATCGTCAAGCACCAGTTCCAGTTCCATTACGTCTGGGCCTACAGTTCGCGCGAACTGCCGCTCGGACTGCTGATGTCGACCTTCTACGCCGGGCAGGAGGGAAGCTTCCTGGTCTGGACGCTGATGGTCGCTGTCGTTGGAATCGTGCTGCTCGTGTACACGCAGAAGCACGACAATGAACGCGAGGTGATGGGTGTCTATTCGGGTATGTTGGCCTTCCTGCTCCTGCTGCTGATCGTCAAGAATCCATTCACGCTCATCGAAGGCGGCGTGGTCCCCGCAGACGGACGCGGCCTCAATCCGCTGCTGCAGAATTTCTGGATGCAGATTCATCCGCCCATTCTTTTCCTCGGTTTTGCCGCCATGACGCCGCCGTTCGCCCTGGCTATCGCCGCGCTGATGCGCCGCCGCTACCAGGCCTGGGTGACCAGCGCGCTGCCGTGGGTCGTCGGGGGCTCTGTCGTGCTCGGTCTCGGTATCGCGCTCGGCGGGTTCTGGGCATACGAGACGCTCGGATGGGGCGGATGGTGGGGATGGGACCCCGTTGAAAACGCCTCGCTGATTCCCTGGCTGGTCTCCATCGCGCTCATTCATACGATGGTTACGCAGAAGCGGACGCGGGGACTGATTCTCACAAATTTCCTTCTGGCCATTCTGGCCTTTGTCTTCGTGCTGTACTCGACCTTTCTGACGCGCAGCGGCGTGCTTGGCGATGCCTCGGTGCACTCGTTCGTGGATCCAGGCCGCTTCAGCTTCACGCTGCTCGTGCTGTTCATGTTCGCCTTCACCGACGTGGGCCTCGCCCTGCTGTTCGGCCGCTTCACGCGCTGGGGCAAGCGTCTCTTCGAAAAGTACGAGGGCTGGAAGCTGATCGGGCTTTCCTACCTGATTGTCATCGGTCCGAGTATCCCGGTGTTCGCGCAGGTGAGCGGTGACCTCGTCCCGGTGTTCACCGAGATGATCGAAGGCGCGAATCCCGTCATGCTGCTGGTCTATTATCCCATGCTGTGGATCGCTCATCTGCTCAATCTCGCCAGCTATCTCTGGCTGCCTGCGCTTCTCCTGAAGCTCGGAATGATCGTCTACATCTTTACCGGACGCATGCACAGCGAGAAGGATTTCGACAGTTTCGCGATGCTCTCGCGTGAGACCTGGCTTGGACTCGGCTCCGCCGTCGTCGGCGTGCTGACTTTCATCGTGCTGATCGGCACCTCGCTTCCCATCATCCCGCAGTTCGTCGTCGACGCGTTCAACGTCGTGCTCGGATGGATCAACGGTATCACGGGAACGTCGTACAGTCTCGGCAATACCGTCGAGCCGGCGTTCTACGATGCCATGGGACTGCCGTTGGCGATCCTCATGATGTTCATGACGGGCTTCACCATTCTGCTGATGTGGAGCAGCAACCGTACCGAGTCACTGTACCGCAAGCTTACCCTCCCCGCAATTCTGACGGTGGTTGCCACACTTGTCACCGTATTCGCTGGCAGCGTGTATGATCCCGGTATGATCCTTCTCGCGACGGCCTCCTGGTTTGCGCTGCTTTCGAACGCGGTGATCGGCTATCGTATCGTGCGCGGCAACCCGAAATTTTCCGGCGCATACATCGCGCACATCGGCGTCGCCATGATGCTGCTCGGCGTCATCGGTTCCGGATTCTACAGCACATCGAATTCGATGGAGCTCAAGCAGGGCGAACCGGTGGAATGGAAGGGGTATCGCTTTACCTACACCGGATTCGAGACCTTCTGGAACGGCGAACGCTACTATTTCAATGTCAAGCTCGATGATGCGGAAACCGGCGAACATATCGAAACCGTCAAGACGGTCATGTTCGTCTCCAACTACGGCGGCCAGGAACAGATCATGCGCAATCCCGGTATCGCGCGCTTCCTGACTACCGACGTATACGTCGAGCCGCAGGCGCTCTACGAGGCGGATCCCAAGGGAGGAAAGCGTTTTGTCTTCACCAAAGGACAGACCTTCTCGTACGGTGGCTACAACGTCACGTTCCTCGACTTCGATATGAACAATGCACAGTCCTCTGACGTGTTCCGTCTCGGTGGCGTATTCCGCGTCGAAAAATACGGTGAGGAGGCTGAGGAACTCGTTTCACAGCGCATCACCGGTCCGGAGGGCGTGCAGCTCGAACCCGCGGTGACTGCGGCGGGCGACCTGCAGATCGAATTGCTGTCCATGACGCCCAACCGCGAGGATCTTGCGCTTTCGCAGCTCGAAGTGCGCCTCAAGAACCCCAATGTGAAGGTCGATCCCAATGACCTGCGCGAAACGCTTGTCGTACAGGCCTCCCTCGAACCCTTCATCGGCTTCGTCTGGGCCGGCATCATCATCATGATTATCGGTTTCTTCGTCGCGCGGTCTCGCCGGTCGAAGGAAGCGCACCGTCTCGGTACCTATGAGATTGCTCCCGAGGTCAAGAAAGCTGCGCTCAAGGGCGGCCAGGTACAGCAGCCCGTACCTTCCCAGAGTGAGCAGGAAGCAGCGGGCCAGGATGAGGAAGTGCAGCGCGGCTGATGATTTTCAGCGGCATCATCGCACGCAAGGCTGCCTGAAATCGGCAGCCGAAAAACAGGAATACCGACAGCACGGCGCATCGATCACGGTGCGCCGTGCCGCGTTCTGGTGCTCATCTCCTTGGCATTTCCCCGCGTTGGATTCTGCAGGATTTTTGCGTGGACGCGTGTGCCGCGGAATTGAGAAAAGAGGGGAAAATTCTTAAGTTCCATTTCAGGTTCAGGGAACATCGCTTCCTTCCCGGCGAGACGGCATCGCACCATCCCTTTCCGAAATAGATCCTCAGGCGCATTCATGAAAGAAACTCCGATTGACAGCAGTATCGTCGAAGAAAAAATCAAGGGGAGCGGACTGAGCAGCATCGGGCGCTCATCTATCCGCGAGATCCGTACACTTATCAACGAGATTGAGCAGGCAAGCGGAAAGAAGTTCATCCGCATGGAAATGGGTATCCCGGGACTGCCTGCCGCACAGATCGGTATCGATGCCGAGAAAAAGGCCCTCGACGGGGGCTGCGCCTCATTTTATCCCAGTATCGAGGGCATTCCCGAACTGAAGGTGGAAATCTCCCGCCTCATCAAACTTTTCGTGGACCTCGACGTCGCGCCGGGCGGCTGCATCCCCTGCACGGGATCCACCAGCGGGAGCATGATTACCTTTCTCACCGCAGGGCGCATGAATCCCGACAAAGACACCGTGCTCTTTCTCGATCCCGGGTTCCCCGTGCACAAACAGCAGTGCAATGTGCTTGGCATCAAGCATCGCAGTCTCGATGTCTATAATTACCGCGGAGAAAAACTTCGTGCGAGGCTCGAGGAGATCCTCAGCGAGGGCAATATTTCCTGCATCCTCTACTCGAATCCCAACAATCCTACCTGGATCTGCTTCACCCATACCGAACTCGAGATTATCGGTGAGATGGCGACGAAATATGATGCCGTGGTAGTTGAGGATCTCGCGTATTTCACGATGGATTTTCGCAAGGACTACTCCATTCCCGGGCGGCCGCCGTTTCAGCCCTCCGTCGGCAAGTACACGGACAATTACATTCTTCTGATCTCCAGCTCGAAGGCGTTTTCGTATGCGGGACAGCGTATCGGGATGCTGGCCGTGTCGAACGCTCTGTTCGATCGCGAAGTACCGGGGCTTACACGGTATTTCACGCAGAAGACCTTCGGGCGCGCGATGATTTACGGCGCGGCGTATGCGCAGTCCGCCGGCGTGACGCATTCCACCCAGTACGGTCTTGCGGCCCTTCTCAAGGCGACGAACGATGCGACGTACCGTTTCATCGACGAGGTGAAGGTTTACGGTGAGCGTGCGAAAGTCATGAAGAAGGACTTCACTGACAACGGATTCTACATCGTGTACGACAAGGACGAGGACAACCCCATCGCCGACGGATTCTATTTCACCGTCGCCTACCCGGGCATGGACGGTGTGCAGCTGATCGAAGAGCTGCTGTATTACGGCATCAGCGCCATCTCTCTGGCGAACACTGGAAGCGAACGGATAGAGGGCATTCGCGCATGCGTGTCACTGGTTTCGGAAGAACAGCTCCCCGAACTGCGCCATCGCCTCGAGGTGTTCCGCGAGAACCACCCCGTGAACTGACCCGGCGAAATCCGGTGAAAATTTCGTATGTTTATGATCGCCACGGCAGTCACCGTGGCGATTTCATTGCAGAACGGATAAGCGTGTGACATGAAACGAACCCTGCTTCTGTCCATTCTCTTCGTGTTCTGCGGAACGCAGGCCCTCGCACAGGTCCCCGAAGTGCGCGGTCGCTGGTTCCGGCTGACGGGCGGCGATTCCGTGCTTGTCGAGTATGCTTCCCCGGACGGAGCACTGGCCTATCCGGCCGTTCTCGTGCTCTCCGACCGCTTCGGCCAGCAGGAGAATGTTCGTTCTATGCTGAAAGTACTCGCGCAGATGGGATTTCACGCCTATGCGCCGCCGCTGCGTTCCGCGCCGCTGCGTCCCGTCTCCGGAGTGCCCTCATTTTCGTACGACAGCAGCGATGCCGAAATCATCACCCAGATTGCGGTGGATGTCATGAACCGTGAAAACTGCAACGGCAAGCTCGGTCTTCTGGCACTCGACGCCGGAGCGGTGGTCGCCATCGACATTGTGCGGCGTTTCCCGTTTTTCAAAAGCGCAGCCCTGCTGTATCCCGCGGGCGGACTGCCCGTGCTCGAGCGACTGCTGGAAGCACAGACCGTACTGCAGCTGCATGTGGCGCAGTTCGATCCGGAATGCACCCTCGACGACGTACAGAAGCTGCGCGTGCAGTTCATCGAAGCCGGCCGGCGGCTGCATGTGTTCTATTACAAGGAAGCTCACCGCTTCTTTTTCAATCCTGAACACGAACGCTACCACCGGAAGAACACGCAGACGGCATGGAACAAACTCATGGATCTCTACCGGTCGACACTGCGGTAGAATGCGAAGCACCCCGCATTCGCGGCACATCGGCGGCTTACGACAAACCGCCAACGGCGTTCATCACATGACGAGCTCCTGAATCTCCAGCAACCAAGAACCAAAAACCAACAACCAAAAACCATGCGCTTCGAAGAAACACGCCTGCACGAGATATTCAGCAGCATGCAGAACCGCTTCATCGCGGTCATCGGCGATGTCATGCTCGACCGTTACATCTGGGGCAGCGTCACACGCATCTCACCTGAGGCCCCGGTCCCCGTCATCGACGTCGCGCGGGAAAGCAATCATCTCGGAGGCGCCAGCAACGTCGCGCTGAATATCCGCAGCATGGGCGCCGTGCCGGTGCTTTTCGGTGTGGTCGGACGCGATTCGAATGCGAATGAACTGCGGATGATTTTCGAGCAGGAAAAAATCATCACCGATTTCCTCGTCGAGGACGATGCGCGTCCGACGACGGTCAAGACGCGCATCATCGCGGGGAGCCAGCACGTCGCGCGTATCGATTACGAAGACCGGCAGCAGATCAGCGACGAGGTGACCCGCCGCGTGATAGATCGACTCGAAAACCACATCGGATCCATCAACATCATCATCCTTCAGGATTACAATAAGGGTGTGGTCGGTCCGGCCCTGATACGGCAGGTCATCGAGCTGGCACGCGAGCACAATATTCCCGTGCTGGTCGATCCGAAGTTCAATAATTTCTTTGAATACCAGGGCGTGACCGTCTTCAAGCCAAATCGCAAGGAGACCGAAGACGCACTCAAGGTGCGACTCAGCGACGAGTCGAGTTTCATCGAGGCGGCACGCACGCTGCGCCAGCGCCTCAACAGTGAGCATGTACTGCTCACGCTCGGCGAGAAGGGCATGCTGCTTCTCGAGGAAGACGGAGAAGTTACACGGGTTGATACCCGCGCGCGCAAGGTTGCCGATGTCTCCGGCGCTGGTGACACCGTGATCGCGACGCTTGCCGTGGCGCTCGCGAGTGGCGCCTCCATGATCGAAGCAGCGCATATCGCGAACTTTGCCGGCGGACTGGTCTGTGAGGAGGTCGGTATCGTCCCGGTCGATCGCGACAAGCTCTATGATGCCGCACTCGGTAAACTGGGAGTGCTCGACTGATGGGCCGCCTGTTCTCCTGGTCCGCGATGAAAACGGAGCGCGAGAAACTGCGCCGCGACGGCAGACGGCTGGTATTTACCAACGGCGTCTTCGACATAATCCACCGCGGTCACTGTGAGTACCTGCGGGATGCGCGGAACCATGGTGACGCGCTCATCGTAGGATTGAACAGCGATGCGAGTGTGCGCCGCCTCAAGGGCGAAAAAAAACCCATTGTCCCCGAGGCTGACAGGGCGGCAGTGCTTTGCGCCTTGCAGGCTGTTGATTATGTCGTGATATTTGGTGAAGATACACCTGCTGAATTGATATCGGAACTCCTCCCCGATGTGCTGATCAAGGGAGGTGATTACACACTGGACGATATCGTGGGCCGCGCCGACGTCGAGGCGGCCGGCGGCACAGTGCTCACCATCCCGCTGACGGAGGGAAGATCCTCAACCAACATCATTTCGACCATCATTGAGCGGTACTGCGAACACGAAGACTGAGAATGGAAAGAAACGGAAGCGGCGAAGCTGGGCCGTCCGCATCGTCCGCGGCATCGTCTTTGCCGGAATCGGTTTCTTCCTTCTCCTCGTCGCACTGATCGCCTTCAGTGAAACATCCACATTCCGTTCGATGATGCGTGACTTCATCGTCGAAACGGCCGACTCCACGCTCAATGCCCGGCTCACCATCGATGACATCGACGGCAATCTCTTCTCCGGCTGGAAAATCAGCGGCGTGCGGCTGCGTGATGCCCATGGTCCGGTCGCGGATATCGAGAGCATCGTGCTTCGCTACAATATCTTCCGCATTCCCTGGAAAATCGTCACGTTGCGCGAGCTGACGCTTAACACGCCGCGCATATTCATCACGCGTGCGGAGGGACGCGACTGGAATATCAGCACTCTTGTGCAGCCATCCGATAAAGAGGAGGATACTACGGCGTCGCCGTTCGACTGGGACATCCGCGTCGAAAACCTGCGGATCCTTGACGGGACGCTGCTGGTCTACGACTCCTCCACGGCGGGGCCCGCGCGTTATGACCGCCTTGATACGCGGCACATGAAACTGGAACGGATGAATCTCGCGCTCAGCGCGCATATCCGTGATGAAGAGAAACGCGTTTCCATCAACCGATTTTCCTGGGAGAACCCCTTCGGGGCGGTCGCCATGAGAAATCTCTCGGGAGATCTCGTCGTCCGGAAGACCGGTGTGGAAGTGAACGCGCTCTCGGTTCAGACACAGCGCAGCGGCGCCATCATGTCCGCCTCTCTCGACAGCGCCGATGTTCTCGGAGCATTCGACAGCGACGGCTTCCCCGACATGCCGATGGCGCTCAGTCTCGACGCCCCGGAAGTGGATCTGCGTGATCTCCAGTATTTTCTTCCTCCGCTGGATATCCTCGGAGATCGTGCAACGCTCGAACTCGAAGCCGCGGGCACGCTTCGCAACCTCGCGATCGAGACGCTCGAGCTGGAAGCGGGCGACAGCCGCATCTCCTTCGCCGGCGTGATACGCGATATCCCGGAGGGCGCGGACATGTTCATCGATGTCATCTCCAGTGACACCCGCATCACCGGCACCGACATCCCGCTGCTGCTTCCCGGCATCCCCATCATGGACCTTTCCGGTATGGGAACGGCAGAATTTTCGCTGCTCCGTTTCACCGGAAAGCCGCTGAATTTCACTGCGGAGATGGATCTGGAGTCCGATGCGGGAGCAATTGCAGGAAGCATCGATCTCGACCTCACCGGCGATCAGATGGAGTACGACGGAATGATCCGCACGCGCGGGGTCAACCTCGAGCGCGTGCTCGGAAACCCGCGTCTCTCATCCTCCCTTACCGTTCAGGGGGGCATACGCGGTTCGGGAACGCGTATCGGGGGCATCGTCGCCGCCATGAACCTGCAGGTGGATTCCTCCCGCTTTCAGCGATACGCCGTCGAATCTCTGGACATGCAGGTGGATGTGCGGCGCGACAGCCTGACACTCGAACTCGATTCCCGATTCGGCGGCAGCTCCCTCGTCATGGATGGCGGCATGAGTTTCCGCACCGACAGTATCACTGGATTCAGGCTGCACTCGGAGACGTCCTCCTTCGATCTCGGCCGCGCGCTGGGGGATGAGAAGCTGGAAAGCGACCTCACCTTCCATCTCACTGCGCAGGGGAGCGGTATCGATCCGTCCAGCGCATCCGGCAGCGTTGAAATCGTCTTCGAGCCGTCGCGGCTGGGGGATATCACCATCGAGCAGGACACCTTCCGCCTCGTGCTGCAGCAGAGCGTTCGGGATGCGGAGTACCTGCTGCTCGCTTCCCAGTACGCCGACGCCCGCATCGACGGCCGCTTCGACTTTCCGCGCTTTTTCGACTATGTATCCATGCAGACCGATTCGCTCCGTCGCGCCATGGGTGCGTTTGCCTTTTTCCCCGATACCTCCGCAGCAGCCGTGGAGACAGTGCCCGCGGAAAGCGTGGAGAAAACAGCGCAGGCAGCGGAAGCGCCGGTTGATACGTCCGACTTCATGGATGTCGACTACAGTATCACGCTGAAGAACCCGGAACGGATTGCCCGGTATTTCAACGCGAGTACATTCATGCTGCGCGGCACCTACCGCGGATCCATCCGCGGAGGAATGAACGGATTCGATATCGACGGTGCCCTGAATGTCAGCGATTTTTATTACGTGGACTCCGTGCGTACCTGGCTGGCCGCGGGACTGCAAGTCAGCTATGACATCCGCGACCTCACGCTGCATCAGCCGCTCGAACGGCTCAAACTCGAAACGCGGATCCGCACCGGCGACGTGAATATCAACGGTCTGCGCCTGAGGCGCACGGACGTGCAGCTGGACTATGCGGATCTGCAGCCTCAGCTGCGCATCCGCACCATGATCGACACCCTGCTGCAGGCGGACATCCAGGCATATGCGCGGTACGACGACTACGGTATTGATGTAAACTTCCCGATGGTCGATCTGCGGTATCTCAAGGAGCCGTGGACAAACGACAGGGAAATCGCCCTGCGCATCGATTCGTCGGGTATCGCCGTGAACCGTTTCGTGCTCCGGCATGAATCCATGCGGTTCACGCTCAGCGGCCGGCGCAGTGCGGAAGGCGAGAATTCCTTTACCATCTATGGCGACAGCCTCGACGTCGGTATGGTCGAGTATCTCGCAACCGCGTCCGCGGAAGCTCGCAGCGGCGACAGCTTTACCGGGACGGCATCCCTGCAGGTGAACATCAAGGGGACAGATGCCGCACCGCTGATGGCTGCCGATCTGTTCATCGACAGCCTCGGATACGGGGGATTGCATTTCGGAGAACTGATCGCGGAGGCCCGCTATTTCGAGCGGCGGATCGAGCTGTATTCCGAACTGGTGTACATGAACATGGAGGGAGAGGAAGAAAACGTCTTCTTTATATCCGGTACCCTGCCCATGCAGCTTGCGCTCGCCGGTGCTTCCGAAGAGGACGCGTCAGCCGCACCAGAACAGCCCGCCAACCTGCGCGCGCAGATGAAAGCCTTCCCGCTGATGCTCGTCGAGGATTTCATCGGACTCTTTTCTCCGCTTCAGGGCACGGCTGATGCGGACATCACCGTGAGCGGGACGCGTTCCGAGCCGTCCATTACCGGCTTTCTCAGTATTCAGAACGCCCGGGGGCGCTTCCTCTTCAACAACATGGAATACCTGCTGGGAATGCGCATCGAAGCAACGGGGCAGGATATCCGCATCGTCGACGCATCGGTGAAAAACGTGCCCTCCGACTGGAACGCCGGGGAGATCAGCGCGAGCGGCACCATCAGCACCGAGGCCTTCAGCATCTCGCATATCGATCTCTCGGTCAAGGGACGGCTACAGGTTCTCAAGCCGGCGTCCCGATCGGCACTGCGGTCACTATACGGCAGCCTGTATATCACGACCGGAGGAGAAAGCCTCACATGGGACGGCCGCCTCGATCGTTCGAAGCTCATCGGGGACATCATCGTCGAGGAAGGAAATCTCTTCATGCCGCTGCAGCAAACCGAGGTGGGGACAAACGAATACGCCGACTTCATGTACGTCACAGTCGATGATACGACGAAAGAGGTGCGTTCGTCGCTGTCCTCAGGGCGGTTCAGCCGTGCACGCGGTGAGGGAGGGGATCAGCCTGCCGCGGTGCCGGAGCGGTCGGTGCTCGAAGGATTGACCTACGACCTGACCCTCGCAACCCGTGGGACGCTGCGTATCGAAATCCCGCTGACGCCGCTGCAGGAAGAACTCAACGCAGCGCTGAAGATCGACAATCTCAAAGTCAACAACTGGGGCGGCGGGGGAATGAAGTTCGTCGGCGAGGTCGAACTCGGCAAGGATTCGTATTACATCTTCTTCGGCAAGCGCATGACCGCGACGGGGACGCTGCGCTTCACACGTGATCCCATGAATCCGGATCTGAACCTGGAAGCCGTCTATTCCGATTTCTACGATGACCCGAGATCAGAGACGGAACGACGACGCAGGGTTTTTGTTATCATTACTATCACGGGGACAAAAAACCAGCCGGAGCTGAGCTGGGACATGCGATGGGACGATCCCGAAGGCGACCCCGTGGCGTCCGCTGGAGACATCGAATCCGATGCATTTTCCTTCCTCCTTTTCGGCATGTTTGCGCGGGATTTTACCGCGGGCGAAGGAGACCGCGGATCACTGCTTGACAAATCCCCCGAGCTGCTCAACGCGGTGACCTCTTCACTCGCATCCAGCGCGGCGACACAGTTCGTCAAACGCGCGGGACTGGAAGATGTCGTCAAGCGTGTCGAATTCGAGCAGCTCGGCACACAGGAGTCACGTGTGAAAGTCACCGGTGAACTCGGACGCGCCGTGATCATCTATGACGGGAAGGTGAAGGATTTGGGCAGTTCGAATGTTACCGCGGAATTTCCGGTGAGTCGCATTCTCGGCATCCCGTGGACCAACCTCGTCATACAGGTTGCCTACAAGAGCCAGGACGAACGAGCCCAGAGTTCGTCGCAGCCCAACACCACGATCTGGGAACTTAAACTTCTTGAACGATTTTCATTCTGACGTGACACAATCACTCAAAAGCCGCGTCCTCACCTTTCTTCGAGAAGGACAGGGACGCGCATTCAAAACAAAAGAGCTGGCCCGACAACTTGAGCTGCCGAAGCAGGGGCCAGAATATCAGAAACTCAAGGCATTGCTGCGCGAACTGCAGGAAGAAGATCTCCTCGTGCGACTGAAAGGCAGCCGCTGGATGGTTCGCGAGGATGAAGAATCCCCGTCTCGTCCCGACCGCCATATCGTCGGCACACTCAAGCAGATTCGAAAACTCTTCTATGTCGAACCCGACGACCGGGAGGTGGAAGGTGACGTGGCCATCGACAAACGAAACGTCGGTGACGCCCGCGACGGCGACAAGGTCGTCGTTCGTCTCATTCTCGAATCCCGTCGCCATGCCGGACTCGAAGGTGAGATCGTCGAGGTACTTGGCCGGCAGGGACGCGCCGATGTCGAAATGCTGGCACTCGCTCGCAGGTACGGACTCAGCATGAAGTTTCCCGATGGCGTCATGGATGAAGCGCACGGGCTGCCCGCCGAGATCGAGTCGTCCGATATCACGGGACGCATGGATCTCCGCGGCGAAGAATGCTTCACGATCGATCCTGAAGACGCGCGCGATTACGATGATGCCGTTTCCCTGTCCATGAACGATGACGGCAGTTTCCGTCTCGGTGTGCATATCGCCGATGTCAGTCATTACGTGCGCGAAGACAGTGAACTCGACCGGGAAGCGCTGCGACGCGGTACCAGCGTGTATCTCGTTGACGGCGTGTTCCCGATGCTCCCCGAACGCCTGTCGAATCATCTCTGCAGTCTCAAGGAGGGGAAGGATCGGCTGACCTTCTCGGTGATCATGACCGTATCCTCCCGCGGAGTCGTAAAGGATTTCGAACTTGGCAAATCCGTCATCCACTCCCGCAAACGCTTCACGTATGAAGAAGTGCAGGAGATCCTTGACGGCGGTGAAGGACCGCATGCTGAAAGCCTCAGACTGATGGAGAAACTCGCATCCACACTCATGCGGAAGCGGTTCCGTGAGGGATCGGTTGATTTCGCGGTGCCGGAGGTGCGTTTCAAGCTCGACGCGACCGGGCGTCCGATCGACATCGTGCCGAAAAAACGTCTGATGAGTATGCGTCTCATCGAGGAGTTCATGCTGCTTGCCAACCGCACAGTCGCCCGCGCGGCGGCACAGAGGAAGGGACAGGCGCCGATTCCCTTTATCTACCGTGTACACGATGTGCCTGATCCCGAGAAGGTGCGGGAGCTGCTCGAGTTCCTCCGGCATCTCGGCGTCAATGTGCAGCTCGATCCGGGATCCTCGAAGTCGTTCCAGAAAATGGTGGAGACCGTGCGCGGGCGTCCCGAAGAGGACGTCGTGCAGGATGTCGCCATTCGTTCCATGGCAAAGGCCGTGTACAGCGAAAAGAACATCGGGCACTTTGGTCTCGGATTTCACCACTACACGCATTTCACGTCGCCGATCCGGCGCTACCCGGATCTCGTCGTGCATCGTCTGCTGCATCGCGCGTTCGGTGACGGCGAGGGGAGGATGCCGACGGAGAAGCGACTCGCGGACATCGCCCGGCAAAGTTCGATCCGCGAGCGCGTTGCGGTGGAGGCCGAGCGCGAGTCGGTCAAGATCAAGCAGGTGGAGTACATGAAGCGCCACGAAGGTGACGAATTTGACGGCGTGGTCAGTGGTGTAACGCGCTGGGGGCTGTATGTCGAGCTCATCCCGACGCTGGTCGAGGGACTGGTGCACGTGCGCAGTATGGACGACTTCTACAACTACGACAAGAGACGCATGCAGCTTGTCGGGGAGCGGAGCGGGCGCAAGTACCGACTCGGCGACCGCGTCCGCGTGCAGGTCTCGCGTGTCGACAGTATCGACCAGGAAATTGACTTTGTGCTCATCGAAGAGAAAGAAACACATCCCGGCGGTGGGAAATCCGGCGGTGGGAAATCCGGCGGCGGGAAATCCGGCGGCGGGAAATCCGGCGGCGGGAAATCCGGCGGCGGGAAATCCGGCGGCGGGAAATCCGGCGGTGGGAAATCCGGCGGTGGGCGGAAAGGTGGGAGGGGGAAGCGGTGAGGGAATCCCGGTTGTCGCGAGAGTTTTCCATTGCTGCGGGGATCGGCAACAGCACAGTCCGTCTGGCACTGATGCGCGGTGATGAGGTTCTGCGGAGCACAGCTGTTCCGCACACCGTCGTCGGTATGGAAGTGATTCGGGCTGAACTGCAGCGTCTGCTTTCGGGCAGTGACGAGGAGGGCGGTGCAGATGTGCGCTCCGATGTTCCGCGCCGTGCGGGAATCTGTTCCGTTGTACCCCGGCTGACGGAGCAGATCGAGACGATGCTCGCCGACGAGGGCGTACGTGACGTGCGTGTCTGCCGTCCTGCCGCGACAGACTGGTTCCCTTCCACGTATCAAACGATGGAGACGCTGGGTGCGGACCGTTTCTGTGCGGTGCTGGGCGCGCGTGAGCGCTACGGCGTACCGGTGATTGTGATCGACTGCGGGACGGCCACGACACTCAACGTCGTCGATGCCGACGGTCACTTTCTCGGCGGCAGTATTGCTCCGGGGGTGGATGCGTCGTTCCGCGTTCTGCACGATCGCACCGCGCAGCTGCCAGCGCTTGACGCGGCGGGTGATACGGATATGCCGCTGATCGGTGCGGACACGGCGGCGAGCCTGCGTTCCGGTGTGCTGCAGTTCAGCCGTCTCGCACTGGAGGGTGCGGTGGCGGAAGTAAAAAACCTAACAGGACCGGATACTCCGGTAATATGCACCGGCGGCGCCCTGCCGCATCTGCTGCGGGCGGGTCTGGCGATTCCGGGAATGCGGCGGGACGACGATATTCTTCTACGGGGGGTCATTTTCTTCTTGCATTACACCGGATGACCTGCGTATATTGTTTTCCCTTTCCGATGTCGGGCATCTTTCACGCCGACTCTGTACGAAGAAAAAAATGTGGAAGAAAAGCTTGACAAAGGGTTAGAAAAGAGTTAACTTTGTTGACCGTTCGAGAGACGGTAGCCGCGAAAGCGGCAAGTTCTTTGAAAAGAGATTGTGCATAGTCAGTGAATTTGAGATTCAGCAAGCTCGACATTGTAAGTAAGAAATATTTACAACGGAGAGTTTGATCCTGGCTCAGGACGAACGCTGGCGGCGTGCTTAACACATGCAAGTCAAGGAAAAGCTTCGCTTCGGTGGAGTGGACACTGGCGCACGGGTGAGTAACGCGTATGCAATCTGCCCTTAGTCCGGGGATAACACTTCTAACGAGGTACTAATACCCGATAATGCAACGGCACCGCATGGTGACAGTTGTTAAAGCTTCGGTGACTAAGGATGAGCATGCGTCCCATTAGGTAGTTGGTAGGGTAAAAGCCTACCAAGCCATCGATGGGTAGCTGGTCTGAGAGGATGATCAGCCACACTGGGACTGAGACACGGCCCAGACTTCTACGGAAGGCAGCAGTGAGGAATATTGCGCAATGGGCGAAAGCCTGACGCAGCAACGCCGCGTGCGGGATGAAGGCCTTATGGGTCGTAAACCGCTGTAGCAGGGGAAAAATATCCCGTTTGGCGGGATTGATGGTACCCTGAAAGTAAGCCTCGGCTAACTACGTGCCAGCAGCCGCGGTAATACGTAGGAGGCAAGCGTTGTCCGGATTTACTGGGTGTAAAGGGTCCGCAGGCGGGCTTTTAAGTCGGTGGTGAAATCCTGCAGCTTAACTGTAGAACTGCCTCCGATACTGAAAGTCTTGAATACGGGAGAGGGTAACGGAATTCCAGGTGTAGCGGTGAAATGCTTAGATATCTGGAAGAACACCGGTTGCGAAGGCTGTTGCCTGGCCCGTTATTGACGCTCATGGACGAAAGCGTGGGGATCAAACAGGATTAGATACCCTGGTAGTCCACGCCGTAAACGATGGATACTCGGTGTTGGCCCGTATGGGTCGGTGCCTAAGCTAACGCAGTAAGTATCCCACCTGGGAATTACGATCGCAAGGTTGAAACTCAAAGGAATTGACGGGGGCCCGCACAAGCAGTGGAGCATGTGGTTTAATTCGATGCAACGCGAAGAACCTTACCTGGGCTCGAAAGACTGGATTATCCTCCGGTGAAAGTCGGAGGCGCTTCGGCAATCCAGACAGGTGCTGCATGGCTGTCGTCAGCTCGTGCCGTGAGGTGTTGGGTTAAGTCCCGCAACGAGCGCAACCCTTGTCCTTAGTTGCCATCAGGTAATGCTGGGAACTCTAAGGAGACTGCCTACGCAAGTAGTGAGGAAGGTGGGGATGACGTCAAGTCCTCATGGCCCTTACGCCCAGGGCTACACACGTGCTACAATGGTGACTACAGAGGGCAGCGATGCCGCAAGGTGGAGCAAATCCCAAAAAAGTCATCTCAGTCCGGATCGAAGTCTGCAACTCGACTTCGTGAAGCTGGAATTGCTAGTAATCGCAGATCAGCATGCTGCGGTGAATACGTTCCCGGGCCTTGTACACACCGCCCGTCAAGCCATGGAAGCTGGGGGCGCCCGACGTCAGCGTGCTAACCCGCAAGGGAGGCAGCTGCCTAAGGCGAAACCGGTGACTGGGGCTAAGTCGTAACAAGGTAGCCGTACCGGAAGGTGTGGCTGGATCACCTCCTTTCTAAAGAGTTATGCCACCGCGAGGTGGACAACCCTGTTTCTCGATGAAGCGACTATGCACATCTCTTTTCCTTTTTGTTCTGCACCGATCGGGCTCGTAGCTCAGGTGGTTAGAGCGCACGCCTGATAAGCGTGAGGTCGGTAGTTCAACTCTACCCGGGCCCACACTGGTCTATAGTGCAAGCGTATGGGCCTGTAGCTCAGCTGGGAGAGCGCCTGATTTGCATTCAGGAGGTCGTCGGTTCGATCCCGGTCAGGTCCACCAGTTGTGCAGTTGGTTTGCAGCGGCCGCATTCACCAGGGGTGATGCGCGCGGGCTGCCGTGAGGTTCAAGTCCTTGCAAGCCGCACAATCCGCACATGCGCGGAAGAAGTTCTTTGACGTAACAGAAGACGACTGAAGTTTATGCTTCAGTCTCGATAATCCGAAATATGCGCTTTATGTTTTTAACAAGTTCACTGAAGCACTGATCTGTGCGATAATAAAATTCGGTGAAGTTACTAAGGGCATACGGTGGATGCCTTGGCACCATAAGTAGACGAAGGACGTGGTTACCTGCGATAAGCCTCGGTGAGGTGGAAAACAACCTTAGACCCGGGGATTTCCGAATGGGACAACCCTCCAGAGGTAATGCTCTGGAATCGCATGCTGAATTCATAGGTATGCGAAGAAAACGAGGGGAACTGAAACATCTAAGTACCCTCAGGAAGAGAAAACAACAGTGATTCCCTGAGTAGTGGCGAGCGAAACGGGAAGAGCCTAAACCGAGCAACATGGAAGGATACGACCATTGTGTTGCCGGTGTTGCGGGGCCAGCTGGTCAATTCGTATTGCGACCAAAGAGTTACAAAATGCAATCGTAGTCGAAGCATTTGGAAAGATGCGCCACAGAAGGTGAAAGCCCTGTAGGCGAAACGATCTGCATCTCTTGCTGAGTCCCCAAGTACCACGGAGTAAGAGGAATTCTGTGGGAATCTGCCAGAACCATCTGGTAAGGCTAAATACTCTATGGTGACCGATAGTGCACAAGTACCGTGAGGGAAAGGTGAAAAGAACCCTTGAGAAGGGAGTGAAAAGAATCTGAAACCGTATGCTTACAATCTGTAGGAGGAACCAATGGTCTCCGGACTGTTGGGAC
>CAJXVM010000029.1 GCA_913061095.1 uncultured Ignavibacteria bacterium
GACACCGCTGTGCGTTCAGGCGATACTTCTTCCTTTCGTTAAAAACTCCCGTTTACACAAAATCCTGGACACTACCAGTCTCCGTGATCCTTTCCGGGAATCGCGACACGTAGAACACCATCAGATTCAGTGCCAGGAATCCCCCGACTCCAAACCCCGGGTCAGCCTGCGGGAACACCGTATCACTGACAATGACCGCAATCAGCGTCACGACGATGAGAGCGATCGAAATGGCAACCCGCGTCCACTCCATCCGGGACTTCTCATCGAGAACCGGGTC
Source organism: uncultured Ignavibacteria bacterium (assembly GCA_913061095.1). Lineage (GTDB taxonomy): Bacteria > Bacteroidota > Ignavibacteria > SZUA-365 > SZUA-365 > BM516. Next base: position 281 of record CAJXVM010000029.1, read on the forward strand.
AAAGCGAGGTTCGGCTGGTCTCATTTGTCACCTCCCGAGTTGGGCTTCGTGAGATTCTCAGGGGTACTCTCTACCCCATCCATTATCGTTTCGGTCTTTTGTCTCATCCAGCTCGGGAGATTCCGATCGAACCGCTTCGCAGCCGAGAAGCGCTCTCTTCTCACGGTCTCCCCTGACTCCGTATTCGTATAGAGCATGATCCCTCGGAAACTCGTGGCATACCGGTCGATGGCGCTGCTCGCATACGGTTCGATCCTTCCCTTGAATTCCCGCGCCACCTCCATCGTTGTATCCTTTCGAACGAGTATCTGAACGTTCGAGTCTCCCGTCTCACTGCGATCCTGAACCGTCGTGAAGCCGGTCCGCCAGGTCAGCCGCTCGGAGAAAACTGTTCGAAGTTCCAGGATCCCATCTTCCGAGACCGTGCCGCAAATGGGCGTGAAGGAGCCGATGTAGCCGTAGAGGGAATCGCCACGATGAAGGATTTCAAGCCGCATCGTACCGCCGTCCTCGAATACAGCTTCCCACACACCGGTCATGTCCGGTCCTTCGTCCGTGGACGCATCAGCGATGTCCTGCGCGAACATCGCTGGCGTCATGAAAACGGCAAAAACCACACAGAATAGTCGATACATCGTTATAAACCTGTTGTTCCGAACGTAGTATCGGGCCCCGATGCTCACTCATTGAATTCAATTCGAATGTAGGCATCCTCTGCATAGAGGAGGCCGCCGGCGGAATACCATCCTTTGGATGTGTTCCAAAATGCATCCGTCTTCCACCATTCACTACCATAATGATACGAATCGATATATTCACGTAAAACGGTTTCGCCGCGCAGCTCATAAACCCAGGAATCGTTTGCAGGTCTCCATGCGCCTTTGACGGATATTCTCAATGTATCCCATCTCTGATATGTCGCCAGCAAATTTTTTGGCATCCATCGACGATATTTGCTTTCGGAATACTTGAACTTTGTAATAACATCAGTTCCCCACTCGAAGTCAATTTCGAGGTATCCACGTATGGTACTGTCAGATTCAAAAGCCTTGGCGGAACCTTCAAACCGAGATCCGTGAAGACCCAGGCGGTCGTATTCATGGTCGGTGAGACTGTAATAATAAAGAATTGATCGGCTAGTCATACGGTTTTCCATCAAAAAATCGATCCCATGTATGGTAAGATTACAGGATCGCGATTGATAGAGCGGGCGCAGCTCGTATAGGAGAAACGGCCACGTTTCTGACCATACGACAGTATCTTCTTCGACTCCACCGACTCTCCAATGCATGATGCCTTCAGGAAGATCAGCCTCCGGTGCATACCGCAGATTCTCTCCCACATCCGTATCGTACAGCAGATTCGTGAAGGATGTATCGTCGCTGATCTGCAGCCGGTAGGAACTGTAATCATGCCGTGAGGCCCAGTCGAATGTGTACGGCAGGTAGATGGAATCTCCCGCTGCCGGCTTCTGGAGAAACGGTTTTTCGTACTCTACCGGAGTCGGTTCCTCTGGTATTGTCGGACTGTCCTCATCACACGCGAGGACTCCCATTACCAGGATCGCAGCGACGATACTTGTGAATCGTCTCATAGAGATATTTCTGTGATTTCGTGAGCAGGCTTGCTCTATTCACGACATTCTTATCGTAAATGTCAAGACCCTTTTCCCTCACCTGCCGACAGTCGTGCTGATGCCCACCGGGTGGATATGCCGAAGGAAGTTTCGCGTGACGCGAGTTGTGCCAGTGGATGTTGACATTGCCTTCGGTACTCCCTACCATGAAGTGCATTGGATCTCACTCCTCCGTACATACGTAGAGGATAATCATGATATTCAGCCGACATACACCGATGTTCTTGCTCGTCATCGTTGTATTCCTGCTGTCATGTTCCCATTTAAGGGACTCCTCTCAAATTGCAGATATGATTCCACATGATGACCTGCGGAGATCCACTATCCTTGATTCCTCACCTGTGGCAGGCGCATCAGTACTGCACGCTTCCGAACTTCGTTCTCGCACGCACTACTTCCTTCAGAAATGTGGCGAGACACAGATTGTATGGGAAGGTGATTCCGTGATGACCAACTACGTTCCCAAAGCCCTTGAAAACCCCGGCACTCCGAATTACCGATACAAAGCTGACTTCAGGACTGTCGCGGATTCCTTTTACGTGAAAATTCGATGCATTCAACTGGGGAAATTCGCCTTTGACGGAGCTTACAACGCTCGTGTCGCCGCCAGGTACATCGAAACCGGTGACGATCGATACCTTGAGCTCATGAAACCATGATGAATCCCAATTAGCGTCACCCCTGATCATTACCCGTGGTTGCATGCTGTATGGTTTACAGCACGACGCCGAGTCCCAGCCAGGGGACCGTCGCGTAATCTCCCCGGCTCGGAAGCTGCACCACGCCAAGTTCGAACATCGCCCTGCCGGCCTGCATCCGCACGCCGATGCCTCGGCTGAGATTCGAGAGTTCCATCATCGCACGAATCCGTGATGAGACCGGTATGTCAAATCCCAGGTACGGTGCCGGTATTGATTCATCATCATCCTCGAAATGACCGTAGCCGATCGTGAGACTGCCATGCCCGATCATGAAGGATCCGCAGAAATAGTACACCCGGAATCCCTCGGTTCCCCGATCGTATCCTTTAACGGCGTACAGACCGCCTGCCAGTGCCGCCGACTCCGTCACAAGCGGACTGAGTTTCATTCCGAAGCCGGCCACATTGTCCTCTCCAAGAATGAACGTGCTCATCCCCAAAAACGTGACGAGATTCTTCAGGCTGACGGCAGCGCTGAGGAGCATGAACTCGTACAGGGCGATTTCCACGCGGCCATCGGATTTCGGCCATGCCGATGAATGCAGGATGAATCCCGATGCAGGACGCCGTGCGAACTCGGCCAGAATTTCGGCGGTTGCGGCATCCTGTGTTTCGTTTTCTTCGAATGTGTTTCGTTCCATGACCCTCCTGATATCCCCACGACGAATACGAAGGACCGTCGTATCCTGCGCACGCAGGACAAGCGTATCCCCGCTCCAGCGTACGAACGCGCCGCGGAGTGTATCCCCGGCGGTCGAAATCACGGTATAGGGTGTCTCCTTCGTCTCACTCCCCTCCTCGTTCCCTTCCACTTGCGCTCTGAGAGGTCGGAACCCAGCTATCCCAATCAGGATTACTCCGAAGAACAATAGCCGGACGGACATCCATGACCCTCTGTTACAGTACTGACTGGCGTTTAAAAGGTATTACTTCGTAAACTCAAGCCTGATGAAGGCGTCCTCATTGACGATCAAGCTGTCGGCGACATAATCAGATGCTTTCGTAAAGTATCCTGGATTGTACCAATACCACGTGCTTCCACTGAAATGGTACGATGTCACGAATCGCCTGATTCTCTCTGCACCTCGCATCTCGAAATGTCCATCATTTCCAGATGCTTCCCATGTACCGATCCCTGCCAATATCAATGTATCACGGGTCTCACCTCTGTACCCCCCTGAAGGCATCCAAAACAATGCGCGTGTAGCCTGCTCCTTGAATTCCATGGATCGTACCATATCACTTCCCAGATCAAAAAGTATATGAATATTCCACTCGATCTTACTATACCTCGGTGTTATTGAACCAAAACCTGCATACATCATTCCTGGCGCGTTTGTTCGCTCCAGTTCTACCGATTGCAGCGTGAAGTTGTACTTGTGGGTTTCGTATCGAATGGAATCAGTCCATGTTTTACTCCTCACTAAAAAACTGATACCCTCTGTCGTAAGAATGCACGATCGCGATTGATAGAGCGGGCGCAGCTCGTACAAGAGAAAAGGCCACGAATCAGACCATACGACAGTATCCTCTTCGACTCCACCGACTCTCCAATGCATGATGCCTTCAGGAAGATCAGCCTCCGGTGCATACCGCAGATTCTCTCCCACATCCGTATCGTACAGCAGATTCGTGAAGGATGTATCGTCGCTGATCTGCAGCCGGTAGGAACTGTAATCATGCCGTGAGGCCCAGTCGAATGTGTACGGCAGGTAGATGGAATCTCCCGCTGCCGGCTTCTGGAGAAACGGTTTTTCGTACTCTACCGGAGTTGGTTCCTCTGGTATTGTCGGACTGTCCTCATCACACGCGAGGACTCCGATGACCACGATTGCAGCGACGATACTTGTGAATCGTCTCATAGAGAGATTTTAGTGATTTCGTGAGCAGGCTTATTCTATTCACGACATTCTTATCGTAATAGTCAAGACCCTTTTCCCTCACCAACCGACAGTCGTCCTGATGCCCACCGGGTGGATATGCCGAAGGCAGTTTCACGTGACGCGAGTCACGCCCGTGGCCGCTACCGCGGTCGCGGAAGCGGATTTCCTCGCCCAGTCCCGCCTTCCGCACATGTCGTTTGAACGCATGGGTAAGCGAGTCCTGCAGGATTCTCCTTCCATTGTACGTGAACACAATTTCATCGGGATGTATTTCGTCGTTCCGTCTTCCCTGCAGCACTCCGGTGGCAAGAGCGTTCAGGGGAACGGACCTTCTCCGACCTGTCTTCGTTCGAAATGTAGTCGAGTTCTCGATGTGGACAATGCGTGACTTCAGGTCAATCCTTCTCCATCGAAGCGAGAGGATTTCGCCCTGTCTCATCCCCGTCGCGACGGCGAAGAGCACGACATCCCGGAGCCAGTCGTCAAGGATGCAAGAGAGCAAGCGGGCAAGGTCTTCCGGGGTCAGAAACTCTGCCGTGCGTTCTGAGACACGAAGCATCTTCACCCCGGCGAAAGGATTCTCCGGTATGTGCCCCCAGCGTAGAGCGGTATTCATTGCAGCACGAAGCGTGGAGAGTTCCTTGTTCACCGTGATGGCTTGAATTCGCATCCTGCGCTCGGTCTTGAATCGGTCCACATCCCTCGCCGTGATGGCTGCGAGTGGGACATCACCCAATACCTCCTTCAGACGGCCGAGCGCGTCGCTGTAGAGGCGAACGGTCTTTGGGGCATAGGTCTGACCTGCGTGTGTGAGAAACTCTCCTGTGAAGGCTGAGAGGCGAATGTCGCCTGAGGGTGCCTACATCTTCTCAAGCTCCCTGACTTTCCTGAGGGCATCGCATTTCCGGGTACAACCGGTGGATTTCCAGCGCCGTCGGATCGAAGACGGCAGCTTATTCCCAATCGAGAAACAGGTGTTCTTCCGCCCGCGACGTAATGATCGAAGACGTACCGCCCATGCTGCCGACGCCGAGAATGGACTTCCTCGCATGAAGCTCGACGAGATGCGCCGTCGCGATTTCGACGCGCATGTCGATCGTATAGTGTATGCTCATCCGCGGGACGACACCGGACGTTTTTGGCCCGAACGACTCCGTGTATTCCAGCCGCACAGGTACGACGCCACCGTCGCCGGGAGCTTCCCAGTTCAATGATATGTCTGAGTATTCCAGCAGGCTGTCCGCTTCGAATATGCGGTACATCCGCTGCGCAGCCTCCCGTCGTCCGTCCTCATCGATACAGATGCCCTTGAATACACGCAGAAGCAGTTCAGGATAGCGCACACGACCGAATCCCCACCGCAGGAGTCCCTCGGCAGGACGTTGAAACGCAGAACCGTCACAATATGTGAACGTCGTATCAACTCCCGGATGACGCAGAAGCCGGTAACACTTGTTCGGGACGGGTGCCGCACGAAGCGAATCGGGCGTGAATACATCCTCGTCGTGCTCGTAGCGGGACCAGCGTACCGTCATATCGCGTACGCATGCCTCTCCGACTTCCTCCCAGGTCTCAGTGCGCACTTCGACTTCATGCGTCGTTTTCGCCGCGACAGTGCGTGTCAGCTCCGCCGGCGGCACATGCAGGCTCGAATCGTACATGTGCAGCACGGCGCCCGCACGAAGTCCGCCGCCACCGAAGCAAGCGGTCTGCCCCGCAGCGGTCGACAGGAACAAAAGGGACAGTAGGACTATGCTCAGCATTCCGCCTGCCAGGTATGCAGCAGATGACGCGACATCGCAGGAGAATCCCCAATTTCTTGCATCCCCAGTTGAGCACACAGCGGCACCTGCCGTAATAATGACTCTGCGTGTGTGATGGTACCCCCGGGGTGACTCGAACACCCGACCTGCGGTTTAGGAAACCGACGCTCTATCCACCTGAGCTACGGGGGCAAAATATCATGTGTGCCGACGGCCTGCGGAACACAGCGCCGCGACAGTTCCGTCGCTGCGTCACGGACAGCAACACCCTGTCAAATATACGCATTCGGGATGTCGTAATAAACATGCCCCGGCCTCCTCCTTCCTGCGGTACCATGTGCGCAACAGTATCCCGACCGCTGCCGGCACCTGCCTCCACTGGTGATCAATGTTATTCGTCCTTCCCATCCTGCATCCGGAGCAGATAATCGGCGAAGTCCGTCTGCGGCGTGCTGATGGTGTGGTTGCAGAGGGACGTCTGCTCCCTGGCATTGACGGCACAGTAACAACCGATGATTTCCCCTTCCCCGGAACGGCGGAAACCGCAGGCGCCGCAATGGGACGCCGTGCACGAATGCGTGATGCCATCCGGGTTGATGATATAGCTGTCCCCTCGCCGGGTGCACTCGTAGGCGATCACGAAGAAATCCGCTTCCCCGACCAGGTAGGTTATGGGTCCTTCATCTATTCTGACACGGGTCAACCGCTGCCAGGTATCGGTCAGGCGCTGCCCGGACTCAAGCTCCCTGTTCATGGCGCGCAGGAGATCCGCCTCCGGCATGGTAAGTTCGATGATACCATCTTCCCCGATCACGGCAACAGGGACATTCTGTGCAAACGTGGATGAAACTATCGCCGCGGTCAGGCATACGGCGAATATGCATATGCGCATGACTCCTCCTTGCAGACATATACCGATGATAATTCCCATAATAGAATGTGGATACCTCGATTGCAAGAAAAACACCGCTATCCAGCCCTCATCCGTTCGATCATGCTGGGTTTTTCCGCGCGCGAGAGATAGATTGCGGGCATGTACTTCGAAGATTTTCATCCCGGACTCAGTATCGTCACACCCGAGCGCACCGTGAACGCCGAGGAACTCGACCGCTTCATCGATGTCACCGGACTGCATCTCCCCATGTTTCTCGACGATGAAAGCGCGCAGGAACTCGGACACCCGCGGCGGCTGGTGACGGGTCCGATGGTGCTCGCGGTGGCGATGGGACTCGTGCGCGTCAGCGGCTGGTTCGACCAGGTCGTGGCCGTGCTCGAATTCACCGACATGCGCTTCCGCCGTGCCGTGCATCCCGGCGATACGCTCAGAGCAGGCATCGAGGTGATGGAAATGCGTCCCACGAGCCGATCCGACCGCGGACTTGTTGTGCTCTCCTACACCATCACCAACCAGGATAGCGTCACCGTGCTCGACATGAAGGGCACGTACCTTTTCCGCCGGGCGCCGGAGAGCGGACAGTGAAAACGGTCTCCCTCGTGCTGGGCACCGGCGGTGCGCGCGGACTGGCGCATATCGGCGTCATCCGCTGGCTGGAGGAACACGACTACCGCATCCGCCACATCGCCGGGGCGTCGATCGGCGCCGTGATCGGCGGTATTCACGCCGCGGGCAAACTGAATGCCTACGAGCAGTGGGTGCGCGCCATCACGCGCATGGACATCCTCACCTACCTCGACGTGGCATGGGGAAAGGGCGGCTTCGTGAAAGGCGACCGCATCATGAACGCGCTGATCGATCTCGTCGGCGACATCGCCATCGAAGACCTCCCCATGCGCTTCACCGCCGTCGCAACCGATCTCGAAGAACACAAGGAGGTGTGGTTCACCAGCGGCCGGCTCTTCGATGCCATCCGCGCGTCGATGTCCGTTCCGCTGCTGTTCACGCCCTTCCGCATCGGCGGCGTGGATTACGTGGACGGCGGAGTGCTGAATCCCGTTCCCGTCGCCCCCGTCATGGGGGATGACAGCGATCTCATCGTCGCCGTGCACTTCGGCGGCATGACCGGCACAGGACACCCGGAACGCGTGCCGCAGAAGAAAAGCGCGGGACGCGGAACGACGCAGCCGCCTGCGGACGCGGCGTCGTCGGAAGCCGGCATGCTCCCCGACCCCGCCTCCCTGCTTCCCACGGCGATCCAGCAGCGCATCCGGCAGTTCATGCAGAAACTGCATACACCGGAGGAGGAAACCAACGGTCGCGACTGGGGCACCTACGAGGTGGCGATACAGTCGTTCGAAGCCATGCAGAACAGCATCGCCCAGCAGAAGCTCGCCGCGTATCCGCCCGACGTGCTCGTCGAACTCCCCCGCAACGCCTGCCGCACGCTCGAGTATGATCGCGCCGCGGACATGATCCGCCTGGGATATGAAACCACCGCTGAGGTGATGGATGCATCCACAGCTTGAAATCGCGTATTTCATTTTCGCTTTCGCCGTGGGACTCCTATCCCTCGGCATCGCGGTGTTTTTCCACATGTCGCGTCCGGGAGCGATGCTGCGTCCTTTCCTGCTGATGTACGGCGCCTTCACGCTGATGAACATTACGAATTTCATCACTTCCTACATGCGCGCCAACATTTCCGGTTACGAGCAGCCCCTGTACTACATCCTGCTGTACCTGGAAAACCCCGTGCTTCTGATTTCAATGATATTCCTCCTGCCGCATCTGGTGCATTCGCTCGTCGCACTCGACCATGCCGAGCGACGCAGCCGCCTGTTCGGACTCATCGCGGTCGCGACCTTCATCATCTACGCGGGCATCATGTTCATCAGTGTGCGGGTGCCTTTCGGCGAGGTCGGCAGTGCGGTCAAGAACGGCATCCTCGGGATTGTCATGCTGTATTCATGGATCGTGCTGTTCCGCCATCCACCGAAGACCCGCTCGGTGCGTCCGGAGGCGTTCCGTCGGGGCCTGTGGGCGTCGCTGCTCGTCATTCCTCTCGTCCTCCATGACATGTTCCTTCTGGAAGCGACCGGCATCAAGTTCTTCCCGCTGGTGTACGCGCTGACCGGCGTGCTGCTCGTGCGATTCTACTATATCGAATACTTCCGTGACGGCTCCGCGGCGGGTACTGCAGTGCGTCCGCCCTCCGCCGCAGATCCGGTCGCGGATGATCCGTTTCCCGAAGCGGCGCTCACCTCGCGTGGACTATCATCACGCGAAATCGAGGTCGTGCGCCTCCTCGCCGAGGGCAAAAGCTACCGGCAGATCGGTGAAGAGCTGTTCATCTCGCTCAATACGGTAAAGGCGCACATCCGCAGCATCTATCCGAAGATGGGCGTCTCCAGCCGCCATGAAATCGTACGAGAACTGCGCGGTCTGGAACGCTCCCACCCGGATTGACATCTTTCCTGTCATTCTGACAGAACTACAGTTGCCTTCCCCCTGACACCGCGATCACACTTTGGTGTTATTTCACTGAAACAGCCTGAATTCGCCCGTTTGTGCAATTGATGACGTGGCTGAACCGGTGTATGTTTGCCCGTGTCCGCAGCGCGAAACGCGCAGTGGACGCGACCGGATCCGCCAGTTTTCACAACGGAAGGAATACAGATTTCATGCGGTACACATTAATTCTCCTTTTCCTCCTGCTGTTCGGGATCACACTCACGGCGCCAGCGCAGGCACAGCATGCCTTCGGCATTTCAGGCCGTTTCGCACAGATCCGCGAGGAGCTGAACAATGACATGGTGTTTGACGGGCCAGAGCTGCTGCTGCAGTACCGGTACAGGTCACAGGGCGACGGGATGCTGACGGAATACCGCGCCTCGCTCGGTGGCGGAACGGTGCTCAATCGCGGCATTCTCGGGATCTCCGCCCGTATCACGCCACTGGATTATCTGCGCGGCGTGCGTGTGCTGGAGTCCGGCGGCACGGTGCTGTACGCAGGACTGCGGGCGCTGGTGGGGTATCACCTGCAGATCTATCCCGATCTGCAGATCGGACACGATTTCTGGCTCAGCGAGGCGAGTCTCGCTCCGGCCGCCGAGCTGCAGCTGCGCAGCGGCGTGCGCATCCGCGGATCGGTGAGTCTTCTCGCCGCAGTTTCACGAACGCCCGCAGGGCGCGATCCGTACTGGTTTTCGCTCAACGCGCTGGACATCCTCTCGGACATGCATTCCGACATCGCGCTCGCGGGACCCGACAGTTTTCTGCACGCGGCGCTCGAGGCGGAGTATCCGCTGACATCATCGGGAAACTGGATGCTCGGATACGGCCTGGATTTTCTGACATACAGGGATCAGCCGGGCATCGACATGCTTCATCACGCCGTTTCGATCACTCACGCATTCGGAGAATAACACAATGAAATATCTCATCATGACCGCAGTTCTGTGCCTGTTCATCCTGCAGGGATGCATCAACGAGCCGCCGCTGAAGCAGCCGTTCCGGGATTTCGAGCCGGTCGCGCTCCAGGACGGCTGGGAGATCGCCACTCCCGCGGAGGCGGGCATCGACAGTGCCGGACTGCGGCAGGTATTCGCTGATTTTCATGCAGATGAGAAGGCCTGGCAGGTGCGTAGCCTGAGCGTGTTCCGCCACGGAAAGATCGTGGCCGAAAGCTACACAAAGGATGCATCGGATCGTGTAACTCCCCGCGCCATATGGTCTTGCACGAAGCAGTTCACGGGCGTCCTCGCGGGAATCGCGCTGGAACGCGGACTGATTTCCTCCCTTGACGATCCCATCGGTGTTTACCTCCCCGATGCCGTCGCGCGGTATCCGGACAAAGACGGGATCACGATCAGGGATCTGCTCACGATGCGCTCGGGTATCGACTATCGCAACTACGGGATCGGCGGCGACGACAGCCAGATCATGCAGCAGATCCCGGACAATTATCTCGCATTCGTGCTTGCGAAACCGCTGGTGGTCGAGCCGGGCACGGAATTCGATTACAAGGACGGCGATCCGCAAATCCTCTCCTCCGTCATCCAGGCGGCTGCCGGCGAACCGATGGATGCCTGGGCGCAGAAAGTGCTGCTCGCTCCCCTGGGCATCGAGCGCTTCGAGTGGCGGCGCTACAGGGACGGCGCGACGCTCGGATCATTCGGCATCCTGACAACACCGCGGGAAATGGCAAAGCTTGCACAGCTGACGCTCGACGGCGGCATGGCCGGCGGCACCGCAGTTGTGAGCGCAGACTGGATCACCGAGATGACCTCTCCCCTCGTCGAAGCGGGCGACAAACATTTCGGATACCAGTGGTGGAGCTACCCGGAGCACGGGACGTATTTCATGTCGGGAAACGGACGACAGCTCGTGTTTGTCTTCCCCGAGAAGGAGCTGATCGTGGTCATCACCTCGGAGCCAAACCTGCAGGGGAAATTCAACCTGCCGACGCCGACCGGACGCGAATATGCACAGCGCGTGGAAGCTCTCTGTGACTGACGGTCAGGCTGAGCAGGTCGGATCGAGACCGGATTTGCGCCGGCGAAGCGCGTCCGCTATGTTGAACGCATGCTTCGCGTAACGCGAAATATTCAGATCCCCGAACAGGAACTCGATGAGCGTTTCGTGCGGGCGTCGGGTCCGGGCGGACAGAACGTGAACAAGGTGTCCACGGCGGTGCAGCTGCGCTTCGACGCGAAGCAGTCGCCGTTTCTGCCGGAGGATGTGCGCGAGCGGCTTCTCACGCTTGCGAAGTCGCGGCTGGTGGATGACGGGGTGATCCTGATCGAGGCGAAACGCTACCGCACACAGGAGCGCAACCGGCGCGATGCACGGGAGCGGCTGCTCAAGCTGATCCGGCGCGCGGTAACGGCGCCGAAGAAGCGCAAACGGACGCGTCCATCGCAGGCATCCAATCTCAAGCGTCTCGAGGACAAACGCCGGCGGTCCGAGAAAAAGCAGACCCGCGGGCGGCTCGGCTGGGGGCGGTAAGGGAAAGTGAATTCTGTGGCCATGACGCATAGGGAATTCGACGTCGTGGGAACGCAGCGATCACACCCGCAGGTAATTGGTCATCCCAGTTTCGGCATTCCGCAACGGCGGCGGATTTCATCGGCGGTGTTCAGTGCCGTTTCGGCATCCGGCGCAATGCTCGTGATATGCCCGAGCTTCCGTCCTGGAAGCGGCGTCTTCCCGTAGAGATGCACGCGGGCGCGGGGGATGGCGAGCGCCGAGCGGACGTCGGGGATCGTACCGATGATATTGTCCATGACGGAATACGACCGCGGCGCGGTGTCGCCGAGCGGCAGGTTGGCGATGGCGCGCAGATGGTTTTCGAACTGGCTGGTCAGCGCGCCATCGATGCTCCAGTGCCCTGAGTTGTGCACACGCGGCGCCATTTCGTTCGCGATGAGGCTTCCGTCCGCGGCAAAGAATTCAATGGCGAGCACGCCGACGTAATCGAGCTCCCACATCGCCCGGTGGATGGACTCTCGGGCGGATGCGCCGAGTGCGTCGTTGGCATGCGGCGACGGACAGATGGTGCGGTTGAGAATCCCGTGCCGGTGCATATTCTCAGCCAGCGGATACGAGACAAATGCGCCCGACGGGCTGCGCGCGGCGATGACGGAAAATTCCCGATCGAAGGAGATGAATTCCTCGAGGATCAGGGGATTGCCGCCCAGCTGTTTCCACGCGGCAGTGATATCCTCCTCGCCGGAGAGCAGCGCCTGTCCCTTGCCGTCATATCCGAAACGCCGGGTTTTCAACACGGCGGGATATCCCAGTTCCTTCACTGCGCGGCGAAGATCCTCCTCCGAATCCACCGCGCGGAAATCCGCGGTGGGGATGTCGATGGAGCGGAAGAAACGCTTCTCCTCCAGGCGGTCCTGCGCCACCTCGAGCGCGCGCGATCCCGGCCGCACCGGCTTGCGCTCCTCGAGAAGCCGCACGGCTTCGACCGGGACGTTTTCGAACTCGAAGGTCACGACGTCCACACCGGACGCGAAACGCAGGAGGTCGTCCTCGTTGCTGAAATCGGAGTGATGGAAATCAGACAGATGCGACGTGACCGCCTCCGGCGAGGTGTCCATGGCGCGGAAATTCATGCCGAGCGGATAGCCGGCGAGGGCGAGCATGCGTCCGAGCTGACCGCCGCCGAGGATGCCGATGGTCATGCATCCTCCCGCGGGTCGGGATGCGCCAGGACCTGCTCTTCCCGTTCCGCTCTGAAGGACTCCACCGCCTCGCGGTATTTCCGGTCACGTACGCCGAGGATGGATGCCGCCAGGAGTGCGGCGTTGGTGGCCCCGGCGCTGCCGATCGCCAGCGTCCCGACCGGGATGCCCGAGGGCATCTGCACGATGGACAGCAGGGAGTCCATTCCCTTCAGCGCGCGGGATTCAACCGGAACACCGAGCACGGGCAGCGGAGTTTTGGCCGCGGCCATGCCCGGGAGATGTGCCGCGCCGCCCGCGCCGGCGATGAGGACTTCCAGCCCTCTCTCTGCCGCGGTCGACGCGTACTCGAAGAGCAGATCGGGTGTGCGATGCGCGGAAACGATGCGCACTTCATACGGCACGGCGAGGCGGTCGAGCATGTCCGCTGCGGCGCGCATGGTGTCCCAGTCCGACTGGGACCCCATGATGATGCCGACAAGCGGCTGCGTGGTATTGCCGGTTGATGCTGTGCTGGCGCCGGACATCGTCATTCCCCCTGCCCGAGTGAATATCCCGCGACGCCGTCGAAGGTGTAGAGGTGCTCGGTCTTGATGACATCGAGTCCGGCACCGTCAATTCGCAGCAGCAGTTCGAACACCGCAGCCGGTGCAACGCTGTCACCGGTGGCCACGAAGCGGCAGCGCCAGTGATCGGTACAGAACGTCTCGGGCAATCCTTCCGGATACACCTTCACGCCGCGGTTGGTGATCATTTTCAGTCTCAGGTGTTCACCGCCGAGCTCGACGAGCTTTGCGCCGAGCACGTCGGGATCGCGTCCGTCTTCATTCCAGTCCAGGAACACATCGACGCCGGTAAGCTGCTTCTCCGGGCGTGGCTGCTCGGTGATATCGAAGTGAATGCCGCCTTTATTGTAATGCACCGCTTCGAGCTTCTTCGGCTCGCGGCCGAGGCGTTCGATCACGGCGTCTGTGAAGGACTTCGTCCCGACCTCCGTGCGGCTGAGACCCTCACGATAGATGTCCGGCGTATGCAGTCCGTCCTCGATCGCGCACAGCCATGCATTCTTGATGCTCTGCGCGGCTTCCGGCTCTCCGAGATGCACGAGCATCTGCGAGGCGGCGAGGATGAGTCCGGAGGGATTTGCGACGTCCTTTCCGGCGATGTCGGGAGCGGACCCGTGTACGGCCTCGAACATCGCCATTTCGGTGCCTACGTTTGCCGAACCGGCGAGTCCGACCGAGCCGGCGATCTGTGCCGCGATATCGGAGAGAATGTCACCGTAGAGGTTCAGCGTCACAATCACATCGAAGCGCTCGGGCTGCGCGGCAAGCCGGGCCGCACCGATGTCGATGATCATGTGCTCGGCCTGGATGTCGGGATACTCCTCGGCTACCTCCTGGAATATCTTATGGAAGAGACCGTCGGTATGCTTCATGATGTTGTCTTTCGTCATGCAGGTGACGGTGTCCCTTCCGTAGGAACGGGCGTATTCGAAGGCGTAGCGGATGATGCGCTCGGTTCCCGGACGCGTGATCAGCTTCAGCACCTGCGTGACTTCCGGCGTCTGCTGATGCTCGATGCCCGCGTACAGATCCTCCTCGTTTTCCCGGATGATGACGAGATTCATGCCGGGATGCGGTGAGGAAACAAACGGTGCATAGGACTTTGACTGCCGCACGTTCGCGTACAGGTTCAGTGTTTTCCGAATCGTGACGTTCAGGCTCTTGTACCCTCCCCCCTGCGGGGTCGTAATCGGGGCCTTGAGGAGAATCCTGTTGCGCCGGATGACATCCCACGCCTCGCTCGGTATACCGGAAAGGACGCCACTCAGATAAGCGGATTCTCCGATTTCGATGAAATCGAAATCCAGCGGGGCGTTGGCCGCCTCGAGAATTCGCAGAGTGGAATCCATGATTTCCGGTCCGATCCCGTCTCCGCGGGCGATGGTGATGCGGTGCCTCTGTGACATGCTGCTCCTCTATGACATGATGAATAGTTCTCTACAACTACAAAAAAACGCAGCAGACGGGGTACGAAGTTCCGTCCCGCGGCGGCATTCAGCGCAGGCGTACTGCTTCATGCGCGGCAGATGCATCATCGTCTCCCTTGAACGGAATAAATACGGAAAGTGGGAAATCAGACCAGCAGAGCCCCCTCGAGCCGCAGCAGTTTCTTCTTACGATCGATTCCGCCGGCATATCCGACGAGCGAACCATCCTCCCCTATGACACGGTGGCAGGGGATGATGATGGAGATGGGATTACGTCCGACCGCCTGTCCCACGGCACGGGTGGCGTCGGGGTTGCCGATGCTCTCTCCCACCGAACTGTAGGTCGTGGTAAGACCGTACGGGATCGCGCGCAGGGCTGTCCAGACCTGGAGCTGGAATTCCGTTCCGAAGAGATGCGTCTTCACGCGGAATTTCTTCAGCCTGCCGCCAAAATATTTTTCCAGCTGTCCGTGAATGGAAGCATGCTCACCCTTCTCCGTTTTCACCTCGAAGTGCGGGAGATACCTGCCGAGATAGGCATACAGGTCTTCGCGGTACCCTTTTCGCTCGAATCCCAGATAGCATACCGCACCGTCGCAGCTGGCGATGTGCAGGTTGCCGAGCGGCGATGGTACATGAGAGAGAATGACGGCGGCGGGTTTGCGGGCGGAAGCTGCCATGGCCCATCTCGCATGTTCGTGGTCAGGATGTGGAGGAAATGTACGACCTCGCACATAAAGAAGAAAGCGCCCTCCGATTCGAAGGACGCTTTCGTTACAGTTGCTGCCGCCTTTGATTACGGCGTCAGGGAGGCTGCTATTCCCCGGAATCCTTCGCGGCTGCAGTAGTTTCTTCGGGATACAGCACGACCTCGATGTAATTGTCCATGTTGATGTATTTCTTCGCGGCATCCAGCAGCATGTCGGCATCGAGCGCATCGACCAGTGCGTCATAGCGCATCCACTCATCGAGCGGGGCGTCGTTAAGCACGGCGCCGCGCAGGCGGCCCAGCCACCAGCCGTTCTCCTTCATGTTCGTTTCGCGCTCGCGGCGCTGGATTTCCTTGATCTTGTTGATGTTCTCCTCGGAAGCGGGATTGGTGCGGACATCCTCGAGCACGTCCATCAGCGTCCCGGTCAGCTCCTCGACACGTTCCGGATTGGTGCCGAAATAGACGCTCAGGGTGTAATCTTGCTCGGGATACTTGTCCACGCCCGCGTTCACACCGACACCGTAGGTTCCACCCTTCTCCTCGCGGATTTCCTCACGGAGACGGATGGTAAGCAGCTCCTCGAGTGCGGAAATGGCATAGCGGTTCTCATAGGTCCATTCGAACGGACCGGTGAAGACCACGGCGACCATCGACTTGTCGTCAATGCCCTTGTAGACTTCTTTCTTGATCACACCCTTCGGGGGACGCACGCCAGTATCCTTCCAGGTCTCCTCGCGATTCGTCACGGGAAGCGCACCGAGATACTGGTTGACCAGCGGACGCATTTCCTCGAGAGTGAAATTGCCGACAAAGAAGAACGTGAAGTCACTGGCATCCCTGAAGCGGTTGCGGTAGAAATCATAGGCCACTTCGAGATCGATGTTTTCGAGCCATTCCCTGCTGATCGGACGCGAACGGGGATGATAATTGGCGAGCGTCGTCGAAAGCGTGTCGGAGAACACGCGCTCGGGCATGTTGCTGAAGTTTTCCAGCATGCCGATCATGCGGGTTTTGAAGGATTCGAATGCCGTAGTGTCCTTGCGCGGAGCGGCAAAGTACAGGTATACAAGCTGCAGCATGGTTTCGATGTCCTCCGGGGCCGCGTTCCCACTGAAGCCTTCGTATTCACCGCCGATGACGGGATTGACGTCGGCCACCTTGCCGGTCAGCGCCTTCCGCAGCTGAATGGCGTCGAACTCACCGAGGCCGCTGAGTCCGATGATGTTCGTCGCCATGGTCCCGCTCGCGATATTTTCATCGGAGATATGTCCCATACCACCGGGACTGACTGCGCCGAAGAGGATCTGATCATCCTTGAAGTCGGTGGGTTTGAGCAGGACGCGGATGCCGTTGGACAGATCCCACTCGGTCACGTCAATATTGTCATACACCTTTTCATCGGTGATGCCGGCGGTCGGCTCGGGCATTTCCACGAGCGGCTTGTTGGCGACTTCGTCGACATAGGGTTCGACTTCGGTCTGTTCGACCCGGTCGAAAATCGCGCGCAGCTGCTCTTCGGTGGGAATGGCCAGCCCGTCCTTCTTCGGCATGCTCACGGTCACGACGCGGTTGTTCTCGGGCATGATCTCATCGATCAGGCGGTTGACCTCGCGCACCGTGATCGTGGGAAGATATTTTTCATAGAGTGCGTACTCGATCTCGATGCCGGGGATGGGCTCATCGGTGAGATAATTCCGCGAAAACTCCGACGCGTGACGGGAAGACGGTGTCTTCTCACGCTCGTTGTAGGCCTGTTCCATCCGGCGAAGCAGATTGGTCTTCGCCCGCTCGAGTTCCGTCGCGGTGAAGCCGTGATCACGCACGCGTTTGGCCTCCTTGAGGAGGGCCTCGAACCCAGGCTCAATGCCGCCGTCCTGCACCTGGCAGCTGAGCACGTACACGTCTTTCGTGCGCACGAATCCCCCCATGCCCGACGATGCGAAGATGAATGGCGGATTCTCCTTCTGCAGCAGCTCGCTGTAGCGGTCATTGAGCATCCGGCTGTAGAGCTGCTCGATCATGGATTTCCGGTAGTCGATCACCTTGCGGTCGACACGCGGATCGAACTTGTGATACAGTGCCACCGATGTGGAAGTCGCCTCTTCGTCGGATGCGATCGCAAAGAGCAGTTCCTCGTGATCGGGAACTTCAAAACTCTGACGCTCGGGCGGATTCTGATGCACGGGGATGGTGGAAAACTTCTCTTTGATTTTGGCTTCCATCTTGCTGACATCGAAATCACCCACAGCAACGATGGCCATCAGTTCGGGACGATACCAGTCGTGGTAGAACTTCTTGATCGTCTCGTATTCGAAATTCTCGATGATCTCCGGGAGTCCGATCGGAAGGCGGTTTGCGTACTTCGAATCCTTGAGCAGGATGGGAAACTGCTTGTCACGCATGCGCGAGGATGCACCCTTGCGGCTGCGCCATTCCTCCATGATCACCCCGCGCTCCTTGTCGATTTCCTCGTTTTCAAAGGACAGATTGTTTGCCCAGTCGACGAGCACCTGCATGCCCTTGTCGACGACGTCTTCGTCGTCCATGGGCAGCTCGAGCATGTAGACGGTTTCATCAAATGAGGTGTAGGCATTCAGATCGGCGCCGAAGCGCATGCCGATGGATTCAAGGAATTCGACGAGCTCGTTTTTCTCGAAGTTCTCGGATCCATTGAAGGCCATGTGCTCACAGAAGTGCGCGAGCCCCTGCTGATCATCTGTCTCCAGAACGGAACCGGCGTTGACAACAAGCCGCATTTCGGCTCTGTTCTCCGGTTTCTGGTTCTGCATGATATAGTATTTCATCCCGTTGTCGAGCGTCCCGATGGTCACCTTGGGATTGACCGGCAGTTCGCTTCCGAGTCCGAGGGACGATGCGTCAATTTCCTTCTCCTGCCCCAGCAGAAGCATTGGCAGTGCAGCAACAATCAGCAGCATGCTTCCGAATCGTACGATCGCTTTCATCAACAGCTCCGCTTTTTGATATAAAACATCATCATCTGTTGTACGTAACAACATCCAAAAAGATACGATAAAATCACGTAAAATGCCCTTTTCCCCGCTAGCCAGTGAAAGGCACATGGCTGAAACACAAGCGATTATGAAGTACAAAGCACAAAGCGCAAAGTGCAAATGTCCGATCGAGCGGATTTTGCACTTTGCACTTTGAACTTTGCAGCTGTTCCCTCCGCAGAGCGGGTCTCAATACCGACTATTCCAGCGGGTTCATCGAGTACATCTCGGCTTCCTCATCATCATAGCCGAGTTCTTTCCAGTCGAGCACACCGCTTTCCGAATGGCAGCTCTGGCAGCTGAGCGCTCCGTCGCGGCGGACGGCATGGCTGATCTCCATCGATGCATTCGCGGGAATCCAGCGCGCCTCGACCTTGCCTTCCTTCATCTGACGAACGTCCTCATACGGACCAGTATTCCATCCCTTGATCTGCGTGCCGGATCCGTCGTCCATGAAACGCATGAACTTGTCCATCATGTAGTACTTGAACATGGTGCCGTACATCATCGGCATCATGCTCTTCTCCATTTCCTTCGCAGCCGCCTTTGAGGGATTGCCGGTACGATAGTATGTCGGCAGGTTGTACGGGACGAACATGCCACCGAAGGGACCCATGTTCTGCAGGTCGATATGCTGCTTGCCGTTGAAGACTTTCATGGCGTACAACTTCGAGGGCTTCTTTTTCGCGATCGGACGCATGACGTTCTCATACCATCCCTCGTAATCGAAATCCCTGTACTCCGGCCAGGTGTGCTGGGGTTTGTAGAAGCGGTAGAGATCCCTGCCGTTGGGATTGTCGCCGATGGGATTGCCGAGGAAGGTCGCGTCGCCGTTCCACCAGACATACGTGATGCCGGATTTCGGCTGTGTTTCCTTCTCGATATCGGTGTACACATACACGCCCGGGTGCTCTTCGTAAAAGGGCGTGTCGAAGTCGCGCATGGTGGCGTTGTCATCCTGCAGCGAGGGGATGTGACAGGTAACGCAGGCGACGCGCTCGGTGTGCATGTTCAGGAAATCCGCGAGTTCCTCGTTTTCCGCGTGTGGTTCGTCGGAATGACAGCTCGCACAGGCGATCTCGACGCCGGGAAGGTCGTTTGTCATCATCGTAGTCGTATGCGTTCCCTTGGCGATGTAATGGCCTTCGGTCACGTGACAGTCGGTGCAGTTGAGTCCCGCCGCCGCGTGCACGTCCCAGCTGGGCGAGAACGGCGTGCCGCGTTTCGAGCCCGGATGCAGCACCCGCGGACGCTCGCGTCCGGTGTTGAGAAGACTCTGAAAGTACGACGTGTCCGTCGAATCGACGTAGATATCACCTCCGAAGTTGTGCTGATGGCAGCGCAGGCAGGTCTGGGATGTCGTGGTCGTCACCGACATCGCCGCGCGCATGCTGCGGTCCATATCCCAGCGCTTGAGTCCGTTGTCATCCATCACCACCTGCTTGCGATTCATGTCGTAGCCCTGCGAGTGGCAGATCAGGCAGTCGATGGCGTCCTTCTCCTCCTGCGTGGTGACGTACCCAGGCATCATCTCGCCAAGCGGCGCCTGGTACTGGCCGCCGATGTGACACTGCCCGCAGCCCTCCGAAAGGGTATCGCCGTGCTCGGTGACGACGAGTTCTGCCCACGCGGTCATGGCGAAAGAGCCGGGCTTCGGACAGGGACGGTTGATCTTGCCCATGGGAAAGTTGTCGGCAAGCTCCCCGTTGAAGCCGTAGACGTTGGGATGTTCCTCGGTGAAAAAGCGGTAATGCGTCGAAGTGAGCAGATTCTCCATCAGGCTGACGGTTTTTTCGTCGCCGCTGTGGGCGTCTTCGACCACGATGTCCTCGTGACAGGACAGGCAGGTCTGCGGTCCCTCGTATGCCGTGATTCCCGCTTCGCGGAAGATTTCCACATGCATGAAGTCCATGTCGAATTCGGATTCGAGATCCGCGGCGATGCGGTCGAATTCCTCCGCGCTGACGCGGTGGACGTCGAAGGTGATCTGTCCGGGACGACTGTCGGCGGGCATCATCATGTTGATGAGCGTTGAGCGGTTCGTCCAGCCGAGAACGGCGATGAGGGGAAGAATAACGATCAGGGAAAGAAGAAATGTGCGGGTCCGTTTTGACATGTCTGCTCCGGGCTTCCTGGTTGTTTCGGTTCAACGTCCGGCTGGGAATCAGAGTAGCCGGTCTTATGATCTCACATGAGATGCCCGGATGGTGTGCCGGGATTCAGGATCGGGAAATATTTTTTCATGCTTCCACGGAAGCAGCGCTCCCCTGGCGCATGGATAGGAAGACACCGCGAGCATGGCATGCGGAGTTCTTCGCGTCGAGGGTGTTGGTCAGGCGAGTCGGTATACATCGACGGGAGCGCTGGTTCCCTTCAGCTGCATTGGTCCGATCGATTCGGCGCTTTCACGGGGGATGCCGGCCTGCGCGAGTGTTGTCCCGGAACACAGAATGGCCGAATGAAAGCGTTTGTTGAGCTGCTCGATACGCGAAGCGAGAATGACGGTGGTTCCGGTAACCGAGTACTGGCGTCGATCCTCCGATCCGATGTTTCCGGTCAGAGCGGTACCGCTGTGAATCCCGATGCCGATCCGCGTCGGCGGGATTTTCCCCTCCCCCGCGAGTCGCTCGACAGCGCTGTGAATTTCCCGCGCACTTGCGACGGCATGCGCCGCGTGGTCCGCATCCTCCAGAGGCGCGCCGAATGTCGTCATGAATCCATCCCCCAGAAATTGGTTCACAATTCCATGATGCCGATCGACGATACGGATCGTCTCGCCGAATAGCGTATTCAGGAATGCGACCACCTGCTCCGGTGTGTGACGCTCTGCGAAGGGCGTGAACTCGCGGATGTCGAGAAACATGATCGTGACGGTGCGCATCGTGCCCGTGGCATGATCCGCATTCTGCATCAGTTCCCGGGCGACGGGTTCTGATACCTGCTGACCGAAAAGGTCAATCGCCTGGTTCCGCTGTTCCACTGAACGGACGCTGCTGACGATTTTCCTGCGGATGAGTCGTGCGATCAGCCCCGCCGCAGCACCGGCACCTACCAGCATCACCGAACGGGCAATGTAAATGGCGTTCGCCGCCAGCATCGGATCGGTTGTCCGTTCACCGTGATGTTCCAGGAAGACCAGTGACAGGAGGATGTACTGCACCGCTGCCATCGCACCGGTGAAGAAGCTGAGCATGAAATCCAGACGGAGGATCGACAGAATCACGAATACGAAGTACAGCGCCACGAACGGCGAGACAAGCGTCAGGACAGGAGGAAGTACTGCGGCGAGGATGATCATGCCGAGCGATGGTACAGTGATTTCCACCGTGGCATTCACATAGCGGATCGGACCGGGAATACCTTTGCCGCGTCGCTCGAGAAAACCCAGCACTGCCTGCAGCAGCAGCTCGTACAGAGACACTCCCAGCAGAAGCATGATCAGTTCATACCGGACACCACTTGTTCCGACGATACTCTCATATCGCGAGGGAAGCAGTCCTGTCAGCAGCAGAAACATCAGCGCGACCACCAGAAAAAGGCCCGAGAGAATGCGCGCACGAAGACGTTCGGTGCCGATGGTTTCGCTGCGAAGTCGCTGCTCAATGGGGATGCCGCCGTTCATCGCTTTCTCCTCCGGCGGGATATTTCTGCAAGGATGTTTTTCTGTCTCCTCTTCCCGCGCAGTCCGCGCTCGACGGTGAGGCGCGCGCCACTGACTGGATCGATGCCGGTGTGATACATGACGCTGGCCCATGTCCCGGGAGTGGGAGTAAAGATCTGCACCTGTTCGGGACTGATGCTGAGCTCGTTCGCGGCGAAGCGTCGCAGCGCGTGCATGTGCCGCTCCTCGCTCCCCGGATAGGCGGCGATGAAGTAATAGGTCAGGAATTGCTTTTTCCCCGCCTTCCGCGTGAGTTCGAAGAAGCGTTCGCGGAAATCCAGCAGTTCCTCCGTCCCGCCCTTCCCCATCAGGCGAAGAATTTCCGGATCGCTGTGTTCAGGGGCGAGTTTGAGCTGACCGGAGACGTGGTGGCCGACGAGTTCCTCCATGAACTGCATGCCGCACTGCGCGTCCTGCATGACGAGGTCGTGCCGGATGCCGCTCGCTACGAACACATGCCGGATCCCTGGAATGCGGCGTAGCTTCCGGAGCAGCTGCGTGTAGCGCCCGTGATCGACCGGAAGCTGGCGGCAGAGCTCGGGGAAGACACAGCGTTTGTCGCTGCACGCGCCGCGTTCGATTTTGCGCGCGCATTCGTACCCGTACATGTTGGCCGTCGGACCGCCCACGTCGGGGATCACTCCCCTGAATGCGGGATGGTCTCGCAGGCGCTCTGCTTCCCCGATCACCGAATGCTCGGAGCGCCAGCGCACGCGGCGTCCCTCATGCACCGCGATGGCGCAGAAATTGCACTCGCCGTAGCAGCCGCGATGTGTCTGCAGGGAAAATCGGATGGTGTCGAGTGCGCGGATCTTCCCCTGTTCGCGTGTCGTCGGATGCGCATCCCGCATGAACGGCAGCGCGTAGACGGCGTCGAGTTCTTCCTGCGTTTCGTATGGCCGGGGAGGATGCTGCACCAGCCAGCGGTCACCGTGCTGCTGCGCGAGCGTCCGCGCTGTCACCGGATCCGTGTTTGCATAAAACTGTCGGTACATGCGGAGAAACGCTTCGGGATCGGCGGCACAGTCTTCAAAGGACGGCAGGATCACGGCCTCATCGGGCGCCTCGCGCCGGATCTCGCAGGTGCCGTGAATCCCTGCCGCTGCATTCCCCCGGGTGTACTGTTCGGCGATCTGCAGAACGGTGCTCTCGCCCATCCCGTATACCAGCAGATCCGCCTTTGCATCAAAGAGGATGGAACGTCGGATGCGGTCGCTCCAGTAATCGTAGTGCACCACGCGCCGGAGGCTCGCTTCAAGTCCACCCAGCACGATGGGAACGGTGTTCTTGAAATGCCGCCGGATGAGATTGCTGTACACGATGCTTGCCCGATCGGGACGGCGGTCGTTTCGTCCCCCGGGCGTGTAATCGTCCTGCCGCCGCGGTTTCTGCAGCGCGGTGTAATTGGCGACCATGGAATCCACGCTTCCCGCCGTCACGCCCCAGAACAGCCGCGGCTCCCCGAAACGCGTGATATCCTCCGCGGTCTCGAAATCCGGCTGGGCGATGATGCCGACGCGGTATCCGGCGCGCTCGAGCACGCGGCCGATCAGCGCGACGCCGATCTGCGGCGCATCGATGTATGCGTCCCCGCTGACGAGAATGATATCGAGCGCATCCCATCCGCGCCGCAGCATCTCCTCACGGGTGGCCGGCAGAAAGTGCATGGACGTCAATCCCCCTCACCGGACGGCTGAATGCCGTAACTGCGGAATTTCCGGATGACGCGCCGCATTTCCTCCTCGTCGAGGATGACCGGTGAGCCGATGGCTCTGGACTGAAAACAGATGCGCGCGACGAGCTCGATTTCCTCGGCAACGGCGTAGGCGCGTTCAAGCGAGGGACCGACGGCGAGGAGTCCGTGATTGGCGAGCAGCACGGCCTGAAAATTCGTGCCGAGCGTTTCCACGGCTCCGGCTGCGAGCTCCGGCGTCCCGTAGGTCGCATAGGGAGCCACGGGAACGTGTGTTCCCGCGAATCCGACGAGATAATGCACGGCGGGGATGGGTTCGCGCAGGCAGGCGAATGTGGCGGCATAGGGTGAATGCGTATGCACGATGGCGTTTACATCCGGACGGGCAGCGTAGACGGCGAGATGCATCGGAAGCTCGCTCGAGGGATTGCGGTCACCGTCAATTACAGCACCATGGGTATCGACGACCGCGACGTCGGCCGTCCGCATGTTGTCGTACGGGATGCCCGTCGGGCTCATGCAGACATGACGGCTTTCCGGGATGCGGACGCTGATATTGCCGCCGGAACCGGTGGTGAGTCCCGCTTGCAGCATCGCGCTGCAGTGTCTGACGATGGAAGTACGCAGCTGTTCGTGCAGCATGGATTCGAACCTGCTATTTGAATTGTTTGAGCCACTCGAAACCCGCGAGCTGCGCGCGTTCGTTTGCGGGCTCGCTCATGGAATGACCGGATGCGAAGGTGATATGCAGTCGTGAACTTTTTAGCCGCCGGTGGAGGCGCCATGCGGTGACGGGCGGACAGATCACGTCGAACCTGCCGTTGACGATCCAGGTCGGGATGTCCGCAATGCGATCGAGGTCGCGGAAAAGCTGTCCCTCCTCAAGGAAGCAGCCGTTTGCCATGTAGTAGTTCTCGAAGAGCGCGAATGAGCGTGGATTGTTGTTTGCCAGCCAGCGGTTCAATCCGCGGATGTGGCTGCTGTCGCGGTCCACCTTGCTTGCGGCCGCCTCGTATTTCGTCCATGCCCGCGCGTACTTCAGCTGGGCGAGCGAATCGGGCTGCTGGAGAAGCTCGAGCAGGTACTCCGGCAGCGGACGCCGCTCCGGATCCGGCAGCGCATCGAGCAATTCCTGGTAGAGTTCGGGAAAGATGCTGGCGAGTCCTCCATGATAGAAATGATCGATTTCCTCCTGCGTGGCCATGAAAACGCCGCGCAGCAGCATGCCGCGCACATGTTCCGGATACGTCTCCGCGTAGGCGATCGCAAGGGTGGTACCCCAGGAACCGCCGAAGAGGATGATGCGATCGGCTCCGATGTGTCTGCGGAGACGCTCGATATCTTCAACGAGATCCCGGGTGGTGTTCTCACGGATTTCCGCATAGGGTTCCGACCTGCCGGCGCCGCGCTGATCGTGGAGCACGATCTGATAATATGCGGGATCGGCGAAACGGCGATAATACGGGGATGTCCGTCCGCCGGGCCCCCCGTGCAGGACAAAGACCGGAACGCCGTCGGGATTGCCGCAGCGTTCGTACCAGATGCGGTGGATCTCGGAAACCCGGATGTATCCGGACTCAAACGGCTCGATGTCCGGCCATAGGTCCGTGCGGGTTTGAGCGAATGTGTCATGCGCGTGACCCAGGACACAGATGAGCATTGAAACGAAGATTGCGGGAAATCGACTCATTGTCATGCCAGTGTTGTACCGATTCAAATGTACGAAAAAGCGCATACCGGCACATCTTGTGCCTTTTTGCATTCATGGTCGAAGTCGTATATTAGATTATTCGCACGATGAGTTGAGTTTTTACCAACAGGAGGTTTTCATGAATCGCTATGATGAGCTTCTCGAGCTCGTAAAGTCCTACGAAGCCGACTTCCAGAAATTCTACGAGAAGAATAACAAATCTGCCGGAACACGCCTGCGCAAGCACATGAATGAACTGAAGAAGTTCGCCCAGGACGTGCGCATGGAAGTGCAGTCCATCAAGAAGAGCGAGGAAGGCTGACCGGCGGTACTGACAGCATGACAACCGCAATCGAACTGTCTTTTCCCCCGCATTTTCATTTCGAGCACACTGTCTTTTCCCATGGATGGTGTGCTCTTTTTCCATTCAGCGTGCGGCGCACTCCCCTGCGGCTCACGCGCTGGCTTTCGCTTCCGTCGGGTCATATCGCGGAATTGCGTCTCAATCCGGCTCCGCGTGGGCGCTGCCGAGCGACGGTACATACCTCCGGACGCCTCTCCACAGGAGACAGACGGTATATGCAGTCCGCAGCCGCTGAAATGCTCAATTTCGGACTCGACCTGCGCCCCTTCTACCGACGCATCCGCGATGACGACGCATTCGCATGGATTGCGCGGCACCGGGCGGGACGCATGCTGCGCGGCCTGACATTTTTCGAGGATGCCGTCAAAATGATCCTCACGACGAACTGCTCCTGGGCGCTCACCGAGCAGATGAACACGCGCCTCATCGAGGCCTTTTCTGCAGCGGATACACACGGGCGGCGCGACTTTCCTCCTCCTGAAGCGATCGCCGACAGCAGTGAGTCTTTTCTCCGCCGCGAGGTGAAGCTCGGATACCGCTCGCCCTTTGTCCTTGAACTTTCGCGCCGCGTCGCACGGGGAGATCTCGAGATTGAATCCTTTCGCACCTCGGATACGCCTGCGGAAGTGCTTCTGCGCGAACTGCGCGCCATCAAGGGTATCGGGACCTACGCGGCCGGCAATCTGCTCAAACTGCTGGGCCGCTTCGATTATCTCGGGCTCGATTCCTGGTGCCGGGCGAAATTCGCGCAGAAATACAACGGAGGAACCCCTGTCGACGATCGGAAGATCGAGGCGTTTTATGCGCCGTACGAGGAGTGGAAGGGACTGGTCATGTGGATGGATGTGACACGGCACTGGTACGATGAAAAATTCCCGTTCTGACATCTTCTTCACCTGTATTCTCCTGCTGCTGCTGTACGCGCCGGCAGCCGCGCAGCAGGATTTCATGCAGCTTCATCGCGAGGCAGTCGTCGTCGACGGACACAACGACGTGCTCGGCCGTGTGATGCGCGGCGGTGACATGGAGTCATGGGGAACGCACGGACATTCCGATCTTCCGCGTTTTGCGCGCGGAGGACTCGACGTGCAGATCTTCAGCATCTGGGTGCCATCCCGCGAGCGCGGAGAAAACGCGTGGCGCTTCGCCCTTGCGGAAATCGATTCGCTCAAAGCGATTGCCGCGCGGAATCCCGATCGGCTGGGCCTGGTCACCGATGCCGGGCAACTTCGGCGCGCCGTGGGCGACGGTCTGATCGCGGGCATCATCGGACTCGAGGGCGGCCGCTGCATCGACGGCCGGCGCGAGCGCATATTGACCCTCTACGAGCGCGGGATGCGCAGTTTCGGTCTGACCTGGAATTATTCCTCGGACTGGGCCACCTGCTCGAAAGATGAATCCACCGGGAAAGTCAAAGGCGGTCTTTCCGCAAAAGGCCGCGGTTTCGTGCGGCTGCTCGATTCCCTCGGTGTGCTGATCGACGTCTCGCATCTCGGCGAGCGTTCATTCTGGGATGTGCTTGAAACGTCGCAGCACCCGATTTTCGCGTCACACTCCGCCTGCCGCGCACTCCGCGATCACCACCGCAATCTGACCGACCGCCAGCTCCGCGCTCTCTCGGAGAACGGCGGCGTCGTCATGATCAACTTCTATCCCGGCTTTCTGGTCAACAACCTGAATCGATCCCGTCGCAATCTCGTCCAGCGCATGCACGATCGCCATGCCGAGCTGAAGCGGCAGCATCCGGAACGCGGCGCGGCCTATCTCTCGGCCGTGGATGACCTGCTGAAGCAAGCGCAGAAACGCGGACTGCCATCCCTCTATACCATCGCCGATCACATTGATCACGCGGTGCAGGTCGCGGGCATCGATCATGTCGGACTCGGCTCCGATTTCGACGGCATTTCCATCACGCCGGTCGGCCTGCGGGATGTGACGGATCTGCCGCTCCTGACACGCGTTCTGCAGCAGCGTGGATACAGCGAGGCCGCCATCCGGAACATCCTCGGTGAAAATTTTCTGCGGATTTTCTCCGCGGTGACGGGAAGCGCAACCCGCTAGCCCATCACCTCACCCACACTCGTGCTGCTGTTCGTGCTCCTGCTCTTTTCTCTTTCCCGATCTTTTGCCATCTTTGTAAATCCATCTTTTCCGCGAAGACAGTTACTGTATACATAGAATTCAATACCAGGAGAAGGAACGGCGCATGAAAATCCATGAGTATCAGGGAAAGCAGATCCTGAGAACGTTTGACGTGCCGACGCCGCAGGGCGGTGTGGCCACAACCGCGAAGCAGGCCGTGAAGGCCGCCGAGAAGCTCGGCGGCAAGGTCTGGGTTGTGAAATCTCAGATTCACGCCGGCGGACGCGGCAAGGGAAAGATTCTCGATCCGAAGACGCGCAAGCTCGTGCTCGACGGCGGCGTCAAGGTTGCCAAGTCGCTCAAGCAGGTCGAGCAGTATGCGGAAAAGATGCTCAAGAACCTGCTGGTCACGATACAGACCGGTGAGGAAGGCAAGATCGTCCGGCGCGTGCTCGTCGAACAGGGCGTCAACATCGAGAAGGAGTTTTATGCAGGCATGCTGCTCGATCGTGCCCGCTCGCGGAACATCATGATGGTGTCTACCGAAGGCGGCATGGAAATTGAGAAAGTCGCGGCGGAGACTCCCGAACTCATCCTCAAGGCCGAAATCGATCCGAACATCGGCTTCCAGGCGTATCAGGCGCGTGAACTCGCCTTCGGCCTCGGGCTCAAGGGCGCTGCGTTCAAGAACGGTGTGAAGTTTCTCATGGCGCTCGCGAATGCCTATGAACGGACGGACGCCAGCCTGTTCGAGATCAATCCCCTCGTGCTCACGAAGGAGGGCGACGTGCTGGCGCTCGACGCCAAGGTGAACCTGGATGACAATGCGCTGTTCCGTCATCCGGATTTCCTGAAGCTGCGTGACAAGAGCGAAGAAGACCCGCTCGAGGTCGAAGCCTCGAAGTTCAATCTCAACTACATCAAGCTTGACGGAAACGTGGGCTGCATGGTCAACGGTGCCGGACTCGCGATGGCGACGATGGACATCATCAAGCTCGCCGGCGGCGAACCCGCGAACTTCCTCGACGTCGGCGGCGGTGCCAGTGCCGAGACCACCGAACAGGGCTTCCGTATCATTCTCGGTGACCGGCATGTGCAGGCCATCCTGATCAATATTTTCGGCGGTATCGTCCGCTGCGACCGCATCGCCAATGGCGTGGTTCAGGCCGCACGCAACATCGACATTAAGGTGCCGATCGTCGTACGCCTCGCCGGCACGAACGCGGAAGAAGCCGCGGACATACTCGAGAATTCCGGTATCGACTTTCTTGTTGCCCATTCATTCGAAGAGGCAGCGCAGAAAGTAACAAAGGCCATCGCGGCCTGACCTCCTCCTCAACACCGTGAAACGGCAGGGGCTCCCGACAACCGGGAGTCCCTTTTTCTTTCAAAGAATTAATCACCGGCATGTTGCTCGCAATATCGGTCGTCATGTAGATTGGATCAGTTCGTTTTGCCCAACGATTCCTGATGCTCCCATGAAGTACACTTCCCTCCTCCTCGCATTCATTCTTTTTTCAACCGTCAGCAGCGCGCAGATCGGCTGGTTCGAACAGCATTCCGACGGAGATGATATCCTCTTCTCGATCGACCTGCTGGATACATCCACCATCACCGCGGTCGGTGAAAACGGGCTGATCCTGCATTCGACCGACGGTGGAGACACATGGAAGGAAGTGCCCTCCGGCACGTCGCAGGTGCTGCGCCGCGTGCGCTGGCATTCTCCGTCGCTCGGAGTGATACTTGGCAACGGCGGTTTCGCATTGAAATCCACCGACGCAGGACAGAGCTGGACGACACTGAATACGGGCGTCACAAAGTCGCTGTATGACGTGCATTTTTTCGATGCCGACAACTGGATGATCGTCGGTCAGGGCGCACAGGTTCTCAAAACCGATGACGGCGGCACCAGCTTCAGTGACGAAGGGACCGGTCTGAACAACTACAACGAGATCGATATCAGGGGAGATTTCGGCATTATCGTCGGAAACAAGGGCACCGCACGCCGCACGCGCAACGGAGGTGAAGACTGGGGAAAATCAACAACCGGCGTCTCTGCGGAGTTGACCAGTGTATCCATCCGCAATGACAGTACCGCTGTCGCTGTCGGCGCCAACGGAACGATCATCCGGACCACGGATGAAGGTGAGAGCTGGGAAGAGGTGTATGCTTCGATTCCGATATCCCAGTTTCGCCTCAGTGCCGTCCGTTTTCTGACCCATGATCATGCCGTCTTTGCCGGGTACGGAGGACTCGTGTTCGAATCCTACGACGGAGGCATCACCTGGACTGCCCAGGAAAGCAATACGGACCTGAACATCGAGGGTCTTGCATTCATCGACAGCAAAACCGGGAACGCCGCCGGCTGGAATCGGAATATCATGCGCACCCGCACTGGCGGCTCACTTCCGGTGACAATGCGGCCGGATCCGCTTCCCATGCACATCGGGCTGAGTGCCCCCTGGCCAAATCCCGTTTCACGCTCCGCGCACGCAGCCGGCAGAGTGAACCTGCAGATGCCGTCGGCCGGTCCCGTCGCAGTCGCAGTCTACGACCTGCTCGGACGCGAACGCAGCAGCCTGCTGTCGCGCGCGCTGCAGGCAGGGACGTATACGCTTGACTGGAATCCCGGCTCGCTCGAGAACGGAGTCTATCTCATCCGTCTTACCGCGCAGGGTACGACGCGCGTCCGCAAGTTCACTGTCATCGACTGAGCGTCATCGACTGATCGAAGACACACGTGCTCGCAGCGGTTACAATTCATAGAAAAATCTCATCGGACGCTCATATCTCCTGAACACGCATCCCTGAATTTTGTGGAAAAGGAGGTAGGCACATGGACGCCCTCAACGACATCACATTGCTTCTGTTCTTCGCCGCGACGCAGCTGACTGCGGTCGGAATGATTCTGCTGGGGTATGCGGGAATGCGAAAATCCGGATCCGCGGGCTGACCGCCCGGTACCGCCCCATATGGCTTCCGCCCCTCTGAGACGGGGGACTGACTCACACCTGTTTGTGTATCCACGAGGCCGTTTTGTCGAGTACGAGACGAAACGGCTTTGTCGGTCCTTCGAAGGGATGCTTCACACCGAAGGTATGATCAGTGTTCGGGACGGTGTACAGCGTACTCAGTTCATCCGGTGCGGCTGCCGCGTTCGTCTTCCCCTCTTCGATCGGCACGGAGACATCCTGCTCTCCATGAACGACCAGCATCGGCACCTGCAAGCGTGATGCCGCCGCCGGAATATCAAATCTGTCGGCATTCTCCTCCAGATCATTCAGCATCAGAACATCCATCGGCATCATCTGGCCCGTACGCGCATTCTGGATTTCCATCCGGCCGTTTTTCCTCCAGAGCTGACGCGTTTTCTTCCCCCAGCGCATGAAATCCGCCACACCGGCCCAGGAGACGACGCCGCGAATGCGATCATCCTCCGCCGCCTTCACAATGGCCACACCGCCGCCGAGTGAATGGCCGATCACGGCAATGCGGCTTCGATCCACCTTCGCGTCGATGATGCTGCCTTCCTGCACCGCATTGATCACATCGCCGAGATCGTCAAGCTCGCGGCTGATCGTATTGCGCGCGAAACGATCGAGGGCTGTGAAGTTCATGAAATCCTCCTCCACCCCGTTGAGCGAGAAGTTGATGCGCAGCGTGGCGATGCCCTTGAGCGCGAAATGCTCTGCGGCGTAGGGAAAACCGCCCCAGTCCTTGAATCCCTTGAATCCGTGACAGATGATGGCGACCGGCGCTCCGGCGGGATCTTCCGGCAGGTGGATGTCTCCGTGAATCAGGTCGCGATGGCGGTTGACGATGCGAAACGGGATGCTCATGGTATTACGCTTTCCGGTGTGTCTTTTCTATCTTGCCTCTTCCACAAGGTATTGCCAAACAACGGTATCGCACAAATGTCCCTCGATCTTCCCGTCCGCGCCGCCCTCGTTCACGACTGGCTCACCGGCATGCGCGGCGGGGAGAAATGCCTGGAGGTACTCTGCGAGCTGCTGCCGGATGCGCCGATTCACACCCTCGTCGCGTTTCCGGATCAGGTCAGCGCCACAATCCGCCGGCACGAGATCCGCACGAGTTTCCTGCAGAGATTCCCCGGCGCGGAGACGCGCTACAGGCACTACCTCCCCTTCTTTCCACGCGCGATCGAATCCTTCGACATGCGGGAGTTTGATCTGATCGTTTCGTCGTCGCATGCCGTGGCCAAGGGAATACGTCCCGCCCCCGGAGCACTGCACATCAGTTACGTGCACACGCCGATGCGGTACGTGTGGGACATGTTCGACCAGTATTTCAGTCGCGCGACGGTGGGCAACCTGCAGCTGGCATTCATCCGTCTCGTCGCCGCGCGCCTGCGCGCCTGGGATGTGCGCACCGTCCCGCGCGTTCACCATTTCATCGCAAATTCGGCCTATGTGGCCGAGCGCATCGCGAGGATTTACGGCCGGGACGCCGAGGTCATATATCCTCCGGTGGATACCGGACGGTTCCGCGTATCTGCCGAGCATGACGGTCGTTTTCTGGTCCTCTCCGCGCTGGTTCCCTACAAGCGGGTCGATCTTGCGATTGAAGCCGCGAATCGGCTGTCTCTGCCGCTGCGCGTGATCGGTGACGGACCTGAACGTTCGCGGCTCGAGTCCATGGCGGGATCAACGGTGACGTTCGAGGGATGGGTGGATGACCGGGAAATCGAACGCGCGTACGCGTCATGCCGGGCCCTGCTCTTCCCCGGTGAGGAGGATTTCGGCATCGTGCCGGTGGAAGCCATGGCTTCGGGAAAGCCGGTGATCGCATACGGCCGCGGCGGTGCGACGGAGACGGTGCGCGAGGGACTCAGCGGGACGTTTTTCGCCGAGCAGAACGCGGCTTCGCTCGCCGATGCCATCGAGCACTTCGAACGAACATCATTCGATGCGCAGAGTATCCGCGCTCATGCCGAGCAATTCGACAGGAGCATGTATGCGTCACGGATGCAGGAATTCATCCTCGAGAAATGGGATATGCACCGGCGAGCGGGTTGATGCCGTTCCCCTCGCAGCGTTGTGGACCAGACAGTCGGGCCGGGTTCCTGCCATCCCAATGCGTACGCCTGGGGCTACCGTCTCCTGCTCGTGCTCGCCTAATCCATGATCTTCCGTTCTGTTGATATTGCTGCACTTACAGAAAATCGTGTAACAAATGTGCAACAAAACTTTCTTTCCGATGATGGTATTTCGTCACCGATTCTCGCCTGGTGGCAAGCAGGGCTAGCCGGAAAGCTTGCCCTGCACGAATCCAAATGATCAGCCTCCCCACCCGTCTACCGCATCAACACCATCTTCCGCACGAGCACGACGTCCGGTGTTTCCAGTCGATAGAAATACACCCCCGAAGGCAACCCGCTCGCATCGAACCGGACAGAGTGCGTGCCAACGGCCAACTGCTCACGGCCAACAGCCCTATTCACCTCACGTCCCAGCGCATCGGTGATGACGAGCGACACCTCCGTCTCACGCGGTAACGTAAAGCGGATCGTCGTTATGGGATTGAACGGATTCGGGTAGTTCTTGTGCAGAATGCAGGACGCCGGCAGCTGCCCGGATGCTCTGACGGTTGTCGTGGTATCTCGGAGTGGAACCGCGATTGTCCGTCGATCGATGAAGCTGCGACCGCCAGTCTCGAGAACGGCACTCAATGTCACGTGTGTGACGCTTCCCGCAATGTCTACGTCCATGCTGTCGCGCATTGAAGCACTCGGCTGCAGCGAACCGAGAGAGAATTCGTTCTCACCCACTATTGTGACTCCACTGCTCAGGAAATCGAGTGTCGTCCGGGCATCGCTCGCTTCCCCACCACCGACATTCTGCACGGTAAAGTGGATTCGGTGTCGCTCGGGACCCGCCGCTTCGTCGCGTATGATGCCGGCGTTCGTCAGCGAGAGTGCGGGCAGTGAGATAATACTCCGCGCGCCGCTGATCATATCTTCGATCACATTCTGCGCATTACTGAACGGACCAATGATCGAATCGATTTCTGCCACCAGGGCAGTCTGCTTCTGTGTGGTGGGCGCCAGCATGTAGTCGGCCAATGCAACCGAAAGCACGGTACGCCGCGTTTTCAGCAGTTGCATGCGGGCGAGCGAGTAATAGTAGTCACTGAGCAGCACTTCATCCCCGTAAAGGTGCACGCGATTCACGCCGAGCAGCGGACGCAGCAGGCGGTCCACCTCCGACACCATCGCTTTCCCGCTCGTGCGCAGTTCAGTGAACGCGTCACTGATGTACCCGGTATTTCCCTGCTCAACCTCTGTACGGAGACTCTGCAGCCTCGCGAAGTCCGCGTCGATCACAGGATTGTCCGCGGGAACAGCTGCCTTCCGGAAAACCGACAGTGGATCTTTCCGCTGCACAATACCGCCAAGCTGCGGATCGAAAATCTTTTCTGCGGTGACGTCGAGCGCGGAGGGAACAGATCCAAGATCCTTTACCGCATCCAGTGAGGTGAGATAGAGAAAGCGTTCGGTGGGAATCACGGCATTGGCGAGTGCCATGTACATGTTGTCGGTCAGACGCGGACGCAGGCCCTTCACTCGCAGCAGGAAGATGTCGGCATCAACGCCCGGCGTCTGTCCGATGGTATATGCCGCATCCAGGCTCGTGGAAATCCGATAGTAGTCACTGAAGGCCGCGCCGAGTGCATCGATATCCATTCGCAGATTTGTGAGATATGCATCACGTGTACCTTCAGCAACGGCTTTTGTACCGTCGTAGTCCAGCTGCTCGGTGCGATCCGCATACTCGGCGATCAGCGGCTGCGTAGCGGGCAGATAATACCGTCCGAGCATCAGCTCCTTCCAGTAGTCGAGTAGCGACAGCATGAGCCCGGCATCGAGATCCTCCACCTCGCCCCTGCCGCGAATGATATCGTCTGTCAGCGTACTCAGCTCACTGCCGCGATCGGCTCCCATGAGCATAAGGAGCTGCCGCGTATTGTCGCTCAGGGCGAGGACCATGTCTTCCATGGCAGCGTCGACATGTTCATTGTCCCCGGTGAGATAGGCGCGTTCACTCTTCCAGGCGAGTGCGAGTGCCGTGAGATCCTTCGTCGCAATGGCCGGGATGCGGCCGCACTGCATGGCAAGGTCCTGCACGCCCGGTATGGGTGGCATGGACTCGTCGTCGCCCCAGCTTTCCCGCAGCGCCTCTTCGACCAGTAAGTAGCGTTCCATGGCTTCGGCGGCCTTTGCCGGATCGGATGCGCCCGTTGTGCTCCATTCCGTAATAAGGTCCGTTGCGGCGGACTCGTCATATCCGCGAACATAATCGCCGATCAGGTTGCGCAGCGTCTGCATCTCTGTGCTGCCGTTTGGTATTAGCGTCTTCACCTGGCTGATCACCTGCCGCTTGCCATCCATCGCCGCGCGGAGTTCCGGCGTGACGATGACTTTCTGAGTCGTGGCGTTCACGACGGGTGTCCATGATGAACTACCGTGCATATTGTACGCAAGAATGCGGTAATAATACGTGGTGTTGACCGTGAGCCCACTGTCGATGTAGCTGCGATCACCCTGCCCGGGAGCGGGTGAAAGCTCCGTAAAGTCACCTGTGTCCCCGGTCAGCGAGCGCACAAGCGTGAAGCCGTCTTCGTTCGACTGCGCGGGCATCTCCCAGTCCAGCTGAATCTGTGATTCGGAAAGGGCCGCGGCCGTGAAATTGCGAGGCGTGGATGGATAGTCAGCCCGCGACGTCCGCGCACTCGCGGTATTCGAGTACGGGGACGGTCCCGACCGGTTCACCGCACGAATGCGGAAGAAGTACTCCGTGTCGGGCTGCAATTGATCGACCACGATCGTCCGCGCATCTGCCTCTGCATCGGGCGAAACGCGGGAGAAACTGCCCGGATCACCCGTCACCGACAGCTCGATCTCGAATGATTCTGCAGTCGACGGGGAAGGCATGATCCAGGAGAGCTGTATCGAAGCCGGTCCTGTCGCTTTCGCCTGCAAACCGAAGGGGCCGTCCGGCACGGGGATATCCATCGTGGTCGCGCTGTCCACGTTCGACCACTGTGAATATCCCTGATCGTTCCCGGCGCGGACACGGTACCAGTAGGTTGTGGTGATCGAGAGATTTTCATCAAGAATATCGCCGTCACCGGGACCTGCGGTCGTGAGCTGTGCCCAGTCACCGCCAATCTCCCTGCGCTCGACTTCGAATCTGTCCTCATTTTCCGATCCTCGCTGCCAGGTAATGCGGATTGAACGGTGATCCACGGCCATGGCTTGCAGGTTCAGCGGCTTCGACGGCATCATCCGTGTTTCGATGGCGATGACATTCGAATACCCGGATGCCGATCCGTCGCCAATCGCACGAACACGGAAACGATTCATTGTTCGGGGAGTGAGTCCCTGCACGTCATACACCGTCGCATTGGCAGCTGCCGTATGGATCCTCTGCCAGTCACCGTCGTCCTCACGATGCTCGATCTCATACCCGGTTTCCCCGTGCGTGTTGTCCTCCCAGTTGAGAACGATGTTCGTCTCCGACATCAGCACGCCGGAGAGATTGGTTGGAGCGCCGAGGAATTTCAGCGTTGTGGCCTGGGCGATGTTCGAGTAGGGAGACTCAACCCGCGATGTAAAGGCGTGAATTCGAAATTCGTAGGATGTGGACGGTTGAAGACCGCCAATAATATGCTCCGTGGTATTTTCCGATGCGGTATCCACAATCGACCACGATTCTCCCACCTTGCGAAGTTGAATGATAAAACCATTTTCGCCGTTCGTCTTATCTCGCCAGATCAGATTGATCTCTTCCGATGAGTGGGGGGTTGCTGTAAGATCGCTCGGCGGTGAGAACGGCAATGTTGTCAACGCTATGGTGTTTGAGTACGGAGACGAGACTGTGCCTTCAACCGCTTTGACCCTAAAAGAGCTTTCCGTTTGTGGTGACAATCCAGAGATTCGAGTAACCGTCATATTCTTCATTGTTGTATCGACTGGTATCCAACTGCTTCCACCCTCAGATTTCTCGACAACAAACCGATCCTCACTGGATGAATTGTCCCGCCAACTGAGCACCACATAGCTGAAGGCAAGGCTGTCACCAGCGAGATCGCTCGGCGCGTTGAAGTTCGGGGTCGTCACTGAAGCGGTGTTTGTGTACGCTGATTCATACTGCGCATTCACCGCCCGGACTCTGAACATGTGTTCCGTATCGTATCCGAGGTTGGACAGGATACGTGTATGCGAATCTGCTGAGGCGTTTTCGATGTTTGTCCATGTGGTGCTGCCGGTTTTGTGTTCTATCTCAAACTGATCTTCGTTATCGGAATTGTCGGTCCAATCAAGTTGCACCGTGGTGGGAGATAGAGCTTGTGCGGTCAGATTTGTCGGAGCAGCTGGGGGTAGCACGACAGATCCACTCAGTGAGAGGTGAAGAATAAATCCATCGAAAGAGCCTCCGAGTGTGGCTTGGTGCGCATTCACAACGGGGAAGTCCGTGCTTTCTGTATTCCCGACAACAAAAAGATTTCCGTTTGGATCAATAACTTCAGAAAGCCCACCGTCAACTTTGCTGCCTCCATAATACGTTGATGATGCAACTACTCCGTTTGAGGTCAATTTGACGATGCAGATATCAGCATCTCCTTTCAGTGACGATTGTATCGGATTGAGAAGGGGAAAATCAGGACTAAACGTCTCACCAGAAACAATGATATCTCCACCCGACGTAACATCAATACAGCCTTTGTTCACATAGTCCCCTTCACTACCTCCCCAGTAGGTTGCCAGTTCAAGGGAACGTCCGTTTGCAGGATTTGCTGTTGCACCATACTTGCAGAGATAGATATCGACACTTCCTGCCAGGGTTGATTGAACGGGATTTAATAGTGGCATATTTGAGCTGGAACACCTCAAACCAACATATAATGCCCCCTGTTGATCAGACGTGACAACCATGCCTGTCTCGGCAGCGTTCCCAGCGATATATGAGGACCAGTGTAAAACGCCGGATGTATCGTACTCTGTGATGAAGGCATCGATCGCATTGCCCTGGAAAGTACTCTGCAAAGCGTGCTGCAGGGGGAAATCAGGACTTGCGGTGTTGCCACAAACTGCAACCGTATGCTGAGGAGTTACAACGCACGACTGGATGCCTTCGTTGCCGCTCCCACCCAAATATGTTGCCCAGCATAACGATCCGCTGCCTGTAAACTTTGCCAGGAATGCATCCCGCGCGCCGCCTGGAGCCGACTGCTGTGCATGCTTCACTTGAAGGTCCGTGCTCTGTGTAGTATGACAGATGTATGCATTGCCAGATGCATCTACCGAGAGTCCTCCTCCCCCGCCAGTTCTGTACCCATCATTGCCGTCCT
The DNA here is from genome assembly GCA_913061095.1 of uncultured Ignavibacteria bacterium. Classification (GTDB taxonomy): domain Bacteria; phylum Bacteroidota; class Ignavibacteria; order SZUA-365; family SZUA-365; genus BM516. The sequence goes on from CAJXVM010000029.1 coordinate 38,926, forward strand.
CACCACTGCCGCCGAAAAACGTAGCCCAGCTTGGTACGCCACTGGAACTGAACTTGATCAGGAATGTGTCTGCCGCACCAGAAAGTGAACCCTGAAGCGCGTTGTGAACGGGGAAATTGCTGCTTTCTGTTTTACCGGTCAGAAAAACATTGCCCAACACATCGATTCTGACACTTCCCGCTCCATCATCGCCAGATCCTCCATAGTAAGTTGCCCAGATCAATTGTCCGCTGTTGCTATACTTGACTACAATGGCATCGTCATTTCCACCAGATGACAGCTGGGTTCCTGACTGCACAGGGAAATCGGCACTTTCGGTCCATCCTGCTGCATATACATTTCCCATGGCGTCACAGCCAACGCTATTGAAATGTTCATATTCTGTCCCTCCATGATAGGTCGCCCATGGATCAATGATAAGTGTTTCCGTTCGATCATAGTCTGCAACGTCGAACGATGCGGTTTGTCCATGGACGAGATACCTCGTTGGAATACGTTTGCCACCTCCTATCCAGCTGACTGGTTCGCTTTCTTCCAAACGCCCCAGAGGCGTATCAACATGCATCTCCCCCTTCGAAAGAACTCGACACCGAGACGCTCCTTCATATTTCATCCGAATATGATTTGGGTCACCTCCAGGACGAACCATGAATTCAGATTTCACCCGTCCACCAACAGTACTCAATCTCATATCGATCTGAGGATAAATATCTTTGAGGATCAATCCTTCGTAGCTGCGAACATTTCGGATGCCTTCAGGACAATGTGCGAGGTAGAAATGCATTACCCCTTCAAGCACTTTTGTTGGTGAGACTCTGGCAAATGGATTTCCCCCTTCGAACGTGAGATCCACCCGATACACCTCACGCGAATGCCCGGACTCGATACCGTTGACCTGTACCTCACTTACATCGAGGGCAGCTCCCTGCTCGGGATCAGGGATATGTGAGAACACGTAACTGATACCTGTTGAACGCACATAGATTTTAACACCTGCTGCATCGGCAGCGTAGAGAATATCCGGACATAGATTGCCGTCGGTGTCAACGATCTGCCCACTGTTTTCGGTAAACCGGATTGGCAGCCTCTGAATGTCATTCTCAGGCGAAGCACTTGTGGTGCTCCCAATGAGGCTCCCGTGGCTCGATGCATGAATCATCAAGTTGGGCAGCCCAAAAAGAAACAAAACAGTTAGGATTGCGAACCGCAGGTTTAAGTCCAGTGTAACTTGAGTACTGTTGATCTGGTTCATTTCTGACTCCTGAGTTTCAGATATGCTCTTTGTGCTGCAGTGCAAATCGCTGAAGCGAGTAGTGGCCGGAGAGATCAAGTTTATGACTGATATTTGTGCGATGTTTTTCCACGGTTTTCATGGCAATAGAAAGCTGCTCAGCTATTTCATTCGTCGTCATATCTTTCGCGACAAGCCGGAGGACGCGCCGTTCCGAAGTGGTGAGCTTCAGGAGTCCCAGACGCTGCTGGATCTCGTTATTCAAGCCGGGCGGTTCTTTCGTGATACGGCTGTTCAGTCGTGGACTGACATAACACTCTCCGTCAGCAACCGTCTGTATCCCGTTCACAATATCGTCGATGGCCGTTTCCTTTATCAGATAGCCCATCGCACCGAGATCCATTGCACGGAGATATAATCGCTCGTCTTCATAGATCGTGAGGATCAGGACCGAGGTCGGGAGATCGTCCTCGCATATCTTTTCTGTCACATCGAGACCGTTCATCTTCGGCATATCGAGATCGAGGACCGCGACTGTTGGCATTTCCTTTCTGATGAGCCTCAAGGCAGCCTCGCCATCACCCGCTTCCGCCACAACACGCATGGTGGTCTCCATTTCGATGATATCGCGAAGTCCGTGTCGAAAGATGGGGTGATCGTCGGCTATAACGACGGTGATCAGGTCAGGCATGTGGCCTCCCGCTTTCCTCTTTTTCCAGAGGCTGCTGCTCACTCACACCCTCGGGGACTGCGATCGGGATAAAAATCTCAATGGCAGTTCCGTTCCCCGGTGCAGATCGGAGATTGAGATTTCCGCCGAGAATATCCACGCGTTCGTACATTCCCTGCAGGCCGAAGCCCTTTGGTGCTTCGCTCTGGGACGGTTTTTCTTCCATCGCAATTCCTTTCCCATTGTCGTGGATCTCGATACGGAGATGACCGTTGCGCCGTCCGACATGCACGGTGGCATGTGTCGCACCGGAATGCTTGAGGATGTTGTTCACCGCTTCCTGTACGACACGATAGATATTGATTTCCTGATCCTTCGTGAACCAACCCGCCATCTGTACAATGTCCCATATAAATGCCGTATCACTGACGTCGTTCACGCTGCTGAGCATGGCTTCAATCGCAGTCGACAGTCCGATGCGGTCGAGATACAGCGGTCGCAGCGCGCGCGAGATATCTTTCAATTCATGCAGTGAACCGGTAACTGCACTCGAAATCATGTTGAGTTCCTGTACCGTTTTCCGGTCGACATCATCACGTCTTGCGGTGAGCCGCACACGGTTGTTGATGATAAGCAAGTCCTGCGCGATGCTGTCATGCAGATCAGCGGCAATCCGCTTGCGTTCCTGTTCCTGGGAAGCGATCAACTGTCGGGTGAAGGCTTTTCGTCTTTCATAATCCTCCTGCTTTTTCTCAACTGCCAGTCTCCGGTTCTCCTCCTCGGCTGCACGAGCCCGGGCATCGCTCGCACGCCGCCGGGCACGAAGTGCGGATATTGCAATAAAAGCGATCAGCAGGATGGCGATCGAACTGCCGACAAAGATGTTTCGCAGCATCGTCTCCCTTTCAAGGGAGGCCGTTCGCAGCTGTCGATCCTTTTTCAGCAGATCGATTTCTTGGGTTTTGCGCTCGGCTTCCATTTCCTTACCTCGCAGGGACGCAGCCGTCATGTCCAGCTCAAGCTGGCGGATTTCCGCATTACGCGCGAGTAGTTCGAGATCCTGTTGATGCTGCTGCGCTTCGAGCTGTTTGCGACGCAGCACCTCTGTCTGACGCTCAATCTCGAGGCGCTGACGCTCCTGTTCGGAAGACAGCAGCGCAATCTGGTGGTCTTTTCGTTCCGCGTCGAATTCCACGAGCAGGCTCTGATATCGTGCATTCCGCATGGCGGTGGTGACACTGTCTTTTAGCTGCCTGTAGTTGCGCCAGTGTGCGTTTGCAACAGCATGCTTGCCGGCTTCTTCCGCCAGTTCCGCCCGGAGCGCCACCGTACGCATCAGGATTTCATCTTTCCCGATGTTTTCAGCGAGATGCTCCGCCTCGGAAAGCAATGGTTCGATGCCATTCGTTTTTCCACGTGCGTGCCGGCATTCCGCAAGCCAGACGAGATCCGTCGCCAGCCGGCTGTGTACTTTCATGTTGCGGTGAGCTTCAGCCGCAGCGGCAAGGTTCTGCTCCGCTTCTTCCAGGCGATCTGTGTGAAATTGCACCCTCCCCAATTCCTGTCTGATATTCGCGGTAACTTCCGCAAGCTTTGCACCTTCGCTTATCGCGAGTGCTTCCTCCAACAAATGCTCCGTCGCTGTGACCGAATCCAGTTTCATCAGTACCGGTGCCAGACTGACCAATGCACGGCAGATTTCCGCCGGTTTACCGATATCGCGAAACATCCCCAGCGAACGCGAGAGAAAATGATGCGCCCGGTCAAGGCGCTCCAGTTCGAAATATGACCACCCGAGATCACGGAAAACCAGCGCCTGTCCTTCTCGATTTCCAAGATCGTCATAGATTGCTGACGCTTTCCGAAGATTATCAATCGCCTCCATGTATCGACCGAGAGATCGTGCATTCGTACCGATCATGCGGTAGCAATGTGGCTTCAATGACGCAGTAATTTGATGATCCCGGGAAAATGTCGTTTCTGTGAGTACCAGTCCCTCGGCGTACAGGTTCATGCTCTCTTCATATTTTCCCTCAAGATTGAGCATCCCGGCAATATTCGTCAATGCCTGGGAGATGAGAATCGGATTTCCATTCGCTTTCGCGAGATCGTAAGCCTGGCGCAGGGCTTGTTCCGCTTCTTTGGTTCGCCCCATGTCATTGAGGACAGAAGATAAATTATTGTACCCTCTCGACTGGTGTTCTGTATCCCCGAGTTCATCCGCGAGCTGGATACACTCCCGGAAGCACTGTGCGCTGGCCTCGAGCCGACCATTTCTGGCGTGGAGAAAACCGATGTTGGTCAGTGCGCTCGATCTGATGTACAGATTCCTTGCACTGTCGGCAGCTGCAATGCTACGTCGATACAGGGAAATAGCCTCACGATGTCTCCCCTGCAGCTGAACTGTAGCGGCAAGATAAAAAAGACAGGGAGCGAGATTTTGATATGAACGATGACGTTCGTACAGGTCCGCACTCTTCCGGTACCGCTCCTCCGCAGCTGGGAAATCTTTCAGTACCTGCGGGAGAGGAGCCCGTTGGATTGCAAATCCCACATGAAAAAGGCTGGAGGCCATACCGAGTTCATCGTTCAGCGATTCGAATCTCTCCAGCGCACGCTCAAACCAGGGCAGCGCCTGCACCGGCAGTTTATGAAGCTCATATACATAGCCGATATTCCAGTATGCCCGCGCCTCATGAAGGACATCATGAGTCTCCAGCGATGTCCGCAACACCGCGTGCATCTGCGAAAGTGCCGTCGCGGTATCATCGCATGCAATGCGACTTGCCCTTGCGAGCAGCGTATCCGGGTTGGTTTCTTCCAGCTGTTTCATCTGTGCAGTAGCGGAAAACATCTCCATACCGCAGCAGCACAGTAGGAAACCAAGGGCCAGACGCGTCGTCGTCTCAATGAGTGCACACATACGCGGGCGTATGCAGCGCATGCCATCGTATATTCTGTCCATCATTGAACCTCCACTCCGCACACTCAGGCGGAGTCATCGGGAGAATTAATTTGACTGGTAGTACTCGGAAACTACGCCATTTATCACATAAGAGTCAAAAAGACCTGATACCCGCAGACAGGGTTTAAAAAGACGCCTCAGCATCCCTCTCTCATGCGGCGGAAATTTCGCCGTTGAACGGGCACAGATCCAAAGGATCACTGGACGCACACCATGTGATGTGCGACGGTCGTGCCGGTTTTCAACTCCAGCATATACATCCCTGCCGGGAGATCGCCTCGTGTAAACCGTACGAAATGCGTTCCCCTTTCGTACTTGCCTTCCCTGACCGAGATGATACCGCGACCCAGTACATCGAACAGGCGCAGCGACACCTGTTGCGCATTTCGAAGAGAGAAACGCACAACTGCAGAGGAGGTAACTGGATTCGGGGTAACGGAATTCAGGGCAGCGGACGATGGTCTGATTGGGTTCTGTTTGAGTGCGCCTTCGCACGCTGTCGTGACAACGTTCATCGATGATTCGTATGTCCATCCCGCCGCCACGACATCGGTGACGGTAAAACACCAGGTCCCTACCGGGCTTCGCTCCTTTCCGGTGCACACGAGGACCTCGCCGTTCTCATCCGTCGTGCCCGAAACCGTCCCGGAGGTGGGACCACTATACGTCGCGTGAACCAAGACACCACCGACAGGCGAATTGCTGTCGTCCCAGACACGAATCACATCCTCCGCCCGATATTTGTTCCCCGGCTGCAGGACTCGGGTCACCGTTTGATCGGCGACATAGACGTATCCACTCGAGGCCGGTGAAACTGTGATACTGACATCATCAGCAGCAGCGGTACTGTTGTTGTCGGTCACGGTAAGCTGGGCCGTGTATGTACCTGCCGTGCTATAGGTGTAGGTCGGATTCATCAGCGTTGAGAATCCACTTCCGTCACCAAAATCCCAGAAATATGCAGTGATGCTGCCATCGGGATCATAGGATCCGCTCCCATCGAAGGTCACCGTTAGGGGTGCCGCCCCTGTCGACGGGGACGCTGCCGCCACCGCGACGGGCGGCTGATTCCCGCTCAGACACAGCGACCACCATTCGTTTCCATAGGAGGGGTGATAGGCGGTAAACAGCAGACTGCCGTTCAGCACTGTGAGATAATGCGGTGAGGATCCCTCGCCGGCCGTGGGATTGATGTCGGCCAGTTTGATTGTCCCCGCCGAAGTCCCGTCGCTCTCGAATAATTCATAGCCGTCGCCATCATCCGCAGCAAAGAACAGCTTGTTTCCCAGAATGGTAAACCGCCGCCAGTAATCCTGCGCATTCGTAACCTGCGGACGAAGAAGTAGGTCATAGTTTGGATTCGAGCTGTTGGATCCGGGAGCGATATCCGCCACCTGCACCGTTCCAGCATTTGTCCCATCGGATCTCCACAACTCACGGCCCCCATCATCCGACCAGGCGGAGAAAAACAGTGTCCCGTCCACGGGTGTCAGCCAGATCGGTTCAGAATCGGCCGAACCACCCGCGATATCCTTCACCATGGTCGCGGGGCCGCCTGTCAGCGGATACTTCCACAATTCCATCCCGTTTATGCCGTCATCGGCAGCGAAATACAGCACACCGCTCATCTCGACAAAGAAGTTCGGGAAGGATGATCCTGGGCCGGGATTGATGTCCGCCACCTGTCCGGTTCCTGCTGCAGTGCCATCGGTTCGCCACAGCTCCTCGCCCGTGATCCCGTCGGATCGTGCAAAATACCATACACCGTTTATTCCGACCGGGAAGATTTTCGATGCGTAGATGACCCGTTCGACCGTTGTCGGATAGTAATCGACCTCGCAGTTACCCACTGAACATATGTCGAGAATCAGATTTGTTCCCTGGCCTGTCCCGTCACTTATCCACGGCTCCTCTCCTGTCGAGCCGTCTCCCGCGAACAGGAGCAACCGGTTCCCTGCCGTGGTGATGTTTTCGACGACATCGAACCTTGCGCCGGTCGCTCCCGTGCCACTCGCCGTGCCGTCGGTCTTCCAGAGCTGCGTCTCGACGCTCGAGTTCACAAGACGGGCGACAGTGTAGGTGAAGTATACGTCGGATGCCGTGGCGCAGAGATGCCATGCCGACTTGCTGCGGTTTTTTCCCACGGCCAGATCGTGGAGCTGTACGGTACCGGAAATCGTTCCGTCACTTACCCAGGGATCTGATCCCGGTTCAACTCCATTATTCGCTACGAAGTACAGCTTGTCGTGAAGCGTAACGATATGGTCCGGATCCACGTCTTTCACCATCCATGTACCGACAGCTGTCCCGTCCGTCCGCCAGAGCCTGTTTCCTGAACCGTCGTTCCCGTCAAAGTAGAGAACGCCGCTCAGTACATCGCGGCAGGTCAGAATCTGCACAGCGTCGTCAATGCTCGGATTGATGTTTTTAACAAGTACTGGGGTCTGTGCCTGTATCGGAGATACTGTCAGCATCAGGACGGCAAGCAGTTCAATACACGTTGATTTTCTCATCATCGCTTCTCCACTCACAATTGCATGATCACATGTATGAATTGACGTATTCCATTACATTATGAACCCGGATTCCTTCGTGTTCCTTGTCGCATTGCTCAGGTGGCTTATTCCGTCGCCGGCTGTCTCATGAGGTATTCCTGAACTTCGATCATATCCTCCTTCATGAAATACGCCTCCGCGCCGGCGTCGAACGCATCCGTGCGGATGGGTAGATCATCCTCCTCCGTTACGAAGATCCATCGAACAGCGGGATCAGAACGCAGGACGGATTTAAGCGTTTCGATGCCGTCCAGACCGGGGAGGCTGATCTCCGAGAGAACCAGGTCCGGCTTCCGGTGAGTATAAAGCGTGATCGCCTCCTCACCACTGCCGCATTCGACGACGTCATCGCAGAGCCCGGAAAGCAGCTGACGGAGCGTTGTCCGCATGCCGCTGTTCTCATCCAGGATCATGATACGCATGTCATCGCCTCCAGACGGAGATCTGTGCTACGGGGTGACTCTGCGAAATAATTTGAGGGAATCGCTTTCAGGCGCAATAAGGGGTATCCCTTATTTTTCTAAAACACTGCCGCTGAGCTCTTTGCTAACATTCTCTTAGAAGGCAGAGCAGGGCTTAATAGAGCTTCACTGAAACCCGAGTTGAGCTGAAACGAGCAGGGGCACACACCGATCGTGGTGTGTGCCCCTGTATTTTGTTCTCAATCATAACGGCAACGGAATCAATCCGTCCTCCGTGCCAGTGGTCTACTGTCCCTCGATACGCCCGCCTTCGTCACGCCTCGCGTGACTTTGGCAGACCACTATCAATGACATCTGTGCGAATCCGGCTGAGAATGTGCTTTCGGCTGGAACGCCGAGCCGATGGCTCGGCGCT
>CAJXVM010000030.1 GCA_913061095.1 uncultured Ignavibacteria bacterium
TCGTGATGACACAGCACACGGTGCTGAAGAAGCAGTAACCGCGCCGTTCCACACAAAAAAACGTGAACATCGTCAACACCGGTGTGAGAATCAGGAACAGGGAGGCCTCGAACCTGCGATGATTTGCAGGGTTCCCATGCTGGCAGGGAATTTGCACTGCATTCGAGTAGACGTGCAACTATTATATAAGCAGTGGCGATTTGATCCCTATTGCGGCCACGATTTTTCGAACAGCTAAAAAGGAGTTTTGCATTACGCAGGATCTGTTACACGATGAATGAGCTGCGGCTTCCTGAGAATAATTCGCAGTGTGAATTTTCAGGTACGAACATGGCGTCCTGCGGGGATCATCCCCGCAGGACGCCGTAGTGATTCACTCCGCTATTCGAACTCGTCGGGATATTCCTCCTCGTCCGGCTCGAAACCGGCGACGAGCAGCCAGCTGTCATCCTCCTGCTTTCTGTAGAGCTGCCCCACGCCCCAGCCGATCCCGCCGCCGCGCACGGCGGCGCAGCGCAGACACATATCCCCCCAGGTCATGCTGCCGTCGATTGCGCCGTCTACGAGGTACGCGTCCCGCGCGAACGGATGCCCGCACACGTCACAGGAATCCGGTGCCGGCATGCGATACTGTCCGAGCCGCCGTCCGCGTTCCGCGTCCTGCTGCTCAAGCGCATCTTCGATCGACAGCGGACCGCCGGGCGCATGAACCACCTCCGGAGCCGGGAAATCCGCAGAGTAATTGATTGGCGTCTCTCCCTCGATGCCACCTTCCACACGGATCGAGATACCCTCGGCCTTGAAATCCAGCCGACGCATGGCCTCCGCGAGCGGCGTGTATTCCGGGACATTCGCATATTTCACTTCCCGCTCGTGGACGCTTCCATCACCCAATCCGCCGATTTGCCAGAAGAGCACGATATGATGGTCGCTGGCTCGCACGATCGGCTCCACGACGAAGCCGTACATGAAAAGCATTTCCTTTGCATCTGCATGCAGGATCAGCGTCGGCTGCATTGCGCGCGTGCGGTAGGCGCGCAGCGGCCACTGCATGAACACATCAAGACGATAGCGCAGGCGAGGACGCTCACCGCTGAGCTTCCGCTCCATCACGCTGCGGATCTGCCAGATGCTGTCACGGACAGCCCGGTCACACCCGTCCAGGCGAGCAATTTTCTCCAGCAGCAGGACGAGGTCATCGCGCACGGCAGCCTCAAGGGAGCCGGCAAGAAGTTTTTTCATCATGGGGACCTCCAGAGTTTTTGTTTCAACATGTCCCTCTCCAGAAGTCCTCCCGTCCCCCCGGCCTCCCTGACCGCCCCCCCTCTGCCCGGACTCCATCCCCCCCGGCCTCCCCGACCGACCGCGTGAGCGTGGATATGCGCCGGGCGGGATGCATCTCAGTCGGGATAGATGATGACGGGGATGCGGCGCACGGCGTCGTCGGCGTGCAGGGTGAGCAGCACCTCCTCGCCGTCGCGGGAGACGCGTCCGCCGAGGTAGAATTTCAGGCGCATGCCCACCGTGCGTCCGCTGGCGTCGCTGATGGGGACGAACACGTAGTCGTCAAGCAGGTCGCGGCCGGACTCGGATTCGGCATCCACCCAGATGCGCTCGGGGGCGCGCTGGTTCTGCGCGATGCAGCTGCCGCAGACATAGGCGTCGAAGCGGAATTCCTGGTTGACGGGATATTCGCCGCCGCGGGAGAACGACAGGTTGCGGAAGCGCACCGGCGCATCGAGGACGGCATAGGTGAAGCGTGAATCCCCGAGGCGCTCTTCGTCGACGGCGACGGGATAGATGCGGTCACCGTAGAATCCCTGCATGCGCAGCGTTTTCCCCGCGGCGTCATCCGGCAGGGGGAATTCCGCCAGCGAGCCATCCCCCGCGGCGATGCGCGCGCCGTCGAGCGCGGCCTCCCAGCGATACCGTGAACGGTCTTCGAGCCCGGCTACGGCGAGATTCTTGCGGAACAGTTCTCCGGCGAAAGCGTCGCGCACGGTGGACGCCGACACCGGCCATTTGACAGTCACGCGAAACGCAGTCTCGTCGCGGCTGAGCGATCCCGCGCCGCGGGTGTCGCGTCCGTTGAGCCGCACCCGGTAGTCGCCCGGCTTCGGGAACGTCCCCTCCCACCGGATGCGCTCGTCCTCCTGCGTGACGCTGCCGTGCGAGGGCTCCACCCGCACGCTGGAGGCCGCCACGCCCTGCACTTCGATGAAGCCGGAAGCCGGATATCCCGCGGCCGTAACGAGTTCGCCGCCGTTGAGCAGCAGCTGGCTGCCGGCGGCGATGACGTCGACCGAAAGCTCCGAGTGCAGCACTTCGTGCCGCTGGAAAATCTCGCGGTAATTCGGCACGAAAGCCTCGATGATGCGCCGGGGGAATTCCATCGAAGCGAGCTTCACGCGTCCGCCCGGTCCCTCGTCGAATCGATTGTTCGCCGAATTGCCGATGAAGCGGTACTGGCCGGGACCGGGTGCGGTCCATTCGAACGCGTAACGCCGCTCGCCGTTGTTCAGCTGATGCTCGACCGGACGCACATCCACCTCGGGCTTGAGGCGCTGCAGGGTGTCCGTGCCGCGGAACACCAGCACTTCCGGGGGACGCGTCAGCTCGTCGTCGGGTCCCATGCCCTGCACGGACACAAAGAACAGCCGCCGGTCGCCGACCTCCATGGTGGTGCTGCCGTTGAGGGACTGCACGGGCGCGGTCTCCACCAGCTCGGTAATGATTTTCTGTGTGAGTCGATACAGTTCGTCCCGCTCGCGGCGCAGCTGCGTTTCCGCATCGTCGCGCTCGACGATGATGATCAGCAGCTCGCAGATCACCGCGAGGTAAAGAAAGAAGTACACCTGGTACTTGCGGAAGGATTTATTGTCCTGCATGGCGGTTCTCCTGTTCATGAGTGATGGGTGGCGTTTACCATATCTCCCGGAGCGGATCGTTGTACCATCGTTCGGCACGGACGATGCTGTCATGGAGATACGCCGCATCCTCCTCATCCATCTGGACGAGGATATCGAACGCCTCCCAGGCGCGGCGGTAGTTGTCGAGCCGCAGTGCCGTCAGTCCGACGAGCAGCCAGGCATCGGGATCCTGGGGCCTGAGATACGCCGAACGCTCGAAGCAGCGCAACGCTGCGTGATCGTGATCCATGAGCGTCCGGGCGATCCCGCGGTTGAACCACGCGAGCGCGTCCGTACTGTCATGGCGAATGATATAGGCGAGCGCGCGCTCGGCCTGTGCGTAACGGTCTGTCTGCAGCAGCGCATAGGCATAGTTGTGGAGATGCCAGAACGTCGCTCCGCTGCCGTTGAATCCGTTCTCGTACGCGTCCACCGCGCCTTCCCAGTCTTCGTTTTCATAGCAGATCTCGGCAGCTGCGAGATCGGGATTGATGTCGCGCAGTTCAGCGATCGCAGCGCTGTCGCTCTGCGCCGAGGCGGATGCCGTGGGCAGCACAGCAGCGAACGCAGTGATACACGCCACAGCGACGGCCGGTATGATGATGGGGGGGATGGTGCTGGTGTTCATGACCGCCCTCCCTGCTCCGCCGCCGAAGAGGCGTTGAGGTCCTCGACCACGCCGCGCAGGGCCTGGAGCACATATTCCTTGTCGATATACTGTCCGTTCGGCAGGCGCACGGTTTCCACCGTTTCGGCGCTCTGCAGCTGTTCGCTGCGCTCATACCAGGTGGTCAGTCCGAGCATGCACAGCACGGTTATCTCCACGGCGATGGCCATGATGATCAGGTCCGGCTGATGCGGCACCATGAACTTGATGCCGCGGAGTCCGATCGTGAGGATCAGGAACGCCGTCCCGAGAAACGCCACGGCGGTGACGTTATTGCGGTAGTCGGGGATGAAGGAGTGGCGCATGTAGGCGCGGAAGGCGCGGCGGCTGCTCTCCTCTTTGCGGATCCACTTTTTCGGTTCCCGCCGCAGGTGTTCGCCGAACTCCGGGGCAATGCGGAAGGCCGTCAGCACACCGCCGATCAGCGCATGCGCGCCGCCACGGAAGAGCATGAATCCCAGCGGAGAAAACAGCAGCAGCACGACACCGAGCGATGTGAGCAGCACGACGGTGATCAGCCGCATGTCGACGATGAACGTGGATTCACCGATGCGGAACACGTACGCGCTGTTCCAGAGATTGGCAGCAACGCCGCCCGGTGACGGCATCAGGTGCTCCAGCTCCGCGTACGACGCACCGCTCAGCGCGCGGCCGTCCTTCGCCAGCATGGTTTCCAGTTCTGCCAGCGCCAGCGTGCGTCCGCTCCCTCCGCCCCCGAACATCGCATCCGCAATCTGCGAATCCGCAATCTGCGCATCCGCAATCTGCGAATCTTCAATCTGCAATCCCGCACCGCTGTCATCGGCGAGCAAGAGATTTCCGAAACCTGACCATGCAATCAGCACAGTCAGAATGATGATTCTACGCATGATATCCTCCTGTTCAGAGAGTTATACAACAACTCCCCCGTGCAACAGGGTGAATCGCGTCAGACTTGTAAGGGGTAACAATTAGGTACTTTTAGAAAGGCAAATTCCGTGCCAGCCCCCGAGACCGGACAATACAGGATGGATCGCACAATTTCTGCACAATCTGCGTGAGGATGATTCACGGTTATGTGATCATTCTTCCCGGGTCACGGAATCGTGGACCACGGACATCACAACATCCGGATGCTTTGCGGCAATACGGAGGAGCAACCGCGCGGAGCTCTCGGGTTTGCGCCGTTTTTGCTCCCAGTTCCTCAGCGTGGCAATTTTTATGCCCATGAGAACCGAGAATTGCTTCTGCGTTAATCCCATATTCTTACGAATTTTGCGAACATCGAGATCTTCCTCACGCGTAACACGTTCCGCCCTGCGTTCGCCCCTGCGGATCTGGCCGGCCTCGCGAACACTCCCAAGCAACTCTTCGAAAAGTTCATTCTTCATTTCAATTCCTCCTTCACTGCCTTGGAAAGCAGACGTAATTGTTCCTTTGTCAGATCAATTCTCTCGTTCTTCACAAATGCCATCAGAAGGAAAGATGATTGTCGATTATCTTGACAAACGTCCTTGTCTCGATGATCTCCATAAAACAATGTACGCCATTGGCGTATCTCTGTCAAGTCTTTTACACTGGCGCTCAATCTGCGATCTGTTCGCAGGATGAGACAATGCTGTAGCAATTCTGCAAACAAGTGGACAACGGTCATTCACCCCCTCCCCCGCCGGCGATGCCGCGCAGGCGCAGGAGCAGCGGTATCGCTCCCGCGAGCGCGGTCAGGATGGCGACCGTGGAATTGAAATAGTCGGGATTGTTGGTGAAGAGCACGACCGCGATGATCACCGAACCGATGATGATGGGATACTTGACATACTCCCAGAAGCCCGCGGGCTCTTCCTGCTCCCAGAGCTGTATCCGTTCGACCGACTGCATGGAGAGAACAAAGTTGCGGAACGATTCATTGACCAGCCGCAGTGTCGGCCGCGTCGTCACCAGCCTTCTCTGGATCAGCTGCTGCACGATGTCCCTGGTCTGGAAGGAAGCGAATCCGTCCTGCGCAATATGATAGAGGACGAGCCGCTGCCGCTTCGTGCAGGTCATCCAGATCGCCTGGTAGAGCGGACGGCTGTTGCGCCCGATCCACAGCAGCAAATCACCGGGGGATGTCAGTCTATCGCTTTTGATCAGTTCGGCCGCTATCCCCGCGATCTTTCTCATCTCGCGCCGTTTGCACTCCGTGCCGAGCAGATTGAATAATTTCCACGTACCCGGCGGCGTCCGGCCATCCGGCTCCATTTTGCACTTTTTACTGCAGGACTTGTCCTCTCGTACAGCAAGCGAGTGCCCGTCTGCGGCGGGATCCGCTATCGTTCTCGCATACATGCGCACCAGCATACCGAGCGCATGCCTCCATCGCAGCTGCATGTTCTCGGATTCTGTTTTTTCGGTCTGCTCGAAGAAATAGTATTCAGGTTCGACAGAACAGATGATGAATACGGACATATTCCGTGACAGGAGCAGTTCCTCGATGAGTTCAAGCTTCATCCTGTTGAACGAAGCATTGTCGTAGCGGAATTCAAAACTGTCGATGATGATCCTGCCGCTGAATCCTGTGGCGACCCTTATTCGCTCGCGCACGGACTGCAACCAGGTTTTTTCATCCACTTCTTCATCGGCGAGATCCACGTACCGCTTCCATTCGCGCAACCGCTCCATTCGTTCGGCATCCGTCATCGCAGCGCGCGGCTTCCAGCGGCACACGATATCCCTCCTGTCCTCATCCGTCGCCCAGATGCAGAGATAGTTCTCCTTCTGCTGGAACGGATTCACCTGGCCGCGACGTACGATATCGGTGAAGAAGAGGCGTTTCGTGACATATCGTATCATGAAATACAGCAGGAGCAGAAGAAGCACGGAGAGGACGACCAGGGAGAAGCCGCCCTTCTCCGGGAGCACATCGAAGCGTTCCGGATGCGACACGAAATACATTTGTTCCCCACCCGTCGAAACCGGCCGTTGTGCGAACCCCGGTCCCATGAGCGCGCTCAAGCGGTGAACTCTTCTGCTCAGTGGCAGCATGAACACGTCGAGCAGCTCCTCCCCGAACGCGAAGCGGGGCGTATCGGGACGCCAGTCGCCGTCCTCCAGGCCGGCGTCGCATCGCCCGTCGAAATAGAGATCGGTCGCATCCTCCCTGAACAGCGACGCGATCGTGTCGCACGCACGGCTGCAGTCCGGATCCTCTTTCGAGGGAATGTGCTTGCTGCCGAAGGTGTGCCGGATTCTCTGCTCCCTCTCCTCCAGGCTCATGCTTCCGTGTGCGATCGTTTCGCGGTTGTGCGCGTCCCGGTACACGTCAACGGATATCCTGAAGAAGATGAACACCGGAACGACCGTCAGCATGAGCGTCATCGTGATCATCATCCAGAGGTATTGCCCCCGGGCATGATTCCAGCGCGTGTGTTTTTTGGAAGCCAATCGTGTTGCTATCCGCCGGCTTCCGAAAATGATCACCAGAGCCGCCGCCGTCAGAAGCGCCGGGATGATTTCGAAATCCATATCCGAAAAATTGTCCGTGTACCGCAGAAACATCGTAACGAGGATGACCAGCGCGATGACATGAACGAGGATGACGACATTTCGTGGATGCAGCCGCCTGATCATGCGCGAGATGATTACGGGACGCGCATCGACCGTATGGGCATCGCCGGAATCGGAAGCATCGGCAGGCGAGCTGACGGAGATACGACCGTTGGGATATGATTCAGAGTCAAGACGCCGGAATACCATCAGCAGCGCGACATGCGAGATGATGACGATCAGGAGCAGCGCGGTGGGCGTCTGTGATGCGAGGAGTCCGATGAGCAGACTCAGCACCGCCACGCAGGTACATACCGAGGCGAGTGCCGTGTACTGCGGCGCGTGCTTCTCCTGGAACCACAACCACGCAACCTGCTCCTTCCGCACGACGCGAAACACCACCCATGCCGCGAGCAGCGGGATGCAGAACAGGAGATAGAGAACAATGCTCATCACCAGCGATCCTGCCGCAATGTCCGTGCGGGACTGATCATTCGCGTACACGACGCCGTACCACTGCTGTTCCCTGATCTTCAGAGGAAAGACGTGCATGAGGACGTCATTCTCCCAGTAGCGCGTATGTGCGAATCCGCGCACACCGGCGCGGACCGTCGCACGCAGCTTCTCATTGTCACACTCGGTGAACAAGTTCTCATGAAGATTCCGCTGCAGCACCGAGTGAAACAGTACCGTCCCGGCACCGTCGATCAGCATGTACCCGTAACCGTACGGCATGTACACGTTGACGAGCGACTTCGGGAGAAAGTCGACGGAGACAACAACAGCTGTATCCCTGTCACTGTTCGTTGTATCCGCTTTGCTCTTCGCTGTTTCCGCTTTGCTCTTCGCTGTTTCCTCCTTGAGAGAAATGTGGGATGAAGCACTGTAAGCCACCATGAACTCGCTCGAGCTGCGCGAGTAATGCGGCTGGATCCAGTTCTTCCTTCCGTTTTCGTAGACTTCCCTGAAATACTCCCTGTCCGAAAGTTCCATGCGCCGAAATTCCTGTGCCGTTGTGGTCCACAGCGAACGCATGTCTCCATCCGCATCGAGCCAGTACAGCTGTTCGAAATAGGGATACGCCAGAAACACCGTATCCGTCTTATCCAGGTTCGCAAATATGCTGCTGCGGCTTTTCAGACCGGAGTTGTTATTCCTCAATGTGTCCACCGCAGCCACCATGGCATCAACCGAATCGAATTCGGCGTAGACCCGCTGCTCGATGCTGCCAGCCAGGTCCTCGAGGAACGCGCGCTCCCTCCCTTCGGCGTCATATTTGAGGTAGACAATGTAAGCGATGCACAGGGTCAGGAGCATCGTGCCGAACAGCACGCTGACGGCGCTCATGACCATATCGTTTTTCCGCACACGGTCGGTGACGCGCTTGAAGTTCAGGTTTACCAGCGGGATGGCGAGCAGGAGCAGCGCGAGCACGATCAGGGCGATGACGACGTGATCGCCCGGCATGGCCTGCGCTTTCGCGTCGAAGGTCTCTGATTCGAGGAGCGCACACACGCGGAAGCGGCCCATGATCTGCAGGTAGAATTCATAGGATCTGCCGGCGAGCTGGATCTGTCCGGCCGACGTGTGCTTCGCCAGTTCGCCGATTGTGCGCATGTCGCCATCGACATTGACGCTGTCGAGGCTGCTGACCGTGACCCCGGCCGGTGAATCCTGATAATACACGGTATCGCAGTCCGCGTCGGTGATCAGCAGCACATCGAAGGTCTGTTCGGTAATCTGGAAGGCTTCGAAAAGTGTCGGGAAGGTCGTCGATACCTTGATGACAGATGTATCGATGCGATCCGGCGCCAGGAAATAGAGCAGGGAGTCGGGTGTCATGACGAGTGTATCGAGTCCCCATGCCGTCTGCGGCTTCACCAGGTATTCCGCGTTCTTCGCAAAGGGAAAATTCGCCGTAATCGTTTCGGACGCGAGATCCTCCGGGTCCGCCATTTTCAGATTTTCGATGGAGATGCGGAACGCATCAATGCGCTCCTGTATCATCGTGGTGATGGTGCCGAGGTGGCGGAGGTTGTGCTCGGTCAGGTACTCCCTGTTGCGCTGGATATTCATGAAGTAGAGAAACACGCACCCCACGACGAATATGCAGACGACGACGATGATGGCGATCCGCTGTATGGAAAACGGCGTGCGCTTCTTTTTCGCTGTTTCATTCCCTTCGGTCGCGTTCTTTTCGTTCATCACTCCTCCAGGCTGTGTCGCATCCGGGAAGTTCAGGCGGCGTATCAGTCATCACGATCGGCGAATCCTGACGGAGGAACACGCGCGACGTTGCGCAACACGAAGTGTGCCGCGGAACGTAACTCTGCCATGCCTGTAACAACGTCAGATTGACGGAGGAAGTGTACAAAATATCTCCCCCAAGGTCAAGAGCTCCTGCTCTTATACTGCCGGGATGAAACGCAATGTGCGATCAGCCCGCTACCGGTAATTCCGCAGCGTCCCCTCTGCGAGTTCGATGACGCGGTCGCGGAGCTCATCCGGAGCGACGACGGTGACACCTTCGCCGCGGCTGGCGACCCAGGAGGCGATTTCGTCGAGGGAATTGACGGTGGCCTCGAGGATGAGTGAGCCGCCACCAGAACTGGGCCTGGTCAGGTAAACTGCACTACGACCTTATACAACCTTTTGCCAATGACGAACAGGATCCCAAAACATTTCGGGCGCTTCTGCTTCGTCAATGGAATCCAGAACCGGGAGAAGAAATTCCCGCAACTCCGAAACCACATCACGAAATTCACCGATCGCATCCATCGGCCTGATCTTCCTGATAAACGCGTTCCATTGATTCAGAGTGTGACACATTTTTTACCTGCCGCCTACTCATACGATTGTCTCCATATAGGGACGCATGACAGTTGCCACCCGGTTAATATCCGCCGCAACGGTGAGTTCATCCATGGTAGCCTGTCTCGCACGCCAACACTCCCTCAGCGCCTCTATCGCAACATCGAGACCGACCTTATTGCGGAATTTGAAGCAATCAGCAACAGTCTTCGCCGGAGAATACACCTTTACCGCGACACCGTTTGTTTGGTGCTGCTGGATACCGTATGTGTAGGAATCACCGGAGAGATATGTGAGGTTCACCGGAGGATACTCGATTCTGGGCTTCCAGGCCGCTCGCGGGACGGCTATCCAGATTTCGTTCGGAATCTGTGTTGTGAGCCCGTGAAAACTGAGAGCGGAAATGAGACATACTACGGCGCGCGGCACGCGCTTCGATACTTCTGCAAGAAGAGTATGCTCGCTGAGCGATGGATCCGGAAGTGTATAGATCCCTAGAGTACGTCTTTCCAGGAGGCCTTGCCTCTGAAGCATATACAGATAATTCCGGGATATTCCCTCCTCCTCGAGATCTTTTGCCGTGATCATCCCTCGCTTCTCAGCAAGTGCAAGAACTTTCTCCGCGTTTCGCATTACATCACCTATGCATATCCTCTTCAAATATACACAACTGTAAAGGATTTGCAAATGCATCTGGATTCAGAGAGGCAGCTGTCCTGCTACTTTGTTAACCCTGCGGAGAGCAGTTACCGGTAATTCCGCAGCGTCCCCTGTGCGAGTTCGATGACACGGTCGCGGAGTTCATCCGGCGCGACGACGGTCACGCCTTCGCCGCGGCTGGCGACCCAGGATGCGATTTCGTCGAGGGAGTTGACGGTGGCCTCGAGGATGAGTGAGCCGTCGGGCTCCTCGGTGACGACCTGGGTTTCGAAGAGCTGGCGGGGTTTGAGACGGCGGGACCAGAGCGGTGAGAGGCGCAGGCGGATGTGATGCTCCTCGGTGCCGATCCAGCTTTTGAAGGAGTGGCGGAACATCGCCTCGATGTCGGGGGCAGGAACGGAGCGGAAGCGTTTCCGGGTGGGACGCACGGACTCGATCTTGTTGAGGTGGAACTGCTTGATGCGTCCCTCGTTGATCGCCAGCACGCGCCAGTAGCGGTCGCTCTGGAAGAGCAGCAGCGGCGCGATTTCGCGTCCCCGCTCGCGCCGGCTTCCCTCCTTCAGGTAATCGATTTCCGCGATGCGCTTCTTCTCGATGCAGCGCTGCAGCAGCACCGCCGTGCGCAGCGCCTGCGCTCCCCTGCGGCGCACCATGAGTCCGACCGCGTTGTCCACTCCCCGCTGCGCCGTGCACAAAGAGAGATACTGTGCGACCAGCTCCTTGAGCCGCCGCGGCGGCATCGGCGTATCGATGCTGATGCCTCCCTTTTTGTGGGAATGGATGTCGATGCCGCTTCCGCGCAGTTCGCCAAGGTCGCGCTTGATCGTCAGCTCCTCGCAGTCATACAGCGCCGCCAGGTCCACCGGACGCAATTCCTCCGCATTCCCGATCGCCAGTCCCGCAATCTCCAGCTGGCGCTTCAACTTCGTCTGGATATCCAGCATTGCTCTGATCTCCTCCTTTATAAACCACTACCGTCACAGCTGCCTGCAATATCGAAGTGCAAAGGACAAAGTGCAAAGTGCAGAGTACGTGTCGGCAACGCACGGATGGCACAAAACGCGGCTTTGCACTCTGCACTCTGCACTTTGCACTTTGCACTCAACAAGTATCACCCGATGCTACGGCTCCCTCCCCATGCATCAATTGCGTAAGGGACCGCCGGAGATGCATCGTCCCTACACAGCACCGGTGCGTGAAACGTATTCGACGAGTTTCCCCAGTGTCGTCACGTAGCTGCCGTATTCATTGTCGTACCATCCGAAGATTTTGGCGTGCGTGACGGGGACCTTCAGGGAGCGCTCGGCCTGCACACCGTCCGCCCGGAGAATTGCCGGGCTGAGTTCGATGAAACCGGTACGCGTGTGTGTATCATGTCCTTCGATGACGACTGAAGCGGGAACGCCCAGCAGATCCGCGGAGACATTCTGATCACCACTGTAGCACAGCAGCCCCTTCTGCGGTCCCTCCGCAGCATCACGGTAGACAGCGTTGATATACTCGCGGGTGACGGCCGGTTCGGCCCTGTCGTTCAGCGGGGAATGGAAGGTCAGGTTGAGATTGATCAGCGAAACGGTCGTCGTCGGGATGCGGACGGAATCAGCCATGAAACCGACGCGGGCGATTTCCGGCAGCACCTGTTCGAGTGCCTGCGCGGCACCGGTGGAGGAAAGGATGATGTTGTTGAACACTGACCGCGATTTGCGGAGGTCCTTTGCGCGGCTGCCCGGAACGCTGTCAAGCACGCTCTGCGTGTTGGTCGCCGCGTGTATGGTCGACAGTGACGCCGTGAGGATCTGTGCGGTCTGCTCCGCCTCCATCAGGGGCTTCATCATGTGTGCCAATCCCGTCGTCGTACAGGACGCGGCGGAAATCAGGTGATGCCGTTCCGGATCAAAACCGGTATGATTGATGCCGTAAATCACCATCGCCGCATCGTCGGGCGTTGCGGCTGTTTTGTCACGCATTTTGAAGGGAGCGCTGGCAATGACCATGCGTGCGCCCGCGGCAAGGTGCCCGCGAATGCTTCCCCCCGCCGTTTCAGGCGGCAGTGTCGGATCGAGGTAGCGGCCCGTTGCATCCACGACGAGGCGCACGGCCTCCCCGCGCCAGTCGATCTCGCGCGGATCGCGCGCCGTGCGCAGGACTTTGATCCGCAATCCGAAAAATGAAATCACCCCGGCATCCGCGTCGAGGACGCGAATGTCCCTGTTTCCGTTCACCCCGAAGAGAAATGTTTCCGCCGGACCATAGGTCGAATCGGCCCCGAGCATATGGACGACGTCTTCGATACTGCGGCCGACTTCCCGGCCTGTGTTCACGACAATTTCATCGAAGCTGCGATTAACGGCGAAATACCAGATCAGCATCTTTCCGATCCGACCGAGCCCGTTGATCCCCAGAACAGTGCTGCCGGTGCTCGTGTTGGTCATGGCATACTCCTTTACGACATTTGAATTTGGATATAACTCACCGGCAGCGATCCGCGGTATATGGTCCCCAGCCGGCCGTCGATGGCAATGGCGTCTCCAGCATGAAACGCGACGCCATTGATGGTACAGATTTTCTCCGCTTCGTTCACGTGCAGTGCGCGGCAGTCAACGACGCAGGTTTTATGCAATCGCACGGCGGTCACGGCAGCATGCGATGTCGCGCCGCCGCGCGCAGTCAGCATCCCGTCGCATTCGAAAATCATCCCGATATCGTCGGGCACGGTGTCCGGTCGCACCAGGATGCGGTGCGCCTGTGGATGCGTGCGCAGCACGTTCTCCAGATCGTCGTGATCGAAGCAGACATACCCGTTCATTGCGCCACCGCCGATGCCGAGGCCCGATCCGACCGGTGCGTCGCTCAAGTCATCGGTATCGAACACCGGGATCCGCCGGTCGTGCATCGGAGAATGGTCGCGGCTCTGCAGGATGTGCAGGTCCTCTCCCCTGCTGGTCTCAAACGTGAATTCAATCTCCTGATGACCGAAACTGTGCTTCGAAACAATGGCCGTGGCGTATCGGTGGAGCGTTTGATAAATGTCCGGAAAATCCTTCTCCAGCGACCACTCGACCGGTGTCTGCGCGCGCAGCCGCTGTCGCTCGGAAACCGGTAATGTGTGCACCAGTCCCGCGACGATGTCCTCCCCCTGGCTGCACACAGTGAAATCCCCGTACAGGAAAACGCCGGCCTCGCGGATGAACGGGTCGTGCGTAAATACGACTCCGGAACCGGAATCATCATTCAGATTCCCGAGTACCATATGCTGAATGATCACGGCCGTTCCCCAGTCCTCGGCGATCTGCAATTTCGCACGGTAGACGTTGGCTCGTTCGGTGTACCAGGAGTCGAGGACCATGAGCACGGCTTCCAGCAACTGCTTGAACGGCTCCTCCTCGATGATCACGCCGTGATCTGTCAATACCTGCTTGTAGGTAAGAGCAATCTCGCGCATCTGCGCAGGGGCGAACTGGATTTTCAACGCGACACCGTAGCGTTCCTTGAATGCCATGATCACCGCATCGAATTCATCCCGGGCGATGCCCTGAACCATCCCCCAGGTCTGAAGAAAACGGCGATAACAGTCCCATGCCGTCCAGCCGTAATTTTCGCGCCGGCTCAGTCCTTCGACGATCTCATCGTTCATCCCGACATTGAGGAAGGTGTTCATCGCACCCGGAATTGATATCGCCGCACCCGAGCGCACGGAAAGCAGCAGGGGATCCGCAGGGTCGCCGAATCGTTTTCCGCTGACGGACTCGAGATGCCGCAAACGGCCGCGCAGAATATCATCCACTTCCGATTTCATGTCGGGATGGCTGCTGATCACATCGCGGCGACGAAACAGTTCCGTGGTCAGGATGAATCCGGCCGGTACCGGGTATCCCAGTGCAAGGAGGCGTTTGAGATAGTAGCCCTTGGCCCCGAGGAACACGGGATTGTCGAGATCCGGATTCGTCTGATACAGGCGCGTCGAGACCAGCCGGGGATCGTACCCCATCATTCCCTGGATAACGTCGGAGGAGAGATGCTTGAGCATGTCGTTCAGGCAGGTGAGCACGGACGCGATGAACGCATCGAGCTGCTGTATGGGGAATGTGCTCGCAATCAGCTCGCGATACACGCGCTCGGCCATGCCGTGCAATGCGGTCGTTCGTTCGTCCCCGGATACGTCGGCCGAAAGATACTGCGGCACGATATGCATCAACTGCACTTCGTGCGGCGTAATGAAATTGCTGTGAATGATGCTCTTGATGTTTTCTGCGAGGAACTGGAACAGGTTTATATACTGATGGATCGTGAACGACGTGGTGGTGAGACTGAAGCGCAGCATATCGATCAGTGAGCTGAATCCTTCATCCGAATACCCTTCGATCTCCAGGCTGCGGTGAAATGCGGCAAGAATGCGGTGGATGCGGCGAAGCGTGGCCGCGGTGATATAGTGGAGATTCGTTTCCTCGATGATGCGGTCGAGAAGGCGGGTCGCCAGTGCTTCGAAACGAAACGCGAGACCGAGCGCCTGGAATTTTGGCTCCATGTAGCGCCCGTACATTGACGGAATTCCCGCCGCGATATGGCGC
The DNA here is from genome assembly GCA_913061095.1 of uncultured Ignavibacteria bacterium. GTDB lineage: Bacteria > Bacteroidota > Ignavibacteria > SZUA-365 > SZUA-365 > BM516. The sequence goes on from CAJXVM010000030.1 coordinate 15,120, forward strand.
TTGTAATAGATGTCTTCAGTTCCCGGACTGGGCGTCGTGTCGAGGATCACATCATGCAGACGAAGCAGCATCCCGAACACAAAATCCAGTGTCTGTTCCGGCTGGTCGGCTTCGAGCAGACGGCGGAATTCCTCGATGTCGGCATTCGAGACGCTGTGCAGCTTTTCCATATGGGGGATGATATCCTCCACTGAAATGCTGTACTTCTGCCTGAGCAACTGGTGGATGCGACAGAGATGCAGGACGCGCCGGACCGGAATCCCGTCGACGGGAAAACGCTGCAGCGCTGCTTCCTCGAGCACTCCCGAAGGGAAATTCGGCAATTCCTCCACCGTGCAGGCGAGCGTGTCGCACAGATATCGCACGACCTCCTGAACGGAGCCCAGCCACTCCTCACCACCGGGCAGGGATCCGAACACATCCTTCGGCAGCAGGAGTTCGAGTGGCGAGGGATCCCCGCTCTCCCAGTACCGGAGAATCCCTTCCGTCAGCTGCAGATGCGTATTGTTGCTCTCGGCATGGATCTGCTTGCGCAGGAAATGAATGAGACGGTCATGCCGGCCAGCGATCTCATCGATCACGGTGCTGATATCCCGCAATTCGCCTTCCGCGCCGATCTCGTTGAAATAGACAGGAAAAAGAATCGCCAGCTGCCTGACAAGGAACATGACAGGACGGATATCCGCGTTCAAGAGAGCGGTGACGTCACGCTGGAAGAGGTCGTTATCCTGGATGAAGACACCGCCGAGCCGCAGATGGATAATCAGCGCAGAGAGCAGTCGACCGCTTCGAAGGGGATTGGATTCCACCAGATCGAGCCAGACCCGGATACATTTCACGTGATCCCGTTCGATGCAGGTCTGCCAGTCATCGTCGATTCCCTGCAGGTTCGGATGCACGAAGCCAAAAGAGAGAAGCTCGTCGGTGAATCGGTCGATGGATGCCGGATTATCGGCGGCGTACAGCACGGATCCGAGTGTGTGTATGCAGTCGAGTGCCGTACTCATGTGCTCGCCGCGCAATTCACCGAGCATACGGAAAAAATCTCCGAGAAAAACGGCCAGCGCATCGGGGGCGCTGCTTTCACAGACACTGCGCAGCACGTGGTTCAGATCCCAGAGCAGCTGTTCCTTGATGTGCTCCAGTCCCGGTTGCGGCAGCACGGCGATGAGGTAATACGCACGTTGCAGAGGAGAGGAAAACAGTCCTGCCGCGCTGCGAAACTGCTCTGCCAGCGCATGGAAATCAGGGATGGCTTGCAATTCCTCCCAGGTTGTGGCAGTCTTCAAACGATTGCGCAACTGCTCGAATGCTTCACGTCCGAGCGCCTGCAGCAATTCCTCCTGTCCATCTCCCAGAAGGGAGGCATATTCCTCCACTGTCTGCTCCACGCAGCGCGCATCGTGCCAGAAGGTGAGATTCATCCCGAGCGCATGCTGCAGCATGTCGGTCAGACGGCCGCGGACGCTATCGTTTTTGACGGCATGAGGAGTGAGCGAACGCAGCAAGCTGCTGCCGACGACGGCGAGCATGCGATGCACCCGCATCTGCCGCTCGAGCACATCGAGTGCCATCTGCATCACCGAATCGAATCGCGCTGCCGCCCCGGCGGCTGCACATTGGTCGAGGAACTCGATCAGCGTTTGAAACACGCGGCGATGGAGGGAGAAGTGGGCATCCTCCTGCAGGAGCGTATCACAGATTTCCACGAAAATCGGAAGCAGCGTCTCCGCCTGCGCGTGCCGGCCGTAGAACCAGAAATCCTGCAGGGTGATCGTCCGCAGCTGCGTGACGATCCATTCCTTGTTCGGATAGCGGTGATGATACTCCTGCAGATACTGCTCGAGACGCGCATGCACTCCGTAATGGGAGGATGTCGCATCGAGCAGCAACTTGTGACGTGCGGGAAACGCGGTGTGCGTTGGCCGCGTACGCTCGATATTCGCCCGCAGGGCGGCAGAATCAAAGGACTGTGTATCTTCCATGACGACGCGTATACATCGTAATTTCCATGTGCACCCCCTTTTTCACCCCAATCTATCCTTTTTGCCGGAGGAAAGCCAGCGGAATCGATCGGTCCTTCAGCGTGCTTCGTTCACGACGTTGAGCGACGTTGCACGTTGCACTCTGCACTTTGCACTTTGCACTTTGCACTCCGCACTCAACAAGTATCACCAAATGATACGGATACGCACGCCTCCCTTGCGATATTGTATATCCAAGGAGGTTATCCCCATGACAGACACAAAAACGATACATGTAGAACAGCACGGCGTGATAAGCTGCGTACACCTGGCGACGCCGGAGCAGGACACGCTGGAGTATCTGCCGTGCGAAGCGGCACTGGGGACGGGAGGGATTGACATTCGCGAAGTGAGCGAATCGGGGGATGTGAACGCCATCGAAGTCGTCAACCAGACGGAGAGGCTCGTATTCATGATGGATGGCGACATACTCGAGGGTGCGAAGCAGACGCGCGTGCTGAACACCTCGGTGTTTCTCGCGCCGGAGTCCCGCACTGTCGTGCCCGTGAGCTGTGTCGAGCAGGGCCGGTGGCGTTACACCTCCCGTTCATTTCGCGGGAGCGGCCGCGTCGCGCCCCGCAGCGTCCGCGCCGCGAAATCCACCACCGTGTCGCAGAGCCTGCGGCAGCGCCGCCGTCACGACGCCGACCAGGGCCGCGTGTGGGACGAAGTCTCTCACATCGACGCCCTCCACGCCGTTCATTCGCCCTCACTTTCGCTCTCCGACACCTACGCGCATCTCGAAAAGGACCTCGACAAACTGGTAGGATCCTTCAAAGGACACCCCGACGCCAACGGCTTTGCCATCCTCGTCGGCGGACAGCTGCTCGGCGTGGACATCTTCAACCGCCGTGACGTCTGCGCCGCGTATCTCCCTGGCGTCCTTCGCGCCGTGGCCATCGAAGCCGTGCATCTCGAGGGAGGCGTCCGCATGCCCAAGCCCACCGAGGCCTCCTTCCGTACCGTCGACTTCCTCGACCGCCTCGCCGGCACCGCCACCGAGCGCCACCCCGGCGTCGCCCTCGGCGAAGAGCAGCGCTTCGACACTCCCCTTGCCACCGGCTTCACGCTGGAGTACGACGGGCAGCTCGTGCATGAGACGGTGATGGTGCTGGAGAAGACGGGAGGATGAACGGGAACGAGTATGTTGCGAGCAAAAGAAGGCCATGTCGAGATCAGGAAAAGGATGTTTACTTCCAGAATACCATATCCTGATTTGTATTATTTCGGTGTCGTTTATATCTTTCTTACAAGCGTTCCACGAAAATAGAAATGCTGAAAGTCCTGCTTTCCATCGTTCGTATTGACACGAGGATCGAAATCTGATCTGTTTGCATATAGCCATTTCGTTGCGCCAATTACCTCAAGCAGAGTTCACATAGATGCTGAATTGTCTCATTTCTCTGAAACGCTGGAGGTCATATGAAAAAGGGGTTACATCATGGGAGTGTGATTATACTGGCAGCCTGCACTCTGTTGCTCTCTGTGAAAATGAATGCGCAATGCTCATTCCCGAGTCTCTCCCCGTCAAACACAATCTCAACCGCGAATAATCCGTATTCTGTCAACGCTGCATACCTTGACGCCGATGCGCATCTCGATCTGCTTATCGCCAACTATAACTCCGACAACGTTTACGTCATGCCGGGAAACGGCGATGGGACATTCGGAACTACATCGTCATTTGCCGTAGGGAACGGTCCCGTAATGGCAATCGCGACCGGAGAGTACAACGGTGACAATATACCCGATATCGCTACTGCAAACTGGTATGCAGGAACGTTTTCGATTTTGCTTGGCAACGGAGACGGTACATTCGGCACTGCCACGCATACCTCTCTTGGCAGCGGTAGCTACCCTCGGTCGATCGCGTCAGGAGACCTCGATGGAAATGGCTGGACGGACTTGGTCGTCGCCTGTGAACGAACCGACAACGTAGCCATCGTCCTGAGGAGTGGCTCAGCAAGTTTCGCGAGTCCCGTGTTCATAGCAGCTGGGACGAATCCGAATTTTGTTGTCATAACGGACTGTAACGGAAACGGGAAACTCGACCTGGTCATCTCGAACGGTGATTCACCCAGTATTACCGTGCATCTAGGTAATGGCGACGGGACATTTGCCGCGCCAATTTCCTATTCGGTCAGCCAAAAGCCCTACTGTGTGACGACAGGAGATTTCAACGGAGATGGAATCACGGACATTGCGGCGGCAATTTCGGTAAGCAGCAAGGCTGCGGTGCTACTTGGAAATGGCAGTGGAAGCTTCGGTACGCCGGTCTATTATGACATCGGTACCTTCCCATACTTTATCATCACGGCGGACATCAACCGTGACGACGATCTCGATCTCATCGTCGCCAACGGGCAATCAGACAACATCAGTATTTTGTTAGGTGACGGGATTGGTAGCTTCGGCACCGCCACGAATATACCCGTCGGCGACGATCCGCGTGGGATTGTGGCAGCCGATTTCAACGAAGCAGGTGGACTCGACCTTGCTGTCAGTAATTTCGGTGCGAACACCGTCTCCATGTTCCTGAACACATGCCAGTTGTCTCCTATCCCGGACATTGCGAACCTCCCGCCGCTTGTCGGACAATGTTCCGTCACGGTCACTACAACGCCAACCGCGACCAGCAGCACCACAGGGACGATATACGGAACAACCACAGATCCACTGACCTATACGGAACAGGGCAACTACACGATCACCTGGAAGTATGATGACAATCAGAGTGATCCCGTCTATCAGGATCAACTCGTCATCGTTGAGGACAACACTCCACCAGAACTCTCCATTACGGCATCCCCTGCGGTGCTCTGGCCATGTAACCACCAGATGGAGACCATAAACATCTCTGTCACGGTCAGTGACAATTGCGGTACACCAGAAGTCACCCTCGTCTCGATCGAAAGTAACGAACCGGACAACGGTGCTGGTGATGGAGATACGCCGGATGACATACTCCTTGCCGATGAAGGGACCGACGATGTATCATTCCAGCTCAGAGCCGAGCGCTCCGGCACAGGAAGCGGCCGTGTATATACGATAACCTATCGAGCAACCGATGCAAATGGGAACTGGGTAGAAGCACAAACGACTGTGACCGCACCGCATGCTATGAACAAAAAGGAAATCACAAAAAACGCGCTCGCCACTCTGATGGCTCTAGATCAGAATTACCCCAATCCATTCAATCCCACAACTGCGATTGAGTACATGATCCCCATGGACGGACACGTCACTCTCCGCGTGTATGACACGCATGGACGTGAAGTGGCCTGCCTGGTTGATGCGGTCAAACAAGCGGGCATTCATCGGACACAGTTTGACGGTTCCCAACTCCAATCCGGAATGTACTTCTACCGTCTGAGATGGAATGGACAGGTGATAACAAGGAAAATGACAATGCTGAAATAATTCGTCAACTAAAACCGCAAATTGCCCCGCAGGACAGCGGGGTCTTTTTTTGTTCTCGCTATTTCCTGTGGTTTGGCTGAGGTTTTAGCTTCCCCGCAGTCTGGAGATGATCAAGGCCTTAAACAAGAGCGCCGAGACACTACGGTAATGTTCATCATCGCCCGGTGATATTGCTGCTATGGAATTAAGCGTTTTAGTTCACGCTTAATGATCGGATTAAATATTTTCTTGAATTGCAGCAGATGTTCTATGTGCCACTGCTTAATCTCTTCGAGTTCACTTTCATCTGCATCGATGCTACCATCGCGATAGATAGCAATTCTTGATGCTCGCTTTTCATCGAGTCGCTCCCATGTCAATTCTTGCCCATACTTTGCTGAAATTTCCATTTTCTGGACAAAGAGCGCATCAAAGAGGGCTTTGTTTTCACTCTGATTTCCCGTGTCGATGTAGACCTCCACACGTGTTTTTCCTCTCATCGCGAAGACAGGATTATACCCTATTCCCTGAATCCCGGAAGAAAATGAATACCAGCCCTGCCCCTGGGCAATGCGGGCACGTGTGAAATGATGCCTCTCTCTCAGCTCGTCAATGAGCTTCTGAAAATACGCCTTATATCGTTCTTCACGAGGAGAAAGTCCAGCGGTGGCGCTCTTCTTCGCCTTCCTCCATTGATTCGGAGCGACGACAATTTTGAAATTATACGCGGGCCTAGAATCATCGATCTTCAGCACTTCGATAACAACACCGAAAAACAGCGTTTCTGTATCCGTACGTTGGTTGAGCCATTCAAGGGTCTGACGATGCTCCTCCCGAACGGATTCAGAGATCCATATTACTATGGAGGCATCGAATCCAGCCGCATAGGTCAGAAGTTTACCAAGATGATCGTGATCTGTTTGCGTTAACTGGTTTTCTATCACCACGATACGAGAGCTGCCGAGATCCTTCGTCAGGAGATCGAGTGAAAAATCACCAAAAGCCGCCTCCCGAGATGTCAGTTCCAGCTCCAACCCGAGAGCTTCTCCCAACGCATCAAGATTTGAGGCGAGCCAGGGAGTAAAATTCTGAGCTTCGTTCGTCCACGCTTCTCTAAGTGCGACTCGCTTTAGTTTCCCAAACTGCTTCATATCATACTCCATAAAAGGTAACTGGCTGTTTCATTGTTTTCCGATGAATAAACGGGAGAAAAGTTGCACGACACATGTGAATCACGTAGTTCAATCCAGCGGCAAGAGTTTACTCGGCGTCCCATATGCAGTGATGTACACCTGCCGGCGGGCGCGGGTGGTGGCGACGTAGAGCAGGGAGCGCTCCATGATTTCGATGCGCTCGCGGGCGGCGGCGTCGGGAGCCTCGGCGAGCATCCAGGCGGCGGGCATGTTCCGCGCGCTCATGCCCGCGATGATCATGTGCTCGAATTCGAGTCCTTTCACGCGATGCATGGTGGCTGACCGCAGTCCCTCGACACTGCGGTCGTCCTCGGTTTCGGCTTCGAGTGTGAGGACGGGGATGCCGCTCGCTTCGAGTGCGCCGCTGTACCGGTCACGGTCTCTCTTCGTGCGTGCGACGAGGCAGACGCGGCGCAGCGGCATGCCCTGCTGTTCGATATCCGCGAGCAGACTGCGGATGTATTCGACTTCGTCGCTGAAGGACTCGAAGTGGCGCACAGTCGGTGGGTCGCCGTGCAGGAGGGACCGGTACCCGCGCTGGTCGTCCGTGCCTTCATCGAGGTCATCGAATTCGATGCCGTCGAGCAGAGACACCGCCCAGCGGCAGGTTTCGTCGGTGGTACGGTAATTCACACGCAGGGTGCGCGATCGTCCGCGAATCTCGATGCCGCAGCGGCCGAGTACGACTTTCGTGCCGTAAATGCGCTGATGCGCATCTCCCACGATGAACAGGTCGTTCTCGCTCGGGAGCAGCATGGCGCGCAGCAGGCGGAATACTTCGGCGCTCATGTCCTGCGCTTCGTCCACTACGATGCTGCGGTACATGACGAGTGGACCGTCGCCAAATACTTCGCGTCCCTCGCGCAGGTTTTCGATGATCATGCGCGCCTCGCGCACGGCGTCGATCAGCTCACGCTTTCCGGCGTCATCCAGCTGTCGTCGGTATTCCTCAAATACGGGCCACACGGCCTGGCGGTCGCGGGCGGTCAGACGCGTGCCTCTGCCGGTACGTGCCACGTTGAGATAGGACGCAAGATCTGAAATGCCTTCCGGCTGAATCACCTGCTCCCATTCGTCGCGGAAAAAATTGTCCGGCAGATCAGGTTGCATGGGCTTCACCGCCAGCGCGCGTTTCCAGTACAGGTCTCCCGCGCCGGGATAATGCACGTTGAACTCGTGTCCATGTGAACGCAGGAAACTATCCACCCATGCGTGGATATTCACGACTTCCACCTGCTCGAGCTGCCGCGCGCTGCAGATCTTCGCCAGGTTCTCCCGGATGTCGATCGCAAGGTTTTTTGTGAACGTGGTGAAGAGGATGCGTTCGTCTTCCTCGAGGACGTTCTCCAGCAGCCAATTGACGCGGTGCATGGCAGCGACGGTCTTGCCCGTGCCGGCTCCGCCGAGCACGCGGATCGGACCGTTGGCCCGCATCTCTACAACACGGCGCTGGGTGGGATGAAGGAAGACGCGCCAGCGCTCGAGCGGCGCATCGAGCATCGCGGCAAGTTCAGCTTCATCCGAAACGACGGTGAAGCGCCGCTGCGAATCGGGATTCTGCAGTGCGGCGGCGAAGTCCTCAGTGTCCACAGTCTCCGCCTGCACCGTCTGCAATTCGCTCCAGGCTTCTTCGACCGAATAACCGGCGGCGAGCATGGTCAGCGCTTCCTTCGCCTCATCAGGGAAATGCACGAGCAGCGTCTCGAGGTCCTCGTCACTGTCGAGCGGACGAAGCAGGGGTATCAGCGCTTTCGGGACGCCGAGCGCCACGAGGTCCTTGTCCTTGAATCCGCTGAACAACGTGCCCTCGGTTGGAGCCGCATCCGTCTCTTCTTTCGCCTGCACTTCTTCGACGATCTTCGTGTCATAGATCTGCAGCGCCCCGGTCGCCGGATTCACATCCACCCTGCGCGTCTTTCCCCATGCGTAGGCTTCGTCATGTTTCGCAACCCAGAGCAGCACATAGACGTTGCCCGATGCCGGCGCAAGCACGATGCCCCGGTAATCCCTGTCGATGCGCACGGAGCGCAAGTTCGGATCGACGCTGTTGAACTTCTCGTAATTGATTCCCCCGCTTTTAGGATCCTCACGGAACATCTGCACGAAGGTGTTCACCTTCTTCTGCACGTTCCTGGGAAGCTCCATGATGGAATCGAGGAGGTCGCCCCCTATCGCAATGTGCACATTCATCCCTTCGCTCCTTATGCCACATTCTCAGCCGTGAAACCAGTGACAGCTTCAAGATACTGTCGAAGATGTACACGATATGATTTTCTTCCATATCGAACCATTACAATGCCGTAAGATATCACGACAGAGGAAGATAATAAATTCGGATAAATTAAATTATCTTGATTTTTATCCTTGTAATACACAATTTATTGGTGTTTTACGTAGTTTTTATTCAAGTGTTTTGACTTGAATATGACACGTGTTTCACACAAATTGCCTGTGTGTTCAAAAGGATAAGATCAAGAATTTGAACCTATGAAGCATCAAACTTTCTTCCGAAACAAATGCGTATTCACGAACGATGAATTCGCCCGGTACCTGTCCGAGCAGGGAGACTACGGGAAGCGGGCAGCTGAACGGTTCCTGGCGTACTACAAGAGTACAGGACGAATCCAGCAGATCCGTCGCGGGTTGTATGCCGTCAATTCCGAGCGGGCGCAGATATCGCCCAGCGTTCCGGGGTCAGTCGATCCCTATCTCGTAGCGTCAAAACTCACTCCGGATGCAGTGCTGTCTCACCACACGGCACTGGAATTTCACGGACGGGCGCACTCGATATGGCAGCGATTCGTGTACTCGTCCGCTCGCCCATTGGCGCCCGTACAGTTCGCATTGTGGGAGTTCCGCGGCACAACATTTCCCGCGCAGCTGCTTCGGGCAGGTGCGACAGATTATGATGTTCTCACAGGAGAACGCGCGGGCTGTAATCTTCGAGTGACAAGTTTCGAACGCACACTCGTCGATGTCCTCGACAGGCCGGACCTTGCCGGGAGCTGGGAGGAGATATGGCTGTCCCTGGAAAGCATCGAATTTTTCAACCTCGGCAGGGTCATCGGCTACACCGAGTTGCTCTCCAACGCCACGACCGCCGCAAAGGTCGGGTTCTTCCTGGAACAGCATCGCGACGCGCTCATGGTCGAGCAGCAACATCTCGATGCGCTGAAGAAGATGTGTCCGAAGCAGCCGCACTACCTTGACCGTGCTGCTCGCGGTTCCGGTCGCTATCTCCCTGAGTGGCAGCTCATCGTTCCTGTTTCACTCCTTGAGCAGAGCTGGAGGGACGACGTATGAACATTTCACGCGAAAAACTGCAGGAGGAAGCGGCCGCGACGGGCTTCCGGCCGGAAGTGCTGGAGAAAGTGGCGATTCTCCTTGGCATTCTCAACGGGATACAGGCACACCCGTATCTCAGAGGAAAACTTGCCTTGAAAGGAGGAACAGCACTGAACCTCTTCATCTTCGAGGTACCACGGCTCTCCGTCGACATCGATCTGAACTACATCGGTGAAGCGGAACGTGATCGGATGAAGACGGAGCGGCCGAATGTTGAGAAAGCATTGCATGCGGTGTTTGCACGGGAAGGATTGACGGTGCGGCGGATTCCGATGGAACATGCCGGCGGGAAGTGGATGCTGCGATACGCAAGCGCAATCTCGGGAAGTGGGAACCTTGAGGTCGATCTGAATTACATGTTCCGCGTCCCATTGTTTCCCGCGCAACCACGTGATTCACGGCGGATTGGCGGCTGGCAGGCGCTAAATTTCCCTGTGCTTGATGTCCATGAACTGGTCGCAGGGAAGCTCGCAGCATTACTGGCAAGGTCGCAGGCGAGAGACCTGTTTGACACTGCACAGTTTCTGCAGCTGGGAGCAATATCACCACCATTGCTCCGCATGACATTCGTCGTTTACGGTGCCTCAAATCGCAAGGACTGGCGGATGGTGACTGCAGATGGTCTGCAAGTCGATCCCGGAGAATTGGGAAGACTTCTTCTGCCAGTTTTGCGGACGGATCATCAAGGCCTGCAAACAAACCCGCTTGAGTACGGAAGGGAACTCGTGGATGACTGCCGAAAGCTTCTGTCGCTCGTGCTGCCCCTCACAGAGAATGAAAGTGGATTCCTCGACGGGATTCTTGATGATGGGATCATAGACGCCGCACTGCTCACGGATGATCCAGTACTGCAACGTCGCATTCAGCAGCAACCATTGCTCGCATGGAAAGCGTCTAATGTGCTTCGCATGAAAGGCACACACTGAAGCGAAATACCTGATTGCGCTTCTCCTTGTTGGAGCGGCAGAAGCGTTCAATTCGCTCCTGCGATTCGTGTACGGATTTCATCGAGCAGGCTGTGGAATCCGGAAGGGATCACAACCAGCCAGCCGGCTGAGCGGAACGGGTCCGCATTGCCGGCGCCTTCTTCCTCCATGAGCGCAATGCGCAGCCGCGGCCATGCCACCGGGGCCTGGGCTACCATGGCTCCGTCCACCTCCAGTTCATAACTCTGCACGGCACCGCGGCAGCCCATGGATTGCAGACGGAGAAACGCCTCCAGTGCTTCGGGAGAAAGAAATTCCTCGGGCGCCTGGACGAGGCCGCTTTCCTCCATCGCCGATTCCCGGGTCGCCGATTCATGCGTTGCCGATTCATGCGTCGCCGATTCCCGCGTTGCAGATTCCTCCGGCGCCTGGCGGTCCGTCTGCATCGGAAGGATATCCAGGGCGGAGCTGGCGGCCACGGCGAATGCCGGATAGAACTGCGCGAAGTTCACCACGCGCAGCATACCGTTCCACACGTCGCCGTATTCCTCCGAAGCATATTGCTCCTTTTCATCGAAAAAGCGCAGCAGCATGCGCAGTCCCTCGACGCTGCCGGCCTGCGCCGCGGAGGCGACGGGCAGGACGCGCGCGAGCACGAGATACGGAGCGCCGGTCGATGTCTTCGGAATGGCTTCCGTGTACAACATGGCACCCGATCCGATGGATGGCGCGTCCAGCTCCTTCCAGGAACGGGCGTGCCAGAGCTGTTGCAGTCGTGCGTCGACCACCGCGGGAGCGAGCATGCCGCCGTCAAATCCAGCCAGTGCGTGCAACGCTGCAAATTCACGCCAGACGGTGATGTCCCGCGTCTCCAGCAGTTTCAGAAGCATGGAGAAGCTGTCCAGGGCATGAGTACCGTGAAGTGCACGTACCGCGTCACTCACAGCGCGATTATCCAGCAGCTTCGAGAAGACGTCGGCTTTCACGGTGAGATAATTGTCGACGTCGAATTGCTTCCCCGTGAGGCCGAAATCCACGTCGTTCCAGGTGAGCGACCAGACGAGATATCGACCGCTGCGCATGATGGCGAGGCGCTGAGCGAGATCGTAGCCGACCCGGCCGCGGCCGCCGGACTGCGCGGCGTGATATGCGAATCCGTCGGTGTACACGGCGATGGGCAGCATGCTGTCGTCGCCGTCCGCGGGATAGATGACGAAATCGGCGCGGGTGGACAGCTCCACCCCGTCACTTTCACCGAGCAGTACCTGTGGCACGACTTCGTATTGCCGTCCCGCGAGCGTAAGATCGTACCGCGTCTTCCCCACGTGCTGCGAGCGTTTGAGACGCACCGGCTGACCGGCGACGGTCTGTGTACGCAGCGCCTCGAGGAAGCGCCGCTCCAGCTCGCTCTCCTGCAGCAGCGTAACGCTGATCTCGTCAATGCTCCGAATCTGTTGCAGACTGTTCCAGCCCTCGAGAATCGTATCAAGCAATTCGAGTGCCACACTGCGACGGATGCTGTTCATCGCGTATCCCAGGCGCCATGAGAACACGCAGCGGTAGCAGCCGTCCTTTTCCTCATCCTGGTCGCAGGCACAGCCCTTGATGCGCGCGAGAGCAAGCTCAAACACCTCGCGCATTTCGTCGGTGGACTGCATCAGCTCCTTGAGATATCCCGTCCCTCCCGGCACGGCGTCGTACAGCACGAGATAGCGCTTGCTGCTGCCGCTCTCATGCACCGGCTCGCGCATGACGGTGTACTTGATGTGGTCGATATCCCCGCCGAATTTCTCGCGCAGGCCGGTGTACAGCGCGGCGATGAAGGACTGCAGCCGCTCGTCGTTCACATCCATCGACGTCGCCGGCAGCAGCATGCGCAGGGCCTCGGTGGTGAACTCGCGGTAGAGATACAGCATTTCCGTGAAGACGCTCTCATCCTTCTCATCGCGGTAGCGGCAGGTGGACGTATGCCGCCGCTCGGCGTACTCGCTCTGCACGCGGCCGCAGTGTTTGCACACGGGGAAACCATGCACGGGAAGATCGCTGCCGGCCACGCGGATGACCTCGCCGTACGGATCCTCGACGCCGAAGTTCACATCCTGGAAATCGGCGCTCCCCACGTACTCGAAACCGAAGGGCACGCGGCGGTTCTCGAGCATCCAGGCCGTGCTGATGGTGGATGCGTCGGGATGCACGAGCAGGTCGCCCTGGTAATGCAGCGGTTCGCGGTCGTCCCGCTCGTCCCATGAACGGCTGCGCCGGTCGCTGGTCGTCGCCTGCACCTGCCGCAGGCGCAGCAGGCGATGCTTCTGCGCGACATCCTGCCAGCCGAGCGCGCCGCAGCGAGGACACCCGCCATGCGCGATACCCGCGGTTTCCAGCTCCGAGTGCGAGCATTCGGGACAGAAGCGCCACTCCTCGCGTTCGGAGAGCTGCAGGTTCACCTGGTCGATGACCACCTTCCTGCCGCCGGCATAAAAACTGTTGTCGGGCGCCAGTTCGCGGATCGCCGCGGCGGCCGGACGCTCGTATTCATAGAACGTCGTCCGCAATTCCTTTCCCCCGCCCGCCTTGCTCACGTGCCGATAGATAATCGATCGCAGCGTGATGCCCGTTTCCGGGAAGGCGTAATTCGGCAGGAAGCCCGTGTCGGTGAGGAAATTATACACGCCGGTGCCCTGCAGCGCCTGCACCATGTCGCGCAGACTCGTACGCTCCAGGTCCAGTTCTTCGAGAAGGACCTCGCGCGTATCCCCCGCGGCGGGATCTTCTTTCACCTGTTTGATCCTGCGTGTGATGGATTCGATGCGGCGCCGCATATCCTGGATCTCGGTGTTCTGCGCAAAGATGCGGTCGAAAAGATCGTTGAACACATTCCCGTCACTCTCCGTGCCGTACATCCGCGCGTGCAGGTACGCGCGGGTGTCGTCGTCCACCTCGTCGTGGAACATCCCGATGAATTCCTCGAACAGGGCGTCGCGGTGCTGCTGCACAAAGGAGAAAAAATTGTGCGGGAAATGCGGACCGTGCTCCTCGTCGAGATGCGCCATCACCTCGCGCAGCTGCCGCGGGATGGCCTGCGCGTTGACGCCCTGCTTCACCCAGCGGTCGAAGCAGTAGCCCAGCATCTGCCGTTCGAGCACGGCGGGCGCGTTGAGATAGCAGCCCGGCGGACGCACGTCGCCCTCGATCATCTCCTTCGGTTCGGCATGATGGTACAGGTCATGCGGCCGCGCCATGGCGAGCGTCAACACGAGAGCACTGCCGTTGCGCCTGCCCGCGCGTCCCGAGCGCTGAATGTAATTCGCGGGACCGGGCGGCACGGAGCAATGGACAACGGTGGAGAGGTCGCCGATATCGACGCCCATCTCCAGCGTCGGCGTCGCGCTGAGCAGATTGGGCGACCAGGGATCGCCGCCGTGCCGGAACTCCCGCTCCAGCTCCTCCCGCTCGTCACGCTCCAGCAGTCCGGTATGCTCGCGGGCCACGATGCGCCGCACGTCGCCGGCACTGTACAGCGCGGCGTAGTAGTCAGCGCCTTCGGCCGTGCGCGTGTACCGTCCCCGGCAGCCGCTGCGCAGACAGGGCATGCCCTCCCAGGCATCCGCATGCATGGCGGCGGCGGACATCCCGTGTCCGCAGGCACCGCAGCGCAGCAACGCCACATCCGTCGTGACCCGCATGCGGGCGGGATCGATGCCCCAGGCGAAGCCCCGATCCGTCTCCAGCTCGCGGAGCAATCCCGTTCCCGTCAGCGCCGCACGCAGCACGCGCAGGGCGTCGGGCACGTCGTTTTCGAAGAGACCCGGCAGCTCCGCGAGACAGCTCCGCATCCAGGCCGTGTACCACGGCGTGCCTTCCAGCGAATCGAAGGCGCCGCCCGGACGCGAGGAGAGGAACACCGGACTGCGGAAACGCGGTCCGAAGCCGGGCAGGTACGTCGGCTTGTTCAGCAGGTAGGTATTGCCTTCAGACCGGACATACGCATGCAGCAGGGGATGCAGGATGCCGCCGCGGTTTTTCATATGGGTGAGGAAGCCCAGGATGACGCGCCGCAGCGTCGCGGCGTCAAGAGTGCGCAGGGATTCGAACTCCCCGCGCAGCCGCGGCAATGCCTGTTCGATGGCGGCGTCGATGGATGCGCTGTCCGGCGCCGCGATGGACACCCCGCTGCGCTCGAGCGTGCGGCCGATGCGCGCGGAAAAACCGTATTCACTCAGGATTTCCCATGCGATGCGCTTTGAGAACAGATCGAGAAAATCGCTGTCCCCCGGGAGCTTGCCCGTGTTGCGCAGGACGTCCCATTCCTCGAGCCATTCCATGTCGGGAGGAAGGAAGGTCGTGATGAATTCCTTCTCATTCATGCGCTGCCGCCAGTGCGCGTCGAAACGCGCGGGCAGATCCGCAAGCGCGATATCGCGCGTCTCCCGCATGCACTGCTGCAGTGCCGTGCGGAAATTGAAGCGGTAGGTGCGCGCGGTGAAAAAGCCCGCGCGATGCGAGGCGTCCTGCACCGAGTCGGAGAAGGCGATGACCTTCTTGTCGTCATTGAAGGGCGAACCGAACAGCTGTCCGTTCATGACGGAAATCAGGCTGGCCGCGCGCGACCCCAGCACGGTGAGACTGTCCATGCCCCCGCAGTACGGACAATTGTGCAAACCGCGCACGCGTTCCTTGCCCTTTTTCAGTTCATGCCACTCCAGCACGCGGATCAGCGCGCCGCGTTCACCGCAGCCCGAACAGGCATCCCCGTTGTCCATTGTATTGAGCTGGAGGCAATGCGGACAGAGCAGATGCGGTGTGCCGAAGGGCACATCCTCCCCGTCATGCGGGAAGAAGTATCGCGTGTCGTGGGCGTAGGCGAAGTGGTGCCGGTAGAATTTCTGCAGTCCGCCACGGATGCGCGCCGCGCCCCCGTCCTGCACGATGCCGCCCCAGGCCGCGGCGCCGCACTCACGGCAGTGCAGCAGGGGGAGATATTTCCTGTCTTCGTCCTCGCGCAGGTCGTCGGAATAGGCCAGCATCGGCTCGCGATCCACCGACACCACCATGCGGCGCAGTTCGCGCAGCCAGAGCTGCAGGCGAACATACAGGAAGGGACGCTCGCGCACCCCGTCGCGCACCCGCGCGGCGGAGACCAGCGCCGCCACACTGTCCACTGCGGCGGCAAGATGCCGCGCTTCGACATTCGCGTAGCGATCGATCGCGCGCAGGGCCTTCGCGAGTTCATCCTCCTCCCTTGCGCGGTTCTCCAGCACCCCGATGAGGTCACGGAAGAACGGCAGGGAGCGCAGGCGCTCGCCGAGCAGCAGCGGCCAATCGTCCTCCGGGGCATCCCGGCCGTCGAACCACAGCGCGGTTTGGCGGCGGAGGTACGCCTCCGGCGTTTCATCGGGCAGCGGACGAAGGTCAACCTCCCGAGGCAGCGCGGCATGATCGAGCGCTTCGCTGCCGGCGAGGAATTCCGCGGGACTCAGCAGTTCCTCGGTGATCACGGCATTCTCGGGGAATTTCTCGCCGAACACGCGTCCGGCGTACTCGCGGAGCGGCGCGCTGTCGGCGCCCGCGCCCAGCGTGGCGGACGTCCCCACGCAGCAGAGATGTCCGGCCGGCGTTTCCAGCCGCTGCTTGAGCCGCCGGATAAGGCAGGCGAGATCCGTGCCCTGCGCGCCGTCGAAGGTATGCAGCTCATCCACCACCAGGTAGCGCAGCGTGTCGGGCGCATTGTCCTTCCACAGCTCCGCGTCGCCCGGACGGATGAGCAGGAAATCGAGCATCTTGTAATTCGTGAGCAGGATATCCGGCGGATAGTCCCGCAGCGTTTCGCGTTCAGTGATCACCGAATCCGCCTGCATCGTCGTGGCGGGATGCTCCTGCTTCTGGCCGACATAGAGTCCGACCGAGAGAAAATGCTTCAGCTTTTCATTATTCCAGCAGATCCGCGCGATGCGTCCCGCCTGGTCGCTCGCCAGGGCATTCATCGGATAGATGATGATCGCCTTGATCCCCTTCACGCCCTGCTTCTTCATCTCGTTGCAGTAATTCAGCACGGGATAGAGGAACGCCTCGGTTTTTCCCGATCCCGTACCGGTGGCGATGAGCGTGGATTTCGGATTCAGCAGTCCCAGCCGTCGGAACGCCCGTTCCTGGTGCAGGTACGGTGTGAAGCCGAGGGGGACATCCTCGAAAAACTCCTCCTCCCCTTCCCCCGGCTGGAACGGCAGTTTCAGCGACAGGTAGGGTCCGCGGAACAGCGTGCGTTCGCGCCGCAGGAAGTCCGGCAGCACCCGCGCGAAATGCGGCGTGGTGACGGGAAAGGTCGTCTCCAGGAAATCCGTGACGCCCTGTTGCAGCTGGGATGTGAGGATGGAGGGGAGCATGGTACTAACTATCATTCGATAATGACACAGTTGAGGGACCCGGAAGACCATAGTGTTCCCGGATCTCGGAGCATACGTCAGCAAGGGAACGGTCACGATATCCGAACCTGCGAGGATCGAGGTCGGTCTCCTGGACAACATTCAGGAACTGTGCCAGATCTTCAACAACAGATCCCGGAAGCTGTGGACGCTGCTCAGGATCGACGATCCGGAATAATCTGAACACGTCTGCCCTGTGCTTGCGGATATCATGGCTCTGCACTGGCTCACCACGTTCACGACGGGCGCTGAGATCAAGAAAAGCTCGGGCTTTCAGGGGGATAATGTATTCCTGTCGCAGCCGGGTCAGGCCATTGCTTTCATATCTTCCGGAAAGCGCGAATCCATAGTAATCAGGATCGAGGAGTATCGCGGACAAGCTCACTCCCGGCTCATCGGTGGGAATCGGGGCCAGATGCCCGAGTCCCTCGATTTCAAGCCCATCCGGTACGAGGGAGAAGAACTCGAGCATGGATGGGAAGCTATCGTCTTCGGGATGCGAGAACCGATACAGGCAGGGCGTTCCATCGCTTTTCGTGCGCTGCTCATAGCGTCCGGCTTCAACGAAATCCCGAATGACGGCAATGAAGGCCGCATCCAGTTCTCCCACTACAAGGATGATATCAAGGTCTTTCGTCGCACGGAAGTCCTCACCGGCTTCCGCCATGGCGGCATCCGCGGCGGTGCCACCGATGAGAATGTACTTGTCCGTAAAATCCCTGAACCAGTCCCTGAAAACGTCCAATCCCCTCACCATGCGATTCCCTCCAGGAGTTCTTCAAGAGCTGCCTCAACCCGTTCATCATCGGTATCCCGCAAGCTCAGGTACACCGACAACGGATCGGCGATATCGTCGGCCGAAAGCAGTGAGGGCTCATACCGCCACACCTCCAGTTCCAGCGAAGCGTTTTCGGGACTTGGAATGACCTGAATCACGCCGGATTCGACAGTGTTTTTCCAGGTCTTGCCGCTCATGGCGTACACTTCGGGATCCGGTGATGCAAGCATGCCGAAACGCGACAGGGCCGAGAGTCCGGCGAGAACTCCCGGTGGCCTCGACCCGGAGGCAAGGACATAAACACTACGGCGGACGGGCGTACGCAGGAACGGAAGTGCTCGCTCCCAGGCCGACCATCGACTGTCCACGAATTCCGCCACTCTTTCCCTCCCGTGCTGCGTCACATGGACGAGATCCGCCGCTTCAAGTTCCTCGAAAGCCCGGGTCAGCGTCATGTTGCTATAGCCCAGGTGTTCCGCATATACGGACGGGTTGAAATGCTGATCGGGGTGATACAGGGCATGAAGCAGAACGACCTGGGTTGAAGGACTGAACGGCTTCACAGGGTTCTTCTGCACTCTGCGGAAGTGTTCACGCAAGTCCATTCCCAGCTGCGGCAGATACATCTGTCTGCCGGGAACGACGAACGGGACTTTCTCCATGATAAGACGCTTCCTGTTATACGTGCTGATGGAGGGATGCACATACATCAGCTCCCCGAACCATTTGTCCCGCAGCATATCAAGGTGCTTCTGAACCACTGCAGGTGACCGCTCCTCTTCCCCGCGGTCGAACAGAACCAGCCATGGCGTACCAAGGAGATCACACTCGAAGAACACATACGCATCCCGAAGATACATCGGGATACGGTCTTCTTCCGGCCACGGTCGCAGTGATACGGATATTCCCAGATTTTCCAGGAAATACCGCTCGAGCTCTTTCGATATGGCTGAGGCGTGGACCATAATCTCAACATTTTTTCTGCACATTAACATTTTTTCCGTTAATGTGCAATAAACTTGTTAACATCCCAGCACGTAAGCAAAATAGCTTCAGCGGTCTATGCCCCGCGCTGCCGCAGCCGCTTCCTCATTTCCACAGCCGCGCATTTCTCACACCAGAATTCATCACGCGATCTGCTGTACCCATCAGTTCCCAGCCGGATGACGACGCCACACTTCGAACACCGCGTGGGTTCGTACGATGGCGGATCGGGCATTTTCTCGAAGTTGTACTCGTTGGTCCCATACCATGCGACCATCTCCGGCTCGAAATCCGAGCGGCATTCGGCGCAGGTCTGCCACTCCCCTTCGTGTTCCTCCGAGAAATGGTGGCCGCACAGCGTCAACCGGCGATGGTTGCGGTGGCAACTGTTCCTGGCGTACGAGAATAGCACGTACCCGCCCTCGTCGTCGCAAATCCAGTTCCCACAGCATTCCGTCCTGATCAGATTCCCGGTCTTGCCGCAAAGGCCACAGCGCGGTACGTCGGACTTCTTCTTTGTCGGTGTCATCAGCTTCTCCGTTTCTGATTACCCGGATCGCCAGGGCCGCCAACGAGCGACATCTGTCACGCTGAATGTCGCGTAACCGACGGTAACGCCGAGCCGAGGCGTCGCGCTGCGCAATCTGAATCTGGTCATCAGGCCGCAACGAGTCGTTCTACTTTCAATTGCTTCCGATGCTGTTCGGCATTCCAGAGATCGAACTGGACTTGCTGATTCATCCAGCTTTCAGCCGAGGTATCAAAAGCAATTGAAAGCCGAACCGCCATTTGCGGGCTGATCCCGGCGTGACCGTTAAGAATGGCGCTCAGTGTCTTACGGCTCACTCCGAGAGCCCTTGCGGCTTCGGTAATCGAAATGCCCAATGGCTCCAGACAGAGTTCCCTGATTATTTCGCCGGGATGAGGCGGGTTGTGCATATGCATGGCAATTCCTCAATGATAGAATCTGGCCAATCCCTTGTGTTTGAAGCTCCTAATCATTTAACGTAATGTAACCAATCACGTTACGGGTGTCAATGGGAAAAGGGCGACATAGAGTGGTATCTGTGCTTGCTGCAAGCACTGGCCCGGGTCGAATTGCCTGTTCTTGACGACTGGGCCTGGCAGCATTGACCGGGGATCAGCACCGTGATCTACTCGAAATCACCGAGGATCGGAACCGGTGGACGAAATGTCTCACCGCCGGGACCTGCCGCCACCGAACTGCATCCCGAAAGTCGATTGCGCTTCGCCGACGATCGGCTGGAATTGGTCCGCCGGGACCTGAAGGACTTCGATCCCGCGGCGTTCCGCCTCGGCGGCCAGGAATGTCACGTGCTGCCCGGAGTCAATGATGAGCTTCTCCGGCCAGCGGTGCTTGTGGCCATGCCCGTCTTCCAGGAATCGACTCGATTCGGACTGCGAGAACGGGCAATCGCCATCACGTGGTCCGGAGATTAATAGATGCAGGCATCAAGAATCGACAGCACTTCATCGAGCAGATCGTTCGAAGCCTATCCAATGCGCGTGGCCTTGCGCGCGCGGTAAGCGAGGGACTTCACCTGCTCCACCATGACAAACCCTTTCACGCGCGGATTGTCGGTCACAGCGACGTGAAATGGATATCCCCGATCCTTGCCTGTGAGCGGGCACACGAAGGCGAGACCCGTTTTTTCGTTGAACAGCGTATTGCTTACGACGAGAGCAGGCCGACGTCCCTTCTGCTCATGGCCGGATTGTGGGTCAACGGTCACGGCAATGATATCTCCCTTCTCCGGGATATACGGTTTCATTTACCAGTCCTCGCGCCCGGTCGGATCACCCCAGTCCAATTCTCCGGGTTTGAAATCCGGGGGAATGCGCGATACCAATTCCCGAAGGCTTCGTACGCCGGCGGATCGGGCATTTTCTCGAAGTTGTACTCGTTGGTCCCATACCAGGCGACCATCTCCGGTTCGAAATCCGCGCGGCAGAACCTCCTTTCTCTTCCTTGCTGAAAAAACGGCTTGACATTTCATCAGCGGTACGAAATATTGGGACCATATTAGATGGAGCACCTAAGGCGCCATACAGAGTCGCCACATTTCACAGACCGCACCCGGGAGATGACACAAGAAAAGCAACGATCTCCGATATTCGAAGATTCCTGATGGGTGCTGGCATCACCCCTGAGGAAGCAGACCCGGAGACGGATAAAGAACACGCAAAGGAAAAACCCGGAAGTCAGTATTGAAATCAGGATCAGGAGAGAAACATGGAATACAAGGGCTATACCGCTGAGGTGGTGTATGATGAGGAAGCCAGGGAATTTCACGGAAGCGTGAAGGGTACGCTGGATGTCATCACATTCGTGGCGACGAATGCTGAGGATCTGAGCAGAGAGTTCCATGATTCCGTCGATGATTATCTGGACTACTGTTCTGAACTCGGCCGTGAACCCGAAAAACCATTCTCAGGCAAGTTCAATGTGAGAATTCCCCAGGATCTTCACAGGCGTATCTTCATTGCCGCGGAGGCACGTGGTGTGAGCATCAATGCATTTGTGAACGATGCATTGTTGGAAGCAGCGGAGAAAACCAGACAGGAGGGGCTGACGGTGGTATCTTTCTCACACAAGCGGGCAAAACGAGTATCGAACGTTCGGAAACGTGCTCCCAGGAAGGTGAAGCCAAAACAATAGCGCGGCCCATGCGCCGGTATCATCCGCCACCGAACTGCATCCGGAAGGTCAATTGCGCTTCGCCGACGATCGGCTGGAAGTGGTCCGCCGGGCCGCGGAGGACTTCGATCCCGCGGGATTCCGCTTCCGCGGCCAGAAACGTCGCAGGCTGCCCGGTGTCAATGATGAGCTTTTCCGGCCAGCGGTGTTTGTGGACATACCCGTCTTCCAGGAATCGACTTGATTCGACCTGTGTGAGTTCTGCCTGCTTCAGCGGCAGTGGCACGAAACAGAGCAGGAAGTAGCTCGCGGCATCGATCAGCGCAAGAAAGATGAAATCCCCATCCGTATTCGTGTGGATCGGTTCATCGTTCAGCTTGAACACGATCCAGGCTTCGTTGACTTCAAATTGATCAGGGTGGAGCATCGGTGTTGTCCTTGACCTTTCTGAAGATAACAGTTACCGGCAGTTTCAGCGAAAGGGAGGGGCAAGGAACAGCGTTCGTTCGCACGATGGGATGTCGGGCAGCACGCGCGATAAAGGACGTTCCTTTCACATCGAACACCATCTCTTCGCCCTCACCGCTCGTGCCGCTGTCAGCCGAGGATTCGAGCACCGAAAAATGGAACTTTCACCTCATTTTGAGTGAGAAGCGATCCTCTCCCAGGCAACTCGTACACTGGAGCAAGCCGGTAGAGGTACGGTAACCGTGAACATTCAGTCGACGGCGTCCGGCGTCACGGTCAGTGAATCCGAAGCAGAAGATCCTGGTTCCATTTCATCCTCCCAGGCGTTCCTGTTGCAGCAGATTGGCCACTTAGTATGCAGTTTAGGAAATCACAATTTTCGCTCATCAAACTAGCGTCGCCGGCTGGCCGAAGGCAAAGGCCGGTAAACGCAGTAGTTAGACCCAGTCAATCAACTTCATACTGAGTCCAGTGGCTGCAAAGCTTTATATTACCGATATTTTCAGACTTATTGTACGGCATATCATAGATATCTAAAAACAATTGTTCGCAATATTTTGCAATCCTGTTCTCGCAAACAATAAATGTATAATAGACAATCTTTTCTTCTGCGAAGTCTTTCTTTTGGAAGTGGGCTATGAGCCGTTTCTGTATAAGCCCTTTGCCTACATACAATCCCTTCATATGGAACAAATTATGTTTTGAGCAATAGTCATCTTTGTGCCATAGTATATAAACACCAAATGCGTTTGACGATATATAATTGTTCAGAAAATGGCGCTCTGATAATGACTTATCGCTATAAAAACCAATGTTCATGTGGCAGAATTCATATAGCGAATAATTTGTATTTATCTCTCTGGAGAGTATATCGTCGAAAGGTGCTGGATAGACTCTGCAGCTGCAATCACATGTTTGGTAACAGGGGTTCATGAATGCGGGGCCAAACAATAACTAGATGGTTCCGGGCAACATACTGTCATGGTCTATTACGGCAGTTTATCCTGACGTCGGAATTCGTCATGATACGATTTCCATATAATATTTCAATGAGTTAGCACTGTGTTGTTAGATTCACCAATTGGTTTATGCGCAACCGGATAAACACATTCTCACGGTTCGTCAAGTGGTCTTGTTTACCATTCAGTTGGTCGAATCCACACTTTCCGTTTCTTTTTTCTTCTGCACTTGAACCCGAGGAGCTTGAGCAGAGGCTCAAACCTCTCTGGATCTACGTCAAGAGCTTCGGTGAGCTCCTCCGTGCGCGCCTGCTCTCGTTTGTCGAAGTACTCTCGGATTTGGTCGAGATTCTGCGCAATCTCCTTAAAGGGCTTTGAGCGGGCTCTATCGCGTTGAAATAGCCTTGCGATGTGCTCAGATAGTCTCTTGCTGATCGCGTAGGCAGTGTTTCCCATAATCCCAGAGAGGACGGCCGTGCCTATAAAGGATGTGGGACTGTACTTGGAAACAGCATCAACAAAGTCAGTAAGAAGCTTGAGCTCGAACTCATGCCTCTTCGGGGGGAAGTAGGCTTCATATAACTGGAACGTGACTAGCTTTCTGAACTCAAATTGGCCGAGAAGAATGAAATAGTCGTCGCACTCCTGCTCGGTATCGTCGTATCCGCGGTCAAAAACAGATTCCACGATGGCAGCAAGGCGATCTTCTGTTTGTTTGAAAGGGTCGTTAGGTTTTAAAGAAGTCATGCTATTGTCCTCTCCGGTATTTACCCAACAAGCTAAGGCCGGTCCGAGTCAGTTCTCCACCGTGGATCAGTCCGAGTTCTTCGCAGTAGATGGCAAGGCGTGAATCTGGCTGAGAGATGTGAGTCCCTTCGCGCAGGAAGTCAGAGAGTTCTTCGTGAGACGTCATGTTGTACTCATACCAACGCCAGTAGTGTTCTCGTTTTCGAAGAGAGTTGTAGAGAGCTGGTATCTTGTCATGGCGCACTGATGCACCATTTACTTGAAGAGCGCACGCCAGAACCTCAGTGGAGTTGATTACTAATCCCTCTCCATCAGGATTAGTAAAATCGAGGAACCACCCATCCTCCTCTGGTGAGAGGCCTATCTCCATCAGGAATGTGATGTCAGCAATGTCTGGCAGGTGAACTAGATAGCGGTTGATGTCGAAGTATTGAAATGCCACCAACTGTGCCCGATCTGGTCCTCGCCCTTGCCTCAGAGTTAGCTGGGGATCCCACAATGGTCGGAAGTACGTGTGGTGGTTACCGAGGCCCACTTGGCTAGCGAGCATCCTTGACAGGGCATCACTCAGCCCCAGCAGGATTTCAGAATATTCATGGGCGTCATCGCTCGAGATAGTATGCAGGAGTGTGCCAACACGCAGAAGACACTCCTCTTCAGGAACCAGTGAGGAGTTGCGTGTCGAGTTCGAATGTGTTGGGCTCCTCCGTGAGTGTAAGGTCTCTAAAGGGCGTGCATGGATGAAATAGTCACGGATGCGCCAGATCGATCCAACCCGCAAATCCTTCGTGTCCGCACTCAGAAGCGCTTGCTCTATCATCTGCGCTACGACCTGAAGCTCCGGTATGTCTTTCCAATTAGGAACGTGAATTTCTCCTTGGCCTACAAGGACAGCGCCATTGGACCCATTAATGGTGATCCAGCCACCTTCGCGGATGACGTGGCCGCCTCTTACGTTGACTTCTCGATCACCGTAGTCGACTACCATTTCTCTAGCACCAACAACACAAGGTTTCCCCATTCTCCCGCAGATCACTGTCGCATGTGATGTCATGCCGCCTCGTGAGGTCAATACGGCCTCTGAGGATGCAATCGCGCCGATATCTTCAGGCGATACTTCCATGCGCATGTAAATGTATGGCTCACCACGCTGTCGATACACATCAGCTCGTTCATGCGAAAAGACTACACGCCCGGTGGCGGCCCCCGGACTCGCGGGCAGCCCTTCTGCAAGAAAGCTCAATTCATGCTGGTTCTTTATCATTGGACGCACGAACGCTGCAATGTCATGGGCGCAAAAACGAGAAACGGCCTCAACGAGCTCAATCTTTCCTTCAGCATAGAAATCAAGGGCTATGCGCACATTCGCCACAGGGGTACGTTTGGCAGGTCGAACAGCAAGAATGTAGAGCCTCCCGTTCTCAATCGTGAATTCGATGTCACACGCATCGCGGAAATGCTGTTCAACGTTTGCTCGAACTTCGGACAACTGCCGGTAGAGATCAGGCCATCTCTCCTTGAGGGTCATCTCGTCATCTATTTTGGAACAGTACGGCATTCTAGGTCTTCAGCCAAAGATTTAGTTCACCTGCCTTTTGGAGCGAAACGGGGTAATGTCAGGTTGAATGATTCGTTGGGCATAACTATTGTACAATATTCCATTTCATTAATAAATCCTCATAATCTTGTGATATTTGCTTTGTTATCCCTGTTTGGTATACTTGTATATACCCTTGACCTCCCTGTTCAAGAAACTACCTTTTGATGGTGCGTTCATTAGATCATCGTATATTTCACGTGGTACATCACTGTAAATATAATACCCACTTGATAAGAACTGCACATGTAATTCCTGTGTGTCGTCATCATAGCCAATTGCCTCGATATTAGATGAATCAACAAAGATCATTTCAGGCATCACTTTCCTCCTTTCCTGTAATCTGGGTTTGGTGTCTCCAATTGTTAAGGGCAGCCTTGTACTGATTATCGTCAGGTCGCTCTTTCCGCCATGCGTCTGGCATCTCTGGGTCGTCACCACGAGGACGCTTGCGCGCTTTAAAAAACTGAATCCGAGATGGGATAGGCATGGCCTCCCCCAAAACAATCCCTTCGCCTGTTCTTAACGCTGGCAGCATTCCAGATAAGGCACCTAGATCATCTGGCATGGCTCCTTCCACCTTTGTTCGATCAGCAGAGTTTGTTAGTCTTAAAGCAATCATCGTCCCACATTGGCTTAAGGCTGTACTTTCTATTTCACCAGGGCGTTGCGTCACAATACATAGGCCAACTCCGTATTTTCGCCCCTCCTTTGCAATCTTTGCAATTGTCCTGTGAGCAGCTGAGTCTCCTCCCTCGGGTAAAAAAATATGGGCCTCCTCAAGAACAACAAGTAGAGGTTGATTCCGTCCACTAATTGGTAAATCTAGAGCCCAAAACAGCATATCATATACAATTCTAATTAATGTTCCCACTACAGTGGATAGCACCTCCGGTGGCAAGCCTGAGACATCCAGTACGGTAAGAGGTTTATCATGCCCAACCCATGATCGAACGAGATCATGCAAGTCGCCTTTCATTACACCGTCCAGATTTGGCAAGAGGTCCTCACCAGGCTGAAACAGAAATGAATAGCGAGAATCCTGAATACGACTCCGCATTAGCTCCAATTGTTTTCTTATGTTTCTTGGCCTTGGGTGGGCATATGGCTCCTTGCTCGCAGGGCTGGGTGGGGGATACTGGTTTGGCTCGAGCTTCTCTGGGTCACCATTTCGAGTCTTGTCGCATGGAGTTTCGCGATCTTTCTTGTAAGTGCGTCGCTCGAAATCATCCAAATCGAACCAAAGTTTCTTTAGGCTAAAGGGAATTGGAGAATCGGCTGTAATAGCCGCAAGCGGCGGCTTGACCGCAAGATGCTTAATAGCATCCTTTTTCCGCGCTGTAACTTCGTCTCGAACTGCGGTTTCAGCCCCGGGTTGCATCGGGCCTAGAGCAATTGCTTGAAGTTCGTCAAAGGGTAATGCCCAATAAGGGACATATAGTGGCAGCTCTTCTTTGCTATTATCCGGATTAATTCTGAAGACACGGCCATATTGTCCGACGGCGGAACCATACTCACCGTGCGGATCGATAACTAGAACTCGCGCAGCTGGAAAACCCTGAGTTGCAATCGCTTCAAGCAGAACCGCAAGAAGATTGGATTTACCCGAGCCAGTAGATCCTACCACAGCAGCATGTCTCGTGACCATACGACCTAGATCCAATTTTCCCGAGATTCCCGATGCAGCAGCGATATGGCCAACAGTGATAGACCGTTCCTCTTTTGCTGAGCCGTATATCACGCGCATGTCTTGTGGCGATACGAGATGGACCTCGTCCTCGATGGTTGGGTACTGGCTAACACCTCTTTCAAAAACACCGCCAATAGACTCGCCGAACAAAGTCGCAGAAAGCCACCGATGTCCGGGAGGGCTTTCCATTTTCCCAAATAGGGGTGCAGCAGCAGCCCCAACCAATGTGCAGACTGCATATAATTGTGTGTAACCGAGGGGAATACGGAGGAACGCGCCGACTTGCCCCATTCTATAGGAGCGCCCATCCACCATCATGAAAGTTGGAACCTCGTCTCGAAGGCGAATTGTAATTACTCCGCCTTTTACAGAGTCTACGTGGCCAATCAAGGTTGGTGTCTCTTGCCTCATTGATCAATTGCCCCCCATTGAATGAAGAAAGCGGCAAAACCAGTTGAAATCTCCTAAGCGCATCTTTCCCATCAAGTCGAGGGACACTGCGGCTGGGGAACCTTTATCTTCAGGAAGAGCATTACTGTCAAAAGCGATATCCATAAACGAACACGTCTTATTATCCACCGGCTGTTTCAACTGCCAAAGCCCCCAGTTTCCAGAAATCACACCACCATTTGGTCCTATTACTGTCAGGTTTGATCGCCGGACAGCGTCTTTGACCAAGCTATCCTCCTCGTTGAGTTCCTGGAACTGAAGGGCAATAATGTTTGAGGTGAAACGGTTGTCCAGCGCGCTGTACAAAATCGCGTTGATGTGTTCATCTCCAAAGCTATATCCACATGTAATCAGAATCGCGTGCTCAGAGTTGAGTATGTGTGAGAGCCTGTCCATATACCCCATATATGGTTGTTTGCGCGATTCGTCATATTTTCGATGTGACGGCAGAATAAGTTCACCACTTTCATTTGGCGAACTTCTGATGATACGCTTACCCTTAGGGCTGTTTTCCAACATCCAATTGACCGAGCCGTGCAACTTCCACAAACGAATCCAGTTAGATGTTGGTAATAAATTTTCGTCATCAAGACATTCGGGATAAAAGAATGGATTGTACATTCCGACAAATCCATCAAAGGCTGGAATGTGCGCAGCCTCGAAAGCCGCTTCAAACAAAAGATCATAGTTAGTCGTGAAAAGCTCAATTGGAGCTGTGCGATTGACTTTCTTCACCCACGAAGCTAATTCGTTATGAGGAGTGCTTTCTGGGATCTCTGGGTTGACAGTCTTAGCTATAGTGGCGCAGATCTTGACCTCAAGATCTATTAGCTTTGCACGATCAAGTCCCACTAGCGTCTCGCCGTCACCAATAGCATCGATTTTTATTCGAACTTTGGAAAGTATGTCTTCAACATTGGCACGGCGCTCATCCTTTTCACACTGCTTTAACAGCGTATCCCAAGCGATTGTATGTTCCTCTCCCAATTCGCATACAGCTTTGCGACAGAATTCCGTCAACCCGTCAATTCCTGGAATTAGCGGTTCGTATACGGGTTTTTCGCCTGCTGGAGGATCAGGTGCAATATTGACCGCACTTGATGTTCCGGCCCCAAAAAGGAAGCAAAGGCGACGATCATGCATAGCCAAATGGCTTCGCAGATCTTCTGCCACTTGTCTTGGATCATGAGTAAACATCTTAATTTCTCCATTACACCTTCGGTATTGCTACCGTACATTAATTAGATGGATCCGTGTAACATGCTGCCAGGGTCTATCACGTCAGATTAACCCACCTTGTGAGTTCATCGTGGTACAGTTTCATTTATTTTTCAACGAGTTGGTTCCATGCTGCCAGATTTACCTATTGTGCTATGCGGATCCGGATAAACACACATTCTCTCTCAACTCATTAATAGGACGCGTAAGCTCACAGGTCCCCGGTTGACTGGGTGAGTATAAACCATCGTGGTGCTCACATTCTGGTGACCGAGGAGTTCCCTTACGGTCTTGATGCAAACCCCTAGGATGAAGCTGGCTCCACCGCCCTTACAAGGATAGGTGGCGAAGGAGTGCCGGGGAAATCGCGCTGTCGACTCTCTCTCTCCCGGGCGACTACCCTTAGTGCATTCACCGTACCAGTGTTCCGGTTCATAGACGAGCTCATATTTCCGCCTCACTCCTGCCGTCGTTCCAAACGGAGCGTGACGTCCTGATGGCGAAGGTTGAATGATCGCCACGTCTGCGTCCTGCAACATTGTGCGGAGATTCAGGGAATAGCTGCTCATATCAGGCGGTTAACAATTTCGATTGACGGAGTATAGGAATATGAACGCATAAATACAAGAGCAGCCGCTTTTTGAGACACATTTTTCGATACCGACAGTTACCATACGGATATGCGACTCGGTGTTCAAACAAATGCTTCACAGTCTCCTCTGCTCCAACTCCTTCCACGCAGTGCGGTAATCCTCTTCGCGGTCGCAGCGGTCGAAGGGGGCGTGGTAGGTGATGGTCTTGAGGCGGGGACCGCCGGGCAGGGTGTCGTCTTCGCGCTCCACGGTGAAGGTCTCGCCTTCCTGCATGTGACGGATTTCTTCCCAGGTCTTCCTGTCCACGCCTACGCCGGGAAGACCCTTGCTCACGGTGAATACGATGCGCCCCTTCCTGTCGTACCAGGTGTCCTGCTCATACTGGTGGAGGACGGGGAATTGGATGCGGTAAATGGTTTGGAGTTCTTCAAGACTCAAATTGAGAGACTTCGCCGCGAACACATCCAACTCGATAAGCGCCTGCCGTCTTTCATAATCCGTCCGTAGCCCAGAATCTCGAGACCAATTATTTACCATTTTACGATAGCTATTCGCATCCAAACGAGGATCC
>CAJXVM010000031.1 GCA_913061095.1 uncultured Ignavibacteria bacterium
TCCGAGACCGACGTCGTGCCGTTGATCGGATCTTCCCACATACCCAGCGGCGCCGGCTGGCGCACGCCGCGCAGCTGGTTACGATCCATCACCATCGACGCCTCGTGATCCGCGTACGGGAACGTCACGTTCGCCGTCCAACCCGAACCGACGTGGTCAAACTGCCAGTACCGCTTCACATACAGCAAACGCGAGAGATTCTGCGGCAGCTGATTCGGATAGGTGCGGATCGTCAGTTCATCGATCTGACCCGCCGTCACTTCCAGTGTCGCGATCGGGTCGCCCGTCTGCGTATCGACGAAGTGATACGGACTGCCCGGCACCGTGAACGGGCCCGGAAGCTTCCCGACCAGCGTCGTGCGTCCTGTTCCGCCACCGGTGTTGGTGATGCGCAGATGCACTTCCACCTCAAGCGGCTGATTGGTCGCCACAAGACCCTGGTTCGGGGGCGGGAAGTCGTCGTTGAACAGCACCGCGTAGAACGTCAGATGCCCGATGTGCAGCCCCGGTGACATCCCCGAGGGATCCACCGTCATCGTGAACGTCTGGAACTGACGCGGACGCGGCGGCGTGAAATTGTAGCCCTGCTCGGTCGGATCCGGGTTCTCCTTGGTGATCGTGATCCACGAATCCGCCGACTCGACGTCCCAGAGCATGTCGCCCCGGAATCCGTAAATGTTTGTCGTCGTCGCAACCTGGAAGGTCTTGTTGATCAGACCCGGCTGCTTGTAGTTCGCCGTCACCTGAATCGGATCGCTGTCGTCATCGACGAAGTCCTCGATCGGCGAGCCCGGAAGGGCGTACCCGATTTTGGGCGGCGGTGACGGATTGTCGTCGAGCTTGATGTTGTCGATCGACCATTCAGCCCCGTCCGCTGTCGATACCACACGGATACCGATGTAATACATGCCCGTCGCCGGCGGCGTGTTGAAGTACGGATCCCCGGCTTCACCGGAATTGATCCACAGCTCCTTGGCCGTGTACGTGCCCTGGCCGACGCTCGAGAACGTCGCGAACGTCGTCATTGACGACGGCGTCGGCGCATTGCCCCAGGCCATCTCGATCGACACCGGCACCGAGGCGATGTTTTCGAAATCGAAGCCGATCCGGTAGCTCGCCGCTGGAAGCAGCGACGCCGCCGGCGTGACAATCCACTCGTCGGAGGGATTGCCGCCGTCATTGAAGTAGATCGCCGTTGTGCCGCCGGAGCCCACCCCGGTTTCGGTCACCGGCTGCTCGCCGCCGTTGTTGTCGATGATCGTCCACGGCAGATCCATCCAACCCGGATAGTACGAGAATTCCGGTGTGGCGAACCTGTCGAAGTTCTCGAATCCGTGTACCTTCTCGCCGAAGATCTCGTGCGTATCGCTTGCCTGGTCGTTCGCGCCGTTCGCGTCATTCGCCCAGAAACTCCGCACGTACAGTGTCGTGCTCGGTGATTCGGCGAGACCGGTCAGCGGCGTGGCAAACTCCACGAGGCCCTCGCTGCCGTTCCACGTCGGCGTCAGGTTCTCCACCACCGCCGCGTCGCCCTGGTTCGCCATTGGCATCCCGGCGAAGCCGAGGTCCAGCGACGTCGGATTGTCCTTGAGACCCATGTTCTCGATGACGGCTTTCACCGTGTGGTTGTTTGCGCCTGCCAGGCGGGCCCATTTGTCGGTCGCGTAGCCGACCTGCACGAGTTTGACCGCCATGTCGTACTCAGGCGGCGGCGTCGGGTACTCGTCAGCGCCGATGCAGGGAGTCGTCCCGCGTGATTCGCCGTCGATATCCTCGGTGATCCCGAGATTCGCGCCTGCGAGGTACGCCTTGTGCGAACGCGAGTGCAGATCCGTCGGAGACACGTAGTACGCCTCGCCCCACTGCGAATTCGCGTTGAACGTCGTCTTCGGCAGTGTCGCCCACGTCTTCGCACCTTCCCAGTCGAAGGGCGTCGACGAACTGTAGCTGTAGAAAACGTTGTAATCAAAGGTCGTAAATTTCGCATCATTCGACACGTAGAGCAGATAGGCTGTCCCCTGCGCCGTTCCCGTCGACGGTTCGTCGATCTGGATCATGTTGTTGCGCACGTCCCAGTCCCCGTAACCCGAATAGTAGTACAGGTACATGCCGTACTTGGTGTTCGAGTCATTGCCCGGCGGAACGATGTTGATGCTGTTGTGGAAACAGTCCACGTAGCGATCGTAGTACCTGCTGTACAGGCCGTACTGCGTCGACGCGTTCGTCGGTGTCGCCGGAACCGTCGTGATCATGTTGTTGATGATCTTCGCACGGTTCGAGCTCGAGGAATAGCGGTTGGTGTAATACAGGTAGATCCCGTACTGCTTGGCCTGGATCACGTTGTCTTCGATCCGCGGTCCATTCTGTGCGCGGTAACAGTACACTCCATATCCCCCGGTATAGGTGTTCCCCATCCGCTGCTTGATCGTGTTTCCGATGATCTGCGGCCCGGAATGATAGTAATAGAGGTAAATTCCGTAAACGTAGAAATCCGTGATCGTGTTGTTGAGGAAGCGGTTGTTCTGCGTCCATAACGACGAGCTGCTGCTGCTGTAGGTGCGCAGGTAAATCCCCGTGCCCCCGCCGGTCAGCGTGCAGTTCTGCACCGTCAGGTTCTCAGCGTATTTGCGATACGTCGTCGTACTCGTCGTCGTACGTCCGGCGATTGCCGCCGTATACGTGTCGGTGGTGGTCGTACTCATGTTGATCGTGCAGTTGTCGATCGTGATGTGATCGCAGGGATTCGAGTACGAGGTGTTCGTCATCAGAATGATGCCAGCGCCTTCCGCGCCATCATTATTGATCGTCAGACCCTTGAATGTGATGTAGTCCGCCCGGTCCAGACGGATGACGTAATCGTAGTCGCTCGTCGTGTTGTACGCGATCACCGGGTTGTTCGTCCCTCCGTCGAAAGTGATCGTGTTCGTCGCACTGGATCCCGTGATCTGCTGGATCTCGAACTGTTCGCTGTACGTGCCCGAAGCCACGTTGAACGTCACCGGTCCCGTAATGCCAGCCAGGTTCAGCACCGTGACGGCCGCGCTGAACGAAGTGAAGTTCGTCGGTCCCGAACCATTCGGATCGATGGTGTAGGTGCCGCTGAGCGGACCAAATATCCCGATCGATCCCGCAGGCGAGGATGGATTTGGCGTGGAGCTCGATCCGTCGAAGGTGAAACTCGTGCACGACGCATCGATCTGGTTGCCCGACATCGCCGTGGGAGAGACATCTACCACCAGCCAGAAATAATTCGAACCCAGCGTCAGCGTCTGCGTGTCGGTAAACGACAGCGTGCCGCCCGGCGTGGCGACGGCACTGCCGAACATGTTGCTCGTCGAGAAGTTCGAGCTGTTGCCCGTGTAGTACAGCCGCGCGTTCGAAATATCACCGAGATTCGTCGTGCCGGCCGTGCTGAAATTCATTGCCGTGACGTCCTTCGGATTCGTCGGACTGCTGGTCAGCAGATTCACTCGCAGGACCTGCAGATTGCTTGTGCCGGCTCCGCTCACGGTCGTCGGATGCTCGGCGTAGCTGCTGAGCAGGCTCATGTTGCCTGGCTCGTAGAGCTGGAACAGATCCACCGCCATGTCGCTGGTGAAACTCGACCCGCGTACGCCCTTGAAACGTACCCAGAGATCCGTGGACGTGTTGTAGGCTGCAAGACTGACTGAAGCCTGCGTCCAGGGTGCTGTCATGGAACTGTGCTGCTGACCGGTTTTCGACCACAGTGACGTCCAACTCACACCCGAGTTCGTGGAAACCTCAAAAGCCAGCGTTCCCATCGCGGAACCATACATATGATACCAGAAATATGCGGTGGGACTTGTCATCGCCGAAACGTCAAAACGATTTGTCAGGTATGCCGTCCCGGAGCTTGTACTCGTCTCGAGATAGACGTAGTACGTGCCGTCATACGGACCGCTTGGTCCGGTGTTCGATGAACCAGTATTGTTGTTATCCCATTGCCAATATGGACCACTACCACTTCGTGTCCATCCGTCCCATGGGCCACTCGATCCCCCGGTATCAAAACTTGTCTGATATGGCGCCGGCATCGTGGTCTGCGCCTGACCCGGCGGTGTGGCGAGAAAACCAAGGACCGCAACAAGGGCGATTGCGAGAGGGAGTCCCCGGCCGAAATGGATGACATAGCCTTTCATACGTTCACCTGTAAATTGTGAAAGGGAGAAAATTGCATAAATGAACTCCAGTGACAGAAAACACCCATATCAGGATGCTCACCTCTGTCCTGAATCGTTTGGAATCATATGTACATCGAGCCGTAGTGTATGAAAGATAGGCCCTTTGCTTTCTCAACGCAAGACAAAAAGTGCTTTTTTTTCACAGTGAAAAAATGGGCCGCTTTCAGGGGAAAGAATATACGATATATCGCACTTCCCGAAGCCCTGCAGAAGGGATATGCCCGTCTGGGAATGAAATGACAGTCAGAACAACGAAACGGAAGGTGTCAGGGCAGGGTCTGAAGCAGTGAAGCCGCTGTTCCGGCTTCGTCCGAGGAGGGAGCGTGTTCGATGCACGCTTCCAGAAGGGAACGCGCTCTGGCGGTGTCGCGGCGTACGTCGAGGTGGAAACGCGCCGCAACGAGATACCAGGAGGGATAGGTGGAGGGTTCGCGCTCGAGGGCGCGGTCGTAATAGCGGGCGGCCCGATCGAGCAGGCCATAGCGGTGATATAGACTGCCCGCCGTCATGAGCAGAAACGCGTCACGGGTATCCTCATCCGTCGCGGCGGAGAGCATGGCAGCGGCCTGCGTTTCGTCCGCCGGCGGCTGCACGAGCAGATTCAGCAGTCCCCGCTCGGGCCACGACGGCAGCATCGTGCTGAAATCCCCCATGTATTCCAGAACGATATCACGCCGCTTTACCTGCCAGGCCGAAAGCAGCGCGCGTGCCGCGAATTCGCGGAAAAAACGGGACGACGCCTCGGGCCGGGCGTCATCCTGCGCTGAACGAGCATCCGATTTTCGTCCATCGGCAGGAAGCGAATCCCCCCTGTCGCCCTCACGTGCCGTGCGCGCATCCTCGAGGAGGGTATCCATCAGCCAGCGCCATTCCCGCGCAGCCGCGTCGGCATCCCGCAGGCGGAGCACGGAGCTGAGGTATTCCTCGTAGCTGACATCCCGGCGATAGCCGGTTTCGATGAGACGCCGCATCACACGGAAATATGCATCCCCCTCCCCGCCCGAGCGGTAGAATTTGCGGAGATTCTCCCAGGCGGTGAAGGTGTTCATCGGAAGAAGTATCCCTGCATCCATGGAAGCGATCTGCTCGAAGCGCTCGGCGGAGGCCTCCTCGTCGGTGTTGACCATGACCCAGAGCGCGAGCTGCGAGAGCACGGCGGCGGCGAGGGCCGGAAGGAAGAGACGCACGCGCTGGCTGCTGCGCTCGTCGAGCACGAGGATGAGGACGAAAAGCAGGAAGACGCCGCCCAGCACCGCGAATGCCGCGACATCCCAGTCGCGCGCGAGACCGAGGAAGGTGTTGCCGAAGATCAGCAGGGTGAAGCCGCCCGCCGCGGCAGTGGCGCCGAAGAGCACCGGTGGCGCGGAAAGAAGTTGCTTTCGCCGGGCGGAGAAAAGCAGCACCGGGAGGACGAAAATCATCGCGCCCATCGTGAGGAACAGCGCGTTGAGGAGGTCGGCCCAGCGCTCCGGCGCGGTGAGCACGTACCGCTGCCATCCGGTGGAGAGTCCGTCGACGATACGTTCGTACGGCGTGAGCGGCACGAGGTAGGCGCTGTCGCCGCTGCCGCCTCCCGCCACATAGAGCACGGCGATGCCGGCGAGCGGCAGCAGCATGAGCACGACCGCGGCGCGGCGGAGCGGGAACGCGCCCTCCTCGCCGCGGAATTTCCAGTGGAGCAGCAGCAGATAGGATGGAATCCAGACGACGGCCGAGGCGCCGAAGAGGATGGCGGCGAACAGGAGCGCACCGGGCAGCCAGACGGAATTGCGGCCGCGCAGGCACTGCCAGGCGGTCATGAAATACGCGATGCTCAGCGCGTACACCAGGGCGTAGAGCTCGATGTAGCCGAGGAAGATCAGCGAGCCGGAGGAGCCGAGCAGCAGCAGCATGGCGAGCCCGGTCGTGCGGGAGCGCTCCTTCAGCGTGGCGAACAGCACGGCGGCGGTGGCGATCACGGCACCGGCGGCATCCGCGACGACGAAGGGAAGACGGAGATCGTCGGGTTGAAACATCCGCGCGCCGGCATCGATCAGAAGTCCGGTCAGCCACGCGCTGGGCTTGATCATGCTGTTGGCGTAACCGGAGACGTTCATGCTGCGGTACAGTTCGGCGGGATACCAGGTACCGTCTCCGAGGAAGGCATAGCTCACGTGCACGGTCATCGCCACGGCGCCCGCGGCCACGGTGAGCAGCAGCGCCAGGGTCAGGCGGACGGGCGCCGCACCACCGGAATCCGTATCGCCGGCAGCCGCCCCGCTGCGTCCGGTGAAGAGACGCGCGACGGCGGGAAAGATGAACAGCAGCGGCAGCCATGCGAGCAGCAGGGGCAGAGCTCCGTCGAGCACGGAGAAAAAGTCAATCCCCCACAGCCGCAGTCCCCCGGTGGGCGCTGCCGCGGCGATGCCGCGCAGCACGACGAAGGCGCCGACGGCCCAGAGCACGCTGCGCTCGGTGCGCGACAGCTCCGGCGCGGCGCTGAGCGGCTTGCGGCCGCTGCCGTCGGATCTGGCGTTGCCCTGCTTCTGCTGCTTTTTCCGTTTCTGAGCCAATGGTGATCTGATTGTGGGGATGCGGCGCCGGGGGACGCTGACAGGCAGTGCCGGTCCGGCTGTGTGAACCGTTCAATATAGCTGATGGAGGGAGGATGGACAACGGGGGAAGCGGCTGTGTCGGGTGACCACACGCTCACGCGTGTGGATACCGCCGGCGGCTCGGGATGTCGGGTGACCACACATTCACGCGTGTGGATACCGCTAGCCACACCCGTCAGGGTGTGGACACGGACGCTCCGCCACTAGCGAACAACAATAAACGGCCGTACCGTCCGCTCCCCCGCCGATGTCAGCTCCAGCAGATATGTGCCTGCGCCGACATCACGCAGCGGCAGCGCCGCGCGTTCATCCCCCCGAAAAAGACTTTTCTCCCAGAGGATACGTCCCAGCAAATCGCGCATCACCAGGCGCGCCTGTCCACCCGCCGGGAGGGTGAAACGGCAGTGCGCGACGCCCTCCGCCCGCACGGGCTGGGGATACACGTCGAGCGCAATCCCGCCGGCCAGCGGCGGCTCAGCGACCGTGGTCGTGCGCGTGAAGCTGCGCGCGAGCAGATCCCACAGCTCCGGATGCTCGCCGTCATAGCCGAGCGCCCACATCCCCGCGCCGGCGATGCCGAGATTCTTCACGAGTTCGTACTTGTATTCGAGGCTTTCGGCGTCGTCGTACCAGACCTGCCGCCAGTCCGCCACGAGATACGGGAACCAGGGATTCAGAAAGACCGTGCTCCACCGGCGATCATGGCTCTGCAGCATCTCCTGAACGCGTGAATAGGTGCGCGCCTGTCCCCTGCCCTGCGTCGAGGACTGTGGCGCCTCCGAGACCACCGGCCAGTCGTAGCCGTAATACGGCACGCCCATGACCATGCGTTCGGCGGGGATGCCGTTCTGCAGCCAGGTGGTGAGACTGCGCGTGACGTTGTACGTGCTGCCCTGCAGGGGAGCGACCGGACCGGCGGTACTGCTGCCCGACCACCAGTAATCGTAGCACATGATGAAGAAGATGTCGATGTGCT
Organism: uncultured Ignavibacteria bacterium; assembly: GCA_913061095.1. Lineage (GTDB taxonomy): Bacteria > Bacteroidota > Ignavibacteria > SZUA-365 > SZUA-365 > BM516. The sequence continues at coordinate 7,773 of CAJXVM010000031.1, forward strand.
GCGCGAGGGCTGCGGCGTTCCACGAGTCGCTCCAGTCCACCGCGGGAAGGGCGGCGCTGATCTCCGCATCAGGCAGTTCCGACGCGAGCGCCGCGTCGAGCGTGGCGAAGAATGCGGTGAGGTTGTCGCGCTGATCGCCCGGCACCGCCTCGAAATCGATGTTCACGCCGTCGGCGCCGCGGAGGCGCATGAGTTCGATCAGGCGGCGCACCAGCGTGTCCCGCGCGGCGGGTGATGACAGCAGCGTGCGGTTGGCGGAGGCGCCGAAGTTCGTCGCGACCAGGTGCACGCGCACACCCGCCGCCTTCGCGCTGTCGATGACCGGCGAAACGAGCCATCCGTAATAATCGGCGATTTCACCGCTGCCGGGATCCACCGCCGCGCCGAAATACGCGAAATGAGAGAGCAGCTCGAAACGATAGAACTCTGCCGCCGCGTCGGGAATCCAGTACGGGTGGTAACCGAATACGGTGTGCGTGAGATCGGCATCTTGCGTGAGATCGGCATCTTGCGTGAGATCGGCATCTTGCGTGAGATCGGCATCCGCGGAGCGGCGAAGGGCATGCAGCTGTTCAGACGCGGCAGGCCGGCCGGGACTTTTGTCCGGGGAGGAAAGACGTGGCGCCGGGCGCGCGGCCGACTGCCGGGCATGCGGCATGGATGTCCGCTCGCGCAGCAGCTCCCGCGCGGAATCCTGCGCGCGCATGGACGGTGCGGCCGGGAAGCACAGCAGGACCGCAAGAACAAAACGCATACGGACAGGGATGTTCATGGAGTGATCAGGCGCTCTCCTCTCCCACGAGCGCGCTGAGCTGATCGGGGGCGAAAATGCCCCGCTCGGTGATGAATGCGGTGCAGTAATCGACCGGCGTCCATTCGAAATAGCGGTTCCAGATGTCGAAGCTGTCTCCTTCCTGCCGCTCGAGCAGCTGCTCGGCCGGTTTATCCTCGACGAGAATATCCTCCCGCAGCTGCGGGGAAAATTTCAGCGAATCGCAGACGACGTACAGCGGGATGTTCAGCTCCCTGCAGCACATCGCCAGGGGGAACGTACCGGTTTTGTTGAGCAGGTAGCCGTCGGCGCTGATGCTGTCGGCGCCCACGATGGCGAAATCGACGCGAGCCAGTGCCTCCGCCATGGCGGCATCTGTCATGAGCGTGGCCTGCACCCCTTTGTCCGTCATGTCGCGGATGGTGCGGTGTCCCTCCAGCATCGGACGCGCCTCGAGCACATAGGCATGCCGGAGCAGTTCATGTTCGTGCAGCCGCCGCAGGGTTGCCAGCACGGTGGAACTGCGGGAAATGGTGACCGCGGACTGCGGTTCGGGCACCTTTTCCAGGAACAGCGCTGCGATGGTCTCCCCCGACTCGGAGAGGATTTTCTCCAGTGAGGCGATGTATTGGATGGCGTCGGCGTTTTCCTCGCCCTCGATGAGTTTCGGCAGGAAATCAGACTTGAGGATATGCAGCACGGCATGCAGCGACGGCATGCTGAGCTGCGACTGCTCGAGGAGCGCGAAGCCCTCGCGCAGCGCATCGACATGGTAGCCGATGGCACAGTTCTCACAGAGCGCCAGGAGCTTGTGGATCAGCTCGGTGGCACCGGAGGTATTATCGTCGGCAAGTTCCTTGAATTGCTTGAGCACGTGGATTCAGACTGTTGTGCCTGAGAAAATAGGGGGAATGCGGGCGGGATGCAAACCGGAAGGGAGCAGGAGTACGATCCTCGCGTCCCAAACAAAACAGCCCGGACGTGCAGACACATCCGGGCTTGAAAAGGAGCCAAAAATCGACCGAATCTACGCCGCGTCGACTTCCTTCATTTTTTCGTCCGTCATGCGGGCGAGTTCATCCTCGAAGAAGAATTTCTCCTGTCCGAAGGCCGGTTTCAGGTGATGCAGCCAGGACGCTTCCTCGTCGTACTTCGCGAAGAAGGGGCGCCCGACCCAGTCGGGATTGCGGCCCTGCAGGAAGCGCAGCGCCAGCACCTTCTCGCCGTTGACTTCGCTCATGCCGGTGACCTCGACCTTGCCGGGGGTGGCCGACATCGACGGGCCGCGCACCGTGCGCGCCAGTCCATTCACGTGACGGAAAGCCTCGCGGAAAATCTTTGTTGCCTTGACGAGCGGGATTTTGAAATAATGCTCGGCACCCGTGTCGCGCTCAACAAACATGTAGTACGGAATGATGCCGAGACGCACCTGCTCGCGCCACATCAGCTCCCAGACGCCGGCGGAGTCGTTGATATGCGCCAGTACGGGCGACTGGCTGCGGATCACCGCGCCGGTGTCGCGGATGCGGCGCACCGCTTCCCGAGCGAGCGAGGTTTCCAGCTCTCTGTGATGATTGTAATGCGCCATGACGGCCACCGAGCGTCCGGAAGCGATGATGCGCTCGAACATGCGCAGCAGATCGTCGGCGTCGGGATCGTTCACAAAACGCTGCGGCCAGTAGGCCATTGATTTCGTACCGAAACGGATGGTCTGAAGATGCTCGAGTGCGGGATCGAGCAGCGGCTCGACGTACTGCTCGAGCTTGTGCGTCTTCATGACCATGGGATCGCCGCCGGTGAAAAGCACGTTGGTCACCTCCGGATGGCGGCGGATGTACTCTTTCAGCTGGCTCGCCTCCTTCGCGGCGAAACGCAGATCGCTCATACCCACGAACTGCGCCCAGCGGAAGCAGAACGTGCAGTAGGAGTGACAGGTCTGTCCCGCGGCGGGGAAAAACAGCACCGTCTCGCGGTACTTGTGCTGCAGCCCGGGCAGCACCTCGCCGTCCAGCGTCGGGACGTTCAGCGTCGTCTGTCCCGCCGGATGCGGGTTCAGCTCGAGGCGGATGCGGTTGGCCTCTTCCTTGATGTCCTTGCGCGGTGCGTCGTTTTTCAGCAGCGCAGCCATGCGGTTGAAATGATCCTCGGTCAGCATGCCCTTCTGCGGGAAGGTCAGCTGAAAAATGGGATCGTCGGGGATGTCAGACCAGTCGATGAGCTGGTTGACGACGTAGGAATTGACTTTGAAGGGGAGAACGCTCGACACGACCTGCATGTCGAAACGAAGTTCGGGGGGGAGTTCGTTGACCTGGGTGATATTCTCGAAGTTCCGTTCCGTGAAGTACGTGAACGGCTCGGGATCCCGCTGCGTCTTGGGAAAGACGTGCGGCCTTGCCCTGCCAGGCGGAGAAATCGATCTCATGTCCATGGTATCCTCCTATCGATTCGTATAAAGACAACTATCCTGTTAAAGAACTCGCTTCATTCGCTCTTTCGTGCTTCCCTGGAGACTATGTCTGAAAGTGAAGCGTAGCATAGATAAAATACGATTTTGACAATATGATGCAAGGGGGAAAGACGTGAGAAGCGTGGAGGATCGGGCGGATCGGGCGAAATGCGATAGCCCCACCCGTGAGGGTGGGGCTATCTGAAACGTCGATAAGAGCGATTTACCTGAATCAGCGATCCAGCGCCTTCTCCTCCGATAGCGAAGCGCGGAGGAAATCACGGTTCATCAGCGCGATTGATGCGACACTGATGCCCTTCGGACAGACGGCTTCGCACTCATAGTAATTCGTGCAGTTGCCGAAACCCTCGCGGTCCATCTGCGCGACCATGTTGAGAACGCGCCGCTTCCGCTCGGTCTGTCCCTGCGGCAGGTACGCGTACTGGGCGACCTTCGCGGAGACAAAAAGCATGGCCGATGCGTTCTTGCAGGCCGCCACGCAGGCGCCGCAGCCGATGCAAGCCGCATTATCCATCGCGAGATCGGCATCCTTCTTGCTGATGGGAATGGCGTTCGCATCGGGTATGCCACCGGTGTTGGCCGAAACAAAGCCGCCCGCCTGCATGATGCGGTCGAAGGCGGTGCGGTCGGTCACGAGATCGCGCAGCACGGGGAAGGCCCGCGCGCGGAACGGCTCGACATAAATCTCATCGCCATCTTTGAAATGCCGCATGTGCAGCTGGCAGATGGTGGTTTCTTTTTCGGGACCATGCGGAATGCCGTTAATGGTCAGTGAGCAGGCGCCGCAGATGCCCTCGCGGCAGTCGTGGTCGAACGCCACCGGTTCCTCCTCGTTGAGGATCAGTTTCTCGTTGAGCACGTCGAGCATTTCGAGGAAAGACATATCCTCGATGATGCCATCCACTTCGTAGGTGACCATCTTCCCCTTGTCCTGCGTGCTCTTCTGGCGCCAAATGTGCAGTTTGAGTTTCATTACTTGTAACTCCTTGTCTGAAGCTTCACATTCTCGAACTCGAGCGGCTCCTTGTGCAGGATGGGTTTCTCGCCGACTCCGGTGAATTCCCAGGCCGCGACATAGGCGTAATCCTCGTCGTTGCGGAGCGCCTCGCCGTCCTCGGTCTGGTATTCCTCGCGGAAATGACCGCCGCAGCTTTCCTCGCGGTTCAGCGCGTCATAGACCAGCAGCTCGGCGAATTCAAGGAAATCCGCCACGCGGCCGGCGCGCTCCAGCGCCTGGTTGACGCTTTCACCGTCGCCGACGACTTTGGCGTTCTCCCAGAATTCCTCGCGGAGCTTCGGAATCTGCTCGAGAGCCTTCTTGAGCCCCTCCTCGTTGCGCGCCATGCCGACGTAATTCCACATGATGTGCCCGAGCTCGCGGTGAATGGAAACGACCGTGCGCGATCCGTTGAGATCGAGCAGCTTGCCGATGCGCGCGCGCACATCCTCTTCCGCTTTCTTGAATTCGGGGTGATCGGTGGTCACCTTCTCGCCGCCGCCGGACTTCGCCAGGTAGTCGCCGATGGTGTACGGAATCACGAAGTACCCGTCGGCGAGTCCCTGCATCAGCGCACTGGCGCCGAGCCGGTTCGCGCCGTGATCGGAGAAATTGGCCTCGCCCAGCACATGCAGTCCGGGAATGGTGCTCATCAGGTTGTAATCGACCCAGAGCCCGCCCATGGTATAATGCAGCGCGGGATAGATGCGCATCGGCACCTGGTAGGGATCCTCGCCCGTGATGCGCTCATACATCTGGAAGAGATTGCCGTAACGCGCCTCGATGACATCCCTGCCGAGCCGGTTGATCGCGTCGCGGAAGTCGAGGTACACGCCGTAGCCTGTCGGGCCCACGCCGCGTCCCTCGTCGCAGACCTCCTTGGCGCTGCGCGAACTGATGTCGCGCGGCGAAAGGTTGCCGAAGCTCGGGTACTTGCGCTCGAGGTAATAATCGCGTTCGTCTTCGGGAATATCGTTGGGATTCCGCGTTTCGCCTTTCTTCTTCGGCACCCAGATCCGGCCGTCGTTGCGCAGGGATTCCGACATCAGGGTGAGCTTGGACTGATGCTCCCCCGAAACGGGAATGCAGGTCGGATGGATCTGCACGAAGGCTGGATTGGCGAATGCCGCGCCCTTCTTGTACGCGCGGTAGGCCGCGGTGACGTTGCAGGCGATGGCGTTGGTGGACAGGAAATACACGTTGCTGTAGCCGCCGGTGGCGAGGATCACCGCATCCGCGGCAAAACTCTGCACCTTGCCGGTCACCATGTCGCGCGCGACGATGCCGCGGGCGTGTCCGTCCACCAGCACGACATCCATCATCTCATGACGCGTGTACAGATCGACCTTGCCGAGCCCCACCTGGCGCATCAGCGCCGAGTACGCGCCGAGCAGCAGCTGCTGACCGGTCTGGCCGCGGGCATAGAAGGTGCGCGACACCTGTGCGCCGCCGAACGAGCGGTTGTCGAGATAGCCGCCGTACTCGCGCGCGAACGGCACACCCTGCGCCACGCACTGGTCGATGATATTGTTGCTCACCTGGGCGAGACGGTAGACATTCGCCTCGCGGGAGCGGTAGTCGCCGCCCTTGACCGTGTCGTAAAACAGGCGCCAGATGCTGTCGCCGTCGTTCTGGTAATTCTTCGCGGCGTTGATCCCGCCCTGCGCGGCGATGCTGTGCGCGCGGCGCGCGCTGTCGTTATAACAAAGCGCTGTGACGTTGTATCCCAGCTCGGCCATGGTCGCGGCCGCGGATGCGCCCGCCAGTCCGGTGCCGACGACGATGACACTGTATTTTCTCTTGTTCGCGGGATTGATCAGCTTCATGTCGAAGCGATGCCTGTCCCACTTCTCTGCAAGCGGTCCTGAGGGGATTTTCGAATCTAATGTCATAGTATTATCACTCCTGCAGGTAGTTCGATCCAACCGAATAACACGCCGATGGGAATGGAAAGGAAGCCCACCATGATGATGCTCGCCACCGTCAGACTCAGACCGTGGATGAAGGGATTGTACTTCTCGTGATTCACGCCGAGCGTCTGGAACATGCTCTCGATGGCATGAAAGAGGTGGAAGGCGAGCAGGATCATCGCCGCGATGTACACCAGGGAGATCAGCACGTTGCTGTATCCGAGCACCACCATGGAGTACACGTCATGGCGCCCCATCGCGTCGTACAGTCCGCCGTACGCGGGATTCGTCGCGTGGATGGTGAAATGCAGCAGATGATAGGTGACGAACAGAAAGATCATGATCCCCGTCCAGATCATCGTGCGCGACGAAAGCGACGCGCGCACGTATTTCCGCATGGCGTACTGTTCGGGACGGGCGTTGTAGTTTTCCCACTTCAGCTTGATGGAAGTGATGACATGGAGGACCAGCATGATGAACAGCGCGGCGCGAATGACCCAGAGCAGACCGCCGAGGCCCTGCAGGGTTTCCGCGTAGGTGTTCATGGCATCCTGGCCGAGATACATCTGGAGGTTGCCCGCCATGTGACCGAGCAGGAACAGTACGAGGACCAGTCCTGTCGCTGCCATGACGATCTTGCTCAAGATGGATGATGTGAGAAAGCGTACCAGTGCAGCCATAGTACCTTACGAGTATGTGAAAGATGGTTGATGTCGCATGCCGCGGTAAGCGTTCGGCATGTGCATGTAGGGTGATCCCGCGTTCAAGAAGTTACCGGTAGGGATATGTGGCAGATCAGTATAACCGTCTGAAAAGTAGCAACTTCCTTTCAGGATATCAACAGCCGGCACTCGGAAAGCGGTTCCGTCACGGAAGGGCGGAATCCCGTCCCCGGAACGTCGCGTACCCGTCCTCACGCAGGTGCAGCACGCGCTCACGGATTTCCTCCTCGCCGATGCCCAGCCGCGTGAGTGTGCGGGCGAAAATCTCAATGGCGGTTTCGAATTCTTCGGGAATGACCTCGTCTGCGCCAAGCGCGAACAGTTTCGGCACCTCGGATGTGAAGCGCGTGCGGGCGATGACATGCGCAGAGGGATTGAGCGCATTGACGCGCTCGGTGATGCGCCCGGTGGCGGCCGGATCCGAAATGGCGATGACCACGACACGCGCCTCCTTCACGCCGGCGTGCGCGAGCACGGCATCCTGCGTGGCGTCGCCGAACTGTATCGGCACACCCGCCGCACGTTCCTTCCGCACGGTGTCGGGATTCATCTCGAGAATGGACACCGGGATGTCGGAGTCCCGCACCGCGAGATAGAGATTCCTCCCGTTGAGCCCGTAGCCCACGATGAGCAGGCCGTCTTTCGCCTCGCCGCCCTTCCCCTCCGGCTCGCGGCGTTTCGCTCCCAGCACCTCCGCGAGACGCGGGGCGACCGCCATCAGCACCGGCGTCAGCGCCATCGTGAGGATACTGACGGAAAGAAAAAGCTGGTACATGCCCCCGGAGAGCAGCCCGGCCTCCACTCCCACGCGGGATAGAATGAATGAAAACTCCCCGATCTGGCTGAGGCCCAGTCCCGTAATAATCGCCGTGCGCAGCGGGAAGCGCAGCAGCAGCATGGCGCCGCCGGCGAGCACGCTCTTGCCGACGAGCACGGCGAGCGTGAGCAGCACGACGGTGACCGGACGCGCGGCGATGGCGGCGGGATCGAGCAGCATGCCGACGGAAACAAAGAAAAAGCTGGTGAACAGGTCCCGGAACGGGATGACGTTGCCGAGCGCATGATGGCTGTACTCCGAGTCGGCGATGATCATGCCGGCAAGAAAGGCACCGAGTGCGAGCGACAGTCCGATGCTGGATGTCAGCCACGCCACGAGGAAGCAGATCGACACGATCGCCAGGAAAAACAGTTCCTTGTCGCGCGTGGCGGCCACCTGATGCAGGAGCTTCGGAATGACGTAGCGCGCGGCCAGCAGCACGAGCAGCACCGCGCCGGCGCTCTTGGCGAGCAGAATGAGGATCTCTTCTCCGATACTGCCCTGAGCGGCGCCGGCCAGCAGCGGTGTCAGCAGCATCATCGGCACGATGATGATGTCCTGGAAAATGAGGATGCCGAGGGATGCGCGGCCGTGCGGACTCTCGATCTGCGCGCTGCTCTGCAGTTGCTTGAGGACGATGGCGGTGGAGCTGAGCGCGGCGAGGAAGCCGGCGAACAGTCCGACCGCCGGAGGAAATCCCATCAGCGCGAAAATGCCGAACGTGGCCGCGATGCTGAGACCGACCTGCAGCCCGCCGCCGCCGAGCACCGCCTTTTTCATGCGCAGCAGCTCGCGGATGGACAGCTCGAGTCCGATGGTGAACATCAGCAGGATGACACCGATCTCGGCGAGCACTTCCACCTCTTCGATTGCCGTCACCGCGCCAAGACCGTTCGGCCCCGCCAGCACACCGGTGAACAGAAATCCGATAATGGGCGGGATTTTCAGCCGGTGGAAGATGAATACGACCAGCACGCTGATCGCGAAAATGACGACGATATCTGCGAGGATCGGGAAATGCATCAGGATAATACCATTACAGTGGCAGTGAAATATGCGCGAAAGGCAACCACGGATTCAGCAGATTCGGGTGCCAGAGTTCATCTCGTTTCCGTGTGAATCTGTGCAATAATCTGCGAAATCCGTGGTTGCCTTTCAATGGCGGCGGCAAAAAGCCGCGGATACTAGCGCATCACATGCAGCACACGCGTCACCGCGCCGCTGTTCGTGGTCAGGCGGTACAGGTACATGCCCGCCGACAGACCGTCGAGCGAAACGGCGAAGGTATGACGTCCCGCTTCGCGCGTTCCCTCGAACAGCGTGCGCACTTTCTGTCCGAGCGTGTTGTACAGCACCAGCGAGACGCCGGCGCGGCGCGGCAGCTCGAAGATGATATTGGTGCGCCCGCCCAGCGAGAGGGAAACGGGATTCGGGTAGTTCTGATCGAGCAGCAGATGCTGCGGACGCGGAACGTCACCGGTCGAGGTGGTAATAAATCCTTCGCCGAATACCGGGATGGTATCGGGCGAACCGGCGTTGTGAATGACGATGAGCTTGCCGTCCATGCGCAGCGCCGCGGTGGGCTCATAGGCGAGCATGAGATCATAGCTCTCACCCGGCGCGACGGTAAACGGCGCACCGTTTTTCACCGTGACTTCTGACGTCCCGAGAATGGTCGTGGCGGTCACTTCGAGTGACGCCCGGCCCGTGTTCTCAATGCCGAGCGGCTGCTCGGACACTTCACCGACCTCGACCCAGCTGAATCCAACACCTTCGAGCGCGTATTCCCTGACAGGCATGTCCTTGATTCTGAACTGCTTCGACTGTCCCAGCGTGGCGGGATTGTCGGCATCCGAAATCCGGATGAAGCACTGCTCGGCTTCGATCTCGGGGACACTCCATGTGTAGGATTCCGCGCTCGCATCGAAGCTGCCGGTGATCAGGCTCCATGCCGATCCGCCGTCAGTGGAATACTCGATTTTCACGCTGTTGAGGCAGTACTGCTTCCACAGGATCTCGTACGTGCCAGCGGCGGGAATCTCTTCGTTCCAGACCGACGGCGTGAGCACTTCGACGCTCTTGTCAGGAACGATGAGGAAGCGCGTCTTGCTCGTGGTCTTCCCGCAGGAACTGTTGACGTCGACCCAGTATGCACCGAAGTCCTCCTCGCTCACGTCGGTGATCACCAGCACGGAGCTGTCAACCTCGAAGGTGCGGTTCTGTCCACCGGTGCTGCGGAAATACCACTTGTACGTCAGGTTCGAGCCCTCAGCGACAACTTCAAACATCGCGCTGCCACCGATGCAGGCGGTGTCGTTGACAATATCCTCGACGATGACCGCGGAGGTGAACACCTTCAGCAGGGCGGGCTCGGATTCGATGGTGCCGCATTCGCCGGTGATGGCGCAGGTGTACTGCGTCAGGTTGTCCCCGATCTCCAGATTCTCGAGCTGCAGTTCATCACCGGTCTCGCCCGGGATGGGCACACCGTCTTTCTTCCACTGATAGCTCAGCTCTCCCGCGCCGGTGGCCCGCACGTAGAACCATGCGCCTTCGCCAACGCAGACATTCCGCCAGTATACCTGGTCGGTAATGACCGTTCCTTCCTTGATGGAGAAACTGGCCTCCATCTCGTCTTCGAGGTCGGGATTCTTGTTGTCGATGATACGGACGCGGTAGCTGCTGCCGATCGGGAAATCCGACGGGATGTTCCATTCCCAGACGCGGGTGTTGCGCGTCAGATCGTCAACCAGTACGGTGTCCCACGTCGCCCCGTCGTCGGAGGAGAGATAGACGGAAAAGTCATTGTTGCCCTCTGCGGTCCAGCTCAGCTGCAGCGGCATGCCGGCACAGACTTCCTCGCCGCCCATCGGCGTGACGAGTTCGAGCGAACGGACAAAGCTGGTGACGTTCATGCAGAGGGCCTTCTCGGCGTTGCCGCGCACCAGCGCGCCCGTACGGTCGCGGAACACTTTGTGCACGTTGCTGTTGCCGAAGCGCATATGGCAGTAGCTCATCAGCTCGCCGCCGCCGAGAATCAGGTGGATGTCGCCGTTGTCGAAGCAGGGCGCCTGGCCGCGTACCGGCTCGGCCTGGTAGCAGGAATCGATCGGAGGATTCCAGACGCAGGCGTGTGTGTGCGGGGAACCGAAGTTGTGCCCGAGTTCATGCGCCCAGACGCCGGTGTGTCCCTCGATGTTGGAGTTGTTGGAGGAAAGCTTCACAAACGCGTAGCCATGCGTCTTGCTGCACAGCTGGTTGACCCACGCGAGTCCCTGAGTGACACGCGAGGAGGAAATCGGCTTGCGCGAGATCATTGTGGCCAGTGTGCGGTCCACATCGTCCATGTTATCGCGCCAGTATTTCGTGAAGGAATCCAGCGCCGCGTCGTCGCTGGCCGGACTGTACGGATCCTCGGTCTCCCAGGTCCGCATGTACGAAACCTCGAAGGTCACGGCCACATCGCGCTCGTAAATGGCGGCTACGCCGACCAGCAGTGAGGACACGTAATTCTCGGCATCCGTTACGGTGCCGTAATGCTCAAAGGCCTCGTAATCGATATCGATGGCGAGTTTCGCCTTGAGCGTATCGAGATCGTCCTCGAGAATGTCGACCTCGGCGGGCATGCCGCGCAGGACGTCATCGATGAACAGATCGTCTTCGACCGTGCAGGTAAAGGCGCGCATTTCAGGTGTCGCCTCGAAAATGCTCAGCAGGCGGTCGCCCTGCTGCGGCGCGCCGTTGAGGCGCGTGCTGAAACTGAATTCCACGCCGTCGCGCAGCACGCTGCCCGTCATGCCGCCGTCCTCGACGGCCATCCAGACGAAGCTGCCTGTTTCGCCGCCAACCGTGCCGCGGTAGGCGCGCAGATCGGGAAGCGGACGCCGGACTTCCCCGGCTTCCGTCTGCGAGACGACGATGGCGTTGTCACTGAAGAGATCGAAGGCGCGGAGCCGCAGATCGGCGGTCGTGCCGTCGGGCATGGGGAACTGCGTCAGCAGCAGGTTGTCCGCCGCACGCAGTTTCGAGAAGGATGCCAGCGGCACCTCCACGGTTGTAACGGACGGCGACTCCACGGCGGGAGCCTTGCGCAATCCGCGTTCACTGACCGGACGAAAGACATCTCCGGCGCGAACGGTGGTGAAATCACTGTCGCCCGCGCGCGTCTGCGCGTTGAGGGCAGGTGCGGCAGTCATCATGACACAGAACAGCGCGATGGCGAACTGCCGCGCCTTCTGAGGAAACATCGAAGCAAACATCATCAACCGTACCTCATCATTGATCGTATTACGGAACCGGGACCGCGGGCCTGCGATCCCAAAGGCAGGAGAAAAGATACACAATTTCGCGATATGGAAAGAGTTCAAAAGCGGGTGACGGCGGAGGCCCCTCAGGCGCAGACGAGTCGCTATCCCCGTGAGACGAGCAGGGCGCGGGCGGGAGCGCCGTCTCCGCCGGTGATCAACAGCGGCGCGACAATCAGCGTATAGCGGCCGGGAGCGACCTTTTCGAGGCGGAGGTTTTCGATGATGAGCACGTTGTTGCGCAGCAAACGCCTGTGCACGGGGAAGGATGGATCGTCATAGGATTCAATCGAAAGCGTGTCGATGCCCACCATGTTGATCTTGCGCGAGACCAGATAGGATGCCGCCTCGAGGGTCAGCGCCGAGGCGCTCTCCGGCGGTGCGTCTTCGCGGCGGCTGTTGTTCGCGCGCAGCAGCACGGTATCGCCGGTGCGGATCCCCTGCCGTTCGAGCTGTTCCGCGGCGATCGGTCCGCCGTCGGGAAGGTCGATGACAATCGCGGGAGAGACCCAGCGGCGCGGCTGAATCTGATCGATGGTCTTGCCGCGCGCGACGAAATGCGCGGGAGCATCCACATGCGTTCCGCTGTGCGCGCTCATCGAGAGCGTTGAAAGATTGTATCCCTCACCGTCCTCATTGATGGAAGCGACGACCGTGCGTTCGAACACCGGATCACCCTCGTACGCGGGCGTGTGCTCGTCAAGTGGCGTGCTGATATCGATGATGCGTGAAACGGCCATACATCCTCGCTTCGGTTTCGTGTTACGGAAGAATACTGCGCACGGATACGCGCAGCGCATCGCGCTGCCGGGCGTCGTATCCGACCATGATGTCGCGGACGGTGTTCTCTGCATCGATGAAATACACGATGGGTATGCTGTCGACGCCGAGCATTTGCAGCGTGCTGCCCTGATTGTACAGTAATTCGAACGGCAGTCCCTGTTCGGCGAACCACTGCGCGCCGTCCTCCGGTTTCACATCCAGACAGACCGTGGTAACGTGCAGCGAAGCGCTGCCCGCCTCCCCGGCCGCGACCTCGAGCGCCTGCAGCAACTGACGTGAGCGCTCCGATGTCGAAGCCCAGAAGACCAGCACCGTCGACTTGCCGTCACTGCGCGGGAACGCGACTTTCTCGTCGTCGGCATTGTGCAGATTGAACGACGGCAGCTCCGCGCCGCGCAGTTCCATGCGGCGGTTCTCTGCGGCGGTCATGCGGGCGATCTCCTGCTTCTGCTTCTCCTCGCGATCGAAGATGCGCAGCACCTGCGGCCAGAGTTTGTTCGCCGGTATCCTGTTGCGATATTCCAGCGCTTTTTCCGCGTCCTGAAGGATATAGAACCAGGTTTCCGCCGCCATGTTGAGGAAATCCGTATCCTCGCCGTATTCTTTTTCCATCCGCGCAATGCGGTTGGCGATGCGCTCCTGCGTGCGCGGACTTCCCTTCCCCTGCTCCAGCAGCAACTTGAAGTACTGATGATAGGCGCGGAAGTTTTCCGGGTAGGCGCTGATCTCCCGCTCCGCCTCGCGCACAAGTTCACCGATCGGTGCACGCGCCAGCCGGAGGAAGGGGATCTTGAAATACCGCGCATTCATCACCGGTTCCCCCTGTCCGTTGAGCACATAGCGTGTGAAGGTTTTTTCCCCGTTGCCGTCCATCCCCTGTGCGCCCGAAACGATGTACGAGAGCAGCGATGCCCTCTCGGGAATCGGGATCTCCGCCTTCCAGCTGCTGCCCTCTTTTTTCATCCGTGCAACATGGATACGGCTGGTGTCGGGACGCAGCACGTTGTACCACAGCGCGAGCCGTGTGCCGTACCGCCGGTTCCACAGGTCGAACACGTAGACGAGATCGAGCGAGGCGGCATCCGCGAGGGAGGAATTCTTCGGGGGATTGTACACCACCGTGAACGTTTCTCCCGCTACCGGACCCGGACTCTGCGCCGTGGCCGGCAGTGCGTGTGTGAGTGTGACGAGAATGGCGATGAAAAGCGTGCGCTTCATGTCTGATGATCACTGGTGAAACAGGGACGGCGGAACCGCCATTTCCTTCTACGCGCAAAGGACCGGATCAGTTCTCCGGCGGCGGGGCGGGAATCACGCGGGTCTTGAAAATATTTCCGCCGATGACACCGCCAAGGGCGCCGAAACCGACATAGATGAACAGGGCGAACAGCAGTCCGACCAGGAAGAGCATCAATGGATTCCCGACCAGCTGCATGATCACATCGCGGGCGGCCTCCATCGCGGCGGGATCGGTGGCGCGTGTCTGTGCCTCATCGAGCGCGCGTTCGATCTGAAAGGTGAAATCGGTGGAGCCGAATCCCATAATCAGCGACTGCAGCAGGGAAGTCAGCACGGCACCGACCAGTCCGGACAGCGCACCGATGGCGGCGCCGTCGCTGACGGTGAACGGCATGTCGGCCGGAAAACTCTTCTTGTAGAACCAGACGCCCAGCACCGCGGCGCCCATGATGCCCGCGCAGCAGGCACAGTTGATCCAGTTGAGCACGGGAATAATGCTGATCGCCGTCATGGCGCTCCCGCCGATGAGGACGGGCATGAGTTTGCTCGGCTTCTGTCCTTGCACCATCATGTTCATGATTTCTCCTCTGTATGCATATGAGAGATCCGGCGACGTTTCGCGGTCCACAACTCCATCCACGCGGGCACGATGAACACCGCGAGTCCCGCCCCCGCGATCATTCCCGACATCCCGCGCGACAGCGCGGAATTATTCCACACCCCGAGCACGTCGAACACGTAGTCGAGGATCATGGGAACAATAAATATAGCAAGACCCGGCAATGCAAGGGAATGGAAAATACGCGCCCGCCGGATCAGCGGGAAGAGCAGGACGACAGCCGTGAAGGAAAGATAAATCGCGCTGCAGCGGTGACAGACCGAGAGCGGCCATCCGAAGAGGACAAACGACCGCGCTTCATCCTGGTGACAGATCGGTGCATAGAAAACGCGGCCGAGGATGGCGGCCGTGTCATTTCCCAGATGATGAAACAGCGGTGCGAGGAACAGGCCCGCCGTCCATGCCAGCGAAACAGTCAGAAGAACGGCATACCCGCGGGATGACCAGCGCATCGATTCAGCTCCGGGGCGCACCGCGCCGGTGCATCACTGCTTGTCCCCTTCCTCGAACATCCAGCGGAACTGACGGATGGAGCGCAGGTCGGGAAGCGGATTGCCGTCCGAATCGAGTCCGTCGGGCGCGATCGTACTCAGCGAGTCAAGAGCATCGAGGGCTTTTCTGCGGTCCCTGCGCAGGATGCTGGCCTGGGCGAGGAAAAAATAAGCTTCCGGCAGGCGGTCGCCGAGGGCGATGGCGCGCTCCGCGGCCAGGGCGCTCTCGGTGTATTTCCCCGCCTCGAGGTTCATTTCCGCGAAGTCGATCCATGCGGTGGCGTTCCGCGGTTCGAGCCGGATCACGTTGCTGAAGCTCGTCAGTGCCTCGTCGATGCGTCCGAGCTGAAATTCCACGTCGGCCCGCGCGTACCACAGATCGCTGAGGTCGGGATTGAGACGCGTCGCGGTGACATAATCACCGAGGGCACGGTCGAAATCTCCGAGCGATTCGTAGACGCTCGCCCGGCCGAAGAGCGAGTCCGCGTTGTGCGGCGCGAGCGTCACCGCCCGCGAGTAGGCCTGCACGGCGTCGACGTACCGCTCCAGTTCCTCGTAGGCGTTACCCAGGTTGTGCCATGCATGCGCGTCGTCGGGCTCGATCTCGAGCGTCTTCAGGAAGCAGTCGACGGCTTCCTCGAACCAGCGGAGACTGGCGCAGCTGTTTCCGCGATTGTACCACGCCGATGCGAATTCGTCGTCGATGGCCAGCGCGTAATCGTAGCTGTCGATGGCCCGCCGCCAGGCCCCCATGCGGTTGAGGATAATACCGCGATTGTACCAGGCATTGTGGTTGAACGGCATCAGATCGATGGCGCGGTCGTAGCAGCGCAGGGACGCCTGCAGGTCGTCGAGAAAGTCATGGCAGTACCCGAGTTCATACCAGGCTTCGCCGTGATCGGGATCCTGCGCCACGAGATGCTCGAACAGCGTCACCGCCTCGCGGTAGCGTCCCGTATGCTCGAGCGTGAGCGCCTTGCTGAACAGCGCTTCGCCGTTGTCGGGCTCCATCGAGAGCGCCGTGTCGAAGCACTGCAGCGCGCCCTCGGCATCGCCGAGGTTGTCGAGCGTGATGCCCTTGTTGATGAGCAGTTCCATGTCGGCCGGATTCAGTCCCTCGGCCCGTTCGAAGGCCGTGAGCGCATGCTCGTAGCGGCCGAGATTGTTGAGCGTCATCCCCATGCGCTCCCACGCTTCGGCACTGTAGGGCGCGCGCTCTGCGAGCACCTCGAGAAACTGCAGCGCATCCTCAAAACTGCCCTTTTCGAAGTACCAGCCGGCGATTTCCTCTATCGTGTCGGTACTGAGAGATCCTTCCCGCGCGGCGGCGAGCAGCTCCGACGGATTCATGTCGGAGAATCGCCTGCCGGGGTCTTCGTGACCGCCCGGTCCGTCATAACCATCATCGTAATCGAAAAAACTCATATCCTCTGGTTTCACGCTGCGAAATCAAGAATTCCTTGGAAAAACTTATTCCTTCCCCGGAGAAAATGCAAGCGCATACGGCATGACATATGGTACGGTGACCGAGCACCGCGCTCCTGCATTGCTTCTCAGCTCGCCTCGCGCTAGTTTAGTGGGATATGGTGCACGCGGATGCCACATACTGCGTCGTGCTTGTCACGGCCGGATCGCGCGAAAACGCGTCGCTGATCGCCGGAACGCTCATCGAGGAGCGCCTGGCTGCCTGTTGCAACATCCTCCCGGGTTTGACATCCGTGTATCGCTGGGAAGGCCGTGTCGCGGAGGATGAGGAAGTGCTGCTGATCTGCAAGACGCGGACGGAGCATTTCCCGCAGCTGGAGCGTCGTGTTCGGGATCTGCACACCTACGACGTACCGGAGGTCATTCAGCTGCCGGTTACCGCAGGATCCGCACCGTATCTCGCATGGATTGATGAATCACTTACCGGGAGTCCGTGACGGACGGAAGTCCGCACAGCAGCAGACCGCATATATGTCAAAAGTTATTGCCGTAGCAAATCAGAAGGGCGGTGTCGGGAAAACCACGACAGCGGTGAATCTCGCCGCCAGCCTGGCCGTCGCTGAATACAAAACCCTGCTCATCGATATCGACCCGCAGGCCAACGCCTCCAGCGGCGTCGGCATCGAGGTGAGCGAGGTTCCCGTCACCATTTACGAGGTGCTGATCGAGCGCACGTCGGTCGGTGAGGGACTCCGCGAAACGATGCTTCCCTACCTCGAAGTCGTTCCCTCGCATATCAATCTTGTGGGAGCGGAGATCGAGCTGATCGACAAGAAGCACCGCGAACATGTGCTCAAGCAGGCGCTGGAGCCCATCCGCGACAAGTACGAATACATCGTCATCGACTGTCCCCCCTCGCTGGGACTGCTGACGCTGAACTCGCTGACCGCCGCGGATTCGGTGCTGATTCCCGTACAGTGCGAATACTACGCGCTCGAGGGACTCGGCAAGCTGCTGAACACGATCAACATTGTGCGTCAGCACCTCAACTCCCGGCTCGACATCGAGGGCGTGCTGCTGACCATGTACGACATGCGCCTTCGCCTCTCGAAGCAGGTGGCCGAGGAGGTTCGGAATTATTTCGGCGAGAAAGTATTCGACACCATCATCAGCAGGAATGTCCGGCTCAGTGAGGCTCCGAGTTTCGGCAAGCCGGTGATTCTCTACGATGCCCTGTCAGTCGGCACGCAGAATTACATCGATCTCGCCCAGGAAATCGCCCTCGGCAAGGAGGCGCTGCGCCGCAGCAAGGCCGAAGCGCATGCAAGTCCGTCCGCCGCGTCCAGGAGCCGCTCGGGCAGCATCGCCCCGCGCGACGCCGCAGACAGCGACACAGACGGTGACGCCGCAGACGGTGACGCCGCAGACGGCGGCAACGCGACGAGCGCATCGTCGGCCGCAGGCACATCCGACAACGATTCCCATGACTAACAGCAGGCCAGCGTGACCAAATCGAAAAAGGTTCTCGGCAAGGGACTCGGCGCGCTGATTCGTCCGGAGCCCGAAGCGGAAGAGGAAATCAGCCTCGAGCCGACCCCGGAGACGCAGGACGACGGGGTCTCGGTGGAGATCATGGCGCATGTCGCCGTGGAGAAAATCTCGGCGAATCCCTACCAGCCCCGGCAGGATTTCGATCCGCAGGAGCTGCGCGAGCTGGCACAGTCCATCACGGAAAACGGTCTCGTGCAGCCGGTCACCGTCCGCCGCTGGAAGGACGGCTTCCAGCTGATCTCTGGCGAGCGCCGCGTGCGCGCCTGCCGGGAGGCCGGGATCAGCCACATTCCCGCCTACATCCGCCAGGTGGAAACCGACGAGGAAATGCTGGAACTCGCGCTGGTGGAAAACATTCAGCGTACCACACTGAATCCCGTGGAAATCGCGCACTCCTACCAGCAGCTGGTTGAGACCTACGGCCACGCGCCGGAGGACATCGCGAAGCGCGTCGGCAAGGATCGCAGCACGGTGGTGAATTTCATCCGTCTGCTCAAGCTCCCGAAGAAAATCCTCACAAGCCTGCAGAAAGGCGAGATCAGCACGGGACATGCCCGGGCGCTGATCACGCTGCCCGACGAGCGCGCGCAGCTGCACATGTGGCAGCGCATCGTGCGCGACGGACTTTCAGTGCGCAAGACCGAAGAGCTGGCAAACAGCATTTACCGGCGCTCCGGCACTCCCGAGCCGGCGAAGAAGAAGAAATCACCCCCCCGCAGCAGCACGCCCCATCTCGAAGAGCTGAGCGAGAAACTCAAGCCCGTCTACGGAACGCGCGTGCACATCACGGCCGGGAAAGACGGCCGCGGAACGATCTCGCTCGAATTCTACAACGACGAGGATCTCGAGCGCCTCCTCGAACTGCTCCTGAAATAACCCCACGCGTGAGCGTGGGGACCACCCCGTCCACCGCACGACACATGTAACCCCACGCGTGAGCGTGGGGACCACCCCGTCCACCTCACGACAAATGTAACCCCACGCGTGAGCGTGGGGACCACCCCGTCCACCGCACGACACATGTAACCCCACGCGTGAGCGTGGGGACTACCCCGTCCACCGCACGACACATGTAACCCCACGCGTGAGCGTGGGGACCACCCCGTCCACCTCACGACACATGTAACCCCACGCGTGAGCGTGGGGACTACCCCGTCCACCTCACGACACATGTAACCCCACGCGTGAGCGTGGGGACCACCCCGTCCACCTGATTCCAAAAAAAAAACGTCCCGCCCACTCTCCGGTGGACGGGACGTCTCACACCCGGCCACACGGCCGGATGAGTATTCAGATCACTTCACCAGCGTCATCGAGCGGGTCTCCACGACGTCGCCCGAGTGCATGGTGATATAGTACGTGCCCGACTGCAGGTCGCCGGCATCGAAGACGATGCTGTGCGAACCGGCTTCGTAGCTCTCATCGGCGATGGCACCGAGCGTGCGGCCGAGCGCGTCATGCAGCATGATGCGCACATGCGAACGCTCCGGCACGTCGAAGGCGATCGTCGTGGTCGGGTTGAAGGGGTTCGGGAAATTCTGATGCAGCGCAAACGCGCCGGGCGCAGGAGTGTCCTCGACATCCAGCACGAGACCGAACATCAGCGGTTCCTGGTAGCTCTGCAGCACCGGCCCCGGTGTGCCGTTGGCATTCACCTGATGCACGAACACGACAATCTGCGCATTTTCGGAGTTCATGTGCGGCGAAGTGAACGAGAAGCTCTTCGTCGTCTCCGTCTGCGTCACATGTTCCGCCGACATGTTCAGGGGCTCACCGAGTGCACTCGGATAGATGCCCAGCACCACGTCATCATGCACGTAATTCGGATACTGATTCACCTGACCATTCTCGTACTTCCGCTGGGGACTGTTCGGGAAGGTCATTCCGTTTTCCGTGACCATCGCGTTGATGCGGAGATCACCCTTCCAGCCGCGGTGGAAAAAGACGTCTGCACTGAAGCTGTACTGCTTTGTGCTCTCGTCATAGGTCTTGTCTGTGAGCGTAATGGTAACGGGACTGCGCCAGTCATTCAGCACAGTGCCGACACCCGTTTCCCAGCTGCCGCGGCTGATGGGAATGCCGCCCACGCCGGGGAACTGTGTGCGGTTGATCGAGGCGGAAGGGAAACTCGACACACCGATATATCCGTCGATTTCCGGCCATGCTTCGATCTGCATGGGATCATTATAATGCCAGGCTGCGCGGTGAATTTTCGCACCGTACGTGCGGGCGACCTGCTTCAGCACGTCTACTCCGTAGGGACAGTACGGACACCATGTGCCGGTGTACTGCTCGACGAGCACGAACGGATCGGTGTCGACGTCCTCATCCTGCACGTTCAGCGTAACAGGCACACGCAACTCGCCGTTCTCGGGATCGTTGGTGGTGAACACGACCTCACCGGTGTACTCTCCCTCCGTCAGGGCCGCGGTGGCCATGCTGACCATGAAGGTGTCTCCGACGAGCGGCTGCAGCGTTCCGCTTTCCTTGCCGAGGGTGGTCCATGAACCTGCATCACCTTCCACCGTGGCCGACCAGGTCAGGGGATCGACGCCCCAGTTGACGACGATGAGTTCCGCGGTGACGGAGGCGGAGCCGGTCTTCACCCAGGGATCGAGTGAGAGAATCGGGAAATATGCCACCGGACCGGCTTCCTTCGAAGTCGAGAGCACTTCCACGGCATCGGTGGGAACGCCGTTGGGGTTGCTGCCGCCGACGAAATAGATATCGCCGTCGATCACGGGCGCCTGCGACACACCCTGCACACCCGTCGGCTTCATCTCGAGCATGGCCCAGGTATCGCCTGCGGGATCGTAGGAATAGCCGCGCTGCGTGGCAGGCGCATTCCCGTCAGCTGCCGGGCGGCCGCCCACGAAGTAAGCCATGTCATCCGTTCCTGCTGCCGCGGGGAAGATCACGGGACCGATACCGGCATCCGCGCCCTTGGTCCACTCGAGCGTCCCGTCGACGAGCTCACCGACATAGGTATCGGCGATGTAGCGGCTCGGGGAGTAATTGACGTTGAAACCGCCCATGCAGACGATCTTGTCTCCGACGGTCGTCGCGCCCAGGTACACCACGTCGCGCGGATAGTCGGTATTGCTGAACCAGGCGTCGGCAGCGGGATCGTACACCTGCACATCGGTGACATACACCGACGCGGTCGCGCCGTTCCCGGCAATAACATAAATATTGTCGTTCAGCACTGCAGAACCGGGCATCCCCTGCGGATCAGGCATGGGCGTCTTCTGCGCGTAGGTGTCCGTGGCGGGATCGTACTCGATCATCGCATCGACAGCTTTATAACTGGTGCCGAAGTTCTCGACGCCGCCGAAGATGTATATTTTTCCGTTCACGGTTTCCGCGCGACCAAAGAGGTAGCGTTCGAGTGGAAAATCCGCGATCGAACTCCACGTGTCCGTGGCGGGATCGTACTTGTAGCTGGAGACATCGAACTGATTTGCTGTATTGATGCCGGCAAAGACATACAGCATGCCGTTGGCCTGCGCGACGGTATGGTAGTTCTTGCCGCCGACGATCGGGGCGGCCGTCGACCACTGTCCCATGACGGTTCCGGGATTATCCTTCAGGAAACCGTCCGGCAGGACAATGGAGTTGGGAACATCCAGCGGCGCGGGCATCGAAGCCTGCTGCGCATGGATGCTGACGGTCGAGAGCATTGCCAGCAGCAATACTGCAATCACTGTAGCATGACGTTTCATCCAGTAACTCCTGTTATGATGGGGGGATTGTACAACGATTCAATAGAAGTGCGAATGCGGAGAGAAGGACTCCGGGGTAACAAATTAAAGTACGAAAAATCATGACTTTCGAACAAGGGATATATCGGGGGGAAAATTCTCACTCCTCGATATACTTCACCAGATCATCGCGCAGGGGCAGATGCACGAGCCAGTCATGCGCGGCCAGCTGGCGCACCGCTTCCTTGCCGCGCAGCACGGGAACGTCGTATCGATAGCAGAAATGCCAGATGTCGATCGGCGCGCGGACGATCTCGAACATCAGCACCTCCTCCACCGCAAGTTCCTCCCCGCGCTCGGCTTTCAGGAGAATATCCTTCAGCGCTTCGGTTCCCTCCTGCTTGATATGACGAGGGACAAAAAAGTAGTTGGCGTGCTCTTCCAGCTCGCAGATCTGAAAACCGGGACCGCCCTGCCGGAAATCCGGCAGGAAGGACAGCGACACGAGCAGGTCGGCATCCGCGGACCACAGGTCGTCGTAAACCCCTGGATCCGCCTCGCGCAGCCACTGCATGAAGCGGTGCTCCCGCGGCGGAATGCGCATCAGCGCGGAACTTCCGTATTCCGCCTGCAGCAGTTCGACGTCGCGGTCGCTGAGCGCGTCGATCTCCTCGTCGCTCAGCTCGAGAATATGTTCGGGATGCTCGCGCAGGCGCGCGCGGATGCGTTCAACTGTGTTCATTCCGTTTCAGGTGTATCGTGTTGGGAGCTGTCGGGGGGCGTATCCGGTGAAGACTGCGCGCCGTTCGCAGGCAAGGTGATTTCGAAGCGCGTTCCGTCCTCTTCACCGGTGCTGAAGCGCACGGTGCCGCCGAGAAAGCGTTCGACGATGAGCCGCACGCTGTACGTCCCGACGCCGCGGCCGGGACCCTTGGTGCTGAATGAGCGCTGAAACACCTGCAGACGGGCCGCCTCAGCCATCGTACCGGGATTGTGCACGGCGAAATGCAGCAGATCAAATTCATCCTTCCTGCACGTCAGTGTCACGACATCCCCAGGCACGCTCGCCTCAAGTGCGTTTTTAACGAGATTACTGAGCGCCCGCGAAAGCAGACGCGCATCGGTCACCACCACTTCCTCGGGAGCGAGATTGACACTGCGCAGTTCCCGCTCCTGCGTCAGGGTGTGAAAGCGATAGAGGGAGATGACATGATCGAGCAGGTCGGCCGTCGAGGTGACATGCGATTCCACGGGGAGTTCCCCGTTCTCCGCCGCGAGAAGGTCCCGCTGCGCCTCGATTTCGCCGATCAGCTGATTGGTCAGCGCTTCGAGGTCACCGAGCATCTCCGCCTGCTGCTCCTGCGGCACCGTACGGAATATCTCGGCGAGCGACCGGAGCCCCCCGGCGGTGTTCAGGATATCGTGAAAGAAAATCCTCTCGAGAATACGGCGACGCTTCGCATCGCTGATATCCGTCAGCGAGAGAATGGTGTACTCCTGCTGCTCGAGTTCCACGGGCATGGCATAGACGCGGTAATCCAGCGCGCGCACACCGTCGTCCTCACGGATGGTGATGCGGCATTCCTCCACGCTGCGCCGTCCCTTCTGCGCTTCAAGCATGGCGATGACCGCCCCGCACATGCGGCAGGGCTCGCCGGTGCCGCAGCCCGACGGGGCCTCGGCTGCGTTCACACAGCCGACCGCCTCCCCGATGCGCAGGGCCAGCATGCGGTCGTACTCGCTGTCAGGCATCACCTCGGCGAAACGCCGGTTGTGCAGCACGATCTGCCGGTCGGTGTTCAGTACGACCGCGGGCGTGGGAAACGCCTCGAGCAGCGGCAGCAGATTCGGGATGCTGCGGAGCTGCTGCCGGATGGCCGCGACCTCGAGAATATCCCGGCGGCCGGCGGAGGCGAAATATGTATCTGTCGAACGGGCCATGGCTGTCCTTTCGGAAGCGAATGTCCCGTAACATAGCCCCTGCTGATGGCTCAAGGCAAATAAAAAGCAATCCCCCTGCCCGCTATTTGAGCAGGATGATCGCGGTCGTCACACGGCCCTGCGCGGATTCAAGCGCCGCGAGATACTGTCCCGCGGGGAGCAGAACACCCGCATCGTCGCGGCCGTCCCACTGCGTCATGTAGCTTCCCGTGGAAAGATCCCGCGCAAGCAGCCGCCGCACGCGGCGTCCGTTCATGTCATACACGGAGAGTTCCACCGTTCCGGCAGCCGGATGCTGCACGGTGAACGAAATCATGGTGGGATCGTCTGCCGTGAATGGATTGGGATAGCTCTCATGCAGGACGAACGACTGCGCGGCGGTCTCCGCGGGCGGCTGAACCAAGGTTACGCCGGTCAGCAGTGAGGGACCCGGCGCCCGGCGCGTCCCGGACGCGTCGGCCAGCCAGTTGTTTGTCCAGGCGGGACGCACGAATGCGTTGCGGTCGAGCATCTCCTCCCACCGCTCGTCGGTGAGGCGATCGAAATTCGTGGTGACATGCTCGTGGAAGCTCATCATCGGTCCCACGTAGGCCGTCTGTCCGCCATTCTGCGACGGGGCTACGACCACGCCGAGGTTGATGCGTCCCGTACCGACATGGTACACCCAGCCGACCGGACTGCCCGCGGCGTCGGTGGGCGCGGTGTGCACGTCGGCGACCACGTAGTCCTCCTGCGCCTCCTCCCAGCCGTAAAAGAGCCGGAAAAACCAGCCGTCGAACTTCATGCCGCAGATGCCGCGCAGGAAGAGCAGGCTCTTCACGAAGCTGATCTCCCGCACGCTGAGCGGATCACCGGTCAGTTCCTTCTCGGCGACAGTCTGCAGCGTGTCCATGGTATTCGCCATGTTCCTGAAGAAATAGGCAACGCCCGGCATCGGTTCACCGAAGGTAGTCTCAGCCGAACGGGCGAAGGCAGCGATGCGGCCGTAAAAATCCGGATACGGCTCCACCCAGACCTCGGGGAAGGAGCAGGTGACGCCGCCGGAATAGGACTGCTTCGCATACAGCAGATTGTCATGCCGCAGCTGCGCCCAGGAGGAAAGCTGCGTGTTCATTTTCTGCTGCCACCACGCCGCGGTCTGCATGAATGCCGGCAGCGATTCCACCTCGTCGGGGATGTTCAGCGCCCGCACGGCGTGCAGCCAGCTGTTGTACAGCGATGCGGACCAGAAGTCCTCTTCGTAGGAATCGATCAGGTAGCGCAGTGCGTTGAGATTGGACGCGTAGGGATAACGCGAGAATTCATCCTGCAGGAACTGCGCCGCCGCATCGTTACCGAGGGCGAAGAGCGCATCCATGGAACTGGGGAGCATGCGCCGCACTTTCGTGCCCCGGAAGACGATTTTATCATAGACGACATTGCCGAACACGTAGGAGTCGATGATGAAGCGCTGGCCGAGCAGCATGAATGCCGAGGGCGGCTGCAGCTGCTCGGGACTGAACGGATCGGAGTACAGAATCTGCGAGTTGATGCGCTGTCCGGCGAAGGATTTCGTCGCCAGCACGGCCTGCAGATCCTTCACGCGCTGCATGTCGAGCAGTTCCGCGGGACCGCTGAGCGCGATATCCCCCGCGAGCTCCTCGAGATGCGCGGCGCGCACGTTGTCGCTTTCGCCCACGATCATTTCCAGCAGCTGATCGACCTCCTGCAGGCGGCCACGCACATCGGCGATGTTCATGGCCTCGGCCAGCAGGTACGCATCGATGATCTGCCGCTGGATGTCCTCGTCCGTCTGCTGCGGCATGTCGTGCTGCACCGGCTTGGTGAGCATCAGCTCGGTGCGTCCGATCCAGATCATGGACTGGAAGTAGCGGCCGAGCTCGGGACTGTCGGTGTAATGTCCGCGAATCGTGAACTGGCTGAAGTCATAGAGCCGCGGCGTTGAGCTGAAGAGCTTCACCATTGCCGGCTTTTCGGCCTCGATGAATCCGAGCAGATCACTCACGGTTGCGGCATTCTCGGAATAGCGCATGCGCGTCTCGCCGGTGAGCAGCTTCCAGGCCACGGCGAGATACGCGTCAACGTCGCGCAGCATGGGCTGCAGGTCTTCCGTCGAACCGTAGCGGTCCGCCAGGCGTCCCTGTGCGTCGTACATGCCCTGGAGGATCGTGCGCAGTTCCCCGATCAGGTACTGCCGCTCAGTGTCCTTCAGGATGCGGTCGTACGACATGTGCAGGGCATGCAGGATGGCGTCGGTCGTGACCATGACGGGGAGGTCTTTATGCCAGATGTCCTCGTAGGCCGCCTGAAACGTTTCCGCCGTGAGGCGTTCGGTGACCACGAAGCCGTTTTCCGCGAGGAGGTCCAGTTCGTCGGGAGTGAGATCGTATTTAAGGGATATCGAATCCAGCCACGCCGCCTGCGCGGGCGTTCCCGCCGCGGTCGCGCGGAGCCGCGGAGCGGGATGGCTCGTGAGCAGCGCGCTGCCCTCCATGTCCTGATGCTGTTCGAGAAACTGCCGGTAGGCCTCCACGTCGAAGGAGGACTGCTGTGCGGCGGCTTCATAGGCAAACAGCAGAACAAACAGGAAGAAAACGGCTGCAACCTGTTGCAAACATCTCATTGTATCAGCTCCAGAGGTGAAGATGGTATGAATGTACGGAATTCTGCTACTAGATGTAAGACACTTCGGAATCATGAAAGTTACGGGGGGAATCAATCTTGTTCGATCCCCGCAATTTCAGTAGTTTTTCCCACCGGGATGTCCGTATCCCGGCGAGCCTGTCAATCCCACCAGCCACCAGCGCAGGAGAGTGTATGGAACCTTCCGCACGCAGTCTTCCCAAAAACGCCTATACGCCCCTCAAGGAAGGCGAAGAGTATGTATCCGTCGTACCGTCGAGCGTGACGCCGCGGGAAATCAGCGCGTACTCGGTCGGCTGGGGCCTGTTTTTCTCGGTGCTCTTCTCTGCCGCCGCCGCGTATCTCGGACTGAAAATCGGCCAGGTGTTCGAGGCCGCGATTCCCATCGCCATCATCGCCGTGGGCATTTCCACCGCGATGAAGCGGAAAAACGCCCTTTCCGAGAATGTGATCATCCAGTCCATCGGCGCCGCGAGCGGCGTGGTCGTGGCGGGAGCGATTTTCACCATCCCCGCACTCTACATCCTCGAGCTGCCGGCGAATTTCTGGCATGTGTTCCTCGCATCGATGTTCGGCGGCTTTCTCGGTATTCTCTACCTGATCCCCTTCCGGCGGTATTTCGTGCAGGACATGCACGGACAGCTTCCCTTCCCCGAAGCCACCGCGACCACCGAGGTGCTCGTGGCCGGCGAGAGCGGCGGACAGCAGGCGAAGACGCTGCTCGTGGCATCCGCGGTCGGCGGGCTCTATGATTTCATGGTGACGACGTTTGGCTTCTGGAAGGAGACGTTTTCGACGAAGGTCGTTCCGGGGCTCGATTACGTCGCCGAACATTTCCGCATCGAATTCCGCATGAACATCCTAGCGGCGATCACCGGATTGGGGTACATCATCGGTCTGAAGTACGCGGCGATCATCGCGGCGGGATCCTTCCTGTCGTGGTTCGTGCTGGTGCCGCTGATCGCCTATATCGGGCAGGGACTGACCGAACCGATCGGCACCGGCGTCACGCAGATGATCAATACGATGGATGCGCACACGATTTATTTCCATTACGTGCGGCATATCGGCATCGGCGGCATCGCCATGGCCGGCATCATCGGCATCGTCAAGAGCAGCAAAATCATCGGCGGCGCATTCAAGCTCGCGGCCACCGAGATTTTCGGCAAGAAACATGCGGCTGACGTGGAAGGAGGCAAGCGGACGGACACCGACATCCCCATGGGAACCATCGTGTCGCTGATCGTGGTCGTTCTCGCCGGCATTTTCGTGTTTTTCTGGCAGGGTGTGACCGGACAGTTCGGCCAGGCCCTTGCCGGTCTGCTGATCGTGGGCGTCATCGCTTTCCTTTTCACCACCGTTGCGGCGCGCGCCATCGCGATCGTGGGCTCGAATCCCGTCTCCGGGATGACGCTCATGACGCTGATCGTCTCGTCGTTCATTCTGGTGCAGGTGGGACTCACGGGTCCGACCGGCATGGTCTCCGCGCTGATCATCGGCGGCGTGG
This sequence comes from uncultured Ignavibacteria bacterium, assembly GCA_913061095.1. Classification (GTDB taxonomy): domain Bacteria; phylum Bacteroidota; class Ignavibacteria; order SZUA-365; family SZUA-365; genus BM516. Next base: position 35,662 of record CAJXVM010000031.1, read on the forward strand.
TCTGCACAGCGCTGTCCATGGCAGGCGGATTCATCACCGACCTGAAGATCGGCTACTGGCTGGGCAACACGCCCAAGCACCAGGAGCGCTGGAAATTTCTCGGCACGCTGCTCGCGGCCGCGTCCGTCGGCGGCGTGATCATCCTGCTCAACGCCACGTACGGATTCACCGGCGAGGGCGCCCTGCCGGCGCCGCAGGCCAACGCCATGGCCGCCGTCATCCAGCCGCTGATGTCCGACCAGCCCGCGCCCTGGGTGCTGTACATCGCCGGCGCGCTGTTCGCGCTGACGCTGGAATCCATTCACATCCCCCCCCTCGCCTTTGCGCTGGGCATGTATCTTCCGCTGGAGCTGAACACCCCCGTGCTCGCCGGCGGCATCATCGCGCATTTCGTCTCCACCCGTTCGAAGGACGAGGCCGTCAACAACGCCCGCCGCGAGCGCGGAACGCTGATTGCCTCCGGACTCATCGCCGGCGGCGCCATCATGGGCGTGGTCAGTGCGGGACTGAAATTCTTCGGCATCAACTACGAGGATTTCGGCTGGGTCTGGGTACACACCGACGGCGCGGAAATCCTCGCCCTCGCCATGTTTGCCGTCATCGCGGGATACCTGTACTGGGATTCCATGCGCGCGAAGAAAGCAAAGTAGTGTCTTACCAAAAACAGGTCCCCCCGCCCATACGCGGGGGGACCTGCATCCATGAGGTAATCGAGACAGTGCTCAGCGCGTCAGCGCATCAGCGCCATCTTGATTGTCTTTGTGTACGTCGCGCCCGAGGCGATGCTGGTCATCGTCATCGTCGCGATGTACGTCCCGCTCGGCAGTTGTGAACCGTCGAAGGGAATTTCGTGCATGCCCTGCTCCATCTGGTCACGCTGCTCCTCGTACACGCGGCGGCCCAGTGCGTCGGTCACCACCAGGTGCATGCTGCTGGCTTCCGGCACGGCGCAGCGGATCAGCGTCGATGGGTAGAAGGGATTCGGGTAATTCTGGTCAAGTGTGAATCCGGCTGCCGTCCCCGGCTCCGATTTCGGATTGCCGCCAAACCACGGTGTCATCTTCGACCAGTTCATCTTCATGGCGATGTAATCGAGGTTGTTGATCACACCGTTGCCGTCGGTGTCCATGTAACAGCCCTCGGGCGTCTGCCACGGCGAGGAGGCCTGCGGTTTCCACTCGAGATACGTGAACGGATTGGTCTCCTGGTCGACCAGGTAGCGCTTCGGACCGTTGAGCCAGCTCGTGCGCAGGTTCGCGTTGTAAATGTACATGTTCAGGTCGCGGCGGTCGCTGTAGTTGACCACACCGTCGTTGTTCGCATCGCCCGGCCAGACCACGCAGGGCGTGCGGCCTTCCGGCACCACCAGCAGCGCGGAGGGATACGGCATGTAATCGCGGTAATTTCCGCAGCTGTTCATCGTGTGGAAAATCACTTCCATGCGGTAGGCCCCCGGCGGCAGTGTGGGCGGCAGGCTGATGTACTGCGTGCCCTGCAGCGGGACGCCGAACTTCTTCGGGGCACTGAAGGAAGTCTCATAGACCAGCGCGTTGGTGAACGGATCGTAGAACTGCACGGTGAAGGTGACCGTCGATGCGAAGTCGGGGAAGGTCACGCTGTACTTGACACCGACCGCGCCGGGTGCCTCGGCATAGGCGGCGGGCAGTCCCGAGCGATCGACGAATTCGTAATTGAGGCTGCCGGGCAGAAGGTAGCAGGCCTCATCGGCGCCGCGGTACGGAACGATCCGGGGATTGTGATCGATATCGTCGGTGACGGTGGGAAGCAGCAGACCGGTCAAATCGGCGTCGTCCTGTGATGCACCGGCGAGGTGAAGATCGCCGATTTTCACATCCGCAAACTCGACGGTCTTTTCAATCGAGTTCTGATCCATGCCTGAGACGGCCTGCAGGGCTGCCAGATCCGTGCGATCCCCGCTCCAGTACGCGAGGGGGCTGTGGTTGGAGTAAAACACATTGTAATCCGAGGTGACCGGATCGTACGTGCTCCCGCTGGGATACGTCGCAAACACATTCCCGCGTGATCCCTCATGATAATAAATATTGTTGAGGAATTCGGCTCCCGTGGAATAGCGGTTGATCACCAGTCCGTAATAATAGGTCGTGGAAATCGGAGAATTGCTGTAGACCGTGTTGTACGCGATATAGCTCGTGGACCAGTAGTTATACAGAGCGGCATAACTGACACTGCTGTTGTTCACAAGCGAAATGAAGTTGTTGACCACGCGCGTCGTCCCGGAAATGTAGTACCCCTGATCGTAGAGGTACAATCCCGCGTACACGTAGCCGCCCGGGAGGAAGATGGAATTCCGCTCGATGTTGTTGTTATACCCGCCGTAAATATAGACCCCGTACCGGGTGGAAGTTGAACTGGTTGTGAAATCAATGATATTGTCGATGAAGTCCATTTCGGTCTGGTAGTACATCATGGCCGCTGCGTAGTAATACTGTCCCGTGAACTCGCAGTTCTCCACGATGTTGTACTGCTCGGGAGTAGTGGTGCCGGGACCATAGAACAGCATCCCGCGAGACCCCTCGCGAATGCCGCAGTTCCGGAACGTGATGTGGCTGTCGTCCCCGCCCGGGGAATAGACGACGTACAGATAGCTAGATGTCGAGTTCGCGTTGACACCCATCAGTTCGCAGTTCTCGATCGTGATGTATTCCGAACCTCCCGGGAAATGGAGCACATAGCCGTAAGAAGACCCCGCAGCCATGATCGTCATGTTCCGGAAGGTGACGTATTTCGCGGCGTTGAATTCGACGACGTAATTCGAGGCACTCGAGCTTGCGCTGTAGGTCAGGTTCACATCCGGCGTGTTTCCGGACTCGGACTGGAACGTCACGGTGTTCACAGCTGAAGCGCCGTCGATGTCCCCGATGGAAATCTGTTCTTTGTAGGTGCCTGAACGGACATTAAAGACCACAGGACCGCACAGGCCGTAGGAATTGAGATCCTTGACCGCGGCAGCGAAGGTCGGGTAGTCGGGATTAACCCCGCCAATGGTGAATGTCCCTGCGATGGCAGCCTGCCCGCTGATACTGGCCGTGTCATTGTTGTTGACCGTATCCTGCACGCCGTTTGGCATGCTGGTCCACGCCGTGATGGTGTACGGCGTGTTGGTCAGGAAATTATGGGATCCCAGCGTGAGCTGTGTCTCGCGGTTGTTGAGCGTATCGAGACTGCCCGACCAGTTGTACGCAGCCTGCGGCGCGCCGTTGATCGTCCAGTTGACCGTTGCGGATGTCAGGTAGTTTGTGCCGTTGTTGCGGAGTGTGACCTTGACATCATACTTTCCAGCGCAGAACGGAATCGGCGGCGAGTCGATGGAGGCGATGCCCGCGTCGTTCGGACCGGTGCGACCTTCGTCATAGTAGATCGTGCCGCAGAACGAGCGTGGATAGTTCTGGAAATCGAAATTCGCTGTCCCGGCACCGGGATTGGTCGTGCCACTTCCTCCGTAGCCTTCAACATCAACGGTAAGATAGTTGTCCGAGAAAATATAGTTCCCCGGCACACCATTTGCGTATCTGGAGCCGAGGCTCGAAGAGTAAATCGCGAAGCCCCAGGTTTCGTTGGGATTGATGAGAAAATCGAGATCCGCCGGGATCTCCGTAATGGTGGTCGAATTCGTCGCGGTGACTGAAGCCTGGCCGATAAGCTGCCAGCCCGTGTTGTCATACCTCGTAAGCCCACCGTAACGAGCCCAGATCTCCACACTCCCGGTACCGGGATAGGCGAAAATATTCCAGAATCGATACAACCGTACCGACTGTTTCGCCGTGATCGTGAACATGACGACATCAAACTGGTTGTTCGGAGTTATCCCGGTACTGATGGAATACTGTCCCTGTGCGTGTACCTGTTGTGTCGGTGCCGGGAGAACCAAAAAACACAGCAGAAGGAAAAGCGGCAGCCACACGGGCACTGCATGGACAAATCGTGTTGTTCTCAATGTGTGCATGACACACCTCGTGGATGGTGAATAGATGACAGACTCTATGTCAGTGACACGTCGGTACACGCATCATCGTTGAATACAAATAACAGGCCCCCCGCCCATACGCGGGGGGACCTGCATCCATGAGGTCATCAAGACAGCGCTTAGCGCATCAGCGCCATCTTGATTGTCTTTGTGTACGTCGCGCCCGAGGCGATGCTGGTCATCGTCATCGTCGCAACGTACATACCACTCGACAGCCCGGAGCCGTCGAAGGTGTATTCATGTACTCCCTTATCCAGAGCCCGGTATTCCTGATCGGTGACGACATGACCGAGCGCGTCAAGAATCACCAGATGCACATCGCTCGCCTCGGGGAGGCTGTAGCGGATCACCGTGGTCGGATTGAAGGGATTCGGGTAATTCTGGTCCATCGCGAAACTGCCCGCCGCGCCCGGCTCCGCCTTCGGCGGTCCTCCGAACCACGGGGTCATCTTCGACCAGTTCAGCTTCATCGCGATGTAGTCGAGGTTGTTGATCACACCGTTTCCGTCGGTGTCCATGTAGCAGCCGTCCAGCGTGTACCACGGCGTCGCCGGCTGCGGCTTCCACTCCAGGTAGGTGAACGGATTCGTCCCTTCATCGACCTGGTAGCGCCGCGGACCGCTGAGCCAGGTCGTGCGCAGGTTGGCATCGTAGATGTACATGTTCAGCGCACGACGATCCGCATACGTGACCACGCCGTCGTTGTTCGCATCACCCGGCCAGACAATGCAGGGCACGCGGCCTTCCGGCACCACCAGAAGCGCCGTGGCATACGGCATGTAGTCGCTGTACACATCGCAGCTGTTCTTCGTGTGGAATATCACTTCGACGCGATACGGACCCGGCGGCAGTGTCGCCGGCAGGGTGATGTACTGCGTGCCCTGCAGCGGGACGCCGTACTGCTTCGAGGCGCTGAAGGAGGTCTGATACACCAGCTGGCTGGTGAACGGATCGTAGAACTGCACGGTAAACGTCACCGTCGCGGCGTATTCGGGGAAGCTCACGCCATACTGCACGCCGATCGTGCCGGGCGCCTCGACGTAGGTGGTCGGCTGACCCTGCCGGTCGACGAACGCGTAGGTCAGGCTGCCGGGCAGCACGTAGCAGGCTTCGTCCGCACCGCGGTAGGGATTGACCCGCACATCGTTGTCGATATCCTCTGGGACTTCATTGAGCAGAAGCCCGAACAGATCGCTGTCGTTCTCGGATGCTCCGGCAAGGTGCAGGTCACCGCTCTTCACATCCTTGAATGTGACCGTTTTCTCGATTGCGTGGGCGGCCATGCCCGATGCCGCCTGCAGTTCGGCGACATTCATGCATGCCGTGTACGCCGGGTAATCCCAGAGAACGAAGTTCGGTCCGTCGGAGTAGTATACGTTGTAATCCATCTCGGAAACCGCGCTCGGAGCGATATGCCAGACCGTGAGACTGTTCCCGCCGGTGGCGTAAAAGATATTGTTGAGCCACCTCTGGTTTGACCCGTACGCCGATTCGACACAGCGATTGTTGAGGTTCAGGCTGCTGGACACGTAGAAGGTATTGTGCGCCACCAGCAGGTTGGTCCCGTACTGGAGAATCAGACCCGCCGACCAGTAACTGGCGTTGTTGTGAATGTTGGTAAGGAAGTTGTTGACGAAACGGTTACTCGTCCCCTGATTGTTATATGCATATATATACACCAGGTACCGCGTGTATGAATCCTCATCGGAGAAGAACCAGTTCCGTTCGATGGAGAAATCGCCCGGATAGGAGAGGTACAGAAGATACTGTGCATAAAGATACACCGGCGCAGTCTGGATAAGACGATTGTCATGAAATGTCAGACGCTCGGTGTAAGGACCGTAGAACAGGTAATACGCCTGGCCGGTGAATTCGCATCCCTTCACCGTCAGGTCTTCTGTGCGCGAGGCGGACGAAGAACCGTACATGTACATGCCGTACGTCCCCTCACGGATACCGCAGTTCTCGAACGTCGTGCGATGATTGAGAACTCCGGAAGCGGAATACACCACCGCATAGTAGCTCGAACTCGTGGTGTTGATGTTCGGTGAAATCAGCTCGCAGTTGATAAAACTGCCGTCGGTCGATGTGCCCATTTCAACCGCCCGTCCGTAGGAAGCTCCCGTCGCGGTTACCGTCATGTCCTTGAACGTAATGAACTTCGAATCGCCCATCGAGATGACATAATTCGACGCACTGGATGTCGCCGAATACGTCAGATTGACCGTGGCGGGATTCGCGGATTCGGACTGGAAGGTGACCGTGTTGACCGCCGATGTGCCGGCGATATCCGACAGCTCCACCTGCTCGGTGTACGTCCCCGACCGCACGTTGAAGACCACCGGCCCGCACAGGCCAAGCGTTTTCAGATCCTTGACGGCGTCAGCGAACGTCGGGTAGTCCGGACTGGCCCCGCCGATCGTGAATGTTCCGGATAGAGCCGCCTTCCCGGTATACGAGGCTGTATCATTGCTGATCATCGTATCCTGCACACCGTTCGGCATCGCGGTCCATGCCGTGAACGTGTACGGGACGCCGCTCTGCAGGTTCATCGTGCCGAGTGTCACCTGTGTCTGGCGCGTGGTCTGATTGAGCGTATCGAGCAGTCCCGACCAGTTATTGGTGGGCTGCGGCACGCCGTTGACCGACCAGTGAATCTGTGCCGATGTGACCTGATTGGTACCGAAATTCTTCAGTGTCACCTTCACGTCATTCATCCCCGCACAGAAGTTCACCGGCGAATCGATCGAGGCGATGCCTACGTCGTTAGGAACGGTCACAGCCGCGGCATAGTAGATTTCCACCCGGCAGATCGATCCTGTGAGCTCTGTCCACACGCCACCGGTGATGGGCAGGTTCCCCCCCTGATGACCGAAACGGGTGATGTTGACCGGATTTCCGAAAATACTCGACTGCCAGGGACTTGGTCCGTCATAGGAGTTGTACAGCGTGCCGCCATTCGTCCCTCGGGCACCGACGATACCGATGTAATCACCGGTTTGCACGAGAATATCGCAGGGAATAATCGCCGTTGAGTTCACGTTCGTCCAGTAACCCAGTGTGGTGTAATTCGTTGTTAATGTGGAATACACACAACAGATCGCCGGATTGCACCCCAATTTGAACACCTGGATGTTCTGCGCCGCGGTGCTGGCGTCCGTCGGAACACGCACACCAACGATGCGGAAATCCGTCGGAGCCTGGAACCAGAAACCGCGAATCATTGACGACGTATAGGTGCTGCTGTGGGGTGGGATTGGCATCATGGTCTGTGCGTGCAGGTCCTTCGCGATGAACACTGACAGGCAGAACATCAGAAGACCGAGCAGTAGTCGCGCCGGTGCTTCACTACGGGAGCGATTCAGTAACATGGTGTGCATGGCGCACCTCTTGGATGGTGAGAAAGTGGAAGATGTATCTCATTGATGCGCCGGCACACGCATCATCATATCATCATTGTCTTCACTTCAACACACAGAGATCCGCTTCCACGGCACGGGCAGACAACGTGTGCCGGGAAACACGAACGGACTCGACGAAAGCACGCTCCGGAAAGCGTGTTTGCAGGAGAGGCTTATCTTCTGATGAGAGACGTGCGGAATATACGACAATTACCGGGTGCTGTCAAGGCATCGGACAAAAAAGTTGCTTTTTCGTCCATGCGCGCCGATGCCGAACATCAGCAGGGATTACGCAGCTGCAACTCGTCTGGCCCCAAACCCCCGTCAATCAAAAAACAGGCCCCCCGCCCTGGTGCGCGGGGGGACCTGCATCCATGAGGTCATCAAGAGGGCGCCTAGCGCGTCAGCGCCATCTTG
>CAJXVM010000032.1 GCA_913061095.1 uncultured Ignavibacteria bacterium
TCCCAGGGATTGTCCTGCACCTGCTTGTGTCCGAGCGAGATGCGGCGCTGGTCGGTGTCGATACCGAGAATGACGACGTCGATCTTGTCGCCCTTCTTGACCAGCTCTCCCGGATGGCGGATTTTCTTCGTCCACGACAGGTCGCTGATGTGCACGAGTCCGTCCACGCCCGGCTCCAGCTCGACGAAGACGCCGAAGTTGGTGAGGTTGCGCACTGTACCGGTGTGCTGCGTGCCGACGGGATACTTGGCGATGAGGTTCGACCACGGATCGGGCTCGAGCTGCTTCATGCCGAGCGAGATCTTCTTGTTCTCGACGTCGAGGTTGAGAATGACGGCGTCTACCATCTGTCCCATCGAGACGACCTGCGACGGATGCTTGATGTGCTGCGTCCAGCTCATCTCGGAGATGTGAATCAGGCCTTCGATGCCCTTTTCGATCTCGATGAATGCGCCGTAATCGGCCAGCGAAACCACCTTGCCGCGCACCTGCGTGCCGGAGGGATACTTCTGGTCGATGTTCTCCCACGGATGGGGCTGCAGCTGCTTCATGCCGAGCGAGATGCGCTTCTTCTCCTCGTCGAAATCCAGCACGACGACGTTGACGGTCTGATCGAGCTTGACGATTTCGGTGGGATGATTGACGCGTCCCCACGACAGGTCGGTGATATGCACGAGTCCGTCGACACCGCCGAGGTCGATGAACACACCGAAGTCGGCGATGGCCTTGACGATGCCCTCGAGGATCTGACCCTTCTCCAGGCTGTCGAGAATGGCCTTGCGCTGACCGGCGATCTGCTCTTCGATGATGGCCTTGCGGCTGACGACGATGTTTTCGGCCGGCTGATTGATCTTGACGACGCGCACGTCGAGCGTCTTGCCGAGGTAGGCGTCGAAGTCGCGTACCGGACGAATGTCGATCTGCGATCCCGGAAGGAAGGCGTCGACGCCCATCAGGTCCATGACAATACCACCCTTGATGCGGCGGATGCAGCGACCCTGCAGAATTTCATCGCCGTCGTAGGCTTTCTGAATGCGTTCCCAGATGCGCACGAAGTCGGCGCGCTTGCGGGAGAGAATCACATTTCCGTCTTTGTTCTCGACAGACTCGAGAAACACTTCGACGGTATCGCCGACACTGAGTTCGGATGCGTTGGCAAACTCATCGGTGTCGACGAGGCCCTCGGACTTGAATCCGATGTCAATCGTCACATAATCCTTGGTAAGATGCACGATCTTGCCCTCGATGATCTCGCCCTGCTTGAGCGAGGTCAGCGTGCCCTCGTACATCGACTTCATCTGGTCGAATTCCTTCGTACCGTATTCCTGTTCCTCGACAACGGTTCCGACGGTCTTGACGATCGCGTCGTCCTGGGCGTGCTGCTGCTCGTTCTCCGTGGAGACATCCGCAGCGGCGGTGTTGGTTTCTTCTGACATTAAGACTCCTTGGTTTGAGAATCACTCCGCCGTCCGCTGTCGCATGAGCCACCGGCATGCGGGCTGCAACGGGAAGCGTGGATTATCAGTTTTGTGAGACTTGCATTGATTTATGGGTGGCAATACGCTCAATATATTCCTTCACATTCTGCATCAGCCAGTGCGGCGTGCTGGTGGCGCCGCTGATGCCGACGCGTTCGGCGCCCTCGAACCACTGCGGGTCGATCTCGTCGACATCCTCGATGAAATGCGTACGCGGATTGGCATCGCTGCAGATCCCGAAAAGCACCTTGCCGTTCGAGCTCTTGCGCCCGGCCACAAAGACCATGACGTCGTTGTCCGCCGCGAATGCGCGCAGCTTTTTGTCGCGCCCCGACACCTGTCCGCAGATGGTGTCCTTGGCGTGGAAGTCAGTCGCGATTTCCTCCATGCTTCCTTCCTGGAACTCCACCACGCGCTCGCGCAGGTAGTCGCGGACGGCGTGGAAAGACGCCTTGTCCATGGTCGTCTGGGAGAACAGGACCGTCCTGCGGTCGAGCGTGACCTGCTCGCGCGCCTCGTCGAGCGTCTTGATGACGACACATTCGTCGTTGCAGACGCCGCGTAGTCCGATGACTTCGGCATGCTCCTTCTTTCCGAAAATCACGATCTGCCAGCCGTCGTCGTAGTACTTGCGGACGCGCTCCTGGAGTTTCGTGACGATCGGGCAGGTGGCGTCGATCAGCTCGATGCCCTTCTCGCGCGCGAGGCGGTAGGTCGAGGCCGGTTCGCCGTGCGCGCGAATGAGCACCTTGGTACCGTCGGGCAGGCGTTCGATTTCCGCGTGGTCGATGGTCTTCATCCCGAGCGACTCCATGCGCTCGATTTCCTTGGGATTGTGGATGATGTCGCCCAGCGAAACGAGATCGCTGCCGCCGCGGAGTTCGTCTTCCGCGATATCTATGGTGCGGACCACACCCCAGCAGAAGCCGGCGGTGGGATCGATGCGTACATTCATATGCTCTGTCCTTTCTGGAACTGGTCGATTCGTTTCCATACCAAACTCAAAATCATCGAAACTTGTTCATCGATGCTGGTATTTGTGGTCTCGACCTCGATCGCATCATCCGCCTTGCGCAGCGGTGAGTGCTCGCGCGCGGCGTCGTTGCGGTCACGTTCCTCGATCTCTCGCCGAATGGTTTCCAGATCGGCGGCAATTCCCTTCTCCTCCAGCTGCTTCTTCCGGCGCTCGGCGCGTGTCGGCGTATCGGCCACGAGGTAAATCTTGCACGGCGAATCCGGAAAGACCACCGTACCGATGTCGCGTCCCTCAAGCACCGCACCCATGGCATCCTTCGCGGCATGGCGCTGCAGGTCGACCATCGCCTCGCGCACACACGGAATCGCGGAAATATCACTCGCCGCTTTGCTCATCTCCTGCGTGCGGATATGCTGCTCGACGTCCTCGCCGTTGAGCATCGTGTGCTGCGATCCGTCCGTGCGCTCAAGACGGATATCCACATCGTCAAGCAGGGTACAGATTGCATCGCGATCGGCCATGGAGACGCCGCGCCGCTGCGCGAAAAGCGCAACCGCGCGATACATCGCGCCGGTATCCACGTATATGAAACCCAGTTCCTTCGCCAGTGCCTTCGCGGTGGTTGTCTTTCCCGATCCCGCAGGACCGTCGATGGCGATAATGAATGGACGATGTTTCGGCGCAATCTCCATAAGACCGTAAATATACAACGCTTAGCGGGATATTGCAACGGGGCCGCGAATTCGAGGGAGGATATCGCTGCGGACGACTGCCATGTTCCACGCTTCCCGTTCCCGATTAATTCCCGGTTGACAGGGTTGTATTTTATAAGTAACTTCAAGCAAACGGTGTAATGCGCCGTTATCAAAGCAGTTTCGCCTCCTTCCGTTCCACAGTCCCGGAGTCCGATGATGACGCGGCCGCATCCTTCCATCACGGGACCGACGTTCCCCGCGATCCTCGCGCTGACTTTTTTTCTTCTGATTCCATTCGCTTCCCTGCACGCGCAGCTTTCCGCAGCGTTCTCCGCGGACGCGGATTCCGGCGCCGTGCCGCTTGCGGTGCAGTTTTTCGACCAGTCAAGCCCGCAGGATTCCATCATCCTCCGCGCATGGGATCTCGACGGTGACGGCATCACCGACTCGCAGGAAAAAAATCCCCGCTTCACGTACGAGATTCCGGGCAGATACACGGTCACGCTGATCGTGGCCGACAGCAGCGGACGCGACACCGCACGTTATGCGGATTACATCGAAGTCGCTCCCGTGCCCGATGACGAAATCGCCTGCAACATTCGCGTGGTGGAATACAGCGTCCCCATCGCGAAGTATGTGGAACTCTGGGGATACGAAGGCAGCGGTGTTCCCGCGCCGATTGCTCCCGTCTCACTGCGCATGCCGCTCGATACGAACGGCTGCGCCTGCTTCTACCGAGGGAAATTCCTGAACGTCCTCACGCAGAACATCACGGATCTGCTGATTCTGGATGAGAACTTCGATGTCATCGGGAAAACGGGATTCTCCTATCCCCTCAAGGATTTCATGGCGCAGCGACGCAGGGATGCCATCGTGATCGTGCACCGCGACCTGGTGTCTTTTCAGGACCATCCGCGCGAGCAGGCATCGATCGCGCAGTGGATCTATCCGAAATACGTGCGCTTCCCGTATCTGACCGACCAGCCGCTCGCGCCGCTTGCCGCCACGGGTGATGCCATTGCCGGGAAGCTGTACCAGACAACCATGCTCGTTCCACCGCAGTCCACCGACAGCGGCGCGGCCGGCATGGCGCAATTCCGGCTCGACAATGTGCGCCCGGACCGCATCCCCTTTGTGTTGCTGCACGGGCTGGGCGCCACCGACGGCGCCTGGGGCGCGGATACCGACATCATGACGCCCGCCGATACCGCAGCCGCGGATTTCAACGGCAGGCGCGACTATCCGTATACATCCTACACCGGGCGCCTGCAGCGGTATGACCGCAATCACGCCGATCGCTTCGACGTGTGGGAGTATTATTATCCCCCGGATCAGCACTGGGAGGAAGCGGGCTATCTCTTCGCGCGCGACCTCGCGATGCTGCTCGACATGTACGACACCACGGTCGCGGCCGCCGCGGCACAGGGTCTGGGCGGACTCGTGCTGCGCTCCTATCTCGAGGGCACGGCGGAGAATTACACATCCTTCGCCGCTACCACCGGTCCGGCAGCGTATCGCGGGGACCTGTACAAAACGGTTTTCCTCGGCACACCGCATGCGGGATGCCTCCGGGCGGGACTTGCATATGCTGCACCCGACAATGCGCCGGTGCAGGAGGTGATGGACCGGCGGGCTCCAGCGCTGCGCGCACTGATGCCGGGCAATGATGCGTTGCTGCGTCTCGATCCCTCGGCAATGCCCGCCGGTGTTTCGGCATTGAACATCGCCGGCAGTGCGCCGGCCGTCGCGCCGCCACTGCCGGTGGAATCCGAGCTGCACGACGACGGACGCACGGCGCTGAGTTCCGCCATGCTGCCCGCTCCCCGCACGATCAATGCCGTGCTCGGCGGCTATGCGTACCGCGCCCTGCAGTCACCGGACGACCCCGGTGGAGATCTCGACGCGCCCGATCCGAATCTCATCCCCGAACTGCTGTATGCCTTCGCGCTCAGCGACACCACACTTGCGCCGTACCGGTCGCGTTTCCTCGAATACAATGCTCCGGATTCGCTGCGCTTTTCACAGGACGTCTATCAGCCGCCGTTCGCCCTGCCGCTCCGCGCCGATGTGGGGCTTCCGCTTGCACAGTTGCTCGTCCCACCCGGCGTGCCGTGGCCCGTTAACGGCGGGTTCCGGCTGAAGCTCGATCCGGTCAGCGGCACGCGCTTCCTTCTCCAGCCGTTCACGACGTTCGCGCAGCTGCAGGACGAAGGACTGTATTTCTATCCGTCGACGATGATGTTCTCCTCCGATCCCGTTGCCGCGCAGTTCGGGACTGGCGAAACGGCATTCATCCCTGTGTCGCGGGCCGGCGCGCCACATCCGCTCCGCGCCGGCGCGGTGCAGCTGAGCGGGTACGGCTGGCAGCTGCCCCCGCAGCAGCAGACCATTCTTCCCGACCCCGTGATTGCGCGCACGGACGATCTCGGACGCCGCTTCAATCTCGCGCGCGCCGCCGGGGATCTGCGGCTTGCGTGGGGACGCGAAAAACGCAGCAGCTTCGCGCTCACCGGGCATGAGATCATGCTGCTCGATCCGTCGCAGCCGTTGCGTGCCGTACCCTCCGATCCGCAATCGCTGATACGGCTCGAGACGGACTGCCTGACGAAGGCGTTTACGTTCATCGTCGACTACAGTGGCTGCGGCGAACCCTCGCTTTCACTGCTTACACCATCGAGCGGAACGATCGATGCTTCGATGGCGAATGACAGCACGGTATTCTACACGAACAACACGAAGCTCCAAATGAAGGCGATCACGGTGATGCAGCCCGAGGAAGGATCATGGCTCGTGCTGCTTGACGGCGTCAGCAGAATGCCGTCGGGATGCCGCGCCGCGACGACCGTGGACGCCGGGCGGGAACTGCGCATCTCCCTGCAGCCGGCACAGCCGCTCAGCCGGGAGGATGTATCCGTGACGCTTCGTCTCGATCCGGGTGTCCCGCTGACGCAGGTCAATGCCAATCTCGTTCTCGTCGACAGCAGCGACACACGCACGTCGATTCCACTGCGCGATGACGGCCTCGCACCGGACACCGCGGCGGACGACGGTATCTTTGCCGCGCGCTTCAACACTCCCCGTGCCGGACAGTACCGCCTTGAGGCAGTTTACGCGGCGCAGAGTGTGTCGTGTCCAATCCTGCGGACCGCCGCCATGCCGCTTGACCTCGAACCTTCGCTCGAACTCCTGCATCCCCGGGGCGGGGAGCTGTGGCAGTCGGGAACGGTGCGGCGCGTTCGCTGGCAGGGTGAGCGTCCGATGCACATCGCGCTCGACTTCAGTACGAACGGCGGAGCGAACTGGACGACCATCGCCGACTCACTGACTGCATCCGCGGGCGGCTGGGACTGGACCATTCCCGATGTGACATCCGAACAGTGCCTCCTGCGTGTGCGCGACACCGGCGATCCCTCGCTCACGGACGTGACCCCGGAAGTATTTACGGTTTACGAAGAACCTGTCATCACGCTGCTCTCCCCCGACGGTGGGGAGTCCTGGCAGGTCGACACCGATCAGGAGATCCGCTGGGATGTCATCGCCGTATCAGCGATCGATCTGTCGTATTCGACGGACAACGGGCGCAGCTGGCTGCCGGTCGCATCGAACGTACCGGCGGCTTCCGGCGCATATGCGTGGAGGATTCCGGTGACTCCGTCAGACAGCTGTCTCATGCGCGCCGTCAGTCACAGCGCGCCGTCGATCACGGATGCGAGTGATGCCGTCTTCCGCCTGACGCCGATTCCGGCCGTGGAGATGATCGCACCGAACGGCGGTGAGCGCTGGCAGGTCGGCACCGTGCATCGCATTTCCTGGCAGAGCGCCGCCGTCGACAGCGTGCGCATCGAGCTGAGCACCGACGGACGCACAAGCTGGCAGGTGCTTACCGCCGAAGCAGCGCTGACGCGTGAGTGGTTCTGGACAGTGCCCGATCGCGTCTCCGACAGCTGTTTCATGCGCGTCACCGCGACCGGCGCACCGCAGCTCAGTGATGAAAGCGACGCAGCCTTTTCCATTACCCCTGAACCGTTTCTTACGCTGCTGGCGCCCGTGGGCGGGGAACGCTGGGAGATCGGGACCACCGAACAGATTCGCTGGGCCAGCGCCGGCATTACGTCGGTGGACATTGAATACTCAACGAACAACGGCCAGTTCTGGACGACGGCCGCGGTGAATATCGATGCCGGCCAGGGGCGCTATCTGTGGTCGGTCCCGCGCGAGCCGTCGGAGCAGTGCCGCGTCCGCATCAGCGACACCTTCGACAGCACGCGCGCCATGATCTCGCCGCAGACCTTCACAATCAGTGAATCGCTGACGCGCCCCACGCTGTACGCTCCCGTCAACCGCTCGGAAGGGGTTTCGACGCGCCCGCGTTTCCGCTGGCTGCCGTTCACCGACGCGGTGCGATACCATCTGCAGGTCACGCACGACCCGCTGTTCACGGTCTTCGTCATCAATGACGAAAACGTGACCACCTCCACATTTCAATCCCCCGAACTGCTGCGCGAGACGAAGTATTACTGGCGCGTAAAAGCCACGCGCAATGACATGAGTGAAAGCGAATGGTCCGCCACCTGGGAATTCACCACAAGCGGCTCCTCGTTGGCCGCCCCGCGGCATCTATCTCCGCTCGACGGTTCGATTGGACTCTCGCGCGGTGTCAGCATCGCATGGGAATCTTCGGAGGGGGCCGATGCCTATCATCTGCAGATCTCCGCCGACGAGAATTTTCAGCAGCTTGTGACAGATCAGACCGGACTGACGGGACTGACATACAGCGTGGAAGGACTGGATTACGCATCGGATTACTGGTGGAGGCTGCGTGCAGGCAACACCGGCACGACGGCATTCAGTGACTGGTCGCGCGCATGGAAATTCAGCACGGCGCCCGCTCCCCCGCGACAGCTGACGCCGCTCAACGGCTGGCCCGATCTGCCGCTGCGTCCCCTGCTGGTCTGGTATCCCGCGCCGAACGCCCGCGTATACCGCCTGCAGGTTGCCACCGACGACCGCTTCAATCCGCAGGACATCGTCTTCGATTCCAGCAATATCGCGGGAACGACCGTGCAGCTCCCCGGGCTGTGGAGTTACTGGGTGTATTACTGGCGGCTGAATGTCACGACGGCGCGCGGCACCAGCGAATGGAACGATCCGTGGATGTTCCGCACCGTCGACATCGGCACGGATGTGGAGGACAGCCCTGCGCCTCCCTCCTCCGTCCGTATCGACGGCGCATGGCCGCAGCCGGCCCGTGATGCCGTCACCGTCGCGTACACAATTCCCGGCACCGCGGATGTTCACCTCGCGCTGTACGACCTGCTCGGCCGGCGCATCCGCGACTTCGGTCCGCAGCGCAGCGACGCGGGCGCCGTGCTGCGCACACTGGACATTTCCGGAATCAACACTGGGACATACGTTCTGCGGCTGACCTCCCCGTCAGGCAGTGCCGAGCGGATGGTGCTTATTCGCTGATAAGATCAGCGACGGGATGCTGCATCAGGCAACTTATTTCCTGACCACCGCCAGCTTGGCCGTCGCGGCCTGAGAACCGTTCGGTGCGGCGGCAACGATGAAGTAGATGCCCGACGGGGCGTATTCACCATTCTGTGTGCGGCCGTCCCAGAAACCGACGCGGCCGCCGGGGGATTCAAGCTCGGCGACGAGATCGCCGGAGACGGACAGTACCTTGATGATTGAACCTTCCACGAGTCCGTCAATCATCACGCGTTCGTCGATGCCCGGGTGAAAGGGATTCGGCGCGATCAGCAGTTCCTCGAATGCCGTCACGGGCTCGACGTACGGCGTCGCCAGGCTCGACAGCCCACGGTTCGTGGCGATGTACATCACGCCGGTACCGGGATGCACGACCATTGCCTGGATTTCATCATCGAGCAGCGGACTGTTGTCCGTGTCGTATTGCGCGATGATTTCGCTGCCGTCAGGTGACAGTACGAACACGCCCTCTTTCGTTCCGATCCACTTGTTGTTGACCGGATCCACAGCGATGCAGGTGATATACTGTCCCTCGATGTTACAGCGCGTATTGAAGCAGGTTTTCGAAATACGGTCCGGTTCGCGGGGATTGAACACCGTGCGCAGCCCCCGGTCGGTACCGACCCAAACGTCGCCGAGCAGGTCCACCGCGACGGCGGTCACAAGCTGATAGGCATTGAGAACATTCGCATCTGTTGCCGAAAGGCGCGTCCAGCGGTCGTCGCCCGCGATGGTGGGCGTATTGTTCGGATCCAGCAGCACGACACCGCGGAAATCACCGTCATCGATGACGGACCACACTTGTCCGAACTGATCGACATCGAGCGTGACGACCTCGAGATCCACCGCGAGCGAGGGATCGGAAAGAAACTGCCACTGCCCGCCCGGGGTACGGACACCGAGCATGTTCGCCGGACCACGTTCATGCAGCGTCCAGAGATTACCGCGCTCATCGAAATGCAGTGCCTGCACCGCGGCGAAATCGGGTCCACCGGGCACACCCGGGAAGCCCGGCACATTTTCCGTATCGAAGAATTCGACCGTCCCATCCGCGTCGCGGCGGAATACGCCGCTGCCCCAGGTCGCGCACCAGACGGCGCCGCTGTTGTCTGCAGCTACACCCGTGATGGCATTGGTGACAATTTCAGGGTGGCTGCTTTTCGTGAAGTTCGTCCAGCGCTCACCGTCGAAGGCGTACATGCCGTTGCCCCCGCTGGCGAAGCCGGAGGCCGCCCACAACACGCCGTCGGCATCCACCGTCATGTCGCGGATGAAGTTGGAGTTGGGTCCCTCGGGCTTTTCGAAATCCCAGGGCTGTCCTTCCTCAAATGTCGCGACGCCAATGTTGGAAGCGACGGTGAGCGCATCACCGTCAGCAGAGACATCGGTGAATTCGGAACCGGCGGGATACTGACCTCCCGCGATGGATTCACCGATCATCGTGACCATCGCGGCGCCATCCACGCGATAAAGTGCCTCCGACGTCAGCAGCAGGACGTCATCGCCGTCAGACTCGAGTGTGAGCACTTCCCCGCCGGGAATGGCGGTAAGAAATTCCTCCCAGCCGCCGTTGCGAAAACGATGCAGCGCCTGCTGCGTTGCGATGACCGGCTGTCCCGCAAGCTCCGCGATGCCCTTGACATCCCCGATGGCTTCGGACGTCCAGTTCTCGGGATCCTTGAGGTTGATGTTGTCGAGGTCACCGTACGCCACGCCTTCACTGGTGGTCACGAAGATGCGGCGTCCGCTGATCAGAATGCCGGACACCGGGATCTGTGCCGAAAGGCTGCCGAATTTCTGATAGCTGTCACCGAATTCCCGCCGGAGCGGATCGTACACAACCAGTCCGAATTCCGTGCCGATGTACGCGCGTCCTTCCTGCATGAGAATCGTCGTGATGCCGCGCTGCAGGATTTCCGTGGTGCGTGCGATGTCGGTGACCGCGTACCACCCCGCCTCCGGATCCAGCACGTTGAGCATGCCGGTACTGGCGCCGGCGAAAATCCTGCCGTCAACGTCTCTTGCGATGGCAGAATACTCGATGGCGGAGAGCCCGTCGACGTTGGTGAACCGCGAAAATTGTCCGTCCGGGTCGCGATGAAACAGTCCTCCGCCCGTGGCGGCCCAGATGCCATCCCCGGAGACGGTGATATCGCGGACAGCTTTCATGTCAGTATAGGTACGCCACGTCCCCACCTGCGCCCCGGCGAAGAAAGGCAGGCAGAGGAGCAGCAGGATGACGCGCATCATGGAACTCCTGAGCATTGCGTGTTTATTTCTCGTCGATTGCGGCGAAGAGATTCAGCATCTCGATGGCGGTCAATGCAGCCTCCCAGCCCTTGTTGCCGCTCTTGAGTCCGGCACGCTCGAGCGCCTGCTCGGTCGTATCCGTCGTCAGCACACCGAAGGAAATCGGCTTGCGGCTGTCCATCGACAGATTGGCGATGCCTTTGGTCACTTCGGCGGCGATGTAATCAAAATGCGGCGTGTCGCCGCGGATGACGGCGCCGATACAGATGACGGCGTCGTGACGGTCGGCGTCGACCAGTTTGCGCGCCACCATGGGCAGTTCGAAGGAGCCCGGACAGAGGAACACATCGATCTGATCCTCGCCCGCACCGTGCCGGGTCAGACAGTCGATGGCGCCGTCCACCAGCCGGCGTGTGATGACGTCGTTGAATCGGCTCGCGACGATGGCGAATGAATGGGATCCGGCCTTGAGGTCACCCTGAATGGGAGTGTGCATATCCTTCTCGAATTTATTGAATGAACAATCTGCGTTTCATGGCGCGCACGATGTCGTGGGAGACCGTGTACGTCCCGAAATTCTGATAGTCGTTCCGCTTGCCCCCGTGAAAATCCGACCCGCCGCCCTCGAGCAGGAAATACGTCGAGGCGATTCCCCGGTAGTAACGCTGCCGTGCTTCATCGTGGGCGGGATGCACGACTTCGATGCCATCGACTCCCGCGCGGATGAGATACGACAGGTCCTGTTCCCCCACGTACCAGCCGGGATGCGCAACGATCGACACCCCGCCCGCGTTGGCGATGATTTCCACGGCATCCTCGGGGGAGATCTTGTACTTCGGTTCGAAGGCGGGACCACTGTCGCCGATATACTGGTCGAACGCTTCCGCGTATTCGCTCGTCAGTCCTTCATCCAGCATCGCCGCGGCGATATGGGGACGCCCGACAGCGCCGTGTCCGGCATGCTCGAGCACGATGTCGAAATCCAGCGGCATGTCCATGCTGTTGAGCTTGCGGACAATGCGCTCCGCACGGATGAAGCGCTCCTTGCGGAGGAATTCAAGCGTGTCGCGGAGCTGCGTATTGTCGGGATCGAACATGTAACCGAGAACGTGAATATCCTTTGTACCGAGTGTGGAACTTAGCTCCACGCCGGGAATCACTTCAATCCCAAAATCCTTCGCCGCTTCCAGGGCTTCCGGAATACCGTCGATGTTGTCGTGATCGGTGATGCTGAGTATGGAAATGCCCACCTCGTGCGCACGCGTGACCAGCTCGCGCGGGGACAGCGCACCATCGGAGTAGTAGGTGTGCGTATGGAGATCGACTTTTCCGGTCATGGCTCAGGTGTTTGCGGGGATATCAGCGCGCTCGGACCTGTCTATTCATCAAGAATGCGATAAATGACATAGCCCAGACCCACTTGGAGCAGCGCCAGGGAAATTCCTGCGTAAATATCGTACTTTTTCGTTTGAGATAGAAGCGATTCGTCGCCCGAGGCGAGGTAATCGTCGTAGAGACCATCGGCTTTCTGTTTGAAAATGACCGCGACGACACCTGCCGCAAGTCCGATCCCGGCGGGAAGCAGCACCGACGCCGGAGGGAGACGCAGTCCCGCGCTGCGAAATTCCACCTGCGCGTCGGCCATATCCTCCAGCGGTTCCAGAACGACAAGCTTTTCCTGACGCTCCGCGTCCGCGGGGTTCCAGTCGCTGCCGGCATATCCGATCGCTTCGATGCGCAGGGGGCCGGCATCGCGCGGGACCTGCAACGGCGTCACCCCCAGCAGGGAATCTCCGCGAAACACGCGGGCGCCGTGCGGCAGGGTGCGCAGTTGCACGCGCGCATCGAAACGGACGAGCACAACTCCCTGGTCCGCACGCAGCGGATGCTGCGGCAGCGCGCGCTGCTCCGCATCCCAGGCGAGACGCGCGGGATAAAACAGCCGGACGCTGTCCGCATGCCGCGCCATGATACGCAGGGGCGTGCGACCGAGCAGAGAGTCCCCGAGATACACTTCCGCCCTGGACGGCTCCGAGGCGAGTTCGATCATCCCGGTGAGCGGCGGCTCGATCTCCTGCGCGGATACAGGTATGACAGCCGCGGTCAGCGCCGCGGTGAATGCCAGTGCGGCAATCATCGTCGCGGTGAAATTCAGCCGCGGACCACGACATGGCGTCTTCGTGTTCATTGTATGTCAACCATGTATGAATCTCCTTCTTCATCGATGAGGAGGATGCCACGCGATGTCATGATCGGCTGGGTTTCACTGCGCTCCGGCAGCTTCTGCATGCGTGTCACGTCGCCGGTTTTCACATCCACGCGATAGAGCGCCCCCTTGCGCGCAAGCTGCCATGCATGACGCGAACCGAGCAGCGGTGATGCGCCGGGAAGTTCGCCGATGGATATGGAATGCAGCGGTGTTCCGTCCGCAACGCGCAGCAGAAGAAGATTGCCGGATGCCAGTGGGATCAGCAGCCGGCCGTCACGGTGTGCCGGAGCATAGTATACCGGAGACCCCGTCTCATGTTCCCACGCGACGCTTCCGTCGTGGAGATCAACGGCCGTCACGACACCGCTGCGGTTCGCCGCGACGACAAGACCGTCGGCAATGACAGGACCCGCCTGGATGGCGGAAAATGTGGGGACACGCCAGACCGTCGCTCCGGTCTCTGCAGAAAGTGCGATGATGTCGCCCGTCTCCGTGCCGACGACGAGCAGCGTGTCGGCAGCCGCAGGCGCGGCGCGCACACTGCCTGTCACTTCCGATTTCCACACCTCAACCGAATCTTCAGGATCGAAGCGCACGACATGCCCGCGGATACCCGCGGTATAGACACTGCCCCCGTGCACACAGAGCGCTGCCTGGACCGGCTCGAACACGCGTGACCACTGCAGGCTGCCGTCACGCAGGCTGAAGCACAGCAGCGGCGACTCGCTTCCCACGGTGGCCACAAAGAGGCGGTCATCGAGAACAGCCGGTGTCGCCTCGATGAACCACTCACAGCTGAATTCGCCGGTTTTCTCCCCGTCCGAGAGCCGCACGGCCTCGACGGTCGCGCTGACAGAAGGAAGCAGAAGCATGTCGCCGAGCATCAGCGGCGCGGCGGTGCCCGCAGCCCCATCGAGTGAGAAATCCCACTCCTCGTCACCGCTGTTGCCAGCGGACATCGTATCGTCGGCGGACTCCTTCACGGCAAAGGAGCGGTCCGCTCCCCCGCCGAGCTGCGGCCAGTCGTCGGGGGACCGCTCGAACGGCTGATCCAGCCATGTGAAGGTGCCGCAGCCGGCAAACATCCACAGGGCGATCATGCATCCCGCCGATATGATTCGATGCGCACGCATCAGAAATCCCACCCGAAAAAGAACTGCTGGTACAGGCCATTCTGCAGCCGCGTAAAATTATCCTCGATACGCTTGCCGATGTCGTAGCGCAGCACGAAGGCACCGAAGAGGCTGAGACGCAGCCCCCCGCCGATGCTGCCCAGGGTACTGCCGTATTCATCGTCCCACGAATTTCCAGCGTCGAAATACAGGGCGCCGCGCAAAAGACCGAGATTGATCGATCCGAAGGGGAAATCGAGTCCCACACGATCGAGGAGCGGGAAGCGCAACTCGTGGCTGGTCAGCCAGCGCTTGGTGCCGCGGATACTCCACCGCGGCCATCCGCGCAGGTCCCAGCTGCCGCCGAGGAAGTACCGCCGCGCCTCCTTGCCGTGATTGTAGAGGAATTCGAAGCGGGTGGCATAGGCCGAACGCAGACTCAGACGGAAGTAGCGGCGGTAGTCGACCATGACGGAATAGTAGTTGACGTTCGAATAACGCAGGTCCGTGGTGTGCGAGAGCGTGAGGTTGAAACGGTTACCGTCGATCGGCCCCGTCCAGTAATACAATGCGTTGTCCTTGACGTACGAGATGGAATTGGTCAGCAGCAGCGCCTTGCGCTGACGGATTTCCGTGATGGCCTCCTTGTCGGAATTGCTGAAGCTGACCGCGCCTTCGATGCGGCGGAATTTCGAGAGAGGATATGCCGCCGCAAAATATCCGCCATAGGCGCGTTCATTGAAATACAGATCGGGATCCAGCAGGTCGTAACGGCGCCCGGCATAGTGAAAAACCCCGTAGCTGTAAGGTGTTTTGCGTCCGAGCGACGTGCGCGATATCGCAAAGTTGAAACTCGAGAAGAATTCGCTCGATGTCTGCGCGGTGTTGTACACGAGGAAATAATACCGGTCGTCGCCGAGCACATCGGAGACACTCAGGACGGCGCCACCCAGCGTGCCGAATACCGGATCGGTGGAAATGGCGCTCTGCGCGATGTCGACCTGGTATTCCTTTTCATACACGAGCGGCGAAGAAACACTCTCACCCTCGAGGCGCGGGATATCCCACGGTTCCGTGCTGCGGGGCAGACGCCGCTGAAACACGGTCTGCAGGGAATCGAGCCGCGCGGAGACATCCTTCAGACCGAGGATTTTGAAGCTGAAGCCATCGTAGGCAGAGTACAGCAGTCCGCCCTCGGGAGTCCAGACGGGATCAAACGCTGCCGTGGTGTATCGCGAAACCTGGCGCACTGGCGGCAGCGCGGCGGGCTCCTCATCGACGGCGATGACGTAGATGTTGTGCGTGCCGTCGCGATCGGATGTGCAGACAATCGTACTGCCGTCAGTGGACCACGACGGCGCGGCGTAGCTGCAGCTGTCCTGCGTGAGATAGCGCATGCCACCGTCCTCGAGGTCCAGCAGGTAGAGGTCGTGCACGCCCCGGCTTCCCAGCGGACCGCGATCCGAAGCAAAGACGATGCGTGATCCGTCGGGCGACCAGGCGGGATTGAGATCGTGATAATAATCGTCGGTCAGGCGGTCGAGCGAACGGTCTGCAATGTCGAGGATGTACAGGTCGCTTTCGCCGGCGCTGTTGAGCGCGGAAAAGACGAGGCGCTCACCGTCAGGAGCCCATGACGGCGAACCGATCATGATGATGTCATCGAAGGCCAGCGTGGCAGTAAGACGTTCCGCCCCCAGGTCGAAGAGATGCAGAACGTCCGTCGCACCGCTTTTTGTCACGAAGGCGAGCATGCCGCTGACACTTACCGACATCCCGCTTCTGAAAAGGGAAAAAGACTCATACGTCTCGCTCTTCTCGCCCTGGATGAGCTGCCGCGGCTCTCCGCCTGAAAGGGATTTCATGTATACGCCACTGTACCCGGTATTGTTGGCGATGTACACGACGTACGAGGAATCGCCCCGCTGATAGTACACCGGTTTGGCGTTGAATCCCGACGGCACAATGCTGCGGGCAATGTCGGACGGCCGGTCATGTGTCTCCACCAGCGGATAGTAGCGTTTCTTCACATCCCGCACCCAGGCGCGGTCGAATTCCTCGTAACTCATGTCGAGGGTGAATTTCATCACGTCACTGAAACTCTCCGACACCCAGAAATTGTCGATCAACTGAATGATCTTTTCCTCCCCCATCGTACGCGCGATGAACTCCAGCGCATCCTGTCCCTCCTTGTACATCAGGAAGCTGCCACTGATCGCCCAGATACGTGAAAGCGGCGCAAAGTACCCGCTGAGCACGGCATCGCGCAGCACCATCTCCGCCTGGCTGTCCCATGACGTCGAATAGAATTCTGCGAGTCCCTCAACGAACCACAGCGGCAGGTAGCGGTTAGCGCGCTGTCCGTGCGAGCGCAGTACGTGCTCGAGCTTGTTGTGCATGAACACGTGCACGAGTTCATGGTTGATCACATGGCGGAACTGCTCCATTGATCCCTGGCTCGGAATCACCACGCGGCCCTTGAGGAATTCAAAGAAGCCGCCCACGCCCTCGGGGATGAATCCCGGCGTGACGTTAGTCTGCTGAAAGTGAATGGGCGAACTGTAAAAGATCAGCGGGATGCGGTAGCGGATGGTGAAGTTGAACTTCCTCTCGAGCTCATGGAAGCTCTCCTCTGCGAAATGCGCTCCCCGTTCGGCCAGCTCCTTCATTTCGGGATAATAGTAGATGTCGAAATGCTCGGTACGCAGAATGCGCCAGTCGAAATCCGTATAGGCGATCTTGTTGCGACCGAAAGGAAGGAACTGCGCACTGGCGGTCAGGGGCATCAGGAGCGAAAACAGAACAGCCATCAGAAGCATACAGCGCACCGGAGCGGAAAGAAACGCCGCGGAAGCGGGAATGTCCGCGAACCGGCGGGGACGTGAGATGCGTGCCGTGATGAGATCAGGTGTCAAGCGCGGCCTTGAGTCGGTTGATGTTTTCGATCGGATACGGGTCCACGCCCGTGGCCATGGCGAGATAAAAACTAATCCAGTCCCCCAGGCAAATCAATCCCAAAACCCGTGCGAGCAGCGTCTCCTCGCGGGCGTAGATCTCCACGACGTCGCCGGCCATCGGACGCAAGATGTCCAGCGTCACGCTGATGCGTTTGCGGATCTGCGGCAGGTCGTCCCGATCGTGGAGCACGACGACGGCGATGCGTCGCAACAGATCGGGCTGCTGTTCCCAGCCCACGATTTCGTTGTGGTTCATCTCGGGCAGTACGTTGCTGTAGGCCAGCGTCTTCGCGTTCTCCTCGATCTGGCAGCGCCAGCGCAGCAGTACCGCTTCGAGCCCCTCCTGTGCGCCGTACAGCACCGGCAGCCGTCCGACGAGTTTTTCCGCGACCTGGATTGCCGGGTTTTCGCGGCTCAGATAGTCGGCATATTCCTTCGAGGCGGTCTCGAGCGTGCTGACGGCATCGGTGAGCGTGGACTGCTCGAGATCCAGAACATCGAGCCGCGCAGCGATCATCAGCAGCGGGAAGAACAGATAGCCGAGTGCGCTCCGCGGCGCGAGTCCGCCGGGAATCACGGCCGCGGGGACCTCATCGGCATCCGCACGCTCCAGCAGCATCCCGCCCGAGGTTATCACAACGCACTGTGCCCCACGATCCCGGGCATCTGCATACGCGGAGAGCGACTCCTCGGTATTCCCCGAATAGCTGAGCACAACAACAAGTGTCTGTGGTCCGGTATATGACGGCAGCCGATAGCCCCGGTTCACCGCAATCGGTACCCTGGCGAGAGACGTGGCATAGACACGGAGCACGTCGCCGCCGATCGCGGATCCACCCATGCCGCAAACGACCACCTGCCGCACGTTCGCTGCGTCGACGGTGCCGAGATTGAGCGTGTTGCCGATATCCATGCCTGTGCGCGCCTGCTGCGGATAATCGCAGAGCACGCTGTACATGTCATGGGAATCAAGGGAAGAAACGCGGGCCGCGTAGTCGATACTGCTCATGGACTGCCTCGAATGGATGTGATGGTCGAAAACCCGGAGGCGGATCCGGGACATGTGGTCCGGCCGATCGGATGCAGGGAGAATGTGATTCATGCGGCCCGGGGTCAGCGGTTCCGCAACCGCGGGATCAACCCTCTTCGCCCAGCTGCCGTGTGAGTTTCTGCCGCAATTCCTCGTAGCCGGGCTTACGGAGAAGCGCGAACATGTTGCGCTTGTATTCCTCGACACCGGGCTGATTAAAGGGATTGATTTCCAGCGCGTATCCGCTGAGCGCAACCGTTGTCTCGAAGAAATACAGCAGCGCACCTACCGTGGCGGCGTTGATTTCCGGCAGCAGGATCGCGGCGTTCGGCACACCGCCGGCGTGATGGGCGAGCGCCGTGCCGCGCATGGCCTGGCGGTTGACCTCCGCGAAAGAATGACCGGCGAGGTAATTGAGTCCGTCCGCATCATCCTGCTCCTCAGGCACGACGATATCCTCGCGGGCACTTTCGGCAAACAGGAAGGTCTCGAACAGCATGCGCCGCCCGTCCTGGATGTACTGTCCCATGGAATGAAGATCCGTGGTGTTCGTCACGGCGGCGGGGAAAAGCCCCTTGCCGTCCTTCCCCTCGCTCTCTCCGAACAGCTGCTTCCACCATTCGGTCACGTAATGCAGTTCGGGATGGAAGGATGCCAGCACTTCGATGTACCTGCCGCGGCGGTAGAGCGCATCGCGCAGCATGGCGTACTGAAATGCAGGATTCGTCGCGGGATCGGCATCCGCACATTGATCGCGCATGGCGACCGCGCCTTCGAGCAGGGCCGACACGTCGATGCCCGCCACCGCAATCGGCAGCAGTCCGACCGGCGTGAACACCGAGAATCGTCCACCGACGTCGTCGGGGATGACGAAACTGCGGTATCCCTCCTCGTCGGCGACGCTGCGCAGGGCGCCCTTCTCCGCATCGGTAGTGGCCACGATACGGCGCGCGGCTTCACCCGGACCGTAGCGTTCCTGCATCCACTGCCGCAGCACGCGAAAGGCGAGTGCGGGTTCGGTGGTGGTGCCCGACTTTGAGATGACATTGATGCTCACGCGTTTCCCTTCGAGGTGGCGCAGCAGACTCTGCAGATAGCTGCCGTCGATATGATTGCCGGCATAGACGACCTCGGTGCCACCGTCGCCGAAAGGCGGCGTCAACGCGTCGATCACCGCCCGCGCTCCGAGATACGACCCTCCGATCCCGACGACAACAAGCACGTCGGATTCGGCGCGGATTTCCTCCGCGGTGTCACGCAGCGGCTGCAGCCGCTCCAGGCCTTCCGCCGGAAGGTCGATCCAGCCGAGGAAGTCATTTCCCGCGCCACTGCGATTGCGCAGGACACTCATCGCCTCACGGATTCTGTCCTGTGATGCGGCAAGCGCGGGTTCATCGAGGAAAGGCCTTGTGTTTTCGGCGTCAATGCGTATCAGTTCGTTCGTCGAATCATTCATTCTCTGCTCCGTTCTCTCCGTTCAGCATGTTGGCAAACAGTTCGGGATGCCTGCGCTGCATGTAATCGGTCAGATACGTGTTGATATCCCGTGCATTCGATTTCATCAGGACTTCGGCCGCGACACGGCGTGCTTCCTCGTGCGTGGTCGAACGCACGATTTTCTTCACCTCCGGAATCACCGACGGCACCATGGAAAACTCATCGAGCCCGAGTCCGAGCAGAAGCACGGTGGCCAGCGGATTACCTGCCATCTCGCCGCACATGCCGACCCAGATGTCGTGCCGGTGCCCCGTATCGATCGTGGTCTTGATCGCACGCAGCACGGCAGGATGGAACTCCTGGTAGAGATCGGCGATGAGCTCGTTGTTGCGGTCCACCGCCATCAGGTACTGCACGAGGTCGTTCGTGCCGATGCTGAAAAAATCCACCCGCTGTGCGAGTTCATCGGCCACGAACACCGCGGAGGGGACCTCGATCATCAGCCCGATATCCATCGATGCGTCGAAGGGGATATCCTGTGCGCGCAGTTCCTCCCGCACGTCATCGAGCAGGTCGAGCACCTCCTGCAGTTCGGCCACGCCCGAGATCATCGGAAACATGATCTTGATGTTCTTCATCCGCGAGGCGCGCAGCAGCGCGCGCAGCTGCTGACGGAATATTTCGCGCTTGTCGAGCATCATGCGGATGCCGCGCCAGCCGAGAAAGGGATTGGACTCCAGCACACCCGCCTCGAGCAGCTTATCACCGCCGATGTCGAACGTTCGGAAAATCACCGGCTGTGGATACATCATGTGCGCGATTTCACTGTACTCGATGTACTGCTCCTGCTCCGAAGGGAAATCACCTTTCTCGATATACAGATGTTCGGTGCGGTAGAGACCGATCCCCTTCGATCCCTGCGTGATCACGTATTCAAGTTCGTTGATGAACTCCGCATTCGCCGAAAGCTCCACCTTGTGCTCGTCGGGTGTGACACAGGGCAGGTCTACGAGATCCTTGAGCTCGCGTTCGAGCCGTTCGATGCGCTCGATTTTCCTGCGGTATTCCTGCAGATGCTCGTCACTGGGATTGACAATGATCAGCCCCCGCTGTCCGTCGATGATCACCTCATCACCCGTGTGGACGTGTTCGGTAATGGTGTGCAGCGCAGTGACGGCGGGAATTTTCAGCGACCGTGACAGGATGGCGGCGTGCGAGGTAATACCGCCGAGATCCGTGGCGTACCCGAGCACGTCGTTCTTGCTGAAAAGGATTGTGTCGGACGGGGTCAGCTGATTCGCGAAGATTACATGCTCACTTTCGACGGTCGAGTGCAGGCGCTTTTTCTGCAGATTTCTGATGATACGCTGTCCCACCTCATCGATATCCACCATGCGCTCGCGCAGGAGCTCGTCGGTGTTGTGGTTGAGCATCGCACGATATTTCTGCAGTTCGTCGTATATCAGGAAGTCCGCATTTTTCTTCTCGCGCGCGAGGCGCTGTTCGAGCGCCTTGCGCATCTCAGGATCGTCGATCATCATCAACTGCCCTTCGAAAATCTGTGCGGCATCCTCGTCCAGTTTCTCGTGCGCGAACGAAGTGATTTTCCGCAGCTGATGGCGCGAACGCTCCATGGCCTCGTCGAGCAGGTGCAGTTCCGTCGCGAGTTCGCTATCGCTGAGGATGCGTTCGGTGACAAACACCTCCTCACGTTCATACACGTATGCCGGACCGATGGCAATACCGCCGGATGCGGGAAGTCCCTTGAGAATGATTTCCTGTTTCGCCATTGACAGCGCCCGTCCCTTGTGATCGATTGCGTTCTACAGCTCGCCGAATCCTTCTTCGAACAGACCGGTGATCGCGGCCGCCATCTCTTCTTCGTCTTCGCCTTCGAACGTGAGCACGAGCGTGGATCCCTGCTCCGCCGCCAGGGTCATCACGCCGATAATACTTTTCCCGTTGATCTCGAAATCATCCTTCTTGATATAGAAATCCGATACATAACCGGCCGCGGTCTTGACCAGGGCGGCGGCGGGACGCGTGTGCAGACCGGTACGGTTTCTTATCGTGATCTCACGTTCGATCATCCGCGTCAGTGCTTTCGTTCAAGAAGCATGTGCGCAAGCCACGCGAGCATGCGGCGGCCTTCGTTATCTTCGAGTTCGTCCAGTGCACGAAGCGCGGCGGCTGTGTCCGCTTCAATGTTCCTGCGCGCATCGTCGAGCACGCCAAGCCGGTCATACACCGCGGTGACGCGCTCCACGAGGTGATCGCGCCCGGCAGTCTGCGTCGCGACGGAACGGAGAAGATCCCGGTCCGCCCCCTCCGCCGCATTGAGCGCATGCACGAGGAGGAAGGTTTTCTTTCCTTCGAGGATATCACCGCCGATGGGCTTGCCGAGCTTCTCCTTGTCGGCGACGACGTCGAGCAGGTCATCCTGCACCTGGAAGGCACGTCCGACGCAGCGTGCATACTCAACCAGCGCTGCGGTCTGTGTGGCGTCCGCGCCGCCGATGATGGCACCCATTTCCGCGGAAATGGCCACCAGCCAGCCGGTT
This sequence comes from uncultured Ignavibacteria bacterium, assembly GCA_913061095.1. Lineage (GTDB taxonomy): Bacteria > Bacteroidota > Ignavibacteria > SZUA-365 > SZUA-365 > BM516. Next base: position 22,196 of record CAJXVM010000032.1, read on the forward strand.
TTCTTGCTGATCATCATGAAATACTGCTCCTCGGTAACCGAGGGCAGCGCTTCGAATTCCTTGTCATAGCTCTGTCCCTCGCAGACCTCGATCACACCGTCGGTGAATACGCGGGTCAGCGCGCGCACGTCACCCCGTTCGGTATTGAGGAGCGTCTTGTAGGCGATGCCCATCAGTTCATCGCCGACGAGAATGGCGATGTTTTCATCCCACTTCCGATGCACGGTTTCGCGTCCGCGGCGCGTGTCGGCGCGGTCCATGATATCATCGTGGACAAGGGTGAAGTTATGGAGGATTTCCACTGCCGTCCCGGCTTCGACGGCATCCATCGGATCGCCGCCGGCTGCCTGGCAGGCGAGCATGACCAGCACCGGACGGATACGCTTTCCGCCGCCGCTGAGCACGTAGCGCGCGGGTTCATACATGGTGACCGGTTCGTCACGGTCGATGACCGTCGCGAGGCGCCGGTCGATGATGTTACGGTATCGTTCGTACCGCTCGATAAACTCGTTCATACGTCAGCATTCATTCCTTTTGCAGATGGGCGAGCGCCGCAGCCGGCCGAGATCGGACGCGCCCGTGAGAAACATGACACCGAGCAGATCGCGCTTCCAGCCGCAGATGCGGCCGCGGAGCGCATCCGGACCATCGTTCATGAGCGCGGTCAGCAGTGGACGCGCGGAACCGGCGATTTCAGCACCGAGCGCGAGACATTTTGCGATCATCACACCGTCGCTGATTCCGCCCGAAGCGATGACGCGCATATCCTGCGGCCTGTTGATGCGCAGTTCTTCGAGCGCCTGCGCCGTCGGAATCCCCCAGTCCCAGAATTCCTGAGAGATCTCACACCCTTCGCCGCGGCGCAGCATTTCCACACCCGCCCAGCTCGTGCCGCCCGCTCCCGCGACGTCGATCCACTGCACGCCGACCTCATGCGCCCGCATGGCCGCCTCGCGTGAGATCCCCGCGCCGACCTCCTTGAGGATCACCGGAACAGAAAGCTCCCGCACCAGCATGGCAAGGCCTTCGAGCACACCGCGGAAGCGGGCCTCGCCTTCGGGCTGCAGGAATTCCTGCAGGGGATTCGTATGCACAACGAGGGCATCCGCCTCGATCAGCTCGACGAGGTACTGCGCGGGACGCGCGTCTTCCATCGCCGCGACCTCCACCGCGCCAATATTGGCGAGGATGGGGATGGTCGGCGCATTGCGGCGCATGATGCGATAGGATTCATGGAAGGTGTCATTCTCCAGTGCCTGGCGCATGCTGCCGGCACCGATGGCGAGACGGAGATCTTCGGCCACCTCGGCGAGATCGCCGTTGATACGCTCCGCCTCGGCGTATCCGCCGGTCATTCCGGATATCAGCAGCGGGAAGGAGAGCGATTTCCCGAGAAAATCCGTGGACGTGTCGATGTCCTCGACATTGAGTTCCGGCAGCGCGTTGTGCTGGAAGTACCATTCCTCGAGTCCATTGGTTTTGCCACGGAACGATACCTGTTCGTTCACGCAGAGATCGACATGGTCTTTCTTGCGGGATGATGTCCTGGACATGGGCTGAAAACTCTGAAAAACCGCGAATCAGTCCCGAAATCGCCGGTGGCTGAGGGAGAATTCCGGACACACAAAGTACAAAAGAAATCGTAAAAAACCCCGCCAACCGAGGAGATGAAATGCTCTTGGCAACACGAAGGGACGAAGACACAAAGCCACGAAAGGAAAATCAAAAGAAAAGCCCCGACAGTGATTGGCGGAGCTTTTTCAAAGAATCATTCGTGTCTTCGTGTCCTGGCGCCTTCGTGCCCAACATGATCAGTGCTATCGCATGGCGACGGACTGTGTTTCCTGGAATTTCGCGAGGCCATCCTTGAGGAAGCGCACGAATTCCTGCGGCTTGCGCGTCATGCCGGGGAAACTGCTGATCTTCTCGCCGTCGGAATCGAGGGTCACGTACAGCGGAAGGGCGACCGTGCCGAAACGCGCCTCCTGGAAGTCGCGGTTGCGTTCGTATACTTCACCCTGGCCGTCGGTATACAGACGAACAAGCACGTAATCCCGGAACAGCTCCTGTACATCCGGACGCGGGAAGATATTTGATTCCATCCAGCGGCAGTTCGTGCACGCGAAGCCGGTGAAATCCAGGAATACCGGCTTGCCCTCCTGCTGCGCCGCCTTCAGCGCCGATTCGTAATCCGAGAACCATCGTTCCTCCCCGTGCAAGGCAGCCGCATCCCCATGCGATGACGCCGTCTCCCCGCCGGTGCTCATCCCGGCGCCGGTCATGGAGCCCATCGATGCCGCCTGGATGGCCTCCTGGTAATTCATGGGCGGCAGAAAGGCGTCAAGCTCCCCGAGCGGCTTGTCGTTGAGTCCGGTGTAGAGATACACCGAGATGCCGAGGAAGAACACGCCCCACAGCATGCGCACGACGCCGACTTTCTCGATAGGACTGTCATGCGGCAGCTGGAACTTGCCGAGCAGGTACACGGTGATGAGGATGCCGATACCGACCCAGAAGCTCAGGAAGAGATCGCGGCTGAGAATGCCCATGCTCCAGATCAGGTCGACGTTGGAGAGGAATTTCATCGCGGCCGCAAGCTCGAGAAAGCCCATCACAACCTTGACCGAGTTCAGCCAGCCGCCGCTCTTCGGCATGGATTTCAGCCATGACGGGAAGAGGGCCAGGAGGAAAAACGGCAGTGCGAATACGCTGGAGAACGCCAGCATGCCCACGACGGACCACCAGATTTCGCCCTTCGCCGCGGCAACCATGACGGTGCCGACAAACGGCACGGTGCAGGTGAAGCTGGTCAGTGTGAACGTGAGACCCATCAAAAGCAGGCTCGCGATCCCCTGACCGCTGCCCGAGGCCACGGTCAGTTTCGTGAGAATGCCCGACGGCACAACGATCTCGAACAGTCCGAAGAGGTTCAGCGCGAACACGATGAACACCAGGGCGATGAGGATGTTCATCCACGGGTTCGCCGCGAATTGATTGATCCCCGACGCCCCGAAAAGCAGGGCAAGCAATATCCCCAGTCCGGTGAAGGTGAAGATGATGCCGAAGGAATAAATGGACGCGTCGCGCACGGACTGCAGCCGTGTCGCGGCTTCGCGCTTGGTGAAAAAGCTCACGGTGATCGGGATCATCGGGAAGACGCAGGGCGTCAGCAGCGCCAGCGCGCCGACCGACATCGCGAGCCCGATGTAGGCCCAGAGTCCTTCCTGCTTGGCTTTCTCCACGTCGGCCTCGTCGCCGTAGCCGAGTGATTCTTCCTCGCCCTCCGCTCCGGCCTCCGCGTCCTCCGCGGCAGCCTCGTCGGCAGCACCGGCGTCGGTCCCCTCAACGGCAGCGAGATCCTCGCCATCCGTTTCGCCGTTTTCCCCGGCCGCGGCCATGGCGCTCTCATCGGCGGCCTGCTCCGCGGCAGCCGCAGACGCGGCTTCCACGGTGATGTCGATGGGAACCTCGACCGTCTTCGGCGGCAGGCACATGCGGTCGTTGCAGGCCATGAACGTCACTTCCACGACGGCCTTCTGCTTCCCGGGCTTCGCATCCTTCTTCACCGTGCCCGTCACCGTGAACGTGACATCCTCTTTGAAATACTCCGTTTCGATACCGAATGCCTCGTCGTATTTCACCTTGGGCTTCGGCTGCCGGACGCTCCCCTTGCGGGACAGCGGCGCATCCGCGGCGAAGGTGATGTCCGTCGGCACCGGGCCCTCCTCCTTCGGAGTCGTGGAGTAGATATACCAGCCCTCATTGACATCGGCAGTGACCTTGACGTCCACCGTGCCACCGGCTTTCACCGTTGTGCTGACCGGCTTCGCGGACCAGGTCGCGGCTTCCTGCGCGTGAAGCTGCATGCTGAATATCGGAAGGAGAATTGCGAGCAGAGGGAGGGAAAGCAGTCGTTTCATGATGCTGTCGGATGGTAAGTAGCGAAAAATTCGTTCAATCAATGAATAATACGAAGTTCCATCACCAGCGACAATGACAAAACGGCGTATCGCTGTATATGATGCAGCAGGGATGCAGGATGATTCAAATTTGAAGGGTGTACGGGATCAGTACACGCCACGATCACTGCCGCGCTTCTCGAGTTTGATATCCTTGAGCTGCGGCGCCTTGAGACGGATGACAAAGAAGAAGCTGCGATAGGTGCCGGCGGGCACCCACTGGAAATCCATCTCCCAGCAGTGCAGATCCTTGCGGATATTGATCGACGGCGCCCCGAGTTCCTTGTTGACGATATCGTAATAGCCGCTGACGGTGAAATGCCATGAGGGCGTCAGACTGAAGGTCAGGTTGGTGCGGAGATTCGAGTTGCGCGACTCCCGGGAAGGATTGAAGCGCGAGACACGGTAATCATATCCGAGTGAGAGATTCCACGGGATGCTGAAATTGTACGGGGCCTTCATGTCGATCGGACCGCTGCGAAGGCTGTCGTCTTCCGATTCGCTCTCCATGCCTTCCTCTTCATCCTCTCTGTCCTTGCTCTCGAACATCGTACTCGACAGGCGCGTGTTGAGACTGATATCAAAGGAAGTCAGCCGCCCGAGTCCCTGCCCGGCCTCCCATGCATAGCGTGGCGTTTCCCTTCCGGTGATGACCGTGCGTTCGCCGTCGTCCCCGATTACGGCACGATCGGGAATGAATTCGTATGGAGAGAACGTGGCCCCGCCCCGCAGTTCAATCAGATTCTGGATGCTCGTGCGGTAACTGAGATTGAGATTCCCGAGCCGCATGCTGTCTTTGACGAAGTTGTAATTCGTCGAGGCATCGAGCGTGAAGAGCTGCACTTTCCGCGGCGTTTCCGTGGTATCACTTTCGAGCGGATCGAGTTTCATCTCGAAAATATTCGAAAGGCGGATGCCCATGGTCTGGGATTCGCCGGATCCGACGCCTCCAAACACTTCGCCCGGCCGGTAGCTGAGCCCGGTGTATGGATCATAGCGCACATCCTGCCCGGTGCTGTCGGTATAGCTCTGATAATATCCCCACGATTCTTTCGAAAAATCCGGATTCCAACTGTAGCTGACCGACGGCTGCAGCGTATGGCGAAAGCCGATGATGCCGAGCGCGTTGGGCTCGAACATGCCGTACAGCTTGGTGCTGGCACTCAGACTTGCGTTGAATGTCCGCAGAGCGAAGAACCCGCTCACGTCCCGTCCCTCGACCTCGCGCCGCTCCTCGTTGAAAAAGCGCTCGGTGCGATGATCATACCAGCGCTCGGTGTAGGTGAAGCTGGGTGAAATCGTGAAATAGCCGAACTTCGGCGTGGAAATCAGACTCAGGCGGTGCTCGAGTCCGCGGCGATCGAAACGCTCCTTGTTCGTTGACAGCGTATCGATCGCAGGATCGAAGCGCGTCACCTCATCGATATCGATGCGATTGAGAAACTGCCCGGAATAGCTGAAGCCAATCATCTCATACCAGGCCTGCTCGCCGAAACCGCCGTCGCCGCGGAAGGGATAGATCTGCGACTGGTTGAAGCGGATGTTCGGGAGCGTGGTCGTTGACGTTCCGTCGACAAGATCCTGCTCGCGTTGCAGTCCGACCGAAATGCTCCGGTTCGTTCCCTCCCAGGATTTCGAATACGAGGCGCTCGAACGCGCGGTGGTTTTCAGCAGCTCATCGATGTTGGTGCTGAAGCTGTTGTAATAGGACTGCGTGACGATGTTCACATCCGCTGTGATGCGCGAGGTCGGATCGATTTCCTGGTTGTGCTGAATCTTCAGGCTCCATTCGGTGGCGGGTTCGTCGTCAGGACGCGAGACATTGCCGATCAGGAAACGCTGACGTCCGTAACTGCCGGATATCGATCCCGAGAAATTGTAGCGCAGGGCGTAGCGCAGTTCGGCGCGCGCCAGCCAGCCGCCCTTGGAGAACCAGTCACCGGTGAGCGCGAGATCCCAGTAATCGCTCGCCGCGAGATAGTACCCGCCGTTTTTCAGATAGCGGCCGCGGCTCTGATCGAAGCCGAAGGCAGGAAAGATGATGCCGGAACTGCGTCCCCCGCTGCTCGGGATCACGGCAAACGGGAGCCACAGCAGCGGGATGTCTTCGACGTAAAAGGTGATCGGACGCGCAACGACGATCTCGTCGGGCACGAATTTCATCTGCGCGGAGCCGAAGTAATAATGTTTGTGGTCGGGATTGTCGCAGGTCGTGTACCGTCCGCCGGCGATGAAATACTCGTTCTCCGAGACGCGCTTGATGCGTTCGCCGAGGTAGAATCCGTCATCGATGGCGGTCTCTCCCTTCGTGATGACACCCTTTTTCGAGCGGAAATTGTATGTCATCTCCTCGCCGGTGTACTCTTCGGTACCTTCCTTGAATACCGGCGTGCCGATCATGCCGCGACCCTCCGCGCTGGTATCCGCGATTCCATGCGCATCAATCGTCGATGCGTCCCAGTTGATCGTGATCCGCGCCGCACGCACGGCCGTTGCGCCGTAATCGATGCTCCCCTTCTCGTACATGTTCATTTTTTTCTCGTCGAGCAGGTATATCACCGAATCCTGCGCGCTGTAGGTGATGATGGTATCCACCTCGTTGCTGACGGGAAATATTACCGTGCTGTCTGCGGCGAGGGCGAGTGAATCCCTCGCGAGCCGGAGAGAATCCTGCATGACGAGCAGCAGGCTGTCTTTCTGTGCCTTCGTCAGGTTGCGGCGCGTGGTATCGATCGCCGTCGCTTCAACGGCCCCCGTTTCCCCTGCACGCTGCGCTGCCGTGTCGATGCGCGCACCGTCACCCGGCTGCGCGGTGCCGGACTGCACGGCAGCGGTATCCTGCCTCGCGGTGCTGTCGGTCACGACCTGCGCGGCCAGGACACCGGGAAGAAGAAAAAACGCGAGCAGTATGGCGCAGCGGACGGATATCACAACCTGCTTGTACTCATGGGTGGGAGGGCAAGTTCCGGTGGGACGGAATTTCCCGTGACAGTATCGGACAAAGGTACGAAAACGCCGCCTGCGAGGGAAAACGCATTCCCGTGTCTCATGCAATTTGTGTATGTTTCAACCATTCGAGAACCGGGACGCTTCCTGAGCACATGCATCCATTCTATCACGTTTCACCCCTGTACCACGCCGAAGACACCGAACGGCTGGGCGGTACACGCAGCCGCGCGGGCGACCACCGCGATCCCTTCGAGCGCGACCGCGCCCGCATCATCCACAGCTTCTCCTTCCGGCGCCTGCAGTCGAAAACGCAGATTTTCGCTCTGGGTGAATCCGAATTCCTGCGCACGCGGCTGACGCATACGCTCGAGGTCAGCAACATCGGACGCGGACTCGCCGCCACGATCAACCGCGCCATCTGGCCGGGGTATCCTCTGGGTACGGTGAAAGAAGAATTCGAATCCCTCGGCGGACCGGTGGACACCAGCCTCATCGAGGCCGCCTGTCTCGCGCATGATCTCGGCCACCCGCCCTTCGGCCACCGCGGCGAGGAGGCGCTGAACCACTGTGTGTGGACACGCTGGCCCGGATGCGACAACGGTTTCGAGGGCAACGGACAGACACTGCGGCTGCTCACGCAGGCCGACCTCGAGGCGCACGGCGAGCGGCACGGACTCAATCTCACTCGTGCGACACTGCAGGGTGTGCTGAAATACCCCGGGCTCTATCGCGATCTGGTCAACGGTGATCGTTATCCACAAGATGGCACGGCACCGCCGTTCAAGCCCTGGGCACCGCCGAAATGCATTCACAACGAAGAGGCGGAACTGCTCGGCTGGCTGCTCGCGCCCTTTCCCGCCGCGGACCGCGAACGTTTTCTCTCGTTCGATTCACGGCGCGGCAAGCATGCGCGCACCCGGCACAAGACACTGGAAGCCGGCATCGTCGAACTGGCGGATGATATCGCCTACGGTACGCATGATGTGGAGGACGCCTTTTTCTCGCGCCTGATCACGCCCGAGCAAATCCTCGATTACATGCAGCGCGACCGCTTCGAGGATCCCGGCGTGTATGACACCTACGAATCGCTGATCACGCGCATGGGACGCGGCGCGGGCGGATCCCGCCGTGACGCCGTCTACGAAAAGAAGGATGCCGGATCGGCACTCATCAGCCGACTGATCAGCGCGGCCCGACTCACGGATAATCCGCTCTTCGAGCATCCGCGTCTGCGGTGGAGCGTGACATTGCCCGAGGACGATCGCATCGTGCTCGACGCGCTGAAGGATTCCGTCTACGACATCGTCATCAACGGTCCGGGCGTCCAGAGTCTCGAATACCGCGGCGGTATTATAATAGAAAGCATTTTCAAGGCGTATGACGAGTCGCCCGAGCTGCTCGGCGGCAAACACGGACATCTGCTGCGCGAAGCCGCCTCGGAGGAGAAACGCCTGCGCGTTCTCGCCGACTACATCGCCGGCATGACAGATACCTTCTCCGAGCGCACCTACAACCGGCTCTACCAGCCCGGCAGCGGCTCGGTGTTTGATCGGATGTGATCGTAAAGGGGTAAAGAGGTGAAGTAACCGATTCTTCACCCCTTTACCCCTTTACCGCTTCACGAAAGGCCGCCTTCACCCTTTACGCCTTTACCCTTTGCGAACAACCAAACCAAAAACGATACAAATCACATCGCGAACGAATCCATGAAACACGCACCCCTATTCATTCTCCTGCTTCTCATACTTCCCGCCCTGACACACGCCCAGGAAACCGACACCACCGAAAGCGGCTACGAATTCACCGTGCTCAAACAGCTCCCCGCGACACCGGTGAAGAACCAGTACCGCACGAGCACCTGCTGGAGCTTCTCGGCGATTTCCATGCTGGAATCCGAACTCCTGCGCATGGGAAAAGGCGCGTTCGATCTCTCGGAAATGTTCATCGTGCGCGACATCTACGAGCGGAAAGCGCACAAGTACGTGCGCATGCATGGCAATGTGAACTTCGCCCCCGGTGGCGCCTTCAACGACGTGACCGCCATCATGCGGGATCTCGGACTGGTGCCGGACGAGGCCTATCCGGGTCTTGAATACGACGAGGAGAAACACATCCACGGGGAACTCGACGCCGTGCTGAAAGGCTACGTTGAAGCGCTGATCAAAAATCCCAACCGCCGTCTCACCCCTGTCTGGGACGAAGGACTCAACGGTATCCTCGACGCCTATCTCGGCGATGAGCCGGAGCGCTTCACCTGGGAAGGCAAGGAATACACGCCGCGCAGCTTCATGGACAACGTGCTCGAGCTGAACGCCGACGACTACGTCATGCTGTCATCCTACACCCATCATCCGTTCTACCGGCAGTTTGTGCTCGAGGTCCCCGACAACTGGGACTGCGGCCTCGTGCACAACGTCCCCCTCGCCGAGTTCATGGAAACCATCGAACACGCGATCAACACCGGCTACACCGTCGCCTGGGCCGCCGACGTCAGCGAACACGGATTCAATTTCAAGAAAGGCATCGCCGTCCTACCCGCGAAGGAATGGACTGATATGGAAAAGAGCGAACGCGACAGCGTCTTCGTCACACCCGTGGAAGAGAAAGCCGTGACGCAGGAGCTGCGCCAGAAGGCCTTCGATAACTATACCACCACCGATGACCACGGCATGCACATCACCGGCATCGCCGAGGATCAGAACGGTACAACGTACTTCTACGTGAAAAACTCCTGGGGCGTCAAGGGAAGCAAGTACGACGGCTACTTCTACGCATCCGCACCCTACGTCGCCTGCAAAACGCTGTCAATCCTGCTGCACAGGGATGCCGTTCCGGCCGCGATCCGGGCAAAACTCGGGATCTGATCGCAGGAGTCATGAATGTCTCAGTTCTTGACCATCGTCCGCTCGCCAGCGATCGTCCCGTCGACGAACAGACGCACCACGTACACGCCGCCGGCGAGGCCGCGTCCGTCGAGCGGAAAATTGTAATCGCCGGGAAACTGTCGGCCGAAGTCGCGCTCGTAGCGGAGGCGTCCCGCCATGTCGTAGAGACGCAGCGAGACAGTGCCGTCCGAGACGAGGGTGTAGGGAATGACGGTCTCGTGTCCCGTGGCAGCGGAGAATGGATTCGGGTAGTTCTGGCCGAGACGCGCGGTCACGGGCAGTGCGGGGGCGGCATCGAGGATCGATCGGCTGGAGCGGTACATGCCGCGTCCGTGCGTGGCTGCGAAGAGGACGCCGTCGGGACGCATCTTGATATCGGCGATGATGACGTTGCCGATGCCCTCGTTGTCGGTCATCCATATCGCGCCCATGTCGGTGCTGACAAACAGGCCGACATCCGTGCCGACGTACAGCTCCTGCTCACGCTCGGGATGACGGAACACGGTGTTCGCCGGGATGTCGGGCAGCACGGCATCGCCGGTACCGGAGATGTTCTGCCAGGTGGAGCCGAGATCGGTCGTGCGGAAGACGTGACTGCCGCCGAAGCCGCTGAAGGTCACCACCGCGTCGCGCGCATCCGTGCGGCTGACCGCGAAGTCGGTGACGAAAAATGCCGGCAGGCCAGTATCCACCCGCTGCCAGTTCCCCCCACCGTCACTGCTGACGAGCACGCGTCCGCGGGAACTCCCGGCCCAGATCACCGCGGGATCCGCGGCGGAAAGTCCGATGGCGGTAAGAAAGGCGTTGCTTCCGGCAAGGTCTCCGGAAATGCGCGTCCAGCTCTCGGCGCCGTTCGTCGTGCGGTACACGCGGTTGGTGCCGGCGTACAGTGTCTTCGGATCCGACGGCGCCATCTCGAACGGCGCGATGAAAGCGACGGGATCGGAGGTGCCGAAATCCTGCGCGCGCGGGATGCCGTTCATCGCAAGATAAAACGTGCGGCCGAAGTTCGTGGATTTCAGGAAATGCAGGTAGTAAAGCTCGCCGTAGACGATGCGCGGCTCGGTGGGATCGATAGCGGTGTAGCCGCCGTCCCCGCCGATCACACCCGCCCAGCGGTCACCGTCATCCGTGCGCAGCGTTCCGTTGTCGATGGTGCCGCCGATGACCATGTCGGACCGCGGATGCGGCGTGCCGCTGTGAAACTGCACGGTGACCATGCCGGCGGACAGCTCAGTGAAATCCTCCCCGCCGTTGAGTGAGCGAAACAGTCCGCCATCACTGCCCGCGAGGAGCTCATCGTGGTTGTCGGGATTGAAAATCAGCACATGCAGATCGGCATGCACGTAGGTGAGATCCTGGAAGGGATACCAGTTGGTCATCTGCCGCCAGGTCGCGCCCCCGTCGGTGCTGCGGTGCAGATCGATGCCGCCGGCCCAGATGATATCGGCATTCGCGGGATGCACGGTCAGCACGCTGTTGAAACGCCCCTGTCCGCCCATGTACGTCTCTCCCGACACATCACTGCGCGGGATGGAAAGCGCGCGCCAGTTTTCTCCTCCGTCGTCGCTGCGGTAGAGGCCGGCGCAGTGCTGCGCATTGCGGTCGGTGAACGCCGCGTAAATGATATCGCCGTCGGACGGTGCCGTGTCGATGTAGATGCGCGTGTACGACTCCTCGAGTACGCGGCCGAGTGACGTCCAGGTCTCCCCGTGATCGGTGGAACGAAGAATGCCGTGTCCCTCCAGCGCGGCGTACGCCACGCCCGGCGTAGTGGCGCTGTGATCGACCATGGCGGAAAACGGCGCACCCACATCCGCGATGACGCGCCGCCAGCTCTCCCCGCTGTCGGTGCTGCGGAACACGCCCTGCAGCGTGGAGGCGAGGACGATGCCGGGCGTGAACGGATCGAAATCCACATCATAGACATACCAGAAATCGCGATCCTCGGTCGACGGAATCAGCGACCAGCTCCCGCCCGCGTCCGTGCTGCGGTAGATGCCGTGTCCGAACGCGGCGTAGCCCTGCCAGGCGACGTAACCCTCGCCGCAGCCGGCGAGCACGTGCCCGCGGTCGAAGGGATCGACATCGATCGCGCCGATGCGCAGATTGGGCAGAAGGTCGTCGAGCTGCCGCCAGCTGGCACCGCTGGTCGTGCTCTTCCACACGCCGCCGCCGGCACTGCCGACGTAGATGACTGCGGCATCTTCGGGATCGATGGCCATCGAGCGGATGCGCCCGGCAACGTTGACCGGACCGAGGTTCAGCCAGCGCCAGCCGTTCTGCGTCTTGCGCAGTCCCTCGCGCTCCATGCGCCGCACATCCCCTGCGGCGCGCTCATAGGAGCCCCGCGGAATGCCGTTCGGCCAGGCGCGCTGCTGAAGGAAGAACTGCGCGGCCTCTTCCGGTTTGTCAAAGCCGGCCTCTGGTCTGGCGTGGGTGGATGAACGATCAGGAGCCGCGATGCGCGGCAGCAGGATTGCGGTCGCGCACACGGCACAGACAAACGCGGCGGTGTGCAGCAGACGCATGGTGCATCAGAACAGCTGGTAAGCGAGGGTGACGTAGAATTTGTAGAAGGTCGGACGCATACTGAAATTCGGCCGCTCACCGCGCGGCTGCAGGATCTTGTCGAAGGCGTAATCCACCTCGATGGCGGGAATCACGTACACGTTCTTGAACGGAATGAACGCGTATTCCGCCCCGATGACAAAGGAAACGCGCAGGTCGTGGTCCACCGCGAGCGGGGCATCCTCGATCAGGTAGCGTCTGCCGGTCTCCAGTTCCGTATCGATCACACGCACGTGACTGCGCTGCACGAACCCGAAACTCGGACCGAGATACACGCGCTCCCCGTCGATGTTGCCGAAAAGGCGCAGGAGCAGATCGAAGTGCAGCAGATCGTAGTCGAACGTGAGATCCGACCCGACAAGTCCCGTCCCGGCGATGGAGCGCAGACTGTCGGTGCGGCCAGTAAACCAGTCGGTGGAAGTATGATTCCGGCCGAGTCTTAGATAGATCGAGGCATCATTGAAAATCGGGATATTGATCGAAGCCCCGTAGAACTCGTTGAAGCTGGTCACATCGCCGACGAATTCGCAGGGACATAACCCGTTGTACTCGCCGTTGATGTACACGAGATTCCCTCCGCCGAAAATGGAGAACTGATACCCGTTGTAGAGCTTCTCGGGCACGACCGGCGCTTCTGGCTCGGTCTGTGCCCGCGCGCCCGCTGTCACCAGCAGACCGAGCAGCACCGCGCCGAGCGTGATGTTCAGCGCACGTGCCGCCATGTGTCCCAGCCGATTACTCGTTTTCAAGACTGTGCAGATTCGATTGCAGTTTTTCAAGGTTTCTGCGGAAGCTGGCCTGTTTCTCGCGCTCGCGCGCGACGACATCTTCCGGGGCGTTTTCCAGAAACTTCGCATTTCCGAGCTTGGAATCAATGCCTTTCAACAGCCCCGAAACGCGGGTAATTTCCTTCTCGATGCGCGCGCGCTCCACCGCGATGTCGATGAGTCCCTCGAGGGGCACGTACACATCCGCGCCGTTGATGACGGTGCTGGCGGACAGCCGCGGACGCTGTTTCCCGATGCCCGCATCCACATGGGCGATGCGCGCGAGACGTTCGAGGAAGTGCAGGTTCTCGTTGATCGCCGCGAGCTGCTCCTCGTCGTGGCAGTTGATCACCACGTCGCACTGCTTGCCGGCGGGCACGTTCATCTCGCCCTGAATGGTGCGCACACCCTCGACGAGCGACTGCAGGAAGTTCATCTGCACGACGGCATGCTCGTCGATGTACTGCTCCTGCAGTTCCGGCAGATGCTGATTCATCAGGCTGTCGCCCTCGCGGCCGGGTTCCGTCTTGTGCCAGATTTCCTCGGTGACGAAGGGCATCACCGGATGCAGCAGCTTCAGGATGGCATCGTAGACATACAGCGCGCGCTCGAGCGTCAGGCGCTTGAGCTTTTCGTCCTGCGAGTACAGACGATCCTTGATCAGCTCGATGTACCAGTCGCAGAAGTCATGCCAGATAAAATCGTACAGCGCTTTCGACATGTCGTTGACGCGATAGCGGTCCATGCTGTCGTGCAGCGCCTGAATCGTGCTGTGCAGGCGGCTGTAAATCCAGCGGTCCTCGAGCTCCATCTCGGGCGTGGTGACGGCGAGCGGGACGAGGGCCTCGGTCTGATGCCAGTGTCCCTCGCGGAACTGCCATTCCCCCTGCTCCTCGATCTTCTGCCTGTTCATCAGCAGGAAGCGACCGGCGTTCCAGACCTTGTTGGCGAAGTTGCGTCCGATTTCGCATTTCTGCGTGGAGAACAGTACGTCCTGTCCCAGCGGCGCGAGATACGTGACGGTGAAGCGCAATGCGTCGGCGCCGTACTCGCCGATGACATCCAGCGGATCGGGCGAATTGCCGAGGGATTTCGACATTTTCCGCCCCTTCTCGTCGCGGATGATGCTGGTGAAATAGACGGAATGGAAGGGCACGAGATCCTTCGCCTCCGTGCGCGGCGAGCCGTCGGGCAGGGGGATGCCGGGCATGAATTCCAGCCCCGCCATGATCATGCGGGCAACCCAGAAGAAGATGATGTCGGGACCCGTCACGAGGACGCTGGTGGGATAGAAATACCGAAGGTCGGAACTGTCTTCGGGCCAGCCGTGCACGCTGAAGGGCCACAGCCAGGATGAGAACCAGGTATCAAGCACGTCTTCATCCTGCCGCAGCTGGCCGGATTTTCCGCAGTCGGGACACGCACCCGGCATCTCGTGCATCGCATCCTGCCAGCCGCAGGCGTCGCAATAGTAGACGGGGATGCGATGTCCCCACCACAGCTGACGCGAGATCGTCCAGTCGCGGATGTTTGTCATCCAGTGCTCGTAGGTTTTCACCCAGCGTTCGGGATAGAACTTCACCGTGCCGTTGCGCACGACGTCCAGCGCAGGCTCGGCGAGGGATTTCATGGAGACGAACCACTGATCGGAGAGGTACGGTTCGATCGCCACGTCGGTGCGGTCGGAGAAACCGACACTGTGCGTGTAATCCTCGATCTTCTCGATCAATCCCTGCGCTTCGAGGTCCGCGACGATGCGCTTGCGGGCCTCGTAGCGATCGAGTCCGTTATACGCCCCGCCGAGTTCGTTGATCGAGGCGTCGACATCCATCACGTTGATCTGTTCGAGTTCGTGCCGTGCGCCGACCTCGAAGTCATTCGGGTCGTGCGCGGGAGTGATTTTCACCACGCCGGTACCGAATTCGCGGTCCACGTACGTGTCGGCCACGATGGGGATTTCGCGTTCCATGAGCGGCAGCAGCACGGTCTTGCCGATGTATTTCTGGTAGCGATCGTCTTCGGGATGCACCGCGACGGCGGTGTCGCCGAGCATGGTTTCGGGACGCGTGGTGGCGACGACGAGGAATTCGCTGTCGGATGGCGTGCCGTCGATCACGACGGGATAGCGCATGTGCCAGAGTTTGCCCTGCTGCTCCTTGTACACGACCTCCTCGTCAGAAAGTGCCGTGTGCGCGACGGGATCCCAGTTGATGATGCGCTTGCCGCGATAGATGAGTCCCTTTTTATAGAGGCGGATGAAAACCTCGCGCACGGCGCGCGAAAGTTCGGGATCCATGGTGAAGACCGTGCGCTCCCAGTCACAGGAGACGCCCAGCTTGCGCAGCTGGCGGATGATGATGTCGCCGAACTTGTCGCGCCACTGCCAGACGCGCTCGAGGAATTCTTCGCGGCCGAGGTCGTGGCGGCTTTTTCCTTCCTCGCGCTTGAGCGTTTTCTCGACGACGGTCTGTGTCGCAATGCCCGCGTGATCGGTGCCCGGGATCCAGCACGTGTGTTCTCCCTTCAGCCGGTGCCAGCGCACGAACACATCCTGCAGCGTATTGTTCAGCACATGTCCCATGGTCAGCATGCCGGTGATATTCGGCGGCGGGATGACCACGGTGAACGGTGTTTTCTCCGGGTCGGGCTCGGCGTGGAACAGGCCGTGCTCTTCCCAGAAACGGTACCAGTCGTCTTCGACGGCGGCGGGATCGTAGGCGGATGCGAGGGATTCGTTCGCGGGTGTGGCGTCCGACATGAATGCTCCTGAATCTTCGAATACATGCGCGCACCGCCGAGGCGGTGCATTTGACGGAATTAATAGTATACGAAATACGCAGGATTCACGGAACAGATGATAAACGAAAGGCCGGTCCACCGGACCGGCCTTGTATAACCTTCGCTTCCTTCTCCCCTTCGCTGTTCCCATTCTCTTGGTGGCTTCGTGTTTTCCTGCCTTCGAGACCCCAAGAGATACATCAAAGCAGTTTCTGGATTTCCTCCGCCCACGCCGACTTCGGCTGCAGGCCGACCTTCGACGACACCACATTTCCCTCGCGGTCGATCAGGAAGGTCGTCGGGATGCTGCGCACGCCTCCGTAGGCCTGGGCGATCTGCCCGTCGCCGTGCAGCACGTCGTAATTGATGTTGTACTGCTGCACGAACTGCGCAACGGCGCCTTCCTCACCCGGCTGGTCGAGCGATACGCCGACGATCTCGAAGCCGTCATCCCGGTACTCGTTCTGCAGCTCGATGAAATCGGGAATTTCACGCTTGCAGGGACCGCACCACGTCGCCCAGAAGTTCAGCATCACGACTTTGCCGCTGTAGTCGGCGAGCGACTTGCTGCCGCCGTCCACCGACGGAAGCGAGAAATTCGGCGCGCTGCTGCCACCGCCGCCCGTCTGCGCGGCCGCCTGCTGCTGCGCCTGCGTCATCACCGACGGCTCCGGTTCGTTGAGCTTGTTGATGAGGATGATACCAACGATCACCACGGCGAACCCCGTGATTACCCACGCGAACGGACTGATGCCCGTTTTCTCGGGCTTCCGGCCCTGCTTCTTCTTTTTATTCCTGCTGAGATCCTTCTTCATGCCTGTATGCTTTCTGTTTGTGATGAATTTCCATGCTTGGTTTTTCCGTGCGCGGGACGAACGTCCCGTCATAAAAACAGCGTTGAGTGGCGCCGGGTTTCAGAAAGCCTGCTCACCGGCGAGAAAGCGCTTGAGTTCGGTGACAATCTGCATCTGCCGGTCGACCGGGAAATCCTTCTCATCCATCGCCGAGCCCAGCGTGCCCCAGATCGGCTCACCGCAGCGCAGACAGCGGATGCCCTTCTCCATCAAAAACGTCACCGCATCGGGATATTCCTCGACGAGTTCTTCGATGACCGTGTCTCGGGTGATGTCTGCGCTCATGATCGCTCCTGTGCTGTTCCTATCGTATAGGATGCACGAAATATCGTATAGGATGCACGAAAAGCGCGAAACGTTGCAAAGACAAATCTTCGCCTATCGGAGGATGCTGAGCAGCCGGGTGGTCTGACCGCCGCCGGCGAGGAGTTGAAGGAGGTAGTTTCCCGGAGCAAATCCATTGCCAGAAAATGTTACGTAGTATGTCCCGGGCGAGTGGTGCTGGTCATCCAGACGCAGGACCAGTCTCCCCAGCATGTCATGCAGCGTCAGGCGAACATCCGCGGCCTCGGGAATCTCGTAGCGAATGGTTCCACTCGCAGTAACGGGATTCGGAAATACTGAGAGCGCAAGAGCATCCACTGGTGGCGATGGATCGACCACGTCGTTCACGTGTTCGTTGAGCTGCCAGCGTTCCTCCCTTCTGCCGCCAGAACCATGTACCCAGTAGTACAGCTCCTCAACCCCAGTGCCCAGTCTCGCGAGGATTTGACCGGAAGTATGGAGAGGTCCCCCTTCATCGCTGGCACTCGATCGGAAGCGAACCAGATCAGGCAGCGTCATGTCTGCAGCGAAATATTCAGCTTTGATCATAGCCGCATGACGCTGACTGTATGCGTAATATCCGCTCGCGGTACCGATACCATCATCCCACAGACCGGGATACACGCTCTCATCGATGAAGTGATGCATCGTCGTATGGAATTCAATAATCCTGCTCATGGACGTGTCCGGAGCTCTCCTCGAGTAATGCCGGATTTTTCTCACAGGATGGATACGTACTGTTGCAGTACTGTCATGAGGAGGGAGAAAAAGAAGTGAAGCTGTACCGTGAATCGTATCCATCGGGGAATAGCCAGGCGTCACTCGGACGTCATAGTTGAGCAGCATATCCTCATCGGGGATCAGGTATTCGAGCAGGTCGACCCAGGCACCCGCGAGCGGCGTGATGCTGTCACTGACAGCGAACGCGCTGCCGTCGCCCTGAACACGCAGAGTAACACGATACCGCAATGGATGCCCGGGCGTGAACGTGCTGTCAAGGTACTGCTGTAACGGCATCCTCCCCTGCGCAATCGGAATCCAGTTCGAATCCGACGAGGAGCGTTCGATTTGCGCAACAGCTTCCTGATCGACGAATGGATCACTCCAGTGAAGGAGAACCTGCCGGCGGCGCTGTGTGCTGAA
>CAJXVM010000033.1 GCA_913061095.1 uncultured Ignavibacteria bacterium
TGCGAGGTGACGGTGAATTCCGTCTCGCCGCTCGAGGAGCGCGGGGGATTCATGGATTTCCGTATCCCGCACGCGCCCGGTGGCATAACGGAACTGGATCTTCCCATCGGTGATGCGAACCGGACGACGCCCGTCGACCTGCCATCGCGTATGCAGGAAAGATGCCGCCTCGTGCTCAATCTTCCGGATGGTGTGCGCGCCGTCAGCATTCCCGGCGAGATCGAGATTTCGAACAACGTCGGCAGCCTGCGCAGCGTGATCAAGGCGAAGGGCGGCACCGTCACCGTGACGCGCACCCTGACATTCAGCGTTGGTCAGGTCATGCCCGAGGGATACGTGGACCTGCAGGAGCTTCTGCGCGCATGGCGCATGCCTTCGCACAATTCACTGCTGCTGAAAAAATAGTAACATTTCGATCATGCAGGCCGCGGGGAGGTGCATCCCCGCGGTCTTTCCATTCGGGGATAAACAGATCATGGCACGCATCAAGTTCACCCTTCCCGACGAATTCCTTTTCGAAACTGACATCCGCGTGCGCGTCACCGACGCGAATTATGCCGGGCATCTCGGCAACGATTCGGTGCTGTCGCTGGTGCATGAAGCGCGCGACCGCTTTCTGCGCGCGCATGGATTTACCGAGCTCGACGTCGCCGGCGCATCGATCATCATGAGCGACGCGGCAGTGATGTACCGCAGCCAGGCCTATCCCGGTGAAACGCTGCGCGTCGCCGTCGCCGCTGCGGATGTCCATCGCAAGGGCTGTGACCTGCTGTACCGCTGCATCAGTCTCGACGACGGCAGGGAAGTGGCACGAGTGAAAACCGGCATCGTGTTCTTCGATTTCGAAGCGAACAGAATGCTGCCGGTTCCGCCGGCTTTTCTCACAGCGGCCGGACTGGACCGCGGCTGATGTTCTATCTCTTTCTTTCCGTCCTCTGCAGTGTGGGCATCGCGGTGACGTTCAAGTTCGCCGACCGGCGCGGCCATCCCACCTTTGCCCTCTTCGTCGTTAATTACATCGTCGCCACCGCCACGGCGCTCATCGGCAGCGGAGGACGGCTGCACATCGTTTCCGATCCCGCGCCGCTGCTGTTCGGCATACTCATGGGGGGACTCTTCGTGTGGAGTTTTTTCCTGTTCATGCTCACCGTGCGCAAGCTCGGCATGGTCATCCCCGTGTCGCTGATGCGACTCTCCGCCGTGCTGCCCACCGCCGGATCCATCCTCGTCTTCGCCGAAGTACCGCTGCTGCGGCAGGTTGCCGGCATCGTCGTCGCCTTCGCGGCGCTGCCCCTGGCATCGAAAGAGAAAATCACCGCGAAGACACTGCGACCGCTGCTGCACGGAGGACTGGGCTGGGGACTGGTGCTGTTTTTCTCCTACGGCATCACGGATTTCCTCTTCAAGGTGCAGAAAGAAACGCTGCCGGGCATCGCCCCGTATGAATTCCTCGCGATCATCTTTTTCACCGCCATGCTCATTACCGCGACAGCTGCCTGGCTGCGGCGCGAACGCATCACTCCCGCCGTGCTCTTTGCCGGCATCCTGCTCGGTGTGCTGAACATGTTTTCGACGTATTTTTTCATCCTCGCGCTCGGTGAGCTGCCCGGCATCGTCGTTTATCCCGCCAACGGCATCGGCATCATCCTCATGTCGACGCTCGTGGGCGTCTTCCTCTGGAAGGAGCGACTGTCCGTGCGCAACGGTATCTACATCGCCCTCGCCGCCGCCGCCCTCGTGCTCATCGCCTGAACGCAGCACGCCATGTCCGCGCTCCCGCTCATATCCGTCGTTCTTCCCGTGCACAATGCCGCCGGTACCCTGCGCGCGGCCGTCGACAGTCTCGATGTGGAAACCGTCGCGGAGGTCGAGGTGATCGCCGTGGACGACGGATCAGACGACGGTTCCGCCGAGCTGCTCGATGGCATGGCGCGGACACGTCCCTGGCTTCGCGTACTGCACGAGCCGCATCGCGGCATCGTGCCCGCGCTCAATGCCGGATGCGATGCGGTCCGCGGGGAACTGATCGCGCGCATGGATGCCGACGATCGCAGTCTGCCGGGGCGGCTCGACCGGCAGCGGCGTTTTCTGCTGGAGCATCGCAGTATCGGAGTTGTCAGCGGACGCGTGCGCTTCGGCGGCGATGCGCGCCGCGCGCGCGGGTACGCGCATTACGTTTCGTGGATCAACAGTCTGCGGGATCCGGCTGACATCGCGGTCATGCGCTTCGTGGAGTCCCCGTTCGCGCATCCCGCGGTGATGTTCCGCGGCAATCTTGTTTGTTTGCACGGGGGATATCGCGACGGCGCATTTCCGGAGGACTATGAGCTGTGGCTGCGCTGGATGGATGAGGGCGTGCGCATGGCGTCCATTCCCGAGGAGGTGCTGCTCTGGAACGATCCGCCCGACCGTCTTTCACGCACTGATCCACGCTACAGCATCGATGCGTTCTACATGATGAAAGCGGAATATATCGCGCGCTGGGCAGTCCGGCGTGTGCGGTTCTGGCCACAGGTGTATTTCTGGGGAGCGGGACGCACGACGCGGAAGCGCGCGCAGTACCTGATTGCGCGTGGAGCGTCGGTGAAGGCCTGGGTGGATATCGATGCGAAAAAAATCGGGCATCGCGTCTGGGGCGCGCCCGTGATCGCGCCGGAGGATCTGCCGCCGCCGGGTGCATGTTTCATCTTTCCCTTTGTCGGTAGCAGGAGCGCACGGGCCGAGATCATGCACTGGCTGGAGAAACGGGGATATGTACTTGAGCGCGACTATGTACCTGTGGCGTGATCAGGCGTCGTCTGCAGCGTCGCGGCGCAGCAGACGGAAGGCCATGTCGCGTCCGAATTCTCCGTGCATGGCCATTTCGATCCAGAGCATAGCCATCGGCTCGAGGTAGCGCGCGTGCTTCAGAGGACCGGTGGTGACGGCATCGAATCCGATATCGCGCGCCAGCCCGGCGACCAGTTCATTGGCGCGCTCGTGATCACCACAGAGAAATATCGTTGCGGGCATGCCGTCGAAATCCGGATTGTCCATGGTTTCGAATCCCATGGTATTGAACGCCTTCACGACGGGAATGTCCTTCACGACGCCGGCGAGCTGTTCCGCGCCGGAACTCGAATGACCGACGGAGAGGCGGAGTCCGGGAGAGATGGGATTCGTGCAGTCGACGAGCACGTTATTGCGCAGGTTTCCCATCTGCGCGATGACAGCGGCCACTGCGGCATGAGGGACCGCCAGCACGATGGCCGAAGTGAAGCGCGGGATTTCGTCGATGCGCTCGGTGCAGGCGTTCGTGCCGGCGTCTTCAAGCAATGCTTTCACCTTCGGATCGTCCGGATTGCGGACGCCGAAAAGCACCTTGTGTCCCGCCCTTGCCCAGCGCTTGCCCAGCGTGGCGCCGACCCTCCCGATACCGATGATTCCGATGGTCATGTATTCCTCGTCTTTCTGATCGTGTGCCAGTACAACATCCGTGAAACCGTTCCCGTGCCCCGACGGCAGTGCACGGTTTGACCGCATGCCGTATCATCGTAACTTCTCCTTCAGAATGATGAGAAGCAACCCGAATCATCAGTGGATGCCGATGCCGCAGCATATCGATGCAGCGGCCGTGCGTATCGCGCCCCATGCGCACCGCACACCGGTGATGACATCCCGCAGCCTCGACGTCAAGGCGGACGCCGTTCTGTTTTTCAAATGCGAGAATCTGCAGCGCGTGGGGGCCTTCAAGTTCCGCGGTGCCTGCAATGCCGTTTTTTCGCTGTCCGATGCCGAGGCGCGGCGCGGCGTGGCGACGCATTCCTCCGGCAATCACGCGCAGGCTCTCGCCCTCGCCGCCCGCCTGCGCGGCATCCCCGCGCATATCGTCATGCCCGAAAACGCACCGGCGATCAAGAAGCGGGCGGTGGCGGGGTACGATGCGCGCATCACGTTCTGCGAACCAACGCTCGCCGCCCGGGAGCGCACGCTCGACGCCGTCGTAGCGGATACCGGAGCGGCGTTCATCCATCCCTACAATGACGAACGCATCATTGCCGGACAGGCGACCGCCGCGCGCGAACTGCTCGCGGACGTCCCCGATCTCGATGTCATCATGGCACCGGTCGGCGGGGGCGGACTGCTCAGCGGCACAGCCCTCGCCGCGCATTATCACGTGTCATCTCCAGCGGTCATCGCCGCCGAACCCGAGGGCGCCGACGACGCGAAACGGTCGTTCGAAGCGGGACATATCATTCCCTCCGTGAATCCGCGGACCATCGCCGATGGTCTTCTGACATCGCTGGGCGACAAAACGTACGAAATTATCCGCCGGTACGTGCACGACATCGTCACCGTCTCGGATGACGCCATCATCGCGGCTATGCGCCTCGTCTGGGAGCGCATGAAACTGGTCATCGAGCCGTCCGCCGCCGTGCCGCTCGCAGCGCTGCTCGATCACAGCATTGATCTCTCCGGCCGGCGCGTCGGTATCATTTTTTCGGGTGGAAATGTCGACATGGACCGACTTCCCTGGCAGCCGTACACCACACAGGAAAACGCATAAGGACAATATGGAACAGCAGGAATATCGCGCACTGTTTTTTGACGCGGACGACACGATCTTCGACTATCAGAAGGGTGAGCACGAGGCATTCCGCAGCACTGCGGACGCCTTTGGTTTCGGGGATCGCCTGGATGAGGCGCATGAGTTGTACCGCGGGCATAACAGCGACGTGTGGAGTGCGCTCGAAGAGGGCAGGATCACGCAGGACGAACTCAAGATCGAACGCTTCCGGCGCATGCTGCATGATCTCGTTGCCGACGAAGACCGCGCCCCGGCAATGTCGGCGTTTTACATCGACCGGCTTGCCGAGCAGACGCATCTGCTGCCGGGCGCCGAGCAGCTGCTGCGCGACGCTGCTGACCGCTACCTGCTCGTGCTCGTGACCAACGGACTGACAACGGTCCAGCGCCGCCGTTTTGCTGCCGCACCGGTGACGCGACATTTCCGGAAAATCCTGATCTCCGAGGAAGTCGGCACCGCCAAACCCGATCCCGCGATTTTTTCCGAGGCTTTTGAAGATTACGGCCTCGTCCCGCGGGAGGTGCTTCTCATCGGTGACAGCAGCAGCAGCGACATGGGGGCCGCGCACAACGCGGGAATGGATTTCTGCTGGCTCAATCCCGCAGGCGGTGAAGCGCCGGACGGGTACAATCCACGCTATGTCATTTCGCGGCTCGATGAGATCCGTCCCATCCTCGGTCTGGAGGATTAGTCATGGCGGTCGACCGCAACGTTGTCATTTTTGGCTGTTCGCGCGGCATCGGGCGGGCGCTGGCCGAGGAATACTCACGAAAGGGTGCCCGGCTCGTCCTTCTCTCACGTGACGTCGAAGCCATCCGCGACCTGCAGCGGGAGATCAAAGAGGGCGGGGGAGAGGCCTGGTATCGCCGATGCGACGTCACATCCCGGGACGACGTCACCGACGCGGTCGCCTATGCGCGGAAGTGTTCTGGCGGAATTGATGTCGCAGTCGTCAATGCCGGTGTCGGCGGACCGGAATGGATGCAGGATTTTCACGCCGCGGAATATCGCCGTATCATGGAAGCGAATGCCTTCGGTATTGCCAACGCGCTGGAGGTGCTGATCCCGGTCTTCCGGAAACAGGGTGGAGGAGTGTTCGCCGGTGTGACGAGCATCGCCGATGTGCGCGGTTTCCCGGGATCGGCTGCCTATTGCAGCAGCAAGGCCGCAGCGTCGATTCTGCTGGAAGCCGCGCGGGTCGAACTGCGTGAGCTGGGGATTCGCGTACTCACGGTGCGTCCCGGCTTCGTGCGTACGGCCATGACCGCGGAGAACGAATTCCACATGCCCTTCCTGATGTCTTCCGAACGCGCGGCGCGCATCATCCGGAAGGGCATCGCACGCCGGCGGCGGATCATCCAGTTTCCCTGGCCGACCGTGATGTACGCACGCATCGTTCGCCTCTTGCCGAATGTGCTCTACGATATTGCCGCCCGTCGCGCACGTCCCTCGCAGTCACAGTCGTAAAGCAGGGCAGCCCGTGATGCATGCGCGGTGATGATGCCGGATTTCCGTAATTTGGCACCGGTGCCAGTGGGCATGTTTCCGTGTGTGCGGCAGCGCCATGTGCATCCATCTGTGATCATGTATCCACCACTTTTCAAATGATTGAGGAAGACCGTATGAAACGCACGATCGTGGCCATGCCCGGCGACGGCATCGGCAAAGTTGTACTCCCGGAGGCGATCCGCGTGCTCGAGGCCGCGGGCTTCGAGGCGGATTACATCAACGGCGACATCGGCTGGGAGTTCTGGTGCAGCGAGGGGAATCCGCTGCCGCAGCGCACCATCGACCTGCTGGAGGAGCACAAAATCGGACTCTTCGGCGCCATCACATCCAAGCCGAAGGCAAAGGCGGCCGCGGAGCTGAGTCCGGAGCTGCAGGACAAGGGGTTTGTCTACTACAGTCCCATCGTCTCCATGCGTCAGCATTTCGATCTCGACATCTGCATCCGGCCCTGCCGCGCATTCCCCGGAAACCCGTTGAATTTCATCCGCAAGTCCGCCGACGGCGGTTTCGAGGAGCCGCCGGTGGATGTGGTGATTTTCCGACAGAACACGCAGGGACTTTATGCCGGTGTGGAGTGGACCGATCCCCCTCAGAACGTGCGCGACGCGCTCGCGACGCACCCGCGCTTCAAGGCTTTCCTGGACGTGCCCGGCGAGGATCTCGCGGTCTCGACGCGCATTTTCACGCGCGAGTATTGCCGCCGCATCGTAACGGCCGCTTTCGAATATGCGCAGAAGCACGGATACAAATCCGTTACGGTATGCGAAAAACCCAATGTCATTCGCGAAACGTCTGGCATGATGGAGGCCGAGGCCGCGGAGGCCGCGAAGCGTTTTCCGGATATTCAGCTGTGGTCCACCAACATCGATGCGCAGATGATGTGGCTGACCAAGAATCCCGAGGATTACGGGGTGATCGTGGCGGGGAACATGTTCGGGGATATCGTCTCCGACGGGTTCGCCGGACTGGTAGGCGGACTGGGCTTCGCATGCAGCGCGAACATCGGCAGGGAGGTGGCCGTCTTCGAACCCACGCACGGCTCTGCGCCGAAGTACGAACAGCTCGATCCCTCCATCGTCAATCCTATCGCCATGGTGCTCAGCGCCTGCATGATGCTCGATCACATCGGTGAGGCGGATAAGGCCGAGCGCATCCGGTCCGCGGTTGCCGGCGTCATTGCCGACGGAAAGGTGCGTACCTACGATATGCTGAAAATGCCCGGTGGCGCCGATGTCGTCGCGAAGGGCGCGGCAACAACTCAGCAGGTTACCGACGCGATCATCGAGCGGCTGTAACCGTCATATTCGGTCACGGGATATTTCCCGGTTCACGGGGAGCACCGACAGCTGCCTGCAATTGGAAAAGGACCCCCGCGGGGGTCCTTTCATTTCTGCGCAATCCGACGGAATGATCGCTAGGCATTCACCAGCCGCGCGGCCTGCTCCGCACCCTGCTGGAAATCATCCGCGATCACATCGACGTACTCGGCGAGGATGGTGCGAACGGACGGCATGCTGATACCGCCGATGAGAATCTTTGTATCAGGCAGGGTGGCGCGGACGTCGGACAACAGCTCAATTGTGCTTTCGAGACAGCCGATGGATTTCATGGTCAGGCAGAGAAGGTCGGGCTTGATACGGCGGATGCTTTCAAAAAGATCGTGCCGCGGCACCGAACCGCCGAAATGCATCACCTGCCAGCCATCCTTCTCGAGGATATTGGCCATGATCATCGTGGCGACATCGTGGTGTTCTTCGGGCACGCAACCCACAAGGGCGCTGCGATGCAGGGTGCGACGCGGTGTCAGCGTTGCTGCCTTGTAGCCGAGGATGGTGCGTATGGTCTGTGTGGCGACGTGTTCCTCGACGATACCGAGTTCGTTGTTTTCCCAGGCCTCGCCAATGTGCACCAGCGCAGGAATGATGATGTCATTGTAGAGCTGTTCGTCCGGAAGCTGCTGCTGTTCCCACTCTTTAACGAGATTCAGGCAACGCCGGCGGTTCCCCTCCCTGAGGCATTCGTAAAAAACGTTCTGCTGCTCCTCGCGTGTCATGCCGCACCTCCTTCGGCCATGCGCTCTTCGCGTCTGCGAAGCTCCATAAGGACGGCACCGAGGTCATCACTGTTGTATTCGTCGAGGAACGCGTGCGCGCCGTTGCGCATCGACGTGAGGATGGAGGCAACAAACGCGGCGGGGAAATCACGGCTTCTGAGATACCTCCGCAGCCAGTCCAGGTAATCGAGCAGTGCCCCGGGCAGCTGATACTTCACGGTTGCATGGAAATTCTCGATGAGAATCTTCACCGATTCGTGCGCGATGCGCATTTTCTCCTCGTCACCGGCGATCGCTTCCATCCCGGGAGTGTTGTGAATCCGGTCGATCACAGCGGCATGAATCTTGTCGCGCTGACGGTGAAATTCAGCGATGTCCTGCGGCGCGATCGCGCTGAAGGAAATCTTTTCTGCTACGGCTTCCATGGGCATAGTGGTGTTCACAATGTTTTGGTGTACGTATCACTAACATCCCGCGGAAGTGAAAAAGTTTCGTGCTGTCCGGTTTTTCTGCGCTCCGGGTGTGCTGCGCTCCGGGCGGATGTAACGCCCGTTCATTATATTGCATGCAGGACCGTTTCAGCGGGAATGGCGGCCCGAACCATCATGAACGATTTGAACAGGGTTTTCCATGAAGACGAAAGCCGAAGCAGGACGAGCGGGAACGGGCGTGCGATCGGACTGCTGCGTGGGCATTGAAATGCGCGATGAGGGAGGAATCGCGATCGAGCTGCGCAGCAAGGTCGACATGCTGTACGGACGTTCCATCCGCGCACTGGCGACAGAACTTTGCATGCACTTCGGGATGCCGCACGCCGTCGTGACCATCGACGACAGCGGTGCGCTGCCCTATACGATCGCGGCACGCTTCGAAGCTGCGGTGCGTCGCTTGCGCGGGGACGATGTTCCGCCCTTCCTCCTGCCGGAGCGAGAGGGCATTCGTCGTCATGGTGCGCGCGACCGCTTTCGCCGATCGCGGTTGTACCTGCCGGGCAACGATCCCAAACTCGCCATCAATGCGGGCATTCACGGAGCGGACGGCATTATCCTCGATCTCGAGGATTCAGTATCCCCGGTCGAGAAAGACGCCGCGCGGCTGCTTGTGCGTAACACGCTGCGGGAGGTGGACTTCGGCGGTGCGGAACGCATGGTCCGCATCAACCAGGCGCCGATGGGCATGCTGGATCTCGATGCCGTCATTCCTCAGCGGCCCGGTCTCATCCTCATTCCCAAGGTCGAAACGGACCGTGACGTGCTGGCGGTACAGGAACGCATCGATGGTATCCGCGAGCGGGAGGGGATCGAGGAGGATATCTATCTCATGCCGATCGTCGAGAGTGCGAAAGGAGCTGTCAACGCAGCGGCGATTGCCATGGCATCCCCTGCGGTCGTCGCGCTGGCGATCGGTCTCGAGGATTATACGGCCGACATCGGTGCGGAGCGCACACTCGAAGGACGCGAGAGCTTCTGGATGCGCGGCGCCGTGCTCAATGCCGCGCGCGCAGCCGGTGTGCAGGCGATCGACACGGTGTTCTCCGATGTCGATGACATGGAGGCATTGTTCGAAAGTGTCCGCGAGGCGAAGGCGCTCGGCTTCGACGGCAAGGGCTGTATCCATCCGCGGCAGATCGCCGTGGTGCATCGCGGTTTTGCACCCACCGACGCGGAGATCGACAAAGCGAAGTGCATCGTGCGCGCCTTTGATGATGCGGAGCGCAGCGGTCTCGGTGTTGTTTCGCTCGGATCAAAAATGATCGACCCCCCCGTTGTCAAACGCGCACTGCGCACAATCACACTGGCCGTCAAATCCGGACTGCTGTCCGAAGACTGGATGGAGGTGGGCGATGAAGCATGATTTGGTGAATAATGCTGCCGGACGCATGGTGGTCACGGAGATCAATGGCCAGCCGGCGGTGCCCTACAAGGGTATCGGGAAATATCATCCGGAGGGAAGAAAGGCCGCACCGCCGGTGCCGACCTGTGCGGAGTATCCGCAGGACGGCGACAAGGTCGTCGGGGATCTGACATCCGCGCTGCAGAAGATGGGATTGCGTAATGGCATGACCATTTCCACGCATCATCATTTCCGCAACGGCGATCTGGTCGCAAACCGCGTGTTCGACGCCGCCGCGGAGCTGGGAGTCAAGGATCTGCGCTGGTTCCCGTCGGCATCCTTCCCGTGCCACGCACCGCTCATCGAGCATCTCGACAGCGGTGTCATCCATCATATCGAAGGATCGATGAACGGTCCGCTCGGCGCCTACGCCTCGGAAGGAAAGATGCGCGGGCTCGGTGTGCTTCGTTCGCACGGCGGACGATACCAGGCTATTCAGGACGGTGAGGTGCATATCGACATCGCTGTCATCGCGGCACCGACCTCCGATCCATTCGGCAACTGCAACGGGGTAACCGGACCGTCTGCCTGCGGGGGACTTGGCTTCGCGCTGGCGGATTCACAGTATGCCGACCGTGTGATTGTGGTCACAGACAACCTCGTGCCCTTCCCCTGCGTGCCCTGGCAGATCATGGGGAATCATGTCGATGCCGTGGTCGTCACCGACAAGGTCGGAGAGCCGGAGAAAATCGTCAGTGGCACGACGAACATCACGAAGAGTCCCGATCGTCTGCTCATCGCCGAACTGACCGCCCGTTTCGTCGAAGCGGCCGGGATCCTGCGCGACGGGTTTTCATTTCAGTCCGGCGCGGGGGGCACGTCGCTGGCCTTCGCGATATTCCTGCGCGACATGATGCGCGAGCGCGGCATCCGTGCCCGCTTCGTGCGAGGCGGCAGCACACGCTACCTCGTCGACATGCTCGAGGAGGGGCTGACAGATTACATTCTTGACGGACAGACCTTCGATCTGGCTGGTGTGCAGTCGATGCGTGACAATCCGCGGCACATTCACACGAATCCTTTCGTCAGCTACAATTATCACAACAAGGGAAACATCGCCTCGATGGTCGACGTGGTCGTGCTCGGGGCCACTGAGGTGGATGTGAACTTCAACGCGAATGTTGTCACGCACAGCGACGGGCGCCTGCTGCACGGCATCGGCGGCTGGCAAAACTGTCTCTTTTCGAAATGCACCATTCTGCCCATCCCCAGTTTCCGCGACCGCATTCCCGTTGTCGTCGACGAAGTGACGACGCTCTGCGGTCCGGGAGAGCTTATTGACGTCATCGTTACCGAACGCGGTATCGCCATCAATCCCCTGCGGCAGGATCTCATTGATGCCACGAAGCACTCCGGTCTTCCGATTCGTCCCATCGAGGAGATCAAGCGCGAAGTGGAATCCATCTGCGGCGGCGTGCCCGACCGGCCGCAGCTCACCGACAACGTCATCGCCGCCATCAAGTGGGTGGACGGGACGGTGATTGATGTTGTCAGACAGGTCTCTGGTCAGCCATAAGGGAATCAGCGGGAAGCGGGTATTCCCGCATGCGTTGGCAGAAGAACAGAGTGCAAAGTGCAAAGTGCAAATCGGTGCCGATCACGATTTGCACGTTGAACTCTGCATTTTGTACTTCGATTTACGATGAGCGGATGATTTTCGGTTTGCACTCTATTCGTGCGACGCCTATTTGATGATCATCCTCGCCCCGGCGTAGTGACGCCGGTAGTACGTGTCATCGAGGGAGGAGATGATGACACCGCGGCTGGAGGAGGAGTGGATGAAGCGGTTTTTCCCGAGATAGATTCCGACATGGGTAATGCCTCGTCCGGCGGTATTGGCGAAGAACACGAGATCGGCCGGCACCAGCCGCGAGCGTTCCTGGGAGCGGCCCTTGCGTGCGAGGTCGCGTGCACGGCGCGGGAGGTTGACGCCAAAACGTCCGAACACCGCGTTGACAAGTCCCGAGCAGTCCACTCCTCGCTTTGAATTTCCGCCATAGCGATACGGCGTCCCGATCCAGCGATAGGATTCAGTCACCACCGCCCGGCGTCCGCTGCTGATGTCCGCCGGCAGGGGAGGGGCGCCCGGCGGCAGACGCATTCCGCCGCTGGTCTCGACTGACGAACCGCACGCTGCGAGTGTCAGTGCGGCAGCAATCAGGAATATCGCGGGTACAGGGAATGCTCTCATATTGCTTCACATGATGTTACGACAAAAATATAAAGCAATTTCTCAAAGAACGAAATTCCCACCGCTGCGAAGCGGCGCATACGCGTCGTTACACAGTTTTAGGCATCTCCTAACCAAAAACCGCCTTGCATCACAATGGGAAACAGTGCTATATTTGTTCGTCTGGGGCTGTAGCTCAGTTGGGAGAGCGCTACATTCGCATTGTAGAGGTCGAGGGTTCGACTCCCTTCAGCTCCACAAGAAATATGTTTGATCAGAGTCTGGTTGTATGGACGTGCACGTAACGCTCACCTGCAAAACACATACCACGCCCGCACCAGAGCTCCGGAAGTAAGTGCATCTCCAGAGGTGCACTTTTTTATGCTCCGTGTCGGAGACATATTGTCCGGGCTTCTGGAATGGGCTCCCGCTTCCCTCGCGTGGGAGCGGGACAACATCGGCCTATTGATCGGCTCCCCTGACCGGGAAGTCGAGCGTGTGCTGGTGTGTCTTGACGTGACCGAGGCTGTCGCCCGCGAGGCGGTCGAGCGCGGAGCACAGTGCATTGTCGCACACCATCCCCTGATTTTTCATCCCCTGAAATCCATACGCACCGACACGGCACGCGGCAGGCTGATTGAAATGCTGCTGCGAGAGCGCATCAGTGTCATTGCGATGCATACGAACGCCGATGCGGCCCGTGGCGGCCTCAACGCCGAACTCGCGGCAGTGCTCGGTCTCGAGCATCCCCGGCGACTGGACATGCCGAAAGGGATGCTGCGGAAGCTGGTTCTGCGCATTGCCGGAGGCGCCACCGTGGCGGATGACATCGCGCATATCCTCGGGCATGTGCCCGATTGCACCTGGTCATCGCACGCCCTTACCGAGGGTTACGCCGTGGAGGTCCTCGCACCCGCGTTCCGGCTCGGTGACATCCAATCGGTTCTCATCCGTGAGCTGGGTGCGGCGCTGCGTGATCATCACGTGCTGTCTGTGGAGGGCGCTCTGCCCGGTTATGGCATCGGTGTAGCCGGAGAGCTGTCCGATGCGCTCCCCGTGCGGGATTTCCTGGCGCGCGTGAAGGAACGACTCGGCTGCGCATCCCTGCGCACGACACCGTTCGATGAGGCGATGAACGTCCGTCGCGTGGCGGTAAGCAGCGGGGCGGGCTCATCCTACGTTCAGGCGGCGATCGCTGCGGGAGCGGAGGTGCTCGTTACCGGTGATCTTTCACATCACGTGTTTCTCGACTCCGCGGACGACATCCTCCTCGTAGATGCCGGTCATTACGAGACCGAACAGCTCTTCATCCGCATCTGTGCCGAAGAGCTGCGGCGCCGCTTTTTCGATGGCAAGCAAAAAATTGATATTTTACATACCCGGACGGACACCAATCCGGTGTGGTTCATGTAGCTCGGAAGAACCTAAGGAGATCCCTTGAAAAACGTACTTCAATCGCTGTACCTGCTGCAGCTGCTGGATACCGAACTCGACGAACTCCGCGAAATGCGCGGTGATCTGCCCGACACGGTCAACAAGATGGAAGAAGAGCACGAAATGCTCGGCGGCCGTATCGAGGAAGTGGAAGAGGCGCTGAAAAAAGGTGCCGTCGAACGCCAGCAGATGGAGAAGCAATCCCTTGAACTGATCACCAAGATCGATAAATACAAGGGGCAGCAGCTCGAAGTGACCAACAACAAGGAATACGACGCGCTGACGCGTGAGATGGAAGCCGCGGAAAACACGATCACCAGTAACGAATCGCAGATCGAACAGGGCATCGAACAGGCCGAGGAACTGAAAACCAGTAAAACGGAACTCGAAGCCCGTCGTGAGGAACTGGAAAAGGATCTCGAAGTCAAGCGCGAAGAACTCGAAGAGATTCTCGCAGCGACACGCGAGGAGGAAAGGCAGCTCGAAAAACAGCGCGAGGAAGTGCTCACGGATATCAAGGAGCGCGACCTGGTACTGTACAACCGCATTCGCGAAGCCAAGGGCAAGGCGGTTGCGCCGATCCGCAGAGAATCCTGCAGCGGCTGTTACAATGTCGTTCCGCCGCAGCTCATCCTCGAGGTGAAGAAAAATGATCGTCTCTTCATCTGCGAGCACTGCGGACGTATCCTCGTCTCTGAAGAAATCGCTGAAGAAACGAACATATAGCAAGCGGGCTCGTGTCCATCGGGCAGCCGCCTCCGCTTCGGCGGGGGAGGAAAGTCCGAACTCCGCAGGGCAGGGTGCCGGATAACACCCGGGCGTCGCAAGGCGACGGAAAGTGCAGCAGAAAACACACCGCCCCGCCCCAGGCGGGGTAAGGGTGAAAAGGTGCGGTAAGAGCGCACCGGCAGTCTGGCAACAGGCTGGCCTGGCAAACCCCACCCGGAGCAAGACCATGTAGGAGCGCCGTCAGACGAGCTGCGCGGCCCGCGCAGTATCCCGCCCCGCGGGATCGGCACTCGGGTAGGTCGCGTGAATTCCGCGGCGACGCGGAATCCAGATAGATGGCTGCCTCTTCCGCATTGGCGGAACAGACAGAATTCGGCTTACAGATGGGCTCGAGTCCCGCATTGCTCCCCAAAATTGAAAAAAAAATGAGTTGAGAATATGTGGACAGTATTAAATAACAAAAGGATTCACTCATGGACGCAAAATGGAGCATCAGGGCCCCCGGGGACCCTGCCAAGGTGCGTCGGCTGGTTGAGGAGATTCATGTTCCTCAAATCATTGCTTCGATCCTGATCAATCGCGGTATCGAGGACTACGAATCCGCGAAGGCCTTCTTCCGCCCAGCGCTCGAACAGCTGCATAACCCCTTTCTCATGCATGACATGGACAAGGCAGTGCAGCGGATCGTCTCGGCAAAGGACCGCGGAGAGAAGATCCTCGTGTACGGCGATTATGACGTTGACGGCACAAACAGCGCCAGCCTCCTGTACCTCTTTCTCCGGCGAATCGGCTGCCAGGTGGAAGTGTATATCCCTGACCGCATGAGCGAGGGATACGGCATTTCCGAAGCGGGCATCGACTACGCGGAAAGCATTGGCACTACTCTGCTCATTTCCATCGACTGCGGGATCACGGCAGTCACGCAGGTGGAATACGCCAAGACAAAAAACATTGACGTGATCATCTGTGATCACCACGAGCCGGGCAACGAGATCCCCGACGCCCACGCGGTACTCGACCCGCTCAAACCCGGCGACCTCTATCCCTTCAAGTATCTCTCCGGGGCGGGAGTCGGCTTCAAACTCCTGCAGGGCCTCGGCGAATATTACACCATGCGGGAAGTCCCCTACGAATACCTCGACTTCGTGGCCATCGCCGCCGCTGCCGACATCGTGCCGATGGTGGGGGAAAATCGCATCCTGGTTCATTATGGCCTGAAAATCATCAACGAACACCCCCGCGCGGGGATCCGCGCTCTGATGGAGTCTTCGAACCTGCGCTACGGTGACCTCACGGCACAGCAGATCGTCTTCGTCATGGCACCACGCATCAATGCAGTCGGACGCCTTGGCGATGCGACGCGCGCGGTGGAACTGCTGACCTGTGACGAGGATACCCGGGCCCGCGAATGCGCCCTGATCCTGGAAGAGGAAAACCGCAACCGCCGCGTCATCGACGAGGAAACGTTCAACCAGGCTGCCATCGCCGCGGAAGATTTCCTCGGCGATGACGAGGAAAAACCGATCGTGCTGCACAACGGCGAGTGGCATCCGGGAGTCATCGGCATCGTGGCTTCGCGCCTTGTTGAGAAATTCTACCGTCCCACGGTTTTGCTCACCACCATTGACGGCGTGGCCAAGGGCTCGGCGCGAAGCATCATCAATTTCAACATCTACGAGGCCCTGCGCCGCTGTGAACATCTGCTGCTGCAGTTCGGCGGGCACAAGTATGCTGCCGGTCTCGCGCTCGAGATCGATCGCATCCCGGAATTCCGCGAGTGTTTCACTTCCGTTGCCGCCGAAATACTCGACGAGGACATGCTCACTCATGAGATCGTCGCCGATGCCAGCATTCGACTGCCGGATATCACCCCACGCTTCTTCCGTATTCTCAAGCAGTTCGCCCCCTTCGGTCCCGGCAACCTGCGTCCCGTTTTCTTCGCGCACGACGTGGAGATCTTCGGAACGCCGCGCATCGTGGGCCGCGACCACCTCAAGCTCAAGGTGCGACAGGACGGCGTCGTATTCGATTGTATCGGCTTCAACCTCGGCTCGCGTCTTCCGGATGTCAGCGATGACGGCGCGCACGCGGACATGCTGTTCACCATCGAGGAGAATTCCTGGAACGGCAACGTGTTCCCGCAGCTGAAGCTCAGGGATGTGCGTCCCGCGCATGAACAGCGCACCGCGGACGAAATTATGGCACAGATCAAAAGTTTTTCTGAATGAATAACGCGTATCACAGTACTGGAGGATGCCATGTCAGGTCATTCTAAATGGGCGACGATCAAGCGCGCCAAGGGGGCGAAGGATGCCGCCCGCGGCAAGCTGTTCGGTCGCCTGATCAAGGAAATAACCATTGCCGCCCGCGACGGAGGCGGCGATCCCGAGGGAAATCCGCGCCTGCGCCTGGCGATTGACAGGGCCAAGGCCGCGAACATGCCCAACGACAATATCAATCGAGCGATCAAGCGCGGTACGGGGGAAATCGAGGGAGTGCATTACGAGGAGATCAATTACGAGGGATACGGTCCGGGCGGCGTGGCTTTTCTGGTGGAGACGATTACCGACAACAAGAACCGTACCGTCGCGGAGATCCGGCACGTCTTCTCAAAGCACAACGGCAACCTGGCCGAGAACGGCAGCGTGTCGTGGAAATTCGATCGCAAGGGTGTCATCAGCATCCCGAAGAATTACGACGAGGAGGAGCTGATGCTCGTCGTCATTGAAGCCGGCGCGGAAGACATGTCCGTCGAAGACGAGCATTTCGAGATCGTCACCGAGGCGACGGATTTCGAAACGGTCAAGAAGGCTCTCGAAGACAATGACATCGAGATCGGTGAAGCCGAAGTGCAGATGATCCCGCAGAATACGCTCAAGGTGGAGGGGAAGGATGCCGAAGGCGTGCTGCGTCTCTACGAGGCGCTCGAAGATCATGACGACGTGCAGAACGTGTACGCCGACTTCGATATCGACGCCGACGTCATGGAATCGATGCAGTAGGTAAAGATGCTGATTCTGGGTGTGGATCCGGGCTCACTGGTGACAGGCTACGGCGTTATCGAAACGCGGGGCAGCCGCTATCGCCGACTCGTATCGGGTGTCATCACCATGCGTCCGGCGGACGCCGTCTCGATTCGGCTGCGCAAGATCTATGATGGGTTGATCGAGGTCATCGATGCCTGGCACCCGGATGAATTCTGCGTGGAGACCGCCTTTTACGGCAAGAACATTCAGTCCACACTCAAACTCGGACAGGTGCGCGGCGTCGCCATTCTCGCCGCAGTGCATCGGCAGCTCGCCATCACCGAGTATTCCCCGCGAGAGGTCAAGCGTTCGGTCACCGGTTCGGGGGCCGCATCGAAGCAGCAGGTTGAATACATGGTCCGCACCATCCTGCATGTGGAAGAAGCGTTCCGCAAATCCGATGAGGCCGACGGCCTGGCGCTGGCCATCTGTCACGCCATGCAGATGTCGGCGCCGCGGAAGGGAACGCGCAGCTGGGAGCAGTTCATCAAGGCACATCCCGAACGGGTAAAGAAATGATTGTATCCCTTCACGGCACTCTGTTGTCAAAAGAAGCAGTGTTCGCCGTCATCGATGTGAATGGGGTGGGCTACGGCGTGCACATCACGCTGTCCACCTTCGAAGCCCTGCCCGACGTGGGCGGGGAAGTCACGCTTCTGACGCATCTGCATGTGCGCGAGGACGCCATGCAGCTCTTCGGCTTCCGGCACGCGGCGGAGCGGCGCATGTTTCGCCAGCTGCAGGGAATCTCCGGCATCGGCGCGCGCATGGCGCTGAACATTCTCTCCGGTGTGGCGCCCGAGGAACTGCGTCGCCGCGTCACAACGGGAGATATTGCGGCCCTGACGCGCATCCCCGGCATCGGACGAAAAACCGCCGAGCGCATTGTCGTGGAGCTGCGCGACAGTTTTGCGCGCGAGGGCGGGACGGAAGAAAGCGCCGGCGGTGCGGCTTCCGGCGCGCGTGACGAGGCACTGATGGCCCTTCAAGCGCTCGGTTACCCTGGAAATGCCGCCGAAAAAGCCCTTGCTGCGGTCCAGCGCATGGGCGAAAACACTGATTTTCCGGCTTCAGAACTCATTAAAAAAGCGCTGCAACAGCTGAATTCCCGGTAACTCGTTGTATAGCAATGGATTAAAATTTTTTATCTAAACCCTTGCTTTAACGAATCAGCTTATATATATTTGTAGCGCATTCACTGTTTCCAAGAGCCAACTCTAGTCTTCCTCCCTCCTCAGCTTTAGTTGGCTCTTTTTTTTTGTCCAATCCCAAAAATTGAACCTGATTGATCGCCACGCGCCGTACGCTGTGGGCTATGATGTTTTGGAGGACGGATTCCCTGCCGTTCGGTCCCTTTCACATGTGAACGATTGATATCGACCATCCAGTGAGCTTCAACGCAATGGACAGGGGCAGGTAATCCGTCATTGCGTACTGCTTTCTGCTCCCTACAGGGCGTCGTCGCCGGATTCCTCTGTGCGGATGCGGATGGCATCTTCGACGGGAAGAATGAAAATCTTACCGTCGCCGACCTGTCCGGTCGCGGCGAATTTGATGATCACGTCGATGACGGGTTCCACCATGTGATCGGCCGCGACGATTTCGATTTTCAGTTTCGGAAGAGTGTCGATCTGGTATTCCGCCCCGCGATAGGTCTCGGTGTGCCCCTTTTGCCGTCCGAAGCCGCGCACTTCGGAGATGGTCATCCCGTGTATGCCGATTTCCTGGAGTCCGTCTCTGACGTCATCGAGTTTGAACGGGCGGATAATGGCTTCGATCTTCTTCATGGCACACCGGATGCGTGGGATTGGTCATGTCCGCTGAAATTACCGCTGCCCTGATGAAAATGCAATCTTTGTTCTTGTCGCGCAGTTTCGTAACATCGGAAAGCATCTCACGAGTCACAATCCATCTTTCCGCCTAAAGCCTGTGTACCCTGCCGTATTCCATCTTCAGCGTCCTGAATCGCTGTCGCGTCTGCGTCTGATACTGCGACCCGTGCTTGTTCTCCCGATCCTGATATGGGCGCTGCCATATTCGCTCTTCGCGGGCTTTCTGCATGTGCTCGCCTGGTGGTCGATCCTGTTCTCCGGCCGGCATCCCCAGCTGCTGTGGGATCTGCTGGAAGGATACTTCCGCTTCATTGTGAAAATCCATGCGTACATGATGTGCCTGACGGACGCGTACCCGCCGTTCAGCGGGGGAGCTGACGCCCCGTCTCCGGTTCGCATTCACATCATGTACCCGGGCCGGCTCTCGCGCAGCACAACGGTCTTTCGCCCGCTGATTCTTTTTCCGCATTATTTCTACTGCATCGGGTACTCGACCATGTATGCCGCCGTGCATTTCCTGCATTTCTGGACCATCCTCTTTCTCGGCCGCATGGCCGCGTGGCAGCGAACGCAGACCGAACGATACTATACATACATGTCGCGTCTCGCCGCATATGGCATGCTGCTCGTTGACGAATATCCGCCCTTCAACGGTGCGCAGCCGCGTGCGGCAGAGAGGGTGTTCTCCGCAACCGGGGATTCGTCGATCGTGAATGCAGGCGCGCACCCTGCGTCGGAGCACGACGCGTCGCACCATGCCGACAATAACGCTGTACCAGTGAAAAAGTGAATACGGGAATGAGATTGTTTTATCGGGATCGTTGGACATCTCGGCATTTTTTTTTAGGTTTCTCACGCTTGCTTGTCTTTAGCAACTACTGATATTGACAAATGCTGACAGAATTTGGCAAGGCGCTCATCTTCATCATCCTCGGACTCGTTTTTGTCGCCATGGGATTGCTGGTTGCGAAGCTTCTGCGGCCGAAGAATCCCACGACGGAAAAGCTGCTTCCCTATGAGTGCGGGGAGGATCCGATCGGTCCGCAATGGATGAAGTTCAACATCCGTTTCTATGTCGTCGCCCTCATTTTTATTCTCTTCGATGTCGAGCTTGTTGTGCTCTTTCCCTGGGCGGTTGTCTTCCAGAAGCTGGGAATGTTCGCATACGCTGCCGGCGCGCTGTTCATTCTGATTCTCTTCCTCGCGGATTTCTACCTGTGGGCGAAAGGCGATCTCGAATGGATACGGCCGCAGCAGCGCATCCCGCGTCTGGATGCCATCGTGGATCGCGCCGTTCCGAGGAAGCCTTCTGGCGCGGCCGAACAGCCACCGCCGGCCGCAGCGAGTGCAGCAACGCAGACTGACTGAGTTCGAAAGGAGTGTACATGGGTCTTCTCGATAAGCAGTTCGACGACGGCAACATTGTCCTGACATCGGTGGAAGGTGTTCTGAACTGGGCGCGCCTGTGTTCGCTCTGGCAGATGTCCTTCGGCCTGGCCTGCTGTGCCATCGAAATGATGGCGGCGAGCGCGTCGCACAACGACATCATGCGCTTCGGCGTGCTGCCGCGGCCGAGTCCCCGCCAGTGCGATGTCATGATCGTTGCCGGTACCGTCACACTGAAAATGGCTACGCGCGTCAAGCGCCTGTACGAACAGATGGCGGAGCCGCGTTATGTGGTATCCATGGGCAGCTGTTCCAACTGCGGCGGCCCGTACTGGGAGCACGGCTATCATGTGCTCAAGGGCGTCGATCGGGTCGTGCCTGTCGACGTCTACGTTCCGGGGTGTCCGCCGCGTCCCGAGGCACTGCTCGAAGGGTGGATGCGCCTGCAGGAAAAGGTGCGCGACTTCTCGCTGGTAAAAAAGAACAACGGGACCGCATGATCATGGAACACAAGGAAATCTTCGATCATCTGACGGCGCTTTTTCCCGAGACCGGATTGGAGTTCGACGAGGACGTGCCCTGCATTGTCGTTCCGCCCGCGGCGATCCGCGATGTATCCCTGCAGGTGCGTGACGATGAGATGCTGCAGTTCGATTTCCTGATGTGTCTCAGCGGTGTGGACAACGCCGACGGCACGCTTGGCGTCGTGTATCATCTGCATTCTGTTCCCCTCGGACACAAGCTGACACTCAAGGTCATCGTCCCCGCCGATAACCCGCATCTGCAGTCCGTCGAGCGCGTCTGGCGCACGGCCGACTGGCATGAGCGCGAGGCATACGACCTCGTCGGCATGGTGTTCGACGGACACCGGGATCTGCGGCGCATTCTCAATCCCTATGACTGGGAAGGACATCCGCTGCGCAAGGACTATGAAGTCCCCGAGTTCTACAACGGCATGAAAGTACCCTACTGATGAGGATCACCCTCTTATGAGCGAAACACTCGAAGCCCTGCAGGAAGATATCGCGGCGGGCCGGCTGCAAACCGACGAGCTGGTGCTCAACATGGGTCCCCAGCATCCGTCAACGCACGGCGTGCTGCGGCTCGAGCTTGTGCTCGACGGCGAGGCCGTCGTCAAGGTCATCCCGCATCTCGGATACCTGCACCGCTGTTTCGAAAAGCACGCCGAGGCCATGACCTATCCGCAGGTCATTCCGTACACCGACCGCATGGACTATCTCGCCGCGATGAACAACAATCACGGCTACGCGCTTGCGGTCGAGCGCTTGATGGGTATCGAAGTGCCCGAGCGGGTCGAGTACATCCGCATCATCATGGCGGAATTGCAGCGCATCGCCTCCCACCTGGTTGCGATCGGCACCTTCGGCATGGACATCGGCGCCTTTACGCCTTTCCTGTACTGCTTCCGCGACCGCGAATACATCCTCGACATCTTCGAGCGCACCTGCGGCGCGCGCCTGCTGTATAACTACATGTGGGTGGGCGGGCTCTCGCATGACGTGCATGACGGTTTCGAAAAGGATGTGGCGGAATTCATCAGGAAATTCCGTCCGACGATCAAGGAGGTGAATGACCTCCTGAACTACAACAAGATTTTCATCGAGCGCACGGCAAACGTCGGCGTCCTGCCTCCCGACGTCGCGATCAGCTACGGCTGTTCGGGACCGATGCTGCGCGGCTCCGGTGTGGATTTCGACCTCCGCCGCGACGATCCCTACTCGATCTACGACCGTTTCGACTGGGAGGTCTGTGTCGGGAAGGGTGACGCCGGCACCGTGGGCGACTGCTGGGACCGGCACATGGTGCGTGTCTGGGAAATGGAACAGAGCTGCAACATCATCGAGCAGGCGCTCGAGAGTTTCCCGGAAGGCGACATCACCGAAGCCATTCCCAAGCGCATACGTCCGCCGAAAGGCGAGATCTATACGCGTGTCGAAAACCCGCGCGGGGAGCTTGGCTATTACGTCATTTCCGACGGCAGTCAGAATCCCTTCCGCGTGAAAGCCCGCGGTCCGAGTTTCGTCAATCTCAGTGTGATCGATGAAATCTCGCGCGGCCATCTCATCGCCGACATCGTTGCCATTCTTGGCAGCGTCGATATCGTGCTCGGCGAAGTCGACCGGTAATTCAGCAACCACTCCATACGGACGTTCATGGAATCCTTGCTCCAATCCCTGCTCGGCGACAATCTCCTCACTCTCGTTCTTTACTGCGCACTGCCGCTGGTTTTCCTGCTGCTGTACGCGCTGCTCGCCATCCTGGGCGAAGTGAAAATCTCGGCGTTCATGCAGGATCGACTCGGTCCGATGCGCACCGGTCCCTGGGGCATCATTCAGCCTCTCGCCGATGTGCTCAAGCTGCTGCAGAAGGAGGATGTCACCCCGGCGCGCGCCGACAAATTCCTCTTCAACCTGGCACCGTATCTCTCGTTCATGGCGGCATACGCGGCCTTCGCGGTCATTCCGTTCAGCAGTCAGTACGTCGGGGCAGACCTGAACCTCGGCGCCTTTTATTTCCTCGCCATCGGTTCGCTGAATGTCGCTGCCATCATGATGGCGGGCTGGGCCTCGCACAACAAGTATAGTCTCTACGGCGCCATGCGTTCGGTGGCACAGATCGTCTCCTACGAAGTACCGGCAGCAATGATGCTCGTCATCGTCGTGCTCTTCGTCGGCAGCCTGAACCTGCAGGACATCATCACCGCGCAGTCCGGTCCCTTCTGGAACTGGATGGTCTTCGGCGGACCGAAGGCCGACGTTCAGCTGGCCAGCGGGGAAGTACTTGGCGCGTCGTGGACCAATCTGGTATTCCTCCCGCTCTTTCTCGGCGCGTTCCTGATGTACTACATCACCGCGCTGGCCGAGACGAATCGCACTCCGTTCGACATCCCCGAAGCGGAGTCGGAACTGGTGTCGGGATATCACACCGAGTACAGCGGCATGAAATTCGCGATGTTTTTCATGTCGGAATACGCCAACATGTTCCTGGTCTCCGCGGTGACGGCGATCCTGTTTTTCGGAGGATGGAACAGTCCGTTCGGCGTGTACCTCGGTGATATCTGGGATGCGCAGTGGCTGGTCGGTCTCGAGCAGTTCGGCTGGCTCGCGTTCAAGGGACTGTTTTTCGTGTTCGTCATCATCTGGCTGCGGTGGACGCTGCCGCGTCTGCGCGTCGATCAGCTGATGTACATGTGCTGGAAAGTGCTGATCCCGTTTTCCTTCGGGATTGCGCTGATCGTCGGTTTCCTCGTCGTGGTGCTCAAGTAACTCGAGAAAGAAAGACGTTGATATGACTACGTATTTCAAGGATATATACGACGGCGTCGCCACCGCATTGATCGGCATGCGGGTGACGTTGGGACACCTGTTCAAGAAGAACGTGACCATTCAGTATCCGGACGTCAAACATGACATTCCGGAACGCGTGCGCAACCGGCTGTACGTGAACATGGATGACTGCATCGGCTGCGATCAGTGTGCCAAGGCCTGTCCGGTGAACTGCATCACCATCGAAACCGCCAAAGCCCTGCCCGACGAAGAACTCGGTGAGACCTCGACCGGCAACCGCAAGCGCCTGTGGGTGACGCAGTTCGACATCGACATCGGCAAGTGCTGCTACTGCGGCCTCTGCGTGTATCCGTGTCCCACGTACTGCATCTTCATGACGCCGAGCTTCGAGTTCACCGAGTACAACCGCGAGGACCTGATCTACCACTTCGCAACGC
Source organism: uncultured Ignavibacteria bacterium (assembly GCA_913061095.1). Classification (GTDB taxonomy): domain Bacteria; phylum Bacteroidota; class Ignavibacteria; order SZUA-365; family SZUA-365; genus BM516. The sequence goes on from CAJXVM010000033.1 coordinate 24,345, forward strand.
TGACCCCGGAGGAAGCCGCCGAGAAGAAGGCCAACGCCGAGCGCCACAAGGCGGAGCAGGCCGCGAAAAAGCAGGCCGCGCTCGCCGCGAAGAAAAAGGCGGAGGAAAAGAAACAGGCCGAGGAAGCCGCGAAGGCGGGGGGTGCCGATTCACCGGATGAATCGAAGAAAGCGGAGGGCAACGATACACCGGACGAAGAGAAAAACACGGATTAACCATGGAAATGACCATTCTCTTTTATGTCTTCGCAGTGCTGACGGTCGGGTCGGCTTTCGCCGTTGTCTTCGCGCGCAGCCTCATCTACTCCGCGTTTTCCCTGCTGTTTACGTTCATGGGGGTCGCGGGACTGTACGTGCTGCTCAGTGCGGACTTCATCGCCGTCGCCCAGATCATGGTCTATATCGGCGGGATCCTCATCCTGCTGGTATTCGGCGTCATGCTGACGCGGCAGGTGACTGATGTGGAGATCCGTACCAGCGCCTTCCGCACGCTTCCGGCCACGGTCGTCGTCGGGCTGGCGCTCGGGACACTCATTGTCATTTTCATCCGCACGAAATGGATGCAGGTGCATACCATCCCCGACATCGAAGGCACGACGATGGAACTCGGGGAACTGCTGCTGACCACCTTCGTCCTGCCTTTCGAAGTCGCAGGCATCCTGCTGCTGGTCGCCATCATGGGCGCAGCGCTCATTGCACGCCGATAGGAGGAATCGACGCATGTTTGAAATCGGACTCACACATTATCTCATCGTCAGCGCCATCCTGTTTTCCCTTGGCGTCCTTGCTCTGAGCATCCGGCGCAACGCCGTGCTCATGCTCATGGGTGTCGAGCTGATCCTCAACTCGGCGAACATCAATCTCCTGGCCTTTTCACGCTACAAGGGACTGGCACTCGAGGCCCATGTTTTCGCGCTGTTCGTCATCATTCTCGCTGCCGCCGAGGCGGCGGTCGCCCTCGCGATCGTCCTGCATATCTATCGCACGAACAACACCATCGAAGCCGACAGAATCAGTGCGTTGAAGGAATGATGCGGACACTGCCACATATCGTCATCTCCGGTAGGGGATTGATGCGCAGCGCTCTGCTGCTGGGGACGCTTCTGCTCATGAGCGCGTTCGCCACGGCACAGAAGGTGACCTATGGCTGGAATCCCCAGGGCATGCTGGTGTTCGGTGCCGATGGCGGCATCACCAAGTATTTTGGTGAATTCACCGACCAGAATTTCGGCGGGGTCGGACAGGGGCATGTCAAGTTTTTCATTCTTCCCGAACTCGGCATTCAGCTCAACGGCGGCATGGGCAATTACGTTTACAACCGCCGTCTGCGCGATGAATTCAAGGATGTCTACACGCGGCAGTTTTTCCGGGATCCGCGGCTTGTCGGACTGACGGAGTTCCCTGAGGATGATTTCAGCACCTACGCCGATGATCCCGCCATGCGCACCCCGGTGATGGAAACAGACAAGCTCTGGTTTGTCGAGGGGCGCGTGATCGTCAATCTCTTTCCGTCCCGATGGTTCAATCCTTACTTCTCCACCGGTGTCGGACTGATGCGCTATGAAAATTCGAATGCCAACCGCAAGGTCGACGGCACACCGCTGCTGAACGTGGCCTTCGGACGGAAGCCCTTCACGGTGGACACACCAGATGGTGTGGTCACGAGAACGTCAACACTCCCTGCCGATGCGAACACGCTGCCCGTCATTCCCGTCGGACTCGGGTTCGACATTCTCATTACCGAAACCGTCGCGCTCAACGCTGATATCAGCTACCGTTTCCTGATCGGTGAGGGGAATGACATGATGGACGGGCTCGGGAAAGTCGTGCAGGAGAATTTCAACACCGCGGGACGTGTTGACCGGACGAAGTCCACCGAAAATCCGGACTCCTGGGCCAGTTTCACGGTCGGATTCCAGATCTATCTCTTCGGTCACAGTGACCGTGACGGGGACGGGCTCACGGATACACGAGAGGAAAGCATCGGCACGGATCCGCTGAATCCTGACACTGACGGTGACGGACTCAACGACGCCGATGAAATTCAGATCTACGGTACCGATGCGCTCAAGACCGACACCGACGACGACCGTCTGACGGATGCGGAGGAAGTCGCGAAAAAGACCGATCCGCGGAATGCCGATACCGACGGTGACGGACTGACGGAAGGCGAGGAATTCGCGCATGGCACGGATCCCTTTGATACCGATTCCGACAAGGACGGATTGACGGACGGAGATGAAGTGCACAAGTGGCACTCCGATCCGCTACGCACCGATTCGGATGCCGACGGGCTCCCGGATACCGATGAGGTTCTCGTTCACCATAGCGATCCACGCAGCCGTGACAGTGACGGCGACGGCATCGAGGATGCCCGCGAAGTTGAGCTGCGCACCGATCCCGCCGCGACTGACAGTGACGGGGACGGGCTCAGTGACGGTGACGAGATCCTGAAGTACAACACCGATCCCCTCAAGAGTGACAGCGACGGCGACGGTCGCAGTGACGGCGATGAAATCGCTGCCGGCGCCGATCCCTTCCTCGGTGACAGCGACGGCGACGGCATTGCGGATGGCAGCGACGAGTGTCCCGGCGAGCCTGAAACGCGAAACGGTTACCGGGACGAAGACGGCTGTCCTGATGCCGAACCGCTCACGACGGAACCGCTCACGCACGACATGACGCTCGTGCTCGAGGGTGTGGAATTCGATCAAGCATCCGCCACACTCACGCCTGATGCGAAGAACGCGCTGCAATCTGCCATTCAGACGCTGCGCGACAATCCCGGTGTCAGCGTTGAGATCGGCGGGCATACCGACAGCCGAGGCAGCGCGGAGAGCAATCGTGAACTGTCCACGCTCCGCGCGGAGGCCGTGAAGACCTTTCTCGTTACCGAGGGCATCGATCCCTCCCGGCTCAGCGTCAGGGGATATGGTGAATCCCGTCCCCGGGCCAGCAACGCCAATGCGGAAGGACGCGCGCTCAACCGCCGCATTGAACTGACCGTTCAGTCGAACGACTGACTTGTACCACACGCAACACGCGACACTCACAGGATTGCGATACGCACCATGACAGCGGATACCCTGATTACCCTTGTTCTGATCGTACTGTTCGTCCCGCTTTTTTCTTTTGCACTGCTGCTCGCATTCGGTAAGCGGCTTCCGCGAAAGGGGGACGTCATCGCCACCGGACTGATGTTTGCCAATCTCGCGCTCGCGGTAGTCGTGCTGGTCGGGACGCTGAATCTTCCCGAGGCCGCCCCCATCCCGGGCTTCCCGCATGAGCCGCCGCAGGCGAGCTTCACCTGGGTGGATTTCCAGAGCAGCATCACCGTGATGGAGCAGGATATCCCGCTGCGCATTGAGCTGGGTGTGCTGCTCGATCCCCTGGTCGCGATCATGCTCGTCGTCGTGATGATCATCACCGCGCTCGTGCATCTGTTCTCCATCGGGTACATGAAAGGAGACCCGAAGTATCACCGGTACTTCGCCTACCTGGGAATATTCGCCTTCTCGATGCTCGGCATCGTCGTGACCAATAATTTTCTGATGATGTACGCAGCCTGGGAGCTTGTGGGGCTCAGCTCATACCTGCTGATCGGTTTCTGGTACGAGAAACCCATGCCCGCCTATGCCGGTACCAAGGCCTTTCTCGTCAACCGGATCGGTGATATCGGCATGTGGACAGGTATCCTGATTCTCTTTACCAGCTACGGCACGTTTCGTTTCGATGAGATCTTCGCGTACATCGCTGCGGGACAGCTTCCCTTCGGGTCCGAGGCCTGGCTCACCGCTGCCGGCATCCTGATTTTCATGGGTGCCATTGGCAAGAGCGCACAGTTCCCGCTGCACACATGGCTCCCCGATGCTATGGAGGGTCCGACACCGGTCAGTGCACTCATCCATGCGGCGACGATGGTCGCGGCAGGCGTCTATCTCGTGGCGCGCACCTTCCCGATGATGTCTGGCGGCGCGCTTATCGTCATCGCCTCGATCGGCACCATCACGGCCTTTGTGGCTGCCACGATCGCGCTGGTGCAGAACGACATCAAGAAAGTGCTGGCGTACTCGACGGTCAGTCAGCTCGGGTACATGGTGCTCGCGCTGGGCGTTGGAGCGTACACGGCCGCGTTTTTCCATCTTGTCACGCACGCCATGTTCAAAGCCTGTCTCTTCCTCGGATCCGGATCGGTGATTCATGCGATGCATGACGGTCTGCATCATATCGATGACCATGACAGCGATGCGCAGGATATCCGCAACATGGGCGGACTGGCAAAGAAGATGCCCGTGACATTCGCGACCTTCCTTGTGGCCACGCTCGCCATCTCCGGTGTGCCGATATTCTCAGGCTTTCTCAGCAAGGATGAAATCCTCGCGGGCGCGTGGGCATTTGGCGGACTACAGGGTGAACTCAGCGTGTTGATACCGTGGATCGGATTCATTGTCGCCGCAATGACTGCGTTCTACATGTTCCGTCTCGTTATCCTGACCTTCCTCGGAGAATCAAAACGCCCGGACATCTTTGCACACATCCACGAGTCACCCATGACGATGAAAATTCCCATCATCGTCCTCGCGACGCTTTCGCTCTGGGTGTTCTATTCCTTTAACCCATTCTCCGGTCCCTCGGGTTGGTTCGTCAAGACGGTCGAAACACCGGTGACCGTGACTGGGGATCAGTGGTACCCGTTTTCGCATGGAGGAGTACACGACACGGAGCACGAGGCAGTACTCGACATGGAGGAGCATGACGCGGTGCACGGCATCGAGACCGCGGTGGCGGAGACGCATGCCGGGCAGGAAACCCTTGCGCATGCCACGCACGAAGCGCACATCCCCGCGATGATCGCATCGCTGCTGCTCGCGACAGCCGGTATCCTGTTTGCCTTCGCCATGTATTCGCGAAAGCTGCTCGATCCCGACCGCCTCGCGGCGAAGCTGCGGCCGGTGCATACCTTCCTGCTCAACAAGTGGTACTTCGATGAAATCTACGAGCAGTGGGTTGTCATACCCGGACTGCTCGCATTCACGCGCATTACGTACTGGTTCGATGCACACATCATCGACGGCGCGGTCAACGGCGCGGCCGCTGTCACGCGCCTGCAGTCCCGTATCAGCGGCCTGTTCGACAAGTGGGTCGTCGACGGATTCGTCAATCTCGTGGCGTACGTGGTCGGCTTTTTCGGCATTCTCCTGAAGAAAACGCAGACGGGCAGGATACAGGCCTACATCGCTTTTGTGCTCACAGGCGTCGTCGCGCTGATCTACCTGTTCGGCATTTTCCGATAACGCGATCATACTGAATAACAGCATACATCCGGAGGATTGATGCAATTCCCGATTCTCACCCTGATCACCTTCCTGCCGATACTCGGCATGGTCATCGTGCTGCTGCTCCCGAAGGAGCGGGTGCGCGCCATCCAGGCGACATCGGCAGTCGTGACCGGCTTGCAGGTCCTTCTCGCCATTCTGATCTGGTATGCCTTCGACACGGCGAAAACCGGGATCAACGACATTGCGACGATGCAGTTCGTCGAGCGCCTGCCGTGGATCGTCATTCCCGAGACGCCGTGGTTCGGCGAAATCCGTATCGACTATTTTCTCGGCATCGACGGGCTGTCCATGCCGATGGTGCTGCTCACGGCCCTGATCAGTTTTCTGGCCACGTTCTCGAGCTTCAGCATCAAGAAATCGGTCAAGGGATATTTCGCCATGTTCCTGCTGCTGGACACGGGCATGATGGGCGTGTTCTGCTCACTCGACATGTTCCTGTTCTACGTGTTCTGGGAAGTGATGCTGCTGCCGATGTATTTCCTCATCGGCATCTGGGGGGGACCCCGTCGCGAGTATGCCGCGATCAAGTTCTTCCTCTATACGCTGGCGGGTTCGGTGCTGCTGCTGCTGGTGATGATCGGGCTGTACTTCAGCACCATCGATCCGCAGACCGGGGTTCACACCTTCAACATGATCGCAATGATGGATCCGGCGAATGTCACGCAGGGGATTTTTGCTACGGTCGGCAGCACGGCGCGCATGCTGGCGTTCATCGCGCTGTTCATCGGCTTCGCCATCAAGGTGCCGATCTTCCCGTTCCACACCTGGCTGCCCGATGCGCATGTCGAAGCACCGACCGCAATTTCCGTCATCCTGGCGGGCGTGCTGCTGAAAATGGGCACGTACGGACTGCTGCGCATCAGTTTCCCGATCTTTCCGGAAATGACGCTGTACTTCCAGATTCCAATGATGGTGCTCGGCTTCGTCAACATCGTGTACGGCGCGCTGTGCGCCATGGCGCAGAAGGATTTCAAGAAACTCATCGCCTATTCCTCCGTCTCGCATATGGGCTACGTGCTGCTGGGCATGGCGGCGCTGAACGTACAGGGCATGACCGGCGCCGTCTTCCAGATGTTCAATCACGGCACGATCACGGCCATGCTCTTCCTCCTGGTCGGTGTTCTGTATGACCGGGCGCATACTCGCGGCCTCGACGACTTCGGCGGCGTCTACAACAAGATGCCCGTGTATTCCTTCCTGACCGTGATCGCGTTCTTCGCGGCCATCGGACTGCCCTCTCTCAGCGGCTTTGTCAGCGAGGCCTTTGTCTTCCTCGGCGCCTTCCAGACGAGCAAACTGTGGACGATTCTCTCAACGATGGGCATCGTGCTCGGTGCGGGCTACATGCTCTGGACTTTCCAGCGCGTATTCATGGGTTCGCTCCCCGAGAAGTGGGAGAGCGTGCTCAACGACGTGAACGGACGCGAGCTTGTGACACTCGTGCCGCTTGCGATCATCATCGTCGTACTCGGCGTTTATCCCTCGCCGGCCCTGAACTGGATGTCGACCTCACTCGGTCACCTGGTCGATCTCGTAAACGGAAGCACCGGACAGGCGCTTATCAGCGCATTCTAATTCTTTCAATGAAGACACAAGCACGAGTGCTGCAGGCATGATAGAAATCATTTTCGAAAGCATCCCGTCGTTCTGGCCGGAAATCACGCTCTCATTGACCTTCGTGATCTCGATGATTGTCGAGTTCATCGTGGGCGGGAAGGGGAAGAAGAGCACCGGCATGACGACAGGTCTCATCGTATTGCTGGGCTTCACGGTGACAATCCTGCAGATGCCGTTTCAGGATCTCGAGCCGCGCCTGCTTTTCGGCACGATGATCACGCTCGATCCCTTCGCCGCCTTTTTCAAGTATCTGATTGTCGCCGCGGGTATCATCGTGATCGTCTTTTCCATGCAGTCGCACGAGGTGAGGCGGCAGGAAACGGTGGGAGAGTTCTTCTGCTTCATCGCGGCGATGACCTTCGGCATGTTTCTCATGGCGGGCGCATCGAACCTGCTGATGATTTACCTGTCGATCGAGCTTGTCAGTCTGAGCTCCTACATCCTCGCAGGCTTCAGCAAGAAACTGAAGCGGTCGGGCGAAGCCGCGCTGAAATATGTGCTTTTCGGCGGTGCAGCGTCGGGCGTGATGCTCTACGGGATGTCGCTGCTTTACGGACTGACCGGGGCGCTGGACATCTACAGCATCCAGTCGACGCTCGCAGCCGGCATGGTGGTGGACGTGCATGACTGGTCCTTTGTGGTGCTCATGCTCAGCATCATCATGATTCTCGTCGGATTCGGTTACAAGATTTCCGCGGTACCGTTCCACTTCTGGACGCCGGACGTGTACGAGGGCGCACCGGTCAGCGTCACGGCATATCTGTCTGTGGCGAGCAAGGCGGCGGGTTTCGCCGTCATGGTGCGGTTTTTCTACGTGGCCTTCTTCGATTCCGTGCTCGATCTCGGAAAGTGGGGAAGTCTGCCGCTGGTGGACTGGAACATGATTATCGCGCTGCTCTCGGTGCTGACGATGACGCTCGGAAACGTCGTCGCGATCTGGCAGGACAATCTCAAGCGCATGCTGGCCTACTCCAGTATCGCGCATGCGGGATACATCATGATGGGGCTGGTCGTCATGAGCGACCTCGGATTGACGGCCATGCTGGCCTACTTCGTGATTTACTTCTTCATGAATCTCGGCGCGTTTTACATCGTGATGTCCGTCGCCGATCGCATCGGCAGCGAGCACATCGACGATTACCGCGGTCTCGGCAAGCGAGCGCCCGTCATCGGTGTCGGATTTTCCATTTTTCTAGTTTCGCTGACAGGACTGCCGCCGCTCGCCGGCTTCATCGGCAAGTGGATGCTCTTTTCCGCCGTCATCGAGGCGCATTACATCTGGCTGGCCGTGATCGGGGTGCTCAACAGCGCGATTTCCCTCTATTATTATGCGCGAGTTTTCCGCAACATGTACCTGCGGGAGCCCCTTAACGGGGATGAGAGTCCGATTACCTTCAGTCCGCTTGTGATTGTAATCACAATTCTGTTTATTATTCCAAACATCATCTTTGGAGTCTACTTCGGTCCACTGATCTCGTATGCCCAGCGGTCCGTTGAGCTGTTCCTCCAGTAGCAGATATCAGTTGCGCGAATGCTTTTCTGTGCGTATATTTGATACCAGCAAGTATTAATATCCGGATGCATGAAATCCGGGAACCGCCGACCGGCGCGGTGCGTATACGAAAGAGAGCCGTTCTCACAGTGAATACACAAACCGTATAGATGTCGCACAATCCCTTATCAACCGAGGTATCTATGAAAAACGCAGCCATGTTTCTCGCACTTGCCCTCGCATTCACGTCGCTGACGGCATTTACGTTCTCCGGCAGCAACGAGTATGTCGGATCAAAGAGCTGCAAGGCCTGTCACAGTAACGCCAAGATGGGCGGCACCGCCTACAAGAAATGGGATGGCGGTCCGCACTCCAAGGCCTACGAAACCCTGAAGAGCGCCGAGGCGGACAAGATCGCCAAGGAAGCCGGCCACAAGACCAAGGCCGTCGAAACCGACGCATGCCTGAGCTGCCATGTCACCGGCATGATGGAGAAGGGCGCCAAGTTCAGCAAGCGCTTCAAGAAGACCGAAGGCGTTGGCTGTGAGAGTTGTCACGGTGCAGCCAGCGCGTACAAGACCAAGCATGCCAAGGATGTCGCAGGCGCCAAGAAGCTCGGTCTGGAATCTCCCTCCATCGCGGACGGAAGTGCCGAGAAGCTTTGCGTATCCTGCCACAACGAGAAGAGCCCCACCTACAAGGGCTTTGATCTCAAGAAGTACTGGGCGAAGATCGATCACTCGAAGTAAGACTGAGCCCACAATCACTGAACACGGGCATTCAGACTCCGAGAGGCGGTTTCAAACCGTGACCAATATCCATCCTATCTGACAGTTACGAATACAGCACCGCGCATCATGAACATGATCTGCGCGGTGCTGTTTTCTTTTTCTCCACCGAGCCGAGGAAAGCACCTATGAAACATGCTATCGGGTTGCTTGTACTCACTGTCGTCCTTGCCGCCGGTCTGCAGGCACAGACCCTCAACGGACGATTCGTGACTTCCGCATACGGGTGGGAGAGACAACTGAAAAGCGGGGAATCGACCTCGCACATGCGTGCCTATGAGAACATCCAGCTGAATCTGGGCACCTCGGATATCTCTTTCCACACCTACATGCAGGGGTCGACCGATCTCGGCGACGAGTACGCGGGCGATCCTCATTTCCGGCTTTTCAATGCCTATCTCCGTGTCAAAAACCTCGCCGATGTGGTCGATCTCAAGATCGGACGTCAGCCGCTGTTCGCGGGCGTCAGCTACGGCACCATCGACGGAGCGAGCGTCAAGGCGCGTCCAAGCGACGGCGTGGAAGTCATGGCCTATGCAGGCGGACTGACGCGTCCCTCGCAGGACATCGAATATTATTTCCTCGATCACGTCGAAAACAACTGGCAGATCGGTGGCCAGGTGCAGCTCTACCTGATCGAGGACACAAAAATCGGACTGAGCTACATGAACCGTCATCGCGAGAGTACACCGTTTTACGTGATGCAGCCCGACGCCCAGATGGGGCCGGTGCAGACGCTGATCGATTATGGATCCCGCGCGAACCAGTATGGAAGCATCAACGTTGCGCACAGCAGCGGCAAGATGTGGCTCTACGGCCGTTTCGACTATGACTTCAATTTCGAGCGTACGTCCCGCGCCGAAGTGGCGGCCTCCTACCAGCTGCTGCACAATCTCGGACTGTCGCTCAATCTCGCACATCGCGAGCCCGTCATCGCGTACAATTCGTATTTCGCGCTGCTCGAGGCGGAAGCGAATCAGGAGGCGATTCTCGGAGTCAACTACGCGGTTCACCCGCGCCTGTCCATCATCGGGCAGTTCTCCACCGTCATGTATGACGATGAATCCGCGTACCGCGTTTCTCTCGGAGCGGCGAACAAGTACGCCTCGATCATGTACACGAAGGACGTCAGCTATGACGGCGACCTGGACGGCTTCAATCTGCATTTCACCTATCCGCTGCTCGAGGGCATGCTTGTTCCCCATGTCGGAGCCGTGTACAGCACGTATGCGCTGGCGAAAAATCTCGATGATGCCACGAACTGGGATGAGCGCGCCTCGACCTGGGTTGGCATCGTCGGCACGACATTCCGTCCCGTCAAGACCGTGTCGCTCGATATCCAGGGGCAGTACATGACGAATCGCATCTACCAGTCAGACATGCGGGCATTCGCGCGCATCAATTACTGGTTCTCGAATCCGTTCGGACTGGGACAGTAGGAGGACCACATGAAACGAACCATTATTGCAATTGCCATAACACTGACCGCCCTTGCCGTTATCACGCTCATCATCTCCGTTCCGCGCGGAGCCGAGGCGGGAGACGGCGACGTGCTGTACTCGCATGAGCTGCACGCGGAAATGGCGGACTGCTCATACTGTCACAACGCGCTCGAAAGCGAGGCGGCGACGGACAATCTGCTCCCGGCGCCCGTGACCTGCGTCGACTGTCACGACGAATCGGATGTGCGAAGCTACTGGTCGCTGGATGAAGAAACGGATCTTGCGTCCTACGTCCTTCCCGTGAAAAACCGCCGGCTGTACTTCTCGCACAGGCAGCACGGCGAAGCGCTGGAGATGGAATGTGCCTCATGTCACGGCGCCATCCTCGCCGACGAGGATTCCGGCATGCCCGACATGGAGACATGCTACCGATGCCACAACAACGCGGATGCGAGCGCTCCGATCATCAAGGATGCCGCCGACGCATCCATGGCACATGTCGCGACCAACCAGTGCGAGGCCTGCCACACCACGCTGGCGGGACTGCATCCGGAGAATCACCGCGCCCCGAATTTCATACAGCAGCACGGGCTCATGGCCATGAACGGCGAGGCCGACCGTGACTGCGCGGTCTGTCATTCGGAGAGCTTCTGCCAGGAATGCCACACGCCGACAAACGACGTGCCCGGCATGGTCACCGCCGATGACTTCTACCTCAGCGGATGGCCCCGCGGTGAAAAGATCGACGACGAGAATCAGCTGACCGTGCAGAAAGCGCATCCGCTGACCTATCGTTACACGCACGGGTTCGACGCGCGTGCGAAGACCACGCGCTGCGAAACCTGTCATGAACCGGAAACCTTCTGCACGCCCTGTCATCAGAACGGCTATGACGCGACGGGCGTGCGCATCATTCCGCAGTCGCATCAGCTCGCCGGCTTTGTCATGGCGGGCGGAAGCGAGGCCATGAACCGTCACGGGAAGCTCGCGAAGATGGACATGGAGAGCTGCGCTACCTGTCACCAGGTCGACGGCGGCGATCCCGTCTGTGCCGGCTGCCATTTCTCGGGAGGTATGTGATGAAACGAATCATGAACGCACTGCTGATCATTCTGACGGGCATGGTCGTTCTCTCCGCATGCTCGAGCGAACTCAACGATCCCGAGGACCGTCCCGGATCCGTCGCGCTCGCCGGTGTGCACGGTGAGGGATATACGCTGCTCGGATCATCGAACTTCCACGCGCGTGATATCCGCGACAATCTCGGTAGTGACATCACCGGCTGCCGCACCTGTCACGGTGGTGATTACATGGGTGGACGCACCGGCCAGAGCTGCAACGCCAGCGGCTGCCATATCTCCGCGGACGGCGGTCCCGAAGCCTGCTATCTCTGTCACGGCGACGCCATGACAAAGAAGATCTATCCGCAGGTGCATCCCTCGCACAGGACGCATCTCGAGGGCGGGGAATACAGCATGACGACCATTGCCTGCGGTGACTGTCATACGCTGCCGGCCAACTACGACGATCCCGCGCACATTGACGAGGCCACACCCGGCCGGGCCGAGGTGATGCTGATGAACGCGCTCGCATCAACGCAGACGCAGGGGACCACCGGCGAACCCGCCTATGACGCTTCCGCCGGCACCTGTGCCAACACCTACTGTCACGGCAACTTCACGAACGGCAACAATGCCGCCGTTGCATGGGCCGGTGACAACCAGGCCGAGTGCGGCAGCTGTCACGGTCAGGCCGCCGGCAATCCCCTCCCCGGCGGTTCGCATCCGCAGAACGAAAACTGCAGCGGCTGCCACACGGGCGTGATCGACGCCGATCGAAACATCATCGACAAGTCCCTGCACGTCAACGGTGTGCTCAACGTATTCGGACAGGAGCGGACGGACTGGTAGTCCAAAGACAACAGTGATGGGTTCGTGACTCCCCGGTCGCAGGCCTGTCACGCATGAACATGAAAGCCCCCTCACCGACAGGAGAGGGGGCTTTCTTCAGTTTGTGCATGGGGACAACAGGCACGGGGGGAACGCTGAGTACCCGGTGTCGGCGGAAAACGATCAGCAGATTTTCTCTTCCTGGCTGATGGCGTCAACGACCGCGATGGCGATCATGTCGACGATTTCCTTTACCTCGGCGCCGCGCTGCAGGACGTGTACCGATTTGCACATGCCGTTGAGGATCGGTCCGATCGGACTCATCCCGCCGATGCGGCTGAGAAGTTTGTAGGCGATGTTGCCGGAGTTGAGATCCGGGAAAATGAGCACGTT
>CAJXVM010000034.1 GCA_913061095.1 uncultured Ignavibacteria bacterium
TGGCGGCTTGTCATGCAAAGGGTCGGGACCGGGGGACTGTGCGCCCGAGCCGGTGGCTCGGGCGGGACACAGCTGGCGGCTTGTCATGCAAAGGGTCGGGACCGGGGGACTGTGCGCCCGAGCCGGTGGCTCGGGAGGGACGCTGCTGGGGGGCCTGTGGGATGCCGGAGAGTGGCGGACGAGCCATCGGCTCGTCCGCCTTGACTCAGCATCTTGCGGTATGCTGCCCCAGAGCCACAAACTCCTCCACAGAGAGTGGACAGCTTTCTCCATTGACCAGACTTACTGCCGGGTTTAAGTTGCCCCTCCACAACTGCAACAAACAGGGAGATTGCCATGTGGTTTCATGGAAAGTACCGGGGACCCGGAAAGCGGTCACGGCGTATGCGGGGACGTGACTACAGCGCAGCCGGATACTACTTCATCACTTTCAACACATACCGGCGACAGCATCTGCTGGGCACGATCGAGGAGGGCGTGACCATGCTCAATGAGTGCGGGGGCATCCTGCTCTCGGAATGGCGCCGTCTCGACCGGACGCGATCGGATGTCATCACGGATATCTGCGCCATCATGCCGAATCATTTCCACGGCCTGCTGTATTTGCAGCCGCTTAATGGCTGCGCTCCGGCGATGGGTACCGGCGATATCGATGCCTTCAAATGCAGAGCCGGCACGCTCGGGGCGGTTGTCGCTCAGCTGAAATCACGCGTGACAAAACGCATCAGGGAAATCCCCGGTCATGAACATATGCGGGTCTGGCAGGAGAACTACCACGACAGAATTATTCGCGACCGGCGCGATCTGCTCCGAATCAGGCGGTATATCATGCGCAATCCCGCGTGTTTCGGGAAGAAGAAGAACAGGAAGAGAGGGATATGATCATCGTCCTGCACATCTGGCATCATTTCGAGGATCGCGGGGATTGACAATCCCCCTGCTTGATTCTCACCACGGGGGTGAGTAATATTCCACACGATATTCTCTTCTTTTCCTGTTCTGCGGTTTTTTCAGTCGGAGCAGTACTGTACCGCAAATCGGTTTGACAGTATTCACAGGTGCGTAACCTGTGAGGACGTTCGATCCGCCGGGAATGGATCGACGGAACGGGAAGCCTCCACGGAGCACGTATGAGCATCAGGGTTCTTCTTGCCGACGATCACCGCCTTATGCGCGAGGCACTGCGCAGCATCATCGAAAACGAGCTGCACATGGAAGTCGTCAGTCTCGTCGGCAACGGGCGGGAGGCGGTGCAGCAGACCGTGGATCTGCGGCCGGATGTCGTGGTCCTGGATGTGCACATGCCGGTTCTCAACGGGATCGATGCCGCCCGCGAGATCGCGACCGCCTCGCCGGAAGCGCGCATCATCGCGCTTTCCATGTACAACGACAGTCTCTATATCGCGGAAATGTTCCGCGCCGGCGCGCATGGCTACGTGATCAAGCATTCGGCCATCGATGAGCTGGAACTCGCGATCAAAACCGTTCTCACCGGCCGTCGCTACATCAGCCGCGATGTCACCGATGTGGTCATCGACGATTATATTCGCCAGCTTGAGTTCGGCGGACGCGACCTCGCCGAAAGTCTGACTCCCCGGGAACGGCAGGTCTTGCAGCTCATCTCCGAAGGACACTCGACCAAGGAAATCGCCGATACCATCGACGTATCCGTTTCCACGGTCGAAACCCACCGCCGCCATCTCATGACCAAGCTCGAGGCCCATTCGGTTGCGGATCTCACCAAGCATGCCATCCGCCTGGGACTCACCCGGGTCTGATCTTCCTCACGGATTTCACAGGACGGAATCACGGGATCCGTGATTGACGTGTCATCCTTCTTTCGTTAGATTTTTCACATCCCCGTTTCCCGGCAGTATTCGAGGATGTCAATCATCCATCCACCCGGCGGAGAAGCCGTTGAGGCCGTTGAGACACTCCATCATGATCATGCTGTTCGTGTCGGTGCAGACCGTCCCGTGTGTCGCACAGTCCGACAGCGCGGCGGCAGAGCATGAGCGCGAATCCCGACGCCCGGTGACGGAGGCGGCAGAGCATGAGCGCGAATATCACCGTCTGGTGACGGAGGCGGAAGAACGGGATTCCATGCTCACCGCCCTGAATCGCCGCCAGGTCGAGGAACTGGCCGCACGCTATGAAACGAAGCGCAGGGAGAGGGAAATCGCCCTGCTCGAACGCGAACAGCGCCAGCGTGAGCTGCAGCTCGCACAGCGGGAGGCGGACATCGCGCTCATGCGGCAGCGGCGGGAAGAGAGAAAGCGGGAGACGGAGCTGCTCGCGCAGGAACAGTCGATCCGGCAGCTCGAACTCCAACGGACACAGGATGCACTGACCGCACGGCAGCTCAAGCTGCTGGAGCAGCACGAAGAGCGCGTCCGCAACCAGGATACGCTCCGCCTGCAGGAAATTGCGCTGGAGCGCGCCTCCCTGCAGCGCGGCGTCATCGGGACAGGGATCGTGATCGTCCTGCTTCTCCTGGCTGTCGGGTACCAGATGTTTCGCAGGAGGAGGACGGTGATGCAGCTGCGCGAGCAGCATGCAGCCAGGCACGCGAATATCCTCGAGACACAGCTGCAGACGGACGCTGCCGCGGCGGAGAGCAGGCGGATCACCGCGGAGCGGGAATTCGCCATGCAGCTGATCAGGGCACAGGAGGAGGAACGGAGCCGCATCGCGGGTGCGCTGCATGACGGCATCTCACAGGATCTCATCATCATGAAGTTCCGCGCCGCGATGGCGCAGAAGGACGATGCGGCGGCAGGTGAGCATATCACCGAAATCGCCGAGTCGGCGGCGGAGAGCATCGAGGAGGTGCGACGCATTTCACGGGACCTGCGTCCGTCGCAGCTCGAGCGTGTCGGACTGACGGCGACGATCGACAGCATGCTTCGCAGCGTGCGCGAAAGCACTGCGCTGGAGATCGATGCACAGATCAGCGCGATGGACGGACTCTTCTCTCCTGACCAGGAGATCGGATTCTATCGCATCGTACAGGAGGCGATGAATAATATTCTCAGGCACGCGCATGCGCATCGCGTCGAAGTTCAGCTGCAGTCCGATGACGGTGTTCTCCGGCTGATGATCCACGACGACGGACGGGGATTCGATCCCGCCACGACGGAGAACGGGAATGGCGGACTCGGACTCAAGAGCATGCGAACACGCGCGCAGATGCTCGGCGGGGAACTGCGTATTGAAAGCGGATCGCGTTCAGGAACGACGCTGTGGTGTGAAATCCCGCTTCAGCCGGAGACGGCGGAGAGCGCGTCATGAAGCGGCGAACAGGGCCATATTTCCTTGTGATGTTCCTTTTCCTGCGATGGCTGGTGCCCGGCGCCTGCGTGCAGGCACAGCAGTCCGCTCCCTGGACACAGAGCAGAATCGACAGTCTCAAACAATTGTATACCGCCGCGACGGACGACAGCACCCGTGGTGCGCTGTGCCGCGGGATCGGCTACGGACTGCGAAAGCTGTACCGGACCGGCGAATCGATGTCGTGGTTCGAACGCAGCATCCGGCACGATACCACGGCGGGCCAGTACGGAACAGCCGCACGAACCTGGCGGGTGCTCGGCGGCGGCTGGCGGACGCTGGACAACCGGCTCCGTGCGATGGAAGCGTATGAGCGAAGCCTGCGCATGTACACGGAACTCGATGACACGCTCGGACTGGTGCAGGCGACATGGAACATCGCGCAGATGCATACGACGAACGGGGATTACACACAGTCCATGCACCACTACCGCAAGGCATATGAAATGGCCGAGGCCGTCGGAGATACGGGCCTCATTGCGTCAACGCTCTTTCTTATCGGTGTGGAACACGATTTCATGGGTGAAAAAGATGAAGGGATTCGCTGTCTGCGCCGCTGCCTCGCCCTGCGGGAGCAGCTCGGCAATCCGCGGCTCGTGGAGTTCACGCTCGTCATCCTCGCCGCCATAAACACGAACGGCGGGTACTACGACAAAGCCCTGACGCATCTCGCGCGCAGCAGGGCCATAGCGGACTCACTCGGTGATAAGGCGAGGATCGCCACGAATCACCACAGTGTGGGCAGGATATTCCGGGAACAGGGAGACACGGTCACCGCCATCGCGTATGAACAGCAGGCATTGCGCCTGTACAGGGAAGCCGGAAGTCTTCGCGACATTGATTGGACGCTTCGGCTGCTCGGCACGCTGTACAGCAAAACCGGGAAATATGACAGCGCCATGTATTGCTTCAACGAGGCCCTCGCGGTGACGGATTCGCTCGGCCAGCAGCGCGGGCGTGTGCGCTGGCACTGCGAGCAGATGGCACGGCACTACGCGCGCATGGGCGATTTCACGCGGGCCATTGCATACCAGCGCCGGTATATGGCCCTTGCGGATTCGGCATACAATGCCGCAACTCTGCGGCGGATAAACGAACTGACCGCCGCGTACGAATCAGATCTGCGAGAGCGGAAAATCGCGATTCTGGATGCGGACCGCGTGATTGATTCCCTCCGGCTGCTTCAGTATGCGACCGATCTCGAACGGCAGCGGTCGCAACTCCATCGGAAGCAGCAGGAGGCCGAATTGCTGGCCGCGTCGAAACAGCTGCAGCAGCTGCGTCTCGCGCGTGCCGCAGATACGCTGCGTCTGCGCGAACGGACGATCGCCCTCGGGGAAGCGGAGCATGCGCGGCAGCGGAGACGGCTTGCACTGCGGAAGGCGGGCGTTCTGCGGGAGGAAATGTGGCGCAATATCTCGGCGGGCGGACTCGGCGCTGTGCTGCTTCTCGCTTTCGTCGTCCTCCGCACCTGGCGACAGCGGCGCGCCGACGCGGAACTGCACACCCGGGCCGCGGAGCGACGCGTCCGCGAGGCGGAAGCGCATGCGGCGAAACAGCAGGCGGACATCGCCCGGCAGGAGCACGCGCTGGAGCGGCGTTTCACGACACAGCTCATCGCGACACAGGAGCAGGAGCGGAAGCGCATCGCCGGCGCGCTGCATGACGGGATCGGCCAGGATCTGCTGATCATCAAGCACCGGGCACACATGGCGCAGGATGACGCGGAACAGCGACGCGAACATCTCGGCGACATCATGCACATCGCCGTCGAGGCGGTGGAGGATGTCCGGCGCCTGTGCCGGGACCTGCGTCCCTATCAGCTCGAAAGGGTGGGACTGACCGAAACGCTGCGCGGCATGCTGGCATCGCTGCGCGAAAGCACATCCCTGACGATTCATGCGGACATTGAATCAATCGACGGCCTGATTCCTCCCGAGAGGGAGATCGACCTGTACCGCGTGGCGCAGGAAGGACTCAACAACGTTATCAAACACGCCGAGGCCACGACGGTTAACATTTCATTGTCCCGCGACGGTGATTCCCTGCATCTGCGTATCCGGGATGACGGACGGGGATTCGATCCTGCCGCAACATCGCAGGGTGGACATACAGGCGGCATGGGATTGCTTGACATGACCGAGCGGCTGCATCTGCTCGGCGGAGCATTCCGAATCGAGAGTACTCCGGGCAGCGGGACGCACATCACGGCGACAATCCCGGTCGGGAATGCTCCGCCACGACACGGGAAGCAGTCAGGAATGACCGAATCAATCGGGATCAGCAGAACCAATCACCGTTCTGACGGGAAGGATGACGGTGAGAATGGCGGAATTGTATTCGCGGATCAAGATACAGAGAAGGAGAAGGAGGCATGAACGATTCCCACAGCTTCGACCACATTCGCGTTGTCCTCGCCGATGATCACCCTGTGGTGCGAAGCGGCCTGCGCATGATGCTCGAACGTGAAGAAAACCTGCACATCGTCGGGGAGTCCTCGGATGGCACCGAAGCGCTTGCTCTGATCAGGGAAGCGCAACCGGACGTCGCCCTGATCGACATCGAAATGCCCGGCATGACCGGTCTCGACATCCTGCGGGAGATCCGTGCGGAGAACCTCGAGACACGCTGTATTGTCCTGACCCTGTATGACGACTCCGTTGTGTACCACAAAGCGGTGCAGAACGGCGCGAGAGGTTATATCCTCAAGGACAGTCCCCCGCAGGATATCCTGCGAAGCATCCGCTGCGTCGCCCGCGGAGAGCTGTTCCTTGGTCACGCTGACAAGCAGGGGGAGCGGAGAAACGCCCATCCGCGCGCCGCCGGACTGATGGCCGTCGACGGTCTCACCTCCTGTGAGCGCCGCGTGCTGCGCATGATCGCGGAGAACAAGTCCACGCGCACCATCGCGGAGGAACTCTGCGTCAGTACGCGAACGATTGACAGCCACCGGGCGAATATCTGTTCAAAGCTCGGCGAACACGGCAGCTACGGACTTATCCGTTTTGCCGTCGAGCATCGCATGTATCTCTGAGCGGCGACGGCGAGTGACAACGGCTGTTCCGTGACCATGCCGATCACCTGTTCCCCGTCAACCTGTCCACCCTGTTTCATCGATTGTTTCTGACGCGCTGAGACACTGATTCCCGGCACAGCGCAGTCGAAAAATAGGTAGCGCTACTGAGGCATGTCACATTCCCGCTTCCGTTTTTACGCACAGGTATCCAGAATGAAAATGAGGTATCCCATGTCCAGAGAGAGAGGCCGGTCATTCGGTCGTGCCTGCTGCTGCGTGCTTCTGTTGTTTTTCGTGTGTATCGCCACGCATACAGCCCCGGCCCAGTGGCAGGAGGAAAGCTGCCTGTTCACGGCGACCGACAGTGCGCGGACGGCATATTGCAACAGCAAAAACCTTGTCGCGCAGGGTGATTATGTGCACATGACCTGGTCGGATAAGGAAAGCGGCAAGTGGCGGTCCCTGTATCGAAGGTCCACGGACGGGGGAGACACCTGGGATGATGTCGTGCCACTATCCGACGCCAACTCTGATTTGTACAGGCAGGATGCATGCATTGCCGTTGAAGGATCGAATGTCTACGTCGTCTGGATGGACAGGAGAACAGGGAAATACCAGCTGTTCCTGCGGACGTCGACGGACAACGGCGGGAGCTGGTCTGACGATCACTGCATTAAAATCGACACCGGCGACTGCATGTTCCCCGCCATCGCCGTCGACGGATCCACGCTGCATGTAGCGTACACGGAGATTCAGCGATATACACGCGGGGCGTATTACATGCGCTCTACCGACGGCGGCCGCCGCTGGCTGCATGACATCCAGATGAATGAAGGATACTTTGCGGAATGCGGGTCCGTCGTACTCGAAGGAGATGTGCTTCATGTCTGCTGGTACGATTACAGCTACGGCAATTCGGAAATCATGTATCGGCGCTCGACCGACGGCGGTGTTTCATGGAGCGAACGGATGCGCCTTTCCGATGATCCCGGTGTGTCAAATGGCAGCACGCTGGCGGCATCGGGGAACGACGTGCATGTATTCTGGCATGATCTTCGAACAGGCGTGTGGGATGTCCATTACTTGTACTCCTGGGATGGCGGCCTGCACTGGGGCGAAGACGAGCCCATCATGGTGACGCCGTATGACTGTTATTTTCCGACCGTGGCGATTTCCGGTCAGACCGTGCATCTCGCGTGGGTTGACAAGCGCAGCGATGAGGGTGATATCTACTACTGCCGTTCCGATGATGGCGGCCTGTCCTGGAGCGTCGAACAGCCGATTACATCATCCTCTCGCAGATCCCGATTCCCGTTCCTGAGCGTATCGGGAAGCGTGTTGCACGCTCTGTGGATGGACGATTACAAAGAAATATTCTATCGCCGCGATCCCACGGGGAATCCGGTCACGACTGCCGCCGAAACGCGCGCAGCACCGGCGGGATACAGCCTCGAACAGAACCACCCGAATCCGTTTGCCGCGCGGAGTGCCGTGCGATTCACCCTCCCCGGCAGCAGCAGCGTGCGGATCACGGTGCATGACCTCCTGGGCAATACGCTTCAGACGATCGTGGACGATCAGCGCGCTGCGGGCACATATACCGCGCTCATCGACGGCGCGGCGCTCTCATCCGGCATGTATCTCTGCCGCATGATCGCCGGCGAAGTGGTGCTGAACAGGATGATGACCGTTCTGAAACGATAACCCGTTCCGCGGCGCGAGACGACATCCGAACACGACAGAAAGCGAATGATCACCATGCGACTTCTCATTGTGGACGACAACCGGCGGATGCGCCGCTTCCTTCACTCGCTCGTGCAGGACCTGGTCAGCGAAAGCTGTGAAGCGGAAAACGGCATCGACGCGGTGGAGAAGTACGCGCAGTTCCATCCCGACGCCGTGCTGATGGATATCCGCATGCCGTTCATGGACGGACTGGAAGCCACGCGGCGCATCCTCGCCGGCGACGCCGGCGCCCGCGTGGTCATCGTCACGGATTTCGACACGCCCGAGTATCGTGCGCAGGCCAGCACTGCCGGCGCGCGGGGATATCTCAGCAAGGACGAGCTTTTCGATCTGCACGGCATGCTGGAGGAGCTTGAGGCATGACCCGTGCGGCAATACAGTCCGATCTCCGGAATTTCAGATCACAGGAGGCTTCATGAGGACCTTGACAGTACTGATTGCATGCCTGCTGCTGTCGACCGCGCTGCAGGCGCAGTCTGTCAGCTACCAGGACCGGCTCTACTACACGTGCAAGGTCTGGGGGCTGCTCAAATATCATCATTCGGAGGTGTCGCAGTGCAGGGTGGACTGGGACGAGGTGCTGCGAAACACCCTTCCCGATATCAAGGCCGCGGAGAGCCGTGACGATTTCAACGATGTGCTTCTCGCCATGTATCACCTGGCCGGACCGATGGAACTGCCCACGTCCGAGATGCCGCAGGTGCCCGAGGAGTTCATTCTCAACCGCGATGTCGACTGGCTGCAGGATACCGCGCTGCGCGATGACCTGCGGGATTCACTGCAGGTTGTGCTCGATCATTTTCGTCCGCACGCCATCTGCCATGTCAAGGAAAACCGCATGGGCTCCTGGCTCTCCTTTCCCACGGATAATCCGCATCTCAACGTGACGGTGTCGGAAGACTTCCCCGATGAACCCGACAGGCTGCTGTGCATGTTCACGTACTGGAACATTCTCGCCTGGTTCAATCCCAATGCCGGCATCCTCGATGTGCCGTGGGACAGCACGCTGCACCGCACCATTCTCGAGGTCGCCGAGGCCGACGACGCCGAAGCGTTTTACGACAGCTATCGCCACATGGCATCGGGACTGGACGATGCGCATGTCAACGGACGCATATCGTGGAGCGGCCACGCCTATGAGGTATACGGATTGAAAATCATTCTCGGATGGACGAGCGAGGGATACACGGTACTGAAATCCGACGTGCCGGAAATTTCCGTGGGGGATGTTCTGCGTTCGGTGGACGGCACATCCGTCGCGCAGCTCGAGGAGCAGCTCCGTCCGCTCATGTCGTCGGGGAATGAAAGCGTGTTCCGGCGGGATTTCTGCACGCGCATGCTGATGGGCGGGTATTACATGCCGATCGAAGCTGTGCTCGAGAATCCCGATCGCGGGGAGTATACGTATACCGGAACGAGAAACTACGCGATGACTTCCTCGTGGCATTCCGATTACTATCCCTGCGACTCCCTCGCCGATGTGCACTGGACCGTGCTCGACGGCGGCATCGGGTACGTGCACATGGGGAATCTCGTCACGGACGATGTCCCTGCCATGTACCGCGACCTGCGCGATCTGCCGGCCATCATCTTCGACGTGCGCAACTACCCGCGGGGGACGGCCGACGAAATCGCCGACGCGATGCTGCCGTATGAACTTGACTTTGTTCGCTTCCTGCTCCCGAACGTGACATACCCCGGGACCTATATCGAACTGGCCCTGAGTGCGGGGAACGACGGCAATCCCAACGCCTACAACGGGAAGGTCATCATCCTCTGCAATGAGAATACGCAGAGCCATGCGGAGTATTCGTGCATGTATCTGAGGGCTATGCCGGGCTCGGTGATCGTGGGAAGCCAGACGGCGGGTGCGGACGGCAACATCTCGTACTGGAACCTGACGCAAGATATTTCAGCGGGATATACGTCCCTGGGCGTCTACTGGCCCGACGGCGGGAACACGCAGCGCATCGGGATCGTCCCGGATTCTGTTGTGATTCCCTCGCAGCGGGATATCATAGCCGGACGCGATGCGGTGCTGGAGAAAGCGCTCGCCATCGCTGGCGTCACTGTCGCGGCCGAAGCACCGCCGCTTGCCCGGGATATGACGCTCGAGCAGAATTTTCCGAATCCCTTCAATCCAGCGACGTCGATTCGTTTTTCCATCCCGCATGCCGGACACGTGCGGCTCGTGGTCACCGATCTGCTCGGGCGTCATGTGGAAACACTGCTTGACGAGCGCAGACAGGCCGGCGCGCACATGGTGACGTGGGATGCGGGCACCCTGCCGTCCGGCAGCTATCGCTATGCGCTGGAGGCGGACGGGCAGACACTGAGCAGGATTATGCTGTTTACGAAATAGGTGTTGACGGTCCTGCGGTGTGACGGGGCCGACTTCAGGGGTCAATCACGCACAGTCGCCCCGTCGGCAACGGCGGGGCGTTGTTTTGTTCAGGGATTCTCGAACGGATCGGGCATCTTCATGCGCATGACGGGGAAGCGCGTGCGGCCGGTGGTGAGCATGCGCTCGACGTAGGGCTTGCAGAGTCCGCACTTGAGACCGAACTCGACGCAGGACTGCAGTGCGGCAACGTCGCGAACGTCCTCGCGCGCGGCGATCTTTTTCAGCTCGCAGAAGGGTTTTGAATAGCAGATGCAGCGGTCAACCATGATGTTTCGTTCGATCCGTCCGCGGCGATGCCTGCAGACAGTGCTGGTTTCGGATTTCAGTTCGAAGCTTCGACTACAACAGCAGGAGCGGGAGAAAAAGTTCATATTGATTTTATTTTTGCAGGCCGACGGATGCGGAACAGATGCGCGGACCCGAAATGCCGCGGTGGATGGAAAAAGTTCAGCGCGATTCTCTGATTTGTGACGGGAATTTATTAAGATAAAGCAGTCATGATTTCCTTTTCCCGTGGCCGGGAGCCAGGATGTATCGCGCCGTTCTCCTTTTCCTCATGTTGTTTCTCCTCTGCACCGCACCCGATGCAGCGCAGGAGCTGACCGATGAAACCTCCCGCTGGTTCAGCGGATCGGGGAATTGCGCGTTCTGTCACGCGGCGGGACGCAGTGCACTGCGCGATGCCGCAGGCCAGGATGTCTCACCGGTGCACGGCTGGCGCGCGTCCGCGATGGCGCATGCGGCCGTGGATCCGTTCTGGCAGGCGGCGGTGCGGCGCGAAGCGGCCTCCCATGAGGATCCCGCCGCGGTGGAGGACAAATGCGGCACCTGTCACGCGCCCGCGCAGCGCACCGAGGCCGCGCAGGACGGCAGGCGCTTCCGCCTCGGCGATCTCGACGCGCTCGGCGCCGAAGGCGTGACCTGCACGGTCTGCCATCAGATCCGGGATGAGGGACTCGGCACAGAGGCATCCTACTCGGGACACTATGTCATCGACGGCGAGGCGGACGAGATTTTCGGTCCCTACGAGAATCCCGTGCAGATGCCGATGTGGCGCCACGTGGAATATCGTCCCGTGTACGGGCCACATGTGGAGGAGTCCGCCCTCTGCGGCACCTGCCACGCACTGTTCATTGCACAGCCGGATGCCGACTCCCGGCAGACGCGCATGGTCGCCGAGCAGACGACGTATCTCGAATGGCGCGCGAGCGACTGGGCACGCGGCGGGGTGAGCTGCCAGGACTGTCACATGCCGGTGGTGGAACACGAAACCGCAATCGCGCGTCGTCCCCCGTGGCTCGACGCGCGCGAACGTGTCTGGAAGCACGAGTTCGCCGGGGCGAACAGGCATCTGCTTGCACTGAAGGATATCACGCAGCACGCATCCGCGGCGCATCGCGAAGGACGACTGGAGCGCGTCGACGCGCTGCTGCGCTCCGCTCTTGAATTCGAAAGCGACCTCGCGCTGCGCAATGATTCGCTCGTCGGACGCATCGTGGTGCACAACCGCAGCGGACACCGGCTGCCGACCGGCATCCCGTACCGCCGCATGTGGCTGCGCCTGCGCCTGTCCGACGGCGAGGGACGCCTGCTGTTCGCCGGCGGTGAACATCCGCCGCCGTGGCCGCCGCTGCGTGCTGATCAGCCGCCCGCAGACGCCGCATCCCGCGAAGCGGATATCCGAAATATGGATGCCGTCAATGCTGCCGTCCCTGGCGGGGCTGCACATAGCGTTCCATCCCGCGAAGCGGTATCGCGCACTGTCGTGCGCACGCCGGACGACCTCCCCGTGTACGAGGCGGTGATGATGGACAGGGCTGCCTGCGCCACCGACCGCCTGCTCGCGCAGCACGGCTTCCTCTCCGACACGCGCATCCTGCCGAAGGGGTACGCGGAACGCGCATACGACACGCGCGCCGCGGGAACGGACACCATCCGCATCGCCATCCCGCTCGGCATGCGCTGCGCGTCCCTCCGCGTGGAGGCATCCATGCTCTACCAGCCCTTCGCCGACGAAGTCATCGATACATTCATCGCATCATCGCAAAGCGCCGCGCTGACATCCCACGACAGCACGCCGGCGGTGATGCGCACACATACGATTATTCTCGCACCTGAAGATTTGTAAGGAGGTCCCATGAAGGCCTGTCAGTTTGTATTCACTCTCGCCCTGCTGCTCGCGCTCGGCACGGCATCCGCATACGCACAGCGCGAACTCTCGAACGGCACGAGCGACATGTTCAGCGGCTCGGGCAACTGCACGATGTGCCACGGCGCCGGCTCCAGCGCCAACGTGACGAGTACCGGAGAGGACGTCTCCCCGCCGACCACCTGGCGATCCGCGATGATGGCCAACGCCGCGCGGGATCCGTTCTGGCAGGCCGTCGTCCGCAGCGAATCCGCCGACCTGCCGGCGATCAGCGGCGTCGTGGAGGACAAATGCACGAACTGCCACGTGCCGATGGGACACGAGGAGGCGCAGGCCGTGGGCGACATGGAATACATTCTCGACGAGGCGAAGGCCGACGGTCTGGCGATGGACGGCGTGAGCTGCACGCTCTGCCACCAGGTGGAGCCCGACAACTTCGGCACGGTCGCGAGCTTCTCGGGCGGATATGAAATCGCCGAAACGCGCCTGACCTATGGTCCGTACGAGAACCCCGTCATCCAGCCGATGCTCAACATCACCGGCTACGAGCCCGTCTTCGCAGCGCATATGGAGAAATCCGAACTCTGCGCGACCTGCCACACGCTGTTCACCCCGTATGTGGACGCGACGGGACAGATCGCCGGCGAGTTCCCCGAGCAGACGCCGTACCTCGAGTGGCGCGAGAGCGTGTATCCCGGGCAGGAGCGGCACTGTCAGAGCTGCCACATGCCCGCGCTCGAGGAGGGCATCAAGATCTCGACCCTCCCGATGAATGCGCCGCCTCGGTCGCCATATTTTCAGCACCACTTCGTGGGCGGCAACAGCTACATGCTCGGCGTGCTCAAGGCGCATGGCGACGACCTTGGCGTCACTGCGTTCGATGAGCATTTCGACAGCAGCATCGTGCGGACGCAGGCGCAGCTGACCGAGAGCACCGTGCGTCTCTCCGGCACGGCCCGTCTCGACGGGGCGAACCTCCTTGTGGATGTCACCGTCGAGAATCTCGCCGGACACAAGTTCCCGTCGGGATTCCCGAGCCGGCGCGCCTGGCTGCATGTGACGGTGAAGGATGCGCAGCAGCAGACCGTGTTCGAATCGGGGGGATGGAACGCCGACGGGGAACTGCTGGCCGGAGAGGGATTCCATGCGCATGCCGACCGGATCACTGATACATCCCCGCAGGTGTATGAGTCGGTGATGGAGGATACCGACGGCGCGGTGACGGCGCGGCTGCTGCGCGCGGCGGCGTATCGCAAGGATAACCGGCTGCTGCCGGCGGGATATACGTCCGCGGCGATGGCGAACGATACCATCGGCGTGAAAGGCGCGGCGCTGGGCGATGCGGATTTCAACGACATCGACGGCAGCGGAAACACGGGGGGCGACGTCGTGCATTATGCCGTGCCGGTGAACGCCGGCGATGGTCCCTTCACTGCGACGGTGGAGATGTGCTATCAGTCCATCAAGCCCATCTTCATCGAGAACCTCGAGCGGCATGATATCGCCGAGGTCAACCGCATGCTCGACTATCACGCGAGCAGCAGCGGCAAGGTGGTCGTGATCAGTCAGCTCGCGCTGAACTCGGACGTCAACAGCGTGGACGCGCTGCCGGATGCCGGGTCCATCGCGGCGCTGGAATCCTGGCCGTCGCCGCTTTCGATTGCCCGCGGCGCGGATGCGCGTCTCGGGTGGACGCTCCTGCGTCCGGCCCGCGCCGTGACCGTGGAGTTGTATACGCTGCTCGGACAGCGCGTCGCCGCCTGGCAGCTGGGTATGCAGGAGGCGGGGCACCACGGACTGCGCATCCCGCTGCATCGGCTGCGGGCGGGAATGCATCTGGTGGTTCTGCGTGTTGACAGAGAACGGAAGGCCGTGCCGCTGACGGTGCTTCCGTAACCGGAACATGCGCCCGCCGGGACCGGCATCCCGGTCCCGCCTGTCAGGCGCGCGGAGTGTGCTGCGGAGCCGGGCGGAACGCCACATGCCGCCCGCCGCTTCCGTAGCGACACGAAAACGCCTTGCCCGGCTCGTGCGCAGGTTCTATTTTGCGAAAAAACACAAGGACGCCGACGATGCGCTTGACGCGACTGGCCGCAACGGCCCTGTTCATATTTTCATTCCTGTTCACCGCGCTTCCCCTGCAGGCGCAGGAGGGCGGCCGCATCGTGTTCACCGATCCGAAGAGTGACGACGAAGTGGTCAGCGAGGAGGATCTCTCGCCGCGCCGTCACACCTGGGGCGGTGACATCATGATCGGGACCGACGGATTCGGTGTCGGATTTTTCTACCACTACCTGTTCAACGACGTCGTCACCGGGTTCGCAAACCTGAGTCTTTCCGAGGCGAAGGATGACCGGCAGCGCGACTACTACAATCCCTGGCTGGGACAGTACTCGCCCAACAAGACGCATTACGTCTTTCGCGTTCCGCTGTTTCTCGGACTGCAGTACCGGCTGTTCAAGGAGCAGATCGTGGACAACTTCCGGCCCTTCGTCAATGCCGGTGCGGGTCCCGTCATGCTCTACGTTTCCCCCGCCGAAGAGGGCGGTGATTTTCTCGGCAGTCTTGGCGGCGGCACGACGCATTACACATACGGCGGTTTTCTCGGTGCGGGCGCGCAGTTCGGCTGGGACCGTTCGAGCGTGATCGGTGTGAACGTGCGGTACTTCATCATTCCCGTGCCCGACGGTATTTCCAGCGTCGTCGTGCCCGATGCCGACGCGCCCAACAACGAGCGTCCCGTGCCCCTCGACAACGCCAATGGATTCTACATCACGCTGAATTTCGGCACGGCATTTTGAACAGTTTCAGACCCGTTCCCCTCGAAATTAGGTAAGCGTGGCTGACTGTTTAATCCCACTCCCTCTTTTCCGGTATTGAATTCCCCGAAACAGCAGGGGATGCACCCGAAGATCAGCTGATATCTCTCTGTAACGGTGAAAGTAGCGGGAAGGAACGGGGAAAAATATCCTTCCGGGTGATTCGGACAGCAATATGTTTCGCAAGAATTTTTTTTTTCTCACTGGAAGCGATTGCGAGTGATTGAAATTAAATGACTTAGACAATTCGTTGGAGAAAGGCACTGTTAGGGTTTTGTATTTGTCCTGTGAAGATCGTATGTTTAGCCATGAGAAATTTGAAACCTCCTCTCTCTTTATCTTACCCCACCTGCGTTGACACAGGGGGCTCAGATTTTACTCGCATGTCCGTTTCGACGGGCACTTGCCTCGCGAAATCCTTCTATACCGCACCCCCCGTGGTATAGCTATATTTCCGACTTATCTCCTGAGGAATTTGAACCTCAAGCCGCCGCAAGTTGACCCCCCTTGCGGCGGTCCGCGTTTATAGGGTTTCGTCAACACTACAGTGATGCATACGGCGGAAATTCCGGGCAGGAAGCACAGTTCTGGCGGGCGGATAATGCAGTCCTGGCGGGCGGATAATGCAGTTCTGGCGGGCGGAAACAGCAGCGGCGCGACAGGATGCCGCGCCGCGTGATTGCGTGTGTCAGTGGGAGGCTGAGGCGTCGACTCAGCGGGATTCTTCGACGCGGTAGCTGTGGGTGATCTCGCAGGCCTTCTCCAGCATGGCCGTCACGCCGCAGTACTTTGTCTGCGACAGTTCGATGGCGCGCTCGACGTCCTTCTCGGCGATGTCTTTTCCGAAGAAGACATATTCGATGTGAATTTTCGTGAATACGATGGGGTGTTCCTCGGATTCGTCCGCTTCGATATGGATGTCGAAGCCGTCGAGGTTCACGCGCTTCTTGGTGAGGACGGATGCGACGTCGCTGCCGGTGCAGCCGGCGAGGGACATGAGCATCAGCTCCTTGGGACGCACGCCGGCGTCGCTGCCGCCGAATTTTTCGGGTCCGTCCATGACCACCCAGTGGTTCGAATCCGTGCGTCCGGCGAAGGTCACGCCGTTTTTCGCGATCTGTGTTGCGAATGCTTTTTTCATGGGGATGTGAGTCCGTGTTGATTGAACAGATGTTTCGTCATTGATCATAAGATGCGGTGAGAGGGAGGGGAGATGCAAGTGGGGGGGAAGATGCGCTGCGCTCCCGACCACACCCTTCCGGGTGTGGCTACCGCCATCCATGTATGTCTTGCGCTAGCCACACGCGTGAGCGTGCATGACGCACCGTGCGGATGGCGCTAACCACACGCGTGAGCGTGTGGGACGAGGCGGACGCTCCCGACCCCACCCTTCCGGGTGTGGCTACCGCCATCCATGTACGTCATGCGCTAGCCACACGCGTGAGCGTGTGGGACGAGGCGGACGCTCCCGACCACACCCTTACGGGTGTGGCTACCGCCATCCATGTACGTCATGCGCTAACCACACGCGTGAGCGTGTGGTCGCATGAGGGGCGTTCCCCTCCCCCCCGGCTGCTCATGCTCGTGCTCGTTAAAAGGTGCATTCGGGGAAATAAAGCCGTATATTTACAGAGCCTGTGAAGGTATCACCTTCCGTTTTTTGTTTCAGGGGAATATGAGAGAAATCGAATTCAGCGGGGTGTTCGAACTGGAGCCCAAAGGCTTCGGCTTCGTGCGCAAAATAAGCAGGGAATTTCATCGCGAGCGTACAGACGTGTACATCCCGACAGGGATGGTCAACGACCTGGGACTGCGCGACGGCTGCCTCATGACCGGCACCGCCCGCGAGAAGGGCAAGCAGGTGCAGGTGTTGTCCATTCACGATATCAACGGCGTGCCGCCGAACCAGTACAAGTCTGTGATCGAACTGACGCGGCAGGTGGCCATCGCTCCCGATCAGCGCATCAATCTCGAGACGCCCGACGTGACGACGCGCGTGGTGGATCTGATCGCGCCGATCGGCCGCGGCCAGCGGGCGTTGATCGTTTCGCCGCCGCGCTCCGGCAAGACCATCCTCATGCAGAAAATCGCCGACGCGATCACGCGCAATCACAAGGATCTCGAGCTTCTCGTGCTGCTCGTCGACGAGCGTCCCGAGGAGGTCACCGAGATGACACGCGCCGTGCGCGGCAAGGTGTTCGCCAGCAGCAACGACCGCGACTTCGCCAGCCACTCCCGCGTCGCGCGCCTCACACTCGAATACGCCAAGCGGCAGGCCGAGACGGGGAAGGACGTCGTGATCCTGCTCGATTCGCTCACGCGGCTCGGACGCGCCTACAACGCCGGCATGAAGGGCAGCGGACGCATCATGTCGGGCGGTGTGGACGCCCGCGCGCTGGAAATCCCCAAGAAAATTTTCGGCGCATCCCGCAATATCGAACACGGCGGATCGCTGACCATCATCGCGACCATTCTCGTCGAAACGGGCTCGCAGATGGATGAGCTGATTTTCCAGGAGTTCAAGGGCACGGGCAACTCGGAAATCGTGCTCGAACGCGAGCTCGCCGACCTGCGCATTTTTCCCGCCATCAACATCCAGCTCACCGGCACGCGCCGCGAGGAGCTGCTGCTCGGTGACGACACCGACAAACACTTCAAGCTGCGCCGCGCCCTCCTCGAAGGCAGCAACCGTGAGGCCATGCAGGGGCTTCTCCAGTACCTGCGGCGCTTCCGTTCGAACCGCGAGCTGCTCGACGCCGTCGACGCGCTGAGTCCGGGTGAATTCTCCGGCTTCAATGGCGGCGGCGGACGGCGGCGCCGGCGGATCTGAAACTTCCGATATAAGAGATCGAATGACAGGCAGGCCGAGCCGTTGGCTCGGCCCT
The DNA here is from genome assembly GCA_913061095.1 of uncultured Ignavibacteria bacterium. Lineage (GTDB taxonomy): Bacteria > Bacteroidota > Ignavibacteria > SZUA-365 > SZUA-365 > BM516. Next base: position 18,350 of record CAJXVM010000034.1, read on the forward strand.
ACATTTGGCCAATAAACACACAGGGTCCGCCATGGCGGACCCTGTGCTGATGCAGCGTATGTGAACGGCTTCAGCCGCGCGGGCCGACACCGCCCCCACGATGCCCTCGACGCCAGTCGAGGCGCATTTTCTTCATGATCTCCCATTTCTTGATCTGCTCCTCGTCGAGCACGTCGCGGATGTCCTCGTCCGTGCCCTCGAGAATTTCCTTCATCTTCTCGCGCAGGGCCTCGGGATTGCCCGCATTCTCGATGCGCGCCTGCCGGATGGCCTCGTGCTGATCGAGGAGGATCTGCCGGATCGCCGCGACCTGCTCTTCGGTCAGGTCGAGCATCTGCTTCCAGATGCGCAGCTGGTGGTCGATGCGCATCTCCACCCATTTCTGGCGAAGCTCCTCGCGCAGCTGGCGGATTTCTTCCTTGAGATCCTCGACATTCTGCAGCTCCTCGGTGCTGAGCAGTGCATTCATCGCTTCGATGAGATCCTCGTGTTCCTCCTGCAGCAACTGACGTAGCAGCTCGGGATTGTCGCGGTTCTCCTCGATGATCTTCATGCGCTCTTCGTTTGATTCCTTGATCAGATCGATGAGCTTCTGCTTCGTTTCCTCGTCGAGATCCGGATTCGCCTGCACGATGAGGCGGAGGTGCATGAGCGCACCCATGTCGAAGCCGATGTGCCGCGGATCGCGATTGCCGGCGAAACCGGGCGCGGTACCGTCGATGATGTTGTTCAATGCCTGCGTCTGTGCCGGATCGAGCAGGAGGGTCAGGTCCTCCTCCATCCAGAACATCTCATCGAGCTGGGCCATCTGCTCGTTGCTGAGATCGAAATTCTCGATCGCCTTCAGGAGTGTGGTATTGGACGTGCCCGTGACGGGCTGGTTGACGTCGCTCTGCTGTTCGCAGGCACTGAACGCCAGGGCAGCGATCAGCAGAATGGACAATGCAATATTCTTCATGGCAACACCTGTGGGATGATTCGTCATTAGTGGATTGTGGCTTTCTGGGAGACGTCTGCCAGTAGGACACAATCGAGGGAGTCGGGTTTAATCGGATGGAGTCGTTTTTTTTGACTCGGGGGAATGACAAACGGAGGGGGGGAAAGGTTACAGACAGATAACCCCACCCTCACGGGTGGGGTTACCGGATGACGTGGCGGTATGCGGAAGCCACCCGCGTGAGCGTGTGGATGCGGGGGCAATCCCACCCTCACGGGTGGGGTTACCGGATGACGTGGCGGTATGCGGAAGCCACACGCGTGAGCGTGTGGTTGCGGGGGCGACCCCCACCCTCACGGGTGGGGTTACCGCATCACCACCATTTTGCGGGTGCTGCTGCGCACACCGTCGGTGATGGTGGTGAAATACACGCCCGGAAGCAGATCCGCGGTGCGCACGCGCAGCTGATGCGTGCCGGCGTCATGGCGTCCCTCGGCGAGGGTGCGCAGACGGCGCCCGGCCGCGTCATGCAGCGTGACCGTGATCTCGGAGGAGCGATCCAGCGCGAACTCCAGCGTCGTGCCGGCGGCGCGCGCGGGATTCGGGTAGTTCCGCATCACGGCGAACTCCTGCGGAGCGGCGTCAATGCGGCCGGCGGACAGCACCGCGTCGGTGATCCACATGCCGCGTCCGAAGGTGGCAGCAATCAGGCGGTTCTGATCGTCGATGTCGATGTCGTAGACCACGACGTTCGGCAGATCGGTGCCGAAACGCGTCCACGTCGCACCGCTGTTGCGCGTGTACCACACGCCGAGATCCGTGGCGATGAACAGCGCGTCGTCGGGACGATCCTTCGAGATCGCGATACTGTTGACCGGAATATCGGGCAGGTCGCCGGAAATGTCGATCCACTCCTGGCCGCGGTTTGTGGTCTTGTACACATGTCCGCCGCCGAAACCGGAGTAGGTCAGGTAGGCGATGTCGGAATTGCGGGGATCGATGCGCACGCGCGTGACCCAGCGCTCGGGCAGTTCTTCCGTGATGGGCACCCACTCGGGATCCAGCGACAGGATGTTGTCGCAGACCTGCACGTGTCCGTCGCCGCAGCCGATGTACATGACGCTCGGATCACTCTCGCTGACGTCGAAGGTCGAAATGACGGAGAAGCCGCCGGAACGCCCGGTGGTCAGATCCTCGTCGCCGATCGGCATCCAGGTGGGATTGCCGGTGTGCACGTTTTTCGCCGTGTACATGTACTGCGTCGCCGTGTACATGCGCGTGTTGTCGTTCGGGGCGAGCATCATCGGGATCAGCCAGTTGAAACGGTCGCGCCCCAGCGCGCCGAAGCCCTGGTCGAGCCGCGTCCATGTCGACCCCCTGTTCGTACTGCGCCAGGGTACCTCCTGTCCGGCGCCCTCGACGGCCACGCGCGAATAAATGACGTTGCTGTTGGTGGGATCGACGAGCACGTAGCCACCGTCACCGCCGCGGGGCAGATTCCACTCCCTGTTGTCGGTGTCGATGGTCTGGAAGATGCCGTGATCCTGCGCCCCGCCGTAAAAGCGGTCTTCGTCATTCGGATCCCAGGCGAGGGTGTAGAACTGAATGGTCTCCAGCGTGCGGCCCATCTCCAGCTCGAAGGACGACCCGTTGTTCTCGGTGCGGTACACGCCGCCGTCATTCCCGAGATACATGTACTTCCCGTCGGGCGTGAATTCCATCACATGCTGATCCACGTGCACGGGCGTATTGCCGCGCGTGACGGCCGTCCATGTCGTGCCGCGGTTCCGCGACCGGTACACCTCGATGCCGCCCACGAGCACCACGTCGGGATCCGTCGGCGAAATCGCCGCGCAGAGGTCGTAGTGTCCCTGCCCGGAGGTGAGAGACTGCGGAAGACTCGTGATCCGCTCCCAGTTCTGTCCCGCGTCGGAGGAGCGCATGACGCAGAAGAAATCGCGCTCGTCGCCTTCGTACGCTTTCTCGCTCTTGACCAGGAAGGCCATCAGCAGGTCCGGCGCCGCCGCCGACACCGCCAGGTCGATGCGTCCGATGCTGTCGCCCTCGGGCCAGTTGCTGTCGAGCTTGCTGCGGCTGAAATTCGCGCCGCCGTTGGTGGACATGTACACGCCGTTAATGCGCGTGCCGGCGTCGTTGCCCATCGCCGCGAAAATGATGTCGGGGTTGTCGGGCTTCTGCACCACGTCGGTGATGATGCCCGGCTGGGGACGCGACCAGTTCTGTCCGCCGTCCTCGGTGCGGTACAGTCCGCCGCGCGTCGCCGCCATCACGATGTCGGTATTCCGCGGATCGATGGCCATCTTGTACACCTCGCTGGTCTCGGTGGGCCAGGGCAGGAGATTCCACGTGGCGCCGGCGTCGGTGGACTTCATGATGCCCACGCCGCCGTAGATCGGAGCGGAATTGTAGCGGTAGCTGTCGCGGATGGGCTCGCCGGTGCCGGCGTACACGATGTCGGGATTGTCGGGATCCACGACGATCGCGCCGACGGGAATCGCCGGAGCGAAATCCATCATCGGCGTCCACGAGCCGTTCATCCCGCCGTTGGTGGATTTGAACACGCCGCCGCTCGCGCCGCCGGCATACACGATACTGTAGTCATCGGGATTGAACGCGATCGCGCGGATGCGTCCGGCATAGTTGCCCGGACCCACCGGCTTCCATTCGTTCGCCATGCTGGCCTTGTCCATCCCCTTGTTCAGGCGGGATTCCACCTCGAGCAGGGCGTCGAGATGCGCCTGCTCCACGTTGTTGACGGGACTGCCGAAGAGGCGGGTCATGTAATAGAACTTGTGTCCGACCGCATGCTTCGCCGGCCCGGAATTCGACCGGATTTCCGCGTTGCGCCAGGCCGTCAGCTCGTCGAGCGCATCCTGCCACGCCGGCGGACTCGCCGGCATTGTCAGCAGGACCACCGCCGCGGCGATGCCCAGCGCGGAAAAAAGCCTGATTCGTTGTGTCATTGTGTGTTTCATCGTCGATCCTCTATACATCTAACGTACGGATTACCGCAGCACATGGGAGACACCGGAGGGGTTATCCGGGTTCCCCCGAACAAATAATCTATGATAATTTTCTCTCGATTACTATGGAAATCGGGGGGGATCAGGCCTGCCCTTTCGCCGTGATCATGCGGAAGAAGGTGTGGATGAGAATTTTGATGTCCATCCGCAGCGACATGTTCTCTATGTAATAGAGGTCGAAACGGAGTTTCTGGCGGACGTCCTCGAGGGTGGAGTCGTAGCGGTGCTTGACCTGCGCCCAGCCGGTGAGGCCCGGACGCACGTTCAGGCGGCGGCGGTACAGCGGAATCTCCCTGATGAACTGCTCGACGAAAAACGGCCGCTCGGGCCGGGGACCGATCAGGCTCATGCTCCCTTCGAGGATATTCAGGAACTGCGGGATCTCGTCGAGATGCATCCGCCGCAGGATGCGTCCCACCGGCGTGACCCGCGGGTCGTCCTTGTCCGCCCATCGGGGACCCGATTTCGTCTCGGCATCCTGCGTCATCGAGCGGAATTTCACCATGCGGAATATCCGTCCGTTCTTCCCCACGCGCTCCTGCGTGTAAAACACCGGTCCGCGGGAGGTCAGCTTGATCGCCAATCCCACAAGAATCCAGAACGGGAGTCCCACGACCAGGACGATCAGCGACACCGTGATATCCATGATGCGCTTGACCACGCGCTCCCAGGGCTGCATCAGCTGGGGGGATATCTCGATCAGCGGGATGCCGTAGAGCTGGTTGGTGCGCGCCTGTCCGGAGATGATGTCGTACATGTCGGGACGGATTTTGATCTTCACGTTGAAGGCGCTGCACTTGCCGATGATGTCGAGCAGCAGGTCGTGGTCCGTCGACGGCAGGGCGATGATCACCTCCTGCACGGGGTGGTCGCGCAGCACCTCCTCGAGCTGCTCGATGCGTCCGAGATACGGCGCGCGCGTTTCCTCCTCGATGTCATGCGAACTGACATAGCCGATCACCTTGAATCCCAGCATCGGGAATTCGAGGATCTGGTCGTAGAGTTCGCGCGACTGCCGGAAGCTGCCCACGATCAGCGCCGAGCGCGAGATCACGCCCGAGAGCGTCAGGCGGCGCAGCACGGTGCGATACGAGAGGCGTCCGATACTCACCGCCGTGAGCATGATCAGCCAGTATCCGACGATCAGCAGGCGGGATGTGGCGGGATCCTGCGTGATCGTGTCGTCGACGAAGATCAGGAAGAACAGCAGGATCACGCCCGCCGACACGCTCTTGAAAATGGAGACCAGTTCGTCGAAGCGCGACTCGGCGTACCACGGACGATACAGGCCGAAGAACAGGAACAGGAGGAGCCAGAACAGTCCGACCGTCAGCATCGGCAGCCAGAACAGCGGCTGGATGATATTCTCGAACAGCTCCGACCGCACGCGGAAGGCGTAATACACCACCCATGCCAGGTTGACCATCAGTCCGTCGATGATCAGGAGGATAGTTGTTTCTGTTTTTCTGGACAGCATGGATAAAATTAGCGAGAAAATGCGTGAGATCGTAACCCCACGCGTGAGCGTGGGGACAGGGGCGTCACTTCTCCAGCCAGTCCCAGAATTCCGATTCCTCGATCCCCAGAGTCCGTGATCTCCCCGTGTCCGTTTTTTGTGAAGTCCCAGTGAGCGAAGATATTTTCTGAACTTTCTTATCGGTACTGGACGGTGCGGCATTCTCAGCTGAGTGGGATTGCTACCTGTTCAGTGTGCGTTTCGACAGGCGGATTATGCTCAAGAGTCCTGAATTTCGGAGGCTGGTATCTGGGTGTGGGTTTGTGCTGTAGCTTCCAGCCGAGTCCAAGGAGTACTTTTTCAAGGGTTCCCTTCTGCAAGGTATCCTCAAAAAAAATTCCGACGGCTTCAAGGAACCGTTCCCTCGCCTTCTCCGGGGTTTTTGCATAGGTGGTCACATCGAGTGCGGGCGAACAGGCAACAAAATACCCGTGATCCTCGACAATATTGACGCGGATTTCGACCGATACCTTTTTGCCATCCTGTTTTATGCGATTTGCGCGTGCCGGCATGTGTGCCTCCTGTTTCATCCTGTGACCGGCTGTAAGGCAATGTGAAGACGCCCTCATCCAGCAAGGGCAATTCAAAATACGAAATGGCTCCTCGTATTCAAGTGCTTCCCCGGCCCCGGAAAAGTAATTCCCCGTCCTCGATTTTTCCGTATATTTAACGATAAACAAAACCGCAACAACAGCCGCCCGCCGACCATGACCTTCGATACCGCCCTTCAGCACCTTGAACACGTTCCCCACATTCCGCCGGACCGCGGGAAGCTGCTGTACGAATTCATCCGGAAGCAGCAGCCGCGGCACATTCTGGAGCTGGGATTCGCGCACGGCACGTCGGCCTGCTACATGGCCGCGGCGCTGGAGGAAAACGGCGAGGGACGCATCACGACGATCGACAGCGTGGTGGCGAAGGGCCGCGAGCCGGACATTCACACGCTGCTGGAGCGCACCGGACTGGGCGCGTTCGTCGATCCCGTGTTCGCCGAGCGCTCCTACACCTGGGAGCTGATGAAGCTGCTCGAGCGGCATACGCATGAGGGACGCACCGAAGCGCAGTTCGACTTCGTCTTCATCGACGGCGGACACACCTGGGATTCCGACGGATTCAGCTTCCTGCTGGCCGACCGCCTGCTGCGTCCGGGCGGCTGGGTGCTCTTCGACGACGTGCTGTGGACGCCCGCCGAGAGCGCGGGGGAGGACTGGGTCGAAGCCATGCCCGCCGAGGAGCGCGACACCGCGCATGTCGAAAAAATCTTCAACCTCCTCGTCGTGCCCCATCCCTCCTACGACAGCTTCGAATTCGACGGCACCTGGGCCTGGGCCCGCAAAACACCCGACGCCGTCACCGCCGCCGCCGACCGCAGTGACGTGGTTTCCGCGATATACGAGCAGACCAGCGCCGCGCGGCGATCGTTTCTCGTTCGCAGGTATTTGAAAAAGCTGTTCCGGATTGGGGGGTGAGGGCACTAACCACACGCGTGAGCGTGTGGATGCGGGGGAGGCGCACGCCACCCCCACCCTCACGGGTGGGGTTACCCGATGTCACATACGGATGGTGGTAGCCACACGCGTGAGCGTGTGGATGCGTGAGCCCGACCCGATGTCACATACGGATGGCGCTAACCACACGCGTGAGCGTGTGGATGCGGGGGAGGCGCACGCCACCCCCACCCTCACGGGTGGGGCTACTCCCGCACGCTCGGTTCCCAGGTGGGAGGCGGACGTTTGAACGGCAACGTGATCCACGCCACGAGGAGGGCGGCGTTGATGGCGGTGAAGTAGAAGGGAAGGGAGAACACACCGAGGCGGCGGCCGGCGAGTTCGGCGAGCCATCCCAAGATTGTCAGCGCGCCGAAGGCGGCCATGGCCCAGAGCAGGGGCTCGCGCAGGGCGCCGTCCGCGGGGAGCGCGATGATCGCGCCGGCGGCAATCAATAACATGAACGGCACGATCCAGCGAAGGAATTTGTGGAAGAGCAGCATCATCTGCACGCGCAGCGGATAGCGCCGCCACACGCGCATGATGTGCGGAATGGAGTTGAAGCTCGTGCGCGCCACGCGCACCTTGCGGCGGAATTCCTCGCGCATGCTCGGCGAGGTGCTCTCCTCCGCCACGGCGTCGCTCTCGTAGACGACGCGCATCCCCGCCGCCGTGATGCGCAGCGGCAGCAGCAGGTCGTCGGCCACCTGCGTATCCTCGGGCTGCGGTTCGAACGCCGCGCGCCGGATCGCGTAAATCCCGCCCGTCGCGCCGAGCGCGGTGGCATAGCGTGCCTCGGCTTTCTTGATGACGTTTTCGTAGGACCAGTAGGTTCGCTCCCCCGCGCCTCCCACGCTGGCATCCCCGCCGCGCAGCAGCAGGTTGCCGCACACCGCGCCCACGCGCTCGTCGGCGAAATGCCGCATGAGCCTCTGCACCGCATCCGGCGCGTACATGGTGTTGGCATCCGAAAAAACCACGAAGGGCGTCTCCACCTCAGCGAGCAGGCGATTGATGGTGCGCAGCTTGCCCCCGCGCGGGAAATCCCGCCAGTCAATGCGCTCGTCGGCATCCGCCGCGTCGCGGAGCAGGACGTTCGTGCCGTCCGAGGAACCGTCCGATCCCACCAGCAGCCGGAGGCGTCCCCCGGGATACTCCATCGCCCGGAAATTCGCGAGCTTGGCGGGGAGGACCTGCTCCTCGTTGTACACGGCGACGACCATGGTCACGTCGGGACGCAGCGCGTCGTCGGTGCGCCAGGGACGCCCGCGGTGCCGCGCCAGCCACTCCATCACGAGGGGATAGAGCGCGTAGGTGGCGACGAGGGCGGCGAGTGATATGATGAGGATGATGGATGCCATGTGCGTTTGATGTGGTGCCCTTTCAGGGCACCGGGGAGTTTTTTGGGGGGGGTGGTGCCCTCATTCAGACCCAGGGCTTCGCCCTGGGCTGAACCGTGTCGCCCCTTCAGGGCGAATACACTACGACTCCCGCCGGAAGCTCATGCTCCGCCGCAGGCTCTCCCATTCGTCGGGATATGCCGCGCGGTAATGCTGCACGCGTTCGCGGATGAGCACAAAGGCCACGGCGAGTATCAGCGCCAGCACCACCGTGCCGAGCACGATGAAGGAGCGCTTGGGACCGGCCTTGCGCTCAGGCACTTCCGCGCGGTCGAGCGGCACGAGCACGTGCATCTGCTTCTGCTCTTCGATCACCGCCTGCTGGTACATCGGGAGGAGAAAGGCCTGCAGCTTGCTGAGGATTTCAATGTCGCGGTAGAGACGCAGGTAGGTGAGTCCCTCTTCGGGGAGATCGGTGCCCTCGCGGCCCACGAGTCCGGCCAGCTCGTTGTCGCCCATGCCCGGGATCTGCTGCTCCATCTCCTCGACGATGGCGCGCTGGGCGCGCACTTCCGCGTCGTCGGCGCCGAGGTTGCGCTCGAGCATGGAGAGATACACTTTCTGCAGTCCCAGCTGCGCGTACAGCTCGCTCGCCGCGGAGACGGCCGCCTCGGTCTGCTCCTTCAGCGCGTAAATCTTCGTGCGCTCCTGGAACGCCGCCAGCTGCTGCTCCAGCTCGCGCAGGCTGTCGCGCGTGCTCGTGTACTGCAGCTCGACGAATGTGCGGTTGTTGCGCGCCTCGATGCTGTTGAGTTCGGTGGAGATGTCATTGAGATGCCGGAAATACGACTCCGCCATCTCCGCCGCGCGCTCGGGATCATAATCCGTCACGCTGATCACCATGCGGCCATCCTCGGCGGCGGTGAAATCGGAATTGGATTGCAGTTCCTCGAGTGCATCCTCCATCGAGCCGTCGGTGCCGTACACCTCCATCAGGTCGAACTCTCGCACCAGCTCCTCGCCGATGCGGCGGCTCTGCAGGATGGCGAGGTAATTGTATCCCTCGCCCTGCGTGCCGAGGCTCGAGATGCCGAAGCTGCGCAGGGTGGACGACAGTCCGCCCGTCACCCGCTCGAGCAGTCCCGACGACCCCTGCGGCGGAAGGAAGGTCGCCGTGGCCGTGTACCAGTTCGAAAGGCTCAGCGACAGCGCGACGGATGCCGCCACCGCGACCAGGAACGTCACCGCCAGCAGCTTCCAGTGCTTCAGGATGACGAACACCGAGCGGACGAACGGTTGTGAGCTGTGTTCAGTATCGTGCGTGTCGGACATTGTGGATTGCAGATTTCAGATTGCAGATTTCAGACGGTTCGTAAAGAGGTGAAGGGGTGAAGAGGTAAAGAAACCCCTTCGTGTCTTCATGTCTTCGTGCCTTCGTGCCCACCAAGAGACATCCTACCGCGTGTTCAATATGGATATCACCAGTCCCGCCACACCGGCGAGGGAGCCCGCGATGGCCGCGACGACGGCGAGAAGCTCTGTCGTGGATGCCACCGGCACGAGCGGCTCATGCGGCACGTAAATCATGTCGCCCGGCTCGATCACCGCTTCGTCGGGCTTCACCCAGGCGCGCGTGTTGGATTTGATCACCGCCGCGCGATCCTCGTCGGCGGACTCGCCGATCCCGCCCGCCTGCTCAATGTACCATTCGAAATCCTTGCCCTCGCTCCACGGCACGAAGCCGTGCGTATTCACCTGTCCGTACACGTACACCGTGCGCGTGTTGCGCGGCACCAGCAGCACATCGCCGTCCTCGAGCGGCACATCCGCCGCCGCCTGCTTTGCGACGAACAGCCGGTGGAAATCCACCGCCACCTGTCCCTCGCGCAGCCGCGCGTTCATCGACCAGTACAGCGTGTCTTCGTTCACGAGCGGACTCTTCTCAAACGTGCGGTCCTTCTCCCGCGAGGGATCGGGCGCCACGCCCTCGATGCCGATCTGCCGGCGGTACAGCTCCGAAAGTCCGGGCCAGGCCTGGGACGTGAATCCCCCCGCCATCTTCACCAGCTCGCTGAGGCGCGTCTCGCCGGGCACGATGGGATAGGCGCCGGGCTGCTCTACCTCGCCATCCACCACCGCCGTGCCGAGATTCCCGCTCTGGCGCCGGGCGTACACGATCAGGCGGTCGCCGGGCTCGAGCTCCATGTCATTGACGCCCTCGCCGCCGAGCGTTGAGACGGGGATGTCGATGGATTCCTTGCCCTCCCGCGTCAGCTCCGCGCCGATGACGGTTTTCGTGGGATCGAGGCCGAAGCCCATGCGCAGGAGATCCGACAGCCGGTCGCCGCGCATGTATTCGAACACGCCCGGACGCTGCACGGCGCCCAGCACCGCGATCGTCGGCGTGGAGACGTCGCGCTGCGGCACGATGATGATGTCGCCCTCGCGGAGGAGGGGATCGTAGCGTCCATCGCGCGTCGCCTCGTACATCGGGATATCCGCGCGGCTGGTGCTGCCGTCGGCGTGCTGAATGACGATGCGGCGCAGCGCGCGGCGCTCGGTTTCCCAGGATCCGAAATAGCGCGCGCCGAGGCGCTGGCGGTAATTCGGATTCGACACGCCGTCGCCCTGCTGCATGAGCTGCAGTTTCGTGGTGGATTCCGGCTCCTGCTCCACCGCGGCCATCTGCAGCGCCATGGAGACGGGGGTGCCGGCAGTCACGCGCAGGAGTCCCGGCGTCTTCACCTCGCCGCGGATTTTCACGAGAATCGGACGCGGCTGCAGCAGTGTCAGCGTGCCTTCGAAGGCGGGATATTTGCGCTTGAGCACATTCGTCACCTCGCGGCGCGCCTCGGCGAGCGTCTTGCCGCCGACCGGCACCGCGCCCACTTTCGGGATGACCAGTGATCCGTCGGCGCTCACCGGCAGCACGGCCTCGACATTCACGGGCATGGTGATCACGAGGGACATCACGTCGTTCGGACCGCAGACATACAGCTCCGGCTCCACCGTGCGCGCGACGGGAGCCGTCTCGCGCCCCAGCACCGACGCAGCCGCCTCGCCGCTCTTGCCTTCCTTCTGCATCAGGGGATTGAAGGAGTCGAGCTGTGCGTGGAGGCAAACAGGGAGAACGAGGAGGGCAAGGAGGATGGTAACCCCACGCGTCAGCGTGTGTATGCGGGCATCATCGGGTGCAGTAACCCCACGCGTCAGCGTGTGTATGCGGGCATGATCGGGTGCAGTAACCCCACGCGTCAGCGTGTGTATGCGGGCATCATCGGGTGCAGTAACCCCACGCGTCAGCGTGGGGATCACGCGTGAATCCCCACCACTCTTCTTGTTGATACACTCGGAGTGAATTGACTCTTCCATCCTGTACAAATAACTCATACCTGAAATTTTTCCAGTAAAATGGCAACGATGCGCTCAGCGGCGCGGCCGTCCCACAATTCAGGAATATTACCTTCTTTTGCGCTGCCGTTCAATGCGGCGCGCGATTTTTCCACTGCCAGCGGGATGTCAAGCCCAACCACTTCGTTGGTGCCGATCTCGGCGGTGATCGGACGCTCGGTGTTCTCGCGCAGCGTGATGCAGGGCACGCCGAGCCAGGTGGACTCCTCCTGGATGCCGCCCGAGTCGGTGAGGATCAGCGCGGCGTTGTCCATGAGCTTCAGGAAATCCAGGTAGCCGATCGGGTCGCAGAGCGTGAGCGAGGATATCGCGTCGAAGCGCTCGGCCAGGCCGAACTCCGCGATGCGCGCCCGCGTGCGCGGGTGCACCGGGAAAATGAAGCGCGTGTCGCTCTGGATGGATTCAAAGAGGGAGAGGATTTTCTCGAGGTTCTCCTTCACGTCGACGTTGCTCGGACGATGCAGCGTCACGAGCGTGAAGGCTTTCGGCAGGACGTCGAAGCGCGCGAGCGCATCCGACAGCGCGGCCTTCTCGCGGTAGTACGCGAGTGAGTCGATCATCACATGTCCCGTGAAGAATACCTTTTCGTCGGGGATGCCTTCGCGGCGCAGGTTGTCGATGCCGGCCTGTTCGGTGACAAAGAGGTAGTCGGACAGCACATCCGTGACGAGGCGGTTGATCTCCTCGGGCATGTCGCGGTCGAAGCTGCGGAGTCCGGCCTCCACATGCGCCACGGGGATTTTCAATTTCGACGCCGTCACCGAGCAGGCGAGCGTGGAGTTCACGTCGCCGACCACGATCACCAGGTCCGGCTGCTCCTCGCGCAGCACCTTCTCGAACTCCACCATCACGCGGGCGGTCTGTTCGGCATGCGAACCCGAGCCCACGCCGAGATAGATATCCGGCTGCGGCAGCTCCAGGTCCTCGAAAAAAATCTTCGACATTTTCTCGTCGTAATGCTGGCCGGTATGGCAGATCATGTGCCGCACCCGCTCCGCATGTGCGGCGAACGCGCGATGCAGGGGAGCGACTTTCATGAAATTCGGCCTCGCGCCGACGACGGAGATGATTTTGAGCATATTATTTCCTGCCGTCACCGAGTACCGTCACGTGCTTCTTCGGACCCTTTACGTCTTTCGTGGCGTTGCGGGTGTCGATGACGACTTTCGCGTGCTTGAGGATCATCTCGTAGTCGTAATCCGAGTGGTCGGTGGTGATGACGACGCAGTCCATTTCCTCGAGCAGTTCGGGCGTGAGCTTGCGCGAACGCAGGCGCCGCCCGTTGACGCGCACTTGGGGAACGTACGGGTCGTTGTAATGCAGGTTGCGGACGTGGTCCTCGAGCAGCAGCTCCATGATGCGCAGGGCGGGAGAATGCCGCGTGTCGTCGACGTCTTTCTTGAACGCCACGCCGAGCATCAGGATGTTGGCATCCATCACCGAAATAGGCATCATCCCGAGCTGGCGGAAGAGCATGTTCTTCACATAAAACGGCATGCTCTCGTTGGTCTCCGCCGCGAGGTTGATGAAGTTCGTCTGGAAATCGAACTTGCGCGCGATCCACGAGAGATAATATGGATCGATGAGGATGCAGTGTCCGCCGATGCCCGGACCCGGATAAAACGGCATGAAGCCGAAGGGCTTGGTCTTGGCGGCCTCGATGACCTCCCACATGTCGATGCCTTCCATGCGGTCGCAGAGCTGCGCCAGCTCGTTCACCAGCGCGATGTTCACGCTGCGGAAAATGTTCTCCAGCAGCTTCTCCATCTCGGCGATCTTGGGATTCGACACCGGCACGACCGTGGCGATGACCTGCTCGGTGACGAGCTTCGCGAACTTCGTGCACTTCTTTGTGACGCCGCCGACGACTGTGGGAGTATTCGCGGTGGTCCACGTCTTGTTGCCCGGATCGATGCGCTCCGGCGAGAAGGCGAGGTAGTAGTCGCGACCCGCCTTCATGCCCGTGCGCTCGAGAATCGGCTGCACGTAATGCTGCGTGGTGCCGGGGAAGGTGGTGGATTTGAGGATGACGATATGCTCGCGCCGCAGGCCGGGCAGGATGCCCTCGGCCGCGTCGACGATGTAGGAAATGTCGGGATCCTTCGTTTCCGTGAACGGCGTGGGCACACAGATGAAGACCACATCCATCTTGCGGATGTTGCGGTAATTCTCCTCGGCGGACAGGAGGCCGTCCTTCACCGCCTTCGCGAGCAGCGCATCGTCCACGTCATCGATGTAATTCTTCCCCCTGTTGATCGCATCGGTTTTCTTTTTGTCCGTGTCGATGCCGATCGTGCGGAAGCCCGCCGTCGCATACTCCACCGCCAGCGGCAGGCCCACATACCCGAGCCCGATCACACCGACCGTGATGTCCTTCGAAGTGATTTTCTGTTCAAGTGTCATTGGTGATGTATCTAGATGGTTTGGATGAATCCGGATTTGGGCAGATTGCACGGAGGAATCATATCGCAGATTTCCTCAGATTCATGCGCAGATTTTCTCAGATTGCTTTTTCATACAAGCAATCTGTGCAAATCTGCGTGTACTCTGCGAAAATCTGCGCTATGATTCTCTGTGTCATCTATTCGCGTACTGTTTATCGTAGTACTCCATATACTCCCCGCTCATCACCCTCCGCCACCAGTCCTCATGCTCCCGGTACCAGGCAATCGTCTCCGCGATCCCGGCATCGAAATCCGTCTCCGCCTCCCATCCGAGCTCGCGCTTGATTTTCGAGGAGTCGATGGCGTAGCGCCTATCGTGGGCGGGACGATCTTTCACAAAGGTAATCAGTGATTCGGGTTTCCCCAGCACGCGCAGGATGAGCTTCACGATTTCGATGTTGGGCCACTCGTTGCTCGAGCCGACGTTGTACACCGCGCCCGGCGCGCCCGCCTCCAGCACGCGCAGCACCGCGAGGGAGTGGTCGCGCGTGTGAATCCAGTCCCGCACGTTCATGCCGTCGCCGTACACCGGCAGCGGCTTGTCGTTCATCGCGTTGATGAGCATGAGCGGGATGAGCTTCTCGGGGAACTGGTATGGACCGTAGTTGTTCGAGCAGCGCGTGATGATAGCCGGGAAGTCGAAGGTCTTGATGTAGGACTGCACCACCAGGTCCGACGCCGCCTTGGAGGCCGCGTAGGGGGATGTGGGATCAATGGGCGACCGTTCGGTGAAGGCGCCTTCGGGTCCCAGCGAACCGTACACCTCGTCGGTGGAGATATGGATGAAGCGCTCGACGCCCGCCGCGCGGCTTTCCTCGAGCATCACGTGCGTGCCGAGCACGTTCGTGTGCGTGAACACCATCGGACCCAGGATGCTGCGGTCCACATGCGACTCCGCCGCGAAATGCACCACCGCATCGATGTCGCGGGATTGCAGCGCGGCGCGCACCGCCTCGGCATCCGTGATGTCGGCCCTGAGGAAGGAGTACTGGCCTTCCAGGTCCGCCAGGTTCTCCAGGTTGCCGGCATACGTCAGCTTGTCCAGCACTGTCACCCGCGTGTCGGGACGCCGTTCGATCAGCGTCCGGACGAAATTACTCCCGATAAACCCCGCACCGCCGGTGACCAATACGGATTGCGGGTTGAAGTTTTGTGTCGGCATTGAGGATGAGCTCTCTTTATTCAAATGCGTCTTAATCCTGCAACATACGGAAAAGGATGGAATAGGTGAAAGGCCGAGTGAAGGCAACTGAAAGGCAACCACAGATTCACACAAATTTTTGCACAGATTCTACAGTAGAATAAGCTTTGTGAGAATCTGGTGCATCAGGCGAAACCGGACTGATCTTGTAAACTGCAGGGAGTTTACCATGGCTATTGCTTGTTCACCATGAAGGGACGCGGTCGGCGCGTGCGGGCAACCGGCACGTCGAAGCCCTGCGGACCAATCATGCGAGCCGTAATGGAAATGAACCTGGATCAGCCTCGTTACTTTTATGCGGGTGGGTAGCCTGTCAGATTGGGTGAAGCCCGCAACCACCGACAGATCAACGAGCACAGGAAATCGGTGGGCCCGCCGACACCCCAGGGGACAGCACATAGACAGATTCGTCACGGAACCTGAGAGACCCGTCCTGACGTCGGTGATAGCCACATCGAGCAGACCGGAAAACATAACGGCTGCTCTGTTGGGTCGGGAGTCGGACGGACCCATAGTAGCGAGCAAGCCGGGGTGATGCCGGTGGAGCGATGGGGCCCGAGAGAAGCGATGGGGCCCGAGAGAAGAAGTGCTTGCAACAATTTAGCTATGGTAGGTGTCACTGTGGGAGCAGTTCAAAGGAAAGCGGTTAAAATGGCTCGGAATAGGGAATCTACAGATTACTCATAATCTATTGGTCGCAGGTTCAAGTTCTACAGGGCGCACTTACTGCTTCCAACCTTCTTGGAAGTGGTGAATGTACAGAAGAGCGGAATCCAAGCGGTTTCACTCTTCTTGTTGTGCGCTCGGCAGCGCGCACACACTTCGAGGTGCGGGGTGCATTGTCACCCTCAGTCCTCTGCAGTCCCGGTAAGGCGAACTGTTAACTGTGTGGCAAGGGCGGTACCGTGAGGCCCCGTGTGAAGGACGCCGCAGGCAAAACGCTGGCCCGACGAACAGAAATCACATACGAGGCGGCCCTGCCGGGTGAGAAGGCAACAATCTTCAAAGCCCGATACTTGCACGGAAGGCACGGTCGTAGATGTTGCGGGTATAAGCGGGAAGGT
>CAJXVM010000035.1 GCA_913061095.1 uncultured Ignavibacteria bacterium
ATTCACTGGTACGGCGAGTTCGACGCCTGGCTGCAGCGCTGGATCGGCGCCGGGGGACGCTAGTCCGCCATGCCCGATACCTACGCCTCGCTGCAGGAGCGCCTCGATGCGCGGATCGTGCGGCTGCGGCGGCGCAGCACACGTTTCGTGCGGCTGCGCGTCGCGCTGTTCCTGCTGATCCTCACCGGGGCGGGCATGCCTGCTCCGGACGGCATGCGCGTGGGTATCGCGGCCGGAGCGACGGTGGCGTTCATCGCGGTCGCCGTGGTGCATCGGCGCATCGACGGGAGCATCGACCGCCACCGGAAATGGAAAGAGATCAAGCGCGAGCAGGAGGCGCGACGCCGGCTGGACTGGGACGCGCTGCCTGCAGCGGTGTCGCCTGCGTTCGACGACGGGCATCCGTTCGTGTCGGATCTGAATCTGTTCGGCGCGGCATCGCTGCACCGTCTGCTGGACATGTCCGTTTCGCATCGCGGCAGCGCGCTGCTGGCCTCATGGCTGGCCGATCCCGCTCCTGCGCTCGACGACATTCATGCGCGGCAGCGCACGGTGCGCGGACTCGTTCCGTTCGCGCATTTCCGCGAACACATGCGGCTCGCCTACACGATGGTCGCGCGTGACCGCCTCGACGGCGACGCCTTTCTCTCATGGCTGCGCCGCGCGTCACTGCCGGGATCGATCCGCATTGTGCTGCCGCTGACGCTTGCGCTGGCCGCGGCGAATCTTGCGCTGTTTCTTCTGTGGGGGTTCGGAGTGCTGGGTCCCTGGTTCGTGCTCTCGTTTTTCATCTACGGATCGGTGTATTTCCTGTTCTCCAACGTGCGGGATGCCTTTCTCGAGACGGCGATCCATCTCGACGCGGAGCTGGGGCGGCTGAAGACCGTCTTCCGTTTTCTCGAGCGCTATCCCGTCGCGGGTCGTCCCGCACTGGAAGAGTTGACCGCGCCGTTCCGTGACGCGGAGCAGTCGCCGTCCCGCCTGATCCGGAGCATCCTGCGCAACGTCATCGCCGCGGGACTGAGCATGAATCCGGTCATGATGCTCATCCTCAATATCGCATTCCCGTGGGATTTCTGGTTTGCCGTGCGGCTCGAACGCCGGCGCAGAGCGGTGGAGTCCCTGCTTCCGGGCTGGCTCGATGCGCTGCACCGTCTCGAGGCCCTGCAGTCGCTGGCGAATTTCGCGGCGCTGCATCCCGCATATATCTTCCCGGACGTTTCTGGCGGGGATGCGGCGGATGGCGCATCGCGTGATGCCGCGTCACGTGCCGCAGCATCGGAAACCACCCAGGGAAAGCGTGCCGAAGGAAGTGCCGGACCGGGGAATGCTGCGACAGGGGAGGGCACAACGCGTGAGGTGTTGTTCGATGCACGGGAGCTGGGGCATCCGCTGATTCCGGCGGATGAGCGGGTGTGCAACGATTTCCGCGTCGAGCGGGAGGGGATGATTTTTCTCGTGACCGGATCCAACATGTCGGGCAAGAGTACTTTCCTTCGGACGGTGGGCGTGAATCTTGTGCTGGCGTATGCCGGGGGTCCGGTCGTGGCCGCGCATTTCTCCGCGCGCCTGTTCCGGCTGTACACCTGCATTCAGATCAATGATTCGCTGCGCGAGGGCGTGTCGTATTTCTACGCGGAGGTACGGCGGCTGCGGGGACTGCTCACGCGCCTCGACGCCGCGGAGTCCGTGCCGCTGTTTTTCCTCATCGACGAAATCTTCAAGGGAACGAACAACATCGAGCGGCACGTGGGGAGTGAGGCGCTGCTCACGGCGCTGGCCGGACGGCGCGGTTCGGGCATCGTCTCGACGCATGACATCGAGCTGACCGCGCTGCCCGAGCGTATCGGCGACATGGTGAACCTGCACTTCCGCGAGCACATCGAAGACGGGGAGATGCGCTTCGACTACCGACTGCGGCCGGGACCGTGTCCGACCACCAATGCCCTGGTCATCATGCGCATGGAGGGGCTGCCGGTCCCGCCTTCGCCCTCCGCGCCTTGACCACACGCTCACGCGTGTGGCTACTGCAATCCGTTGCGTCACGATGTAACCATTGTCCCTCACGTTCCCCATTGACTATCATCCGCATTACCTGTACATTCTTCCTGTACAGGTCAAGGAACACGCATATGGCAAAATCCACCACATACACACACGCGCGGGAGACGCTCGCGGCGCTCTGCGATGAGGTCGCATCGACGAGGGAGCCGGTGATCATCACGCGGCGGAACAGGGAGGATGTCGCGCTGATTGCGGCTGATGAGTTGGCGGGACTGCAGGAGACCGCGCATCTGCTGCGCTCGGAGCGCAATGCGCAGCGTCTTCTGAAGGCGCTGCTGCGGGCGCAGTCCGACGAGGGAACACCATCGACACTGGAAGAACTCAGGGAGAAGCTGGGCGTTGACGAAGCGGAGTAAAGGGAAGCGCGCAAATCGCGGGAACATGAACGTTCACCGGGAAGCGGTGTTTCATGAGGAGTTCATCGAGGACCTGCGCGTCTGGGTGAAGGACGACCGGAAGACCGCCCTGCGGGTGCTCGCGCTCGTGGAGGATGTGCTGCGCGATCCGTTCCGGGGCCGGGGCAAGCCGGAACCGCTGAAATTCCTGCTTTCCGGCTGCTGGTCGCGGCGCATCACGCAGGAGCACCGGCTGGTATACCGTGTAACGGATGAGCGTGTGGATTTTTTGCAGGCACGATATCATTATTGAATGGTTGTGTGGCAGGCCCGTAACCACACGCTCACGCGTGTGGATCCTGCAGTCTGCTGTGGCATGAGGCAGCCACCGTCCCTCGATACGTCCCGAGCTCCGCTCGGGACTACACGGGATGACGATCCTCACGATCCTCCCGATCCTCACGATCCTCCCGATCCTCACGATCCTCCCGATCCTCACGATCCTCCCGATCCTCACGCACTTGCAAACCTCCTCCGGGGTCTGTACAATAGAAACACAACGGCCACAGATCCTGAGGATTTCATGACCCATACCGGTACCGCAACGGGCGTCGTCTCCGTGCAGATCAACGAATCACTCGACGAGTATTACCGGCGCGTGCGCGGGTTTTCCGAACAGCTGTGCGAGACGCTGAAGACGGAGGATTATGTCGTGCAGACGATGCCCGATGTGAGTCCGACCAAGTGGCACCTCGCGCATACGAGCTGGTTTTTCGAAGCCTTCCTGCTGTCGACGTACCAGCCGGGCTACGAATCCCCGCATCCGCTGTACGGCTACCTCTTCAATTCCTATTACGTGCAGATCGGCGAGCGCTTCGACCGGCCGCATCGGGGATTGCTCTCGCGTCCTACCGTCGAAGAGGTTTTCGCTTACCGCGCGCATGTCGATCGGCATGTGCTCGACCTGCTCTCCACCGCGGATGCGGCGCAGCTCGCCGAAATCGCACCCATCGTAACGCTCGGTCTCAACCACGAGCAGCAGCATCAGGAACTGCTGCTGACGGATATCAAGCATGTGCTGTCGGTGAATCCCCTGCGGCCAGTGTACAGGCAGGAAGCAGGAGGCAGGAGGGAGAATGCAGGAGGCAGTAGGCAGGACGCAGGAGTTCAGCGGAACGTCATCCCGAGTAGTCCGCCGGAGGCGGACGTATCGAGGGAACACGCCGCCGCCCGTACCGGGGCACATGAAGCGCCCCCGCTTAACTGGATTTCCTTCGACGAGGGACTGTATGAGATCGGCTACGAGGGCGAGGGGTTCCGTTTCGACAACGAGGAGCCGCGGCACCGGGAGTTTATCGAAGCATTTCAGCTCGCCTCGCGCCCGGTGACGGCGGGCGAGTTCATGGCGTTCATCGAGGACGATGGATATCGACGCGCGGAGCTGTGGCTCTCCGACGGCGCGGCGACGGTGGAGGCAGAGGGCTGGGAAGCGCCGCTGTACTGGGAGCTGCATGACGGCGCATGGTGGCAGTTCACGCTCAGCGGCTTTCGTCCCGTGCAGCCCGATGAGCCGGTGACACATGTGAGCCTCTATGAGGCCGACGCCTTCGCGCGCTGGGCCGGCGCCCGCCTTCCCGGCGAAGCCGAATGGGAGGTCGCCGCCGCCACGGTCCCGCCCGAGGGCAACTTCGCGGATACCGGCTGCTGCCATCCGGCGGCGCTGTCGGATTTTGAGGCCGAGGGACTGCAGCAGATGTTCGGGGATGTGTGGGAATGGACGCGCAGTCCGTATGCGCCCTACCCCGGATATCAGCCGCCACCCGGCGCGGTCGGCGAGTACAACGGAAAGTTCATGTCCAGCCAGAACGTGCTGCGCGGCGGCTCCTGCGCGACCTCGCGCGACCACATCCGCAATACGTACCGCAATTTCTTCTATCCACATCAGCGATGGCAGTTCACGGGCATCCGCCTCGCAAAGGACGCAGGAGGTGCGCGATGACGCAGACCGCAACGGTGCAGAACATCGATGAGCAGACACAGCTTCGCGACGAGCTGCTGGCCGGACTCCGCCGTACGCAGAAAACGCTGCCGAGCAAATATTTTTACGACGACGTCGGATCGGCGTTGTTCGAAGACATCTGCGCGCTGCGGGAATACTATCCCACGCGTACGGAGATTGGCATCCTGGAACACAACATCCACGACATCGCGGCGAGGATCGGTTCGCGCTGCCTGCTGATCGAATACGGCAGCGGCGCGAGCGTGAAAATCCGTCTGCTGCTCGACCACCTGCGCGGTATCGCCGGCTACGTGCCCATTGACATCTCCGCGGAGCACCTCCTATCCGCCGCGGATGAACTGCGCGCCGAATACCCGAAGCTGCGCATCCTGCCGGTGCCGGCGGATTACACGCTGGAGTTCGATCTCCCCGACATCGAGTTCCCCTATGACCGGCGCGTGGTGTTCTTCCCCGGATCTACGATCGGGAATTTCACACCGGAGCAGGCGCGGGATTTCCTCTCGCATATCGCGGAAACGGCGGCGGAAGACGGTGGACTGCTGATCGGCGTGGATCTGAAGAAGGACATCGCGGTGCTGGAGGCGGCCTACAACGACAGCCGGGGCGTCACGGCCGATTTCAACCTCAACATGCTCGTGCGTCTCAACAAAGAGTTCGACGGGGATTTCGATCTGGATGCCTTCCGGCACAGCGCGGTGTACAACGCCGCGGTGGGACGAATCGAAATGCATCTTGTCAGCAAGCACGAACAGGTCGCCCGCGTGGCGGGAGAGCAGTTCCTGTTCCGCGCCGGCGAGAGCATCCTTACCGAGTATTCCTACAAGTACACGCCCGAGGAGTTCGCGGAGCTGGCGGCGCCGTATTTCAATGTCGAATCGGTGTGGACCGACCAGAAGCGCTGGTTCAGTGTGCAGTACCTCGCCGTGAGGCAGTAAGCAGTCGGCAGTAAGCAGTCAGCAGTCGGCAGTCGGCAGTCGGGAGTAAGCAGTCTCTCGTCACCCCGAATAGCGAGCGAGCAGAGCGAGTGAGCGTATCGAGGAGCGGTCGATTGCGTGCACTCCACGGTCCCTCGTTACGTCCCGCTGCGCGGGACTACTCGGGATGACGTCAGTTTCAGCGTCCTGCTTACTGCTTCCTGCCTCCTGCGTTCAGCGCTGCCAGCATGATCCGTATTTCCGCATAGCTGACGGCTGCATCCACAACTCCCTTTATTTTTTTCAGATTCCGGTCGCGCAGGCGGCGGACGGCGCCGCGGATCTGGTCCTGATGCGCCGGGGGCACGAGCGCGTCGAGCTTGAGCTGCATGCCGCGCTGCAGCATTTCCGAAATGTGATTCGAGATGGTGCCCTCGGTCAGACCGCGCTTCTGCGCGATGTCCGCCAGTCCGAGACCGCGCTCGGCCAGTTCCCAGGTGCTGCGCATCGTGGGCGGCAAATCCTGGAAGGCGGAGCGATTGCGCTCCATGCTGCCGGCGAGGGATTGCTCGTGCTGGTAATCCTCGATCGCCCGCAGCAGATCGCGGCCGATCTTTTTGAATGACACCGGACCCATGCCCTCGACGGCGAGCAGCTCCTCGCGTGACTGTGGACGCGCGTCCGAGACCGCGCGGAGGATGCGGTCTGAGAGCAGCGTGTGCGACGGCACGTTGAGCGAAGCCGCGATGCGACGGCGCACGGCCTTGAGGGCTTCGAAAAGCACGGGATCCGCCGCGGCGCCTTCCTCCGCCTCGACGGGCGAGGGCACCGGCATCGGCGTCACCTCGTAGCCGAGATGCGCGCGACCGACTTCGGTGATGTACACTGAGGGACGCAGCGAGTCGCTTTTCGCGAGCCAGCCCATGCCGATCAGGGCATCCACCGTGTCGGTGACGAGGCGCTTATCGAGGCCCTGCATTTTCGCGTACGTGCTCGACTCGTACAGGCGATACTGCTTGATGCGCTGCGTCTGCGCGCCCCGCAGGATGTCGACCAGCGTGCTGCGCCCGAAGCGTCCGCCGGTCTCGGCCGCGCAGTGCAGGATGAGCGCGTGGTAGCGCTCGAAGGTATCCTGCTCGGTTTCCTCCGCGGCGTGAATCACCGTCGAGGTGCAGGTGTCGCATTTCCCGCAGACACCGCGTACGTCGGCCTCGTCGAAGTACTCGAGAATCATGTTCCGCCGGCAGGCACTGCCGGTGATGTAGCGCTCCATCGCCTGCAGCTTCTCGAGCTGATGCCGCATCCGGCGCTCGATGGCAGAGTAGTCGATGTGCAGATCCTGCGCCTGCACACGCTGCCCGAGCAGCGCAATGCCGCTGCCTTTCCTTCCTGCCGTGAAATCAATGATGCGTTCCTCATGCAGGCGGCGCAGCGCGGGCATCAGATCCTCCGCGCGCAGCCCGCTTTTCTGCGACAGCTCATCGATGAACAGCGGCGTGGGATCGTAGAAGGCGGTGCCCCCGACGACGCGCAGCAGCTGCACCGCGACGGGCTGGAGATCGGGGGGAGCTGATTCGATCATCCACGTGCGCATGCGCTCGGGCGACAGCAGGAACTGCACGGAGGATTCGCTCCACGATTCGCTGATGCGGCGGATGTACTCGTCGCGCTCCAGCACGTCGAGCGCGCCGCGCACGGCAGACTCCGAGGCCTCGCCGACCATCGACGCAAGACTCGATGGCGTCAGCGGCAGCAGCCCGTCATAGTACTGCCCGAGCTGCGTGCCCGCGAAGTTGTGCAGCTGCGCGTAGACTTTCTGGATCAACGCGCGGTCGGGGAAGGTGTTGCGGATGAAGAATTCCGGCAGCGAACGGTCCTTGGGATGATAGAGAATCGTGCAGGTGCTCTCCGCGCCGTCGCGCCCGGCGCGCCCGGCCTCCTGATAATACTGCTCGATGGTGGACGGCATGTCGTGATGCACCACGAAGCGCACGTCGCGCTTGTCGATACCCATGCCGAATGCCGTGGTCGCCACGATGACCCGCGTGCGGCCGTCCATGAAACGCTCCTGCACCTCCTTGCGCGCGGTGGATTGCAGTCCGCCGTGATACCCCTCGGCGGGAATCCCGTGCTGCCGCAGCATGATCGACAGCTCCTCGACACTTTTCCGCGTGCCGGCGTACACGATGCCGCACTCCTCCGCGGAGCAGATGCGGAAGATCTCGTCGCGCTTGTTGACGCCGTTCATGACGCGGAAGGTCAGGTTTTCACGATTAAATCCGCGCACGATGACCGACGGATTCGCGAGCCCGAGCTGCGTCTGGATGTCCTTGCGCACGTCGGGTGTGGCGGTGGCGGTCAGCGCCACGATCTGCGGCGTGCCGAGCTCCTCGATGCTCTCGCGCAGGCGCAGGTAGCTGGGACGAAAGTCGTGCCCCCATTCGCTGATGCAGTGCGCCTCGTCGACGGCGAACATGCTGATGCGGATGCCTTTCATGCGCTCGACGAAGGTCTTGCTCTCGAAGCGCTCCGGCGCCACGTACATGAGGCGGTACCAGCCGTTGCGCGCCCTGTCGAGGCGGTTCATCACCTCGCGGTAATCCAGCATGGAATTGATGAACGTCGCCTTGATGCGCGCGCGTTCGAGCGCCGCCACCTGGTCCTGCATCAAGGATATCAGGGGGGATATCACGATGGTGAGCCCGTCGAAGAGCACGGCGGGGATCTGGTAGCAGATGGATTTCCCGCCGCCGGTCGGCATGACGGCGATGGTATCCCTGCGATGGATGATGGATTGAATGATGGTGTCCTGTCCGGGACGGAAGGACTCGTATCCGAAATGCCGCTGCAGCGCCTGCAGCGCGTCATCGAATGTCGGTGTCTGCATCGTCGTACTCCCTAT
This sequence comes from uncultured Ignavibacteria bacterium, assembly GCA_913061095.1. GTDB lineage: Bacteria > Bacteroidota > Ignavibacteria > SZUA-365 > SZUA-365 > BM516. Next base: position 8,236 of record CAJXVM010000035.1, read on the forward strand.
GTGTGAACGATGGTGAATTGCTGACTGACGTCACGTATGTGGATTCGCTGCATGATACGGTCCTGCGCAGGCCCAGTTTCAGGTCCGGCAGCGATATGTCCGTGCGTATATCCCCGGTGTCGCCATGGTCAGGCGACGGGTTCTCCGGCAGCTCTGCCGCGCACGGGAGCGGTGTCCCGGTTGACCATTTCGCCGGTGGACGGTTTCGCGGGCTCCGAGGGGTGCGGGTAGTATGCAGCCAGTTCGCCGGCCATGAACTTCGTCACGGCGAGGATGACGCCGAGATCGTCGAGATAGCCGACGAGCGGCGCCAGATCGGGTATGGCGTCGAGGGGCGAAATGAAATAGAGCAGGGCCGCGACCACGACGGTTTTCCGCTGCCAGGGCACCGTGGCGTCCATGAAATAGCGGTACAGCGCAAGCAGATCCTGCGCGAAACGCAGTTTGCCGCCGACGCGCTCGAGCTTGTCCTCGAACTGGTCGCGCACCTGCCGCGACTGGCGGCGGTACACTTCCTCGTCACGCTCGCCGCTGATGTCGTAGCCTTCGAAAAACTGATTCAGTTCTTTGTCCATGGATTCCCTCGCACAGAAAAAATACACTACCGAAACCGCAAAATAGAGGCAGGTGGACTAAAGAACAAGGGAAAAGGCGGGACAGAAACAAAAAACCCGCCGAAAACGGGTCTCGACGGGTTGTGGATCTATGTAATGAAGTGTGAGCGGTCAGTCGGAGAGCCGAAGCTTCGCCAGAATGGCGGATCCGAGGGTGCTCAGCGGCTTCATGAATGCGTAAATGAGGGCGGCGGCGGTCGGACTCCCGTGACGCGCGTGCGGATGCGGATGCGCTATTGCGACACTGCGCGCATTGCGATTCCTGAGGCGTGCTTCCGAGATCATCTGCTGTCCAACCATTTTTTCCTCCGTACTGCGGGGTTCACATTTTGCTGCACATATACATATGCAAATTTCACGCCAGAAAAAAAGCTCCTGAAACAGGACAGATTGGGCAATATGCTTGCATAAATGTGTGAAAATGAGGGACGGCGCGTGAACAATGTTCACGGCGGTAAGCGCGAGGAGCGCGAGGAGCGCGAGGAACGTGAGGAAGGGGAATGTAGGGCCGAGCCAACGGCTCGGCCTGCTGAAAGCACGGCCTCAACCACGGCATGCGCTAACCCCACCCGTGAGGGTGGGGTTCGGGAAACGCCGTGTGTGCCCACACGCTCACGCGTGTGGATAGCGCAGCCCCTGATATGGACGGGGGTCGCGAGCCGTGTGTGCCCACACGCTCACGCGTGTGGATAGCCCAGCCCCTGATATGGACGTGGGTCGGCGAGCCGTGTGTGCCCACACGCTCACGCGTGTGGTTAATGCCATTCATGGCGGTATGCGGTAACCCCACCCGTGAGGGTGGGGTTCGCGGAGCGCCACACGCCCCCACGTCAATAATTCGATTCATCGCGCCACTGTGTGATTTTCCAGGGGGCGGACGCGGAGGGACGCCGCAGGTCGAGGCTGACGCGGCCGTCCACGCGCACGACGTCGCTGGGATTGAAGGTGACAGTGAGATTGAAACTGCGGGTGACGCTGCTGCGGAGGGAGTCACCCGAGAAGCCGACAATATTATTCCAGACGAGGTTCAGACTGCTGGCGTTCTGGAAGAGATGCCAGGTGATGCGCATCTCCTCGTCGCGTCCCCAGCTCTCATCGACGCGCCGCTCGTAGTCGCGATACGTGAAGACGAAATCATGCGCGAGCAGTCCGCCGTATATCGTCGTGTCCTTGAACGTGTAGGCGTAGCGGAAATTCTGGAACAGCCCGTCTACCGTGGTCTGATCGGTGATGAGGTTCGTGCCGCCATCGTCGGCCACCTCGATCGCGGGCGCAAAGGGATTGCATGCGGAGGCGAGAACGAGCAGGAGCAGGAGCAGCCGGATGCGCCGCAGGCGCAGGAGGTCCGCCATAGCTGAACGGAGCGAAGCGACAGCGGAGGGTGTCGTCAATTTGCGAACCGTCCTTTCCATTCGCTCCAGCTCGTTTCGTCGGTGACGGGGAGGTCGGTCCACCGCGTGATGCTCCAGATCGAGTTGCGGTCGGTGTGCATGACAAACTGCAGGGTGCCGCGCACGGTCTCGGCGAGATTGCTCACACCATGCCGGAAGGTGAAGTCGTAGCTTCCTTCATAGATGGCGGAGTCGGCGGCGATGACGGAAAAGTCACCGGTGAGTACGAGACTCGACGGTGCATTGTCTTCCGCAAACGCTTTCATGGCGGCGAACCAGGCGCGCTCGGACTGCAGCGACCAGGATGCGAATGTGGTCGCGTATCGTCCCGCTGCGGCGGCCGTGGGAATGAACTCGTAACGCTGATCCGAATTGAGCGTGTCGACCAGACAGCGCAGGAAGTTTTCCGTACTCTGTTCCGCGGCAGCATTCCGCAGGTTCTCCAGTACGAGATCGGGTGACGTCGGCGGCACGAAGGTGCTGCTGCCGCTCGTCGGCGGCTCGGGATCACGGGTCTCGAACAGACCACATCCCGCAAGAAGGATGTAGGAAGCAGCAAGCAGTATGCGGGCGGTGAGCAGAGGTTTCATTCCAGGTCGCAGTGCAGAGAAGTTTATTCCACGGTGCGCGCGAACATCAGACAGCGGGGTGAAGACGCATCGAATGGAGCTCCGGCGTAATCGCCGAAGACATGTTCAAGCGTCAGACGATGCTGCTGAAACATACGCCGAAAATCGTCGAGTGTAAACAGCCGTACGGATTCACGGAAGATGCGCTCCCGTCCGTCGCGGATGATGCGGATGCGCTTTTCCACGCGGTCATCACGAATGCGGCGCTCCTGCAGGACCTGCGCGCCACCGATGTGCTGCTCACTGTCCGGGACGAGCTGCCCGCGCAGCTGTGCGCTGTTGAGGAAATCAAGCATGTACCAGCCGCCGGGAGCGAGCACGCCACGCACCTGACCGATGACGCTGGCGTTTTCCTCGTCCGTGCGAAAATATCCGAAGGCGGTGAACAGCTGCAGCACGGCGCCGAAGGATGCGGATCGGAACGGAAGCCGGCGCATGTCACTGCGCACCAGCGCGACGCGTTCTGCATGACGGCGGGTCTTGCGGCGAGCCGCCGTGAGAAGTGTAGGAGAGAGATCCGCCGCCGCGACGCGATGACCGCGGCGCGCGAGCTCGAAAGCATGCCGTCCGGAGCCGCAGGCGAGGTCCAGCACGCGGCGATCCGCGGCCGCAGCGCCGGTGACGCTCTCGAATAGATCCACCGCCTGCCGCGCTTCGGAGCCGTCGCGGTGGGCGTAGAGATCCATGTAGAGTTCGTCGGCGAACCAGGTTCTGTACCAGGACATGTCAGAGTGCGATGCGTCCTTCGAAGGCGCGCGCGATGGTGGCGGCGTCGGTGTACTCGAGATCGCTTCCCATGGGGATGCCGCGCGCGATGCGCGTGATGCTGACGCCGAAGGGTTTCAGGAGTTTGGAGAGGTAGAGCGTGGTGGCCTCGCCTTCGACGTTGGGGTTCATGGCGAGGATGATTTCCTCCACACCCTCCTTCGCGCGGTCGAGCAGCTCGCGGATGTGCAGATCGTCGGGACCGATGCCTTCGAGCGGGGAGAGACTGCCGCCGAGCACATGATACAGTCCGCGGAAATCATTGCTGCGCTCGATGGCGAAGACGTCGTTGGATTCTTCCACGACGCAGATGACACTGTGCGTGCGCTTCGTGCTGGTGCAGATCGTACAGGGATCCTCCTCGGTGATGTTGCAGCAGATCGAGCAGGTGCGCACGTGGTCTTTGACCTGCAGAAGCGCCGCGGCCATCTGCTCCACTTCCTGGCGGGGACGCTTGAGCACCCACAGGGCGAGGCGCTGCGCCGTTTTGCGTCCGATGCCGGGCAGGCGGGAGAATTCCGCGATCAGGGCGTCGAGGGATGGTGAGGTTGAGAGCATGGTTCAGTGATCAGCGCGCTCAGAGACCGAGGTTGCCGAGATCGAGCCCCGGGATGTTCGGGATCATGCCGGAGGTCGCCTTCCCCATTTCCTCCTTGGCCATTTTCTGGGATTCGTCCACCGCCTTGTTCACGGCCGAGAGAATCAGATCCTCGAGCAGCTCCACGTCGTCGGGAGAGACCACGCTTTTCTCGATGGCGATTTTCTTGATTTCCTGCTTGCCGTTGATGGTGACGCGGACCATGCCGCCGCCGACCTCCACGGTGGTTTCGAGCGCGCGCAGCTTCTCCTGCGTTTCGTTCATGCGCGTCTGCAGCTCCTGCACCCGCGCCATCATGTCCTGAATATTGAGACTCATGTGTACTCACAATTCATGGTGAGAAAATGTCCGTCAAAAAATCTCGTGAATTTCACGCTTGACCGCAAGTCATGGAGAAATCACGCATTACCCTGAGCGCCGCAACACCCGTCACCTTCTGCCTGTCGAAGGGGGACGATGTCTGGTACCGTCATGCGTCGACAGGCCCATCATTCGACAGGCTCAGGATGACGGAGCCTTGTCTTACGAGCCCGCGATGGTGATGCGCACCTCGAGCCCGCCTTCGTGCGATGTGGTGCCGGGGATGCGCGAGCCGACTTCCTCGTCGGGACGCGTACGCTGGTAGCGGTAAAACAATGATGCCTGCACGCGCTGGCTCACGCTGTAGCGCACGCGCGGCTCGAGGCTGATGCGCGTGATGCCCTCGCGCGGCTGTCCGCCGCTGCCGAGGTCGGTGATGCCGTAGATGCGCGATGAGGTCTTGTTGAGACTGAAGGAGAAGTTGAACTGAATGTCGTTCTTCAGCGTGAGACCGAGGAAGGGCGCCTCGAATCCGCTTTTCTTGAATTCCGCATTCAGTGTGAATTCGTCCGAGTTATCCTCCACGATATTGCTCGCGGAGGTGTTGAGATTGAAGGATCCCTGCTTGTCCCAGCGCACCTGTACGCTGAGATCGCCGCCCATCACCTGGTTGAAGGCGAGCTGCACGCCGATCAGCGGTTTGAAGCCGGTGCTCACCTGCTGGTTTTCGGTGATGCGGGATCCGTCGTCCTGGCTGTGGCGGTAGCTCATCGAGAAATTCGAAGTGTAGCGATGCTCGAGCGAGATGCGGTCGGCGAGTCCCTCCAGCAGGCTCCATTTTTCGAGTCCGTCCCAGCGGAAGCCGTAGTTCAGGCGCGGGAAGAAGTTGCCGAGAATGCCCGACAGCCACGGTACGGCCTCGAATCCTTCCCGGAACGCCTGCGCGAGCAGCTCGGTCTCCGTGCGGGTCTCGGTCGGATCGTTGAGCAGCTCCTGGTAGCGTTCATCCACCGCGCTCATGTTGGTGTTGAACAGGCTGAACAGGAAGAAATCGGGGAAAGCCATGAACGAGCGCTCGAGCTTGCCCGTGGTGGTCGTGCTGATGATAGTCTGACGACCCTGGTCGTCGGTGTTGAGCTGATAGTTCTTGTTGATCGACCAGCGCAGATCCCAGTTGAGGTCGAGGCGGGCGCCTTCCCAGAGCGGACGGTTGGTCTTGATCGAGAAGGTGTTGTTCTGCGTGTAATTGTCGGTGTACGTGCCGCTGGGATTCGCCGCGCGGAGGCCGCGCGCGTAATCTTCCACGCCGATGAACGGAAAACTGCTCTTGAACGCGAGGCGGCCGGATGCGGGATTCGGGTCACTGATCAGTCCTAGCTGGTAGAGACGCGAGGGACCCTGGTTTGCATTGGGAGGATTGCCGAACGGAACACTTCCCCAGAATGTAGAGAAGCCGGTTTCGCCGCGCACGCCGCCCACCTGGCTGGCGGTGTTCTGCGAATATGTGATCCCGATGTTGTCGTAATCAAGGAAGGGGATTTTTATTCCGTAGATCGCGATCTGGCGCAGGTAGCGGGCGAGCATCGAGGACTGTCCGTCACCGGCGTCTTCGCCTTCTTCGGAGGAAGCCTCGATGCCGGGAATCGGCGTGTCGCCCGTGAGCATGCTGATCAGCCGGCCACGTGCGTTCTGGATGTCATCGTTGAGCTGCACGATTTCCTCGAGCTGTTCGTCTCCTGAGGGATTGCGCTTCAGCTCCGCGAGTTCACGTTCCTTCTCGACCATTTCCCGCATGTTCTCGATGAATTCGGGATCGGCGTCGGGGTGCTGCTCTTCCAGTTCAGATAGAATATCACTCAGCGGCCGCGTTTTCAGATCCATGGCGCGGTCGCGTTTCTCTTCCGCCGCCTGGTCGCGCTCCTCGGTGGTCTGACTCTGCCGGCTGCTGCGGCGTCCCGGCGAGGGCGTGCGCTCGGGCGTGACCGGTCCGCCAGCGGGGGCTGCGGATTCGAACAGCGGATCGAACAGGCTTTTCAGCTTGATGTTCAACTGGCTGTTGACGCTGGCATTGTAGCTGGCGCTGCGGCCCTGCTCGGCCTGCTGGATATTCTGCTGCCAGCTGTAGGAAACCTGGTACGACATGGTCAGATCGAGATAGCGGTCGAGACTGAAGATCGGCGGAATCAGCGGACGGCTCTGGATGGAGAACTGCTGCTGGTAATTGGTCGGGATGCCGAGGTACAGACCGCCGTTGCGCCCGAAGAACATGTCGTTGAAAATGGCCGAGCTCTGCCGCTGCCGCACGATGGGGAGGTTGAAACGGTCGAGCACCGGATCGCCGTTTTCGTCGCGCACCAGCTCGGTTTCCAGTCCGAGCAGCGAGGTGCGGATATTTGCGCCGTAGCTGCCGCTGAGGTTGAGGAGGCTCTCCTCCGAGAGCGTGAACGCCAGATTCGCGGCGCGGTTGTGCGTGAACGACCGCACGAAAGGACGCTCACGATAGGGCTCGCGTTCCACTTCCTCGAGGCGCGAGCGCTCGAGTGACGCGTTGGTGGAGATACGTGACGGGAGGAAGAACCACTTGGCATCTTTATAGAATTCAAGGATGGGAACGCCGGAGAAGATGCTGAACGGCTTCACGTAGGATTCACGGCCGAAGTCATAGCCGTAACCGACGCGCGCCTGCCACTGCCAGTTGCGGCGGGAGCGGAAAATCGTATTGCGCTCGCGCGTGATGTTGTAGTTGTAGCTAAGCTCTAATCGGTTGATGACATTCTGCACGAGCCAGCTTTCGCCGGGCATCTTGAGCTTGACGGTCGGGATGGCCCAGCTGTCGCGGATGGAAAGTGTCTGCGTGGCGATGCGCGCGTTGCGCACGGCTTCCTCGATCTCACGCTGCGAGGCGCCATCACGCTCGAGCTGCTGCCGCAGTGTCGCAACCATGGCTTCCACTTCGACGTCTGGCTGACCCGGCACGAGCAGCGGCTTGGACAGGTTTTCCGAATGCGTGTAGGTGACGCGCATCTGCGTGCCCTGCCACGATTCGGGCAGCGCTTTGTCGAGATTCAGCGTCGTGGTCATGCTCCAGTTCGTCGTGTAGGCGCGCGTGGAACTGAAGCGCTCGGAAATGCCGTGGAAATACGGATCACTGTGGTTGATCGTGGCGTTGATGTCGGCGATGTCAGCCAGGCGCAGATTCATCGATGCGTTGTACGCGTAGCCGTTCTTTGTGTTGGGTTCGATCACGCGCAGCTCGTTGATCCAGACGCGGCCGGTGAGCGGATCCGTGTCGAGGTTGCGCACGCCGACGCTGATGAACTGCACGCGCACCACGTCGGGATTGCCCTTCACCCAGAAATACGCGCCGGGCTTGCCGGGCACGGGAAACTGATCATACGTGCTGATGCTGTCGATCTGACTCTTGATCGCCGTCAGTTCGGCGAAGTCGATCGACACCTCGTTGTTTGTCGACCAGCCCGGTTCGATGGGCGCGCGGTACTCGTAGTAGTTCGCCGTGTCGATGCCGAAGCGCATGACGAGTTCGTAGTCATGATCCGGCAGGTTCTGGTCGCCGTGCACGTACATCTTGAGCTGGCGGTAGTTGAACAGATCTATGCCGTTGCCGGGGAAAATGCGGAAGGTCTCGCGCAGGCTGTCCCTCGGCAGGTCGGTCAGATCCAGCGAAAGCGACTGCTCGTTGCCGTAAATCTCCTGGTCGGGACGCGTGCGGTCGCGCGGACGAATCACGCCCGGCGGCGTCGTGTACTCGTTCGGATTGTCCTCGATGTTCACCACCGACACGGCCATGTACGGATCGTTGCGCAGACGCTCGTACCACTGGTTGCCGACGAAGTTGAATTCCGCGATGCGGACGTTGAACGGTGTCTGGTCGTCTGCCGTCTGGATGTCGTTGAACATGACGCGCATGTACTCGACGTTGTCGAGCGCCGGCGTGCCGACGGAATCGTCGGGCTGCGCGAGCGGGATGCGGAACTGGTACCAGCCGTTCGTGCCGCCGCCGACCACGTAGGGATGCGGATTGCTGACATTTCCGGCCGGATCGAAACGCGCAGTGTCGAGCTCGATGACATAGCGGTAGAAATCGTTCGCCAGGTCGAGGATGCTGTTGTTGTTCAGGTCCTCGGTGTCGGGGAACTGCCCGGCCGGATCGTCGATGTTGCCCTGCGTGCCGTTGAACTGCGTCCAGTCGTCCGGGTTGTACGCGAAGTTGTCGCCGCTGGGATCGGGTGCCAGGTCGGGGTACAGCGCGATCTCCTCCGCGTCGGTGAGCATGTCGAGTCCGACGTCCTCGCCGGGATTCAAAATGCCGTTGCGGATGGACTCGGGCAGCACGTCGTCCTCGGAATTGAGCTTGCCGTTGGGAATGACATCCTCTGAGATTTTTCCGAGATCGATGATCAGCTTGCCGCCGGTGCCGTTCTCCACCTTCATCCACATTTCGATGTAGTTGTAGTTGCCGTCCACAAGGTTGGTGGCGTTCACCGGCAGAAGGCGCATCATGCCGGCCCAGTTGCGGGGCTGCAGGTCGAGGTTGGGCGTGTAGTTGTACTGGCCCCGGCGCTGCGGGTAGTAGTCGAGGTCGAGCACGGTGACGCGCTGCTCCTCGCGGGCGACGCTCTTGTCGGGCCAGATGTCTTCGACGCGGACGGTTCTGTCCGACACGGAGGTGATCGGGATGTTGTACCAGTCGAGCTTGGCGCGGTATGACTGCATGACGCTGTCATCGTCGGCGATCGTCGCCGGCAGTTCCGGCGGCACGGAGCCGAGGCGCCACACCGAGTAAGCGGTCTGCAGGGGAATGAAAATGCGCGATCCCTCGAAGTCGTCGAGGTAGGCGATGCCCTCGCCGTTGTCGGAGGGAATGGTGCTGACCTTGCTGCTTTTCTGCGGCATGACCATCGCGGCTTCGCCCTGCAGCGTCAGCGTCGATCGCTCCTTGGTCGAGAGGAAGGGCAGCGTGTTGAGGGCCTCGGTCAGTACGGGCGCGTCGATTTCAGTCTTCGCGTCGATGCCGAACATCGAGTTGCTGATGGGCTCCTCGCCGATGCGCACCTTGTCGCTGAGCGTCTTCTGGTTGAGACTCATCCAGGTGAAGCCGAAGTACGATTTCTCACCGAGGTCCACCTCGCCGCGCGCGCCGAGCAGCGTCTTCGAAGCGAAGGTGAACAGGTCCTGCTTCTCGTACTCGATGTCGAGCTTGGCCTCGGGAACGAGTGCTTCCTCCTTGGTGATGCGCACGGTGCCGACCTGCTCGTCGACGGTGTAGTCCACGCCGGGTGTCAGGGGCGATCCGTTGAGCAGCACGCGCACGGATCCCGGCACGACGTTGAATCCGAGATTGTAGACGGCCGATGAAGAACCGCGCGTGCGTCCCGTGATGATGACTTTGTCGTTCGAACTCTGCCGCGCCTGCGTTTTCGTCTGCGTGTATATCTCGGGGAAAACGTACGGATCCATGTCGCTGCGGTTTCCGCCGAAGAGCGCGGCGTACATGTCCTTCATCCCCTGGCCCCACGGCTCCAGCGTGGGGAAGATGATTTCGCCGCGGGCGGGATTGACGGTCTGGCCGGGAAGGAAGTCGATTTTGCCGTCGGGCGGACCGCCGTTGTCATCGGTATAATCGAGACCGAACAGGCGGATGAGATTCGCGTCGGTGTTCGGCAGGATTTCCTCGTCGGGCTGGCCGCCGCTGCGGTAAACGATTTTGAAGTTCGCAAGGTCCTGCGCGGTCAGGTTGCGCGTGTTCAGCGAGTAAATGCTGCGCACCTTGAGCTTCCAGGCATGCTCGAACGACGGACCGAGGTTTTTGGGCTTCACCAGTTTCAGGACCATGCGCGGCGGGATGGGTTCGCCGTCCTCGTCCACAAAGTCGTATTTGGGCTGGTTCAGACGCTGGTCGCCGGCAAAGGTGCCGTAGATGAGATCGTCGCCGGCTCCTTGCCCGTTTTCGATGCGGTAAGCGACGGCGATCACCTGGTCGTCCTGGATGCTCTGGTTCAGCGTGATGATACCCGTCTGCGGATTGTAGCTGTAGTCGACGTCCTGCTGGATGCGCTTGAACTTGCCGACTTCGATCTTTCCCGATTCGGGTTCGACGCGTTCGTTGGGATCGAGCAGATCGCCGTACGGGAAGTCCGCATCTCCGGGATTGTAGGATCCGAGCTGATTCTGGCCGGGACCGATGTCGATGAAGGCGACGACTTCGCGCTCCTCGGGATCGGTGACGACGCCGCTCGAGGTCGGACGCGAAAGCCAGACTTCGATGTCCTTGATGTACAGGTCGGGACGGATGACCAGCGGGGCGGTGGCCGACGCGTTGATCGCGCGGTAATTATAGTACGCCTCGTACGGCGAAACGCCCTCGTCGGGATCCTCGTCGCGGTACTGCTCCTCGATGAAGTAGTGATTGTCGGAATACTCGTAGGCGTGGCGCTCGAATTCCTGTTCCTCCGCTCCGCCGGTAATGCTCTTGCGTGCGGACTCGCCCTTCTTCTGTGAGGCGATCGTCGCAAGGCGCAGCGGACCCGCCTGGAATTCCGCCTTGATGCCGAACAGCGCGCCGCTGCCCTGGATGAGAGTGGACGGTGTCTGCAGGGACACGTTTCCGGCTTCGACGGACTGCACGATTTCGTCCTCATAGCCGGTGTACTTGATCTTGAGCTGGTTCTCGTAGTCGAACGTGCGCTCGGTGCTCCAGTCCGCCCGGATGCTCAGCTTGTCGCCGACGAGTCCGTTGACATTGATCTGCACCTGCTGCCGGAAGTTCGGCGAGAACTGTGTAGGCTGCAGGAAGACCGACTGCTGGTCGGAGGTCTCGATTTTGAAGCCGGCGTTGATGTCGATGGTTCCGTTGATGCGCACGCTGATGCGGCTGCGGTCGCCGAAGATGCTCATCAGCGGGTTCGGCGCGACGGGGATGTCGATCTCGGTGATGTTCCTGAGCAGGTTCTCGAGGTCGTCGCCTCCCTCGAGTGAATATTCCGAGGCCTTCTCGGCGGTGCGCTGCTGCTGCTCGTAGTTGTAGCGCCCGCGGATGTAATCCTCCAGAGACATGCGCACGGGGATGCGGACGTCCTTGCCGTTGACCACTTCGCGGATGAGCACTTCGTCCTTTGTGGAATCCACCTCGACGATGCGCCGGATGCCGCGCGTCGGCTGTCCGTACAGCGGGGATACGCGGCGCGGGAAGGGATTGGAGAGCGGCGAGGGACGCGGGCGCTGCGGGAGGAATTTCGCGCGTGTCGTCGAATCCATCGGCGGGATGTCCAGGCTGTCCACCCGCGCATTCAGCGCGGTCGCAGAGGCAGGCAGCGACAGCGTTTCAGCGTCCGCTGCCGCGTCGATGTCGTCGTCATCGAGTTCCGTTTCCTCGGCGACGCTGCGTTCAATGGTGGTGGAGAGTTCGGCGCGCAGAGCGGCGGCGAAATCCTGCAGTTCCATGTCCACGGTCAGCGGATCGGTGATCACCGCGCTGCCGTTGACGTCTGTCCATTCCCGTGCCGGGGCGTCGGAAATCAGCGACAGCGACGCGGGCATGTCCGCGTTGGCGTGCTGCATACCGGCGGATGCTGCATCCGCGGAGGCTGCCGCATCCGCAGTGGGCGTCATAGCGTGTCCGGCCGGCTGCGGCAGCTGATAGCTGCGTCCCCTGCCGCCGAAACCCGGTCGTCCGGGAAGATTCATCGCATTGGCCATGCCGGCGCTGACATAGGCATTCCATTCCATGGCCGCTTCGATGGTGATCAGCGTCGGCGTCAGCACCGGTTCGGCGCTGGCTCCGAGGAAGATCAGCAGGGAAGCCGCGGACATGGTGATGAGCCTTCCGGCGTGGCGCAGCGAAGAGAGCATACCTCTCCTGCGCCCCGTTTTCGGGGTGACCATACTCATGCGTTTCGCGTGGGAATTCAAACGTCTGCTGCCGTGCGAGTTACCGTGATGTTCTTACGCGGTAGAGATCAGTTCGATAGGGACCCCTGAGCTGTGAGACGTTCGTTTGGTGTGCGACATGAAGAAACGGGCAATAACTGCCTGTGATATCAACCCGTTTCCATCGTGAAGAGCAAAATTAGGAACTCTTGCGCAGAGGCGCAAGGAACTCTTCGGCAGAAATTCGGTATATTTTGCTGAACTGTTTTGCCAAGTTTCGGCTTGTGAAATCCAACAGGACGCAGTTTAGCGTGTTCGATCTCCGCTTGCAATGGTATTTTCCGTGCGCCCGTGCAGAAAGGGAGGATGCGTGATTCTCTCCCGCCACATCCTGCGCGCGCATATCGGTCCGTTTCTCTTCTCGAACGCGATTATCATTTTCCTCTTCCTTCTGCAGTTCCTGATGAAGCGCGCCGGCGACCTTGTGGGCAAGGGACTGAGCCCGTGGGTCATTCTCGAACTCATATCCCTCAACCTGGCCTGGATGCTCGTGCTCTCGGTGCCCATGTCGGTGCTGGTCGCGACGCTGATGGCTTTCGGGAAGCTGTCGTCGGACAACGAACTGACCATCATGCGTGCCAGCGGCATGAGCCTGTACCGCATGACCACCCCGGTATTCCTTGCGGCGGTGCTGGTGACCGGATCGCTGGTCTGGTTCAACAATTCCGTGCTCCCCGAAGCGAACGTGCGCCTGCAGACGCTGATGACAGACATCGTACGCATCAAGCCCACGCTGGCGCTCCAGGCCGGTGTGTTCACCAGCGAGCACGACCTGCCGAACTACCGCATTCTCGTGCGGCGCACATTCGAAAAGAGCAACGATCTCGAAGGCGTGACGATATACGATCTTTCGGATCCCGACAACAGCATCGTGGTGACGGCGAAGCACGGCACGGTGAGTTTTTCACCCGATTACTCCGATGTCATCATGGACCTGCGGGACGGGGAGATTCACCAGCTCGACAGCCGCACGTTCACCAGCTACCGCAAGCTGCGTTTCAACCGGCACCGGGTGGCCATGCCTGCCAGCGGATTCGGATTCCAGCGCAGTGACGCCTCGACGACGCGCCGCGACGACCGCACGATGAGCGCCGCGATGATGCAGGCCATCGTCGATTCCATCGATACGCTGCGCGACGGCAAGATCGAGCGCTTCGAAGATCGCATGGTCAGTCATCTTCGCGCCTATGTGCAGGGTGCGCCGAAATATTTCGCCGCCGCACCCTCACCCGGTACGTCGTTCGTGCGCAATGCCGGGCGGGATGCGCGGCAGCGGGATGCGCGGCAGCGGGTGACGCCCCGGGGATCGCCGCCGCGTCCGGCTGATCTTCCCACCGGCGATCCGGCGCGGGATATCTCCGGTGCGATGCGAGGTGTATCGGGAACAGCAGGGGATCCGGGTGGCGGCGAGGCCGACACACTGACCGCCGAAGAGCCGCCGGAGGCCGCGGTGGATTCGCTCGGCGCGGCCTATCGCGCCTTGACCGACGTGCGGCAGCTGCAGGCCCAGGCGCTCGCGGATTTCAGCGGCATCGAGTTCGACGCGAAGCAGATGGACCGCTACCTCGTGGAGATTTACAAGAAATATTCCATCCCCGTCGCCTGCCTGGTGTTCGTGCTCATCGGCGCGCCGCTCGGCATGATGGCCCGCCGCGGCGGTTTCGGCATGGGGGCCGGACTGAGCCTCGGGTTTTTCCTGTTTTACTGGGCCTGCCTGATCGGCGGGGAGAAGCTCGCCGACCGCGGCGCGCTCTCGCCATTCTGGGGGATGTGGATCGCGAATATCATTCTCGGGATTATGGGCATTCTGCTGACCATTCGCACCGCGCGGGAAACGCGCGTGATCGACTGGTCGGTATTCACGCGTTTCCTGCCGAAGGCCCTGCGCGGAACCGAGGTCGACCGCAGTCATTACAATCCCCACGAGGCCTGAATGCGCAGACTCGACCGCTACGTATCCTGGCAGTTCATCCGCACCGTGCTCTTCGCGATCATCGCCTTCAGCACGATTTTCATTCTGGTCGACATGATCGAGAACCTCGACGATTTCATCGACCAGAACGTGCAGCCGCACATTATCGCGCTGTACTACGTGTATTTCCTCCCGCGCATCTTCAGTCTCATGGTGCCCGTGGCCATGCTGCTCTCGGCGCTGTTCGTGGTCGGGAAGCTGAGCAACAACAACGAGATGACCATCATCAAGTGTGGAGGCGTCAGCCTGTACCGCTTCATGCTGCCGCTGCTCGGGATCGGACTCATCGTCAGCCTGCTGATGCTCGGCTTCGACGGCTGGCTGGTGCCGCGCATCAACGCGGCGCGCGTCAACCTCGAGCGCGAGTATCTCAAGAAGCACCGTGAACTGCGGGCGCGCTACAATCTCTTTTTCCAGGAGAGCGATAACCGCATCCTGACCCTGGAATATTTCGATGAGGAAACGATGACGGCGCGGCGCGTGAAGCTGCAGCGCTTCGATGCGCAGGATCCCACCGTCATGCTCAGCCGCCTGGATGCGAAGCGCATGGAATGGAAGCCTTCCAGCGAAACATGGGTGATGTACGAGGGGATGCGTCGGGAGTTCAATCCCGACACAACGCTGTCCGTGCAGGAGCGGGAGGCGGTCACGGGATTCGACAGTCTCGCGCTGGGTCCGATGCTCGTTACGCCCACCATCATCCTGCGCATGCAGCAGAAGCCCGAGGAAATGGAGCTGGAAGCGTTCCGCGACTACATCGAGCGGCAGCGGCTCGCCGGCAGCGACGTCGCGCGGCTCCTCGTCGACTATCACGGCAAGATCGCCTTTCCATTCGCCTCGCTGATCGTGGTGTTTTTCGGGGTGCCCTTCGCATCGGTGAAGCGGCGCAGCGGACTCGCCGTACAGTTCGGCATCAGCATTTTCCTCCTCTTTATATATATGGTGAGTCAGAAGCTGAGCCAGATCTTCGGCTACAACGGCAACATCCATCCGCTGCTCGCGGCCTGGTTCCCGAATCTGCTGTTCTTCATCGCCGGCAGCATCATCATGTTTCGTGTACAGAAATAGGATGCCGTCCCCCCGCGTCGGTCCTGCCGCCGATCATTCTTTCCACCCGGGCGTGAAATCCCCCTTGAATTTCCCGAAACATTTCGGGAAATTTCAAGACTGTAGTGTTCAGGAGACTTGAAAGGATCGGAATGAAAAGATCACTTCGAATTGCGCGGGAATTTCACTGGGAGATGGGGCATCGCCTGCCCTTTCACGAAAGCGGCTGTGCCAATATTCACGGCCATTCGTACCGCCTGCGCGTGGAGATCGAAGGCAGCTGTGACGAAAACGGCATGCTGATGGATTACGGCGACATGAAGCGCCTCGTCATGCCGGTCATCGACCGACTCGATCACTGCTTCCTCTGCGACGACAACGACGAGCTGATGAAGGGTTTTCTTTCGGGCTCCGGACTCAAGCATGTGATCGTTCCCTTCACCACCACCGCCGAAAATCTCGTCTTTTACTTTCTCGATGAGCTCTGGAACATATTCACGCCATACCCTCAGGTGACCGCACTGCGGCTGCGGCTGCAGGAAACGGAAATCTCCTATGCCGAGGCGGAGCGCTCCCGCGAGTCATAATTGCATTGTTTTCAAGCGATTACTGTGATCCGTGAAAATCATTGCATATTGGATCTTCGTTTCATATTTTCAACTGTTGGTTTGGCATCTTCACTTAAAGTAATGTTTGAGGTCAGGAATGAAATTTTTCATCGACAGTGCGAACATTGATGAAATTCGTGAGGCTGCCAGTCTTGGAATTCTGGACGGTGTTACCACTAATCCCTCGCTTGTGGCGAAGGAGGGAAAGAACTTCCGCGCGCTGCTCGACGAGATTCTTGCGATCGTCGACGGTCCGGTGAGTGCGGAAGTCGTTGCCACCGATCATGAGGGCATCGTCACGGAGGCGAGGGAATTAGCCGCCATTCACAGGAACATCGTGGTGAAGGTCCCACTGATCCGCGAAGGACTCAAGGCGGTTCGCCAGCTCAGTGATGAGGGGATCAACACGAATGTCACGTTATGCTTTTCGCCGACGCAGGCGCTTCTCGCAGCGAAGGCGGGGGCCACGTACATCTCACCTTTTATCGGCCGTATCGATGACGTCGGCACCGACGGCATGGATCTCATTCAGCAGATTGTCACCATCTATCAGAATTACGGATACAAAACGGAAGTGCTGGCGGCGAGCATCCGCCATCCCATGCACGTGCTGCAGGCGGCCATGATCGGCGCCGACGTGGCGACCATTCCATTCAAGATCATCGATCAGATGTTCAAGCATCCGCTGACCGACATCGGTCTGCAGCGCTTCCTGGATGACTGGAAGAAGAACGAGGCGAAGCTCGTCTAATCCCGACCATCACTATCTCTTACATATTTCCGGCTGATTGAAATGAAGCATACGGCTTTTCATGACATTCATGCGCGGCTCGGCGCGAAAATGGTCGAGTTCGCGGGTTTTCACATGCCCATTCAGTACACAGGTATCATCGGCGAGCACAAGCGCGTCCGCAATACCGTGGGCGTGTTCGACGTCTCGCACATGGGCGAGTTCGAGGTGCGCGGAAAGGGCGCCTTCGACTTCGTGCAGAAGATGACAACAAATGACGTCGGCAAGCTCACCGAGGGCGCGGTGCAGTACAGCACGATGTGCTATGATCACGGCGGCATCGTCGACGACCTGCTCGTCTATCACTGCGGCGAGTATTTCATGCTCGTCGTCAACGCCTCGAATCTCGACAAGGATTTCGCGTGGCTGAAAGAGCATCTCGACGGTGACACCGAGCTGGTGGACGTCAGCGACAGGACGTCTCTGCTCGCCGTGCAGGGACCGAAGTCCATCGACACGATGCGCAAACTCACCGACCTCGATCTCGATTCCCTGGAATTCTATCACTTCCTCCGCGGCGAGGTGGCGGGCATCGACTGCCTGATCTCCCGCACCGGCTACACCGGTGAACTGGGATACGAGATCTATTTCGATGCCGATCCCGCGCTCGGTGAAACAATGTGGAACGCCGTGTTCGAGGCGGGCGCGGAATTCGATATCGAGCCGGTCGGACTCGGCGCGCGCGACACGCTGCGCCTCGAGGTCGGTTTCTGTCTCTATGGCAACGACATCGACGAGACAACGAATCCCCTCGAAGCCCGTCTCGGATGGATCACCAAGCTGAAGAAGGGCGACTTCGTCGGACGCGACGCGATTGCGAAGGCAAAGGAGGCCGGCATCACGCGCAGGCTGATGGGACTGACCGTGGAAGACCGCGCGATCCCGCGGCATGGATACGACATCGTATCCGGCGGCACGGTCGTCGGGATGGTGACGAGCGGCACCATGTCGCCCTTGCTCGAGAAGGGCATTGCCATGGGCTACGTGCCTGTGGAGCTTGCCGAGCCCGGTACGGAAGTCGAAATCATGGTACGGCACAAACCGGTGCCCGCGACGGTCACGAAAGTCCCCTTCGTGCAGAAGCAATAAACAGAGAGGTATCCGCAACGGAACTGCGTGAGGCGCAAAAGCACACATAGCGAGTCGAAGCCGGCTCAGAAGAAGACGCGGCAGGGACTGGATACAAAGCGCAAGCTCGACATCATCGGACTGCTGATGATCGTGAGTTCGATGCTGATCCTGCTGGCGCTGGTGTCGCATTCGCATGCCGACGAAACCGTGGCCGACATCGGTTTCGGCGATTTCGTGCGTCTGTTCGCCGGGGATCCCGAGATCCAGGCGCGGGCCGACACGACGTCGAACTGGCTCGGCCTGTTCGGTGCCATCATCGCGAATTTCTTCATCAACATCACCTTCGGCTACTTCGCGCTGGTATTTCCCGTGCTGCTGCTCCTATGGGGATGGTCCATTCTGCGGCGGCGCGATCTGCGTGCGCTGGCGTACTACACCAACTATTCGCTGGTGCTGGTCTTTCTGCTGTCGACCTTCATGGGACTGATACGGCTCGTGTCGTGGATGCCCGAGCTTTCGGTTGCCTGGTCGGGGAACATCGGCGATTTCGTCGCGGGACTCATCTCGCGTCTGATCGGCACGACCGGCGGCGTGATCGTCATTCTCACTACTATTATAGTACTGGCGGTCGTCGTCGTGGATTACGACATCCAGGCATCCCTTGACCGGCTGCGCCGGCTGATGGGATGGCTTCGCGGTTCTGTCTCGGGCAAGGCCGGCGCGCTGAATTCCGCCATCCGCGCGGAGCGCGAAGCGGCACTGGCGGCATATGGTGCCGATGCCCGGGCGAATGACAGCGAGACCGGTGAGCAGTCCGGGGACCGCGATGCGGCCACATCCTCCCGCCGCGGACTGCGCAGGAAAACGCAGGAACAGCCCGCCGCTCCCCCGACGGAGGTTTCCATCGCACGCCAGCGGGAAGCTGACGACGCGGATATCCCCCCGGCATTCGAATCCCCCGCCAATACATCCGCAGCAAAGACGGATGACGGAAAGACGCCGCGATCGAACGGCATCATTTCCCGCGATTCCATCGAGGGACTGGGCAGCATTCTCGGTTCGATCCGCGACGCGGCGGGAAAGAAGACGCAGCAGGCGAAGAAGGGTCTGCAGAAAAACGGGGCGGAAGCTGGGCAGGAGGCAGCGTCCGCGAAAACCGCCCGTGGCGGCGGTGGCACAGCCGCAGGCGCGGGGGCAAGCCCGTCGTCCGGCATGCCGCGCACCGGTGCGCAGCAGGATGCCCGGCAGGATGCGCCGGCGCAGCGGCCGCAGAACGCGCAGCGGGGCGGCGCGGAGCAGGGCGGCGCGGAAACCGCCGACACGCCGCTGTCTTCCGTTGTGTCGAACGAGCATGAGCGCAAGGCCGTGCAGCAGGCGATCGCGCGCAAGGTGATGGCGTCGGCGGAGGCCGGTGACGCGGATTCGCTCAACAAGGAACTCGCCGAAGTGGAGCTGCGGTACAAATTCCCCAATCCCGATCTGCTCGACAGGCAGCAGCAGGTCGAGGGCGTCAGCGACGAGGAGCTTCGCGTCAAGGCCGCGCAGGTGAAAGAGAAGCTGGCCGTATTCGGCATCGGCATCAAGAGCATTTCGGTGACGCCGGGGCCGGTCGTCACGCTTTTCGAACTTGTGCCCGATTCGAGTGTGAAGATCAGCAAAATCGTGTCGCTGGCCGATGACCTTGCGCTGGCGCTCGCCGCGAAAGGGATCCGCATCATCGCGCCGATTCCGGGCAAGAGCGCCGTGGGCATCGAAATCCCGAACAACGAGCCCGAGCTGGTGAATTTCCGCAGCGTTGTGACCGCGCAGGAATTCCGCCGCGCGAAGCATCACCTGACACTGGGACTCGGGAAGTCCATCACCGGCGAAGTCGTATGTGACGATCTCGCGCGCATGCCGCATCTGCTCATTGCCGGGGCCACCGGGTCGGGTAAAAGTGTCGGGATCAACGTGATGATCACAAGCCTGCTTTTCCGCATGAAGCCGCAGGACGTGAAATTCGTGATGATCGATCCGAAGAAGATCGAGCTGGCGCAGTACCGTGGACTCAACCGGCATTTTCTCGCCACCTGTCCCGACATTGACGAAGACATCATCACCGATTCCGCGAACGCCGTCATCGTGCTCAAGAGCCTCGAGCTGGAGATGGACATGCGTTACACGAAGCTGGCGAAGGCGGGCGTGCGGCATCTCGACGATTACAACGAGAAGGTGCGCAGCGGCAAGGTGCGCGACAGCGAGACGGTGAAGCATTACGTGCTGCCGTACATCGTCGTCATCATCGACGAGCTGGCCGACCTGATGATCACCGCGGCGCGCGAAGTGGAGGAGCCCATTGCGCGGCTCGCCCAGCTGGCGCGCGCGGTCGGCATTCATCTCGTACTCGCCACGCAGCGTCCCTCGGTGGACGTCATCACCGGTGTGATCAAGGCAAACTTCCCGGCGCGCATCGCCTATCAGGTAGCGAGCCGCATCGATTCGCGGACGGTGCTTGACGGTCCGGGCGCCGATCAGCTGCTCGGCAACGGCGACATGCTTTATCTTGCGAGCGGGCAGCCCAAGCCGGTGCGCATTCAGAACGCGTATCTCTCCACCGACGAGGTGGAGCGCATCGTGGAGTTCATTGCGGATCAGCGCGGGTATCAGCGTCCTTACACACTGCCGTCGGTGCGCGCGCAGCAGAAGGGCAAGTCGCGCGAGGACGAGATCGGGACGGACGAACTGATGGAGGAGGCCGCGCGTCTCGTTGTGCGGCATCAGCAGGGATCGGTGTCGCTTCTGCAGCGGCGTCTGAAAATCGGGTATTCGCGCGCGGCCCGCATCGTCGACCAGCTGGAGGCGGCGGGTATTGTTGGTCCCTACGACGGGAGCAAAGCGCGGCAGGTCATGGTAGAAGACGAAGAAGAACTCGAAGGCATTCTGCAAACGCTGTAAGGAGACTGTCATGAAACGCCATGTCCTGCATATCATCCCGTTGCTGCTGCTGCCTCTGATGGTGGCCTGGGCCATTGACGCCCGGGAGATCATCGAGAACGTGCAGGAGCGCTATGACGACATCGAGGATGCGACGATCACGTTTTCGCAGAGCGTCCGCTTCAAGGTGTCGCGCGCCGAGCAGACGACCGAAGGAACACTGTTTTTCAAGAAGCCGACGAAATACCGCATCGAGACCGGAGAGCGGACCATCGTGACCGACGGCACGACGTCGTGGTCGTGGAACCCGCGCAACCGTCAGGTCATTGTCGACAATTATAAAGAGGAGACGCACGCCCTTTCACCCGAGCAGCTGCTGCTCACGTATCCGAAGGATTACTATTCCACGCTGATCGGCGAGGAGAAGCTGCAGGGCAGGGATGCGTACGTACTGAAACTGACCCCGAAGGAGGACAACACCTTCGCGACCTCGATGAAGATCTGGGTTGGCAGGGACTGGCTGATCCGCAAGGTGGAGATCACCGACGTCAACGGGGCGGTGACCACGTATGCGATCAGCGAGATCCGTCTCGACACGGGTCTTCCCGACGATTCCTTCACCTACAGCATCCCCGGGGATGCCGAGGTGATCGATCTGCGGTGATAACCCGGTCGCGGGCGATGCTTCCGCGTATCCGCCCGGTGAAGGTGCCGGAAAGCGAATCGAATGTCAGATAACTGTCATCCAACATACTCCATCGCGTCATATATTTGACAATGGAGAAGAGTCTATCAGTTAAGTCATTGTTTTTAAAGAGCTAAGTTTTTGGCAGGCATTTTGCATCTTGATGCAAGGTTAATCCTGCGTCCAGGAGCGGCGCAGATATTGTGAAAAGTTTGTCAGGAGGCTGTTGTCAAGGTTGTTCGGCAAGGATGCTGTTGGTATATTGCAGACTTCCGAAATTCGCGACAAACAGCTGAAGCAGAGAGCAACACATTGTTTCATAAATATCGGAGGTTCTTGAAAGAGAGGAATCAAGAATAACCAGCAGAAACCACACCACCAGAACTTGTTTTATCGCGTTAACCCGTTTATCCATGACCACTTCATTAAATCAATGAGGAGTATTTTCGAATGAAGAAAGCCCTAACTTTTCTGTCCGTCTTTGCGATCGCGCTCGTTTTCGGTTCCAGCGCGAACGCACAGATCCGTACAGTGAAAGGCGACTTCTTCAACATCGTGCGCACGATCGAGCAGACGGCCGACTCCGTGACTTTTGTTGCGGACACGCTGACTCTTGCCGACAGTGGTGGCGGTGTGAGCAACTTCAACACCGGTGACTCCGTCGCGGTGTTCTTTGTTCAGAACCGCTTCAAGATCGTCAACAACATGCTTACGCAGTCGTTGTTCGATTACATTCGTGTGCGCGTGGCTTCGGCCAGCACCGGGATGACACTTGCCCGTCAGGCATATGACGGTGTCATCACCAACACCCTTCTGCCTCCGACGCAGACGGACCCGGCTGCTGCAGGCCGAGACGTGGGTCTTCGCCCCGTCTACCGCCAGGTTGAAGACATCGCTTCTTCCAGCCCCTTCAACAGCGATCCGACGGCGCTTCGCCAGATGCTCACCTTCCGGGTTCAGAATCCGACGGCGGGCGGCGACGTCATTCAGATGCGCAACATTTTCTTCAAACCGAACATTAATAATCTGACTGGTCTGGCCGTTCCCCCGGACACGACCAAAGACACGCTTCGCGCGTACCTGCTCGATGGCAGCAGTGGCAACCCGCTGGCGTTTGGCAATGTGATTCCGAGTGGACAGGCATCTGGTGGTACTGACCTCGCAATCGTTCGACTGCTTCCGGGTACGACCCGCCTTCTCGTGTGGGTGAGTGACTCCGCACAGGCAGTTGATGCTGGTGAATATATTGGTTCCTTCGGTGATTATTCCCGCGGTCGTTACTTCCTCGGTGACGACGGTCTTCCGTTTGACGGGACGAACACGGCTCATCAGCTGTTCCGTCCGGGTCCGACGAGGACACTGGGCAGCACCACAGTGGAGAACCCCGATTACGGCATGATGATTGACGGTCTTCCGCCCGAGCGGAATCCGCTTCGTCTGTCGGAACTCTACCAGGCCCTCGCACCGGCAGGCTACACTGAAGCCGGCTGGTACGTTGCGCTGAACCCCAACCCCGTCTACGGTCTTATTCCGCCTTATCGCGCGGGTAAGTCCAATGTCACGGCCGAGGACTACCAGCCTGGTCTGGTCACCTCCGCGGTCGATACCCTGCGTTTCATTGACGCATACGGGAACCGCACGTGGGACCGCATGACCCAGCCCAAGCTGAAGGCACTCGGTTACACGATCAACAACCCCGCCCCGGATGATCGTACGGTCTATCTGAAGGGTGTCTCCGCCGCTGACGACACACTGCGTCAGTTCGGTCAGCTCGTGTACCGCCGTCTGGCGTACACCCATGCCGATGTCGGCGCCAACCCGGGTGGTGTTGAAGACTCCGTGCGTATCTACGCATGGGCCGATGTAGCCTACACGGATCCGGGCGGCATTCCGCGTACGCTGAGCGCCGTCGGTGATACCTCGGGCGGTTTCCCGCGCGAGTATATCGCCGGTCTGACCGGTAACACCTACCGTGCACAGGAAGCGTACCTTGACATGCAGGCCGGCGTGCCGAACAACGGCCGCACCAACGGTCCGCTCTGGTACCCCGACGCAATGGAAGGCAACCCGATGGGCTACCGCTTCCCGGTTGACCCGAACGGTATCGCCTCCCTGCCCCACACCGGTGTGAAGATTGTCGTGCGCCCGAACATTCCGCGCGCCATCGACATCATGCCCACCGATCAGTGGAAGGGCACCGCAGACAACAACTACCTGCGTCTCGACATCCTCGTTGCCGACGGTTATGGCAACACCGTGGATGACAACGAGCGCTTCAAGTTCGAACTCTCGCCGTTCGGTCGTCTGACCAATGGCATCCGCTACCGTCTCAACGGTATTTTCGATTCGCTCGTCAATCCGATTTCGCCGATTCAGGTTACCGGTGGGAACATTGACTCGGGCCGCGTGTTTGTCGGTACCTCCAACATGGGCCGCAACAACCGCGTCTTCCGTGCCGCCTCCGGTAGCAACAACATCGGTCCGTATCGCATCCGTGTCCGTTCGAGCTACGCGTTCAACGATCGCGGCAACGACGTGTCGGATCCCAACAAGAACGATCTGAATCCGGGCACCGGATTTGATCATGTCAACTTCATCCCCGACGGTTCGCCGAACAACAACTTCGGTATCTGGTTCGGTCCCGGCACCGGTTACAATGCCAACCTTGGCAAGAACATGGGCCAGACCACAGCCATGGACTCCACCGACGTTGTGTGGGATGGACAGAACTGGACGTACTTCCAGGGCCGTCAGCCGCGCGTTGAGCTGGTGATCGGCCGTGACGAGGCGTTTGTCGTCGGTCGCGTCGGTAACTACCAGACGCCGGTCTTTGACAAGCTGTATATCCGTCTGACCGACATCTTCGGCAACCCGATGGATATCGCCCCGTACTTCTACCCGAATGCCAACAAGGTATTCGTCGAGCTTCCCGACAACCAGCAGTACTGGCCGGCCATTGCGGGCGCCAAGCGTTTCTACGCTTCCGTCTCCGCCAATGTCGCGCTCAGTGGTGCGAACGGTCGTGACAACCCCGAGGACGTGCTTGATCCGAACACGGGTCAGCTTCTCGAGGCCGAGCTCGTCAACGTCCAGGCCGGAAACGCCCTGCCGGGTATTCCGGGTGACATTCCTGCGCCGTACGCATACAACGCCGTGCGTTTCTTCATGCGTGCACCGCAGAACGTGACCAAGCTGAGCCTCGCCGGTACGGACATCGTCCGCCTGCGTGCGCATCTCCAGCTGCAGACGATTCCGGGCGTGGGTGACTTCTCCATCCAGTCCGCAATCGGCGAAGTCAGTGTTATTCCTGACGTCGCAAGCACCGTGGAAATCTTCAAGTCCACCGGCAAGCCGCAGGGTACGACCGTACCACTGGGCAACTGGGGTCCGGGAACGGTTGCAGACCGCACTGCCGATCTGTATCCGACCGGTACGCCGAGCAACGCCGCTGAGGCTGATGAATTCTACAAGGGATACTTCTTCCGTTCGACGGGCGCCGATGTGCCTCCTTCGACGGCAGCAGACTTCCCGTCCGTGTTCGAGCCGATGGGTTACTCGGACCAGGGTATCGGCAGTTTCCAGGCCAGCGACATCGATCTCGATCATGACGCGACCGCGCCGATTCCGATGGACACTGTTGTGGTCTCCGAGCACAACAAGCAGGTCCGTGTCATCGCACGTCTTCTCGACAGGTTCCAGAACCCCATTGGCGGTCGTCTGGTGAAGTTCCATGTCGAGAGCGAGACCGTGCCCATCACTCCGCCGAAGACCCAGCTCCAGAGCACGACCCAGCGTGGTGGCTTTGGTGAGTTTGGTCAGGTCTTCATTACTGATGATACGCTGAAGCGCACCACGATCGGTGACACCGCCCAGGCAGGCTGGGTCTCGGCATACTTCGTCTCCGGCCGCGTCGGCTGGCAGATCGTCCGTATCGCCATGACTCCTGACACCCTGGCGTTCGATCTCGTGCCGGGTCTCGGCAGCAACCTCGGTGAAGGTACCGCCGTCGGTCCGAGCAAGCGTGGTTTCGCTCCGCGCGTGATCATCCCGATTTACCAGAAGTCTGACACCACGGTTCGCGTGGAGATCTTCCCGTACAC
>CAJXVM010000036.1 GCA_913061095.1 uncultured Ignavibacteria bacterium
GGACCACACGCTCACGCGTGTGGTTACCGCATGCCACCGACGGATGGCGCTAGCCGCACCCGTCAGGGTGTTGATGGGGGACGCACGCGTCGGACCACACGCTGACGCGTGTGGATACCGGATGCCGCCGACGGATGACGGTAGCCACACCCATGAGGGTGTGGATGGGGGACGCACGGGTCGGACCACACGCTGACGCGTGTGGATACCGCATGCCGCCAACGGATGGCGCTCGCCACACCCGTCAGGGTGTGGATGGGATGGGCGTCCCGCGTTGGACCACACGCTCACGCGTGTGGTTACCGCATGCCACCGACGGATGGCGCTAGCCACACCCGTGAGGGTGTGGTCGGCGATGCGCACCACCATCCCCCGGTCCCACATCCCCGCCGCCCCGCTTGCATTTCATCTGTCCAGTACGCAGTATTAGGGATATACATTGTCGACAATATCAGCATTGGAGGACGCGATGAGTGAGCAGAAACTCAGCGGTGAAGTGTATTATCCGTCATTCGAGCACCTGGGCGAACCGCATGTGCGCGAGCGCGGCGAACTGCAGCGCGAGGCCGAGAACGATTACGAGGGCTTCTGGGCGCGTCATGCCGAAGAGCTGGACTGGTTCGAGCCCTGGGAAAAAGTCCTCGACGACAGCCAGGCGCCCTTCTATAAGTGGTTCACCGGCGCGAAGACGAACATCGTCTACAACTGCGTCGACCGTCACGTCCTCACTCCCCGGCGCAACAAGCTCGCGCTGATCTGGGAGGGGGAAGACGGCGAGTTCCGCTCCCTCTCGTACTTCGCGCTCAAGCGCGAGGTCTGCAAATTCGCCAACATCCTCAAAAGTCTCGGTGTGGAGAAAGGCGACCGCGTCACGCTGTACATGGGACGCATCCCCGAACTCGTGCTCGGCATGCTGGCCTGCGCGCGCATCGGCGCCATTCACTCCGTCGTCTACGGCGGCTTCTCCGTCGAAGCCCTGCACGAGCGGCTCGAAGACAGCCAGTCGAAAGTCCTCATCGTCGCCGACGGCGCATACCAGCGCGGCAAAATCGTGCCGCTCAAGGACATCGCCGACGAGGCCCTGCAGCGCGCCGCCACCGTGCAGAGCGTGCTCGTCGTGAAGCGTACCGGCCAGGAGGTCAACATGGAGCAGGGCCGCGATCTCTGGTTCCACGACCTGATGATGCTCCCCATCGCCACCAGCCAGTGCAACCTCGAAGTCATGGACGCCGAGGATCCGCTGTTCATGCTCTACACCTCGGGCACGACGGGCAAGCCGAAGGCCATTCTTCATACTCATGGGGGATACATGGTCGGCACGTATACCACGCTCAAGTACGTGTTCGACATGCAGGACCAGGACCGCTACTGGTGCGCCGCCGATCCGGGGTGGATCACCGGACACAGCTACATCGTCTATGGTCCGTTGCTCAATGGCGCGACGAGTTTCATGTACGAGGGCGCGCCCACCTATCCCTATCCCAACCGCTGGTGGCAGATGGTCGAGCGCTACGGCATCACCATCCTGTACACCGCGCCCACGGCCATTCGCGGACTCATGCGTTTCGGGGATGCCTGGGCCGAGCGGCACGACCTCTCCACCCTGCGCCTGCTCGGATCGGTCGGCGAGCCCATCAATCCCGAAGCATGGAAATGGTATCACCGCGTCATCGGCAGGGAGCGGTGTCCGATCATGGACACCTGGTGGCAGACCGAAACCGGCATGTTCATGATCACGCCCATTCCGAGCGATCCGCTCAAGCCCGGCTCCGGCGGCAAGCCCTTTCCGGGACTGCAGATGGACATCGTCAACGAGGAGGGCAAGCCGGTGGGCGCCGACGAGGAGGGATATCTCATTATCAAAACCCCCTGGCCCGCCATGCTGCGCACCATCTACGGCGATCCCGACCGCTACGTCGAACAGTACTGGAAGCGTTTCGAGGGCATGTACATGACCGGCGACTCCGCCCGCCGCGACGCCGACGGCTACTACTGGGTCATCGGCCGCGTCGACGACGTGATCAAGGTCAGCGGCTACCGCCTCGGCACCGCCGAAATCGAGAGCGCGCTCGTCTCGCATCCTGCCGTCTCCGAGGCCGCGGCCATCGGACTCCCGCACGACGTGAAGGGCAACGTCATCCACGCCTTTGTCATCCTCAAAACCGGGGTGGAAGTGCACGAGCATTTCGAGGACGAACTCAAGCGCCACGTCGGTCACGAGATGGGACCGATCGCCAAGCCCCAGGCCATCGAATTCGTGGACTCCCTCCCGAAAACCCGCAGCGGCAAGATCATGCGTCGCGTCCTCCGTGCCCGCGCCCTCGGCGAGGATCCGGGGAACCTCGCGACGCTGGAGGATTGAACGGACAGCAGGGGGAGATGGTACAGCATGCCGCCAACGGATGGCGCTAGCCACACCCGTGAGGGTGTGGTTGAGGTGGCACCCCGCGCCTGACCACACGCTCACGCGTGTGGTTACCGCAGCAGCAGCATCTTCCGTTGCACGACCCCTTCATCGCTCACGAGGCGACAGAAATAGAGTCCACCCGGCAGATCCGCGCCCCGCAGCACAACCGAATGTGCGCCGCGGGTGTAATCCGCATCGGTGAGCACCGCCACCTCGCGTCCCATGACGTCGTGCACGGTAAGCCGCACATGCGCCGCCATCCCGAGTGTGAATGGAATGGATGTGACATCGCGGAAGGGATTCGGTGAGTTCTGCTGCAGGGCGATGCCGTCGGCTGCGGTGGGAGGATTGTCCGCCGCGGTGATATCCGAATTCACGTAGATGCGGAATCCGCGGGAGCTGTCAGCAAGGACGTTGGATGCAGGCGTTTCATAAATCGTATCCGTCGAGACCGCGTACCACATCAGTTCCGTCGCTTCGCCCTTCCAGTCGGGCTGTGCCGTCAGCAGGTGGCTGCGGAGCTCGGCGACCGTGATGCTCAGCGAGGAATCAATCCAATCGAACGGTCCCGGTGAGGCCCATGCTGTGGCACCCCCGCTGCTGCTCGTACTCCGATCGTAAAATTCCACGCGGTGAAAAAGAACATCCGAGTACACCACGGGATCAAAGAGACCGATCATGGCATTCGTGTACGGATCAGGAGGAACAGGATTCCGCCATCGAAATGTGATGGTACTGTCGTCCGCCGCGGTCGCGAGATTGATGTGGGTTTCATCGGGGGGATACATCTGCTCGAAGGGATACGGCGCATGATCCGCGACATAGAACGCGTCGCAGACGCCGCGGATGAATGATTTGTCCCGGTGTATGAACGTGATGCGATGACCGGCATCGATTCCCTTCTCCCGACGGATCGTGGGAAATGCGAAAAAATGCGTTACTCCTCCCGGTACGGAGAGATCGCTGTCGAGAAGGGAATGCTGCCAGATGTCGTACCAGCCGGGCTGCGGGGGACCGGGCGGTTGATCGCCGAACTCTCCGGGAAAGTCGAGCACCGTGTAGACGGGCACGCTGTCGAAGACCGTGTTCAGATAGCGGTCCCGCGCCGTGACCACTACCTCGAACGGACGGTGGCTGAACATCACGTCTTTCTGTGCCTGGAACGGATCGGTCAAATCGACGAGAAAATTCGCCAGGGTATCCGGGACGAACGTCATCACCGGGCTCTTCTGATTCAGGTAGTGGACATACGGTGTAATCTCGAGATGGACATTCTCTTCGGCCTTGGTGTTTCTCAGGCATATCTCGGCGCGTCCGTCTTCGAACTTGTCTGCTGAAAGGGCGAACACATACTCACTGAGCTGCAGAATCGGTTGATCCGCGAAGCGGATGCTGTTCCAGGAATATCCTTCCGGATCGTCGTTCCACGTCCTGTTCGAGCTGTCGCGTTCCGCCGTTGTGCCCATGATGTTGATCGTGACGTCTGATCTCAGCGTATCCCAGCCGGTGATCACGTTGCCGAGCGAATCACGCGCCACAAGTTCGAAGCACACCGGTTCGCCCGCGGTGAGCACGAGCGTGTCGGGTCCCGCATATTCCAGCGCGACCCCCCGCGGCTGTGCGCACGCATCCGGCGCCTGCAAAAGGAAAACAGCGAAACACGCGAACACGGCAGCAGACGAAAGTGCCTTGAGACGAAGCATGATACCCCTCCTTGGGCTGATACGCGGAACGCAGATATATACGGATATCTTCATGCGGAATCAACCGCCGTGTGGGTGGGGCACGCGTCGGACCACACGCTCACGCGTGTGGATACCGCACACCGCTAACGGATGACGGTAGCCACACCCGTAAGGGTGTGGTACATTGCGCGGATGCGTATCTTCCCATTATTCTGTACCGTGCTGTCATCCATCAATAATATCGCTCTCATCCTCGGCATCGCGCAGGGACTTTTCCTCGCGGCGCTGCTGCGGCAGCGGCACTGGAAACTTTATGCGAACCGCTTCCTCGCCGCGCTGATGGCGGCGTATGCGCTCATCCTGCTCAATCTCCTCGCGCAGGATCTCGGGTTCCATGCGCTGCATCCGAAGCTCTGGCTGCTGCTGAGCGGACTGCCGCTGCTCAGCGGTCCCCTTCACTACCTGTACGCGCGTCATCTCATCCATCCCGACCGCCGCTTCGGCCGGCGCGAATGGCTGCACTTCCTGCCGTTCATCCTCTACAAGCTCACCGAGCTTCCGCTGCTCTTCGGCGATCCGGATGCGCTGGCATTCATCCTCCGTGACGTCACGGCGCACGACATGCCCTGGCGCTTCTTCCTCTTCAACTGGGCGATCATCGCGCAGTCGCTGCTCTATCTCGGCGGGACACTCATTATGCTGCAGCGGCACGCGCGCGGACTCGAAGACGTCGTCTCCTCCGCGCATCACCTGCGCCTGACCTGGCTGCGCAACATCACGCTGCTTTCCCTCGTCGCCTGGCTGCTGTTCACGATCGAGTTCAGCTTTTTCCTCGGCGGCATGACCCTCGCCGACCGCTTCGGCGTCACCGGCATCCTCGGCGGCGTGCTCGTCTACGTCATGGGTTATCTCGGACTCGCCCGTTCCGAAATCCTCGAAGCCCACGGTATCGCCGCCTCGTTGCAGGATCTCTCACAGTACAGGAAAGTGCAGCAGCAAGCGGGAGCCCCACGTGTGAGCGTGGGGATGGACCGTCCGAAGTCATCCCCATCTTATTCTTACTCCAAATCCGGCCTCTCCGACGAAGCAGCCGCCTCCATCGAACACCGCCTCCGCGCTGCGCTGGAGGAGAAACATGTTTACCGCGACAGCGCCCTCACGCTGCCGAAACTGGCAGAGCAGCTGGATGTCTCACCGCACAACCTCTCCGAAGTCATCAATACGCGCGTTGGAATGAATTTTTTCGACCTCGTCAACGGCTACCGCGTGCGTGAGGTGCAGCGGCGCCTGGAGGATCCTGCCGGCCGGCAGTTCACGGTGCTCGCGATCGCCTTTGACGCCGGGTTCAATTCAAAAACGTCGTTCAATACCATATTCAAGAAACAGACAGGAATGACGCCCTCGGCATACCGCGAATCGCGGGGCGCAGCGGTCTGACATTCGACCTCCCGGATGAACAGCGGTGGGATTCGAATGCCCGGGCGCATGCGGATCGAGGTTCGGACGTCCGGGCAAGCGCTGATGTGACATTCGAATGCCACGGTTGAATGCCGATTCAAGGTTCGAATGCGCGGGGCGAACGCCGACTTGAGGTTCGATCCGCTGGGAAGGAACGCTTTGCGCGCGGATGTTTGCGTATTTGCGGCCGCATATGTTCATCAACCGGAAGCTATCGTCCATGCGGCCCATTATTCCCTTCAGTATTTTCATCCTCTTTCTCTGCACGGTTTTCCTGAACCTCACAACCCTCGCGCAGGATGCGCCATTAACCGGGCGCATCCATGGAAGCGTCACCGACGCGGAAACCGGACAGCCGCTGCCCGGCGCGAATGTGCGGATCCTCGAAACGATCAGGTCTTCTCAAACCGGTCGCGACGCCGGAACGGATCACGGAACCACCACCGGTCGCGATGCCGGAGCGAATCGAAGTGCCGGCACGAATCGCGGTGCGGCGACAGACGCCGGGGGCGCGTTTTCCATTCCCGGCATCCCGCCCGGGACGTATCGTCTGCGCGTGAGCTTCATCGGATACGAAGCGCGGGTGGTGACCGACGTCGTCGTGCGTCCCGCGCGTAGCACGCAGGTCGCAATAACCCTCCATACCACATCCCTCGAAACCGACGCCGTGGAGATCACCGCCGGCTATTTCACTGCGCCCGCCGACGCCCCAGTCAGCACCGCGGAGTTCTCGGGCGAGGAAATCCGGCGCGCGCCGGGCTCGGCAGGGGACGTCAGCCGCATCATGATGGTGCTGCCCTCCGTCGCGAAAGTCAACGACCAGTCCAACAGCCTCATCGTCCGCGGGGGGAGTCCCCTTGAAAACGCCTTCTTCATTGATGGGATTGAAGTCCCCAACATCAACCACTTTCCGGCGCAGGGGGCGAGCGGGGGACCGCTGGGACTTCTGCCGGTCGACCTGATCCGTGACGTGCGTTTCTCCGCGGGCGGTTTCCCCGTGCAGTACGGCGACCGGCTCTCGGCGGTGATGGATATCACGCTGCGTGAAGGCAGCCGTGACGGCATGGCGGCGCAGGCGGATCTCAACTTCGCGGGCTTCGGCGGGGTGATGGAGGGTCCGCTGGGCGACCGCGGCTCCTGGGTCGTCTCCGCGCGGCGCAGCTACCTCGACCTGCTCGTCTCCGCGGTGGACGTCGGCAGCTCGGTCGCGCCCTGGTACGGCGACGCCGCCGCGAATATCACTCTGGATGTCTCCCCCCGGCATCGCCTCAGCGCCATGGCGCTGTGGAGCGACGATCACAACGATCCCGAGTACGAGACGGCGGTGGAAAACGACATGCAGTATTTCGGGAGGCAGGATATCTACAACGCCACGGCCGGACTCACCTGGCGGGCGCTGTGGAGCAGGAGCACCTTCAGCAACACCACGCTGTCGTTCACCGGGATGCGCTTCCGCGAACATTTCCTCTACACGGCCAGCCGCGGCGAGGCGCTCGACAACCGGTCCGACGAACGCTGGCTGCAGCTGCGGCACACCACCCGCGCGCGCATCACGCCGTGGCTCAGCGTCGAGGGCGGCGGGGACGTCAAGCATCAGCAGGCCGCGTTCGACAGCCGCTACGGGGCGGCGACAGGACCGCTGGGCGAGCCGCTGCCCGCCTTCACCTTCAATGAGGATGCCCGGTTCACGCTCATCGGCGCACATGCCGCGGCAATTCTCACTCCCCTCGCGCCGCTCAGCCTCACCCTCGGGATGCGCGCCCAGTACGGCAGCTGGAACCGGCGCGTCGAATGGCAGCCGCGCGCGTCGGCATCCCTTAAGATCACACAGCGCACCGCGCTCAGTCTTGCAGCGGGAATCTACACGCAGAGCCTCCCGCTGATCCTCCTCGCCCAGAGCGACGACAGCCGCGCATTGCCCGATCTTCGTTCGTCGCATCTCGTCGCGGGTGTTTCTCATTTGCTCACCGCCGACACGCGTCTCACGCTGGAGGGGTACCTCAAGCGCTACGACCGCTTCCCGGTGGATCCCGCGCAGCCCGGACTCTTCATCGTCGACGAGCTGACGTACCGCTACGGCTTCTTCACGCCCCACGGACGCCTGGAGTCAGGCGGCGAGGCGCACTCCCGCGGCGTGGAGCTGACCCTGCAGAAAAAACTCGCGCGCGACGTGTACGGACTCGCCAGCGCCGCGTGGTCCGCCGCCCGCTACACCGATGCGAGCGGCGTGGAGCGTGCGCGGGTGTACGACAACCGCCTGCTCTTCAGCGTGGAGGGGGGATGGAAGCCGTCGGATGTATGGGAGTTCAGTCTGCGCTGGATCTGGGCGGGCGGTGCGCCGTACACGCCGATGGATGTCGCCGCGTCGCGGGCTGCGCGGCAGGAGGTGCTCGACGCCGGACGCATCAACGGCGCGCGGCATCCCGACTATCATTCGCTCAACCTCCGCGTCGACCGCCGTTTCAACTTTGCGCGCTCCAGTCTCGTCGTGTACCTCAGCGTCTGGAACGTCTACGACCGCCGCAACGTGGCCGGATACATATGGAGCGAGGAAGAGCAGGGCGTCAAGACGCTGTATCAGTGGGGCATGCTGCCCATCTTCGGCATCGAATGGGAGCTCTGAGTACACCCGTGAGGGTGTGGATGGGGTGGGGCGCTCGCGGGGAACCACACGCTTACGCGTGTGGCTACCGCATGCCGCCGACGGGTGGGGGCTCACGCCTGCCCCACACGCTCACGCGTGTGGCTACCGCACGCCGCCGACGGATCGGGTGTGATCACGCGTGTGGCTACCGCATGCCGCCGACGGATCGGGTGTGATCACGCGTGTGGCTACCGCATGCCACCGACGGGTGGGGTTAGCCACACCCGTGAGGGTGTGGTCGGTCGGAGGTCAATCTTCGTGAAGGAGCCGATCCCATGTATACCCGGCACGCTGAATGGCGCGCCTGGCGGGATCGAGTCCGGCGGGATTGTTGATGTTGGGATTGAGTCTCGTTTCAGGATGGTTTTCCAGGCGCTCAAGCAGCTCGGGCTGATCGGTACGCGCGCAGTGGTCGAGCACGTCGTAGAGCGTATTCTGCGTCTCCTCGAGCAGGTTGTGCTTTTCGAGCAGGGAACGCAGCACCGTGATGAGCTCATCATCCGGCGGGGGCACCAGCAGCGCGGCGATGGCGCCGTGTTCGAGATGGATCTGCTGCAGCGCGAAAAAGCCGTTTTCGCTGCGCTCGCGGATCAGCGGCATCACGATATTCTCCTCGATCGCGATATGACGGAGGAGTCCGCGGCGAAACGCATCGTACCGCTCACGGTCGATATCCCCACCGGCGACCGCTTCGGTGAGTACCGCATCGAGCCGGCGATGATCCTGCGTGAGATATTCGGATGGAAGCACAGGCGAAGATCTTTCGGAGAGTGGGGGAAATCCTGCACCACGAGGTGCGAACACTAAAATGAACAAAGGATGCGAATCCTCCAAGAGTCCGGCCGTCACCCGCATCATTTCGCTCCGCATTATTTCACTTCGCATGTGGTTCATATCCCCCCGAAAGTGTAATTTCAGGATTAATCCCATCCGGGCCCATGCGAACACTCCACCGATCCGTCGCTGACGGACCGCGTCGGTGCCTGCATCCCGGTGCAACCACAGAGAGGAGTGACGAATGAACGCAATGATATATGAACGGTACGGCGGACCCGAGGTGCTGCATCCGCGGGAAGTGGAGACGCCGGTGCCGGGCGACGATGAGATCCTGATACGCATACACGCAGCGACGGTGACGTCGGGCGACTGCCGTCTGCGCAGCATGAACGTGCCGCCGGGTTTCCGGCTGATGAGCCGCGCGATGTTCGGACTGACGAAACCGCGCAGGCAGATCCTCGGCACCGAGCTCGCCGGCGTCGTCGAATCCGCCGGAGCGAACGTGCGCCGCTATTGCGCCGGTGACCGCGTGTTCGCCTTCCCCGATTCCACGATGGGGACGTACGCGGAATACAAAGCCATGCCGGAGGACGGTCCGGTCGCGCACATCCCCGGTGATATCCCCTTCGAGACCGCCGCCGCACTGTCTTTCGGCGGCACGACCGCGCTGCATTTCCTGCGGAAGGCGAAGCTGCGCGAGGGCGAAACCGTGCTCGTCAACGGCGCATCCGGGGGCGTGGGCAGCGCCGCGATACAGATCGCCCGGCACATGGGCGCGGAGGTCACCGCGGTATGCAGCGCCGCGAACGCGGAACTGGTGCGCTCCCTTGGCGCCGCGCATGTCATCGATTATGCAACGGAGGATTTCACGGCGGGTGCTCGCCGCTACGATGTCATCGTGGACACGGCCGGGACGGCGCCGTTTGCGCGCAGCAAGCACGCGCTCGCGGAGAACGGACGCCTGTGCCTCGTGCTCGCCGGCATGCCGCAGCTTCTCGCCGCGCCGCTGCAGTCCATGTCCGGCGGCAGGAAGGTCATCGCGGGCGTGGCGACCGGCACGGCGGAGGATCTGGAGTATCTCGCAGACCTTGCGGAAGCGGGATCCTTCACTCCCTTCATCGACCGCCGCTTCCCGTTCGACGGGATCCCCGACGCGCATCGCCACGTCGAGACCGGGCGCAAGCGGGGGAATGTCGTCATCACCATGCATCCTGATGATTGAACGAACGCAAATGTATTGACACGCAGCGCGCGCATGACGATCTTGGGGCTATTATCTCATTTCCGGAGATTCGGTTGTGAAACGATGCATTCTCACGCTTCTCATCATCTCCGCCTGCACCGCGCAGGCGCGCGCGCAGGTCGATCTTGACATCGAAACCGGCGCCATCTTTCCCGGCTACAACGACGTGCGCATCCCCGGCGACGACGGCACGCTCTTTTCCCTCACCGAAGAACTTGAGGCCGATCCGGAAGCATTCTATCGCATCCGCGTGATGTATCATTTCAACGAGCGCCATCACCTGGGCGCGCTGTATGCGCCGCTTTCATACAACTCCACCGGACAGCTGGATCGGGCGCTCGTGTTCGAAGGCGAAACCTTCCCCGCGCAGACCCCGCTGGAGAGCACCTACAAATTCAACTCCTACCGTCTCTTCTACCGCTATGATTTCCTGCGCAGTGATGCCATCGAAATCGGCGCCGGCTTCACCGCGAAAATCCGCGACGCGAAAATCGCCGTCAGCGGCGGGGGACGTGATTCCGAAAAGACCAACGTCGGCTTCGTGCCCATCATCCATTTCCGCGTGCTCTGGAAATTCGCCGGGGACTTCGCGCTGCTGCTCGACGGCGACGCCCTCGCCGCCCCGCAGGGACGCGCCGAAGACGTCCTCGCCGCGCTGCTCTACCGGGCATCCGACGCCGTCGACCTCAAGGCCGGTTACCGCATCCTCGAAGGCGGCGCCGACAACGATGAAGTCTACAACTTCACGCTCATCAACTACGCATCCGTCGGAGCGATCATTCATTTCTGAACGGCGCTGCATCGGTGGGACGCATGTGCCGTGATGAAGGAGGAGCAAACCACGACGGTCTTCTGCAGGATGCCCACGTTGAGCATCTGAATCTCGACGTACAGCAGTGGCTGGCCGCACTCGAGGAACGCGAGAAATTATAGCGGGTTTACGTCGCCTGCTCGTAAACTCGGTACAGATGCACACGGAATAGGCACACTGCCAGGCCGTTGCTCTTGCCGCAGAGATATGAGGATCGTACCATACGAACCCATCCGAGAAAAAGCACAGGACAATTTCATGAAGCATGAGACACCGATCGTCAGGCTGTTCCTGACCAGGATGAAACCAGCGTTCTTTCAGCTGTCCGAGGAAGAACAGCAGCAATTCATGGCGCGCGATCGCGCCAACCTTGACGCCCTGGGAATGCAGGCGATTTCCATGGTTGACTGCAGCGAAAGCGATTCTGAATGGGACTTCATCGGGGTGGAAGGATGGCCATCGTTGAAAGCGGTGGAGGAACGGGAGCGATTTGAAAACGAGGAGCTCCAGGTCACCCGGTATATTGAATACGAGGTTCACCTTGGTGTCGCGCAGTCCTTCGAGGACTACGGCCGGTAGCATCCCGCTGCTGCAAGAGGCGAAGGTTTACACGAATCGTTTGAGGCAATCATGGAGCATGAAACATCACCTGCTGTCACCGCGGATGCGAAGGCGCTTGTCCGGGCGCCCCTCGAGACCGTCTGGTCCGTCCTGACCGCGATCGAAGACTGGCCGCGGTGGAACGATGACGTTGCGCGCGTCGCGATCACCGGTCCGCTCGAACCCGGCACCGCCTTCCGCTGGAAAGCGGGCGGGATGCCCATCGCATCCGTTCTGACCGCCGTCGAACCCCCGAAGCACATCGCGTGGAAGGGCAGGGCGCTGGGCATCCGCGCCGTTCACGAATGGACGCTCGACATCCGCGACGACGGCGTGCTCGTCCGCACCACCGAATCCTTCGACGGACTCCTCCCGCGCCTCCTGAAAGGATGGACAAAAAACATGCTCACCGCCACCCTCAACAGCAGCGTGTCGATGCTCAAGAAGGAGTGCGAACGGCAGGCGGAGGAGACGGCGGAATAATCCTGAAGCCCATCCGTGGATGGCCCATCCATGGCCGGCAGGAGTCGAGGAACTCAATCAAAGGAAGAACACATGCATCGTCAGAACATCGCATCCGGCGCGCCTTGGGAAGACCTCGTGGGATACTCGCGCGCGGTGAAAGTCGGTCGGCACGTGCACGTCTCCGGAACCACCGCCACCACCCCGGACGGCATCGCGGGCATCGGAGATCCGTACGAGCAGGTACTGCAGACGTTGAGGAATATCGAATCCGCCCTCGCGCAGGCCGGCGCGACACTCGCCGACGTCGTGCGCACCCGCATCTACGTCACCGACATTGCACGCTGGGAGGACGTCGGCCGCGCGCACCGGGAGTTCTTCGGAGACATCCGTCCCGCCACCAGCATGGTGGAAGTCAGCAAGCTCATCACCCCGGAAATCCTCGTCGAGATCGAGGCGGATGCGTATATCGATGACAACGCGGATATTCTCCTGCCGGATTCCATGCGCGGGAAGGCATTGGATGCTGCATCCGAATGAGACGGAAGCTTGGCTGGACTCTCCAGCGTGTGGATCTGCGGCGACGCTCGGATGTATCTCCGAAGAAAGCGGGAAAGCCCTTGCCTCCGATAATCAGGATGGCGATTTTTCCATGCAGACGAACATGAGAGACTGATGCCACGTGTACACGTAAAACCGGAACTCATTCGCTGGGCGCGGGAGCGTGCCGGCCGCAGCATCGAGGAGTATGCGGTCCGGTTCCGGAAGCTCGACGAATGGGAGAACGGCGCATCGCAGCCGACAATGAAGCAGCTGGAGGCGTTCGCGAAAGCGACGCACGTTCCGTTTGGATACTTCTTCCTCCCGGAACCGCCGGAAGAACGCCTGCCGATTCCTGACCTCCGTACCATGCGCAATCAGGACATCCGTCATCCGAGTCCGGATCTGCTGGACACGATTCATGCCATGCAGCGCCGTCAGGCATGGCTGCGGGAAGACCGGATTGAATGCGAATCCGAGCCGATGGATTTCGTGGGAAGCGCCCACTTGGCGGATGATGCGGATGCGATCGGTCGGGAGATGCGGCGTTTACTCGGCCTCAGTGACGGGTGGGCCGGACACATCCGCACCTGGCAGGAAGCAGTCGGAGAACTGCGGCGCGCCATCGAACAGCTTGGCGTGATGGCCGTCATCAACGGTGTTGTGGGAAACAATACGCACCGCACACTGGATGTCGAAGAATTCAGGGGATTCGCGCTCAGCGATGCATATGCACCACTCATTTTTGTCAACGGTGCCGACGCGAAATCGGCGCAGATGTTCACGCTTGCGCACGAACTCGCGCACATCTGGCTCGGAGAAAGCGCACTGACAGACAGCGGTTTGATGTCGGAACCGTCGCGGGACATGGAATCGTGGTGCGATAGGGCGGCGGCGGAGTTCCTCGTTCCGGCTCGTGAACTCAATGCACTGTGGCGGACAATCAGGGATCAAGCGTCGCCATTCGAGGAAATTGCGCGATCGTTCAAAGTCAGTCCGATCGTTGCCGGTCGTCGTGCCATGGATCTTCGGCTCGTCGACAGGGACTCCTTCTTTGACTTTTACCGCGAATACATCGCAAGGGGGCGAACGCAGTCTCCCACCGGCAGCGGCGGTGATTTCTACCACAACCAGAATACGCGCGTGGGTGAAATGTTCGCCACGCAGGTCATCCGCGCAGCGAAGGGCGGCCGTCTCAGCTTCAGGGAAGCCTACGACCTGACCGGACTCAGCGGCGGCGCATTCCAGGAGTACGCGCATCGTTTGGGGATGGATATGCCGGGGAGATTTTCGTGAGACTAGGCGAGGTGATCAAACTGAAAATCCGCATGGAAATCGATCTTGAAGCCCGCGATAGGGAGTGAAATTCCTTTGCTAGAAGTTGAGGATTTCACAGTCGTAGCAAATGATTTAGCATAGGATTTTAGCTTAGGGAGTCTTGGTCAGCATGAAATCACATACATCGTTAATGTCACAGGGAGGAATATTCCCTCAAAAAGAGAAATGTCGGGCTCCCTATGATGGAATTCTCTTGAATTGACATCGAATTTGCTTGCTATTTGCCACCTCACGGGGCATATTGTGGGACAAAATGTCACAAATCGCACCCCGTACGGGGTGTCCACTGAAAGGAGACCGCAATTGACCTTTTCCGAACTGAGAGAGTCGGCCGGACTCACGTTGCAGGAGGTCGCAGCAGACAGCGGCTACCATGTTCGCACCGTGCGTCGATGGGAGAATGGTGAGGTCGTTCCGAAAAAACCCGTAATGGAACAACTGAAGCGCATCGCTGAATCGCGGCATGACTATGTCGTACGTCCGGAGGATCGGTTCACATTCATCGATCTGTTCGCCGGAATCGGAGGGATGCGCAAAGGTTTCGAGGCGGTGGGTGGCCGCTGCGTATTCACAAGTGAATGGGACAAGTACGCGCGCATGACATATGCCGAGAATTTCCCGTCCGATCATCCGATCGCGGGGGACATCACCAAAATTCCGCCGCAGGACATCCCTGCACATGATGTCCTTGTTGCCGGCTTCCCCTGCCAGCCCTTTTCCATCGCGGGAGTTTCCAAGAAAAACGCCCTGCGTCGCCCACATGGTTTCAGGGATAAAACCCAGGGAACATTGTTCTTCGACATCGCCCGGATACTGGAATATCACCGCCCGAAGGCATTTCTGCTTGAGAACGTCAAGAATCTTGAACGGCATGACCGTGGCAACACATTCCGCGTCATCAGGGAGACACTGGAGGAGCTCGGGTATCATTATGACTGGAAAATCATTGATGCAAAAGGGTGGGTGCCACAACACAGGGAACGGATTTTCATTGCAGGATTTCGGGAGGATCTTGGGTTCAGCTTCGATTCGATGCAGATCAACGACCCGAAAAAAGGACCGAAGCTGCGGACTGTTCTCCATGCGCAGAACGGTACGGAAGCTCCAGAGCCACCGTTTACCGAAGGAAGGTATGGAAGGGTAAGCAGCCGTTACGTACTTACACCTCACATGTGGGACTACCTTCAGAAATATGCGGAGAAACACCGCGCACGCGGCAACGGATTCGGATTCGGACTTGTCGGACCGGACGAAACAGCACGAACCCTCTCTGCGCGGTATTACAAGGATGGTTCGGAGATACTCATTCGGACGCCGGGCATTCCGAGGCGGTTGACCCCGCGGGAATGCGCACGGCTCATGGGATTCGACGTACCCGATGGTCCAAGATTTTCAATACCGGTGTCCGACACCCAGGCATACCGTCAGTTCGGAAATGCCGTCGTCGTGCCGGTGGTGGAGTCCGTCGCACGGCACATGCTGCCGTTCATTCTCGGTGGCGCACAGGAAGCCGTCGGACAGCTCAGACTTACGTTTGACCGAAAAGGATCACAACCGATGCCAGCCCATGTCTGATACCGTCTCCCCCAAAATCCGCAGCCGCATGATGGCAGGAATTCGGGGGAAGGACACGAAGCCGGAAATCCTCGTCCGGCACCTGCTCCACGAGCGCGGCTTCAGGTACCGGCTGCACAGGAAAGATCTGCCTGGAAAGCCTGACATCGTATTGCCGAAGTATTCCGCGGTCGTTTTCGTCAACGGCTGTTTCTGGCATGGACACGACTGCCGATTTTTCAAACTTCCCGGAACGCGGACCGAATGGTGGGCCGCCAAACTGGAGCAGAACAGATCACGTGACCGGAAAAACGTCGGCCAACTGCGTGATGCAGGGTGGCGTGTGCTCATTGTCTGGGAATGTGCGATGCGCGATCCGGGTTCCATCCCTCCGGATACACTGGGAGCGCGAATCAGCACTTGGCTGAAATCCCGAAACGGAATGAAGGAAATCAGGGGAGGTGAATTACCATGAGCGGATTCGGATACATATCCGACTATTTCACCGGCGTCGCATCGAAGCGGCTCACGGCTGTGGAGATTGATCCGTCGGTATCCAGGCAGCATGAGTTCAATGGCGTCGCAGCACTGAAGCTGCTCTGGGGGACAGAAACGATAAAGATTCCGGCACGATTTCTCTACCTCGGTGATGATGACGAAGACCGGGTCAATGACACAGGGAATCTTACATGGTATGATTCGAGAAAGAACCAGCCGAAGCGCAGTCCCGAGTTCAGGCTGTATTATGAAGCCAACGATGCTTTGCCGCATGCTGCCCACGGTGATCTGGCGATCGTCGCAAAACGCAGGGACGAGAGCGCGGTCGTCATTGTCGCCAAACAGGGCTCGACCTATGAAAGCAGGCTGATCTGGCTATTCGATCTCGAGGAGACCGTAAAGTCATTTACCGCGTCGGAAATTCAGGATGACAGAAATCGGGAGGCTGATTATCTCGTCCGATCGATTCTCGAAGAGCTGGAAATCGAAACCGAGCCGAAGGATACAGACTTCCTTGATGTGCTTCTCGGAGAGTTCGGTGCTGACTTTCCGACGACAGAGAAGTTTTCGGCCTTCGCGCGATCCACTGTTCACGACGCACCGGTAAAAGAGAACCCGGACGCAGCACTGATGCTCTGGTTCGAGAGAGAGGAACTGCTCTTCCGTACTCTTGAACAGAATATCGTTGCACAGCGGTTGGAACAGGGATTTGCCGAT
Organism: uncultured Ignavibacteria bacterium; assembly: GCA_913061095.1. Taxonomy (GTDB): domain Bacteria; phylum Bacteroidota; class Ignavibacteria; order SZUA-365; family SZUA-365; genus BM516. The sequence continues at coordinate 16,735 of CAJXVM010000036.1, forward strand.
GTCGATGATTTCATAAGCTACTCACTCAGCGTTCACAACAGACGGAAATCACGAGTTGGATACGCGCTGGAGCATCATCTCGCCTGTATTTTCACTGATTTCGGTCTGCGATTTTCCCGACACTGCAGGACGGAAAACAGAGTTGACGCGGACTTCATGTTTCCGGGGAAGATGCAGTACCATGATCCAGAATTCCCGGCAGCATCATTGACGATGCTGGGAGTGAAATCAACATGCAAGGATCGTTGGCGGCAGGTCCTCTCAGAGGCCGACAGGATAAAGCACAAACACCTCTTCACCCTCGAGGGAGGGATCAGTGTCGCCCAGACGACCGAGATGAAGAGTCATAGTCTCTCCCTTGTTCTGCCTGCAGCTCTGCACCGCTCCTTCAGATCCGAGCAACAGGAGATTCTGTTCTCGCTCAGAGCATTCATTGATCACGTGGCAGAAAAATCGGATTCTTCGGTGAGATGATTTCAAACAGACAAAATGGGTTAGCCAGAACTAAAGGAGAAGCATACTGTGAAGAACTTCGATACGAGGGCCTATAGCATTGCGGACTTCCTAGAGTGGCACAGCAATGGACTGCTCGAACTCAGTCCAGATTTCCAGCGAAGAACTGTCTGGTCTGGGAAGGCAAAATCGTATTTGATCGACACGATCGTGCGGGGCCGCCCTATTCCGAAAATTCTGATAAGTCAGAAACTCAAAAGCTCTCGAACTGTACGAACGGTCGTGGATGGCCAGCAGCGACTTCGCGCCATCCTTGAATTCATTAATGGTGATTTCGCGATATCTAGAGCCCACAACAAGGAAATGGCGGGGATCCGATACCCGGCAATGTCGGAGGAAGAGCAGACCGAGTTTCTTCAATACGAACTCGGGGTCGACCTCCTGTTTGATCTGAATTACGAGGATCTTCTGGATATTTTCGCTCGAATCAACTCATACACCGTATCTCTCAACACACAGGAAAAACTGAATGCCAAGTACCTTGGGTACTTCAAACAGGCAGCATTTGACCTTGGCTATCGGTATGTCGATTTCTTCCTTCGTGCGTCAGTGATGACAAAGCCCAAAGTCACGCGAATGGGGGAAGCAGAACTCGCGGGTGACCTCTTGGTCTCGCTTGTCGACAGTGTTCAGACGAATAAATCTATCGAGACCTTCTACAAAAAATTCGAGGACGATCCAGGACAACTCGAGCAAGCAGAGATCAAGTTTGACAAGACAATGTCGTTCATTGGTGCAATCTACCCCCCAGAGGAGCTGGCAGGGACAAACTGGTCTCGAATTCATCTATTCTACACGCTGTTCACTGCCATTGCGCACTGTCTCTTTGGACTTGGAGGCCTTTCTAACTCCGTAAGATGTAAACTAACAAAAGCCAAGGTAGGTCAGGTACGAGTTTCGCTGGACGAGATAAGTGCAAGGTATGATGATGTGGCTGCAGACATGGACAGCCCATCCGCTCCAAAAGACTACAAGTCATTCATAACTCGGTCTCGTCGGGGAACTACGGATACCGTGTCTCGCGTCGAGCGTGCAGAGTTTGTTTGCCGTAAGATCAAGAAGCACTTGGGCTAAATGACAATGAAGACGAGACCCGCAGCATGCTTGGCTGTTCTGCAGAAGGAATACCGTGCGCTGCGAAAGCTGAACGACAGGAATCAAAAACAGTTTTCCAGCGCTTCCGGAAACCTGAAGCTCACAAGAGCGCAAATGCACCTTCTGACTGAGACTGTGTTTTTTGGCGCCTTCAGGGCGTACGAGCAGTTCCTGAGAAACGTGTTTCTGCTCTACTGTAGCGGTCAACAGCCTAGTGGCAGGAAGTTGGCTCGGACTTTCCTGCAGCCGAAGACGATCAGCCATGCGGAAACGCTCATAAAGTCTTCCATGCCATTTTTGGACTGGAGTAGCCCGGATACCCTTATAGAAAGATCTGAAGCCTATCTGAAGGACGGTTACCCAGTGAAGAATCCTCTGACGACCAATCTGGTTACATTGCGCGACATAAAGAAGGTGCGTAATCAGATCGCACACATGTCAGTCGAATCTACCCTCGATTTTAAAAAGGTTCTCAAGTCACACTTCAGCACTGTGCCCCTCAGGATTCCCCGACCGGGGGAGTACTTGCTCCTTCCCTGCAAAGGGAACAACTCTACTTACTACCTGATTAGCTACATGGACACAATGGAAGACGTTGCCAAACAGATGACGTAGCAGTTGCATATAAACCGAGTCCACAGTACCAATGAATGTCACGCCGAGCTGGTTTTCTAATGACCGGTGGCTTCTGATGGTTAATAGTCTTCCGTGTATTCTAAAACATCATTCTGTTCATGGGAACCGAAATCAAAACCTGGGAAATCAGAGACGGCAAACCCGTAGCTGTCGAAACGACGCTCACCGAAGCGGGGCGCTATGAAGCGCTTGATCTGGAATCATGGATCGTGGCGGATCCCGGGATTGTGCGGCCGGGACTGCGGCTGATCGGACGGCAGGTGATGACCAACTCCGGTCCGCTGGATCTGCTGGCAATCGACCGGTCGGGTGACCTCGTGGTGATCGAACTGAAGCGAGATAGGCTTCCACGTGAGGCGCTGGCGCAGGCGATTGATTATGCGTCGGATCTGGCGGCGTGGTCGATAGACAAGATCAGTGAGGCCTGCATGAAGTATACAGGCGAGAGTCTCGAGGATGTGTTCAGCTCCAGCTTCCCGGAAGTCGATCTCGAAACGACGAAGATCAATGACCGGCAGAGGATCGTGCTCGTTGGCTTCGGTGCGGAAACGGCGCTGGAACGCATGGTCGAGTGGCTTTCGGATAACTATGGCGTGAGTATCAACGCAGTGATCCTGAAGTATGTACGCACGGCGACGGGCTCGGAGACTCTCACCAGGACGGCGGTGATCTCCGAGGAACTGGAAGAGAAACGCAGCCGCGACAAGAAGTTCACCATCCCGATGTCGGATGATCCCGGACAGTACGAGGAGGATGATCTCAGGCGCTTATTGATAGAATATCTTTCGCAGGACCTCGTGACGGCACAGCGCATCCGCGACGTGCTCATTCCCGGCTGCCTGAAACAGGATAAGTTCACACGCGAAAAATTGAAGGAAGAATTCCTCCATCAGAATCCTGATGTGGAGCCGACCAAGGCCGGATATTCCCTTTCAGTCATCTCGGGCCAAATGGGCTTGAAGAAAAACGACTTCCTCCGACAGGTCATCGGCTACGAATATCCAACGTATGAATGGGAGAAGGACAACTACTTCATCCGACCCGAATATCGGCAGCTTGTCACCACGGTGCTTGAGGCAATCCGGAAGGAAAACGGTTCCTAATAGTAAGAGGGATGGAGCCGGTGGTAGTCCGGCTCCAAATAAGGGGATAAGAATGACCTCCGTTGCAGGGGGAAGCCTTATCACGCGGTGATACGCGATATCAACCACCCTTCCGCATCCGCAGCACATCTCCCACCAGGATCGCGGCGGGATAGAGCACTTCCTCTTCCTGCCGGGCGTGGGTGATGAGCCGTTCGGCGAAGGCGACGGCGGCGTCGTTTCCTGCGGCGATGCCGGTTTCACGGCGCTGCTTCGCGGCGGCGTGTATGTCGCGGTGTTCGGCGAGCATCCCGGGCATGGCGGCGCGGTGGCTGACGGTTTTAGCGAATTCAGGCAATATTACCCGGGTAAAATTGGGTTTTTATCCGGGTAAAAATGCCAAAAGGGGGGATTATACCCGGGTAAAAATGGGAGAGGATTCGTGCGTGATGCGCGGTTTCGCGGGCTTCGCGGAGCGCAGTTTGTTGAGGCAAAATCCTTAAGTTAGCAGACAATCATATCAGAGGATGGACTTTCATGGATATGCTGAAATTCTACGACATCACGCACCGTGAGCATCTGATACTCAATCCCACGAGCGAGGAAAAACTGGCGCGCCTGGTGGAGCTTCTGCGCCTGCCGGCGGATGCGCAGGTGGTCGACATCGCGTGCGGGAAGGGCGCGTTCCTGATTCGCCTGGCGGAAGCCCAAGGCGTTCGCGGCACGGGCGTCGACATTTCCGCGTTCCATATCGCCGATGCGGAGAAGAAACTCGAGGAGCGGGTGCCCGGCGCGGACATCACGTTCACGGCGATGGAAGGTGCGGAGTTCAGTCCGGATGCACCGCACAGCCTGGACCTGGCATCCTGCATCGGCGCGAGCTGGATCTACGGGGGACATGCCGGTACGCTCGATGCGCTGATCGGCATGGTGAAGCCCGGCGGCTGGGTGATCGCGGGAGAACCGTTCTGGCGGCAGGAGCCGGCAGCGGAGTACCTGGAAGCGCTGGAGTGCGCGCGGGAAGATTTCAGCAGCCACGCCTCGAATGCGGAAGCAGGCCAGCAGCGGGGACTGCAGCTCGTCCACACCATCGTGAGCAGCAAGGACGACTGGGATCGGTACGAAGGCCTCCAGTGGCTGGCCGCGGACGCGTATGCGCGCACGCATCCGGATGATCCGGACCTGCCGGAGCTGGCTGAGAAAGTCAGCACCGCGAAGACGGCCTACCTGCGATGGGGTCGCGACACGCTCGGCTGGGCGATTTACGTGTTCAGATTACGCTCCGTGGCCTGACGGGGAGCGCTGCGGAAGAAGCTCTTACGTCAAACACACTTTTGCATTTCCATGACAGGACCATGACATCCGGTGCGCACGAATCCGCGTTCTTTGTACCGAGTCATTCATTATTGTCAAGGAGCATCTCATGACACGGGAACAGAAGTACACGACAACGACAGGCATCCTGGGCCATATCCTCGCAATCCTGTCCATTCTCACGCTGTTCGCAGCCTGCTCGGAGGATGAGAGTATCGTGGAGCCAGCGGATCCGGGACTTCGCATGGCTGTCATATCAGACCTGCACTACTATGATCCCTCACTGGGCATGGAGGGACAGGAATGGCAGATGGGCCTGTTTGCCGATCCGAAGCTGCTGACGGAAAACGCCGATATCCTTTCGTCGCTGTTCACCTCCGTGAAGACTTCCGATGCCGAGGTTGTTCTCGTGCCGGGCGACCTCACGAAAGACGGGGAAAAGCACAACCACGAGGCAATGGCGGCTTTTCTGCGGTCGCTCGAGAGCAGCGGCAAGAAGGTGTTCGTCGTGCCGGGTAACCACGACGTCAACAATCCCGTGGCGAAGAGCTTCCATGGCGATCCCGCTGTGAGCATTCCGGGCGTGACTCCCTCAGAATTCGCACAGATCTACGACGAGTTCGGATACGGCGAGGCAACAGACCGCGACCCCGCATCGCTCAGCTACGTGGCGGCGTTGCAGCCGGATCTCTGGCTGATCGCCATCGATGGCTGCGTCTACACTACCGGGGAAGAGACCCCGCCCACCTACGGCTCCATCTCGGAGGCCACGGCCTCCTGGGTCGTCTCGAAGCTGCAGGAAGCAAAGTCACAGAACATACGCGTCATCGCCATGATGCACCATGCGCTCGTGGAGCATTTCACAGGACAGAGCACTTTCCCGGTGACGGCCGAGTACGTGGTCAGTGACTGGCAGCAGCGCGCATCGTCCTTCGTACAGGCAGGAATGAAGATCCTGTTCTCCGGACACTTCCACGCGAACGACGTGGTGTCGTACGCCGAAGGCAGCAATACCCTCTACGACATTTCCACCGGCTCACCGCTCAGCGCACCCTGTCCGTGGCGCCTGGCGACTCTGTATAAGGATGGCCGACTGACTCTGGACACGCGGACGATAACGAACGTGAGCGTCCCCGGTGGAAACTTCCCCCGGTACGCGACGGAATATCTGACCACCGGCATGACAAACCTCGTGGCCTATATGCTCGTGAATGATTTTGGCGTGCCTGACGAACTGGCCGGTCAGATCGCACCGGTTGTCGCCGCTGCCTACGTGGCCAATTACGCCGGTGACGAGGAGATGGACACCGCTTCCGAACAGGCAGTGACAATGCTCAACAGTCTTGGTGACCCCACGGCTGCCCTGCTGGCGCAGCTTATCACCTCGATGCGCACCGACCTGCCGCCGGCGGACAACGCTCTCTCCATCACGCTCTGACGGTCCCGTTGTGGGCACCACACGGGTGCCGCGTATTGTACGAACTTCACACCCCCGCAGTCCCATGTGCGGGGGTGTTACTTTATTCGCGGCAGTGTCAAAACAAGATGACAGTTCGCTGCGGAGTTCGTTCTCTTGTCTGAAGCAGACTTCCACGATAACCGGGCTCGCGGTGTCGCCGGTGAGTTTCGTGAACAGTAAGTCACCCGCGACCCAAATCTGACTGGCGTCCCCCGACGCGTAAGCAAACGTCATCCCGCGTGTTCCATTATGAACACAGGATCACAACCAGCCAGATCATGGAAAGGTACCTACATGAAACGCCTCACGATCCTCGCGATCCTCCCTGCTGGGCCTTTCTTGATGTAATATTTCTTCGCTCTCTTCGTCCCTTCGTTGTTCACATTACATGTTGTTCCACGGTTGTGTGTATGCGCTCGACCCAGCTGGCGTGCTCGGGTTTCATGAGGGCGCTGCGAAGAACGGTGGTCCATTCGGCGTCGGCGCGGAGGTCGGGGTAGCGCGCGGTGAGCAGGCTGGTCGGTACACGCAGCTTGCTCAGGTACAGCGGGTTCTCTTCGTCGTTCATGGTGCGCTCGAAGACGTCCGCAGCATGCGCGGAGATGCCACTCGCGCTGCGCTCGCCGGTGTCGGGGAAGAAGGCGACGATGTCCAGCTCCGGCTCCAGCACGAGCGAGAGTCTGTCGGATGTGCGGATGCGTTCACTCCATTCGAGCGCGGCGCTGCGGCAGCGGCGGAGGACGGCGCCGAGTCCTGTGTCGGATGCCAGCGGCAGCAGACGCAGGGTGAGCCACAGCGCGGCGGCGGATGCGCCCGCGCGCGAGCACTCGAGACTGATCTCCCCGAGATGCAGGTCGTCGGATGTGAAGTATGTGTAGGGCGAGTCGTGCACGTAATGGCGTCCGACCGCCGGATCGCGGAAGAGCACGCAGCCGCATCCGTAGGGCTGCAACCCGTGCTTGTGCGGATCCACGACGATGCTGTCGGCTTCGCCGATGGCTTCGAACGCGGCGGAATCCACGCAGTCCTGCGCATCGTCCGCGATGAGCGTGAAAAATCCCCCGTACGCGGCATCCACATGAATCCGGAAGCCATGGCGTTCGCGCAGTTCCAGCATACGGGGCAATGGATCCAGCGCGCCGACTCCGGTCGTGCCCAGCGTCGCCACCACGGTGCCGATATCCTCGGAGAGACAGAGGGTGTTGAGCGCGTCGGGATCCATGCGTCCGCCGGCGTCGGCGGGCACTTCCACGGCGCGGATGCCGAGCACTTCGCACATGCGGCTGTGGGTGTAATGCGCCTGGGAGGAGAAGGCAACCGCGCGTCCGGGCTGCTCGTGCCGGGCGATGTACAGTGCCTCGAGGTTGGCGATAGTGCCGCTGGAGGTCAGGTGACCGAGATGCTCTTTGTAGCCGAACATGCGCGCGAGGTCTGTGGTGAGCTCCTTTTCGATCTGTCCGGTGGCGGGACCCCCGTCGAGCGCGTGGTTGTTGGGATTGATGAGCATGGCGGCGAGGTAGCCGAGCACGGCGGCGTGATGCGGCGGCTTGAGCATCTGTCCAGCGTACATCGGGTGGAAAAAGGGATAGTTGTCCTGCAGCCGCGCTTCGAGCTCCTGCAGTCCCTCGCGCAGGAGCCGGTCGTCCACCTGCAGACTGTCATCCTCATGAAACGGGAGCCAGCGCGCGCGGAAACGGCGCTGCGCGTCAATCACATCCGGGAGCATGGCAGCGAGCTGATCGAGCATGGATCGTCCTTGTATCGGTATAACGGTCGTTGAATCCGAATATAGGAAATTCTATGTTGCGGGGGACTTCACACACAGCAGCAGGACCGCCATGTCGGAATTCAGGCAGAATCTCGCCACGAAGGAATGGGTGATCATTGCGCCGGACCGCGGGGCGCGGCCGCGCGACTATGCCTCGGAGGCGGAGCATAACGGTGACGTGCCGGGTCATCGTGAGGATTGTCCCTTCTGTCCGGGCAACGAGGAGAAGACCGCCGAGGAACTGCTGCATCTCGAGCGCGACGGCTCGTGGCTGATCCGCGTGGTGGAGAACAAGTTCAGCGCGCTGAGCACGGAGCATTCCGTGGCGCGGCGGGAGTACGGGCGTTTTCTGAAGTCGGACAGCTACGGGCATGCCGAGGTGATCATCGAGTCACCGCGGCACTGTGACACGCTCGCCACGTTGCCGCCGGCGCATCTCGAGGATGTGCTGCGCGTCTACCGCATGCGGATCTCGGAGATCAGCATGATGAAAAACATCGCGATTGTGATGCTGTTCCGGAATTATGGTCCCCGCGCGGGCACGTCGCTCGAGCATCCGCACACGCAGATCATCGCCTCGCCCATCATTCCGCCGCATATCCGCGATCCCTTCCAGAAGGCCGCGCTGCATTACGATTCCTGGGGCAGCTGCGTGTACTGCGACATGGTGGAAGAGGAAATCCGGCAGCAGGAGCGCATGGTCTACGAGAACGACGCGTACGCGGTGTTCTGTCCCTTCGCCGCCCGCACGCCCTACGAAGTGCGCATTTATCCGAAGGAGCACAACGCGAGTTATTTCTGGACGCCGAAGGAGGAGATGGCGCCGCTGGCCGACGCGCTGGGCACGGCGCTGCGCGCGATGCACGCGCTGCTCGGCAATCCCAGCTACAATCTTTTATTGCGCACCTCGCCCGTCGGCGACGAAGACGTGCGCTACCTGCACTGGTACATGGTGATCGTGCCGCGCATGTCCACTCCCGCCGGCTTCGAGATGGGCAGCGGGATATACATCAACAGCGTTGCGCCCGAGCAGAGTGCGGAGGCGTTGCGGGGGGCAGTAGGCAGGAGGCAGTAGGCAGTGGGCAGGACGCAGTATTCGCCCTTTCAGGGCGCTTTACTGCTTCTTATGCAGCCGCCCGATATCCCATTCCTGCATGATCTCGAAGAGGCGCTGATCAGTGAGGTGATAATGCAGGGGCGTGACAGAGATCATGTTTTTGCGCAGGGCGGCGTCGTCGACGATGGGATTTTCATCCCACACATACTTGCCGACGAGCCAGTAGTAGTCGCGTCCGACGGGATCGCGGCGCGTCTCGAAACCGTCATCCCACCAGGAGCGCCCCTGCGTTGTCACGGCGACGCCTTCGATTTCGTCAGCGGATACGTTCGGCACGTTGACGTTCAGGAGGGTGCCGCCGGGGAGTCCGCGCTCCAGCACTTCCTTCGCGATCTTGCGGGCGAAGGCCGCGGCGACGCGCAGGTCGGATTTCAGCGAGTGCGAGGCGTGGGAGATCGCGATGGCGGGAATGCCGAGGATGGCGCCCTCCGTGGCGGCGGAGACGGTGCCGGAGTAGATGACGTTGATGGAGGTGTTCATCCCGTGGTTGATGCCGGAGACGACGAGGTCGGGCCGGCGGTCGAGCAGCGTGGAGACGCCGAGCTTGACGCTGTCGGCCGGCGTGCCCTCCACGGCCCAGCCGGTGAAGGTCTTGCCGCGCTCTATCGGACGCGCCCGCAGCGGCGTCTGCACGGTGATGGCGTGTCCGACGGCGCTCTGCTGCGTCGCCGGCGCCACGACGACGACATCCGCGATTCTGCGCAGCGACATCACCAGCGCGTAGATGCCGGGGGAGTCGTAGCCGTCGTCGTTGGAGACAAGTATGTAGGGACGTTTCATCGGGGGGATCGCTTTGTCAGGTTTCACATCCCCCTAATGTACAATCTCCGGAGGTAACGGGCACGAGGGTAACACAGATCAAACAGTGCGTGTGCCGCTTCCCGTGTCACCCGCTCGTTCGCTGTTCGACTATTCGTCTTCGACGATCACCGCGGTGCCGTAGACGAGGATTTCCGCGGCGCTCTGCATGAGGAAGCTGGTGGAGAAGCGCACGTCGAGGACGGCATTGGCGCCGAGGGCCTCGGCATCCTCGAGCATGCGGTCGACGGCCTGGTCACGCGCCTCGGCCATGAGCTTGGTGTACTCCTGGATTTCGCCGCCGACGAGGGTTTTTAATCCGGCAAGAATATCCTTTCCCAGGTGGCGGACGCGGATTGTGTTGCCGCGCACGACGCCGAAGGTTTTGACGATACGTTTTCCCGCGATCTGCGGGGATGATGCGATAATCATCGGATGACCTCCTTGTATTTATCGTGACGCGATGTGAACCAGCGCTCACGAATGACGGAGAACAGTAGCAGGAAGAATCCCGCCGCGAGCGTGAAGATGCCGATTTTGACGATGAGCGGCACCTGCGCATTGGCCCAGAGGGCCTGCACGGCCTCGAGCGCGAGCCATGCGGAAAGTACGACGGCGCCGAGCGACACGAGTATCCACGCGATGCCGCGTTCGAGGCGGTTGTAGACGCCACGCCAGTAGCCGTCCCAGACCTCCGGGGCGGGCGATGAGAGTTTGAGATCCATGGTGGCCTCCTTGACCTTGCGATATGACTGCCATTCGCGGCGGCACTCGTCGTCGCGAAGGAAATTGTCGAATTCCGAATGCTCGCTCCCCGCGAGCTCGCCGTCCAGCGCCTTCATCATCAGAAGATGAAAGCGGTCTCGTTCCATGCTGTTCATAACACATCCTCCAGCAGATCCTTCAGGTGTTTCCGGGCGTAGTACAGGCGCGACATCACGGTGCCCTGGGGACACTCGAGCAGCTCGGCGATCTCGGCGTAGCTGCGTCCGTCGAAGTCGCGCATGACAATGATCTCGCGCTCTTCGGGACGCAGGCGGTCCATCGCGCGCCGCACCTCGTCGCGCAGCATGGCGCGGTCGGTGCTCGCGGCTGGATCGTCTTCCGCGCTCGCGACCTCCTGCACCTGCAGTACGTGGGAGAAGGGGACGGCCTGCGCGGCACGGTCCCGCAGCCGGTTCAGGCACAGGTTGCGCAGGATGCGGTAGTACCAGGTGAAGAAGCTGCGTCCCTTCTCGAAGCGCCGGATGGCGCCGTAGGCGCGGATGAACGCGGCCTGCGAGCAGTCCATGGCCTCGTCATGCGAGCCGACCAGCGCGAGCGCGGAGTAGTATGCCGGCTGCATGTACTGCCGCACCAGCTCGCCGTAGGCTTCTTTCTCGCCGCCCTGGATGCGCGCGATCAGTTCGTCGTCGTTTCGTGATGTCGGATTCATGATGGATTCCTGTCTGTCCTCTGTCAATGATACCCGGGAGCGGGGGAATTATTCAAGTCCCCCACCCTCACGGGTGTGGTTAGCGCATACCACAGACCATCGCCCGGAACCCATCGCCCCTCTCGCCAAGTATGATTATATTCAAAGTATTCGATAATCGACCAACCAAGGAGTTCCATGAAAAGCATTCTGATATCCACCCTCACCATGCTGTTGCTGATCACTGCCGCCGATGCGCAGGAGAAGTCCGCACAGGTGCAGGAGAAGTCCGCACAGGCGCAGGAGAAGCCAGTGGTGCTGATGAAAACCGAGCTGGGCGACGTGACGCTCGAACTGTGGCCGGATATCGCGCCGAAGACGGTGGATAATTTCGTCGGACTCGCCATGGGCACGAAGCAGTGGAAGGATCCGAATTCGAACGAACTGAAAAGCGAGCCGTTTTATGACGGACTCACCTTCCACCGGGTGATCGATGATTTCATGATCCAGGGCGGCGATCCCACCGGCAGCGGCTCGGGCGGACCGGGCTACACCTTCGAGGACGAGATCTTCGAACAGGGCGAGGAGCTGACCGGCAAGATCACCGACGAGGACGCCGCGCTGAAAATTTTCCAGGACATGATGATTCCGTACTTCCAGAAAACACCTGCTGCCGATTCCGCGCTGATCGCCATCACCGAACAGTGCCAGGAGCAGCAGAGCGGGCGTCCGATGATGGCGCACGATGTGGAGTGGTACAAGGAGAAAACCGGCTACGAGGGACCGATCTACCGCAACGGCGCGCTGAAGGCGAAGGTGGCCTACGGCACGATCTGCATGGCGAATGCCGGTCCGAACACGAATGGCTCGCAGTTCTTTATCGTCACCAAGAAACCCGGCGCGGACTGGCTCGATGGCAAGCACACAGTGTTCGGCAAGGTGGTCAAAGGCATGGATGTCGTGCACAGGATCGAGAAGAAGGGCAACGGCGTGAAGATCAAGTCGATTCGCCTGGTGGACTGAATTATCATTGTGGGCGCGAAGCCACGAGGACACAAAGACACGAAATGACTCGTTCGAGGGCGCAATGAATACTGATCGATTTGTCGTTCCGCATGACCGGAAAATCCGTCTGGAGGATTATGATCCGGGTTTCACCGGCGCGTTCAAAAGCAAGAAGGATGCGAAGAAGAAGCTGAAGCATGACATCCTGCGACTGGCGGAGCTGCAGGATGTGCTGTACGCCCACGACGTGTATTCCCTCCTGATCATTTTCCAGGCGATGGATGCGGCGGGGAAGGACAGCACAATCAAGCATGTGATGTCGGGTGTGAATCCGCAGGGCTGCCAGGTGTTCAGCTTCAAGGCGCCCTCGGCCGAGGAGCTGGATCACGACTACCTCTGGCGCTGCATGCAGCGGCTGCCGGAGCGCGGACGCATCGGCATCTTCAACCGCTCCTATTACGAGGAGGTGCTGGTCACGCGCGTCCATCCCGAAATCCTCGCCCGGCAGAAACTGCCGTCCGACGCGCACAGGCATATCTGGAAACACCGCTTTCGCGAGATCAACGACTTCGAACGCTACCTGCACGACAACGGGACGCGCGTGGTGAAGTTTTTCCTCCATGTCTCGAAGGAGGAGCAGCGGCAGCGCTTCCTCGACCGCATCAACCGGCCTGACAAGCACTGGAAGTTTTCGGCGAACGATGTGAAGGAGCGCGCGCACTGGGACGACTACATGGCGGCGTATGAAGACATGTTCAATCATACCAGCACCCCATACGCGCCCTGGCATATCGTGCCCGCCGATCACAAGTGGTTCACGCGCGGCGCCGTGGCGGAAATTCTCATCAGCACGCTGGAATCGATTGATCTCCATTATCCCGTTGTCACCGTCGAACACCGCGAGCAGCTCGAAGAGAGCCGCATCCATCTCGAAAACGAACCGCGCTGACGTAACGGGAACGCTCCGGGCATGATATCCCCCGGATGCAGAAGCTGCTTCTGCGAAGCAAGGCACTCTGACGCAGCGGGGATGCAACCAACAGATATCCCCGGATGCAGAAGCTGCTTCCTGACTGACGAATAACCCTGACGCAACGAATACAATCGGAGACAACACCGAATGACATCCCGACGCACCATTCCATCCATTACCATTCTGCTCATCATCATGTTTGCCGCTCCGCTCGGCGCGCAGCAGGGCGAACCGATGTCGGCCGAGGCGCTGTGGAAGCTCACGCGTGTCGGTGGACTCGCGCTTTCGCCTGACGGCGGGACGGCGGCCGTGGTGGTGACGACCAACGACATCGAGAAGAACAAACGCAACGGCGACATCTGGCTGATCGACGTGGAGGACGGCACGGCGAAGCAGTTCACCACCGGCGAGAGCAGCGAGGGCGGACCGCAGTGGAGTCCCGATGGGAGCATGATCGCCTTCACCGCGAAGCGCAACGACGACGAGCGGCCCCAGCTGTACGTGATTTCCAATCGCGGCGGGGAGGCTCGGCGCATCACCGAGATGCCGATGGGTGTCTCGAACCTGCACTGGTTTCCCGACGGACGCAGCATCGCATTTGTTTCGTCGATGCTTCCGGAGTACGGCAGCCAGTTCGATTCGCTGCGCGCGGAAATCAAACGTCGCAAGGAGAGCAAGGTCAGCGCGAAGATCACCGAAGACCGCCTGTACCGCTACTGGGATCACTATCTGACTGACGGCTACCTGCAGCACATCTACAGCGTAGATATCCGTACCGAGAATGTGAAGGATCTTACGCCCGGGATGAACCGCTACTTCAGCTACAGCGGCGGGGTGGATTATGACATTGCTCCCGACGGCGAGGAGATCGCCGTGGCCGCGCTCACCGCGGGTCCTCCCTACGACGAACTGTACTTCGACATCTACACGATCCCCACCGACGGCAGCGGCGACATGACGAGCGTCACATCCGACAATCCGGGAGACGACATGCATCCCCGCTACACACGGGACGGGAAGTACCTGCTCTACGGCCGGCAGCTGCGCACGGACATGAACGCGGAGAACGTGAAGCTGACGCGGATGGACCGTGCGTCGGGCGAGGTCGTCGAGCTGTGTCACGACTTCGACCGCAGCGCCTCGGGCTGGGTCACTGACACACAGGATAAAACCGTGTACTTCACTGCGGCGCATTTCGGCACGACGAGCGTGTTCTCGGTGCCGATGACGGGCGGCGCGGTGAGCACCATCCTCGACCGCGGCACGAACGGCAGTCTGCAGGTCGCTGACGGACGCATCGTCTTCCTCCATGAGAATCTCAGCGCTCCCGGTGCGCTGCACGTGATGAACACCGACGGCACGGCGCTGCGCAAGCTGACCACGTTCAACGACGAGATGCTCGCCGGCATCGAAATGGGACGTGTGGAGAACCGCTGGATATCCGGCGCGGAGGGGGACAGCGTGCAGATGTTTGTCATCTACCCGCCGGGCTTTGATCCCGCCAGAAAATGGCCGCTGCTCGTGCTCGTGCACGGCGGTCCCCACGGCGCGTTTTCCGACCGCTTCCATCCGCGCTGGAACGCGCAGGTGTTCGCTTCGAGCGGCTATGTCGCGATCATGCCGAACTTCCACGGCTCGGTCGGATTCGGCGAGTACTTCGCCGACCGCATCAACGGTGCGCATCCGTACCTGCCGTACATCGATGTGATGAAGGCCACCGACGTAATGACCGCGGAGCCGTACATCGATTCCACCCGCATGGCCACGGCCGGCGGCAGCTACGGCGGCTACCTGGTCTCGTGGATCGGCGGACACACCGACCGCTACGCCTGCATCATCAATCACGCGGGCGTGTACAATCTGATGGCGCAGTTCGGCTCGGATGTCACGCATCACCGCGACATCAGCTACGGCGGCACGCCGTGGGAGGGACGCGACAACGTGCTGAAGTGGAGTCCCTCGCAGTACGCCGCGAATTACAATACCCCGACGCTGGTGATTCACGGCGAAAAGGACTACCGCGTGCCGTACGGGCAGGCGCTCGAGGCCTACGGGATGATGAAGGCCAAGGGCGTGCCCGCGAAGCTCATCATATATCCCGACGAGAATCACTGGATTCTCTCCGCGCAGAACTCGATTCACTGGTACGGCGAGTTCGACGCCTGGCTGCAGCGCTGGATCGGCGCCGGGGGACGCTAGTCCGCCATGCCCGA
>CAJXVM010000037.1 GCA_913061095.1 uncultured Ignavibacteria bacterium
ACGTCCTCGAAAATGTCCTTTGCAGTGCGATAGTCTCCCTCCCGGAAAAAATACTTCCCGCGCTCGAGCTCGAATTCGTCGGACACGGCTTCCGCATCGGGCCACGCCGAGCGGAACGCGTCACGCCGCGCACGGGCGTCTTCGAGCTTCCCCTCGCGATACAGTGCCACGATGATGCGGGATTCCGCATACATCCGCACGGCGTCGGTGTCCGCTTTTTCAATCAGCAGTTCATAGGTTTCAATCGCGCGCGCGTAACGTCCGTTGTCCAGCATGAGATCAGCCGCATCCCGAAGCGCCTCTCCGCCCTGCTTCATGCTTCCCGCCTGCTGCAGGTAGGCCGTTGCCAGATCGATTTTTCCCTCGTCACGGTACATCTGTCCCAGTGCGAACAGCACGTCGCCTGCATGCGTCCCGGAAGGATACTGTTCGGCATAGCGGAGCAGCACGCGTTTTGCCGCATCACGATCCCGGGCGCGTGCAAGGGTCACGGCATCGGTGTAGAGATACTCCTGCGTGAGATCGCTGCCGATGAACGGATTTTCTTCCACCTCTCCGAGGAATCGCCGCGATCGCTGAACGGCATTCTCATGCATGCCGGCTTCCGAGAGCACACGCAGCAGCCTGAGGCGCGCGGAATCAGACGTCGACGCATACGCGAAATTCCTGATACAGTCGTCGAGGCTGCGGATCGCCTCCTCGTACCGACCGACGCGCGCGAACGTGCGTCCCTCGAGCAGCAGAGCTTCAGCAGCATGACGTCCGTTGGGCGCACGCGTGCGGTACGTGGCAAGATCCTTGAGCGCCGCATCGAAGCGACCGAGGGCAACGCGTGCGCGCGCACGGCCATACCATGCGGGCGCGGCATTTTCATTGGCCTCCGCAGTTTCGATGACAGTGGTGAATTCTTTCTCCGCCTCGCTGTACCGGCCGGTTTCATGGAGTGCGGTACCGTAGGCGATGAGCGCCTCTTCCCGATGGGCGGCGGGATTGAGGGCGAGGAAGTCGGATGCGGCTTCCATGACGGCAGGCCCGTCACCGGAAGCCGAACGCAGACGGAACAGCGCCCATGCCAGATCGTCCCGGCGCGTGCTCGCGGGGTATTCCGTGAAAAATGCATTGCAGCTCGTGCGGGCCTCTTCGACGCTGCCGTCACCGCGCTGTGCAAGGCGCACCTGTGCAAGTGCCCTGCCCCATGACGCCTCTTCCGCATCCTCACCGCTGAGTCCTCTCTCGAGGGCGCTGCCGTAGTATCGCGCCGCGCGCTCGAAATCGCGGATGTTCTCGAGGTACACACGTGCGAGCAGCAGATCGACCTCCGCGGAACCGCGCGATTCCTGCAGGGCCGCGATCACCGCTGCCAGCTGCTCGACAGCGTGCAGAGCATTTCCCCCCCCGAGTTCGGTCAGCGTGCGATACCGCAGTTCAGCCTCCGCGCGGAAATCCGATGCCGGGTACTGCGCCATAAGCTGGAAGTATGCTCCCGCCGCGTCGTCGCTGCTGCCCTGCGCCTCGAGCGTGCGTGCGCGGCCGAACTGTGCATCGTCGGAGACACGCGAGAGCCCGTAGCGCTCACTGACTGCGGCATACTGCTCGAGTGCACTGCTGTAGTTCCGGAATGCACGTTCCTCGATTTCCGCGATGCGCAGCTGCGCGAACGGTGCTCCCGGATCATCGGGATAGCGCTGCAGGTATTCGCGGTAGCGCGCAAGGGCCATCGTGAAATTGTCACCCTCGCGCGCGGTCTCCGCCATTGTCACCAGCAGGCTCCGGCGGTCGGTCGCAATCAGCGTGTCGGCGTACAATTGCTCGAGCCAGGTCAGGGCCTGCGAGTACCGTCCGGCAGCACGTGCAGCCGCGGCGGCCTTCCGATACACGGTGGGCTCCACGGACGCACCGGCGAACACCCGGAACAGACGATCGTAGGCGTCCACGGCAGCGGAATGATCACCCGCCGCCATGGCGGACTCCGCGAGTCCGACAAACGCAAGCTGACGAATGTCGGACGGCGCTTCGCTGTTCGATGCGACCGTTTCATAGTTCTCGGTCGCGGCTTGGAAGTCACGGAAATTCCGCTGCAGGTCGCCGAGACGCACGGCGGCACGCTGCGCGGCCGCACTTTTTGGATACGTGCTGATCACTTCGCGATATCGCTGCTCCGCCTCGCCGCGATTACCGAGCGCGGCATGCGTCTCGCCGATGGCCACAATGATCTCGGGACGCATTTCGGCGGAGACGGCCTCGGTCAGCAGACGCGTGAACTCCCGCAGGGCCCGTTCGTATTCGCCGGTCGCGAGATAGAGGCGTCCCAAGGCAAACTGGGCATCGAAGCGCACACCGGAAGCGGGATATTCCAGAAGGACCGCGTTAAGCACAGTCCGCGCGTTATCGAAATCGTCCGCTCTGAGAAAATACCGACTGGCCTTCAACAGCGCCTCCGGCGCTTTCGCACTCTTGGGATGGAAGGTTTTCAGCTTCGCGAACGCCTGTCCGGCCTCGGCATAATTGTGCTCCGCCGCGTAGATCTCGCCCAGATGCCACCAGGCGTCCGGTGCCTTGGGATCGTCAGAATAGTTGAGGGCAAAATCCTGGAACAGCCCGCGTGCCTCACCGTACTGTTTCGTGCGCTGCAGGAGTTCGGCGAGCCGAAAACGCGCCTCGACAGCAGTGGACGCGTCCGGATAGCGTTCGATAACGCGACGCAGCTGATCCTCCGCCTGGGCGTAGAGTCCGTCGTTGAGCAGTTGAATGGCAAGCTTGAAATCGGCGTTCTGCCGTGTGTCCTGTGCCCCGGCCGGGCGCGGAGCCAGACCGAGTGCACATCCCGCAATCAACAGCAGCAGTATTCTCTTCATATGCCCGTGGATCCCTTGTGGGTTAAAGTTGAATTATATCGATTTGAACATGCAGAGGCAAGGCGGGACGCAGGACGCAGGATGCGGAAAGCACGACGCAGCGAACTATCGGAGGGTGCGGAATGTTCGGAAAGGAAGAAGTACGGCAATCTGTCACACATACATATAGATAGCATCATGGGTACGTTTCTCATCACCGGTGCGACAGGCGGCATCGGGTCCGCGATCGCGCGCAGACTTCACGATCAGGGCCATCAACTCGCGCTGTTCTCCCGCAACGCGGAAAAACTTGCGTCCATGAAATCCACATTCGGCGAACGTGTCATCACCATCGAGGGAGATGCCCAATCTCCGGATAATCTCTCGCACGCCGTCGCTGCCGCGAAGGAAACATTCGGCGAACTCATGGGAGCGGCACACGCTGTCGGCTCCATCATGCTCAAGCCCCTGTCGGCCACGACGGCAGAGGAATTCGAACAGCAGTGGCGGCAAAACACGCTCTCCGCGTTCAACCTTCTCAAGGCCGTCATGCCCGTGCTGCAACGGGCACGTGGCGGTTCCGTGGTCCTCTACAGCTCCGTCGCCAGCGAAGTCGGCATTGGTAACCACGAGGCCATCGGCAGCGCCAAGGCTGGCGTGGTCGGACTCGCCCGGGCGGCAGCTGCATCCGCCACCCGCTATGGAGTGCGAATCAACGTGCTCGCACCCGGCCTCACGCGCACCCCGCTCAGTGCATTCATCACCGACAACGAACTCAGCAGCAAGGCGTCCCTGGCAATGCATCCTCTCGGACGGCTCGGCGAGCCTGATGATATTGCGTCCGCGACAGCTTTCCTGCTTTCAAGCGACGCTGGGTGGATCACCGGGCAGGTCATCCCTGTCGACGGCGGCCTGACGGGCATACGGAAATGACGCTCGCCGCCAGACAGAATGGCGGCATATAGCGACGTATCCGCAGCGAGTGACTGCGGTATTCCTTTTGCCGTTTGTCATTCTTGGCTATCTTTCAGGATTGAACCATATCGAACGAATCGCAACCATTAACAGGAGATGATGCATTGTCCACCGCACTGACCGATCTCGAACCCAAAGGCCTGTGGACCCATTTTCACGGTCTCACCCAGGTTCCCCGTCCCTCCAAGAAAGAAGAAAAAATTCTTGCCTACCTGAAGAAACTGATCACGGATCTCGGATACACCTACGAACAGGACGACACCGGGAACGTGGTTGTCCGTAAACCCGCCACGGCCGGTTACGAGAATGCACCGATGACGCTCATCCAGGGGCACGTCGACATGGTGTGCGAAAAGAACAAGGACACCGAGTTCGACTTCGATAACGATCCCATCGAAGCGTACGTCGACGGCGAATGGGTGACCGCGAAGGGCACCACGCTGGGCGCCGACAACGGCATCGGCGTCGCCGCCGGCCTCGTGATCCTCGAATCCAAGGACATCGTGCATCCGCCGATGGAATTCCTCTTCACCGTCGATGAGGAAACCGGCCTGACCGGCGCGAAGGGACTCAAGCCCGGCTTCCTGAAATCCGAAATCATGCTCAACCTCGACTCCGAGGAAGACGGCGCACTGTACGTCGGCTGCGCCGGCGGCATGGACACCGCGGGCGTGATGAATCTCAAACTTTCCGATGCGCCGGCCACCGCAAAGGCCATCGACATCAACGTAGGCGGACTCAAGGGCGGACATTCCGGGCTCGACGTCGCCACAGGCCGCGGCAACGCGATCAAATTCCTGACACGCGTACTTGCCGACCTGCGTGAGAATGTTCCCGGCATCCAGTTCTCCTCCATGCTCGGCGGCAGCAAGCGCAATGCAATCCCGCGCGAGGCGGAAGCTGTGATCTATGTACCGCAGGACAAGGTCGATGACGTCATTTCCCGCATGAGCGGCTACCAGCAGCTGTTCCTCAATGAAATCAAGTCTGTCGAACCCGATCTGAGCGTGAAGGCAACCGAGGTCAGCGGCAACGGAAAGGTGGCCGACGACGCACAGTTCACCGCCCTCCTCGACGTCCTTCAGGGGCTCCCCACCGGCGTGATCAAAATGAGCGCCGACATTGACGGACTGGTCGAGACCTCCACGATGCTCGCCACGGTCACAATGGATGGTGACAAGCTGACCGTCGGCACCAGCCAGCGCAGTTCGGTTGAAACAGAAAAGGCCGACATCGTTGCCACCGTTGGCGCCGTGATGCGTCTCGGCGGGTTCGAGGTGGTCCAGGGCGACGGCTATCCCGGATGGCAGCCCAACATGGAATCCAAAGCGCTGAAGTTCGTCAACCAGAGCTTCAAGGAACTGTTCGGCAATGAGCCGGAGATCAAGGCCATCCATGCCGGACTCGAGTGCGGCCTGATCGGCGAGGTCTTCCCGAACATGGACATGATTTCCTTCGGTCCGACCATCGAGGGCGCGCACAGCCCCGACGAGCGCATCAGCATCCCGGCAACGAACCGCTTCTGGGATCTCATCCTGAAAACCCTGGATAACGTTGCCAAATCCGGCAAGTAAATGTGAACAACGAAGCACACGAAGGAA
This sequence comes from uncultured Ignavibacteria bacterium, assembly GCA_913061095.1. Lineage (GTDB taxonomy): Bacteria > Bacteroidota > Ignavibacteria > SZUA-365 > SZUA-365 > BM516. The sequence continues at coordinate 5,411 of CAJXVM010000037.1, forward strand.
CGAAGGTTTATTTTGTCAGAAAGACCCAGCAGCCAGCTGGGTCTTTCTGCATTATGTCCCCTTCGCTTCCTCCGTCCCTTCGTTGTTCCGATTCATGATCTGGGATACTCTGCGGAAAATCGTATGTTAATCTCCGGGTAACTTTCGCTTTGTCATCCTGGAGGTGCTTTATGGCTATTGTTCTGGACGGTTCGAGTCTGACTGTCGAGAAACTGGTGCGCATTGCGCGCCATGGAGAAACTGTCGAACTTCATCCTGACGCGCTTAGGCGCATCAAAACGTGCCGGACGATGCTCGAGGAGAAGATCGCCAACCACGAAATCATGTACGGCATCAACACCGGCATCGGCGAGTTCTCCGAGGTCGTGCTCGACGACACGCAGACGAAGGAATTCCAGAAATATCTCATTTACAATCATTCCGCCGGCATCGGGGAGCCCGCGCCGATCGAATACGTGCGCGGCGCCATGGCGGGACGCATCAACGTACACGCACGCGGCCATTCAGGCTGCCGCCCGGAAATCACGCAGACACTCATCGCGTTGCTCAACAACGGTGTGACCCCGGTCGTCTGCCAGAAGGGATCCGTCGGTGCCTCGGGCGACCTCGCACCGATGTCGCAGGTGGCACTGCTGATGATGGGCGAAGGCGAAGCCTTCTACAACGGCGAGCGCATGCCCGCGCGTGCAGCCATGGAACAGGCCGGGATCCCCGTGCCGGGACTCGAGGCGCGCGACGGACTCGCCACCATCAACGGTTCGAATCTCCTCACCGCCATGAGCGCGATTCACCTCTATGACATGAACCGCTGGCTCATGCAGGCGGAGATCGCCGCAGCGATGTCGCTCGAAGCCCTGCTCGCGAATCTCAAACCCTACGATGCGCGCCTGCATCAGCTGCGTGGATTCGCAGGCGCCGTGCGGAGCGCAAAGGCAATTGCATCCTACATAAAGGGCAGCGACCTGCAGACCGGAAAGATGAAAGTGAAAGTACAGGACGCCTACTCGATGCGCTCCACCCCGCAGGTCATCGGTGCCGCGCACGATGCCGTGGCCTACGCGAAATCACAGGTGGAGATCGAACTCAACGGTGTCGGCGACAATCCCGTCTTTCTTCCCGACGAAAAACTGACGCTCACCGGCGCCAACTTCCAGGGCACGCCCGTCGCCGTGCCGATGGACATGGCCGGCGCAGCGATCACCATGGTCAGTGTGCTCTCCGAACGCCGCCTCAACCGCCTCCTCAATCCCGCGCTCAGCGTCGGACTCCCCTCCTTCCTGACCAAGGGCGCCGGCATGTTCTCGGGCATGATGCTCAGCCAGTACACCGCCGACTCGCTCATCGTCGAGCAGCGCATCCTTTCGAATCCGGCTTCGATACAGTCCATTCCCGCCGCGGCCGACCAGGAGGATTTCGTCTCGATGGGCATGAACACGGCGATCAAGAACGGACAGATCCTGGAGAACGCCAACGGCGTGCTGGGCATCGAGTTCATGGCAGCAGCTCAGGCGCTGGATTTCCGTGACTTCACAAACGGTGTTGGTGTACAGAAGGGACGCGAGGTGGTGCGCAGGCATGTCAAGCATCTCGACATCGACCGGCCGCTCTACCCAGATCACACGGCCATGCGCGAGGTGGTGCGTTCCTGCGAGATCCTCGATGACGTGCTCGCGGAGGTCGAGGGCGGCTGAATCCTTCTGCATGACGGATTAAACCTGCTCTGCGAATGAGGGTCACATACGCAGAGCCCCCTCCGTCATCTCAGAACAAGAGAGATCCAGTATGCAGCCCATGATTCATACACCGCCGACTGCCACCGATTTCCTTCTCGTGCTTCCGGATTCATTCACTCGACTTCAGCGATTGACCGCAACTCGCATGCTACTCCCCACGCTCACGCATGGGGCTATCGTGCTCATGCTCGTGCTCCTGCTCGTGCTCCCGAATCAGGGGCATGCGCAGCGCGCCTATCCCATCGTCGACACGGGGCAGGATGCATTCTTCGACGACACGCGCAGCATCGCGGAGCCATCCGCCGGCAGCGCATTTCATGGACAGGATGCGCATTACGGGGGCAATCAGCCGCAGTACCGTGACAACGGGGACGGAACGGTGACGGACCTGGTCACCGGACTGATGTGGCAGACCGTGCCTCGTCTCGATGAGAAATACACCTTCAACGAAGCGGTCTCCGCCGCGGATACCTTCTCGCTCGCGGGCTACGACGACTGGCGCCTGCCGACGATCAAAGAGCTGTATTCGCTCATCGATTTTCGCGGCCACACTATGGCGCGCATTCCCTTCATCGACACTGCGCATTTCGCTTTTGCCTTCGGGGATGAGAGCGCGGGCGAGCGCTTCATTGACGCGCAGTACTGGTCAGCCACGCAATACGTCGGTCTCACCATGAACGGCGACGCCACCGTCTTCGGCGTCAATTTCGCCGACGGGCGTATCAAGGGATATCCACGCGACCGAGGACCAAACGGATCTCCCATGACCGAGTTCGTGCGTTACGTTCGCGGTAGCGAGGGATACGGCGTCAACGATTTCGTCGACAATGGTGACGGCACGATTACCGATCGCGCGACAGGACTGATGTGGATGCAGGAGGACAGCCGGAATGGGATGAACTGGGAGGATGCGCTTGCCTGGGCGGAGGATCTCGAACTGGCGGGATACGATGACTGGCGTCTGCCGAACGCGAAGGAGCTGCAGAGCATCGTCGATTACACACGTGCGCCGGATGCCACGGAGTCCGCTGCGGTGGGACCCGCGATCGACGATGTATTTTCCATATCGAACATCGGCACGGAAGAGGAACCTGAGTACCCGTTTTACTGGACGGGCACGACGCATCTCGACGGTCCCGCACCGACCTACGCCGCCTATGTCTGCTTCGGACGGGCGACCGGCTGGATGGAAGTGCCGCCGAATTCCGGCAACTACCAGCTGTGGAACGTACACGGAGCCGGGGCGCAGCGCAGCGATCCGAAGGATGGCGATCCCGCCGACTATCCGCATGGACATGGTCCCCAGGGAGACGTCATCCGGATTCTTAATTACGTCCGTGCCGTGCGCGACGCCGACGCAACGACCTCCATCGAACAGGAATCACAGCCACAGGGAATATTGCTCGAACAGAACTACCCCAATCCCTTCAATCCATCAACCACGGTACGTTTTTCAATTCCCGGCAGCTGCACCGTTCGCCTTGACGTCTTCGATGCCATCGGCAGACATGTCGTCACACTCATGGACGACAGGATGGATGCCGGATGGCATACCGTTCACTGGTCAGCTGAAGGGAATGCGGCGGGGATGTATCACGCCCGGTTGACCGTGGACGGGGCCGTCCTTACCATGGCTATGATACTGCTTCCGTAATTCCTGTGCATCGGGATAACCATCGCACGTGTGCGGATACTCCCACCACGATCTCTGTCGTTACACCTTGTGAACACCGTATCCCGCATCACTGCGGGTGAATGATGAAAAACACTTCCATCCCGGGATCGTCAGTGGGGACGTCGGGACGGTACAGGTGCCCCGAGAGCCGGGGATAGTTATCGAAATCGACGCTCCACTGGTAGGTTCCTTCCAGCCTGGTCTCCCCAGTTCCGAAACGCATGCGCAACACACGCATTTCCTTTCCCAGAGCATACTCCAGCGCCCAGCTGCCGATGATGGTACTGTTGCCCACCGTACGCTCGACGACAAGCGAATCATCGATCACACGCAATACCAGCCGGCCAAGGAATGCTTCTTCGCGATCGAGCGCCTTGCCGATCAACCGGTAGGTCCCGACAAAGAACGCGGCATCAGGATATTCCTCGTCAGATTGCGCTGGAAGTGCCTGCACAATAAAGAGAACGAAAGAAAAGATGAAGAGACAGATCATGACACCCGGGCGCGTCCGCCCCGGCATTCCGTGTCCCCGGTACGCGCGCACCGCGTCCTCAGTCGCCTGCACCATGCGCGTCCTCATCAGCTGGTGATCGGCTGTAGGTCAATTGCACGAAATCCCTGTCAAGCCGCCGTGCCTCCTGCAGACGCAGCCGCGTTTCCGCCGTCCCCGTGGGGAACAGCGGGATGCCGGATCCGAGAACGATCGAATGGACAAAGACCTGATACTCGTCGATCAGGTCCATCTCCATGAACATGCGCAGGATTTCCCCTCCACCTACGAGCCAGATATCCTTCCCGTCTTCTTCCCGCAGCCGCTGCAGCAGCAGGCGCGGGTCCTCATCGGTGAAGACCGCTTGCGCGTCGTGCGTCCCCGCCCTGCGGCGTGAGTACACGATGGTCTGCATCCCGCCGTATGGCCATGCACCGAATGTTCGCACCTGATCGTAGGTCTTTCCTCCCATGATAATTGTATCGATGCCTTCGATGAATGCATCGTAGCCATAGTCGCTGTCGCCGCGGAGCCAGTCGACACGACCGTCCTCCCGGGCAATATACCCATCGATACTGACAGCGATGTAGAGTTTGCATGTGCGCATGGGCTTCACGTCATATTGTTCAGGATTCTGCGAGCAGCTGCCGCCACCGGCGCGCGGCGATGGCCTGCGCGATGGTCATGACATGCTCTTCGAGGAGACGGAGCATACTGTCACGCTCCTCCGCGGATTCGGTTTCGAGCAGGACGACCGCCTGCCGCCAGACATTGTCGCGCCATCGCATGATGAATCGCGAGATGAGGAATTCATCCATGCGTCCCATGAGGGTGTCCAGCACGCCCATGAGAGGCATGTCCGGACTGAGAATGTCGTCCTGCACCGCGTCGATCGTGCGGGCGATGATCGCATTTACGTGCAGATAGTCCTCATGCCGCTGTGCGCGTTTTGCATCGCTCATTGACGGCCACTGCTCACGAAGCAGTTCTTCGAGCGTGAGAACGAGATCGTAGTTGATGTGCGCATTCACTCCGAGCAGGAGATTCTGCAGGGCCCATACATTCTGGTAGCGTGCGGTATCGTGTGCAAGCTGCCATGCCCGCGGTGACACAGCTGCGGTATCCTCGTATGCATCCAGCGCTTCGAAATAGTACTCCGCGAAACGGTGCAGCAGGCGGTCAACCCACGGCGGATCCCGGAACTCACTGCTGTCGATGGCGGTGAGCGTATTGACCGTCATCATCATGTAACAGCGCAGAAACGTGGCGCGGTGGTCTCCGGCCTCTTCCCAGCGGCACACGAACGTATCCATCTCGTGGACGACGGGATCCCGGTGCAGCGGTTTTTCAGCAGATTCCATCACTTCCCACGAGGATAGTTTTTTTTCATATAACGCACGGATTCGGTGATCAACTCCCTGAGAACACTCATGTCCACATCCTCGAGCTTCCTGATATACAGGCAGGATTTCCCGGTCTTGTATGTCCCGAGTTGTTCCATCAGCTCTTCGTAGCGGTCAAATCCGGCCATGATATACAGGGTGAGCGCCTGCTTGCGCGGCGAAAATCCCGTCACAAACCAGTCGCCCTCGCGTCCGCTCTCATAGATATAGTGATAGCTGCCGAAGCCGACGATGCTCCCTCCCCACATCTTCGGTTCCGTGCGGGTGATACGCTTCATCAGTTTCAGGACAGTGTATGCATCCTGCCGACGCTGGTCATTCGCGACGCCGTCCAGGAATGCCTGGACATCGGCGCTGGTCGGCTGTGTTTTTAGCTCCGCCATACAGAGACTCCTCTCGATTGAACCGGATAATTCTGATATCAGTAATATGCAATGAATGCACCGAATGATGCCAGGCCGTCATGGGGAGAAATTGTCTGTACCGGCGCCGCCGCGGATTCACATTTCCAGCCGCCACTCCTTGAGCTTGCCTGCGGTGAAGGGACCGGGATGCGCGATCAGCGCGCGGGCGTCGTCCACCTTCTCCCAGACATTCCACAGCAGCACGCCGCGGACGCGATCGTCGGACAGATAGTAAATGATGCCCTTCTGATACGGCTCCTCCCAGTCGACCACGGTTTCGAGGCGCGCATCGAGCTGCCCCACCGCCTCGTAGCCGAGATCGAACAGATCGGAGTAAAACATCGGTTGATGCGTGTAGGCGCCGGCGTTTTTTCCATTGTGATGCAACGCCATGTTCTTTCCGGCGAGCCGGCCCATGGTGAGGGCGTTGTCTTCATGCTCCACGCGGATGCGCATACCCAGTGCGGAATGTCGGAACGCGGCGACATCACCCGCGGCGTACACATCCGTGGCGGTCGTTCTGAGAAACTCGTCAACGATGACACCGTTGTCGACTTCCATGCCTGCCTCCTCCGCGAGCAGTGTGTCGGGATCGATGCCGATGCCGGCGACGATGTAGTCAGCTCGCAGGGTGTGCGGATGGCTGGTGTATACCTCCATTCGGCCGTCCTTCTCCTCGGTGCCCGTCACCTGCACGCCCGATTGCACGGTCACACCCTTCTGACGAAAATAGTCGTTGAGCCAGACGGAAAGCTCCTCCGGAAAAATCTTCCCTCCGATGCCACGCTCGGGAAACGCCACAGTTACGTTCTCATCGTTCATCGCCAGTGCGGCTGCGATCTCAGATCCGATGAAGCCACCGCCGATGACCAGGAATTCCTTTCCCTGTCCCGTGTGCTCTCGCAGCGTATTGTAATCCTGCACCGTGCGGTAATACTGCACGTGCCGGTCATCAAACGGCAGCCGCCGCACTCGTCCGCCAGTGACGAGCAGCAGCTTCTCATAACCGTACTCTTCACCCTGCGCATTGACTATGCGGTGCTGTCTCGGATCGATCGACGCGATGCGCTCACCGAGATGCAGGTTCGTGTTTTCACCCACCTCGTCGAGAAAGGCACTGTCATATTCGTCACCCTTCCAGAGATCCTTGCTCAGCGCGGGACGCCGGTACGGCGGCACGGTCTCCTGACAGAACACGCCGATTGGACTGTGTTCATCGACCTCCCTGATTCCCTGCACGGCTGCATGCGCCGCCATCCCTCCTCCGACGATACCATAACGATACTCTTTCATGATCATCCTCTCGTTCGTTCACATACGTTTCGTGTGCGGATCGTCTCTGTCCGCACGGCCCGAATAGTCTGTCTTGCACGACAGATGGCTCCGGCACCTATTAGTACAACCGAGCTCAAGAGATGAGAATTCCATCCGTCCCGGAGCGTCCCCATGCGCTAGCGATACCGCGGCTCCTGCATGATCCAGGAGGAGACGTCATCGCTCAGCTGTTCGCGGACCGGTGTAAAGCCGTGATCACAGTGATACACCCGGAACGTGACATCCCCGGCACCGTTCGCTTTCAGCTTCCGGTACAGCGGAAGCAGAATATCCTCGACAGAAACCTGTTGATCCTCCCATCCACCGAGCAGCAGGATACGTCGGTCGGCCAGGCGGGCCGCATTCTCCTGCAGTCCGTACATCTCCTGACCTTCCGCCAGTTCCGTGAGTGTCTCCTCCACATCGATGGTGGCGGGACCTCGGGGACGTGCCGTAGCCAGCAGCATCCCGCGCATCGCCCTGGCATACGCGCTGTCGCTCAGCACCCGCCGGATCCACACACCATGGTCGTTCCCCGCGAAGGAAATGATGCGCCGCACACGAGAATCCTGCGCCGCGTAGGCCAGCGCCATCCCCCCGCCGAAACTGTATCCTGCCAGGATGATGTTGGTCGTGTCAATAGCTCATCACGGCCACGATGAACAGTATTGCCGCTGTGCGTTTCATATGCCACCTTCTCGTTCTGAATTCCGTCACTGCATCCTCGTCCCGTGAAATGTCTGCCAGGTGGGATGCCGGATGATCATGCGCGCAGCGGCAGCCCGCTGCGGAAGAGATCGCGGAGGCTAGCGGATGACAATCGCGTGTGTATCAACCGCCCCACCTGCCTGGAGCACCAGGAAATACAATCCCCCGGGAAGCCGTGATCTGTGAAGCGGCAAGCGGTACGCACCGCCGGCCATGCTTCCCTCCCCCAGCACGTGGACGGTCTGACCGAGCATGTCGACCAGGCTGAGCCGCATCCGCACCGCCTGCGGCAGTCTGATGCGTACCGTGCCGTGCCGGTGCAGGGGGTGAGGAGAAACGTCGGTGATGCATGGATATTCGGGCAGGGTGAACGGCCGCTCCGCGGATACCACGGTCGCGAGGTCAAGCGACCACAGCCCGGGGAGGCCGCAGTTGCCGAAGTACAGGCGTTCGTTGTGGGATGCAAGCGCGATGCGGCACACCGTCGGCGGCGCGAATCCCACCTGCGGGAGTCCGTCATTCACCGGCAGCGGCAGCGCAGACTCCGCGTCCGCGAAGTACACCGCCCCCGAATCTCCGGTCGCCGCGAAAAACCCCTTTCCGGATGGAAGCACATGCAGCACGTATGCGGCGCCGCTGCGCAGCGTGCGCCACTCACGTGTGTCAACGCGGTAGCGCCGCACACCGTCCTGAGAGGCCGTCAGCAGCGTGGTCGCATCCGGCAGTGCCACCGCGTACGCGCTGCCGTTCTCCAGCGTACTCCAGGTTTCTCCGCGATCCGTCGACTGCAGCACCCCCTCCGACGTCGCGGCATAAACGTCCTTGCCGTCACCCGCGAAATCGAACCACCAGGCGGGACCGCTTTCGAGCGTTTCCCGCCACGTGTCGCCGCCGTCGTCAGAATACATGGCGCCCCGTTCCGCTATGCCGGCGATGATACGGTCGCCGGCCGCGTGCAGAGCCTGGACCCGCTGTCCGGGCGCAGGCAGCGGCGCAGTGATCCAGTCCGCTCCCATCGAAGTGGAGCGCATGACCGCGCCGGTACGGCCGAGATACAGCGTCCCCTCATGCAGCAGCATGTCGCCGGGACGCTCACCCGGCCGGGTTCCATCATACGTGCTGTACGGCAGACGCTTCCAGCGCTGCATGCCGTGACCGCGAACGGCGATGAAATTCTCCTTCATGCTGTAAGCGTATATGCGGACATCGTCGAACGCGAGTTTCGCCACACCGACGGGAAAGTGTCCATCCGACACGGAACGCCAGCTCTCCGCATTGTCTTCGAGTTTCCAGATGCCGGTACCGCCGAGCCCGGCGAGGAGTCCGTCGGCAGCCGATGCCAGTACATTGATCGTCCGGGGAAACGGTGGCAGGGATTCATGCCGCATGCTCCAGCTTCGACCGCTGTCGGAGGACTGATGGAAATGCGCGCCGGCCGCGGGATTATCATCACCGGCATACAGGATTCCCCCGTGGGCCGCAATCGTAACGACACGTGCGGATGCGAGATCCGTCGCCGTCCACGTATCCCCCGCGTCGCTCGAACGGAAAAGCGCCGGTGCGGCGGAGTCACTCTCGCTGCGGTGCACAGCCGCGAACAGCATGCCGTCGGAGCTGAACAGTGCCGTGACACTGTCGGGTACGGTTGGATCGTTCGTCCAGGTCGTTCCCCCGTCAGTACTGCGTGCAACACCGGCAGGACCACCGGCTAAGAGATGGTCGGACAACGCGAGTACCGATTCCGCTGCGGGTGCGTTCGCCAGCGTGCTCCAGTTCGTGCCGCGAGTCACGCTGCGCAGGATGATGCCGCCGCCGCAGGCGTAGAGCGTGTCGCCGCTTCCGGAGAGTCCGCTGACGATTGCGCCCTGCAGATGCGTGATATAGGATTCCTGCCAGTGCGCACCGTTATCATCGGTGCGATAGATGCGTCCGAAACTGCCCGCCAGCAGACGTCCCCCGCCCGGCGAGAGCAAGCTGAACGCCTCCGCCGCGGAAGACGGCATTGCGATCTCACGCCACTGTTCTCCGTCCTTAGCGCCGATCAGGAGAAAGGGACGGTAATACGGCGCGGCCACCAGGCTGTCGCCGTGCGCAATGATGCTGATAAAGGTGCCACCGTAGGGTCCGTACTCGTTCTGCCAGACGCCCTGCTGCGCGACCGACGGGAACGTGAATACCAGGAGAAGAATCGATACTGAAACAGGAATTCTCATGACGGCACCGGACGGATTTCAGTTTGGTGGACTCTGCGTCAAATGGTACCGAAAATTCCATGAGAACGCAACGGAAGACTGACGAGCATATTTTTACCCGGGTAAAAACATAATTTTACCCGGATAATATTCAATTTTACCCGGGTAAAACCATCGTCCGGATGATAAAAGCCGAGCCGTTTTCCAACCAACATGGCCGAGCCGTTGGGTCGGCCCTACGGAAATATTTTGTATACTTGACGTCATGAATTGCTGAACGGCAAAGCGGCGACATCCAATGAAATTCCTTCCTTCACAGATGGCATTTTTCCTGCAGGGAAAGACGACGCGGCGGAATATCCGCGCGCTGATGCGTTTCCTGCTGAGTCTCGCGGGGCTTGTCACTGCGTACAGCGTGATTTTTCATTACCTGATGGAGGCCGAAGGAAAATCGCACAGCTGGGTGACGGGCTTTTACTGGACACTGACCGTTATGTCCACACTGGGATTCGGGGATATCACGTTTGCCAGCGACATCGGTCGCGTGTTCTCAATGCTCGTGCTGTTCTCCGGAATCATGCTGCTGCTGGTGCTGCTGCCCTTCACCTTCATCCAGTTTTTCTACGCTCCGTGGCTCGAGGCCCGGCCCCGCGCCCAGGCGCCGCGCGAACTCCCGGATGGAACCACGCGCCACGTCCTCGTCACCTGCTCCGATCCGGTCGGCATGAGCCTGATTGACAAACTCAAGGGATACCAGACACCGTATGCGCTGCTGGTGGACGACCTTCAAACCGCGCTCGATCTGCACGATGCCGGCATCCGGGTCGTGCTCGGGGATCGGGACGATCCCGACACCTATCACCGCCTGCGTGTCAGCGATGCCGCTCTGGTGGTCGTCAACGGGAAGGATGAAATCAACACCAATGTCATCTCGACCATCCGGGAACTCGATGCCGATGTCCCCATCGTGTCGCTGGCCGACTCGCCGGATTCCGTCGACATCATGACGCTTGCGGGAAGTACGCGCGTGCTGCGCTTGACGGAGATTCTCGGCAACTCGCTCGCCAACCGCGTGATCGGCGGCACGGTGCATGCCAATGTCATCGGGGCATTCGATCCGCTGAAAATCGCGGAAGCTCCCGTCAACGGCACGAAACTGATCGGAAAAACGCTGCGGGAAAGCGCCCTGCGCGAGCAGACCGGCGTCACCGTCGTCGGTATCTGGGAACGCGGCGTCTTCCACATGCCGAATATCGACGCGCGCCTCGGAAATGCCACCGTGCTGGTGCTCGCCGGATCCGAGGAACAGTTCCACCGCTACGAACAGCGTTTCCACAGCGCCGGCACCGATGAGGCGTATGTCCTCATCCTGGGCGGGGGACGCGTGGGACGAAGCGTCGCGGAAGTTCTCACCCGGCGCGACATCTCCCATGCCATCGTTGAAAAGAATCCCCTCGTGGTGCGGGAGACGTCTCCGTACGTCGTCGGCTCCGCAGCGGACCTTGAAACGCTGGAGAAGGCGGGCATCAAGCGGGCTACGACCGTTATCATCACGACGCAGGACGACAACACCAACATCTATCTCACCGTGTACTGCCGCCGGCTGCGGCCCGACGTGCACATCGTCAGCAGGGCGACGCTCGAGCGCAACATCTCGACACTGCACCGCGCCGGGGCCGATGCCGTACTCTCCTATGCATCACTCGGATCGAATGCCATCATGCACTTCCTGAAGGCCGACCGCGTGATGATGCTGGCCGAAGGCCTGGATATGCTCCGCCTTCCCGTCCCGCGCCGTCTTACCGGCACCACGCTGCGCACCTCCGGCATCCGTGCGAAAACCGGCTGCAGTGTCATCGCGCTGTACACCAACGATGAGACCATCGTCAATCCCGATCCCAACACACAGCTTACATCCGAGATGGAAATGCTGCTCGTCGGGCGCATCGATTCGATGAACTCCTTCATCTCCGAGTACGAGATCACCGTCACTGACACTCCGGCATCAGCACAATAGATCAAAATACCCGAGAAAATTGGCCGAGCCGTTGGCTCGGCCCTGCGGGCTACTGCGCGTTTTTTGTATATTTGATATTCGAATATTCCGCACACGAATCCCCGAATCATCATGCTGAGCAACACCGATATCTCCAACGCCATGACCGTAAGTCTTCCGGCCGAACTGCCTCCGAAGAAGGAATTCGCACCCGGTATCCGCCGCGCACCGAATCGCGGACTGAACCTCTCACAGCATGAAATCCGCACGGCACTGCGCAACGCCCTGCGCTACGTGCCGGAGGAGCTGCACGAAGCGCTCGCGCCGGAGTTCCTCGAGGAGCTGCGCTCCATGGGTCGCATCTACGGCTACCGCTTTCGTCCTGAAGGCAACATTAAAGGCCGTCCGGTGGACGAATACACCGGCATCCTCCCGGCACGCGCGCTGCAGGTGAACATCGACAACAACCTGGATTTCGACGTCGCGCTTTATCCCTACGAACTCGTCACCTACGGCGAGACCGGCCAGGTCTGCCAGAACTGGATGCAGTATCTCCTCATCAGGAAATACCTCGAGGTCATGACCGAGGAGCAGACGCTGGTCATTTCCTCCGGCCACCCGGTGGGACTCTTCCCCTCAAAGCCAGATGCGCCGCGCGTGATATCCACCAATGCGCTGCTGGTGGGGCAATGGGACAATCCCGAGCAGTTCCGCCGCCTCGCGGGGATGGGCGTGACCAATTACGGACAGATGACCGCGGGCGGCTGGATGTACATCGGTCCCCAGGGCATCGTGCACGGCACGTACATCACCCTGCTCAACGCCGGACGCCGCTACCTCGACATTCCCGCCGACAGCGACCTGAAAGGCGTGTTCTTCGTTTCGTCCGGACTCGGCGGCATGTCGGGCGCGCAGCCGAAAGCCGTGGAAATCGCCGGCGGCATCGGCGTGATCGCCGAAGTGGACAAGAGCCGCATCGAAACGCGGCACAGCCAGGGCTGGGTCAGTCTCGTCTCCGACGACCTCGGCCAGATTGCGGCCTGGATGAAGGAATACCGCGAGAAGGGCGAAGCCGTCTCCATCGCCTATCACGGCAACGTGGTGGATCTGCTGGAATATCTCGACGAGAAGGATATCCGGGTCGAGCTCATCTCGGATCAGACATCCTGCCATGTCGTGTACGAGGGCGGATACACGCCCGCCGGCGTGAGTTTCGAGGAGGGGCGCACAATCATGAAGCAGGATCCCGCGCGCTTCAGGAAACTGGTTGACGATTCGCTGCTCAGACATTATCGCGTGCTCCAGCGCCTGACGGAGAAGGGATCGTATTTCTGGGATTACGGCAACAGCTTCATGGCATCGATCTTCGAGGCGGGCGAGACCTCCATCGCGCGCAATGGACGCGACACCAGCGAGGGCTTCGTGTGGCCGTCGTACGTGGAGGACATCATGGGACCGATGTGTTTCGACTACGGATTCGGTCCCTTCCGCTGGGTCTGCCTGAGCGGGAAAGACGAGGATCTGCGCAGAACCGACCAGGCCGCGATGGCATGCATCGACCCGGATCGGAGTCCGATGGACCGCGACAACCACCACTGGATCGCCACCGCGGAGGAGAATAAACTCGTGGTCGGCACGAAAGCGCGCATCCTGTATTCTGACGAGGAAGGACGCGTACGCATTGCACTGAAATTCAACGAGATGGTGCGCAGCGGGGAGATCGGTCCGGTGATTCTCGGGCGTGATCATCACGATGTCAGCGGCACGGACTCCCCGTTCCGCGAGACCGCCAACATCTACGACGGCTCCAACGTCACCGCCGACATGAGTGTGCAGTGCTTCGCCGGCAACGTCGCGCGCGGCATGACGCTGGTCGTGCTCTCGAACGGCGGCGGCGTGGGCATCGGCCGCGCCAGCAACGGCGGCAACGGCATCGTGCTCGATGGCTCCGAGCGCATGGACGCCATCATCCGCTCCGGGCTCAGCTGGGATGTCATGGGCGGCGTCGCCCGCCGCAACTGGGCACGCAACGAGAATGCCGTTTCAACCGTCCGCGACTGGAACGAGAAGCATCGCGGCGAAGGGCACATTACGATGCCGTTCATGGTGGCCGATGACCTTGTCGAGAAATCCGTAAAGGAGACATTCCCGGATCAGGAATAATGACATGATGTCAAGATGGACGAATGAAAGGATACGGCCGCTGATCAGGCGGCCGTTTCATTTTTCATCTTGTCATCTTGCCGATACTCACTCCCCCGGGTGTTTTCCCGATCCCGCCGCGGCCGACGTCCTCCTCCACACATCCATCACCATGCACGACGACAGCGGGGCGCCAAGCTGACGGGCCATGCGGCGGTGGAGGCGTACGCCGATATACTGTCCGATGAAGAATGCGCCAATGAGAAGCGGATAGGTGTAGAATGCGAATCCGATCCCGGCATAGATTCGCAGGAGGATGACCAGCGGAACGGGCAGATGAATCGCCAGAATCCAGGCGAGCGAAAACTTTCGCACGGACTCGCGCCAGTACCCGAAGGGGATGTTGAGCGTGAGCACTGCAAGCGTTACGACCAGTAATCGAATCAGAGATTCCATATGCCTTGATGA
>CAJXVM010000038.1 GCA_913061095.1 uncultured Ignavibacteria bacterium
AGAAAGTCGTACTTGAAGCCCCCATCCCGCAGTGTGAACACGCAGTCGATCCCGTCATACACATCTTTGTATATCACGCGGGAATACGAGGGAACGTGCGTGATACCATCCGGGCAGTGCGCAAAATAGAAGTGGGACACATTCGGGAGCCGCTCATCTCCGCGGATAGTGGCATGCGGATTCGCATCAAGGAATTCAACATCCACGCGGTACTGTCGCACGATACTTTCACCCTCACACTCCGCATCTGGAGTCCATTGAGGCGTGCGCCCCGTCGATTCGCTTACCACCTTCTCGTCACGAACAATCTCCGAAAATACGTGGCTCATTCCCGTTGTCCGGAGATACAGCGTGGCTCCCCCGAAACGTGCGGTATACCGAATATCCGGGCGGGGATTTCCATCCGAATCGATGATCTGTCCCCGGTTCTCAGTGAATCCAACGGAGGTGCTGATGTCTCTCCTCGTGAACCGTTGAGTTTTCTCCGTATCTCCCATTGGATTTCCCGATACGCCGGCAAGAGCGAACTGCGAAACAAGAACAGTCAGAATCACACAAACAAACAGGGACTTCCTGCTCAGCCAATAATTCAAAAGCCATGATAATGCGTTCATGGAACGTACCTCCTCTGTGAAAGCGGATCGCAGGAGACGGATGTGCAGCTCTGCAGCGCACATCCGCCCCTGCTCGGGAACAGACATATATCCGGATTTTCTGAATTGAATATCCTGAGAAATTTGCACAACATCAAGATCCTCCATTCATCGGGTTCTGTCTCGACGATGCGTTCTCGTATCAGCGCATGATCACCATCCGTCGCATCTGCACAGTCTCCGGGGTTTCGAGGCGATAGAAGTACACCCCGGCCGGAAGCCCGCTCGCATCAAATTCCATTGCATGATCGCCAACAGCCATCGGCCAACGGCTCACAGCTCTTCTCACCTCACGCCCCAGCACATCTGTGACGATCAGCGATACCCTCGCCGGAGCTGTGAGCGTATACGAGATCGTCGTCGTCGCAGCGAAGGGATTCGGAGCGTTTTGATGCAGGACGCAGAAAGCAGGACGCAGAAGGCTCTTTTTCGGACTGCCCTCGCAGGCTGTGGTGATGACATTCGCAGAAGAATTGTATGCTTTCCCCGCTGCCTGCACGTCAGTGACCGTAAAACACCACCCGCCGTTCGGATTGCGGTCCCAATCGGAGACAAGCGTCACTTCCCCATTCGAGTCGGTCATGCCCGAAACACTTCCGGAGGTCGGTCCTGTGACATCCGCATGCACTACAGCACCTGCGATCGGCTGACCTGCGTCATCCTTGACCAGCACCACGTCTTCGGCGGCAATTTTGTTTCCGGGCAGAACGATACGCGTCACCGCCTGATCCGCGACGTAGACATACCCGCTCGGAGTGGACGTGACTGTGATGGCCACCTGGTCGCTTCCGATTTCATTGTCCGGATCAGTAACCGTCAGGGTCGCCACATATGTCGCAGGACTCGTGTATGTATACGAGGGATTCATCTGCGTGGAGCTTCCCACCCCGTCGCCGAAATCCCACGCATAGGTGATATTGCTGCCGTCCTCGGGATCGTATGATCCGCTACCGTCGAAACGCACAGTCAGTGGCGCAGCACCCGAGGTGGGACTCGCCGTGGCGACTGCAACAGGCGGAAGGTTTGCTCCCGTGCTGTATACCCACCACTCCCAACCGACCGCCGGTTCATAGGCATGGACAAGCAGCTGTCCGTTGAGAACGGTACATCCTCGCGGATTGGAACTGCCTGATCCTGCGTTGATGTCTGCAGCCAGTACTGTGCCGGCGGGCGTACCATCGCTGCTCCAGAGCTCATAGCCGTGCGTCGGTTCTGTCGCCGCGAAATACATGCGTCCACCTATCGTCGCGAAGGTGCGATTGAATTTCCTGTCACCATCGCCTCCTCCATCGTATTCGACAGAGGTATACTGGGGATCCGAGCTCTCCGGTCCCGGATTGATATCCAGGACAAGGACGGTCGATCCATTGGGGATCCCATCACTCATCCAGAGTTCGCGTCCCTCGGTTTCGCGGTATGCGGAGAAATACAGCTTCCCGTCCATGACCGTCAGCCACATCGGTTCGGAGCTGCCCGCACCGGGCACGATGTCACATACCCGTTCCGCCTGGCTGAATGACGTCCCGTTCAGAGGATACCGCCACAGTTCGGTGCCATTGTCGGGAGAATACGCGGCAAAATACAGCCAGCTGCCCATCGGGATGAGGAAGGAAGGATAGGACGATCCAGATCCTGGATTGATGTCCGTGCACTGCCATGTGCCCGCCGGAGTGCCGTCGCTGCGCCACAGCTCCCCGCCGGAACCAGCGTTGAAAAGGGTTTGGAAATAGACCCCGTTCACGACGACCGGTTTCCTTATTGCGTCTGTCCGGTAGACGCGGGGCCAGCCCGCATAGGGATCGGACATGCACGAAGAATACCAGTCCGCCGGAAAGGTCGGGCAGATATCCATCAGTTCCGTCACGCCTGAACCATCCGATACATACAGATCGATTCCGTCAAGAATGAGCGAATTACCGACGTTCGTGAGATCCATGTGAAACGGCATCGAACCGACTTTCCCCGTCCCGGATTGTGTCCCGTCGGTTTTCCACAGCTCCCAGTTGTAATCCTTGAGATACGGGGAACCGTTTTTACGCTTGAAATAGAAGGTGCGAAAATACACCTCATTTCCGAATGACACGAAATCCCTGCTGAACGAACTCATTTCCTTGAGGTTCACATTCGCCAGCATGAATGTGCCGGCCGGTGTCCCGTCGCTTCTCCAGGGCTCAATTCCGTACGTTGGATTCGGCGCGCCCTGGAAATAGACCACACCGTCGATGGCGCGGATCATCCCCATGGCCTTGGCGTCCGTAAACTGCCGCGTCCCGGCTGTCGTTCCATCCGTCCGCCAGATCGTCGGATTCCCGGTGGCGTCGACGGTCTGGAAGTACATGACTCCATCGGCAATGTCACGGGATACGGCGGCACGTGTGGTGTCATTCCCAGGCCGTATATCCCTGAGCAGGCTGAAGCTCTGCGCATCCAGCAGCGTCGGAATCATCACGAAAAGACAGCAGATCATGGTTCGTCGCATCGCGGTGTTCATCATCTCCTCCTTCATATTGTGGCTTCCATCATGACAGATATATTCCGAACGATGTATTCTTCTCATCCGACAGCGTGATGGAGAGCGCCTCGAGGAAGCGCCGCAGTTCCATCAGATCCTCTTTCAGGTAGTAGCCCATGGCACCCGCAAATTCCGCGTTGTGCCGGAGTGCGGCATCGTCGAATTCGGTCACCATCAGCACGCGGGCATCCGGATCCATCGAGCGGATGCAGGCCGTGGCCTCAATGCCGTTCATTCGCGGCATGCGGACATCCATGAGCACCACTTCGGGATGAAAGCGCCGGTACATCTCCACTGCGGACACCCCGTCCCCCGCCTCAATCGTATCGGTGAACAGATGATGCAGCAGGGAGTGCAGCGTCTTTCGAACACGGGCGTTGTCATCGACAATGAGAATTCGCATGGCTGGTTGGTCCTGATCACTGTATGGAATTACGCGATCCTCACGTAGAGGCTCAATGGGCATCAATGCCTATTTCCATAGGCATCGATACCTATTTTTCCCGGGGAAGTTCAGATATGCGCGCGATGCTGGAGGGCGAAACGAAGGAGGGAATTGATGCCGGAGAGTTCGAGCTTGCGGCAGATGTTGGCGCGGTGATGATCGACGGTGCGGGGACTGACGGTAAGCATCTCCGCGATATCCGCCGTGGTATGATCCCGCGCCACGAGACGCAGGACACGCCGTTCGGTGGTTGTCAGCAGGTCGAGGCCGTGCACGGCGTCCATCGCGTCCCCGGCGCGGGTGCGGGTCTTCAGCGCGGCACTGGTGAGGGCGGGACTCACGAAATATTCACCCATGGCCACGGTATCGATGCAGCGCACGATCTCCGCCGTGGCACTGTCCTTGAGCACGTAGCCGAGCACGCCGATGTCCATCGCGTCGTTGAACATCTCCTCGTCGTCATAGGCGGTCAGGATGATGATTTTCGTGTTCGTCGATTCGGAGAGGAACTCACGCGCGACCGCGAGACCGCTCATCCCCGGCATGCGCAGATCGAGGACGGCGACCGCGGGATGCAAATCCCGCAATCGTTTGAGGGCGGTCACGCCGTCGTTCGCCTCCGCGACGACAGAGAAATGACCGACATTCTCGATCACCTGGCGGAGTCCCGTCAGAAAGAGAGGGTGATCGTCGGCGACCAGGATTGAGAGCGTCTCAGGCATGAATTTCTCCGATCTCATGTTCGATGGCCATGTTGTCGTTTTCCGAAGCAACCGGGATTTCGAGTTCAAGCCGCGTTCCGGCTCCCTGATCGCTGGTGATCTGTATGCTCCCGCCGAGCATTTTCACGCGCTGACGGATACCGTGAAGTCCGAATCCACCCTTCACGGTGCCGGTATCGAATCCCACTCCATTATCCTCTATCGACAGCTGCACATTGCCGTTGCGGCGCTGCAATTGAACCGACGCTTCGGTGGCCTCGGCATGCTTGAGAATGTTGTTCACCCCTTCCTGCGTGATGCGGAACAGTGTGATCTCCCGTTCCTTGTCGAACAACCCGTCGATCGAGGCGATATCCGCATGAATAGTAAGCGGCGAATTTTCGTCGAGGCGTTTGAGCATCCCCCTGAGTGCGCTGGATATGCCGTATTCGTCGATCTGAAAGGGACGCAGGTCGCGGGACAGGCGCCGTACGCCTTCGAGCGACGCCGTAACCGCGTGGATTCCTTCCTGCACATGCTGCCGGCCGTCTGTTTGCTCGAGCGCCATGAGGAGGCGATTTTTCACGACGATAAGATCCTGCGCAAGAGTATCGTGCAATTCATAGGCGAGGCGGGAACGTTCCTCCTCCTGCGAGGCGAGGAGACGATGGGAGAATATCTCCTGCGCTTCGCGTTCCCGTCGTTCATTTTCCGCCTGTTTCTTTGCTGCCTCGGCAGCGAGCGAACGCGCCCGGTATTCCGCCGCCTCCGCGCGCAGCTCTCCCTGTTTTCTACGCTGCTGCAAATACCGCACGAGAAGAACTGCAAGAACGAGAAACAGAACACTCACACCGATGAAGATCCATCGCAGGAGTGACTCCCGCGCAAGCCGCTCCTTCTGCATCACCTGTACCTGCTGGGCGAGGATCAGTGAGTCAGCGGCCACGCGGAGAGCGGCATCCTTCTTCTGTGTTCGAAGACGCTGGAGATCGAGGTCCTGCGCGAGAAGCGTCAGCGCTTGCTCCTTCTGTCGTGCTTCGAGATCCCGCCGCAGCAGCAGCTCCGCCTGCAGCGCGTGGTCCTTTTCGAGCAGCTCGATGGCATGCTGTTTTTCGGCGGCACCGTATTTCGCGTTGAATTCCTCCATGCGTTTTCGGGAGGATTCGCTGTTCAGGGAATCCGAAAGAATCTTGAATTGCTGAAAGGAGCGGAATGCACTTTCATAGTCCCCGCGCTGTGCATGTGCCCGGTAGATGACTTCGTGCGCGCACATGCGAGTGTAAAGATCAGGGACTTCATCGTTCAGGCGCAGTGCCTCCATCCCGTAAGAAATACCATCATCATACTTCCCCAGGCAGTTGTGATGCCACCCGAGATTGACGAGGCATTTCACCTCCAGCTGCCGCATGCCGTGTGATTCCGCGAACAGCTTCGCGCGCATGAGATGAAGCAGGGCACGCTCATGCTTCTGCTCTCTTCTGTAGAGTCCGGCGATGTTCATGGTCGCCTGGGCGACGATGTCCTTCAGTCCCAGCTTCTCTCCCAATGTGATGGCCTGCTCGTAGGATTCCATTGCCTTTCCGTAATTCCCAAGATGCTTGTAGTCCTCTGCCCTGTTGTTATACAGGTGAGCGAGTGCATTCGCATCGCGCTGGCTCCGCAGCAGTGGTTCAGCGCGTTCATAATAGCGAAGTGCGCTGGATGGATCATCCTGTAGAATACCGATATGCATGAGGGTCACAGCGATCCCCGCAGTATCATGACGTGCCTCCTCCAGCATCAGCGTTCGCTCGCGATACTGCATCGCCTCCGTCTTATTTCCGAGATAGGTACAGCAGTTGCCGAGATTTGACAGAACCGGCAGCAACCGGCTGGTATCCTGTCGAACGGAGTAATACGCGGCACAGCGCTGCAGCAGCTCCATTGCGTCACGGTTTTTCCCCTGCATGGAGAGCAATCCTGCCTCGGTGTTCATGCACTTGATAATTCCGGCGCTGTCACCGGCGGCGGCGTATAATCCCGAAGCCTCCCGGATGATGGCACTGCCCCGTTTCATATTCCCCTGCCGGACAGTAAACCACCCGCGCATCATCATGGCATCGGCCTGCCGCACGCGATCCTCAAGTTTTCGAGCAAGGCGTTCAGCGGATGCATAATATTCCAGAGCTTTACGGGGATTCGTCCGCCGCCAGGATGCGCCGAGATCGAGCAGCAGCTGCACGCGGTGCGTATCGGTAACCGTGTACTGCTTCAGTTCCGCTTGCAGCCGGCTGGCCTCGTGCGACTGCGACACGGCTTCCCCGATCGGCAGCATTCCAGCAAGCAGGAAAAGCGCGATGAACGTGGTGTGACGCATCATGGTCTGTCCTCATCGTAGGGAGACATCTGCGGCGAAGTACCTCGGTGGCCGAAACGGGACCTCGGCGGATCAGTTTCGGCCGGTCTGCCGATGCCACGAACTGCGGGCACAGGACGCTGGTATGGGGATAACGATATCGGAAATATCGGTTTCCGCGGCATCCGATGCAAGGTGTGTGGAATACGCCGTCAGTCCGATCGTATTTCGACGGTCGAATACACCGTAGTCTATTCAGGACGGGGCCAAACCGCAATGGGCAGCGCTGCCTATATTCATGGGTGGCGATGCCTATTTTACTCCCACCTGCAATACTCACCCAGCACATTGTGCTTCCCCCTCCGCTGTGTGTTCACCCGCGCCTTACGCACCCGGTGCCAGTTCCAGGTTCATGACGCCGAATGCCGCGTCTCCGTGGAATCCACCGCTGTCGAGCGCCTCGAGCAGCAGGGGCGAGATGCCGCCGCCGATGAAGGCGTCCAGTTCGCGTATCACCGCGTCGTTCGCCCCGTGACGTTCGAGCAACCTGGAAAGCCGTGTGAGCAGACGCATCACCTCTATGACCGTTCGTCGCAGCTGCACATCCGCAGGCATTCCATCGTCGAAGATTTTCAGCGTGCAAGACATGCCGAGGGCGTTGACGTAGGCAGCCGCCTCTGCAATGCTCAGGTGTCTGTCCTCACCGCTTTCGAGCCGCGACAGGGTGCTCTGTGACACTCCGAGACGATCGGCAAGAACTCGCTGGCTGATCCCGTGCCTTTCCCGCAGGTCCACGAGCCATTTGACTGCCGCCCGGGGATCGTATTCGCTGCCGTCTCTTTCGTTTTGTGATGTGATCGTCATGACATTCTCCGGCTGTTGATGCTGATTCTGCAAATATGTAGCGGATTCTGAATGAATATCACACACAATATGCAGATACTGCAAGGGACGAACGCATCCGGGCGAAACATAGTCCCCGCCGGACGGAAGATCGCGATTTCTTTGAGATGATTTCAAGACGAAGCGCACACCGATTGTGGTGTGCGCCTCTGCAATCTTGCTTCTTATGTGCCGTGCGAGGGAAATGTATTGGCGAACTGTCCCTCGATACGCCCGCCTTCGGCGCACTACGGCGGGCTACTCGGGATGACCCGCCTTCGCTTCAGCGCCTTCGGCGCTGTAGCTTCGGCGGGCAGGCGGTGTATTGATTTCCTGGCACCCCCAGGCTTACGCCTGGGGCTACCGCATC
>CAJXVM010000039.1 GCA_913061095.1 uncultured Ignavibacteria bacterium
CGGCGCTGTAGCTTCGGCGGGCAGGCGGTGTATTGATTTCCTGGCACCCCCAGGCTTACGCCTGGGGCTACCGCATCCTGCTCGTGCTCGTGCTCGCCTAATCCATGATCTTCCGCAACATTCCGGGGGCAGTGACCGTGATTACTCACTCGCCGTAGATCTGCTCGCGACTGGTTTCCCAGAGTTTCTTTCTGAGCTCTTCGTCGTAAGTCTCTGCGGAAGAAGCAGTTTCCCGCTTTCGCACGAAGTATTTTCCGGTGACGTCCCGCAGGTCGTCGTCGGACGCGAGATATACCGAGGTTTCCGCTCCTTCCTTGAGCGTGCCGCCGTCGATGCCGAATCCTTGTCGCAGCAGCTTCGTTCCGATCACGCCCGGATGCAGGCAGTTCGCGGTCACACCGCTGCCTTCAATACGGTCGGCCAGCTCGTAGGTGAACATGATATTCGCGAGTTTTGACTGCGCGTACGCGCCGTAGGGATCGAACGTCTTTTCTCCGTCCAGATCATTCAAATCGATGCTGCCGCGCGTGTGCGCGATGGATGCCACGTTGACGATGCGCGAAGGAGCGTTGTGTCCCAGCGTTGAAAGAAGAAGCTCCGTGAGAAGCACCATCGAAAGATGGTTGACCTGCCAGGTCATTTCATGGCCGTCTTGCGTCAGCTCCCGCTCGTTCATGTAGATTCCCGCATTGTTAATGAGCACGGAGAGGGACGAAAAACTGCGGCGCACTTCATCCGCCATGCGCTGCACGGATTCGAATGATGCATAATCTCCAACGACACCGCCGACGGGTTCTGCACCCTGTGCCCGCAGACGCGCGAAGGCCTGGTTCAGCCGCTCCTCGCTGCGCCCGTGAATGATGACCTTCGCATCCATGCGTGCCAGCTCCAGTGCGGTCTGCAGTCCGATACCATCGGTCGATCCCGTCACGAGCACTGTTCGATTTCTGATGTATTCGGTTCCCATGCCATTCTCATCTTCCGTGAAACAGTCTTTTTCCTGAAACCCCGGGACAGTTCTCGGGATTCAATAAAAACAGAGCCCGCACCACGCGGTACGGGCTTCGATTCTTCTGTCTCCTCCTCCCCGTCAGCCATTCAAGATTCAAGCTGCCGGATCCGTGCTCCGTTAATCTTCCTGCTTGAGCGCGTTCGCACCACTGACGATCTCCAGGATCTCGGTCGTGATACTGTCCTGACGGGCACTGTTGTACTCGAGCTGCAGGTCACGGATGAGGTCCTTCGCGTTACTGGTTGCGGAATCCATTGCCGTCATGCGAGCCCCCTGCTCTGCGGCGTTGGACTCGAGCAGCGTACGAAACAGCTGGAAGTTGAGATGCTTCGGGATGAGCTGCTCCATCAGCTCGACCTCGGAGGGCTCGTAAATGTAGTCAACGAACTCGTGGTATTTGCTTTCGGCTTCCTCCGGTTCTTCCTCCGGCAGCGGCAGCAGCTGCTCGTCACGGATGCGCTGCTGGATCACCGATTTGAACTCGTTGTACACGACTTCAACGCGGTCGAATTCTCCGCTGAGAAAACGCTCAAGCGCCCCCGACATGATATTTGCGGCATCGAGATACGTGGCGGTGTTCACCAGGCCGACATGATGTTCCATGACATCATAGTCACGCTTCCTGAAATGGGTGTATCCGCGGCGTCCGATGCAGAGCAGCTTGACGTTTCCCTGCCTGTGCAGGTCGCCGTAGGTCTTGTGAATGCGCTGCATGGCATGGCGGATGATGTTCGTGTTGAACGCACCGCAGAGTCCGCGATCCGCCGTGACAACAATCAGCAGCACGCTGTTGACTTCATCGCGCTGCATCATCACCGGCAGCGTTGAACGATCGACACGGGAAAGGAGATGCGTGATGAGATCCTGAAGATTGTACGCATAGGGACGCGCTGAAATAATGGCGTCCTGCGCGCGACGCAGCTTGGCGGCGGCCACCATTTTCATGGCCTGGGTGATTTTGCTGGTGCTGCGCACGCCGTTGATACGGCTGCGGATCTCGCGGAGGTTTGCCATGGGTTATGCTGCTTCTTCGGTTTTCAGTGACTTCTTGAAGGTCGCGACGAAATCGGTCAGGATGCCCTTGAGCTTTTCGGTAAGCTCGTCGCTGAGCTTCTTTTCGTCGGCGATCGCGCTGAGTGTCTCCGCGTGGCGTGTGCGCATGAATTCGAGGAATTCCTGCTCGAAACGGTCCATTTCATCGAGTGGGATATCGTCGGTGAAACCGCGGACACCGGCAAAGATGCTGGCCACCTGTTCCTCGACGGGCATCGGCTGATACTGTCCCTGCTTGAGCAGTTCGAGCATGTGCGCACCGCGGCGCAGCTGCTGCTGTGTCGATTTATCGAGATCGGATCCGAACTTTGCGAAGGCCTCGAGTTCGCGGTACTGCGCGAGGTCGAGGCGGAGCGGACCGGCGATCTGCTTCATCGCCTTGATCTGGGCGTTCCCGCCGACGCGGGACACGGAGATGCCGACGTTCACGGCGGGACGCTGGCCTGCGTTGAAGAGGTTCGATTCGAGATAGATCTGACCGTCGGTGATGGAAATCACGTTCGTGGGAATATACGCGGACACGTCACCCGCCTGCGTCTCAATGATGGGCAGCGCGGTGAGAGATCCCCCGCCGAGTTCATCGGACAGTTTCGACGCGCGCTCGAGAAGCCGCGAATGCAGGTAGAACACGTCACCCGGATACGCTTCACGTCCCGGGGGACGGCGAAGGAGCAGAGAGAGCTGGCGATAGGCGACGGCCTGCTTCGAGAGATCATCGTACACCACGAGCGCATGACGGCCGCTGTCGCGGAAGAACTCACCGAGCGTCGCACCGGAATACGGGGCAATGTACTGGAGGGGTGCCGGTGTATTCGCGTCCGCAGTGATGATCGTCGTGTAGGACATGGCGCCCATCTCTTCGAGCTTCGCGTACACCTGTGCAACGGTGGACGCCTTCTGGCCGACCGCGACGTAGATGCAGAACACCGGATTGACACCGCGTTTGGCTGCCTCTTCTGTATGCGTGAATTTCTGGTTGATAATCGCGTCGAGCGCCACGGCTGTTTTTCCCGTCTGCCGATCACCGATGATCAGCTCACGCTGACCCCGACCGATGGGAATCATCGAGTCAACAGCTTTCAGGCCTGTCTGCAGCGGCTCATTCACGGGCTGACGCTGCAGAACGCCGAGCGCCTTGCGCTCGATGGGCATGGTCTGCGCGGTATTGATCACACCGCGGCCGTCAAGGGGCCGGCCGAGCGGATCGATGACGCGGCCGAGCATCTCTTCGCCGACAGGCATGGATGCCACCTTGCCGGTGCGCTTGACAGTATCGCCTTCCTTGACACCGGTGGCCTCGCCGAAAAGCACGCAGCCGACATTGTCCTCTTCGAGATTCAGCGCCATGCCGAAAATCTCATTGGGAAATTCGATCAGCTCGCCTGCGAGACAGTTCTTCAGTCCGTAAATGCGTGCGACGTTGTCGCCAACCTGCAGGACCGTGCCGACCTCGTAGACGTCAATCTCACTGTCGAAGCCGCTGAGCTGTTTCCTGAGTATCGCCGATACTTCGTCGGGTCTTACTTCTGCCATGTCTATTCTGCCTTCTGCTGACTGTTGTGTTTCGTATCGTTGTTGGTATTATCTGCCGCTGACGAAGCGTGCCCTCAATCTCTTGAGCTGCTGCTGCACGCTGCCGTCATAGACCGTGTCGTCGAGTCGCACCAGCAAACCGCCCATCAATTCGGGTGCCACGCGATATTCCGCTTCCACCTGTTTACCGGAAGCAGCCGCGAGAGCCTCTGAAAGCCTCGCCCGCTGCTCCTCGGACAGGGTCACGGCGGAGTTGATCTGTGTCCGGACGATCCCGGCACGCCGACGGCGCTCATCCATGACGGCCTCGAGTATGGCAAGCACGAGATTCTCTCTCCCCTTTTCGATCAGCAGGAGGAGCACGGAGAGAACATAGTCGCTGACGCGTCCGGAGAACAGCGCACGTACGGCATCCGCTTTCCGGGTCTGGGAAATGACGGGAGATTCGAAAAACAGCTTCAGTTCATGAGAGCCTTCGATCGATGCACGCACGTCCTGTAGGTCGGTAAGCAGCGTTTCGATGGCAGTCCCCTCTGGGACTGCATCGAGAATGGCCTCTGCGTAGCGTTGAGCGACTTTGGTGTATTGCATACTGCGTGTGTTCCGGAGTTAGTTCTTCGGCAGATTGCCGATGAAATCGTCCACCATCTTCCGGTGCCGGTTTTCGTCGAGTTCCTCGCCGAGGATTTTGCCGGCGGCGCGGATAGCGAGATCGGCGACCTCCTCGCGCAGCTGGGAAAGGGCGGTGTCTTTCTCGCGCTGGATTTCCGCCTTCGCCTGTGCGGTCATCTGCCGCGCCTGCTCGTTGGCGGAGTCGATGATACCCTGCTTCATCTGTTCGGCCGTGGTCTTGGCCTCATCGATGATGTTCCGGGCCTCTGCTTCGGAGTTCTGAAGAAGCGCCTTGTGCTCATTGAGCATCCGCTCGGCTTCATCGCGTGCCTGTTCCGCTTTCTGCAGATCGTCACGGATTTTGCCTTCCCGGTTCTCCAGTGCGCTGAGCATGGGTTTCCAGGCGATTTTCTTCAGAATCCAGAGAAGCAGAGCGAACGTGACAAACGTCCAGATCAGCATCCCGGGTTCAAGGGCAAGTAGATTATCCATACGCTACCTCAAGTTCTGCGGCTTGGTGGAAAGACGGTGTGTGTCAGGCTTTCAATGCCAGCAGCAGACAGACCACTACGGCGAACAGTGCGATACCTTCAATGAGAGCGGCCATGATAATCATCGCACCGCGAAGATCACCGGCTGCTTCCGGCTGACGTCCGATTGCTTCAAGGGCGGCGGCGGCCAGTTTCCCGATACCGAGTCCGGCACCGACGACGACGATTGCTGCACCAAGTCCGGCGGCTAACCATGCGAGTTCCATTGAATCCTCCAGTTGAAAAGATGTTATAGAGAAAGTGTATGCGAAATCAATGATCCTGATGCACCGACATCCCGATGAAGAATGACGAGAGCATCGCGAAAATATACGCCTGCAGGAAGCTGATGAAAATTTTCAGCAGCGACATGAACAGCAGGAAGGCGATGGACATCGGTGCGACGAACACGGTGTCCATACCGAAAATAAGCGCATAGAACGCCCCGATGACGAGGGCGCCCGAAAGCATGTTTGCAAAGAGACGAATGGCGAGGGCGAACGGCTTGATCACGAGGCCCAGAATCTCGATGACGAACATCAGGATGCCGATGACAAAGGGAATGCCATGCGGCACCAGTCCGCGCCAGAAGCCGACGACGCCGTTCGCGCGCATGCCGCCGAAAATCATGAAGGCGAAGGGGATAAGGGCCAGACCCGCC
>CAJXVM010000040.1 GCA_913061095.1 uncultured Ignavibacteria bacterium
CCGCACGGAAGCGTGACCGTATTCTATGATGTCGTCGGTCCCGTCTGTGAGTCGAGCGATACCTTCGCGCGGCGCTTCCCCATGCCCGAGATGGAACGCGGAGACCTCGTGGCGCTGCTCTCCGCCGGGGCCTACGGTGCGAGCATGAGCTCGACCTACAACTCGCGTCCCCTCGCCGCGGAAGCCGTTGTCCTTGAAGGCGCGTGGCATCTCGCACGGCGGAGACAGTCCATCGAGGCACTCCTGGCGGACGAGCGCCCGCTCACAGGACCAGGAGAATCCCCAGGGTAACGTCGAACCCTGATACCGTCCAGGCGCCCCGCTCACGCACACGGCTCAGTGGTACGGCAAAGAGAATTTCCGGGTTGGCATACAGAATGGGGTGCAGCGGAAAGAGCGCACCCGCGCCGGCGCGGAACGCAAAGAAGTGTTCCGCGTCCGGAATCTCACTGTCGATCAGCATATGCGTGCGTCCGCCGTCAACAAATTCAATGTCCGCCGGGGAAAGGATGGTTTCTTGCTGCATCTGATGCTTCGACATCAGGATGCTGAACGACGGTCCGGCGGCGACATACACACCCGGTGCAAGCACCTTCCATGAGAGCATGAGTTCGATGCTGAACGCCTCAAGCGTGGTTTCCAGCTCCTCACGCAGCCGCAGCAGTGCGACCTCGTCATTCCGGTCGAGCACGGGATACGCATCAAACTCCGCCGGATACTCCCCGTTCACCTGCTCGAACACCGTGCCCGCTCGCACGGAAAGCTTTTCCGTCAGGGGGATGATCATCCGCAGTCCCGCCGTGCGCCCCAGCCCGTTGCCACCGGAGAATGTGCAGCAGTCGAACTGTGCGTCGCTGGATGTGAACGTGCCCTGATGCCATGAGAAATTCACACCACCCACCAGACCGATCGTCGCCCGCCCCATGCTTCCCTCATCACTCCCCTGTGCATGGGAAAAGGCCGGCATCAGCGGAACAAGGACGAGAATGAATCGCAGAAATCGGTGCATTCCTCACCTGACAAGCATGATGGTAGATGTCCGAATCACATTCCCCGCGGCAAGACGGCAGAAGTAGATACCCTCCGGCAGACTGCCTCCATCGAAGCGAACGGCGTGCAGCCCGGCGGGACGCAATCCCTCGTCGAGTACGGCCACTTCCCTGCCAAGCATACTGTGCACCGTGAGCCGTACCGGCGCATCCCGCCCGATGTGATACTGGATCAGTGTGGCATGGGAGAAGGGATTCGGATAGCCGCCCACGTCGGCTGCCATGTCGCGGTCGGGAATGTCGACGAGGCGAAGATCCTGGAAACAGAGACTGTCAGCAATGAAACGTCCCTTGAGAAACACACCGCCGAGCGGGGCTCCGTCGGAAAAGCCGGCTGAGACCAGTGTCAGATCGGTGGACATAGCATTCCCATGGAGGACCAGAAAGCGCAGATTGACCAGCACGCTGTCCGGTGCAGGATTGTTGAGCGGTGTTGCACCGCGGACCCGATACTCCACCTGTGGTAACCGCGCGTCGACCTCGCGGATCATCTGTACCGTTGGAGCTTCCATTCCGGCGGTCAGCGACGCGCCTCCGCTCACGTCTGCGATCGGATACAGCATCGTCTTGTTGAAACGCAGCGCAAAGCGATACGAGCGGATGTCATATTCCGCGGGGATGTCATCGAAAACACGGACCGGGATGTCGATAATGCTGCCCGGCTTTCCCGTTACCGTCACACCGATCCCGAGAGAAAGACTGTCCCAGCCAAATGCCCGAACGGGAAGACGTATGGAATCCAGGCCCTCGGTTTCATAGACGAATGTGACAACAGCGGAGTCCGGTCCGAGTTCGCGTGGCTGAAAGCAGAGGTCCACGTAGGCACCGGTATCGGAAGGGATCGTGTCGGGAAACGTCGCGGGGAACGGTGCCGCAGGGTTGCGGACCTCGTGCAGCACGAGCGGTGCGGCTGTATGGTTCACGAGGATGACAGACCGGCATCGATCACTGCTCACCCTGATGCGACCGAAGTCGAGTTCCGGTGGCTCGAGACTGACCTCCTGCGCAGAGAGCAGCGGTGAGATCAGCAGCAGTGCGGCCACAGCCATCAGCAGTGGGGGCGCTGCCGCAAGCAGCTCGTGCAGCTGACGAGTCAGTCGCGGAATCGCAGGCATGCGACCTCCGGATATCTGTCGGCAGTGTCCATCATGGGCAGTCAGGCGTTCCAGGGTTGGTTGAACATTGCAGTTGCCTGCAGAAAACGAGCGAGATCACATCAGGATCAGCGGCACATGCAGCAGCGCCCAGAGGCCGTATCGCCAGGAAGCCTGCATGCGCAGCTTCGAGGCAAGAACGCTGAAATAGACCCCTTTGGCGATGGTATTGCTCATCATCGCCATGAGCACCGGCATGATCAGCACATACCCGCC
Organism: uncultured Ignavibacteria bacterium; assembly: GCA_913061095.1. GTDB lineage: Bacteria > Bacteroidota > Ignavibacteria > SZUA-365 > SZUA-365 > BM516. Next base: position 2,420 of record CAJXVM010000040.1, read on the forward strand.
GCCGTCCTGCACAAGCGAAAGAATGAACGGATCGATATCCACGACGCCGACGATGAGCGCAAGGAGCATCAGCCCTGCGGATCCAAAGGCATCCTTCGCGAACACGGTCAGGATGGTCAGCAGCACAAACACCGCGGCGAAAATCAGGGCCGGTTTCAGTTCGAACGGATTTTCAAGCGTAGAGATGGAATCGACCTTTGCGGTGTCGCCGTGTGACTCGAACTGAAAGGCCAGGATTATTCCGATCGCAGCAAGGATGAGACAGCGCCACCAGAGCAGCAGAGCGGCGTCGGGATTCAGAAACCAGATCAGCACGAGAATGCGCGGATACATCATGCTGCTGGCGAGAAGCGACATCTGCAGCGTCCCGAACATGCGTGAATCACTGCGCTGGGCGACACGACCTGCGGCGATGCTGACCGCGGTGCTCGATACGATACCGCCGAAAATGCCCGAGAGCCACATCCCCAACCGGCTGCCGTACCGCTTGGTGAGGAAGTATCCGACAAAGCCGATACTGGAAACGAGAATGACGATCTGCCATATCCGCGTCGGATTCAGATCGAACTGCGTATACTCCCTGTCCGGCAGTGCCGGCAGAATGATGGCCGTGACGACGAGGAATTTCAGAACGGCGAGGAACTCCGACTTGTCGAGCTTCTCGACAAAGCGTTCGATATCCCCTTTCTCCGAGAGGAGGATCGTATTGACGACACCGAGCGTGATCGGCACCCAGACATCACTCAGCAGCGAGAGCGCACCGACCACAAACGTCAGCAGGGCTGAAACTTCACTGGTCCATCCCATGCGTCCCTCGCGGATCTTCCCGAGATAGCCCGCCACCGCGAGCGCAGTGAGGGATATCATGCCTACCGGCAATCCCCACGCAACATCGATGCGGTACAGCCACGCGGATGCGAATCCGTAAAGGCTGATGACGGTGTAGGTGCGCACACCGGCAAAAAGATGGCCGCTCTTGCGCTCCGCCCCGGAGCTCTCGCGCTCAAGCCCGATGAGGAATCCGAGTCCGAGCGCGATGAGAAAACGCAGTTCCAGTGTCCATTCAATGGACGGCATGACGTCCTTCCGTCAGATTATTCATGCGACAACGATGCATCTGCCCGCGGCGGTATGACATGAGCGGCGGATGCGCCGGTCAGTCCATCAGTCCACGGACACGATCGATTTCCTTCGCTGCCTGTGCCTTGAAGCGAGCATCGAGTCCGGGAGTATCCACGATTTTCTGGTACATGTCGAGAGCCAGATCGAACTTGGACTGCTTTTCGTAGGCCTGTCCTGCCATGTAGTAGGCGGAAGCGGTCCAGTCGATCTCGGTTTTCCCGATCACCAGGTATGGAACCTTCAGAAACTCCAGTGCCGCCTGCGTGAAGTCACCCTTGGAAAAATATGCCTCTCCGATATAGTAGCGGATCTCCGCCTGGTCGTCGGGCGGCGCCTCCGAGAGCAGATTTTCCAGATGAGCTATCGCCTGGTCGAAGTAGGCAAGCTGGTAGTAGTAGTACCCGAGATTGACCCGCTTGCGAAACGTGGTCACATCGCCCGGCCAGGTTTCCACAAAGCGTTTTGTCATTTCGAGTGCGGCATCGTAGGTCTGCAGTTCCTCGTAGCTGCGGATCAGGCCGTTCATCGCCTCCTTCAGCATAGGTTCGGGGATATCGCCGGCGTCGATGACGGCCTTGAAGTGCGTCGCGGCTTCCTGATATTTCTCGGCACGCAGCGCCATGCGGGCAAGCGACATCATCGACTGCAGCGCCGCTTCGCTGCGCGCATAATCATCGATGACGTCCTCGTACTGCTCGGTGGCATCCTTGTTTCTGCTCTGCGCCTCGTAGCAGCGGCCGATCCAGTATTTGCCGAGCGCGGCGATCTGCCGTACGTCAGAATCCTCCACGTCCTCGAAAATGTCCTTTGCAGTGCGATAGTCTCCCTCCCGGAAAAAATACTTCCCGCGCTCGAGCTCGAATTC
>CAJXVM010000041.1 GCA_913061095.1 uncultured Ignavibacteria bacterium
TAGCTGATGCCGTCCTGCCGGAAATACAGCTGCACTCCGGCGACGCGGGCGGTGAACGCGATATCCATGCGCGGATTGCCGTCGGCGTCGACAATCTGTCCGCGGTTCTCCTGGAAGCAGATCGGGGTGTTCTTCATCAGGGCATCACCGTCGCCCGCCAGGGGGTTCCCGGCGAAGGCCGTCATCGCAAATACAAGTACAAGCGTTGTCGTGGCCAGCAGTTTCATGGTCCTGTCCTCCTGAATGGAATGGCTCGATGTTCGTATTGATCTATGACATGGATACACTGATTCCTTTGCAGGTTGCCGTTGGCACGTTCTACCGCAGCAGCAGCATTTTCCGCGCGAGCACGCCGTCGGGCGTCTCAAGCCGGTAGTGATAGATTCCCGAGGGCAGATCCGCCGCATCGAACGTGATCGCATGCTCGCCGACAGCCAACGGCCAACGGCCCACGGCTTTCCACACTTCCCTGCCCAGCGCATCCGTCACGACCAGATCCACGGCCATCTCCCGCGGCAATTCAAAACGAATCACCGTGGTGGGATTGAAGGGATTCGGGTAGTTCTGATGCAGCAGGACGCTGGTCGGCAGTCCGGGATTGGATTTCGGCGTTGGCTCCGTATAGGGAAGCGAGACCGCGTTGAGCGTGGGATCGTATGTGTACCCCGGTTCGTACACGTCGTCGATATAAAATGTCCAGAGTCCGACGGGATCACGCACCTTCGCCGTCTCCACGCCGCACCAGCCGTTCGGTCCGGTGATGTCGAACCAGTAGTTGCTGTTGGGACCGGTCCACGAAATCTCCACGTACACGTTGTGCATCGGATCCCCGTTGCCGTCCTTGATGCGCACGCGACAGCGGCACAGCTCCTTGTTCCCCGGCTGCGGCACGCGCTCGGTGTACATCTCCGCGATGTACATGACACCGGTCGCGCTGGTGGTTGCCTCGATAGTGAGGTACGCGACACTGCTGCTGACACCATCACTGACAGTGAGAATCACGTTGTGTGTCCCCGGTGCATTGTAGACGTGTGCCGGATCGGCTGCGGTCGACGTGGTGTTGTCACCGAAGTCCCAGTAATAGGTCAGTGGATCGTTGTCCGGATCAGAGGAGTTGCTTCCGACGAAATTGACTGTGAAAGGAACCGTCCCGGATGTTGGACTGGCGCTGGCCAGGGCAATGGGGGCCTGGTTCGGGAGAGGGATTCCTCCGTTGCTGTTCAACTGAAGCAGGAAGCCATCGTATTCTCCTGCAAACGAATTCTGAAATGCGGCCACCGTGGAAATATCATTGCTCTGCGTCGTTCCGGCGAGATGGACGGAGCCGTTGGTGCTGACCGCAAGGCGTGCGGGATCGCTGAAAAAACCACCTCCTTCCGTGCCGGTACCCCCGTAATACGTGGCCCAGAGAAACGTTCCGCTGCCGTCAAGCTTCAGAATATACCAGTCTTCGCTGCCGCGAAGCGCCGACTGTACCGCGGAGGCGCTGACTGCCAGGTTCGTGCTGGATGTTCGCATTGCCGCGATGATGTTCCCCGTTCCATCACATTGAACATCCATGCTCCCATCCGCAGATTCCCCGCCGAGGAAACTTGCCCAGATCCCCGCACCGGCGGAATTCAATTTCACAATGAAACCATCGACGTAGAATCCACCGAATGTCGTTTGATACGCGCCGCTGGTGACCGGAAAGCTCGTGTTGCTGAAAGTCGTCCCGGTAACGAGAATATTCCCGGCCGGATCTGTGCTGATCGCCGGCATCTCCTCATCCTCGGTCCCTCCGCAGTAGGTGAGCCAGTCGAACGCTCCCTGGCCGGTGAAGCGTGCGACGAACGCATCACGGCCACCGCCGTGTACATGCTGAAACACACCCGGTGCGGACGGGAGGGCATCGTTTGCCGTCACTCCTGTCACCAGAACTCCGCCAGCGCCGTCGTATGTGCACGCATTGATGTGCTCCCATGCGTATGTCGACCAGAGCAGCGCACCGGTCGCGCTGAGTTTTGTCAGGAAACCGGGAGCCGGTGTCGACATGTACGCCCCCCCGGTGACCGGGTAATCCTGGCTTGCGGTGTAGCCGCAAATGACATAATTCCCGTTTCCGTCGACGCTGATGCCCTGCCCGACATCGATATTCCCGCCTCCGAACAGCGTGCTCCAGATCAGCGAACCAGAGCTGCTGAACTTGGTGACGAACACCTGCGTGTCGAATCCCGTGATTTTCGAGAAGAGCGGACCGGGAGTTGCGGGGAAGCCCCTGCTGTTGCTGCGACCCGTGATGATCGCGGCCCCCTGCGCATCAATGCTCACGGCACATGCTTCCTCGTACTGGGCCGCACCGATGTACGTCGCCCACTCTCGCGTCCCGCTGCTGCTGAACTTGACGAGAAAGGCGTCCGAGAAATGGTCCTTTCCGTCGTTCACCACATCGAACGCACCGGTGCTGACGGGGAAATCCCTGCTGAGCGTCCAGCCTGTAATAAAGACACCCCCATCCTCGTCCACGGCGACGTCGTTGACATGGTCCTCCCGCGATCCCCCGTAGTAGGTCGCCCAGGGATCGATGACCAGCGTCCGTGTGGCGTCGTATGCCGCGACGTCGAACGACAGCGTGCTGCCTTGCTTTACAAAGCGCGAGACCACGGCGTTGTCCTCGCTGCCGCAGTACGTATACGGCGCCTGCTCCTCGATGCCGCCCAGCGCCGTGCCCACGGCC
>CAJXVM010000042.1 GCA_913061095.1 uncultured Ignavibacteria bacterium
TCCACGGCCATCTCCCGCGGCAATTCAAAACGAATCACCGTGGTGGGATTGAAGGGATTCGGGTAGTTCTGATGCAGGAGGATGCCTGACGGGAGTGCGGCGAGAGATTTCGGCACTGGCTCGTTGTACGGCATGGCATGACAGTTCATCGTGCTGTCATAGGTGTACCCCGGCTCATAGACCTCATCGACGAGGAAGGACCACACACCGACAGGATCACGCAGCTTGTTCGTTTCGATACCGCACCAGCCGTTCGGACCCGTGATGCCGTACCATTCGCCCGTGCTCGGACCGTAATACTGGAAATGCACGTACACGTTGTGCATCGGATCCCCGTTGCCGTCTTTGATGCGCACGCGATAACTACACAGCTCCTTGTTCCCCGGCTGCGGTATGCGCTCGGTGTACATCTCCGCGATGTACATCACATCGCTGGCAGCGGCCGTCACATCAACCGCCACGAAGGCCTTGCTCGAATTGCTTGCATCGTCGGTGACCGTCAGGATGACGTAGTATGTTCCGGGAGCTGTAAAGGTATGTGACGGATCCGCCAGCGCGGATGAGCTGTTGTCCCCGAAATCCCAGTGATAGGTCAGCGGTCCGTTCTCCGGATCGGAGGAATTGCTGCCGGTGAACTGCACGGTCAGCGGCACCGTCCCGCTGGACTTGTCGGCACTTGCCACGGCAACCGGCGCCTGGTTCGGCAGCGGCAGGCCGCCATTGCTGTCGAGCTGGAATATGAAAGCATCCGAATCGCCGCCGGCGTACGAGGACTGAAAGGCGCTGACCGTCACGATATCGGTGCTGGTTGTCGAACCGATGACATGAACAGAGCCGTTTGAAGCGACTGCAATATCCGGCAGGATCCAAAAATAATTGATATTGTTCGAAATCTCGCTCAAAGATCCTCCGAAGTAGGTCGACCACTGCAATGCGCAGGAGGCGGAGAATTTGATGACATACCAGTCATAGCCGCCGCGATTGCTGTTCTGAATCGCGTTTGCGGAGACCGGAAGATTGGTGCTCCCGGTGACAAGCACGGCATACACATTCCCGCTCTGATCGCAGGCGGCACGCATGTGATCATAGTCATTGCCGCCCAGGTACGTCGCCCAGACGCCGCCACCGTTCCCGTCGAGTTTCACGAGAAATCCGTCCATCATGGCATCGAGACTGGACTGGTATGGAAGCGAACTGACAGGGAAATCCGTACTTCCGGTGGATCCGGAAAGGATGACGTTCCCGGAAGGATCGGTCGTGATACTCGTACCGTCTTCACTGCCGCTCCCTCCGCAGTACGTGGCCCATAGGAAGCTCCCGGAGCTGGAGAACTTGCCGACGAATGCGTCACTTCCGCCTGCGTTCTGCTGCTGAAAGCTCCCGAGTGTCGTCGGAAGCGTGGGCTTGACCGTGGAACCCAGTACATACACGTTCCCGCTTCCGTCGACGGCAACATCAAAGCCATGATCCCAGATGAAAGTCGACCAGAGAAGATTCCCGTTTGTGCCCAGCTTCATCAGGAAACCCTCGGCCCATGATGTCATATACGCACCGGTGGTAATGGGAAATTTGTCGCTCCTCGTATTTCCAGTGATATAGAAATTTCCGGACGCGTCAGCAGTGATGCCCCACCCCCTGTCGTTCATCCTGTCACCTGCGTATGTACCCCACACAAAGGCTCCGTTCGAACTGAATTTCGCGACGAACACATCCGCCCATGAATTACGCTTTGTGCCCATGAGACCGGGACTCACCGGAAGATTATTACTGCCTGTGGTCCCGCTTATCGCAACTGCTCCGGAGCCATCGAGACAGAGATCCCCTGCGTAATCTTCATTCCCCCCTCCATAGTACGTCACCCAGAGACGATTTCCCGTACTGCTGAATTTTGCGACGAATACATCCGTGTACGCATCAAGAACTGTCTGATACGCACTGGCCGTTACCGGGAAATTCGTACTATTTGTCCGACCGGTAACAAAGACATTCCCGCTGCCGTCAATTTCCACCGCGATACCAATATCCTCTGCACTCCCCCCGAAATACGTCGCCCAGGGATCGATGACCAGCGTCTGTGTGGCATCGTATGCCGCGACGTCGAAAGACAGCGTGCTTCCTTGCTTCACAAAGCGCGAGGCCACGGCGTTGTCCTCGCTGCCGCAGTACGTATACGGCGCCTGCTCCTCGATGCCGCCCAGCGCCGTGCCCACGGCC